>CAVZNF010000001.1:0-34228 GCA_963776565.1 uncultured Gaiellaceae bacterium
ATCAGGTCGCGGCGGGATAGTTACGCGGTTTGCGACACAGCGATCTGTCCGCGGTGGGCGACGATAGTCAGTCTGATCTGACAACCTGACACGCAGACGTGCTCAGCGAGACGGGGTGGCGGCCCGCCTGGATTCCGCTAGCGGCGGTTAGGCTGACTGCGTGTCCGGTGCCCGCCCAGAACAGGATCGTCTTGATCGCAACAAGGCGAACGTCATGGCGTTCTATGACCTCATGTTCAACGAGTCAAAGCCGGCCGAAGCGATGGCTGAGTACGCCGGTGGCACTTACACCCAGCACAACCCGCACGTGGGTGACGGCAAGAAGGCCTTCATCGAATACTTCGAGCGCATGGCGACCGAGTATCCGGGCAAGCGCGTGGAGTTCAAGCGCGCAATCGCGGAAGGCGACTTCGTCGTCCTGCACTGCTACCAGCACTGGCCTGGCATCGAGGACTACGCGGGGATCGACATTTTTCGCCTCGACGACAACGGGAAAGTCGTCGAGCATTGGGACGTGCTGCAGACGATCCCTCCAGAAGCGAGGAACGACAACGGCATGTTCTAGTCGCTTCTCCGAGCGCGATTAAGCAGGAGCCACTCGATGGCCCATACCCATCGAGATGCGTTCAGCAGTTCGGACGACGGGCGGCCCAACACGAGCAATCAGCTCGTCGGTTGAGACCATCGTGCGATGCACAGCAAGGTTCAACGCGGCGACAACCTCTCCCGACCTCGAGTGGATCGGGGCGGCAATAGAGCGAAGCCCGTACGCGAGCTCCTCGTCGTTCACGGCAAGGCCGGCGGCTCGTATCCGTGCGAGTTCCTTTCGAAACGCCGTCGGATTCGTGATCGTGTTCGGCCCGCGGGGAGCAAAGTCGATCGCCGCGATGGTCTCTTCGCGACGCTGTTCAGGCAGGAAGGCGAGAATCGCCTTGCCCATCGCGGTGCAATAGGCGGGGAGCCTTGCGCCGACGTGGAGATTCAGGTCGATCTCGCGCTGCCCCTGCTGTGCGGTTCGGCACCGCTCGATGTAGACGACGTCGGTCCCATCCAGGATCGCGAGGTTCACCGTGTGACCGGTCTCATCGCTCAGCTGCCTGAGGTGCGGCGCCGCGATCTCGCGGATGTCCATCGAGTTGATCGCGGAAAAGCCGAGGTCGAGAACGCGAGGACCCAGGCGGTATTTCCGCGTCCCGGGGTCCTGATCGAGGTAGCCAAGCGTGGCCAACGTGGCGACATACCTATGCGCGGTGCTTCGCCGTAGGTCGACTGCCCGCGCGAGCTCACTGATCCCTAGGAGCGGTCTGTCCTCCGAGAACTCGGCGAGGATCGCGAGCCCACGTTCGAGCGACTGCGAGAAGTTGGAAGCGAGACGTTTCTCGACGAGCTCGACCATCCGTTCGAGATATTAGAACAGTGTCTTGACAAACGGACACATGCGCCCATAGCGTCGGGCCGCTGGCAGGCCAACGTCGCGTCGAGAAGGAGGTCATTGTGTCGGACGAATTCGGGGTAGACGGCCTCGAGAGTCCAATCTCGCGTTCCGAGCTTCTGAAGCGCGCCGGAGTCGGTGTCGGAGGGCTCGTGATTGCGGGCAGCGTTCCAGCGAGCGCGCTCGCCCGGGTCGTCAACGAGACCGCCCCCGAGGCGAACACGATCAAGATCGGGTTCATCAGTCCCCGCAGCGGAGCTCTCGCTGGCTTCGGGGAGCCTGATCCATATGTGCTTGGACTCGCCCGCAAAGCCTTCGCGAAGGGCATCACGATCAGCGGCAAGCGATACGCGGTCAAGATCATCGACAAAGACACGCAATCGGATCCGGCTCGCGCCGGTCAGCTTGCCAAGCAGCTGATCAACGGCGACAAGGTCGACCTCATGCTGACGACGTCGACTCCTGAGACGGTGAACCCCGTTGCAGATGCTTGTGAGGCCGCGAAGGTGCCCTGCATTTCGACGACGATGCCATGGGAGGCGTGGTACTTCGGACGCGGTGCGAAGCCCGGGAGCGCATCGCCATTCAAGTACACGTTCCACTTCTGCTTCGGAGTCGAGGAGTTCTACAAGGCGTACACCCACCTATGGCCGCAGGTCGCGACGAACAAGAAGGTCGGCGTGATGTGGCCGAACGACGCCGACGGCAACGCGATCCGCGCTGCGCTAGGCCCACTGCTTGAGAAAGCTGGCTACACAATCGTCGATCCGGGCCCCTATGAAGATGGTACGACCGACTACTCGTCGCAGATCGCCCTCTTCAAGCAACAAGGCATCCAGATCTTCAACACGTTCCCCATCCCTCCAGACTTCGCGACGTTCTGGAAGCAGGCGGCACAACAGGGTCTTACCCAGCAGATCAGGATTTCGCAGATCGCGAAAACGGGCTTGTTCCCATCGCAGGTAGAAGCGCTCGGAAGTCTCGGATACAAGCTTGCTAGTGCCGCGTATTGGGGGCCGACCTGGCCCTACCGCTCGCCGCTGACGGGCTTGACGAACAAGAAGCTGGCCGCCGGTTACACCGCAGCCACGAAGAGGCAATGGAACCAGCAAATGGGACCGAGCCTCGCCCTCTTCGATGTCGCCATGGCTGCCTTCCGCAAGGCGGGCGACCCGAAGGCTAAGGCGAAGATCGCAAAGGCGATGTTGACGCTCAAGGCAGCCACGCCTCTCGGAAACCTGCAATGGGGTAAAGGCCCGGTCAAGAACGTCGTTGCGACCCCGATCCCAGGTGGTCAGTGGCGAAAGGCAAGCAAGGGCCCGTACAAGCTGGACTGGGTCTTTTGTGAACACTCAGCCGATGCAAACATCCCCGTCCAGAGCAAACTGCAGCGGTACAACGCGTAGTCGGTGACGGAGAGTGACGGAAGCACTCCTGTACTGGTCGCGTCGCACATTCAGAAGCGGTTCGGCGCGCTCATTGTTCTTGACGATGTGACGTTCGCCCTAGGGGCCGGCGAAGCTGTAGGCATCGTCGGCCCCAATGGGGCCGGGAAGACCACGCTGCTCAACGTCTTGGCGGGTTCACTGCGGCCCTCGGCGGGGCGCATCTCGTTCGGCGACCACGACGTAACGCCTGCCTCAGCGGATGCGCGATGCAGGCTTGGGATTTCGCGTGCGCATCAGGTTCCGAAGCCGTTTGGCGGCATGACGGTGTTCGAGAACGTTGTGGTCGCTGCGCAAAACGGCGGCGGAATGCGCGGTCGCGAAGCCAACGACCGCTCGATCGCCGTTCTCGAGACGTGTCACTTGCTCGAACTCGGCAACCGAAGAGCGGAAAGCCTTGGCCTACTGCACCGCAAACGGCTTGAGTTGGCTCGGGCGCTCGTCACCGAACCGGTCGCCCTCCTGCTCGATGAGATCGGAAGCGGCCTAACTGATGCTGAGGCCGAGGAGCTTGTAGAGATGATCCGAGGCGTTAACGAGCGCGGCATCGCGATCGTCTGGATCGAACACATCGTTCATATCCTCGTCCAAGTGGTAGGCCGTCTTGTCTGCATGGACGCGGGTCGTGTCATCGCGGATGGAGACCCGCGCGACGTGATGTCCGACGCAGCCGTCGTCGACGCGTATCTCGGCACGACAGCATGAGTTTGCTCGAAATCGAGAAACTCGATGCCCGCCACGGGCTGCTGACCGCGGTGCGTGCCGTTTCGATCGACGTTGGACAGGGGGAACGTCTGGCGCTCGTCGGCGCGAATGGGGCTGGGAAGACCACGTTGCTTCGCGCCATCGCAGGAGCGCACAAGCCTGCTTCAGGGCGAATCGTGTTCGACGGTCAAGACATCACTTCGGTCCCCACCCACCGAAGAGTGCGGCTGGGCATCGGCCTTGTGCCCGAAGGGCGCCGACTCTTTCCCGACCTCACTGTCGAGGAGAATCTCCGCGTCGCTGCGCGCTCCGGGCGGAAGGGGCCGTGGACGCTCGCACGCGTTCTCGAGGCATTCCCGATACTCCAACCCCTTCGTCGTAGACGGGCGTCGGGCCTGTCGGGCGGGGAGCAGCAGGCGGCAGCAATCGGGCGCACGCTCATGACGAACCCGAGCCTTCTTCTCCTGGACGAAGTGTCGCTCGGGCTTGCTCCAATCGCAGTCGACAGCGTCTACGCGTCCCTCAACGTTCTCGTAGAAGAGGGGGCTACGCTTATTCTCGTCGAGCAGGATCTCGGGCGTGCGCTGCGTGTCGCAACGCGTGTCGCGTGCATGCTCGAGGGGCAGATCGTCCTTGAAGGAGCTGCGAACGAGATCACCCGCGATCAGGTGATCGGTGCCTACTTCGGGCTTGGAAGGCGCTCGGCTAACGGCGGCCAAGCGTGACCAGCGTAATCGTCCTGGCCGCTTGCGAGATACACGGAACGACGTGCGGGATCTGGGCGAACCAAATCGTGCAGGGAGTTCTCCTGGGCGGCTATTACGCGATCCTCGCGACCGGTCTCGCCCTGCTATTCGGAGTCATGCGGATCGTGAACCTTGCACATGGCGACCTCGCCGTCGCCGCCGCCTTCGCTCTCTGGTGGCTGCACGATCGCCAAGGCTGGTCGCCCTTCCTGGGCCTAGTTCTGGTCATTCCCGCGATGGCGGCTGTCGGCTGGGCACTCGACCGCACGATCTTTGAACGCAGCCTGCGCGGCGGTGAGCTAACTCCCATTCTCGCCACCTTCGGTCTCGCGATAGTGATCCAGAATCTGCTCTTCGAAGGCTGGGGGGCCGACGTGCGCTCGCTCGACATCGGAGAGCTTGGCTACGCGAGCTGGAGAATCACGGACGAGATCTACATAGGCCGCATACCAGTAATCGTCCTTGGCACAGCGATCGTCCTGCTCGCCGGTCTCCAGCTCTTCCTCTCGCGCGCCTCGCTCGGGCGGGCGATCCGCGCGACGGCGCAAGACCGCGACACTGCGGAACTCGTTGGCATCAACTCGCGCGCGATCTACGCCACGACTGCGGCGATTGCGGTCGGGACGGCCGCTATCGCGGGCGCGTTCCTGGGGATGCGCGGATCGTTCGAGCCGTACACGGGGCCCAACCAGCTCCTCTTCGGATTCGAGGCCGTGGTCATCGGCGGGATCGGCTCACTCTGGGGGACGTTGCTCGGTGGGGTCGTTCTCGGCGTGTCCCAAACGATCGGTGCCCAGATCAACCCGCAGTGGCAGATTCTGGCCGGTCACGTCGTCTTTCTCACGGTGCTCGGCGTGCGTCTCGTACTCGCGGCGCTTTCCGCACGTGGTGGCCTGCGCGCAGCTCTCGGGATGCTCTCTTGAGCGTCGATACGGTCACTGTTCGTCGTTGGACGCGAACGTCGAGCATCGCGACGGTGGCCGCCGCGGCGGTTCTCGTCGTGCTCGCATTCGCCCCTTCCCTCTTCGGCGCAAACACAGTCGACAAGCTGACCGAGCTCTACGTCTACGTCATCCTCGCCATCATGTGGAACGCGTTAGCTGGCTACGCCGGTCTCGTCTCGATTGGCCAGCAGGCGTACTTCGGTCTCGGGGCGTACTTCGCGATCCAGCTCACGAACCACGATGTCAGCGTCTACCCCGCGCTGATCCTCGCCGCGTTTGTGGCCGGCGCGGTATCGCTGCCGACCGCGTTCTTTGCGTTGCGGCTACGGGGGGGCGAGTTCGCGATTGGCATGTGGGTGACTGCGGAGGTCTTCCATCTGCTCGTGAACCTCGACACGTCGGTCGGACGCTTCACCGGCACTTCCCTCACCGCTCTCAATGGATACGAGCCAGGCGACCGCCGTCGCTACACGTATTTCCTCGCGCTCGGCTTCATGACGGCCCTTCTCGTCGGACTCTTCTCTCTTCTGCGCAGCCGCACTGGTGCGTCGCTCCGCGCGATCCGCGACGACGAGGATGCCGCGCAATCGGTCGGGGTGCGCTCGTTCCGCGCGAAGCTGATTGTCTTCGTGCTCGCGGCCATTGGAGCGGGCGCGGCTGGTTCGATATGGCTCGCCAGCCAGCTGACGTTCCAACCTAACTCGTACTTCAGTGTTCAGTGGACGGCGTACATGATCTTCATGGTGCTCGTCGGCGGGCTCGGGACGTTCGAAGGGCCGATTTTGGGTGCGCTCGTCTTCTTTGTCGTGCAAGACCAGTGGGGCGACCAAGGAGCCTGGTACCTCGTGGGACTCGGGCTTGCGGCGATCCTCTTCAGCCTCTTCCTTCCGCGGGGGCTCTGGGGGACATTCGAGCAGCGAACTGGGATTCGACTGCTCCGGGTTGGCTACCAACTCACCTGGCGCTCCAAGGCGAACACGGAAGCGATTGAGCAAGGAGGTGCGGGATGACAACGGCAACCGCAGCCGTGACGGAGTCCAAGAGCGCTCCGTTCGAGCTGCAAGAGGTCGAGATCGGCGAGTTGCGCGACGACGAGGTTCTCGTGGATGTCGCGGCGTCAGGGATTTGCCACACGGATCTCATCTGTCGTGATCAGTGGATTCCGGTGCCGCTTCCAGCCGTCCTCGGCCACGAGGGGGCTGGCACTGTCGTCGCTGTCGGCCGATCTGTGACGAAGGTGTCGCCGGGCGACAGAGTCGGAATGACGTTCGACTCGTGCGGCCGTTGCCGGGCATGCCAGACGGCGCGCCCCGCATATTGCTTCATGTTCTTCGAGCACAACTTCGGGGCGTCACGGCCGGGTGATGGGTCAAGCGCGTGCTGGCAACCGACCCGCAGCGTGCATGCGCACTTCTTCGGCCAGTCGAGCTTCGCCACGCGCTCAGTCGCACGGGAGCGGAATGTCGCGCGGATCGACGTCGACATACCCCTCGAAATCGCGGCACCTTTCGGGTGCGGAATTCAGACAGGCGCGGGTGCGGTTCTCAACTCGTTCGCAGCTCCGGCCGGCAGTTCGCTAGCGGTGTTCGGTACTGGCGCCGTCGGACTCTCCGCGATCATGGCTGCCGGCATCGTTGGTTGCGAGCAGATTATCGGTGTCGATCTTCATGAAGGTCGCCTAGACCTTGCTCGGGAACTGGGCGCGACCCACGTTGTCAACGGCGGCACGGAGGACGCCGTCGAGGTGATCAGGACGATGACGCACGGCGGTGTCAACTTCAGCATCGAAGCAACCGGCTCCCCAGCCGTGCTACGCCAGGCTGTGGACGTCCTTGCGCCGCTCGGAACTTGCGGAGTGATCGGAGCTCCGGCATTCGGCACCGAGGTCGCCCTCGATGTCACCCACATTCTTACAGGGGGTCGCGCTGTGCGCGGGATCGTCGAGGGCGACAGCATCCCCGACTTCTTCCTTCCCCTGCTACAACGTTTCTGGAAGCAGGGCCGTTTCCCCGTCGAGCGGATGATGACTTTCTACGACTTCGACGAGATCGAAAAGGCCGCCCATGACGCTGAGACAGGCACCACCGTGAAGGCTGTCTTGCGCATGGCATGAGGCTTCATCACCGGATCCTTGAAAGGAGCGTCCAATGAGCACACAAGCGCAGACCGGCCTTGAGTCAAGACTCTTCATAGGCGGTGAATGGTCCGATGCCACCAACGGTGCGACGTTCGAAAATCTCGATCCGTTTACGGGCGACGTGGTTGCCGAGGTCGCCGCAGCCGCTCGGCCTGATGCTGCGCGGGCAATCGAGGCCGCGGCGGAGGCATTCGATGCGTGGTCACGCACACCGCCGGGTGAGCGGCAGCGTGTTTTTCTGAAGGCTGCGGACGTACTCGAGCAGCGCGAGTCCGAGATCGTTTCGCTGCTCGCGCGTGAGACGGGGTGCACGTTCGGGTTCGGCATGTTTCAGGTGCACTTCGTCCCGGGGCTTTTCCGGCAGGCGGCCGCGCTGGCATACGCGCCGCTCGGCGAGGTCATCCCGTCGGACTACGGAAAGTTCGCAATGGGTCTCCGCCGACCCGTTGGAGTGGTCGGGGCGATCTCGCCCTGGAATGCAGCGCTCATTCTCTCCGCGCGCTCGATAGCAGCACCGTTGGCTCTCGGGAACACAGTGGTGCTCAAGCCATCTGAGTGGTCCCCGCAGGTCGGCGGGCTTGTGTGGGGTGAAGTCTTCGAGGAGGCGGGACTTCCGGCGGGCGTGCTCAACATCGTCACGCACGCGCCGGGAGAGGCGCAGCCGATTGGGGATGAGCTAGTCGAAAACCCTGCAGTGCGGCGATTGAACTTCACGGGCTCGACTTCAACCGGGCGCAGGCTCGCGGAAGCCGCCGGTCGACACTTGAAGCGAATCCTCCTCGAGCTTGGTGGTTACAACCCACTCATCGTTCTCGCGGACGCCGACGTCGAGTACGCAGTGAACGCCGCTACGTTCGGCGCGTTTCTCCACCAGGGTCAGATCTGCATGTCGGCGCGCCGAATCATCGTGGAGCGGCCCATCGCAGATGAGTTCATTGCACGTCTTGCCGAGAAGACGAATGGGCTCGCAACGGGAGACCCGAAGATTCCTGCCACGATCATCGGCCCGATCATCAACGACGCGGAACTCAAGAAAATCAAGGAGCGAATTGATGCGGCGGTAGCGGCGGGTGCGAAGGTCGTCGCAGGCGGCGAGCTCGACGGGCCTTGCTTGCAGGCCACCCTCCTAACCAACGTCCCGCACGATTCCGAGTTCGCCCAGGTCGAGACGTTCGGTCCCGTCGCTGCCATCGAACTCGTCGACGACGCCAACGAAGCAGTCACTCGCGCGAACGCGACGTCGTATGGCCTCTCGTCGGGGATCATCACCGGCGACGCCGATCGAGGGCTCGCGCTGGCGCAAAGGATCGACGCTGGGATCGTCCACGTGAACGATCAAACGGTCGCCGACGAACCCCAGATGCCCTTCGGCGGGGTGAAGGACAGTGGGTTCGGACGATTCGGTGGATCGGCTGTTATCGACGAGTTCACCGAAACGCGCTGGGTGACGGTGGCCCCCGGACCTCATCCGTACCCGTTCTAGGCGAAAGGGAGAACCGGCTTCGTGGCGACAAGGGTAAATCCTGAAGAGGCGGTATCCCATATTCGTTCTGGGGATACCGTCATGGTCGGTGGCTTCGGGCTCGTAGGTGCGCCTCTTACGCTGATAGACGCGCTCGTCGAAAGCTCAGACGCTGACGACCTGACGATTGTGTCCAACAACATCGGCGAGCCCGGCCTTGGGCTCGGGAAACTCTTGCGTCAAGGCCGGATCAGGCGCGGCGTCTCCTCGTACTTCACATCCAATCCGGAAGCAGTCGCAGCTGTAAACGAGGGCCGGATCGAGGCGACGCTCGTCCCGCAGGGAACGTTTGCGGAAGCCATTCGAGCGGGCGGCGCGGGAATCGGCGGCTTCTATACACCGGTTGGTGCCGGAACGCTCCTCGCGGAAGGAAAGGAGGAGCGAATGATCAGCGGGAGGCCGCATGTGCTCGAAGAGCCGATACGTGCTGACGTTGCTCTCGTATACGCCGCGCGTGCGGACGCGCTCGGAAATCTCTGGTACCGGCATACAGCACGCAATTTCAACCCTCTCATGGCGACCGCCTCCCAACGCGTGACCATCGCGGAAGTCGGAGAAATCGTTCCGGCGGGAGAGCTCGATCCCGAGTCGATTCATACTCAACACCTCTACGTCGACGAGCTCGTCCTCTCACGATGACCGACGTCAAGAACGCGATTGCCGCCCGTGCCAGCCAGGAGCTGCGAGCCGGTGAGGTCGTCAACCTTGGTATCGGCATACCCAACCTCATCCCCTCGTTGCTCGGTGAGGGCACCGAGGTCTTCCTCCACACAGAGAACGGACTCCTCGGTGTCGGACCGCGCCCAGGAGACGACGAGCGCGATCCCGACCTGATCGACGCTGCCAAGCGACCCGTCACCGCGCTGCCCGGCGCGGCGTACTTCGATAGTGCACAGAGCTTTGCGATGATCCGCGGCGGCCACATCGACGTTGCGGTACTCGGGGCGTTGCAGGTTTCCGGCGCCGGCGACATCGCGAACTGGGCCGTGCCTGGCAAGGACGTGCTCGGTGTCGGTGGAGCGATGGACCTGGTCGTCGGCGCCCGCCGCGTGATCGTGACCATGACCGCGACGACGTCCGCCGGGGAACCCAAGGTCGTCACGGAGTGCACGTATCCGCTCACGGCACGCGGCGCCGCGGACGTCGTGGTTACCGAACTCTGCGTCTTTAGGCTCCGGGAAGGCGCCCTCGTCCTCACGGAATTACTCGGGGACGTGACCATTGAGCAGGTAAGGGCCGTCACCGGGGCTCCCTTCGATGTCGAGCTGGAGGATCGCCGTGCAGCCTGAGACAGCCTTCGCCCAGGTTCCGGACAGCGCGCTGACGAAGAGTGATCCACCGCACCTTTACCCCGACTACGTGGGCACTCGACTCCGCGCGCCCAAGGATCCGCTCGTCGTCCTCCCGGCATCGCTCTCTGAACTGACCGGCCCGGTCTACGGCGACGGTGAAGTGTTGGACACGGACTCAGACCTGACTCGTCAGCACGATGGAGAGCCACACGGACAGCGCATCGTTGTGGCCGGTCACGTTCTCGGGTCGGATGGAAAGCCGCTACCGGGACAGCTCGTCGAGATCTGGCAGGCGAATGCCGCCGGGCGTACCACCACGCGGTCGATACCCATGATGCGCCGCTCGATCCGAACTTCTCGGGCGGCGGACGCTGCTTGACGGACGACGACGGCTCGTACCGCTTCGTCACGGTGCTTCCGGGCGCGTACCCGTGGCCCAACCACCCGAACGCTTGGCGTCCGAAACACATCCACTTCTCGCTGTTTGGCCGTGCGTTTCCGGAGCGGCTCGTGACGCAGATGTACTTCCCGGACGATCCCCTCTTCGCGTTCGACCCGATCTTCAACTCGATCCGGAACGAGCGTGCCCGCGACCGGCTTGTTTCGACGTTCGACATGGGGCTGACCCAGCCCGATTGGGCGCTGGGTTTTCGCTTCGACATCGTCCTCGGCGGACGGGAGCCGACGCCGCTCGAGGAGCCGCACGATGACTGACCTCGGACTTACGCCGTCACAAACGGTCGGGCCGTACCTGCACATCGGGCTTCTTGGCGGTCCGTTCACGAACCGACTCGTGGACGAGTCCGATCCACGAGCAATACACGTGCGAGGAGTGCTGCTCGACAGCGCAGGCGTCCCGATCCCGGATGGACTGATCGAGGTTTGGCAGGCGAACGCCGCTGGTCGATACGCACATCCGGCAGACGATCGTGAAGTCGTTCCGATCGAGGACGGCTTCACGGGCTTCGGTCGGTCTGGCACCGAGGTGAACGGACAATTCGAGTTCGTGACGGTCAAGCCGGGGCAGGTGCCATGGCTTGACGGTCGTAATCAGGCGCCACACCTAGTCTTTGGCGTGTTCGCCAGGGGCCTCCTAAAGCGCGTCGTGACGCGCATGTACTTCCCCGACGAGGAGGCCGCGAACGCCGAGGACCCAGTGCTCCTCGGACTCGACCCGCAGCAGCGCGCGACACTCGTCTCGCAGCCAGAGGAAGACGGTGTGCGATTCAACATCGTGCTCCAGGGTGATCGGCAGACGACGTTCTTCGCGGTGTGACACCGTTCGCAGCCATCTTCGTTCCGGACGGGCTGCGAGACGCCGTTTCGGATCGTGCATGGGTTCAAGGAATGCTCGACGCGGAGCGTGCACTCGCGAACGCCGAGGCGAAAGCCGGACTCGTCTCCGACAGGCAGCGGCCCAGATCGCGCAGGCGTGTCGGGTGGAGCTCTACGACACCGAGCGTCTCGCCGAGGAGGGCCGCGCCGTCGGGAACCCGGCGGAGCCGCTCGTCCGGGCGCTTCGTGCCGAGGTAGGAGCGGACGCCGCCGATCAGATCCATCTGGGCGCTACGAGCCAGGACATCATGGACACGGCCGCGATGCTCGTCGCGCGCCGGGCCGTCGCACTCGTACTCGCGGAGCTCGACCGGCTCGCCGCCGGATGCGCGGAGCTGGCACGCGTGCACCGCTCGACTCCGATGGCCGCGCGCACACTCCTGCAGCAGGCGGTACCGACGACGTTCGGGCTGAGGGCGGCAGGCTGGCTGACCTCGACGCTCGCGGCGCGCCGGCGGCTCGCGTACGTGAACGACGAGCGGCTCGCAGCCCAGCTCGGCGGAGCCGCCGGGACGCTCGCAGCGCTCGGGGACCAGGCGCTCGAGGTCGTCGCTCTGTTCGCGCAAGAGCTCGGCCTCGTGGAGCCTTCACTCCCCTGGCACGCGGACCGCCAGCGCCTCGCCGAGCTCGGAGCGGCTCTGACGGCATCGGCGGGAGCGGCCGCGAAGGTCGGCCGCGACATCGTGCTCCTCGCGCAGACCGAGGTCGGTGAGCTGGCCGAGGTGGCCGGCGGGGTCTCCTCGACCATGCCCCAGAAGCGCAACCCGGTGCGGTCGACCGTGGCCGTGGCCTGCGAGCGGCTCGCACACGCACATACCGGAGTTCTTCTCGGCGGACTCGCACACGAGCACGAACGGGCGGTCGGCGGCTGGCACGCGGAATGGGAGGCGCTCTCGGGGGGGCTCGCATTCGCGGGCGGCGCCGCTGCCGCCGCCGCGGACGCCGTCTCGGGCATCGAGGTCGACGCCGAGCGGATGCGGCGGAACCTCGACGCGGGCCAGGGCCTCGTCGTCGCCGAGCGCGTCTCGTACGCGCTCGCTCCTCGACTGGGTCGCGCCGGCGCGCACGAGCTCGTCGCCGCCGCCGCACAGGCACCGTCGTTTCGGGAAGCGCTTCTCGCCGACGAGCGCACGGGCCTCTCCGCGGGCGAGCTCGACCTCCTGCTCGACCCCGCGACGTACCTCGGAGCGGCGGAGGAGCTGGTCGACCGCGCTCTCGCCGAGTACGAGGAGGCGCGCGGATGACCCTCGACCACCGGCTCGACGGACTCGAGGACGCCGACGTCCTCGTGCTCGCGAACTCACTCGGCACCACGCAGGACATGTGGGCCAGGCAGCTCCCCGCACTAACCCGGCGGTTCCGCGTCCTCACGTACGAACATCCGGGTCACGGCGGGTCATCCCTGCCCGAGCAGCCGGCGACCGTCCACGCCCTTGCGGCCGGCCTGCTCGGTCTCTTGGACGAGCTGGGCCTCGATCGCGTGTCGTTCTGCGGCGTCTCGCTCGGCGGAATGGTCGGCATGGCTCTCGCACTCCACGCGCCGGAGCGCGTCGAGCGCGTCGTCCTCTCCTGCACGTCCGCGTACATCGGGCCTCCTGATGGCTGGCACGATCGCGCACACGTCGTGCGAACGGACGGCATGAACGCGATCGCGGACGCCGTCGTCGCGCGCTGGTTCACACCGGGGCTCGCGCAGCACGACCCCGAGACCGTCAGGCGCTTCCGCGCGACGCTCGTCGCGACCCCGCCCGAGGGCTACGCACGCTGCTGCGAGGCGATCGCAAGCTGGGACGCCCGCGAACAGATCGCCGACATCGCCGCGCCCGTGCTCGTCGTCGCCGGCGCCGAGGATCCGGCGACTCCGCTCGCGCATGCCGAGCTGATCGCCTCCCGTATCCCGCGCGCGCGCCTGCGAGTCCTCGAGCGCGCCGCCCATCTCGCCAACGTCGAGCGCTCGGAGATGTTCACTGAGGCCGTGCTCGAGCATCTCGGACAGGAGGTACCCGCATGACCGACGAGGGGATGAAGACGAGAAGAGAGGTACTCGGCGACGAGCACGTCGACCGCGCCGTCGCCAACACGACCGAGTTCACCGCCGACTTCCAGGATCTCATCACCCGCTACGCCTGGGGCGAGATCTGGTCGCGGCCCGGACTCGACCGCCGAACGCGGAGCTTAATCACGATCACGGCGCTCGTCGCGACCGGCCGCGAGCACGAGCTCGCAATGCACGTCCGCGCGGCGCTCCGCAACGGGGTAACACCGGTCGAGCTCGAGGAGGTGCTGCTCCAGTGCGCCGTCTACTGCGGCGTGCCCGCGGCGAACGGCGCCTTCGCCATTGCGCAGCGCGTCCTCGACGAAGAGCCCGGCGCGTGAGCCAAGCCCGCACGCAGGTCGGGATCGTCGGCGCCGGCCCCGCCGGCCTCACGCTCGGCCATCTGCTCCATCTGCAGGGCATCGACACCGTGATCGTCGAGGACCGGAGTCGCGAGTACGTCGAGGCTCGCGTCCGTGCGGGGGTCATCGAGCAGGGCATCGTCGACCTCCTGACCGCTGCCGGAGCGGGACAGCGGCTGCACCGCGAGGGCATCGTTCATCACGGCATCGAGCTCCAGTTCGCGGGCGAACGACACCGGATTCCCCTGAGCGACCTCACCGACGGGCGCGCGATCGTGATCTACGGCCAGACCGAGGTCGTCAAGGACCTCATCGCGCTACGGCTCGAGTCCGGCCGACCCCTCCACTTCGACGTGGACGACGTCTCGCTGCACGACCTCGAGTCCGAGCAGCCGCGGATCCGGTACCGGCACGAGGGCCGCGACGAGGAGATCGAGTGCGAGGTGATCGCGGGCTGCGACGGATTCCACGGGATCAGCAGACCGACCGTCCCCGCCGGCGTCCTGTCCGAGTTCTCCCGGGAGTACCCGTTCGGCTGGCTCGGCATCCTCGCGGAAGTCGCGCCGTCGAACGATGAGCTCGTCTACGCCCACCACGACCGCGGCTTTGCACTCTTGAGCCTCCGCTCACCCGAGTTGAGCCGTCTCTACGTCCAGTGCCGCCCCGACGAGGACATCGCGGAGTGGTCGGACGATCGCATCTGGGAGGAGCTCCAGCTCCGCCTCGGGCTGGACGGGTGGACCCTCGCCGAGGGACCGATCGTCGAGAAAGGCGTGACCGGGATGCGCAGCTACGTGTGCGAGCCCATGCGGTACGGGCGCCTCTTCCTCGCTGGCGACGCGGCCCACATCGTGCCTCCGACCGGAGCGAAGGGCCTCAACCTCGCGCTCCACGACGTGCACGTGCTCGCCGAGTCGATCACGCACTTCGTGCAGACGGGAAGCACGACCAGCCTCGACGCCTTCTCGGACACGTGCCTGCGGCGCGTCTGGCGCGCGGAGCACTTCTCGTGGTGGATGACGCAGATGCTTCACCGCCCCGAGCAACAGGATGATTTCGATCTGCGCTTGCAGCTCTCGCAGCTGCGGTACCTAACAAGCTCGCACGCAGCGTCAACGTCGTTGGCGGAGAACTACGTAGGGCTCGACATCGTCTAGCCGCGCAAAGCGCGGCGTTTTGCGTGCGGAGGGCTGGGAACTGCTCGACATGGCGAGGGAGCCGTACACGTCGTTCCCAGCGAGCAGGGCTGGCGAGTCGAGGTAGTCGCAGACGATCGCCGATGATTCACAAGACCCAGATCGAAGCTCGCGAAGCCGCTCGTGAGATCGCTCGACACAACGACAGGGAACTCTTCGTGCGTGGCCGCGATGGATAGATCCGCGAACGCAGACGTACCGCAAGGATCCTCGCCGGCACGAGCGCAACGTGTCTGGGAACTCCGCCTAGTCCTCCCCCGCGGGAGAGAAGGGCGGTTTGGTGGTCTCGGTCGTCCGCGGAGGACGGCCAGGCTTTCGCGGCGGCGGATTCTCTTCGCGCCAGGCCTCCCACTCGGCGATCGCCATCTCTGTGTCCGGATGCCGTTGACCGCGAGTCTTGCGAACACGATTCATCGCCGCCCACCGGGTCTTCCTCTGCCTCTGGTAGATCGCAGCCTCAGCCGCGTCATACGCTTTGACCTCACTTGGCGGTGTACAGCGACGGATGAGCCTGCGCGACGAGGCATCCCAGATCTGGTTGCCACAGATTGGCTGACCGGGGCGAAGCGGGATGTACACGCGGTTACAGAGCGGGCAGATGCGCGGTCTGGGTCGGCGGACGGTGAGATCTTCGAGCTCGAGGGCGACACGCTCATACAGCGTGTCGTAGCGACGAGCCCAATGGTGCGACCCGTCGATTGCATTCACTGAGCGCAGGTCGTGTGGCATGCGCGTCAGCTTGAGACGGCGTTGCGCAGCCGATTCATAGCCCGTAGGCACGCGCTCGCGGGCTCGGGCCCAATTGCCGAGGCTCGCATCAACCAGGCTGAAGGCGTTCGACGCCCACTTACGGATGAGGACTCCATCCGCCGCGGCAAAGGACTCGAGGATGGCCTCTGAGGGTTCGCCGGCCCGACCGTCCCACCTATCCCAGCCCTCCACGATGAGCTGGTTCGGTCCACCGATTCCATGCGCTTCGCGGAGGAAGGTGCCGACGCTACTTTCGGAAGGCTCGAGCGCCAGTTCTCTCCGGACACCCGCGGAGAGACCGTCAAGCCACTCAAAGCCGTAGCGGCGCCCGAACCAGCGGACGCCCTCGGCGCTCGCGAGCGCTCGAACCTCGCTGAAGACGAGTCCGAAGGTGAAGACGCCTCGCTGGCGCTGATCCAGGAGAGCGAAGCGGTGCGGTTGAGCCCAGACGGGGAGAAAGTCGTCCATCTCCGGATCGTAGACACTTTTGCTCGTTTCTTGCGTAAACCGTCTACTACCGGCTACCGTCGCTTCCATGGCCCACGACCTTGCCGTATTGCGCGCTGTAATGGCCGACGCGGAAGTGGGTCACCATGCGGGGTTGACGATGCTCCAGAACAAACTGCGCGGCATCACCGAGTAACACCCCGCTAGGGCAATGGGTTCTCGAGGTCGTCCTGTCGCCACGCACGGCCAGGCCCGCCGCCCGAGCATCTCGCGAGGCGGAGGGGGACGGCTGGGACACGTACGCATGAGCAAGAGGCAGGCTGCCGACGCTTCTGGTGCAAGACTCCCTGGAGATGCGAGAGCTACGCCGAGAGGTCGAGATCGATGCGCCGCCTGAGCGCGTGTGGGCAGTCGTGACCGACTTCGCTGCCTACCCGGAGTGGAATCCGTTCATCCGCTCGATCAGCGGCGAAATTCATGAGGGCGCGAAGCTCGAAGTACGAATCGAACCGCCAGGAGCGCGGGCGATGACCTTCAGGCCAACCGTTCGCACCGTCGAGACGAGCCGCGAACTGCGTTGGCTCGGCCGCCTCCTGCTCCCCGGCGTCTTCGACGGCGAACACAGCCTCCGAGTCGAGCCGCTCAACGGCGGCCGCAGCCGCTTCGTCCAGTCGGAGAGTTTCAGGGGTCTCCTCGTCGGACTCTTCAAGGGCACGCTTGCAAAGACCGAGACGGGTTTCGAGCAGATGAACACCGCGCTCAAGGCACGGGTCGAACAAGCGTCAGCCCCGAGCTAGGTCGTCGACGCGCAGTCTGAACACCGCGACGCGACGAGCGTCCGGGAGAGCATGACCACCGAGACCTGCAGCGACCCGCAACGAAGGCCGCAGCACCCGGGCACGTCGCGAGGGGGAGGGGTAGGGCTACTCGGCGTTCTACCGGGTGCTGAATAATCTCGACACGTGCGTCGATCCGTAGCCCCTGCGCTGCGGCGAGCTCGACGAGCTTCTCTCGATACCAAGGCTCCTGATCCGATACAAACTGCCGCGTGTTCGTGGGCCTCGGTCTCGCCCCGCTCGTCCTGATCTTCCTCGCGGCGGCTGCAACCGTCTGGGTCGCTGGAATCCTGCTCTCGAGCTCAACGGACGCGCTCGACGTCCGGCTCGGACTTGGGGAAGCCCTCGGAGGCGCGATCCTGCTTGCAGTCGCGACGAACCTGCCGGAGATCGCGATCACCGCCTCCGCGGCGCTCGCCCACGACCTCGGGATAGCGATCGGCAACATCTTGGGCGGGATCGCGATCCAGACGGTTGTCCTCGTACTGTTGGACGTGGCCATGGGGCCGGAGTCCGCGCTCACCACGCGGGCGGCGTCACTCCTGCTTGTGCTCGAGGGCCTGCTCGTGATCGTCGTCCTCGCGATCACGGTGATGGGTGCGCAGTTGCCCTCGTCGCATCCGCTCGGACGAGTCGAGCCGGCGGCCCTCCTGATAGCGCTCACCTGGCTCGCTGGCGTCTGGCTCATCAGTCGAGCCCGCCGCGGATTACCCTGGCATGACGTCTCGGGCACTGCGCCGGGAGCCCAGGAGAAGCCGCGGGGGCATTCCAAGGCAGCGACCGCCAAGAAGATGGGTCTCGCTCGCGCCGCGACTCTTTTCATCTTGGGCGCGACCGTGACGCTCGGCGCTGGCATCGTGCTCGAGCGCTCCGGCGCGGAGATCGCCGGCCACGTGGGCCTCTCCGGCGTGATCTTCGGCGCGACGATTCTTGCCGCCGCGACCGCACTGCCCGAGGTCTCGACGGGGATCGCGGCGGTAAGGCTCGGCGACTACCAGCTGGCGGTCTCCGACATCTTCGGCGGCAACGCGTTCCTGCCGGTTCTGTTCCTGCTTGCGAGCGTGCTCTCGGGCTCGGCCGTCCTACCGCAAGCGCAGCCGACGGACATCTATCTGACCGAGCTTGGGATCGTGCTCACGTCCGTCTACCTGTGGGGGCTGATCACGCGCCCCCATCGACAGGTGCTCCGGATGGGTCTGGACTCGTTGACCGTGCTCGTGCTCTACGCCGCCGGAATCGCCGGGCTCATCGCCGTGACCAACCATTAACGCCCGAGTAGACGTGCGTGATCCTCGGGCGGGTGCACCCACGCGGAAAGCCTCACGATTCGGGTTGGGTGGGGCGGCGCCTGCCCCCAACATCAGCAGCCGGCGGGGAGGTTCGGACGCGATGTGGCGTTCCCCGGGTAGGGTGGGCGGTCTGGCCGCTCCGTGATGGGCCCTAACCCAAAACGGAGGTTGATGTGTTGCTCGCAACTCACGGCTGGTTGCCCTGGCTTCTGCTGTACGCGGCGATCGCGATCGTCGTCGTTCTCGCCGTCGGCTACTTCGTCAAGCGCCGCAGGGCGGTCTAACACTCCAGTTCGAAGCGCCCCCTTACGGTGAGGTCGGGAGAGTGAGTGGAGAGCCGCGCCTCCGCCGCTTCGTCCGCGCTACGCCACGCTCTCCGTGACAGGCTCTGTGTCCGTCACGAACGCGGCCGCTTCACGCCGCGGCGAGATGTGCGCGAACGCGCTCGCCTCCGACTCCCAGGCGGCGAGGAGCCTGATGGCCCGCGGCGAGCCCGTATGGTGCGCGTGGCGCTCGACGAGCGCGCGCACCTCGTCGAGTCCAGCCTGGCTGGGCTCCCGCGCCGCGACGAGGTCGTCATTGAGCCTTACGAGGAGTTCCCCGCTCGGGTCAAAGATGAACGCGTCGCCCCCCGTCATACCAGCGCCGAAGTTCAGCCCCACTCCTCCGAGCACGACGACCGTTCCTGCGGTCATGTACTCGCAGCTGTGGTCGCCGACGCCTTCGACCACCGCAACCGCGCCCGAGTTGCGCACCGCGAAGCGCTCGCCCGCCGACCCCGCGCAGAAGAGCTTGCCGCCTGTCGCACCGTACAGCGCGGTGTTTCCGACGAGGCACGGGTCGCCCGCGTCGTTCGGCGGCGCAGAGATTACGATGCGGCCGCCGCTCATGGCCTTGCCGACGTAGTCGTTCGCTTCGCCAACGAGGTGCAGTTGGATCCCCGCGGTCAGGAACGCGCCGAAGCTCTGCCCGGCCGCTCCCTCGAACTGCGCGCGGATCCTGCCCGGCGGAGCAGCCGCACCGTGACGCTTGGCAACCGCTCCGGCCAACCGCGCGCCGATCGCGCGATCGCCGTTCGTTACGACGTACCGGGGCTCGACGAGCGCGGCCGCTTCGACGGCCAAGGATCCCTGCGCATGCAGCAGCCCACCGAGCCTGGCGCCTTCGCCTCGGGGTGCGACGGCGGTGTGGCGTGACGAGCCCTCGGCGGCGCGGGCGAGGAGCGGCGAGAGATCGAGCGTGTCCGCCGCCGGGTCGCCGGTGTGGCGCTGGCGCAGGCACTCGACTCGCCCGACCGCGTCGTGGACGGAGCGCAGTCCGAGCAAGGCGAGGAGCGTCCTGACCTCCTCGGCGACGAAGAGAAGGTACGCCTGCACCATCTCCGGCGTCGCCGCGAACTTCGCCCGCAGCTCGGGCCGCTGCGTCGCGATCCCGACCGGGCACGTGTCGAGGTGGCAGGACCGCACCATCAGGCATCCCTCCGCGAGCAGCAGCGCGGTGCCGAAAGAGAATTCGTCGGCGCCGAGGAGGGCGGCGACGGCGACGTCGCGCCCGGTCTTGAAGCCGCCGTCCACACGCACGCGAACGCGCCCACGCAGATGGTTCGCGACGAGCGCCTGCTGCGTCTCGGCGAGGCCGACCTCCCACGGCACGCCGACGTGCTTGATCGAAGGAAGCGGGCTGGCGCCCGTACCGCCGTCGGCGCCCCCGACGTGGATCACGTCGGCGTGCGCCTTCGCGACACCGGCGGCGACGATCCCGACTCCCGCCTCGGCGACAAGCTTTACCGAGATGTCCGCGGCCGGGTTCACTTCGCGCAAGTCGAAGACGAGCTGCGCGAGATCCTCAATCGAGTAGATGTCGTGATGCGGCGGCGGCGAGATGAGCGAGACGCCGGGCTGCGCGCGGCGCAACAGCGCGATCTCGTCGGTCACCTTGTGCGCGGGGATCTGGCCGCCCTCGCCCGGCTTCGATCCTTGGGCGATCTTGATCTGCAGCTCCTCGGCGAAGACCGCGTACTCGGCGGTGAGTCCGAACCGCCCCGAGGCGACCTGTTTGATCGCGGAGTTGCGCTCGGTGCGGAAGCGGCTCGAGTCCTCACCGCCTTCACCCGAGTTGGAGCGCGCGCCGAGCCGGTTGAGCGCGATCGCGATCGTCTCGTGCGCCTCGGCCGAGAGGGCGCCGTGCGACATCGCGCCGCCAGAGAAGCGGCGCACGATCTCCTCCGCCGGCTCGATCTCTTCGAGCGGCACGGGTGGGCCGACGGGTACGAGCTCGAGGAGGTCGCGCGGTTCGAGCGGCGTGCGCTCGTTTACGAGGGTCGCGAAGCGGTCGTAGAGATCGGAGCGCCCGTCGCGAACCGCTCTCTGCAGCGCGTGGGCGCCGGCGACGGCCTCGTGCAGCGCCTCGACGACGTCCGCGTCGGTGGCATGGGGCTCTCCACCCTTTCGGAACTTGTAGTAGCCCGGGTTGTCGAGCCGCGGCCGCTCCGCCCGCGAGGCCTCCAGCCGCGCCAGCGCTTCGCGCTCGAAACGCTCGAGACGGGCGCCGCCGATGGCGGAGGGCGTGCCCGCGAGCAGCTCCTTGCACAACGTCCGGTCGAGCCCGACTGCCTCGAACAGACGGGCGCCGCGGTAGCTCGCGACGTCGGAGATTCCCATCTTGGACATGACCTTGAGCACGCCCTCCTCGAATGCGGCGAGCAGCCGGCGCTGCGCCTCAGCCGGAGACGGCCGGTCGCCTCCGACCTTGTCGCTCGCCGCCATGTGCGCGACGGTCTCGAGGGCCAGGCGCGGGCAGATCGCATCGGCGCCGTAGCCGAGGAGGCAGGCGATCGCGTGCGTGTCGCGGGGCTCGTCGGACGAGACGACGAGCGAACAGCGCATCCGCAGGCCCACTTCCACGAGCCGGGAGTGCACCGCCGACAGCGCGAGCAGCGCGGGAACCGGCGCCTTCTCCCCGCGCGCATCCGCATCGCTCAGGCACAGGATGGTGTTGCCCGCCGCGACGGAGTTCTCGGCGAGCACGGCCAGCCGGTCGAGCGCCGGGCGAAGCCGCTCCTCGTCGGTGAATGTCGCGTCGAGGACGCACGGCTCGAGCGTGTCGACCCGATTGGGGTAGAGGAGGAACCCGGGAACGACCGTGAGCCGCGGCAGGGGGCCCTCGGCCACGAGCGACGGCGAGCGCTCGCCGAGGAACGTCGACACCGACATCACAAGCCGTTCCCGGAGGTGGTCGATGGCCGGGTTCGTCACCTGCGCGAACCGCTGGCGGAGGTACGTCGTCAGCGGACGGTCGCGCCCTGCGAGCGGCGCGATCGCGGTGTCGTCCCCCATCGACGAGACGGGATCGTGGCCGCTCTGGGCAAGCGGACGGAGCATCGCGTTCAGCTCCTCGCGCGTGTAGCCGTGCAGGACATGGCGCGCGTCCAGGGAGCTCTCGACGCGGCTCGAGCGGCGCGCCCACATCCGCCCGGACGATGCTGCGCGCGACCCAGTCTCGGTACGGCCGGCGTCGGGCAATGGCGTGCCGGAGCTCCGCGTCGACCAGCAGGCCGTGGTCGGGATCGAGCGTCAGGATGCCGCCAGGGCCTAAACGCCCCCGTCGCACGGGCAGGCCGTCCGGCAACGGCACCGCCCCTGCCTCGGAGGAGACAGCGAGGAGCTCGTCCCCGGCGACGGCGACGCGAAGCGGACGGAGGCCGTTCCGATCGAGCGCGGCGCCGCAGCTGCGACCGTCCGTGAAGCACAGCGCCGCCGGGCCGTCCCAGGGCTCGCTGAGCATGGCCGCGTGGCGATGGAAGTCGCGTACGGCGTCGTCGAGACGAGGGTCGTTCTGCCACGCGGGCGGAACGAGGACGGACAGCGCCTCTGCGATGTCCGCGCCCTGGCCACGGACGAGCAGCTCGAGCGCGTTGTCGAGCAGCGCCGAGTCGGAGCCGTTGACGTCGAGGGCGGGCGCGAGCGCCGGATCGTCGCCGAGCGCGCGCTGCCGTGCCTCCAGCCAGGTGACGTTGCCGTCGATCGTGTTGATCTCGCCGTTGTGGCAGATGAGCCGGAACGGCTGCGCCCGCTCCCAGCTTGGCTCGGTGTTGGTCGAGAAGCGCTGGTGGAAGATCGCGAACGGGACCGCGAGCTCCGGATCGTCGAGATCGGGATAGAACCGCGCCAACTGCGCCGCGGCGCAGAGCGCCTTGTACGTGACGGTGCGAAACGAGAGCGACGCGACGTAGACGCCTGGAACCCGCTCCGCCCGCCGCCGCGCGCGGTACGCACGGCGCTCGGCGTTCGGATGCTCCGAGGGGGCCAGGATGAGCTGCTCGATCCTGGGCAGCGACGCCTGGGCCGTGACCCCGAGCACCGAGCTTCGGGTCGGCACCTCGCGCCACCCTGCCGGTCGCAGGCCTTCTGCCCGGCATGCGTCCTCGACCGCGGATCGCAGCCAGCCCTCGCGCAGGAAGCACATCGCGAGCCCCGCCCCGGGAGTCTCGGTCAGCGCCAGACTCAGCGGGAAGAGGACGCCCGCGCCGTCCCCCGTGACACCGTCGGCCGCCCACGCTCCCCTGTGCCCGACCGCGGCGAGACCGGCGAGGGCACGGTCCAGCGTCTCCCGCGAAGAGCGGCCCTGCAGGTCGGCGACGAGGCCGATGCCACACGCGCTGCGCTCGCGTCGAGGGTCGTAGAGGAGGCGTGGAGGGTCGCCCACTGCGCTTCTCGCCTTTCGATCGGAGGGACGAGACTTCCCGCCGGTTGCTTCTGAGCTAGTCCGGCGGGGCGGGAGGAGAGGTGGCCGGCTAGCTGCGCAGGTACGCAGGAAGGATCGCGAACGAGATAATCGGCTTCGGTAAGGGTTCTGCGTTCGCGACTGCGCTCGGCATTGAGCCGGGCAGGGTAGTGCGTCGGGCGAGCGAGATCAAGCTCGACTCACCGTCTTGTCACACGTCCTGGGGTTAGCGGAGGGCGCCAAAGGTTCTGGCTTGCCTCCATCCTCCGCGTGAGCTAGGGTGCTCGCTTCTCGCCGCCGAGGAGGGCGGCGAAGAGGAGGCATCGAGGCCTCAGGGGCAGCGCCCCTGGGGTCTTTTTCTTTGGTCCCGAGAAGGAGCGAGCGATGCAGACGGGAGGCGAGAGGTGATGACCAAGGTCGAGGCAGTCGTGATCCGCGAACGGGTGGAGACGGTCATCGACGCAGTGGAGGAGCAGACGGGCCACGTCGGCGTCACCGTCGTCGAGGCCATCGGCCACGGTCGCCAGCGCGGGATCACACACGAATACCGGGGGAGGATCTTCGAGTCGCGGTTCCTGCCCAAGGCGCTGCTCACGTTCGTGGTCGACGACGGCATCGCGGAAGCCGTCACCGACGCGATCGTTGACGCAGCCCGCAGCGGAAACGAGTCGGGTGACGGGATCGTCTGGACGACAGCGGTGCAGAACGTCACCCACAACCGGACCGGCCTGACCCTCGAGGAGGTGGAGATCTGATGACGACGCAGCAGCTGACGATCGCGACGAGCACCGTGTGGGTGGTCTTCGCAGCGGTTCTCGTGATGTTCATGCAGGCAGGATTCGCGTTCCTGGAGGCCGGCTTAACGCGCATGAAGAACGTCGGCCACATCGCCGCGAAGAACGTCCTCATCTTGGCGCTGGCGTCGCTCGTGTACTTCGCGGTCGGCTTCGGAATAGCGTTCGGCGACGGCGGCAACGGATTCGTCGGCGGCTCCGGGTTCATGCCGTCCATCGACGAGCTGCTGACCGTCGGCCAGTCGCCGTTCTCGTGGTTCGGCGAGATCCCGGCAGCGTCCGGATACCTGTTCGAGGTCGTCTTCTGCGCCGTATCGCTCGCGATCGTGTGGGGGGCGATGGCCGAGCGCACGAAGCTCTGGGTGTACTTCGTCTTCGGCGTCGTCTTCACGGTCGTCTACTCCTTCGTCTCCCACTGGATCTGGTCGCCTGACGGCTGGCTGTTCTCGAAGGGCATGCAGGACTTCGCGGGCTCAACCGTCGTGCACTACCAGGGCGCGCTCGCCGCGCTCGCCGGCGCGCTCCTGCTCGGGCCCCGGATCGGGAAGTTCAGCTCGGACGGGAGGGCGAACGCAATCCCCGGGCACAACATGGCGTTCACGACGCTCGGGGTGATCATCCTCTGGTTCGGATGGTTCGGCTTCAACTCCGGCTCGACCCTCAGCGTCGACTTCGGCGGCGTCGGCTTCTTCGCCTACGTCGCGCTGAACACGAACCTCGCCGCGGCGGCCGGTGTGCTCGGTGCGGTGCTCACGTCCTGGCTCGTGATCAAGAAGCCCGACCTATCGATGATGCTGAACGGTGCCGTCGCCGCGCTCGTCGCGATCACGGCTGCCTGCGCATTCGTCGCGCCCTGGGCGGCGATCGTGATCGGCTTCGTCGCAGGCGTGATCGTCGTCCTGGGGGTCCTCCTCGTCGAGCGAGTCCGGATCGACGACCCGATCGGCGCGATCTCGGCCCACGGTATGGCAGGTGTGTGGGGAACGCTCTCGCTCGGCTTCCTCGCTCTCCCGGGCCAGGCGAAGAGCCTCGCGACTGGAAGCGGTGGCCTCTTCTACGGGGGCGGCTTCCACCAGCTCGGCGTGCAGTTGCTCGGCCTGACGACCGTGGGCGTGTTCACCTTCGCGGTTTCGTTCGGCACGCTCTGGCTCATGAAGGTGACCTTCGGCATCCGCACCGACCCCGAGGCGGAGACGGCGGGCCTGGACGTCTCCGAGCACGGTATGTGGGGCTATCCCGAGTTCTACATCCCCGTTCCCGGAGGCTACGGGACGGAGTCGCACGGCCATCTCGGCATTTCCCACGCAGCACGTCCGGCGGTGGCCGCGTCCGCCGTACCGGTGCCCGAGCCCTCCTAGGCCCGGTGGGTCGTCCACGGCCGGGGATCCACCTCTCCGGCCGCGGACACCTTCAACGCCCGCTGCTTCGCCGAGTTCGACGGCCGCGTGTTAGGGACCGCTAGCGCGACTGGAGCCAGGTCGTGAGACCGTCCTTGCCAATGTGGACTTCGCCTCGTCAGGCTGCGTGGCCAGTTGATCTCACCAACCGGAGCGCCGGGAGCGTAGTCTAAACAGACAACGCACGCAACGCCTGAGCGTAGTCAATCAGTGCGCTGCTTCTACGCTGCTTCTACCCCGGCCTTCCTAAGCCGAGGTTCTCCAGTCGCGCGTGCAGTCACAATTACTCCACCTGACTCTGTAAGCAGCTGCACACGGGGACTCTCTCATCACCGCCGACCATCGTCTCGAAAACCGTTAGGCGTGCAAGCGCCTCCAGGGTTCAAATCCCTGCCCCTCCGCCTAAACGCTCGCAATCCCGTGTATTAGCCGGGGATTGTGAGCGACGCCTGATTTCGCCAAGTGTCGGCCGTCGTCCGCATGAATCCGCGTTTTTATGGTCGGACTGGCGAACGAGATGCCCCCTCTCGAGGACGATCGAGCCCGTAGGACGCGTTCTGACGGCCGCGGCCTCGACCGAAAGAAGCGACCCATCTGAACCGAACCCCGACCTGTTTCGGCGGCTGGTCGAGTCCGCCAATACTGCTGCGAGGATCATCGGCGACGCGACCTCCGGGCTGACCTCGTAGGTCGCGCTACGTACTGAGCGCTCGAACGCCGGCCGGAACACCTCGATCGACTGTGCCCCGAGCACGATCAGGCGACGGTCGTGCAGTAATGCGGGTACCGCGTCAATCAACTGGGCTCCTGGCTATACGCAAGCGCGAGTTGTGCGCGATCGAAGCCGCAAGCGAGCCAAGAACCAGCCATGCTCGCGTGCAGAGCCCGCGATACCGGGTCGAATCAGCCGGAGCTCAGCACTAGCACCCAGTCGCTGCCACCCCCGCTGTTCTTCCCCGGCGGGCCGAAGGACGCAGGCTTGGCATCTGTGAACGGCGAACCGCGTGCGGTCGAGAATTCGCCCGACGTCGGGTCGTACCACTGGGCTTTGACAGAACCTCGGAACACCCGGAGGTCGACGTCTATAGGGCGAAGAGTGGGCAGGTACGCGATGCCCAGGCCACCCTCCGCTGTGCGAGCTGCAGCCACGTAGTCGCTCTCGTTCACAGTCCCTGAGTCTTTGAACGCTCCGTATCCGGCGGTGACCATCTTGTGGTCCTGATCAGGCACGAGATTGAACCACGGCCGTGCCAGAAACAGCTTCTTGACAAGCCTCAGCTCGGCAACGCCCGTCGTATCGAGATGACTTTTCCAACCGGAGATGAACTGCCACGTGTACTTGTTTCCGTACAGCTGCCCCGTGGCGCCACTCAGCATCGCCCAATACTCCTGCCTGCGGAGCGTTTCCGGTCCCTTCCAGTCATGCTCGAACTGGTAGCTTGCCTCGACCATGAACGTCGGGATGTGCGGTTCGTGCGAGTACTCCTTCAGTACCTCGACGTACGTCGGGTAGTAGGTATACGCCGCATTGAGACCAACGAGGGATTGCCAGCGGACGTTGTCGGACGAGCCGCTGACGGGAGGAGCGAACTCAACGGTTTGGAGATGCGACTTGTCCGCCGCGCGGATCCCTCTGGCGACCGCCAATGCGGCGGTATCGGTGCGCGCGTCGTGCCATCCGCCGAAGTCGTTTCCGTGCATCCAGACGATGTTCGGATACTTGGCGTAACGTCGGCCGAGATATCTTCCGTAGGCGAAGTCCTTGGCCGGACCGTTCCGCAGCAGGGTTTTCGTCCAGCCGATCGTCTCAATCGGATTGAGAAAGACGGTGATTCCGTGCTTTGCGGCTGCGGTGAGAATGGCGTCCACTCGTCGGAAGTACGGCTCGTTCGGTGTCGACAGGTTCGGTGTCGTCAGATCGAGATACCGTCGGAAAGGAGGAATAGCCATCGACCGTCTTGCCGTCCCAGGAGCCGCCTGTGTTGTCATTGCAGAGGAGGTTGACCCACAACGCGTTGAATCCCGCCGCTGAGCGGTTCGCGATGAATTTGTCGGCGTCCTCGAGAGACAGCCTGACGACGAGAGCTTGCGGTGAATCTCCGACGATCATGTACGGCCGGCCACGCTGATCGACGAGATAGCGCCGATTCGAGCTGACCCCTCTGGGGAAGGGAAAGGCTTGCGATCGAGCCCGACTTACAACCCCGCCGTTCGACTCGTGGCGAACCGCAGATGCCGAACCAGTCGCCCAGCACGAGAATGACGCGCCGAGCAGGACCATGAACAACACCAAACGCCGCATCCGAAGCCCTCTCCCGTCTGAACTGTACGCCGTATCGGATTGTAGGGAGAGGTCGAACCCGCAACTACCCCCGATGCACCAAGTACTTTGCGTATCGAGATGATGGACGGCTGTTCTGAGTAAGGCCCTGTTGCCCTTAGTGGTTGCCCCCCCTAAGCGGGCGCTGTTACAATGTCGATGACAGCACCAAGCTATGTCGTCATGTGCGACTGGGAGAATCCACCCAGCAATATGCGCGCGACGGTCGAAGACATCTACAAGTCACATGACGGCTATGCGAATCGGCTGTTCGTACTGGAAAACCCACGATGGGGGCCTGTTGGCTGGCTTCTCATCGATCGAGTTCTTCAAGAGACGTCATCGACGCGATAAACCTCGACCATTGGCGTTACGCGCGCCGAGAACGTCTACTGGCCACGCTGATGCATCCTCTTGCGACGCGTCGACTCGACGGCATGGACATCGCTTCGCTCCACGAAGCTGTGTATGCGGTTCAATTCTACAACTCGATATGCGTCGTGGATAAGGCTGTCACGCGAACTGGGGCGGGCGATCGTATGACATATGGCCACGAGGCCCTGGTTGAACCATCAGTGCTTCTGCCTCTCGGCGAATAACAGCCACTCGACAAGGTGCATCCAAGGCCCCTCGTCGCGGGAGCTCCCGAGCCCTATGTCGTCCGCGGCCTCGCGGCGTCCCAGAGGAAATAGACGAGGAGCCCGACGATGGGGAAGAGGAGGATCAGGAGGATCCAGAGCACCTTGGCGGCGACGCTGAGGTCTGGCCGCTGAATCACGCGGTATGCGACGATGAGCCAAACGATGATCCAGACGACAAGGGCGACGGTTGCGAACAGGAACATACGCGTAGCCTAGATGCTTGACCGGAAATTCACGGCAGCGGCCGTGGGCGCCGGGTGGGGAGCGGAGATAGGGGGGTGTCGAAGGTCGGCGGTGTCTGTAGCCCGTCGACCAGGAGGCCAACGTGCGCGCCGCGATGCCTGCACGCTCTTTCGTTCGCCGCGGAGCCGAAACGCCGGCGCGGGTGGCCACAGAAGATCACCGACAGATGAGCTCATCTGCCTGATGGTGGCGCAGATGTTGCTCGGCATTCCGAGCGAGCGGCGCTTCCTGCCGATCGACGGCAGGCGCCTGCGCCACCCTCTTCCCCGACTTCCCGCGCAGACCACCTACAACGAGCGCTGCCGGGGACTCGCGCCCAAACTCGTCATCTTCTGGCGAGCGATCGCCTGCGAGCTTCCCGGCTTCCGCGACTCGCTGCATCTGCTCGACACGACGCCCCTGGCCAGAGCACGCACACCGTCAACCGCTCCGAACTCGCGCCCTACTGCGGCTTCGGCTATTCCCCCGCCCATTCGCGCTTCTTCTGGAGAATGCGACTCGTCCTCCTCTCGGGCCCGGATGGAGCGATCGTCGACTTCGACCTCGTCCCGGCCGACACCTCGGAGCGAGAAGCGGGTCTCGCCCTGCTCGAGCCAGCCGCTGCGCGGGAAAGCCCTAGTCGCAGAGCACGAGCTTGCCGGGCGCGAGTTCGAGCAGGCAGTCGGCAAGTTGCATGCACTCGTCGTTCGCCCGAGCAGAGCCGACGAGCCCGCTCGTCCTGAGCCTGCGATGAGCTGGATCCGTCAGCGCATCGAGTCGATCGTGCAGACGCTCAAGGGACCCTGCTACGCCTCAAACGGCACCTGGTGAAGACGCCCGCTGGCCTCTCCGCCCGCATCCTCGCGCTGTGCGCTGCGATTCACCTCAACTGACAGCTCGGCAAGCCACCACGGGAGCTCGTCGGGTACCGCGATTACCTATTAAGCATCTAGTCGTGAATCCGGGCGATGAGGTCTTCGCGCTTCAGCACCTTGACCTCGAGCCCGCCGAGCCGGACGTCGAACCCGGTGTCGCGCGGGTAGAGCACCTTGTCGCCCGCCTCGACGCCGCTGACGTCGGCGCCGACCGCGGTCACGATTCCGGTGCGGCACGGTGCTGCCTCGGTCGCGGAGGCAGGGAGGATGAGCCCTGCGCGGGTCTCCGATTCGTCGGAGACGGGCTGCACGACGACGAACTCGTCGAGCGGCTCGAGCGTGGCGTCGATGCTTCGCGATTCCTCGATCACGCCCTAACGATACGCGCGCTCGCGGGTGTTCGGATAGTGCAAGATCACGTGCCTGCGAGGTAGATTCCCGCTTCACGTCTCGACAAGGAGGGTTTGGGATGAAACGAACCGTGGTCGCAGCTGCGCTCGCACTAGCTGCCGTAACCGCTTCCGTCGCGTTCGCCCAGGGATCGCCGCCCACGAAGGAGGCCGGGAAGGTCATCGTCGGCTTCGACCTGCCGGCTCCAGGCTTCTGGAACGGCCGCGCGTCGGGCACGACGATCAAGAATGGCACCGGCTTCGAGTACAGCCTGGGCCGGGATATCGCCAAGGCGATGGGCATCTCGAACGTCCAGTACCTGCGTGCGCCGTTCGCGACCATCCTCGTCGGCGGTTCCAAGAAGTACGACTTCGCGCTCGAGGAGACGACGATCACGGTCGCGCGGGCGAGGGTCATCGGGTTCTCGACGCCGTACTTCAACGCGAATCAGGGCGTGTTGATCGCCAAGGGCGTTGCGAAGCCCAAGACGATCGCGGACCTGAGGCGCCTGCAGACCTGCGGTGTGAAGGACACCACGGGTCTCTCCTACATCCAGCACAAGCTGCGCCCGCCGAAGAAGCCGCTCGTCTACTCGGCGTCGACCACCGCCGTCTTCGACGCGGTCGAGGCCGGTCGCTGCCAGGCGCTCATCTACGACGTGCCCATCATCGTGTCGCAGTCCAACAAGAAGAAGGGCGCGTACGGCGGTGTCGTCGCCCAGATCGTGACGGGCGAGAGCTACGGCGCGGTGATGGAGAAGGGCAGCCCGCTGAAGCCCTTCGTCGACCGGGCGATCAGGAAGCTGAAGGCGAACGGGACGCTCGGCAAACTGCAGAAGCGCTGGTTCGGCTACAAGGACAGCGACTTCCCGGTTCTGAAGTAGGCAGTCACTAGTCGCCGGAGGGAGGTCGAGCGTGGGGAAGTTCCTGCACACGTTCTTCAGCCCGCTCGACTTCCTCCGCGCGGTGCCCCAGGTCTGGGACGGGTTCCAGACCAACATCAAGCTGATGGTCGTCGCCGAGGCGCTCGTTCTCGTCTTCGCACTTCTCATTGCGATCGTCCGCGGACTGCCCGGACGGGCCGCCGTCCCGGTGCGTGTCGTCGCCGTCGTGTACACGGACATCTTCCGCGGCGTCCCGCTCGTGCTCGTCCTCCTGATCGTCATCGGCGGGCTCCCTGCGCTGAACGCGGGGTTCATCTCCGACCTCTCGCTCTTCTCTTCCGGCGTCCTCGCGATCACGCTCGTCTACACCGCGTACGTGACGGAGGTGTACCGGGCCGGGATCGAGTCGGTGCACCCGAGCCAGCGCATGGCGGCCCGCTCGCTCGGTCTGAGCTACATGCAGGCCATGCGCTTCGTCGTCCTTCCGCAGGCGATCCGGCGCGTGATCCCGCCGCTCCTGAACGACTTCATCGGGCTGCAGAAGGACACGGCGCTCATCTCCGTCATCGGCCTCACGGAGGCAGCTGCGCAGGCGGGCTTCTACGCCACCGACTACTTCAACTACGCCGGATTCACCGTTGCGGCGGTCTTCTTCATCATCCTCACGATCCCGCTCGCCCGCTTCACGGACCACATCATCCGGCAGCGCGAGCGGCGCGAGCGGGCCGAGGCGCTGTGAGCTCGACGAACTCCCACTTCGTCACGCTCGAGAATGTCACCAAGCGCTTCGGCGAGCTCGAGGTGCTGCACGGGATCGACCTCGCCGTCGATCTCCACCAGGTCGTCTGCCTGATCGGCGCGTCGGGCTCCGGGAAGTCGACGCTCCTCCGCTGCATCAACCTGCTCGAGCACGTCGACGAGGGGACGATCGTCGTCGACGATCAGGTGCTGACCGGGGGGAAGGTGGACGTCAACGTGCTGCGGCGGAAGATCGGCATCGTCTTCCAGGCGTACAACCTGTTCCCGCACATGACCGTGCTCGAGAACGTGACCCTCGCACCGATGCGCGCGCTCAAGCTGTCGAAGCGGGACGCACTGGCAAGAGGACGGGAGCTGCTCGTGATGATCGGGCTCGAGGACAAGGCGAACGAGTATCCCGACCGCCTCTCCGGCGGGCAGCAGCAGCGCGTCGCGATCGCGCGGGCGCTGGCGATGAACCCGAGCCTCATGCTGCTCGACGAGATCACGAGCGCGCTCGACCCCCAGCTCGTGGGCGAGGTCCTCGAGTTCGTTCGCCAGCTCGCGAACGAGGGGATGACGATGATCGTGGCCACGCACGAGATGGGTTTCGCGCGCGAGCTCGCGGACAAGGTGTGCTTTCTCGACGAGGGCGTGATACGCGAGGAGGGACCGCCCTCGCAGATCTTGTCCGCACCGCGGGAGGAGCGGACGCGAGAGTTCCTGGCGCGCGTGCTCGAGGCGGGTCGGGCTTGATCGCACGAATCCGCCGAGCACCGAAGGCGCCGCTCTCCGTCGCCGGCATTCTCGCGACGCCGCTCTTCTTCGCTGCGCTGATGGCGTTCTCGCTGACGCTGGACGAGCCGACCGTGCATGTCTCGGCGAGCGGGGCCGAGGTGCTCGGCGACCCGGCGAAGTCGACCGTCGGACTGATCTATCTCGCCTCGTTCGGCGTCTGTGCTCTCGTCGTGCTCGCTGGGATCGTCGGCTCGTTCGTGCCCGCGCCCGGCGGCGTCTTCGTCGCGGCGCTCGTCGCCATCGTCACCTCGATCGTCATCCGGCTCCCGCTCGACAGCTGGGAGGTCGAGCACACGGCGCGCTACCCCCAGGGCGTGGACCTCATTCCGAAGAGCGATCCCGGCGATCTCTTCCTTCGGGGGGAGTGGGAGGAGAACGCGCGCCGGACAGCAGAGCAGCTCGGGTTCTGGACGATCGCGATGGCGATCGCAGCGATGATCGATCGCGACGGCGATCGAGGTTCGTCGTCGCCGCGGAGTCGCCTCGCCTCCGGTTCCGCCGCCCCCACCGGGGGCGACCATGCACGTCGGGTAGATGGCGAGCCCGTTCATCGAGCTCGACGTGGGGGAGCGCGTCGTCAAGCTGACGAACCCCGACAAGGTGCTCTTCCCGAAGGCGCGCAAGACGAAGCGCGACCTCGCCGAGTACTACATCGCGGTCGGCGAGGGGATCGTGCGCGCGCTCTACGAGCGTCCGACTCAGCTCCGCCGCTTTCCGGACGGGGTGACGGGCGAGATGATCTACCAGAAGCGCGTCCCGGAGAAACGGCCGGAGTGGGTCGAGTCGGCGAGGGTGACGTTTCCCGTCGGGGCGTCACGCCGACGAGCTGTGCGTCACCGAGCTGGCGTCGGTGATCTGGGCCGCGAACCTCGCCGTCGTCGACTTCCATCCCTGGCCGTCGAGGCGTCGCGACACCGAGCATCCCGACGAGCTGCGCATCGACATCGACCCGCAGCCCGGAACGACGTTCCGCGACGGAAAGCGGGTCGCGGCGCTCGTCCGCGAGGTGCTCGCCGAGATCGGCTACACCGGTTGGCCGAAGACCTCCGGAAACCGCGGTATCCACGTGTTCTGCCGGATCGAGCCGAACTGGGAGTTTCCGGTCGTTCGCCGAGCGGCACTCGCCTTCGCGCGCGAGGTCGAGCGGCGGCTCCCGAAGAAGGTGACGACCGCGTGGTGGAAGGAGGAGCGCGGCAAGCGCGTCTTCATCGACTACAACCAGAACGCGCGCGACCGCACGGTCGCCTCCGCCTACTCGGTGCGCGGGCGGCCCGATGCCACGGTGTCCGCTCCCGTGACGTGGGACGAGCTCCCCGACGTCGACACCGAGGACTTCTCGATGGCGACGATGCCGGCCCGCTTCGCGGCTCTCGGAGACGTGCACGCGGGAATCGACGACGCGGTGTGCGATCTCCGCGTGCTGCTGGAGTGGGTCGAGCGCGACGAGAAGGGCGGCCTTGCCGAGGCGCCGTACCCGCCGAACTTCCCGAAGATGCCGGGCGAGCCGCCGCGCGTGCAGCCGTCGCGGGCGCGGAGTCGGCGAGCGGATAGGTCGTCGGCAGTTACGTCTCGGCGTGAGGTTGCCACGGAGCTAGCCTTTTGCGCGCATGCCGCGAGTCAGAAAACGACGTTGACGGTACCGAGACGAACAAGAAGCGGAGCTCGTGGCGCGGACGTCGACGATGCAGTCAACGGCGGTCGAACGACCTCGACTACATCGAGCGCAACAAGGCGGCCTGGGAGCGTTGGGCAGCCGGGTACTGCAGTCTCCGGTCGTAAGGCGTGGCTGGAGGATGAGCTGCGCTGGGGGGTTTGGGGTCTACAGGAGTCACAGGTACGGCTGCTGAACGGACGTCGACCCGCACGCCGATGTCGTGGAGCTTGGCTGCGGCACCGCAGCGATATCTGCATGGCTTGCTCGGCGCGGCTTCATCCCGTGGGTGTCGACGTCGCACGGGCGCAAGTGCAAGCAGCC
>CAVZNF010000002.1:0-514964 GCA_963776565.1 uncultured Gaiellaceae bacterium
TGACGAGCGTGAACGTCGGTTCGCCTCGGTAGCGCCGCGGCGGAGCCGAGCAAGAGGACGGAGAAACCAGCGAGGAGCCAGAGAGAAGCCGTGAAGCTTCCGGTCAGGTCGCGCACGGCTCCGAGCACGAATGGGCTCACCGCACCGATGGTGTAGCCGAGTCCGAGCATCATTCCGACGAGCGCGCCGACCCGGGCGGGTTCGTGCTCCAGGTCGAGCGGCAACGTCATCACGAGTGCGAACATGCCCCCACTCGAGATACCGAGCGCGATCACCCACGCATACGCGGCAGCCGGAACGAGTACGACACCCGACACCCCGACGACGAAGGTCGTCGCCATCGCCAAGAGCCATGCGCGCCGCGTCCCGACGCGATCCGACAGCCATGGGACGAGGAAGGACGCCGGGATCGCAACGAGGTTGAGAGCCGCCAGCAGGCTTCCAGCCGCCTGTGTGCTCCAGCCATGCTCCACGTAGGAATCGGGCAGCCAGGCGTTGATCCCGTAGTAGGTGGACGCCATCAGCGAGAACAGCGCCACGAGAAGCCAGGCAACTCGGCTACGCCAGGGGAGGCGCGGCGGACGCTCGAGACGGCGCTCATGGGCCGGCTCGTGCCGTGTGAGCACGAGCCAGACGCCCGCCAGCCCGATCGTCATGAGGGAAAAGACCGCGAGCGATCCCCGCCACCCCCCGTACCATGCGGCGAGCGGTACCGCTACGGCGGCGGACAGCGCAGAGCCGACTTGGATGCCGGTGGTGTAGACACCTGTCGGGCCAGCGGGACGGACCGGGAATCGTTCCTTCACCGCTACCGGTACGAGCGCCCCGGCAAGGCCCATGCCGATACCAATTGGCCATGTGAAGAGAACGACGAGTGCAGCGGTCGGCGCAACGGCGCGGGCGAGTCCGAAGACGCCGATGAGCAGGACCGACAAGGTGACTGCCGCTCGCGTTCCGACTCGTGCGCTGAGAAAGGCGGCCGGGGGCGCGAAGAGCCCCATGCACAGGACCGGGATCGTTGCGAGCAACCCCACGACCGCATGTGGCGTTTGCAGGCTGTCCTGAATGGTCGGCAGGAGTGGGCCGATACCGACGATCTGCGGCCGGAGTGTGAGCGCGACGAAGAAAAGCCCGGCCAGTATGGGAGCCGGGCGCATTCGCGCATCTTCTCACTCGTCAGCAGTGCCACGCAGAACCCGCATCCGGCTGACGGCTTCGCGATCCAGGAGCTGTTCCGGTGGCCGACCGAGACCAGCCAACGGCTCATCGGAACGTCCATCACACTTCGACGAGCCCGACGTAGTTCTCGGCGAGTGCCGTCGTCGCAGCGCGGGACGTCGTCACGTAGCGAAGCTGCGAGAGCTGGAGCTTCAGGTCGAAGTCGTCCTGGCTCTCCGGGCGATGCAGCATCTGGGTCATCCACCACGAGAAGTGCTCGGCGCGCCAGACGCGCCGCAGGCACGTGTCGGAGTAGGCGTCGAGGCCGGCCGCGGTGCCCGACGCGAACCAGTCGATGATCGCCTCCGCGAGCACCCGCACGTCGTGGAGCGCGAGGTTGAGCCCCTTCGCGCCGGTCGGAGGGACGATGTGGGCGGCGTCGCCTGCGAGGAAGAGGCGCCCGTAGCGCATCGGCTCGCAGACGTAGCTGCGCATCCCGGTGACGCCCTTCTCGAGGATCGGCCCCTCGTGGAGCGTCCAGCCGTCGAGGCCGAGGCGCGTCTGCAGCTCGTCCCAGATGCGGTCGTCCGGCCACTCGGCGAGGTCCTCGTCGGGGCGGCACTGCACGTAGAGGCGGCTGAGCTCCGGCGAGCGGAGGCTCAGGAGCGCGAACCCGCGCTCGTGGTGCGCGTAGACGAGCTCGTCGTTCGACGGCGCGACCGCGGCGAGGATGCCGAGCCAGCCGAACGCGTACTCGCGCGAGAACTCGGACAGCACGCCTGCCGGAATGCTCGGGCGGCAGATCCCGTGGAACCCGTCGCAGCCCGCGATCACGTCGCACTCGAGCTCCTGGTCGCGGCCCTCGTGCCGGTACCGAATGAGCGGGCGTTCGGTCTCGAGGTCGTGCACCGAGACGTTCGTCGCGTCGAAGTGGAGAGCTCGACCGGACTCCAGGCGGAGACGGATCAGATCCTTGACGACCTCGGTCTGACCGTAGACGACGATCGCCCGTCCGTCGGCGAGGTCGCTCAGCGGGATGCGGTGCCGCTCACCTGCGAACTGCAGCTCGATGCCGTGGTGCACGAGGCCCTCACGCTGCAGGCGCTCGCCCGCGCCGGACTCGACGAGGAGGTCGACGATCGCCTGCTCGAGGACGCCGGCGCGGATGCGTGCCTCGACGTACTCGCGGCTCCGCTCTCCAGGATCACCGTGTCGATGCCCTCGAGGTGCAAGAGGTGTCCGAGCGTGAGTCCGGCCGGGCCTGCGCCGACGATCCCTACTCGCGTGCGGGCTCGGCTCAGGCGGCCCCCTCTTCCTCGAGCACGCGCTGGGCGATCGCGAATGCGCCGTTCGCCGCGGGGACACCGCAGTAGACGGCGCACTGGAGGAGAACCTCCTTGAGCTCGTCCGGCGTGACCCCGTTGCGCAGCGCGGCGCGGACGTGCATCGCGAGCTCGTGCTCGCGGCCGGTCGCGACGAGCGCCGTGATCGTGATGCAGCTCCGCGTGCGGCGGTCGAGGCCCGGGCGCGACCAGATCTCGCCCCAGGCGTAGCGGGTGATGAAGTCCTGGAAGTCGGCGGTGAAGTCGGTCGTGCCTGCGACCGCCCGATCGACGTGCTCGTCGCCGAGCACCTCGCGTCTCGTCTTCATGCCGTCCTCCTGTCATGCAGCGACCTCCTGTGCGAGATGTTCGAGCACGGCCTGGGTGAACGCTTCCGCCTGCTCGACGTTCGCGAGATGGGCGGCCCGCTCGAGGACGCGGAGTCGTGCGCCCGGAATCCGAGACGCGACGAGCTCGGCGTGCTCGATCGGGGTCGCCGGGTCTTCGGCGCCCGCGACGACGAGCACGGGCGCGGAGATCGCGGAGATCCGCTCGCGCGCGTCCCAGGCGCCGACGGCCTCACAGCAGCGCGCGTACCCTCGGGCGGGGTTGACGACGAGCATCGACGGAAGCGCGCGACCGTCTCCGGCTCCGCGCGGGAGAACTCGGCGTGAACCAGCGCCCGACGACCGTGTCTGCGATCGCCTCCATCCCATCGGTGCGGACGGCTCGCGCTCGCTCCGCCCACGCCTCGGGCGGGCCGAGGTACGCCGACGTGCAGGAGAGGACGAGCCGCTCGACACGCTCCGGCGCCTCGAGCGCGAGCGCCATCCCGACCATCCCTCCGAGCGAGACGCCGCAGAACGAGACCCGATCGAGGTCGAGCTCGTCGAGGAGCTCGAGCAGCCGTGTGCCAGCGCTTCGACCGTGCATGGCCGTTCGGGAAGGTCGGAGGCGCCGTGGCCGGGGTGGTCGTAGGTGAGGACGCGGAAGCGCTCCGCCAGCTCGGGGAGTTGCCGATCCCACAGTTCCTGCGTGGTGCCGAGCGAGTTGGACAGGACGAGGACGTGCCGCCGGGTCGCCCCTGGAGGCGGTGCTCGAGGCTCATCCGCGTGCCTCTCGTACTCGCCGAGCGCGCGGTCGACGAGCGCCTCGGCCGACGCCGAGATAGCCGGTCGGGTCGAGAAGCGCGTCCAGCTCGTCTGCGGAGAGACCTGTCCGCTGTCGGCGAGGAGCGCGTCGCGAAACGACGTGGGCCTCGCGCGGCCTCGGCGACGACCGTCGTGCGCCTGGCCGCGGCCCAGGCGAGGGTGAGCGCGAACGAGACGCGCTCGGCGACGACGAGGCCGCCGCTCGCCTCGAGGTTCGCCCGCATCCGCTCGGCGTCGACCTCGAGTCCGGCGACGGCGTCCGCGGCCGCCGCCGCTGCTCCGCCGGCGAACGCGAGCGCGCCCGAGAGCGCCTCCCACTCGGCGTGCCAGCCGCCCACCGCCCGCTCGTGCTCGTGTGCGAGCTCGCCGAGTAGGACTCCCGCGTGGGCGTGAGCGAGACGCGCGCACGCGACCGCGAGCGTGGAGCGGACGGGATTGCGCTTCTGCGGCATCGTCGAGGAACTGCCGCCCGGTAGCCTCGGCGACCTCGCCCACCTCGGTCTGCGCGAGCAGCACGACGTCGCGGCCGACCTTCGCGGCCGCCCCTGCGGCTGCATCCAGCGCCGCGCCGAGCTCCGCGAGGCGCTGGCGGTTCGCGTGCCACGGGAGCAGGGGCTCCGCGAGGCCGAGTTCCTGTGCGTAGAGGCGGACGACCTCGAGGGCGTCGTCTCCGAGCGCGGCGAGAGTTCCCGGCGGCGCCGCCGAGCTGCGCGGCGAGTCGCTCGTCGCGGACGGCTGCGAGCCGCCGACGCGCCTCGAGCACCGCGACGAGCCAGCCCGCCGCCTTCAGCCCGAACGTCGTCGGCACCGCCTGCTGGAGGAGCGTGCGCGCCGCCATCGGCGTCGAGCGATGAGTCGCGGGCGAGCTCCGCGCACGCCGTCCGCGAGGCGGTCGAGCTCGGCCAGCACGAGCGCGGCGGCGTGCCGCGAGACGAGCATCGCCGCCGTGTCGACGATGTCCTGGCTCGTCGCTCCCAGGTGCACGTACTCGGCCGCGTCGGCCCCGACCGCAGTGCGAGAGCTCGCGGACGAGCGGCTCGGCCGGGTTCCCGACCGCGCGGCCGTCGTCTGCGATGCGCGCCGCGTCGAAGAGATCGGCACGGCACGCCTCGCCGATCCGCGCGGCGGCGTCCGCCGGGACGAGGCCGACTGCGACGCCCGCCTTCGCCAGGGCGTGCTCCGCATCGAGCATCCCCTGCAGCCACGCTCGATCCGAGACTGCGTCTCGCAGCTCCTGTGGCACGAAGATCGCTGCGAACGGAGTCACACCGCGAAGAACGTCGTCTGGCCGGCGCCCTGGAGGACGATGTCGAAGCGAAGCGCGCCGTCCTCCGCGCGCGCGACGAGGGTCGCCCGCTCCTCGGGCTCGAGCCCGAGGAGCACGGGATCCTCGGCGTTCGCCGCCTCTTCGTCGGGGAAGTACATGCGCGTCGCGACGCGCTTGAGGAGGCCGCGAGCGAAGATCCCCACGAGAAGGTGCGGTGCCTGGAGCCGGCCGTCCACCCACGGGACGCGACCGGGCTTCACGGTGACGAACTCGAAGCGGCCGGCATCCTCCGTTCCCGAGCGACCGAAGCCGGTGAACCCGCCCTCGAGCGGGACCTCCCGCGATCGTCCGCCGGATGCGCGTAGCGGCCGGCCGCGTTCGCCTGCCAGACCTCGACCATGCCGTCGGGCACGGGATCTCCCGCGCCGTCGAGGAGCACGCCTCGGATGCGGATCGCGCGAGGGTCCGACGTCGGCGACGAGGTCGATCGTGATCGGCCCGCCGAGGAGGCCGATCGCGAGGTACGGCCCGACGGTCTGCGACGGCGTCAGCCCGAGCTCAGTCATCGTGCGGCTCCTCGAGCGGCGTCGCCTCGCGGCCGCCGAGCACGATGTCGAAGCGGAAGCCGAGCGCCCAGTCGGGCTCGGTCAGCTCCAGCTCGAACTTCGAGATCAGCCGCTCCCGCGCGCTCTCGTCGCGGATGGAGTTGAAGATCGGGTCGAACGGGAAGAGCGGGTCGCCGGGGAAGTACATCTGGGTCACGAGGCGCTCGGGGAAGGCGCGGCCGAAGAGCGAGAAGTGGATGTGCCTCGGGCGCCAGGCGTTCGGGTGGTTCCGCCACGGGTAGGCGCCCGGAAGCACCGTGATGAAGCGGTACGAGCCGTCGTCGTCCGTCAGGCAGCGCCCGCCGCCGGTGAAGTTCGGGTCGAGCGGCGCATCGTGGGTGTCGACCGCGTGGTGATAGCGCCCGGCCGCGTTCGCCTGCCAGATCTCGACGAGCTGCCCGCGGAGAGGCTTCCCGTCGGAGCCGAGAACACGCCCGGTCACGACGATCCGCTGGCCCTGCGGCTCGCCGGCGTGCTGTCGCGTGAGGTCTGCGTCGGTCTCTCCCACTGCGCCGTTGCCGTAGACGGGGCCGGTCAGCTCGGAGAGCGACGCCGGCAGCGACAACGAGCGGCTCCTTCGGGCGCGCGAAGCCGCGTGCCGACGTAGTCGGGATAGAGGTGCGGCGGGTCGCGCCTCGGTGAGGGCGGCGTCCGGAACACGGGCGAGGGCGGTCTCAGGCTGCACGGCGATCCTCCAGGTCGATGTCGAAGGGGGCGCCGGTGACGGCGCGGACGTGGTCCAGGGTCGCGTCGCCGAGCAGCTCGGTGAGGACGAGCGCACCGTCCCGGAGCCGGAAGACCGAGAGCTCGGTGATGACGACGTCGGCGGCGCCGCGCGCCGTCGAGCGGATAGCGTGCACTCGGCGACGACCTTCGGCTCGCCCGTCGACGACGTCGCGGTCATGGTCACGATCACGCGCCGCGCCCCGACGACGAGGTCCATCGCGCCGCCGACGCCGAGAACGTCCTTCCCGGGAACGGCCCAGTTCGCGATGTCGCCGGCGATCGAGACCTGCAGTGCGCCGAGCACGGCGACGTCGACGTGCCCGCCGCGGATCATCGCGAAGCTCTGCGGCGCTGTCGAAGTACGCGGCGCCGGGGAGCGCGGTGACCGGCTGCTTCGCGGCGTCGATGAGGTCGGGATCGAGCTCGTCCTCGCTCGGCCGCGGCCCGACGCCGAGGAGGCCGTTCTCCGTCTGCAGGAAGACGTCGGCGTCGTCGTCGAGGAGTCCGGGGATGAGGTTCGGGATGCCGATGCCGAGGTTGACGATCTCGCCCGGCCGAAGCTCCTGCGCCGCGCGGGCCGCGATCGGACGTCTTGACGTCGTCCGTCATCGTGAGAGCACCAGCTCGTCGACGTATAGGTGTGGCGTGTGGATCGACTCCGGCTCGAGCTCGCCCGATCGGCACGATCTCTCCCACCTCGGCGATTGTCACGCGTGCGGCCGTCGCCATCAACGGGTTGAAGTTGCGCGCCGTGCGCCGGTACCAGAGGTTGCCGAGCTCGTCGCCGCGCGCCGCGTAGACGAGCGCGACGTCGGCGTGGATCGGCTCCTCGAGCACGTGTGGGACGCCGTCGATGACGTGCTCCTCCTTGCCCTCGGCGAGCAGCGTTCCCGCACCGACCGGTGTGAAGAAGCCGGCGATCCCGGCGCCCGCGCTCGGATAGCCTCGGCGAACGTTCCCTGCGGCACGAGCGTCGCCTCGATCTCGCCCGCGTTCACTGCCGCGACCGCCTCCGGGTTCGACGTGAAGTACGAGGAGATCCCGCGCTTGATCCGCCCCTGGCGCAGGAGCTTCCCGAGCCCGCGGCCCGGCTCGCCGATGTTGTTCGAGACGATCGTGAGCTCGTCGGCGTCGGAGCTTCTCGACGAGAGCGTCGATGAGGGTGAGCGGCGCGCCGACGAGCCCGAACCTCCGACCATGACCGTGTCTCCCGAGTTGATCGCCGACACCGCCTCCGCCGGTTCGATCGGGCCGCTCGCAATGGCCATCACGCCGTCCCTTTCATCGCAGAACACAGGGGAGCCTACAGCGCTTGTATGCAGAACTCGGGACGCATGCTGCACCAACAAGCGAATGCTGGACGCTGTAGGGCCCGTGTTGTATACATGCGCCGATGTCCTCGCGACGCTCTCGCCGGGCCGCTGGGAGCGCTTTCCACGGCTCGTGCAACCACCGGAGCCTGTGTCGTCAGAGGTATCGACAGCACAGGTGGTCGGCTCGGTGTGACTGACCGGTGCGACGGGGCGAACCGTCTCGTCGGAGCCAGCCTGGTCGTTGGCAGGCATGACAGAAGGAGGGAGTCGTGAAGCGGTACAGGATGTTTATTGCCGTAGGCGCCGTTGCGCTGTTCATCGCCGTGTTGAGCGGATCGAGTGCGTACGGCGGGTCGAGCGGATCCGCGCAAGGGAGTCCGATCAAGATCGGCGTGCTCACGCCGCTCACGGCGAACTTCGCGCCTTGGGGACTTCAGGTGCGCGCCGGCGCGGCGCTTGCCGTGAACGAGATCAACAGGTCGGGCGGCGTGAAGGGGCGCGGGCAGGGGCGCAAGCTCAATCTCGCCGTCGCGGACGACCAGTCCACGAACACGACCGCGGCCATCGACGGCTTCAGGCGGTTGACCCAGCAAGAGAACGTCGTCTCGGTCGGGGGCATCATCGGCAGTGGGATCGGGCTGGCGACGACGCGGCTCGCCGAGGAAGGGAAGATCCCGCTGTTCCTCGTGAAGTCGGGGAACAACGAGATCCTGACGCAGTCGAGTCGCTACACGTTCCGCACGTGCTTGCCCGCTGCTGCCATGGTTGCTCAGTCGATCGTGCAGCTCGCGCAGCGACGTGAGATCAGGAGCGTCGGGGTGATGATCGCCGACTACGCGTGGGGCCAGTCGTTCAAGTCGTCGCTCGAGGATGCGGCCAAGTCCGCGCCGAGCATCAAGTTCAACATCCAGGTTGCGCCGGTTCCGACGACCAACTTCACGCCGTACCTGCGTTCGTTCGGCGACGTGTCGTTGATCGTCGCGACGGGCCATCCGCCGGGCGCGCCGCTGGTTCTGGCTCAGGCAGGGCAGCTCGGCCTGAAGGCGCCGGTGGTGGGCGCAGATGGGCCGTGGTCGCTCACCGCGAAGAGCACCACGACGTCGGCGTTCGGCCGCTACAGCGACTTCAAGTGCATGGCCACGGCGAGCAAGGAGTACAAGGCGCTCGCTAAGCGCTACCTGCGGACGTTCCCGCAGAACGAGTTCATGGAGGACGACGCATTGGCGGGCTACGCGTACGTCAAGATCGTCGCGGAGGCGATCAGCAAGGTCGGTCCAAACCGGCAGCGGATCGCCGCCTACGTCCACGCCAACACCTTCAACATCCCCGGCTACGCGTGGCCGCTCAGGTGGACGGCGTGGGGCGAGATGATCGGGTCGCGACCGCAGTACGCCATCCTGACCAAGGGCGCACCGCCCGAGGCGGGGTTGAACACCGCGTCGACCACCTTCTGGCCGAGAGTGATCTTCAAGTCGCCGGCGCTGACCCCGTACCGTCCCCCGTCGTAGCCGTGGAGATCGGATCTGCTGCTCGAGGTTGACGAGGTCACGAAGCGCTTCGGCGGTCTCCCGGCCGTCGACGGCGTGACGTTCGGGATCGACGACGGCGACATCGTCGCCGTCGTCGGTCCGAACGGAGCCGGTAAGAGCACGCTCCTCAAGGTCATCGTCGGGCTCGAGCGCCCGACGCACGGCAGCGTGCGGCTCGGTGGCGAGCGGATCGACGGTCTGATCGCCCACCAGGTCCGACGCAAGGGGATCGCGATGGCCATGCAGCGCCCGCTTCCCTTCGGTTCGATGACGGTGCTCGAGAATGCTCGTTCTCGGTGCGATGTTCGGCGTCGGAAACGGCGTCCTGAGCGAGCGCGAGGCGCGACGTCGGGCTGCCGATGCGTTGGCGTTCGTCGGTTTGGACGAGCGAGCTGAACAGCCGGTCTCGAGCCTGAATCTCCATCAGCAGCGCTTCCTCGAGATGGCAAAGGCGCTGGCGGGGCAGCCCAAGGTGTTGCTGCTCGACGAGGTGATGGCGGGCCTCAACGAGTCCGAGCTCGCGCATTCCGTCGAGATCGTTCGGAGCGCCCGCGACAGCTCGGGATGACGATTCTCTGGGTCGAACATGTGATGAGCGCGGTCATCCAGCTCGCCGAGCGCGTGGTCGTCCTGAACTTCGGCAAGCTCCTCGCGGACGGCGAGCCGGACGTCGTCATGCGGGACCCGCAGGTGGTCGACGCGTACCTCGGACGGGCACGCGTTGCTTGAGGTCACCGGCTTGGCGGCCGGGTATCTCGGCGAGCGTGTGATCGACGACATCGACGTCGAGGTTCGCACCGGCGAGGCGGTGGCGATCATCGGCTCGAACGGCGCGGGCAAGTCGACGCTCTTCCGGGCTATCGCCGGGCTGCTTCCGCCGATGGCCGGCCGAGTCGTCCTGGACGGGAAGGACCTGACGCGACGTCCCGCCCACCGTATATCGCGCGCTGGGATCTCCTACGTGCCCGCGGAGCGGCACCTGTTCCCGGCGATGACCCTGAAGAGCAATCTCCATCTCGGTGCCTACCCTCGCCGGGCAGATCCAGCAACGCTCGAGCTCGTCTACGACCTCTTCCCGCGCCTGCGGGAGCGACAGCGCCAGCACGCAGGAACCCTGAGCGGCGGTGAGCAGCAGATGCTGGCGGTGGGCCGCGCGCTGATGGCGCGGCCGCGGCTGCTCATGCTCGACGAGCCGACGACTGGTCTCGCGCCGAAGATCGCAGCAGGTCGCATTCGAGGCGCTCGAAGGACTCAAGAACGAGGGGATGACGCTCCTGATCGCCGAGCAGCAGGTGCCGCTCGCGCTCTCTGTCGCCGACCGCGGCTACGTGCTCGAGAACGGTAGGATCCGGCTGAGCGGGACGTCGGAGGAGCTCGAGGGGAATCCCGCAGGTGCAGCGCGCATACCTGGGAGTCGCATGAGGGCGGTCATCCTCGACGGGCTCGTGCTCGGATTGGCGTTCGGTCTGCTCGGCGTCGGGATGACACTCGTCTACGGCCTCGCCGGCGTCATCAACCTCGCGTACGGCCAAATCGTGGTGTTCGCGGCGATCGTCATCTCGCTTCGTCATGGAGGACGGGATGTCGACGCTTCTCGCAGCCGGCCTGGGCGTGCTTGCGGCTGCCGGGCTCTCCGTCCTTCTCGACCTCACGCTGATGCGCCCGGTCTATCGCGAGCACGGCGAAGAGCGGACGCTGCTGGGCCTCCTGCTCACGCTCGGCGCCGCGTTCGTCATTGCGGGCGTGCTGACCTGGCGCTATCCCGACGGCGCGCTGTACATCTTCATCGGCGGCGACCCGATTTCGGTGATCGGAGTGCCGATGGCCGTAGGGAGCATCTGGGCCTCGGCGATTGCCCTTGCGGTCGCGGCGGTGCTCCTCGTCTTCTTCAGCGCGACGACCTTCGGGCGCGGCGTTCGCTCGGTGATCCAGGACGAGATCGGCGCGCGGCTGGTCGGGAATCAATCCGTCGTTCGTCCGCACGGTCATCTTCGCGCTGAGCGGTGCGCTCGCAGGCGTCGTCGCGATCGCACAGTCGATGGGCGGACCGCTGACGGTGAACGCCGGCTTCGAGCTCACGACCTTCGCGCTCATCGTCGCCGTCGTCGGGCGGTCTCGGGAGCGTCGCCGGAGCTTTCCTTGCGGGCGTGCTCCTCGGCGTGGTGAACACGCTGAGCGCCCACTACATCGGGCAATACATCACGACGATCATCCTCCTCGGTGCCGCCGCCCTGACCATCCTCATCCGACCTCGCGGGCTGCTCGGTCGATGACCGAAGCGGAGACGAGAGGTCGGGCACGTCGCTGGGGGATCGGCTGGGCGTTTCTGCCGATCGTCGTCACGGCAGCGATCCTCGCCGTCCTACCGCCCGTGTGGTTCGGGGACTCGCCTTACACGACGTCGTTGGCCGTGCAGGCGCTCGTGTTCGCGTCTACGGCGTCGGCTTCAACCTCATCTTCGGAAGCACGAACCAGCTCTTCCTCTGCGTCGGCGCCCTGGCCGGCGTCGGTGGTTACGGGGCGGCGCATCCTCGCCAACGAGACTTCCTTGCCCATGGCGGTGGGCGTGATCGTGGGAACGGCGAGCGCCGCGATCGTAGGGGGCCTCCTGAGCTGGATCGCCGTGCGCCGCTCGCTCGGCATCATCTTCACCGGCATCGTCACGCTCGTGTTCTCGCTCGGGTTCGCGAACCTCCTGCTCGGCCAGCGCGAGCTGACGGGATCCGAGACTGGTCTCATCGTGGAGGGGATTCCCGCCGATCTCGGTGATGACCAGGTCGGCGGCTACTACCTCTTCGTCGGCCTCCTCGTCGCGTTCTTGATCGTCTTCCGCGCTGCTCCAGCGCTCCCACTTCGGATGGGCGTTTCGCGCGCTCCGCGACGACGAGGCGGCGGCCGAGCTCGCGGGTGTGAACGTCTCCCGCTACCGGATCTATCGCGGCGACGATCGGGTCGGCGATGATCGGCCTCACGGGCGCCCTGCTCGCCTACAGCGCGGGGTTCATCAGCCCGGCTACCTACAGCTTCGACCGCGTGGACGTGCGCGTCCTCGTGATGGTGGCCTTCGGTGGTCTCGGCACACTGCTCGGCCCGGTGATCGGTGCGTCCGTCTTCGCCGTCCTGGATGAGCGGCTCACGGCGAGCCTCGAGCTGCGCGAGGTCCTCTACGGCGTCTTCGTCATCGCGATCTTCCTCGTTCTTCAGGCGGGGCGTCGTGCAGGCCGTCGTCGCTCTCGCGAACCGGCTTGGTGTGGGTGGACGCGGACAGCCCGACCTGCAGCCGTCGGGCGAGTAGTTCGGTGCCTCGCGGTAACCACCCAAACTCGCAGACGACGAAGGCGACGCTCGGGCTCCGTGAGCTCCTGCTCGATGGGGCTTTCAAGCCGCGCGAGCGCGTTCCCGAGCTCCGTCTGGTGGAGGAGCTCGGCGTCTCGCGGACGCCGCTCCGGATCGCCCTCATGACGCTCGAGCACGAAGGGCTGCTCGAGACGCTCCCCGGCGGCGGCTTCGTGGTGCGCGAGTTCACCCGGACCGATATCGACGACGCGATCGAGCTCCGTGGGGTGCTCGAGGGCACGGCCGCGCGCCTGGCGGCCGAGCGCCTCGAGTCGGACGACGAGCTCGAGTCTCTGCGCGATCTCTGCCGGGAGCTCGACGCGGTGGTTCGCACCCAGAGCATCGAGACGTTCATGGAGTACCTCCGCCTCAACGAGGAGTTCCACCACGATTTCCGTCAGCTCGCAAAGAGCCCGCAGCTCGGCCGCGCGCTCGAGCATGCGCTTGCGCTGCCGTTCGCGCCGCCGAGCGCTCTGCTGATGGTCCACTCCGCGCTGCCCGAGTCGTGGGAGATCCTGCTCGTGGCGCAGCACCAGCACCATGCGCTCGTCGACGCGATCGGCCGGCGCGAGGGAGCGCGAGCGGACGCGATCGCACGGGAGCACGCGCGCATCGCACGTCAGAACCTCGACATCGCGCTCGAGAACCGTCAGCTTCTCGAGCACCTGCCGGGCTCGACGTTGCTGCGCCTCCCCGCTGCGGCGTCCTGAGCACATGTCGCTCGAGAGCGCCGTGGACGTCAGACCGATGCGCACCGACGACGTCGAGGCCGCGGACCATGTGATGCGGCTTGCGTTCGGGACGATTCGCGGCCTCCCCGATCCGAGCGCCGCGTTCGGCGACGCCGACATCGTGCGCACGAGGTTCCGCGCCGCGCCGGAGTGCGCCTGGGCCGCCGAGCTCGACGGCGACGTCGTCGGGTCGGTCTTCGCAGCGCGCTGGGGCTCGTTCGGCTTCCTCGGGCCGCTCAGCGTCGCATCCCGGACCGCTGGGATCGCGGCATCGGGGGCCGGCTGCTGCAGCCCGTCCTCGAGGCGTTCACGAGCTGGAACGTCCGTCAAGCCGGGCTCTTCACCTTCGCGGACAGCCCCAAGCATCTCGGCCTGTACCAGAGGCATGGCTTCTGGCCGGGATCGCTCACGGTCGTTACCGCCAAGGAGGTCGGCCCGACCGGAACGCGCCCGCACGCGCTCTTCTCGAACGAGCCGAAGGACCGCCACGACCCCGTCCTGGACGAGATCCGCGGGCTCACGGAAGAGATATTCGGCGGGCTCGACCTCGGCAGCGAGATCGTCGCCGTGAACGAGCAGGGAATCGGCGACACGGTTCTCCTGCACCGCGACGGCGCCTTGGAGGGGATGGCCGTGTGTCACTGCGGCGCCGGGAGCGAGGCGGGCAGCGACACCTGCTACGTCAAGTTCGCGGCGGTACGTCCCGGTGAGGGCGCGGCGATGAGCTTCGAGCGGCTCCTCGACGCCTGCGAGGCGTTCGCGGCGGAGTCAGGACTGGGTCGTCTCGTGGCGGGAGTGAACACGGGGCGCCTCGACGCCTACCGTCGCCTGCTCGCGCGCGACTTCCGCGCGGAGCGGATCGGCATCACGCATGCGGCTGCGCCCCGAGGGGCCGCACTTCGACACGCCGGCGCACTACGTGATCGACGATCTCCGCTGACGCGGCGGGAGGCTCAGGCGACGGCGGCCTTCGAACGCCACCCCTCGTGGTACGAGGTGCGCACGACCTCGGAGTAGGGACACGGGCTCACGACGACTCTGATCTCCGCCTGCCGGTGCCGCTCGACGACCGGCTTGGTCGACCCGCCGCTCTCCTCGCCCCACACCATGACGAGCTCCGCCCCGATCGGCACGTCGGCGTCGACGTAGCCGAGCGAGAGCATCGAGCGCTCGTTGTAGCTGTAGCCCGAGAACGTCGACACGCCGACGATCTCGCCGTCGTGGAGCAGCTTGTCGTGCGGCCAGGTCGCGTAGTTCGACAGCGGGAGGTTGATGTACTTGGCCGCTTCGCCCTTCTCGAACAGCGTGCCCATCGCCGAGGCGACGTCCGCGCCGTTCCAGGCCAGCGTCACCTTCCTCCGCTCCGGCTCGTCGGCCATCGCCTCGAGCGCATCGCGTCCGACGAAGTCGTGGTCGAACTTCACGAACGGCCAGTAGCCGAGATCGTGCGGCGTCGCGTAGTAGTCGGAGATGTCGTCGGCGTAGTAGCTGCCGCCGAGCGAGCCCGTGCCCTCGTATCCGTCGGCAGGGAGCCACTCGCGGTACGCCTTCAGCTCGTCGCCGGTGAAGATCGCCGGCAGCGGGCAGGGGATCCACCCGGACTCGAGCGTGTTCGTGGCGTAGACGCGCGAGCCGACCTGGCGCAGCCCGTGGTCGCTGCCGGCCTCGACGATCGCCCCGCGTACGTCCTCCATCTCGTCCCAGGGCCCGAAGAGCTCGAGCCCGGGCACGCCCGACATGCCGTGGTGGAGCGCTCGCACCTTGTGTCCCGCGATCGTGAGCTCGCCGAGGTTGAAGAACTTGATCTCGGGCAGCGGCGCTCCGGTCGCCTTCGCCAGCACGTCGAGCGCGGTCGGACCCTGGACCTGGAAGCGGTAGATCTTCCGCCGCCCGGTCGGGTTGGCCGCCGTCCGCTCGTCGCGCTCCACGCTCACGTCGTAATCGCCGGTCTCCGCGTGGAACTGCACCCAGTTGTGTGCCGACGGGCGGCCGACGAGGCTGACGCGGTTCTCGTCCAGGAAGAAGAGGATCGCGTCGCCGATCACGTAGCCGTCGTGGTTGCAGGCGACGAACTGCTTGGCCTTGCCCGACCTGGAAGTTCGCGAACGTGTTGACGCCGAGATCCGAGAAGAGCTTGACGACGTCCGGTCCCTCGACGTAGAGGTCCGTCATGTGGTGCGTCTGGTCGAAGAGGGCCGCGGTCTCGCGCCAGGCCACCTGCTCGTCCATCCAGTTCGAGAACTCGCTCGGCACGCCCGGATAGACGTAGGGGCCGATCTGCGAGTTGCGCGCCATCTCTACCGCGCTGCCGGTGGCCTGCAACTTCTCTTCCAGGTTTCGGTATGCCATCTCTGAGAGCCTCCTCGTCCGAGCGGGCACCACCGCCCGCGTGTCGATTATGACGCCGTCACGACCGCTGGTCCTCCACGGCGCGGGCCGGGTGCGCCTGGTGGTCACGGCCGAGGAACGTGTTCGCCCAGGCGCTCGTGCCCGCCAGCGCGTTGTCCTTGACGACCACGGGGCCGTCGAGCATCGACTCCTCCTCGCCGTAGGCCTTGAGCCGTTCGTACGCCTCGGACCAGATGCACTCCGTGTCGTACACCTCGCACAGGCCGTCGCGCGTCCCGCCGCACGGGCCGTTGCGCTGATTCTTCGCGCACTGCGACTCGGGACAGACGTACGCGATCTCCGGGAGCGAGCAGTCGCCGCAGTCCTTGCATCCGAACAGCGGCACCTTGGCGGCCTGTTCGAGCGTATGAGCGGCCCGCCGCACGGCTCGCGGGGCGTTCTCGATGCGGCGGTAGACGCGGCGCCCGGTCGCGAAGAGCGGCGCGTCGCTCGCGAACACCGTGTCGTGGAAGCGGCGGCTGAGTCGGTACTTGGCGGAAACATGCAGGTCCGTTCGTCGTTGTCGCTTCGACTCGAGGTAGGAGGCGCTCACGACGTCGGACGAGAGGCCCGTCTTCGGGTCGCGCTCGAAGAAGTGGAACTCCCCCGGACGGGCGAACTGGATCTCGTGCGCGAACGCGCGCCAGTCGTCCGGCTCGAACGTCTGGGCGCGGTCGATGATCTCGCCGAACGTCTCGGCAGGCATGTGGCCGCCGAGATAGACGCCGTCGAAGCCGAGGCCGCGAACCACAGCGAGGTGCTTCGACGCGAGATCGACGAAGAAGGAGCGCCCCTGGTCGGGGCTCGCGCCGTGTCGTTCGGCCAGGGCTAGCAGCTCGTCGGTGACGACGATGCCGGGGATGATCCCGCGGTGGAAGGCGCGTGCGGCCGTGCGGGACAGGAGATAGACGTTGGCGAGTACGTTGAGCTCGAGACCGTCGCGGCGGATCCAGCGCAGGAGCTCGTCGTCCTTGCGCGCGTTCCAGCCCGCCTGGTTGATGACGAAGCGCGCGCCTGCCCGCACCTTCTTGCGCAGCTTGAAGTACTGCGGCATCACCTCGCGCTCGTGCAGCTTGTGGTTCGTGACGACGCCGCCGGCGAAGAAGTCGGTCCGCTGAAGCCGCGTGCTCGGTATGCGCTCGTCCGTAAGGCCGGCGTTCATCTCGGTGAAGAGGTTGATGAGCCCGACTGAGTCGATGTCGAAGACGGGTGCCGCGAGCCCGCGATGACCCATGATCGGGTAGTCGCCCGAGAGCGCGAGCACGTTGTGGAAGCCGCTCGAGCTGAGCTGCCAGCCGCGACTCTCGAGCGCGTTTCGGTTCCAGTCCTTGCAGGCGAGGTGGATGATCACCTCTTGCCCGCGCGAGATCAGGTCCGTCCCGAGGGCGTCGGGCGACAGCATCGCGTGCCCGCCAGGGTTGTCGGTGATCGAAAGGACGTCGATCCGCGGGTCCGCAGCGAGGTCCCTGGCGAGCGCCAGCACCCTGGCGCCGCCCTCCGAGGTGATCGGGCCGCGGCTCGTGACGAGCTCCGCCGCGACGACGAAGCCGCCCGGGTGCGCGAGCGCATCGCGGAACGAACCCACCTCTCAGCCCTCGCTGCCGACGTCGGGCGTGCCGTACGTGTGGAAGCTCTCGATCGTCTTCACGCCCCAGTACTGGCCCCGCGCGCGCTCCTGCGCGGTCCAGGTGATCGGCTCGAAGTCCGGGTCGTACACGAAGTACCCGCCCGTCGTGACCTCGATCCGGTTGCCACCCGGCTCGAACCCGTACAGGAAGAAGCCCTGCGCGACCCCGTGCTTCGACGGTGCCGCCTCGATGGGCACGTCCGCGTCGACGAAGACGTCGGCCGCGCGAAGGCATTCCTCGCGGGTGTCGACCCAGAACGCGAGGTGGTGCAGCCGACCGGTCGCACCGTACGCATCCGCGACGTAGATGAGCTCGTGCGCGGCGATCGAGAGGCTCATCCACGCGCCCGTCTCGGTCCCGTCGTCGAGCTCGATCCGCTCGTACAGGCGGTAGCCGAGCACGTCCTGGGCGAACGTGCGGCTCGCGCGGACGTCTGCCGCCAGCAGGTTGACGTGGTCGAGGCGCTTGACCGCGGCGCCCCGACCGACGTAGCGCTGCGGCTGGTTCCTCCACGACGGCTGCAGGTGCTCGGGCGGCTCGTAGCGCTCGGCCTCGTAGTAGAGCTCGAAGACGTGCCCGTCGGGATCCTTGAAGCGGTACGCCGGTCCGTGACCCACGTCCCCCTCGATCCAGCCGACGCCTCGCCCCGTTGCCTCGATGGCTGCGACGCGCCGGCCGAGTGCCTCGGGGCTCCATGCTCGCAGCGCAACGTGGCCCAGCCCAGCCCGAGGTGACTCGGTCAGCTTCAGGCTGTAGCGGAGGTAGTCGCCCCAGCCCCGCAGAAAGACGGACTGCCCGTCGCGTGCCTCCTCCTCCATGCCGAGCACGTCGACGAAGAAGCGGAGGCTCTCCTCGGCCTTCGGGGTCAGAAGCTCCGCGTGGCCGATCCGCGCGAGGTCGTGGAGCGGCTCGCTCACGTGACTCGACGAGCTTCCGCAGACCGTCGAGGTCGTAGGAGAGCTCGCCCGCCTCGAGCTTCACGCGCTTCACGCGCTCCCGCTCCTCGCGCTCGAGGCCCGCTCTCAGGACCTCGTCGATGCGCTCGCTGCTCGACGACCACCGCACCGTCGGCGTCGAGGACGACGACGTCTCCCTGGCGAATGTGCGCTCCGGCCACTTCGACGGGCTCGCCGATCACGCCCGGGACGCGCTTCTCCGCCCCTGGACACGCACGTAGCGCGCCCAGATCGGCAGACCGAGCTCGCGTAGCTCCTCGAGGTCGCGGACCGCTGCATCCACGAGCAGCGCGGCGACGCCGCGCCACCTTCGCCTGCGTCGCGAGGAGATCGCCGACGAGCGCGACCGGCCTGGGCTCGGGCATCGTGAGCACGAGCACCTCGCCCGGGCTGCGCCTCGGCCACCGCCGCGTGAACCATGAGGTTGTCGTCCTGACCGCAGCGCACGGTTCGGGCCGGGCCGGCCGCGCGCGAGCCCGGTACGACCTGGATCAGCGGCACGTCGACGACCTGAGCGCGACCGGCCGCCTCGTGGACGGTCGCCGTCCCGAGCCGCGCCAGCTCGCCGAACGCGGTCACAGCGCGCTCACGACCTGTGGCGTGACGCGCTGGAACGCCTCCGCGTACCGGATCGCCGAGTTCCCGGACGAGCGGCGGGCGTGGTTGCCGCGTTGCTCGGCGCGCTGGCCGTAGTAGGTCACGAGGTAGGCCTGCGCCTTCATCTCCGCCATCGCGGCGTTCTTCCGCTCGATCACGGGCGTGATGTCGACGAAGGTCGTAGGCACGAAGTTGCACAGCTCCGGCTGGTGCGGCTCGAAGAGCAGGAGCTCCGGCGGCTCGACGGTCTCGAACGCGCTCGGAACGCCCGCGCCCGCGGCGAGCGCGCGAGCCCTCTCGACGGCGAAGAAGGCAGATGCGTGATCCGGGTTGAACGGGTCGCGATCGGTGTGCGTGATCAACACGTCGGGTGCGAACTCGCGAATTCGGTCGGCGATCGAGACGAGCGCGTTCCCGTCGATCTCGAGCGGGTAGTCGCCGAGATCCAGGCACTCGAACTCTGCGCCAAGCGCTGCTGCCGCTCGCTCCGCCTCGCCGTGCCGGATCTCCTTCACGCGCTCGACGGTCTGTCCCTCCTCCTTCCAGAGCTCGCCGGACTCGCCGCGTTCGCCATAGGAGAGCGCGAGCACGCGTGCCGCTCCGCCATTCGAGGTCGCGACCGCGATCGCGCCGCCCGCCCGCCAGACGAAGTCCGCCGAGTGCGCGCCGACCACGAGGAGCTTTCTCGTCATGACGCTCCCGCCAGCCGTCTCGACTGCGTCACGATCAGCTCTCGCGTCTCGTCCTCGTCGAACCCCGCGTCGAGGAGACGGTCCGCCCAGAGCGCGAGGCCGTCCTCGACCGGCGGATAGTCCGGGTTTCCGCAGTCGCTCGAGAAGAGCGAGTGCTCGATTCCGACCGCGCGAACGCCGTCGAAGACGTGCTCCCACGTCGTCTTCCCGCTGAAGGGTGTGGTCAGACAGCGCTCGATGAGGCAGCCCCGCGCGGCGAGGTCCTTCTGGTCCTCGATCGAGAAGTTCTGGCAGGGGAACTCCGGATGCGTGACCACGATGTCGGTGACGCCTTCCGCCAGCGCCGCGTCGACGACCGCGAACGTGTCGTCCCGTGCGAGGTGGCCCGTCGCCAGGATCAGCCCGTGCCTGGCGACGGCTCGCAGCACGTCGCATGTCTCCGGAAGGAGCGCGCCGTCGGGACCGGTGACGTGCACGGCGTCGACGCTCAGTCCGAGACCGCGCAGCTCGTGTTGAAGCCGCGCCCACTGGGGGACCTTGTCGCCGTCCTTCGGCTCGGTTCGCCCCGCCGTCTCCGCCGGCGAGTCGACCGTCGGCATCCAGACGATCCGCGCGCCTTCGCGGGCGGCGATCTCGACGGCGAGGGCGTTCATGCCGCCCACCGCCCAGTTGAGGGTGAGCGTGCCGACGACCTCGACGCTCTCGAACAGCGCAGAGACGACCTGTGCGCGCTCGGCGGTCGACGTGTAGTGCGACTTCAGCGCGAACCCGGCGAGCCCTAGGTCGACGAAACGCTGTGCGAGCGCGCGGTCTTCGATCCGCCGTCGAGGCACGTCCGGAGCGACGTGGACATGCAGGTCGTACGCGCCCTGCACGAGCGCCCGCGCTCGGTCGCTCGGTCGGGCGTCGAGGGCGGACTGCGTCGTCATCGGCTCGACCCTATCGCTCCCTCGCTCTGGAAAGATCGGCCAGCTGCGCCGCGCTCGCGGTGGCGATGTGGGGCTCGACCCCGAGCTCGAGCAGGAGATCACGGGCGGCCTCCATCTCGTCGACACGGCGCACAGCGTGCATCCGGCTCCCTTCGAGCGCCCGTTCGAGGTACGACCGGCCGATCATCTTCTCGATCTCCTCCACGAGCCACTCGCGTCGCCCCATCGCCTCGGCCGCCTGCATGCTCTCGACCACCGCGGCCGCCAGGCCTTTCATGAACACCGAGCGCACGAGCTTCATGGCGGCGGCATCGCCCGGCTCCTCCGAGATCACGAGGACGGGCATGCCGAGCGGTACGAACACCTCCGCGAACGTGCGGGCGCCCGCGCCGGAAGCGAGGACCGGAGCCTGGAGCCCTCGCTCGGGGATGGGGCCGAGCAAGGCCACGTCGGCGAAGCGGGCTGTCCCCGATCGGGTCACGAGGTCGGCCACGTCTCGCTTCAGCGCGGGCGACGTCGTGTTCAGATCGGCATAGATCGCGCCGTCGCCCAGGTTCGGCAGTGCCGCCTCCGCGGCGGCGAGGGCCGTCGTGGCGGTCGTCAGGGCGAGCACGATCGACGCTCCGGATACCGCCGAGCCCGGGTCGCCGATCCGCTCGACGCCTCGAGGGGTCGAGACGGGAGCGGGGTCATAACCGTGCACTTCGACGCCGGCCGAAGCGAGGTCGGCGGCGAGCCGGCCGCCGGCTTCTCCGAGACCCAGCACCGCGACCACCGGCTCGGTCAACGAGCGCTCCGCACCGTCGATGTGGAAATCGTCGACAATCGTCTGATACTGCCGGAAAGAGAAGGGAGGGGAATGTGAGCCATCGGAGCCTCGAAGACGTGCTGGCGACGGCCGAGAGCCCGGTCGAGCTGCTCCGCAACGCGCAGGCGGGGCCGAACGTCTATCCAGGAGTGCCGCCGGAGTTCACGAACTGGCGAGACGAGCAGCGAGCCTGGCAGGAGACCTGCGTCCTCTTCAACCTCTCGTACCACATGAACGATCTGGCGGTGGAGGGGCCCGATGCGCTGAAGTTGCTCTCCCACCTCGCGGTCAACAGCTTCGACGGATACACGGGCGATCGGGCCAAGCATTTCGTGCCGTGCAGCCCCGAGGGGTACGTCATCGGGGATGTCATCCTCTTCGCGCTCGGAACCGACCGCTTCGAGCTGGTCGGCCGGGCTCCGGCGCTCAACTGGATCACGTACCACGCGGCGACCGGCGGGTACGACGTGACTGTCGATCTCGACCTGCGTAGCGCACTACGCACGGACGGACGTCGCCGGTCGCTACCGGTTCCAGGTTCAGGGCCCGAATGCGATGCAGGTGATCGAGAAGGCTCTCGGCGAGCCACCGCCCGAGCTCAAGTTCTTCCACACGACGGCGGTGACGATCGCCGGAAGGACTGCGGGGGCTCTGCGGCACGGCATGGTCGGGCAGCCGGGCTGGGAGCTCTTCGGACCATGGGACGACGGCGAGGCGGTGCGCGAAGCGCTCCTGGCGGCAGGCGAGGAGTTCGACCTCCGGCAGGCGGGCGGGCGGGCGTACTCGTCCAACACGCTTGAGTCCGGCTGGATCCCCTCTCCGCTGCCGGCCGTCTACTCCGGCGCGACCCTGAAGGCCTACCGGGAGTGGCTGCCGGCGACCGGGTACGAGGCCACTGCCTCCGTCGGCGGTAGCTTCGTCTCGGAGGACATCGAGGACTACTACTTCACGCCGTGGGACCTCGGGTACGGGAGCTACGTCGCGTTCGACCACGACTTCGTCGGGCGTGGGGCTCTGGAGGGGAAGGCCGACGGCGAGCACCGCCAGAAGGTCACGCTCGTACTCGACGACGACGACGTGACCCGCACGATCGGCACGATGTTCGAGAAGGGCGAGCGGGCGAAGTTCATCGACTGGCCCTCGGCGGTGTACTCGATGCACCAGTTCGACCGGGTCACCGTCGACGGGGAGACGGTCGGCGTCTCGACCTGGATCGGCTACAGCTCGAACGAGGCGCAAGATGCTGACCCTGGCCGTTCTGGACGCCGACCACGCCGAGCCTGGCACCGAGGTGAAGCTCGTCTGGGGCGAGGAGGACGGAGGCACCGCGAAGCCCACCGTCGAGCCCCATGTGCAGGTCGAGATCGGCGCCGTGGTCAGTCCGGTGCCCTACGTCGAAGCGGTCCGCACGTCGTACGCACCGACCGGCTGGCGTTCTTCGCGAACCTGAGCAAAGCGCCGCGGGATGACACGCGGGGGCTGAGTCGCTGGCGTTCTCTTCGTCGGAAGTAGTATCAGGGAACCTGAATCTACTCCGAAAGGACACGGGATGCGAGTCCTCCAGGGCAAGGCTGCGATCGTGACGGGCTCGGCCCGGGGAATCGGCCGCGCGACCGCTGAGCTTCTCTCCGCTCAGGGAGCTCGCGTGCTCGTCAACGACGTCGACGGTGAGGTCGCCGAGCAGGCTGCGGGTGAGATCGACGGCGAGACCGCGGTCTTCGCCGGCGACCTGACCGCGGACGGCGTGCCGGAGGCGCTCGTGCAGGCGGCCGTGGACGCCTTCGGGCAGCTCGACATCGTCGTGAACAATGCCGGCTACACGTGGGACGGCATGGCGCACAAGATGAGCGACGAGCAGTTCCGCACGATGCTCGAAATCCACACGGTCGTGCCCTTCAAGGTCCTGCGCGCCGCCGCTCCGTACCTGCGCGGCGCCGGGCAAGAAGGATCGCGAGGAGGGTCGCGAGGTCTTTCGGAAGGTCGTCAACGTCACGTCGATCTCGGGCACGCAGGGCAACGTCGGCCAGATCAACTACGCAGCTGCCAAGGCCGGGCTCGTCGGTCTGACGAAGACGCTCGCGCGGGAGTGGGGGCCCTTCAAGGTGAACGTGAACGCTGCTGCGTTCGGCTTCATCGACACGCGGCTTACCGCGTCCTCGGAGGAGGGTGCGACGATCGAGCGAGACGGACGTGAGATCAAGCTGGGCATTCCCCCGCAGATGCGCGAGTTCGCGTCGACGATCATCCCGCTGGGACGCCCGGGCACGCCCGAGGAGGCTGCGGGTGCGATCTTCTTCCTCTGCTCTCCGTGGTCGAACTTCGTGCACGGCCAGGTGCTCACGGTCAACGGCGGCCAGATGACCGGCATGACCTCGTGAGGCACGGCGCCGCGTGACGATCGACCTCTCCTCCGTCGAGGCGATCGACGTCCACGTTCACGCGGAGGTCGGTCGTGCGGGCGAGGACGGGCTCCGGCCGGAGTGGCGGCGGGCGGCGGCGGCGTACTTCGGCGACCACGCGCTGCCGACCGTCGAAGACGTCGCCGCCTACTACCGCGAGCGCAAGCTGGCAGCGGTCGTCTTCACCGTCGATGCGGAGACCGTCACGGGACGGCGCGCGGTGCCGAACGAGGAGATCGCCGAGGCTGCGGCCGCGAACCCAGACGTCCTGATCCCGTTCGCGTCGGTCGATCCGAACAAGGGGGCTCGGGCGGTCGAGGAGGCGCGGCGTCTCATCCGTGACCACGGCGTCACGCGGTTTCAAGTTCCACCCGAACGTGCAGGCCTTCTATCCGAACGACCGCTCCTTCTACCCCCTGTACGAGGTCGTCGCGGAGGCGGGGTTGCCCGCGCTGTTCCATACCGGCCACTCTGGGATCGGCGCCGGGCTCCCGGGGGGCGGCGGCATTCGGCTCAAGTACTCGAACCCCATGTACGTCGACGACGTCGCCGTCGACTTCCCCGAGCTCAAGATCGTGCTCGCCCATCCCTCCTTCCCGTGGCAGGACGAGGCGATCTCGGTCGCTCTCCACAAGCAGCAGGTGTTCATCGATCTCTCGGGTTGGTCGCCGAAGTACTTTCCTCCGCAGCTCGTGCACTACGCGAACACGCTGCTACGCGACCGGGTCCTCTTCGGCTCCGATTACCCGTTGATCACGCCGGACCGCTGGCTCGAGGACTTCGCGCGTGCGGACTTCAGGGACGAGGTGAGACCGCTGATCCTGAAGCAAAATGCCGCCCGGCTGCTCGGGCTTACGACCTAGATCTTCGGCCGCGCGCGCCTCTCCACGACACCAGCCGTCGCGTCTCCGACCGCCGGCAGCAATCCGCGCGGGAAGAAGAGCATGATCGCCATCAGGATCAATCCGAAGACACCGAACGAGAAGACGGTCGGAGCTGCGTCGGGAAGATCCCACCCGAATAGGTCCGGCTGGGTGCCCAGCTCGCGAAGCTTCTGCTCGAGGTAGAGGATGGCGACGGTGCCCGCGACCGCTCCGTAGATGTTGCCGAGGCCTCCGACGGCCACCATGACGACGAACTGGATGCTGAGGACGATCGGGAAGGCCTCGGGTGAGACGATGAGGAACGAGAACGTGAAGAGACCGCCGCCGAGACCCGCGAGTGCCGCGGCGAGGACGAACAGCCGGAGTTTGTAGCTCGCGACGGGAACGCCCGATGCGGCTGCCGACGGCTCGTCGGTCGCGATCGCCTGGAGGGCGCGACCCACACGCGAGCGGACGAGGTTCGTCGCGAGGAGCAGGGCAATCGCAACGATCGCCCAGACGACCGCCGCGTGCAAGGGTCCCTTGAGCTCGTGCCCGAACACCGTGAGCGGCTTCGTCACCGTGATGCCGTACTGGCCACCGGTGAAGCGATCCCAGGCGGACAGGACCGAGAACGCGATGAGGTGGAGGGCGAGCGTCGCGAACGCGAGGTATTGGCCGTGGAGCCGCAGGAGCGGGATTCCGATCAGCGCTGCGAGCAGGCCGGCGACGAGGGGCGCGGCGAGGACGGCGAGCAACGGGGACACGCCAGCGTCGGGGTCGACGAAGCGGGTGTCCGGATCGATTCCGACCGTGAGGATGGCCGACGTGTACGCGCCGATGAGAAAGAAGGCGCCCTGTCCGAGAGATATCTGCCCCGCATACCCCATGAGGAGCGTGAGCCCGATCGTCACCAGCGCATAGAGCCCCATGCGGTCGTAGAGGGCGACGTCGAACGTCGAGAGCTGGTACGGCAGCCAACAGGCGAACACCGCACCCGCCAGGATCAGCCCAATCCGCACGCGTGTGGGCAAGGGGACGCGGGCACGCTGAATCACGGCATGGGCCTCGTGCGAGACGCTCGCGATCTCGGCCCGCGAGCGCCATCCGATGAGGACGAGCATGACGATCAGGGCGATGGTCAGGCTGTACTGCGGATCGACGTAGCCGACGACCATCTGCTCGAGGATCCCGAGCGCGTAGCCGCCGAGCAGGGCGAGCCGGATGGATCCGAGTCCGCCGAAGACCGCGGCCGCGAATCCATTGACGGTAATCGCGACATCGGAGCTGTACGTCATCGGGTTGCTCGGCGCGAGCAGCGCGCCTCCGAGCGCACAGAGGGCACCCGCGCCGACGAACGCGACGACCGCGAGGGAGCGGATGTTTAGACCTACGAGCTCGGCGGCGCGCCGTGAGTCCGAGCACGCGACGAGCGCCTGCCCGACGATCGTCCATCGCAGGAACAGCGTCAGCGCGAAGGCGCAGAACAGCGCGACACCCGCGATGAGGACGTACTGCGGCTGGACGAGCACTCCTCCGATGTCCCAGGCTGTGTCGGAGACACTCGGGTAGCTTCGCGGGATGTCCCCGAACTTCAACAAGAGCACAGCCTGCGCCAGGAACGCGGCTCCCAACGTGATGATCGTGCTCGCGAGGCCTGTCGTCCGATCGCGGAAGCCGACGGCGACGAAGGCGAGGAGCGACGACACGAAGGCGGCGATGCAGATCGCCACGATCATCGCGAGCACCAGCGGCATGTCGTCGGAGAGCTGGAAGGTGAAGAGACCGCCGATGACGACGAAGACACCCTGCGCGAAGTTCACGATCCCGGTCGTCCGGTAGACGAGCACGAGGCTCATCCCCACCAGTGCGAACGCTGATCCGGTCGACAGTCCGACGACGACCAGCTGCAGGAACTCCGTCATCCGGGACCGGTCCCGAGGTAGGCGCTATGCACTTCCGGTCGGTCGCGGATCTGGCTGCTCTGGCCCTCGAGCACGATCCGCCCCGTCTCGAGGACGTAGGCGCGCTCGCACAGGTCGAACGCGAGAAGCGCGTTCTGCTCGACGAGCAGGATCGCGACGCCGTCCTCCTCGTTCAGCCGGTGGAGGAACTCGACGAGCTGCTCGACCACGAGCGGCGCCAGGCCCAGCGAGAGTTCGTCGATTGCCAGCGCTCGAGGTTCGGCCATCAATGCCCGTCCGATCGCGACCATCTGCTGCTCGCCTCCGGACGTGCGTCCGGCCGGACGGTCGCGGAGCTCGTAGAGCTTCGGCAGAAGGCCGTAGATCCGCTCGAGCCGCTCGCGAGCCTCGGCGCGGCGGCGAAGGTAGCGAATCGTCGACGTCACTATCTCCGTGCGGAACGACCGTCCAAAGGCGCCGAGCAAGAGATTGGCCTCAACGGGGAGGCTCGGGAACACCTGGCGGCCCTCTGGCACCTGCGTCAGCCCGCGCCGGACGACCTGGTTCGGCGTCTTCCCTGAAACGTCGTCCCCGCCGATCCGGACCTCTCCACCCGCGGGCCGTACGACTCCGCAGACCGCGTTGAGGAGAGACGACTTTCCGGCTCCGTTCGCCCCCACGAGGGCCACGCGCTCGCCGGCGTCCAGACGCAGCGAGACGCCGTCGAGAGCCACCGCTGGCCCGTACCTGACCACGAGATCCCGGACGTCGACGAGCGTCGTCATATCGTGGTCGAGCCGAGGTACGCCGCGATCACGTGGGGGTCGGATCGGACCTCGGCCGGCGTTCCGTCTGCGATCACGCGTCCCCGGTCGAGAACGACGACGCGTTCTGCGAGCGCCCCGACGAACTGCATGTCGTGCTCGACGAGAATCATCGTGAGACCGCGCTGAGACAGAGTCCGCAGCGCTTCGATCAGCCGCTCCTTCTCCCCCGCGCGCAGCCCCGCAGCGGGCTCGTCGAGCAGGAGCAGCGACGGCTGCTGCGCGAGGGCGCGTGCGATCGCCAGGAGGCGGAGCTGTCCGAGCGGGAGAACCGCCGCAGGATCCGACGCGCGACCGTCGAGCCCCACGACCTCGAGCGCTCGACGGGCTTCCCGCCGCACCCACTCCTCTTCGCGCCATTGCCAGGGCGGCCGCAGCATGCTCTCGACGAAACCGGATCGCGAACGACCGTGGGCGCCGACAGCCGCGTTGTCGAGCACGTCGAGCTCGCTGAGCGGACGCGTTGTCTGGAAGACGGTCGCGAGCCCGCGGCGCGCCCTGCGGTGCGGCGGCCACCGCGTGACGTCCTGCCCCGCGACACGCACGGTCCCCTCGTCCACTGCGTGGAATCCGGAGACGCACCCGAGCAGCGTCGACTTGCCGGCTCCGTTCGGACCGATGAGGCAGGTCAGCGAGCCCTCGACGATACCCAGCGAGACGTCGTCGACGGCTGCGACGGCGCCGAACGCCTTCGTTACGCCGAAGAGCTCACACACGAGCTGCGCACCCGGCTCGACCGCGACCGGAGCAGACGCAGCCCCCACAGATTCAGGCTACCTGAAACAGTTGGCCGTTGCTAGTCAGGAAAGCCGCCGCCGAGGTTGCGAACTGCGGCCTTGATCATGTCGAGGAAGGCCGTGCGATCGTCTGCGGAGAATCCTTCCAGCATCGCGCTCTCGAAATCCGTGACGGCCCCTTCGCAGGACGCGAGCACGCGCCGCCCTTTCGGCGTGAGCGTCGCCGGAAGCGTCCTGCGGTGATTAGGGTGGGGATTCCTCTCGATGAGGCCCTTGCGCTCGAGGGCGTGGATGACCTCGCTCATCGACTGGGGCGTCATGAATGCGCGCCGGGCCAGCTGAGAGGTCGAAAGCGGCGCCCCGTGCCGGCTCAGCACGCTGAGCGTCGTGAACTGGAGCGTCGTGAGATCGTGCTGAGCAACGCGCTCGCTGATGCCCGCGAAAACCATCTGCTGCAGGCGCGCGATGGCGTAAGACAGACGGGGCTCGGCGCGCGCGATCGCCTCGTCGACTTCGGCCGCCTGCCTCATCTCGAGAATCGTCTCACACGCCGCAGCGGCTGGCCGCTGGTGGAACACTGTCCGGTACTCAGTGGGCACCTGAACCGCGCTCGAATCGCGCGGCGCCTCTGCCGACGCGGCAGCCGACTCCCCTGACACCAAGACGTATCGAGAGGCACTACGGGGTGGCGGACGGAGGTCTCGGTGCGTGAGCGCCGACCTCGAGCAGCGTGCCGAGATCGATGCCACGCTTGAGGATCTTTCCGGTCGGGCTCTTCGGCAGCTCGTCGACGAGGATGATCTGGCGTGGGTACTTGTACGCGGCGACGCGCTCCTTCGTCCACGCCTTCAGCTCATCGGGATCGAGCGCAACGCCCGGGCGCGCCACCACGACCGCGGCGACGTCCTCCCCGAGCACCTCGTCGGGCACACCGACGACGGCCGCTTCGAGAACTCCCGGGTGCTCGTACAACACTTCCTCCACCTCGCGCGGGTAAACGTTGTAGCCGCCGCGGATGATCATCTCGGTCTTGCGGTCGACGAGGAACAGATCGCCGTCCTCGTCGAGGTACCCGAGATCTCCAGTGGCGAGCCACCCCTCGCGGTCGACCGCCTTCGCCGTCGCATCCGCGTCGTGCCAATAGCCGCGGATGACGGATGGACCGCGGAATTGCACCTCCCCCACGCCCCTCTCGTCCGCGTCCGCGATACGAACCTCCGTGCGGTCCGACGGCTTTCCGACCGAGCCCGACTTCCGGCGACGCCCCGTCGCGAAAGTCGTCGCCAGCCCGCTCATCTCAGTCAAGCCGTAGCCCTCGTGGATGGCTGCGCCGAAGGTCTCCTCGAAGCGGCGCCCGACGTCGATCGGGACGGCGGCTCCGCCGATGTGTGCGATGCGGAGGGGCGGGAGCGCCCTGGCGTCCGGCGCGATCTGGCACAGCGTGATGCACATCGCCGGCACGCCCATCATCACGGTCGTCCCGGTCTCGGTCATCGTCGCAAGCGCCGGAGCGGGCTCGAACCGCCGCAGCACGCACACGGCAGCCCCGACTCCGAACGCCGAGACGAACACCTGCTGGCCAAGGACATGCGGGAACGGTGCCACTCCGAGGACGACGTCGTCTCGCGCGAACGACAGAGCGTCCGCCCCGAATCGCGCCGCCGCGCGAATTCCCCCGTGCGTGAGAATCGCCCCCTTGGGACGACCGGTCGTGCCCGACGTGAAGAGGAGCGCAGCCGGATCGTCGTCGGCGCGTTCGACGATGTCCACGTGGACATCGTCCTCGGTAGGCAGTGGACGGTCGACGTACGCGGTCGGCGACGCGGCTTCGAGCCGCAACTCCACCTCCGGTGGCGCCAACAGGATGTTGAGCGGCACGGCGATCGCTCCGAGCCGCAGAATCCCGAAGTAGGCGGCGACGTACGCGGGCGTGTTGGGGAGTCTGAGCGCGACACGATCCCCCGTCCGCACGCCCTGCTTCCACAGAGCGCCCGCCGCAACGGCGGCGCGGCGGTCGAGTTTGCCGTACGAGAGCCGACCACCCTCGAAGAAGAGGGCGTCCCGCTCGGGATGCTCGACAGCCCGGTCGGCGAGAAGATGGGCGAGGTTTGTCACGGAGCGCGGTGGAGCGGATCCCCCGATGCACCGCAGATGGGGGAGCGCCGCAGCCGCCGGGTCAAGGGCGTCTGCGGCGCTCGCATCGCTACTTCTTCTTCGTGAAGGCCGCGCCGAAGAGCGGCCTGACCTGGCAGTTCTGGATTCTGCCGACCCACATCGAGTCGAGCTGAAGACCCTGGTGGTTCGTGGGCGAGAGGTAGATCTTGCCCGCGGGGGTCACGAGCCCGCGAAGCTTCGTCTCGAGCGCAGTGTTGATGCCCGCCCGAGTAGCGCTTCCCCGTTCGATGGCGGCCTTGTACGCCCAAAGCGCTCCGGCCGCATCGCCGTCGAAGTTGGAGACGGGCCGCCTCAGGATGGTGCGCAAGAGCGCAGCCTGAGTCCGCACCGGGTTCGACTTCGGCAGGAACGTCCAAGCGGTGGCGAGGAAGGAGTTCACGATTGCGCCGTTCACGTCTCCGCATGTGCCCTGGAGGAACTGCGGCGAGACATTGGCGCCGGTGAGCACGAGCCGCTGCGAAAGTTGCAGCTGCTTGAACTGCTTGACGATCGTCGCCCCGGCGGGCGTTGCCGTCCAGAGCCAGAGAGCCTGAGCGTTGGAGTTCTTGATCCGCGTCAGCTCGGCCGAAAAGTCCGTCGAAGCCGGCGAGAAGATCGTCGTGTCCACTATCTCGAGGCCGTACTTGCTCGCGATCTTCGCCACCTGGCTCGGGCCGTCCCGCCCGTACCCGCCATTGTCGCCCATGAGCCACACACGCTTGAATCCTTGTTTCTTCAGGTAGGCAGCCTCGCTGTATGCATACAGCCGCGCGGTCGCGGTGAGGATGTACGCATACGGCTTGGGTGGCTCGACGAGCGTCGTCGGCGGCGAGAGCGCGATGAACGGGATCTTCGCCTGGCTGGCGATCGCCCCGGTCGCCACGGCTGCGGCGGCATTGCCCGAGCCGAAGATGCCGACGTACTTGGCGTCGCTGATGAACTTCTGCACGTTCTGAACCGCCTGCGACGGGTTCGAGGCGTTGTCGAGAACGTCGACCACCACGCGCCTGCCTCTGATGCCGCCGCGCGCGTTCCAGTACGCGACGACAGCTTCGACGGCCTGGCGGTCGCTCTGGCCGACGAGCTGCGTCGGGCCGGTCAGCGGCGCATCCATGCCGAAGTAGATGGGGCCTGCCTGTGAGGGGCTCGTCGCGGATGCCGACACAAAAACGAGGGCGATGACCGCTGATACGGCGGCCACGACGACACCCGTCTTGCTCATACTCATCAAGGCTCCCTTCGGTATCGACTGAGGCAGCGTCGCCTCAACGGCATGAGTTTAAGGGTGCCTGCGACTGATGTCCAGCGTGCCTTCTTTCGCCTTGGGATTGCAGGTAACCTGAAATCTTGCCACCGCTCGAGAGGGATGCGAAAAATGTGCCGTAGCGCCAACCTGGGACGGAACGCGTGAGCTTCGACCTCGCTGCCATCGGCGTCCCCGGCGAGGACGTCGTGTACGAGGTCACCGAGGCTGCGGTGCAGGCCTACGCCAAGGCGACCGACGACGTTCCCGGAGGGCCTGTATTCGCGATCGTCCCGGTCTGGCGCACGATCGCGCCGGCGTCGCGCGCGGTTGCACCGGGAGACATCCGACGCTTCATCGTCCACTACGAGCAAGACATGGTGCTGCATCGCCCCATAGCTCCCGGAGCGACGCTGCTCTCCCGAGCGACGCCCGTCGCGCTCCTCGCGCGCCCGAACGGGACGTCGCTCGTGATCAAGACCGACACGCGCGACAGCGACGGCGAGCTCGTGAACGAGCAGTACGTCACGGAGTTCTTTCGCGGAGTCACGGCCGAGGAAGGTGTCGGTGAGCGGGCACCCGACCACCGCCTCGAGGTCGACGGGGAACCGCCGCTGGCGGAGGTGACGTACGCCGTCGCCGACGACCAGACGGTTAGGTACGCCGCTGCCTCTGGAGACGACTTCGCGATTCATCTCGACGACGGGTTTGCACGACAGGTCGGGCTCCCGGGCCGAATCGTGCACGGGCTCTGCACGATGGCGTTCGCGGGACGCGCAGTTCTGGAGGCCGCGGGCGTCGACGACCCGCGGACGGTGACGCGGATCGCGGTCCGCTTCTCGGCGCCGCTGTTCCCGGGCGAATCGGTGACGACGAGGGTCTGGCAAATCGACCGCGCCCTCGGCTTCGAGTCGCAGAACGGGGAAGGCAAGCCCGTTCTCAAGGACGGCCGCGTCGAGCTCCGTTGAGCCACTAGCACGAGGTCACGCCCACCGCGCTCGTCGGGGCGATAGCCACTCCTCCGGCTCGGCCGGGCGATCCGCCCGAACACGGAGCGTGCGTGGGCGCTTCCGACCTCTCGAGAGACCGGAGGCGGCGCATCGGCTTCCCGGATGATGCACCGTCGGTTACAGAGACCGCGTTCCGGTCGAATCTCTGCCGGTAAGAACACGGTGATGCCCCCAGCATGAATCGAACATGCGCACGCGGTTTAGGAAACCGCCTGCACGGCGTCATCCCAAGCAGAACGCCCGTGGCATGTGAGCCGGCCCTCCGTTTATCTCACCGTTTTTTCCACGGGCGTAGTGCCCACCGGGGCGTAAGCACCCCCCTTTGAGGGGGCTCTCCCCGGCCAGTGACGCAGTCCCAAGCACCACGATCTCAGCCCCAGCGGCGCGAGCGCGTTCGTGCACGGCGTCAACTGAACCGACCCCGAGCGTCACGCTCGCGGGCTCGGTGCGCGGCGGTGCGGCAGCCGAGGCGAGCAGAAGCGCCGATCGGCTCGACCGTCGATCCGCCTCCCGCACGACTCGCAAGCACGCATCGCCGTCTACCGAATATCCCCGAGCTCAACTCCGGTGCAGGCCCTTGCTCGGGCTTGGAGTACTTCGCATACGCCTCGGCTGGCGGAAGGTCGTCTCGTCGACGCCCGCGCCGTGCCGTATTGCCGTCGCGTCGACGGGGTACGACGCGAACCCCCTGCGTGCACCGACGGCGAGCACGAGCGCGGGCTCTTCGCCTGCGCCGACGATCACGTGCTTTGTATGCGGCGGGCAGTGGAAGAAGTCCCACGTCCCTAGCGGACGTTCCTCACCTTCGACGATCAGCAGGCACTCGCCGCGCAGCACGAGAAATCCCTCCTGCCCCGGCTCCTCGTGGTACATCGCCATCGGCTTGCCCGGCGGCAGCATGTTGAGGTTGATCCCGAGATCGTCGAACGCAGCGTCTTGACCTTCGAACCCGCAGTAGCTGCCGAGTTCATTGTGAAACCAGGGCGCGTCGCTTGCATTGACGACGAACCACCCTCCGGCCTGGGGAACTCCGTTGACGACATCCGCCTCGGTTATCACTCATTGCCTCCTTCGAATTGCTCGCGGGGTGATGACTGCCTGGTGAGTGCGCCACACGACTAGGCGATCGTGCGCGCCACTGTGGGGACATGCGGACGCCAGGCGGCGGCGGATGGGTGGCTTTCGTGGGCGGCGGAAGGTAGTGGTTGTCGTGTGATCCGAGCCGTGATGGGTGTGGTTCTTCGGCATCGCCGGTGTTGCGCCAGTCACGCAGGAGGCGAGTGTTCGTGCGCACCGAGCTTTCAGGCACAGGTGTGGTCGCCTCGCGACAGGCGCCAGATCCGAAGGACGTTCCAATCGCTCCGTGAGGCGACCGCATGGCGGCAGGAGACGCAGGTCGCGGTGCGCAAGCAGCTGGCCCGCGCCCCCTCCCAGTTGACGCTGGCGGAGGCCGCCGAGGAGTGGCTTGCGGCGGCAAGGGCGGGGGTTTGCGTACGCGATCCGGTGAGCGGTACAAGCCCTCGGCGCTTCGGTCGTACGAGCGCTCGCTCGGTCAGTTGCTGCCGCTGCTTGGTCACCACCGCCTGTCGGCGATCACGAGGACGCACTTGCAGGATTACGTCGAGTCGCGTATCGCTGCCGGGAAGGCGCCGAGCACGGTGCGAAACGCCATCCTCCCGTTGCGGGCGATCTATCGACGCGCGCACCATCGCGACGAGGTAACTACGAACCCGACCGTCAGCCTGCAGTTACCCGCGAATCGCTCGCAGCGCGACCGGATCGCGCGCCCCGACGAGGCGGCGGCGCTGATCGCCGCCGTCCCCATCGGCGATCGGGTGTTATGGGCGACCGCGTTCTATGCCGGGCTGCGTCGGGGCGAGTTGCTTGCGCTGCACTGGGACGATGTCGACCTTGACCAGCGATTGATTCATGTCATCCGTAGCTGGGATCCGGTTGAGGGGTTCATCGAACCGAAGAGCAAAGCCGGCACACGGCGGTTGCCGCTGATCGCGAGCTTGCGCAACTCGCTGATCGAGCACCGGCTTCGGCAGGATCACGCCGGTCAAGGCTTCGTCTTCGGGTACGCCAACTCAGCCGTTCAACCCGTTCCGCGGTCAGTTGGCGTGCGACGCCAGGCCTGGAAGAAGGCAGGTCTCGAGCCGATCACGTTGCACCAGTGCCGCCACACCTACGCCAGCTTCATGATCGCCGCCGGGGTCAACACGAAAGCCCTCAGCACGTACATGGGCCATACCAGCATCACCACCACCATTGACCGATACGGCCACCTGTTGCCCGGAAATGAGACCCAGGCCGCCGCGCTCCTTGGCAGCTGGCTTGAGGCTGCGTCACCGCAGTCGACATGAAGTCCAAGGAACAACGACGTGAGGCGAAGGGTCCGCGTGCGACTGTCCGTGCGACTGTTGATCTTCCGCATCAACGCGTCCAGGCCGAGTGTTCCCCGCTTGGTCGCGACAGGCGATCCGGCAGAACAGAAGCGTTGAGAGGCCGAAACCCCTGCACATCGGGAGCGTCGACCTCTCAGCTAGGCGGAGGGGCAGGGATTTGAACCCTGGAGGCGCTTGCACGCCTAACGGTTTTCGAGACCGCCCCGTTCGACCGCTCCGGCACCCCTCCGTGGGAGGTACAGGGTAGCCGCGTCCCCTGCGGCGGGCTTCAAGAGCCGGCCAGGTCGTCCGATATCCTGAGCGACCCTGGAGAGGTGGCCGAGTGGCTGAAGGCGGCGCCCTGCTAAGGCGTTACGGGTGGTAATCCGCTCGTCGAGGGTTCGAATCCCTCCCTCTCCGCTGAATCGGCCGTCGGCTGACACGCCGGGCACCAGTACGCGGTGCGGTTGGCGTCGCCGAGCCCACGTGAGCGAATCGGCTCGCCGCACCGTGGACAGGGTCTCCCCGCCTTGCGATAGACGCTGCGGTGCGGACGAGCGTCGAGCACGGCCGCGCGCATCTCGTCCCGAGCCCAGGTGAGCACTTCGCGGAGTTCCGCGTCGCTGACGTCGCGCACTTCAGCCCACGGAGACAGCCTGGCGTGCCAGAGCGCCTCGGCGAGCCACATGTTCCCGATGCCCGCGACGACCCGCTGGTCGACGAGCACCTCTCCCAGCAGTCGCGACTGATCGACACGTCGGATGCGCGTGACGATCGTGCTCGGCTCCGTCTCGGGCGCGAGCAGATCCGGCCCGACCCGGCCCGACGGCACGTCGCCCAACGCGAGGACCGGACCGTTCCATTGCGTCGCTTCCCAGGCGGTGCCGCGAAGGACGAGCCACGGCCGGCCACGGAGAACGCGCCCGCGTGGATCGACACGCCAGCGCCCGGTCATCCGCAGATGGCTCCTCACCACAACGCCGCCCTCGAATCGCAGGACGAGATGCTTTCCGACCGCTCCGACGTGCTCGAGGACGCGGCCGTCGACGGCGCGCGCAACTCCGGTCGCCGCTCCACGCGGATGCGGGCTCTCGGCCTCGACGCGCTCACCGACGAGCAGCTGCAGGCGTCGCGCGATCCGATGAAGGCTGTCGCCCTCGGGCATGTGCGCTCAGCCGTCGAGCGTCGACGACAGCTCGAGGACTGCGTTGAAGATCGCCTCGGAGAACGTCGGATACGGCTGGATCGTGTCGAGCAGGACGTCGATCGGAACCTCGGCGCGTACGGCCAGCGTCAGCTGCCCGAGCCATTCGCCGGCCTCCGGCCCGACCGCGACGGCGCCGACGAGAACCCGCCGAGCAGAGTCCGCCGCGACCTTGACGAAGCCCGGCTTCCTCGGGCGCTCGTACGTCGAGAGGCGGCCGCCCGCGATCTCGTAGCGAGCGGTCACGACTCCGTCGCCTTCCATCACGCCGACCGACGCCACCTGCGGATCGGTGAAGACCGCCGCCGGGATCGCCCGATAGTCGGCGCGCGCCGAGCCGCCCGCGATGTTGGCCGCGGCGACCCGCGCCTGGTACTTGCCGAGATGGGTGAGGAGACCGACGCCCGCCGCGTCCCCGATCGCCCAGACGCCGTCGCCGGCCGACAGGCGATCGTCGACCGTCAGGCCGCGCTGCGTGATCTCCACGCCGAGCGACTCGAGTCCGAGCCCTTCGACGCTCGGTTTGCGTCCGGTTGCGACGAGCAATCGCGCCGCGTCGATCGCCTCACCCGACGAGAGGTGGAGGCGAGCTCCATCGACTACCGCCTCGACGCTGTCGGCCCGGGTCTCGACGAGAACCCGGATCCCGTCCTGCGCGAACCGCTCGGCAAGCAGCGAGCCGGCGTCCGCATCGAGTCGAGCGAGGAGATGGCCGCTGTTCTCGACGAGCGTGACATCGGCGCCCATCCGGCGGAAGAACTGCGCGAGCTCGACACCGACAGCGCCACCTCCGAGCACGATCAGGCTGGCCGGGATGCTGCTCGCCCAGATCGCCTCGCGATTCGTCCAGTAGTCGATGTCGCCGAGACCCTCGAGCGGCGGAATCGCCGGCACGGATCCGGTCGCGACCACGAGCTCGTCGTACTCGATCTCGCGCTCGCCGACCGCGACGACACCAGGTCGCACCACACGCGCCTCGCCGCGAACGAGCTCGGCGCGTTGATCCTCGATCCAGCCGGCGTGCCACGAGTCGTCGCGCCCGTCCGTCACCTGGTCCCGCCACCAGAGCACGCGCTCGACGTCGATCTCTCCGGTCACCGCCTCGGCGGCGCCGGGCGCGCTCTTCGCGGCAGCCACGACCTCCGTCGGCCGCAGCAGCGTCTTCGTCGGCAGGCAGGCGTAGTAGGAGCACTCGCCGCCGGCGAGCACCGCGCTCCACGATCGTGATCTCGGCGTCCGGATCGAGACGGCGGAGCGCCCCGACGAAGTGCTCGCCGCTCGAGCCGGCGCCCAGCACGACCACGCGTCGGCCGGCCATCAGACGGAGAGGGCGGGATTTGAACCCGCGACGCACCTTTCAGCACGTACGCGATTTCCAGTCGCGCTCCTTAGGCCGCTCGGACACCTCTCCAAGGAGCGCAGCCTAGCGAGGCGTCGATGCTAGCTCTGAGTGACAGAGGAGACGTACGCCGCGACGTCCTGGATCTGCTCTTCGGTGAGCTTGTCACCGAAGGGCGGCATTACGCCGCCACCGTTCGTTACCTGCGAGACCACCTTGTCGTAGGACGGCTTCACCGCATCGAGATTCGGCCCGATCGTGCCTGTCGATCCGGCGTCGGCGAGGGTGTGGCAGCCCGAGCAGCCGGATTCGCCCAGGAAGACCTCTTTGCCCGCGACGGCGTCGCCTGCGGCCTCGGCGGTTTCCGTGGTCGTCTCCGTGGGCTGGGACTCGGTCGGCGGAGGAGTCGTCTCGGTGGTGGTCGTTTCGGTCGTGGTCGTCTCCGTCGTCTCGGTGGTCGTGGTCTCCGCCACGGCCGGCTCGTCCGCTTCACCGATCTCGGCGAGAACGAGGACCGCGGTCAGCTGAGCCGCGAAGAACAGGACGCAGACGACCAGGAAGATTCCGAGCCGGTTGCCCGGGAACGACGGGCGCGACCGCGGAACCACGAGCGCCATGACCAGCGCGAAGACGATGAACGAGGCAGCGACGACGACGAGCGCGGTCTGGTACCCGGTCAGCGCCAGCAGCACGCGCCGGACGCTACCACGGTGTTCGGCGAGGCGATTCGGCTACTGCTCGAGCGGCGCCATGGTGAGACCGAAGTCCCGCAACTGAGTCCAGTACAGCTCTGCGGTCTCCTTCTCGCCCGACCAGACGATGGCCTGACCCGAGCTGTGAATCCGGTTGGCGAGGGTCACTCCCTTGTCGTACGAGACGCCGGGTATGACGTTGGAGAGAGCGTAGGCAACGCCCTGGAACGTGTTGTGATCGTCGTTCAGCACGATCACGCGCCACGCCTGTCCGAGGCCGCTCCCCGACCCGCGCCTGGCGCGCTCCCGTGGCGGGGTGAGCGTCGCCGGCGCCATGGGCGAGAACGTACCAGGGGCTCCGATACCCTTGGCGGCCCGGGCGCATAGCTCAGCGGGAGAGCGCTCGCTTCACACGCGAGAGGTCCCTGGTTCGATCCCAGGTGCGCCCATCACGGCTCGTACCCCTAAACGAGTTTCGCTCAACCATGCGGGTCGGGTCTGTCGTAGATGTCCGAGAATGCACACCTCGTGGCGCTACCGGTGGCGCTACCGGATTCTGCGCACCTGGGATGAAAGGGAAAGGTCAACTATCAACGTGGCGATCGACTTAAATTCTGTCGCGTGGTAGCGTGGTATCGCACGTGATGTGGCGCGGTTACGTGACTCGGCGCTATCACATGCGTCGCGAGGCACCGACATTGTCAGTCTGATTGACACAAATCTGACACGCACAGGCGCTCAAGGGAGGGCACGCTGGCGCATCCAGTCCGCCTCGCCGCAGAGCTGTCCGACGTGATGGCGCCGGGCGAGGCTGACGGGGTGTCATTGTCCGGGGATCAATCTGCGGCCGAGGAAGGAGCACCAGCATGCCAGCGTCGAGACAAGCACGCCCCGAACACACCCGAGCCGATCGGCCCTTACAACCACATCGCCAAGTCGGAAGCTTCATCTTCATCGGCGCGACGCTGGCGTTGACCGGCCACCGGGCAGTTGTCGGGGCCGGACATCGAATCGCAGACCCGCCAGACTTTCGACAGCTTCAAGGTGATGTTGGAGTCGGTGGCTGGGACCTGGCTCATGTCGTTCACGTCACCGTCTTTCTCAGCAGATGAACGACTTCGACGCGATGAATACGGCTTACGTCGAGAAGATGGGCAATCACCGACCTGCGCGGACCGTGATCGGCGTCCGGGAGCTCCAAGCCGGGCGTACTGCTCACCGTCAACCTCACGGCCGTCACGTCCGAGTAGAACCAACACTCAGTGACGCTGCTCAGGGCCATTCGCGAACGCTGGCGCAGGCAGGCGACGATACGTTTCGGCGATCCTCGCCGAGCGCGCAAACATCGCCCTAGCTCAAGGGACATTCCCGACACACTCGGGCAGGCGAGCGCCTTGTCGCACGGCTGATCCGGTTCGTTACAAGATCGCGCCGTCCAGGTGTTCTCAAGTAGTGCGGTAGTCGTCGAGTGGTGTATGCCCCGACATCCGCACGCGGAGTAGACACGCGGGTCCCGTCCCGTGATCATGGTCGCGTGTCGGCCACGCTTCCGACCGGAGTCGTCACGTTTCTCTTCACGGACGTCGAGGGGTCGACGAAGCTTCTGCACGAGCTGGGGGACGCGTACGCCGACGCGCTCCACGAGCACCGGCGACTGCTCAGGGAGGCGTTTGCTGCGAACAACGGCGCCGAGGTGGACACGCAGGGCGACGCCTTCTTCGTCGCATTTGGCCGTGCATCGGAGGCTGTCGCTGCAGCCGTAGATGCGCAGCTGGCACTTTCGGGCGGCCCGATCAGGGTGCGGATGGGGCTGCACACGGGCGAGCCCCGGCTCACCGACGAGGGGTACGTCGGCCTCGACGTCCACAAGGGAGCCCGGATCGCGGCCGTCGGTCACGGAGGGCAAGTGCTCCTGTCGCAGGCCACGCGGGCGCTCGTGGACGCCGACGTGCGCGACCTCGGCCCGCACCGCCTCAAGGACCTGAGTGTCCCGGAGCGCATCTTCCAACTCGAGATCGACGGGCTCCCCTCCGAGTTCGCGCCTCTGAAGACGCTCGAAGCGGGGATCCGGAACCTTCCGGCTCCGCGCACGTCGTTCGTGGGGCGGACCGACGAGCTTGCCTCGATCGATCGCATGCTCGACGAGCCCGACTGCCGCCTGCTGACACTGGTCGGGCCGGGCGGTGTCGGCAAGACGAGACTGGCGCTCGAGGCAGCCGCTCGCAGGATCGACCGCTATCAGCACGGTGTCCACTTCGTCCCGCTCGTCGGTGTCCCGGCACCTGATCTGCTCGCGCCCGCTGTCGCCGAGAGCCTGCAGTTCCAGGTCGACAACGCGCACAGCGCGATCCCCGCCCGCGACCAGCTGGTCGACTTCCTGCGCGAACGGGCAACGCTGCTCGTGCTCGACAACTTCGAGCACCTGCTCGACGCGCGGGACCTGCTCACCCAGGTCATCGAGCAGGCTCCGCAGGTGGAGCTGTTGACGACCTCCCGGGAGCGCCTCCAGGTGCAGAGCGAGTGGGTGCTCGACGTGGATGGGCTCGCGAACGGGAGCGGGAACGGGCACGCTGGCGACAGTGCCGCGGTGCGCCTATTCGTCGATCGTGCGCGTCAGGTCGACGGCGCGTATGCGCTCACCGACAGCGACCGCCCGCACGTGGAGCGTGTGTGCCGCCTGGTGAACGGGATGCCGCTCGGCATCGAGCTCGCCGCGGCCTGGGCGTCGACCCTCCCGTGCAGCGAGATCGCAGACGAGATCGAGCGGAACCTCGGCTTCCTGGAGACGTCGATGCAAGACGTCCCGGAACGGCATCGCAGCCTCCGCGCCGCATTCGATCAGTCGTGGCGGCTCCTCTCGGGCGACGAGCGGCGTGTTTTCTCGCGCCTCGCGGTCTTTCGTGGCACCTTCGCGCGGGATGCCGCTGCCGCGGTGGCCGGAGCAGGTCTGGCTGAACTCCACGCGCTGGTGAGCAAGTCACTCGTACGTCGAGCGGGCCTGGGTCGCTTCGAGTTGCATGAGCTGCTCCGGCAGTACGCGGCGCGAGCGCCTGGCAGCTGAGCAAGTGGAGCTCGCGGATGCGCGCGAGAGCCATGCGCGCTTCTACGTCGGGATGATCGCTGCTCGCGCCGACGCGCTCCTCGGCGAGGACATGATGGAGGCGCGCGACGAGCTTCGCGTGGAGATCGACAACCTGCGGGCCGCCGCGGAGTGGGCCGTCGCACATTGGAGTGAAAACGACGCGCGAGCGGCTCTCTCGTCTCTCCAGGCGTTCTTCTGGGCGCACGACTGGCACGAGGGATCGCAGACGTTCGCGCAGTTGGTCGAGCTGCTCGAGCCCTCGCCTGGCGGCCCGCTCGATGCTGGTAAAGCGAGCGACGTATTGCTCTGCGCTCTCGCGTACCAGACCTATCTCGGCAGCGCGCTCGGCTATGACGAGAGGCTGGACGCGATCGCGCGAGCGTGTCTGCCGGTGCTACGCGAGCGACGGTTGACCAGAGAGCTCGGCGTCTGCCTGCTGGCAGTCGGCACGAACGACTGCTACCGCGACGTCTACGCGGAGTCGGCTGTCAGTCTGGAAGAGGCAGTCGATGTCGCTCGATCGGCCGGCGATCACCTCATCGTCGCGGGTTCGCTCTCGTGGCTCGGTTTCGTCCGTCTGCTCCTCGACGACCTCATAGGCGCCCGAGAGGCGTTCGAGGAGTGCCGCACGGTTTCGGCAGAGCTCGGAGGTCCGTTGATGCTCGGCTTCGCAATCAGCAAGCTCGGGCTGCTCGCGGATGGGGAGGGTGACTACGCGACCGCGATCCGCCTTCACCTCGAGGCTCGCGAGCTTTTCGCGCGAGCCGGTGACGACGCTGGGGCCGGCTACACGCAGAGCCGCGCCAGCATGAGCGCCTACTGCCTCGGCGACTACGAGCAGGCGATGGAGCATGCGCTCGCGGGCTACGAGGGATTCGAGCAGGCGAATCACCGCTGGGGGATGACGGCTGCCCTGTGCCGGCTTGGATTCGCGGCCGCGGCACTTGGACGCTTCGACGAGGCTCGAGAGCATCTGCGGCGCGCGCTGGAGCTCGCGCGGGAGATGCAGGCCACGTCACTTCTCCTGCACGCGATGAGTGGCGTCGGCGTTCTTCTTGCTCGGGAAGGGGAAGATCGGGCTGCAGCCGAGGTTCTGTTCTTCTCGCTAGGGCACGAGGCCATGCCGGCCACGTATCGGCAGGTGGCGCAGCCGACCCTCGACGAGCTCCAGGCGAAGCTCGACCCCGAGGATCTAGCGTCGGCGCGTGAGGCGGCTGCTCGGTCTGGATTTGGAGGAGCTCGTGTCGGAGACGCTCGGAGATCGAGTGCGGTAGCCGCGGCAGATCGCGGCAATACGTTCAAGAGACATTCCCGCACACTCGCGCATACAAGGAAGCCTCGCTTGGGGAACGAGCGCTAGCGGACGTCCTCGATGATCATGACGAGCTAGTCCAGCCGATGACCTGCAGGCGGGCGAAGTAGACGAGTTCGCGAGCGCGTGCTATCACCGCGCCGCGCTAGGGCGTACAGGCGACGGAGATGCCGCGGCCGCGGCGGAACTCAAGCAGCGCTTAGTCGCGAAGGACGCGCAGTGCGCGGAGCACTGTGTTCGTGTTCACGCCGAGGACGGCAGCGAGGTCTTTGGCAGGGGGAAGCCGCTCACAGGGCTTCGCCTCGCCCTAGGCGATCGCGCGTGGATCTAGCCGGCGACTAGTTGTAAAGATCGGTAGGGTAGGCTCGGTCGAACTTGACATCAATCATGGTGCTGGTCATAGTAGCTCTACTATGGTAGTGGTGCGCGCATGAGTGTCACCGCACCTCCTCGTCCGCCACGATCGAGCGAACCTGTCGATCGTGACGAACTCGAAGCTCTTATCGAAGCGCTGATCGAGGAAGCGAGGCAGCGCGCCCGTCGGCGTCGCCGACGAAACGGCGCGTATGTGCTTCTTGCCCTCGTGCTCGGCATCGGGGCATACGCCGGGATCGTCCGCGCGGTGCCGCAGGGCGGATCGGCCGCTACGGCTTCGACACACCCCACGCCGGCAGGCACTGGGGCGAAAGAGGCGAAACGGACCGATCACGCTCTTTGTCGGCGCGGTGAACGGCAACTGGAAGGAGCAACAGGAATCGAGACTGTGGGTCAGGCAGAGTCAAAGGTGCTCTGGCAGTGCCCTGGCACGGTCTTCTGCGGACAGCCGGTGAGCTTCGCCTGGGCGCCCGACGGTAAGCGCGTTGTCTTCTCGCTCGACGAGATCGGCGGCCAAAGCACCTACGTGGGCCTCCACGTGGTGAACGTCGTCTCGGGACACGACGCGCAGATACCGCCGGGGGCGCCGATGACGATGAGCGGTGGCGCGTGGGTGCCGTACATGGAGAAGATGAACGATCGTGTTGGCTGCTGGCCCGCGACTGATCTCGCCTGGTCGCCGGACGGCTCGAGCCTCGCCTATCGCTGCAAAGACAAGGAACCAGTGTCCCGAGCTGGCGGGGTGACCCCACATCAACGTGCTGAGACTGACGGGATCTGGATACATGACGGTTCGCACAGGAACACGTGCCTTTTGGCCTTCATGGGCTCCGGATGGCGCCCGGCTGGCGTACGCGACGGGTCTCATGCGTCCGACGAAGAAGACAAGGATCTACACAATCGCGCTCGATGGGTCACACAGACGTCTGGTCGCCACCGGCGGGACCGCACCCGCGTGGTCACCGGATGGGAGAAGGATCGCCTACCAGACGCGGTGTGGCATTCGCCTCGTCACTCCGGCGGGCAAGGACGTAACGCCGGCGGTGAACAGCTGTGGTGCGATTGGGTATTCAGCCCCCAATGTGGTCGCCCGACGGGACGAAGCTCACGTTCGAGACCGAGGTTTGGCGTCTACGTGGTGGACGCGAATGGCCGGGATCTTCAGCACGTGAGCTCGCAGAGCATCGTGAGCTCTGACGAGAGCAGGACCTGGTACGGCGCTCTTCCGGGACGTCCCTCGTGGCGGCCGGTCCTCTAGACGCTTCGTCGTTCCCCTGAAGACCAGGCAAGATTCGTCTTCATCTGTGCCACCCTTCTCGGTGTCGGGACACTTCCAGCAGAGATGCCAGGCTAACTCCTCATCGTTGCGGTGGTAGGCCCATCCCAATCGGTGCCAGGAAGCGGAGGCTCGGAGGAAGCGCGACGCAGCTAGCGGGGCGCGGACAGGCATCGCCGTTCTAGGAGTCAACGTCGCGCGGGTAGTTGGCCCGCGCGACGTTGGGATCGGCGACTAGAGGAAGGAGAACGACGCGTCAACGTTGTAGAAGCGTTGGGGCACCTCGATGCTGGCGACGTCACCTCCCGGACCGTTGTCGGGAAGCAGTCGGCCGACCCGCCGATGTTCACCTCGACGGCCTCGAAGTTCGGGAGGACTGCCTTGGGCTGCTTGGTCAGGGTAGTGAGACCGCCGGGGCCACTCGATCCGTCGGCGTACTCGCAGAAGAACGTGGCTGTATGCCGAGCGTCGGCGTACAGGTTCTCTAGATCAGGATGCGCGGGTAGAAGAGCGCCGTCCCACCGGGAGTGTCCGAAAGCGCCGCCGCCTTGACCGCAACGGAGCAGGGTGCCTGGGGAGCGTCACACGTGAAGCGGAACGCTCCTCCGGTCGTATCAACGACCGGCGACCCGAGCGCGATGGAGTACACGAACCGAACGTCGCAGTTGAGCCGCAGTTCGACATATAGACAGCGGCAACACCGTACTCCAGTGCCGGGGCGATGAACCTGCGGGCCTGGCGGGCCGGGTGGGCCTGGCGGGCCTGCGGGCCCTGCGGCCTCCTGACCTCCTCCGCCTTAGGTGGGCCTTGGGCACCTGACGGACCTGCTGGCCCTTGGGCACCCTGCGGACCGCGCCTGTCCCTCGGCCCTGGATGTTCCACGAGATCTTCAGTGCACCTTTGAGGCAAGCCAAGAAGTTCAGGTCGCCGGACGTGGCTCTATTGCCCTTCGTGAGTGGCTCAACACACGCAGTGATGACGCCATTGTGGACGCCTGGCTGTGTTGACTGCTCGTGGCGCCAGCGATCGTGGTAACCGTGGCGAACAAGACGACTGCGGCGGCCGCCAGCAGCTTCGTCGAGCGTGACTTCATGGGAGCTCCTTTCCGAATTCCCCAAGGGGGATGGATGTCCGCTCCTCGGATCTGGCTTCACGCAAGCGTCCCGCGCCGCGACCGACCGGCACATCGGCCAAATGGGCTATCGCGCATCCCCGAATGGGGTACGTGCTCAAGGACGTTGGCACATTCGAGGGCGCGCGCTCTCACGTGCAATGGGACAGTCTGCGGAGATCGCCTACAGTCCGCGGCTAGCTCGCCTGACGCTCCTCTCAGTGCTCCCCTTGAGCCGCAGAAGCTGGCGAAGTGCAGGGCTGTCGGGGGTCAGGTGCGCCCATTCGACACCGCATAGCCAAGCGGAGTTGGCTCAGCTATGAGGGTCGGGTGTGCCACGTACGTCGCGAACGCGCAGTTGGTGACACACCACACGTGCACACCCGGAACGGATGCCCGATGTAATTACGCCATGAGCACGGCGCGCGATCTCCTCATCGAGCGGAGCGTTCTGCGTGGACCGGGTTGACGCCGTCGTGATCGGCGCAGGAGTTGTGGGCCTCGCCGTCGCGCGCGCCTTGGCGAACGCTGGGCGCGACGTCGTGATCCTCGAGGCCGAGGATGCCATCGGTACGCATACGAGTTCGCGCAATTCGGAGGTCATCCACGCAGGGATCTACTACCCACTGGGCTCGCTCAAAGCGCGCGCCTGCGTGGAGGGTCGGGAGCGTCTGTACGCCTATTGCGCCGATCGCAAAGTGCCGCACCGGCGTTGCGGCAAGCTGATCGTCGCCACTGACGCCAAGCAACGTGGGGATCTGAAGAGCATCCGACGGAACGCGCATACCAATGGCGTCACCGATCTCGTGCCCTTAAGCCCGGCGCAAGCTCGGGCACTGGAACCAGAGGTGCATTGCGTAGCCGCGCTGCACTCGCCCTCGACGGGGATCATCGACAGCCACGCCTTGATGCTCGCCTACCTGGGCGATGCCGAACGCGCGGGTGCGATGCTCGCCCTGAGATGCCCGCTCACGAAAGGCGTCGTGCGCGCCGGCGGCTTCGAGTTGCACGTCGCGAGCGCCGACCCGATCTTTGCCGCACAGGTGGTGAACAGTGCAGGACTACGAGCGCCGAGCCTCGCACGGCGTATCGAAGGCTACCCCGCTGAGCTTGCGCCGCCCGAGCTCTACGCTAAAGGCAACTACTACTCGCTTGCCACACGCCGCCCTCCATTCTCGCGCCTCGTCTACCCGGTGCCCGAGCCGGGGGGCCTGGGTGTACACGTGACGCTCGACCTCGGTGGGCGCACACGCTTCGGCCCGGACGTGGAATGGGTCGACACGATCGACTATTCGGTGGATCCCAGACGCGCCGAGCGCTTCTATGCGGCGATCCGGCGCTACTGGCCGGGACTGCCCGACGGCGCACTCGAGCCGGACTTCGCCGGCCTCCGTCCCAAGATCTCCGACAAGCATGCGCCAGCGGCAGACTTCCTCGTGCAGGGGCCGCGCGCCCACGGTGTGCCGGGCCTTGTGAACCTGTTCGGTATCGAATCGCCCGGGCTGACCGCCTCGCTGCCGCTCGCCGACGCGGTGCTCGGGCTACTAGTGTGACCTGGTTGCGTGCACTCGCACCCTGCTCGCCTGACGCTCCCCTCAGTGCTCCAGTGCGGCGCGAAGCTCTCTCTGGACCGACCTCACCTCGTGGCGTCGCGCGCTTCCGCTGGCACGTTTCGGTGCTAGTGTGGATTTGTCTCGCCTAGACCCCTTGGCGAGCAATTCTTTCCGGCTCTTCCCTCAGTCGGCCGACCGTGTCTTGAGGGCTTCAGGAGCGTGTTTATCGGTAGCAGTCTGGCGATGAGCTGTTCCGTCAGACGATGACCGCTCCCGACTGAAGGAGGCTCAATTGCTCGCTGCTTCATTGATGTGGTGGTTTGGCTCGATCGTGTTTGTCGCGATCTGGGTGATGATCGCCTTTTGGCCCGCCCGCGTCGCTGCCCGTAAGGGACACAGCTTCTTCCTCTACTTCGTCTTCAGCCTGGTCTTCTTCCCGGCCGCCCTGATCGTCGCCTATCTGGTCGCGGATCGCCGACAACCCGGACCGAGCGCGGCAGCGCCAGTCTGAGCTGGGCGAGAACCACTCGCATGAAACTCGCCTAAAAGGGCGTACCCGCAGTCACACCAAGCAAGCAAAGGAGCAATGACATGTCAGAACTCACAACACAGACGCCCGTTCTCGACCTACTCGCGAGCATGACCGCGGACTCGATCGAGGCGTCGAGCCTCGACGCGGAGACCCTAATGCTCGTGCGCATCGCTGCACTTGTCGCGGTCGATGCCCCGCCGATCTCGTATGCCCTGAACCTAGAGGCCGCGAGCGCCCTGGACATCGACCCCGACCAAGTGCGTGGCGTTCTGGCCGCGATCGCTCCGATTGTCGGCACCGCTCGTATCGCCTCAGCAACTGGAAACATCGTTGAAGCTCTCTCAGTCGCCATCGAGACCGCGGAACTCGACGAGGGAAGCAAGAACTAGCAAGCACATTCGCTCGGCCCGTCCTGCTCTGGGACGGGCCGAGCAGCCCTGTCACGTTCGTCCGCGTGCATGCTCCCGCCCCGCCTTCGATCCGCAGGTAGCTCGCGGGCCACGTCTATTGAGCCGGCAGCCCCGCCATGCGATGACTAACTACCTGCGCTCAATCGGCTGCCGCGATAAGCAGCTTCAGCCCCAATCAGTACCTGGTCTTCGGAGACATGAAGGCGCCGAAGATCCAGAGGAGGGGGAGAAAGATTCCGAGGATGAATAGGAGAACATGGCCGTTTCGTAGGGTCATGACTCCCGCCGAGATCAGCAGGAGTGCGTACAGGATGCCCCCGCCCCACCAGAACCAAGCAAGTGCCAAAGGCATGAAACCCCTCCTTGTTCGAAATAGCTAGCAGCGACAACCGACTCACGCGCCGATCAACTGACGTTAGAGAAATCTGTCGGGACTCGCGAGACTCGCGGTGACCTCCGCGAAGTCCGTGGCCGAAAGACTCGCTGTCGCTAACGGTCCTGCGGTGCTTCCCGCAACGCGACGCTTCGAACAACCTCGATGCCGGCGACGATGAGGCCGACTAGCACGAGCGCCGACAACCAGCCGCGGGCGATGGCCGGAGCGACGAGTGCGAGCACGAGCAGAGCGCCGGCCGCAAAGGCGTAGGTCGTGACGCGGTTCTCCAAGACGGGGCGCGCCGCACGGCGCGCATCTGCCGCACGACGAGTCTCGCCGACGAACCAGACTCCGACGAGCGTGACGATGCCGAGGATGATCCAGACCCAGGCGCGGTCGGCGAGGGTCTGCGTGAGGATGCTCCACGCCTCGTGGCCCGGCAGGCTTGACCGCGTCGTCCTTCACGAGCTTGTCGACGAAGTAGTCGCCGGCGAAGCGGCGGACAGCCAGCATCAGCAGCCCTACGACGAGCACGCCGATCGCGATGGCCCGTAGCTCGAGCCTGCGGCGCCCCTTCGCCAGCCACACGGCGAGCGCGGCGAGCGCGAGAGCGACGATCCACATCCAGTCGGCGACGGCGCGCAGCACCTTCGTCGCTTTCTGCGCCGTGTCGAGCTGGCTCTTCTGCATGATCACGACCTTGCCCGAGGACTCGGGGAGCTTCTCGGCGATCTTGCCGATCACCGCCACCTGGTCTCCGATCTGGATCACGAGCGGGCGCAGGTCGAGGACGACCGCGCCGCCTTCTGTCTGGATGAAGGTCGTGTCGTTGTCGAGCAGGCGAACGAGTTGTCGCTGGGCGCGGGTCGAGACCTCCACCCACACGGTCTGCACGCGCGGGCGCTCGAGCGCGGCATTGGCTGCATCGTCGGCGCCCGACTGCGCGACACCCGCCAACACCGGAGCGAGCCCCTTCAGGTCAGGGGGCAGGCGCTCGGCGATCGCCGCTTCCGCGTCGACGTTCGCGAACAGCGTGTCCACCGACTTGGCCGCGACCTGCGTGCGGATCTCGGGGTTTTCGATCATCTGGCGCGAGATCGACTCGAAGCCCTGCTCGTCGAGAGCGGTGTGCTCGACGTAGAAGGCGACCATCCCCACGAGCGCGAGCAGGATCGCCACGACGGTCAGCACGCGTGCGGCGATGATCCGCACGCGAGACGGGCCTTTGGGTTCCGCGGCTTGTTCAGCTTCGGTCATCGCGCTCACCGTCTTTCCACGATCTGAGTTGCCTCAGTGGACCAGTCCTGCGCCCGTGCCCGGACCCTACTAGACGTCTGTCTTGCGAGCGTGGAGACAGCGCTCCTTGCCGCGAGCGCCCGATCGCCGAGCGGGTAGCGTCATATCCGTGAAGGTAACGGCCGACGCCGCGCGGCGCTTCCTCGTGGCACGGCAGTTCCTGGCGCCTGCGCGATCCCTCGAGGGTGGCCCGGACGCGGTGCTCGAGGTCTTCCGCACATTCGGGTCGATCCAGTTCGACCCGATCGCGGTCGCCGGCCGCAACCACGACCTCGTGCTCCACGCGCGCGTCGCCGGCTACGAGCCCGCCTGGTGCGACGTGCTCTACGAACGCCGTGAGATCTTCGAGGCGACCAACAAGGCGATGTCGTTCGTCCCGACGAGCGAGTTCCCCTGGTTTCGTCATGCCATGGGCCGCAAGGGGCCCAAGTTCCACTCCCAGGCGCTCGCCGACAACGCCGCGGTGGCCGAGCGCGTCCTCGAACGCATCCGGGCGGACGGTCCGCTGTCCTCGGCCGACTTCGAGCGGGAGAGCGGCCCGACGAAGAACTGGTTCGGAATGCCGGAGAACGCTGTGCGCGCCGTGCTCGAGGCGTACACCGTCACGGGCGTGATCGGCCTCTCGCGCCGCGACGGCAACGTTCGGTACTACGACCTCCTCGAACGGCTGCTTCCGGCCGAGGTGCTCGCGCACGAAGTGCCGGAGCGAGAACAGCTCCGGCACAAGCTCCTGTCCCGGTACCGCGCCCACGGGCTCCTCGGCCCCGGCGGCGGCGGCGGTACGTTCGCCCGTATCGCCGATCCGCCGGTGCGCAACGAACTGCGCAACGAACTGGTCGAGAACGGAGAGCTCGTCCCCGTCGAGGTCGAGGGCATGCGCGGCAAGCGCTTCGTCCTCGCCGAGGAGCTCGCGCTGCTCGAGGCATCGCCGGAGCCACCACCCTCCGTCGCGTTCATCGCCCCATTCGACCCGCTGCTCTGGGACACCGCCCTCCTCGCGAACCTGTTCGCCTTCGAGTACGTGTGGGAGGGCTTCTTCCCGCCCGCGAAGCGCCGTTGGGGCTACTACGTGCTCCCGATCGTCTTCGGCGACCGCTTCGTCGGCCGGATCGAACCGCGGATCGACGTGGCCGAGCCTGCGTGGAGGTGCTCGACGTCTGGTGGGAGGACGGCTTCGCGCCGCGCCGAGCCGACGGGTTCGTCGACGCCATGCGCGCCGCGCTCGACGCGTACCTCCGCTTCGCGTGCGCGAGCACGATCGAGTGGCCGTCACACCTTGGAGCGGAGAAACGACTCTTCCCAGCTCGGGCGTAGGTGTCGAGGCAACTACCCGCGACGTCCGGCCCGGACGATTCCTACCGCGGGAAGAGGCGCGCCGCCGTCGCCTTGAACGACGCGACGGCGACGACACCGGGCCGCAGATCGAGCCGCTCCGCCGACGCGGCCGTGATCTCCGCGACGATCGGTCCGACACGGATACGCGTGCGGTTGCCCATCGGAGCGACGGAGACGACCGCCGCGCTCACGTGGTTCATGCGGGAGTCATCGGGGACGTGCGCTCCGAGCGAGACGTCCCACGGATAGACGGCGACGTTGACCGGGCCAGTCCCGCCGTCGGCGCTCCACAGCGAGAGCCCGTCGTCGAGTGCGACATGGCTCAGGCCGTCTCGGGACTCGATCACGCGTCCGGGGAGAACGGTCGCGCCGCTGAAACTCGCCACGAACGCGTCGCGCGGCACCGCGACGAGCTCGGTGGGCGTGTCGAGCTGCAGGATCGTGCCGTCCGAGATGACGCCGACGCGGTGCGCAAGCGTCGCGGCGTCCTCGAAGTCGTGGGTGACGAGGATCGTCGGCAGCCCAAGGCCGTCGAGGAGCTCGCGGAGCTCGGCGCGGACGCCCGCACGAGTGTGCGCGTCGAGCGCCGAGAGCGGCTCGTCGAGCAGAAGGACGGCGGGATCGCGCGCGACCGCGCGAGCGAGCGCGACCCGCTGGCGCTCCCCGCCCGAGAGCTCGTGGATGCGCGCCTGCGCGAGATCGGCGATCCGAAAGCGGTCGAGGAGCGGCGCGACGTCGTCACGGCGCCGAGCGCCGAACCGGACGTTGTGGGCGACGTCGAGATGCGGAAAGAGCGCGTACTCCTGGAAGAGGTAGCCGACCCGGCGATGTTCCGGCGCGACGTCGATCCCGCGATGCGTGTCCAGGAGAACGAGATCGTCGAGTGCGACGGCGCCTTCAGCGGGCCGAAGCAGTCCTGCAACGACGCGCAGCACCGTCGTCTTCCCCGCGCCTGACGGCCCGACGAGCGCGACCGTCTCGCCGCGCTCGACCGTCAGGTCGGCCGACGCGCGAAAGCTGCGAAGAGGGTGAGTGAAGCTGAGCCGGAGCGCCATCGGGTTACGAGCTTGACGGAGAGGAGGACCACGGCGGAGAGGACGATGAGCAATGCGCTGATCGCAAGAGCGACATCGAAGTCGATGTCGAACTGCTCGTAGATCGCGAGCGAGAGCGTCTGCGTGACGCCTTGAAGGGAGCCGGCGAACATGATCGTCGCGCCGAACTCCCCGAGCCCGCGGGCAAAGGCAAGAGCCGCACCGGCGCCGAGGCCGCCGCGAGCAAGAGGAAGCATCACGCGCATGAACACGCGGCCGGGCCGGGCGCCGAGCGTCCTCGCCGCTGCCGGGAGCGTCGGATCGACGACCTCGAACGACGCGATCGCCGTCCGGAAGTAGAAGGGGCTCGCGACGAAGGTCACGGCGAGCACGACCGCGACCTTCGTGAACGCGATGTCGATTCCGAGCGCGTCGAACGTTCCGCCGAGCAGTCCGGCACGGCCGAACGCGACGAGGAGCCCGATTCCGGCGACCGCGGGCGGCAGCACGAGAGGAAGCTCGACCAGCGTCACGAGGGCGTCGCGAAGCGCTCCCTTCCGGGTCGAGATCCAGTATGCGGCCGGCGTTCCGAAGAGGATGATCGCGAGCATCGAGATCGTGATGGTCTCGCCGGTCACCCGTAGCGCGTCCTGTGCCGCATCCGAACCGAGCGCCGAGACGAGCTCGCTCGGGGGCACGCGGAGAAAGACGGCGACGATGGGAAGGAGCAGGAAAAGGAGGGCGACGCTCGTGGCCAGAACGAGCGTCGCCCGGAACAGGCCGTCTAGGACTTGGCCTTGGGCAGCGGGAGGAAGCCGTACGCCTTCAGCGCTGCCTGACCCTTCGCCGAGAGCAGTGTCTTGATCCATGCCTGAGCAACCGCCTTCTTCTTCGATTTGGACACGACAGCGATCTCGTAGCGCACGCGCGGCTGCGCCCATGCCGGGATCCGGATGACCGTGACCTGGTCGTTCACGGCACGCGCGTCCGTGACGTACACGAAGCCCGCGTCTGCCTGCCCGAGTGCGACCTTGCCCGTGACCGCGCGGACGTCAGTCTCCTGGCTCACGACCTTGGACAGGACCGATGTCAGCGCCATCTTGCGCAGCACGGTGCGGGTGTACGCACCGACCGGAACGGCCGCACTGGCGACGACCAGCTTCACCGGCTTGCGCTTGAGGTCGTATACGGAATGGAGGTCCGCCGGGTTCGACTTCGGAACGATCAAGGCGAGCCGATTCGAGGTGAACGTGACGGGCTTGTCGACGAGTCCCTGCCCGAAGAGGCGCTGGGTGTTGAGCGGCGCAGCCGACGCGAAGATGTCCGCGGGCGCGCCGTTGCGAATCTGCGTCTCGAGGGTGTTGGAACCGGCGAAGCTGTACTTCTGAGCCGGATCGAGCGCCCGGAAGACATCCGTCAGCGACGCTGCGGCGTAGATCGTCAGCGGCTCGGTCTGTGTGCGTGCGGTTCCTGCGAAGGCCGACGCCACCAGCACGACGATGGTGAGGATCGCGAGTGCGATGCGGTGTCTCATGTCGTCCTCCTAACCCAGGTAGGCGTCGAGCGCGTCGCTCGCGGCTTCGAGGTCCATAGCCGTGGGAAATGGTTCGATCGCGCTCTGTCCCGCGCGAGCGGCGAGAGTGGCGAGCTGCTGGCTCACGCTCGCGGCGAGGCTCGCGTAGAGCACGCGGTAGGCCGGGTTCGAGACCGACGCAGCAGCCGTCTGATACGCGCCGAGCAGCGCTCGCAGGACACCAGTTCCGGTCGCGACGATCTCCTTCTCGCTGCGGAACGTGGCAGCGGGCCACTGGAAGTCGAAGTCCTCCGGCGCCGGCGCGACATCCCCCGCGCCGCGGAGGAGGTCCGAGAGCGCCTTCACATGCTGACCCGCAGCCGACCGTCCTCGTTTCAGGGTCGCGGTCTGTGTTGCAGAGACGACCTTCGCCTCGAGCGCCTTGGTGTAGAAGTCCTTCACGAGGAACTCGGTCGAGGCACCGAAATTCGCAAACGCCAGCTCGTCCTCGGTTGCGGCGGACGCAGTTGCTACCCAGGGCGCGCCGAGCGCCAGCGCGCCGACTCCGAGCGAGCCCCCGACGAACGCACGCCGGTTCATACGACTTCCCACCTTCGACGCTCCTCTCGACGACCGCAGTCCGCCGCCTGCCGGCGGGCTACGCTACCACAGCGGTAGTTACTTTTCGACTACTAGGAGGAACGCATGCAGATCAGCGCCCGGAACAAGCTCGAAGGCACGGTCACCTCGATCAAGCTCGGCGGCGTCATGGCCGAAGTCGTCATCCGGGTCGGTGAGAACGAGATCGTCTCCGTCGTAACACGGACGAGCGTCGAAGAGCTCGGGCTGGCGGAAGGCGACTCCGTGACTGCGATCATCAAGTCGACCGAGGTCATGCTCGCCCGATGAGTCGAACTCCGCGGACCGAGCCGTCGCTCCCGGAGTGGGCGACGCTCGGCCTGCTCTGCGAGGCGCCGACCCACGGGTGGGCGATCGCCGAAGCACTTGCGCCGGCGGGAGACATCGGGAGCGTCTACTCGTGCACGCGACCGCTCGTGTACAAGGCCTTGCGCCAGCTTCAGAGCGATGGACTAGCAGAGGTCAGGGGCACGACGACGAGCGATGCAGGTCCGGCACGGACCATCCTCGGTGCCACACGACGAGGTCGGGCGAGGTTCAACCGGTGGCGCAGCACTCCTGCGCCACATGTGCGGGATCTCCGATCGGAGCTCATGCTGAAGCTCCTGTTCCTCGACCGTGCCGGCCTCGACCCGACAGCGCTTCTTCTCGGCCAGCAAGCAGTTCTCGTGCGCACGGAAGCGGCACTCGAGGAGCAGCTGAAGTCTGCAACAGGCTTCCCCCGAACGCTGAGTCTCTGGCGGCTCTCGGTTGGCCGTGCAGCACTTTCATTCGTGGAGGGCCTGCTCGACAGTCGCGTCGTCGAACCGATCGTCTATCGCCCGATCGGGTACGTCAGCTCGCCGCACACCGAGCTGAACGGGATGCCGCTGCAACCAATCGCCGACACGAGCGGCACGTCGACGATCGAGGTCTCGAGTCCGCACAGTGGATGCCTCGCGGATCTCGACGGCTTCTCCCACGTATGGGTCATCGCCCACCTCGACGAGGTCGTGGGCTGGGATTCAACGGTGCGCACATTTCTCGACAACGAACAGCATGGGACGTTCGCGACGCGCTCGCCGCGACGTCCGAATCCGGTCGGACTCTCGCTCGCTCGTATCGTCAGCGTGACGTCCGCCCGAGTCGTCGTGGAAGGGTTGGACCTCCTCGACGGAACGCCGGTTCTCGATCTCAAGCCCTTCGTTCCGTTGTTCGACACCGCCTCCGATGACGTTCAGATCGGTTGGTTCGAACTCCACGCCGACGGCGTCTTTACGCGCACATCGGACGACCGCTTCGCGCTCCGCAGCCGCCGGGCGTGACTGGCTCCGCGGAGCGTGCTGGGCGTTAAGGGCTCGCCGGGGCGGGCAACCCGCAGAAGCGCTCTCCGTCGCTCGCGAGGCAGACCAAACCCGCCAGGCGCTCCTCGTCGAGGACGATCATTCGCCCGTTGGGCTTGTAGTCGAGGCGCGCGAGAGCTTCCGACGCGGGCATGTCCGCAGTAACGGTCACTGGCGAGTCGTCGACAAAGGTGAGCGCCAACTCCTCGGGATCCGCCTCGGCCGGGATTGCCGTCACTGCGCCGCGGAAGCGATCACCCTCCACGAGGAGAAGCATCTTCACACTGGCCTTCTCGAACGCCTTCCGCGCATCGGAGACGGTTACGTCCGCAGGGAGCGTCTTCGGTCGGCGCACCATTACGTCGGAGACGGTGCTCTCGGGTTTCGTCATCGCTGGGGAGCCATAGTAGTGCTCTCTCTGAGCATCAGTCCGCACACACGCGGGACCTGGACATCTTGTCGCGCCGGCCACACCTGCTGGCTCCCGTCAGCTCGTGCGAACCAGGACGCGGGGTTTACTCGGCCATGTCCCACGCGATGGCGCCAGCACCCGGCTGAGCACGCCATGCCGAGCACGTGCGACAACGGAGTTCGACGTCGTGCGACGAAAGAACATCGCCGCCGGCTGTCGTGACGTGTTCGAAACGAACGTTCTCGACCGAGCCGCAATCGACGCAGCGGCCGCCGTCTCTGCGCCATACGCCGAGCCGGACCGACTCCGGGATCGACTCGCTTGCCGTCGCCGATCCAGCCGTACCGAACACAGCTTCACGCGCTTCCTCGAGCAGATGACGCTGCAAGCTCCCGATCAAATTGGCGTCGTGAATCGCGCTCGCGACCTCGTGAGCGTTGAGCTTCGCGTCATCCCACCAGAATCGGTCGCGATACCACCACCACTGACGGCCATTCTTGTGGAAGACCAGCCTAGGCGCCGCTCTCTGAGTCGAAGACATCTGCGCAAATCGGTCACGGGAAACATCGACATAGTGCTGCGAGGAGTGGAGTCGGAAGATGACCACCGTCCGGCGCCGAGTTTCCACCTCGCGGAGCTTCTCCTCGAGACGCTTCAATCGCTCTCTCCTTCGGCGGAGCTCCTCGCGCTTCGCGTTGATGTGAGAGCCGAGCGCCTGTATCTCGCTCGCGCCGCCGGGGCGGTCGCTCGGCTCCATGCCGCGCAAGATCCGGGTGGCTAGACGTACCTCAGCCAACAGCTCGAGCACTTCGATCCTCCCCCTTGCCACACGCCGCCGATGCTTGTCTGCCTTCTTGGCGTCGATGACCACATCGAGCTGTTCGACGAATGCCGTCGTATCCTCGACAACCATCAGTCGTCAAGACTACGCCTCGGCGGAAACCCGGCGCACGACGTGTCGATTACTCACCAAGCATGGTCAGCGCAGCTCGCATGACCATTCGACAAGCGCAGCGATGCCGGCCCAGGGTTCCCACGCAGAAGCGCAAAGGAGCGGATCGACCTCAGCTAGACCGCGGCAGGCGAGCCGCTTGTGGACAGCGCCCGCACTCCGTAGGATCGGCGAGCCGTGCGCCTCGTCCTCCCCCTCCTAGCTGCACTTGTCTTGACCGTACCCGTCGCGTGCGGCGGCGGGGATGACACGGCGAGTGGCACAACGACGGTCGAGCAAGCTCCGCTCACGCTCTCGCAGCGCCTCGTCACGGCGGCGGATGCGCCCGGCTCGAAGCCCGACCCGGTCGAGCAGGGTGGGACAACGGTGAAGTTCGACGAGTTCATCCAGGCACTCAGCGACCTCGCGATCGGTGCGGACACGAAGGAGATGACCACGGTCTTCAAGGAGGCCGGCTTCGAAGGGGCGGGTTCGGGGACCCGCTTCTTCGGAGCGACGCATACCCGTACGGAGCCTCATGTCTCCAGCTCCGTCGTTCAGCTTCAATCCGAGGAAGGGGCGACGAGCGCTCTGGACTGGCTCGAAACCGACACCATGAAGCCATGTCCCATGAGCTGCGCCGTGCAGCGGAGCACGTTCGATGTCGATGACATTCCCGGTGCGCGAGGCGTCCACCGAAGCGCGACCGCTGACGACATCGCGAGAGTCGGAACGCCAGACGAACGACCTTTCGACAGCTACTGGGTGGGCTTCACCGACGGTTCGTTCGTCTACACGGTGGATTTGCACGGACCGCCAGGGTCGGTCACCGAGGAGCAGGCTCTGAAGATCGCGCAGGCTCACTACGAACGGCTCAAAGGCAACTAGCGCCTCACGAGCGACGAGTCCAAACGGCATCGCTGCCCACCGCGGCTCGAACCGCCTTACCGTCGGAGACCAGCGCGGACAGCGAAGCCGCCGCGGCTTTCGGATCGGGCACGGGATCGGAGCCCTCGGCGAGAAGGAGCGCGACCTCGGCCGTCGTGAGCCCACCGGGGAAGAACTCGAGAAGTGGCTCCGGTGAGTCTGGAGGCGGCACGCGCTCGAGCTCGGGGGCGAAGTTCGCAAGAACGGTGTCATAGGAGAGGAGTGGCTGCCAGCCTCCCGCAACCACTGACTGCTCCCCGCGACGGAACACCACCGATGGCGCGGTGAACCGCACCTGCCCGTCAGCGGAGGCCGTCTTCTCCTGAGCATGCGCAGGTGTGCCGGCAGCCGAGCGCGTCTCGGCGAGCTGCCGCTCGTACTCGGCGACGACCGCGTCGTCGTCGAGCATCGCGGCGATCCGATCGGCATCCGCGTTCGCCACAGCGCGAAGCGCCTCGCGGATGCTCTCCGCGTCATCGAGGTAGACCGAGCCCGTGAAGTTGGCGATCTGGAGCGCGCGGAGCACTACCCACTCGCTTCCAGGCTCCAGCAGACCGGCCGCAACGACCGCGCGGCATCCTCGACCGGTTCCGCTCGGGCGCGACTTTGCCTCGGTCCCGAACGGCATTCCGTAGCGCTCCTCGTAGACCCGCCAGCGCGCGAGCGCGCGCTCGGGGTCGTACGTGCGCACCGCTGCCTCGTTCGCCTCCTCGCGTAGCCCGATCATCACGAGCCGCCAGGAGAGCTGGGCGCGAAAGCGCCACTCGAGCACCCGCAGAGCGGGGTTCGCCGAGTACGCCCACGGGCAACCGGCATCGGTGTAGAGCGTGGCCTCAATCACTGGTACCCGCGCGATGGTAGTCACGAGCAGAGGTGGTACCCTCCGCCTGCCCGGTCGCGCTAGGTGGGGAGGCAGCGGTTCCCTGAACCCGAAATCCGCTCCATGCGGGGCCGAACGCCGTCCGAGGGACGGTTCGTCGGGACAGGGTCTGCGCACGCGGCGTTGACGATCGGGTCCCGCGCACTGGGAGCGTCCGAACCGCGTCAGGTCCGGAAGGAAGCAGCGCTAAGGACTCCCTCTCAGGTGCCGCGGCTCCGCCCGATCCGAGCAGGCGACGCAGGTACCTCCGGTGATGCCGATCTCGAAGGCGGAGCGCGTGGCCGGGCATTGACCCCACCTGATTGAATCCAGCAGGTGACGGCCCTTTACCGGAAGTACCGCCCGCAGGGCTTCGACGAGGTCGTCGGGCAGGAGGCGGTCGTCCGCACGTTGCAGAACGCGATCGAACACGACCAGGTACGCCAGGCCTATCTGTTCGCTGGTCCGCGCGGAACGGGCAAGACCTCCATGGCGCGGATCCTCGCGAAGGCCCTGAACTGCGCCGGGACGCCAGGGCCGTCTCCGTCCCCGGACAAGACGTGCCCGGTCTGCCTTGCGATCGCGAACGGCACGTCGCTCGACGTGGTCGAGATGGACGCCGCGTCGCAACGCGGAATCGACGACATCCGCGAGCTCAGGGAACGAGTCGTGCTCCAGCCCGTCCAGGGCCGCTTCAAGGTCTACATCGTCGACGAGGCGCACCAGCTGACGCGCGAGGCGTGGAACGCGTTGCTCAAGCTCATCGAGGAGCCTCCGCCACACCTGCTGTTCGTGTTCTGCACGACGGATCTCGTCAGCGTGATCCCCACAGTGCGCTCGCGCTGCCAGACGTTCGTCTTCCAGCGACCTCGACTGCCCGAGGTCGTGACACTCCTGCGCCGCGTCGCAGAAGGCGAGGGCATCCAGGCACAGGACTCGGCTCTCTCGCTCATCGCGCGGACCGCCGGCGGCTCGTTTCGCGACGCGGTCTCGACGCTCGACCAGCTCGCCGCGGCGACGAACAGCTCGGTCGATGCGCAGTCCGTCCTCCAGCTCGTCGGCGCGGTCGACGAGGAGTCGCTGCTGCGGCTGTGCGACATGGTCGTCGATCGCGACACGGCCGGAGCGCTCCTCTTCCTCGAGGAGCTCGCGGAGCAGGGACAGGATCTCGGTCGTGTCGTCCACGACCTGCTCGAGCACCTGCGCGAGCTGCTGCTCGTCCAGCACATGGGCTACGTGCCCGAGTCGTTCCCCGTCACCGAGGAGACGAAGGAGCGCCTGCGCGAGCAGGCCAACCAGATTCCCGAGCCGACGGTACTGCGACTCATCGACCTGCTCGCCGTCGCGGTCGACGACATCCGCCAGGGTGCCGATCCGCGGTTGCCGCTCGAGATCGCTCTCGTGAAGGTGACGCGGCCCGCCTCAGATCTCTCGCGCGAGTCGCTCGCACATCGCGTGGAGCTGCTCGAGTCGCGTGCGCCAAACGCGACGATGCACCCGACGCCAGCCACGTCCTCCGAGCCGCCGCGGGAGCCCGAACTCGTCGAGCCGACGCCGAATGACGCGCCTGGAGCTCCTCAGGTCGAGCTCGAGCAGGTCACGGAGGCGTGGGACAGGGGCATCATCGACGCCGTTCGCGAGCGCTCGATCCCGGTTGCGAGCCTGCTCACCGAGGCAACGCCGACCGGCCTCGCGGACGACACGCTCACGCTCGAGTTCCCGGCGGGCGCCGACTTCCATCGTCGCCAGGTCGCCGAGCCGCAGAACATCGGACTCCTGCGCGACGCGCTCTACGAGGTGACCGGGCGCAAGCTGTCGGTCGTCCTCGAGTCGGGCGACGCCGAGGACGACGTCGTCGTCGGCAATGACGATCCGCTCTCCGAGGAGGACGTGTTCTCGCTGCTCAAGGAGACTTTCAATGCCGAAGAGGTGAAGGAGCCGACCGAATGAACTTCGACATGAACAAGATGCTGCAGGAGGCCCAGCGTATGCAGGCCGAGCTCCAGAAGGCGCAGGAGGAGGCCGCGGGCGAGATCGTCGAGGCCTCGGCCGGCGGCGGGATGGTCACCGTGAAGGCGAACGGAGCGGGCGAAGTGGTCTCGATCACGATCGACCCGCGCGCGATCGACCCCGACGACCCGGAGCTGCTCGCCGACCTGGTGCTCGCGGCCGTCAACGAGGCGCTGCGCTCGGCGCGCGGGCTGATGGAGGCGAAGATGTCGGGGCTGATGCCCGGAAGCGGCCTCGGCGATCTCGGCGGCTTGCTGCCCGGCTCATAGCCGCCTCACGAACGAAGCGTGTCCGAAAGGGACGGCTAGGCTCTCGCCGTGCTGAGCCCGGCCGTCGAGAACCTCGTCACCCAGCTCACGAAGCTCCCCGGCATCGGGAGGCGCACGGCTCAACGGCTTGCGTTTCACATCCTCTCGACGCAACCCGACGATGCCCTCGAGCTCTCCCGCGCGATCGAGGACGTCAAGGCGCGCGTCCGCTTCTGCAGAGAGTGCGGGAACCTCACCGAGGAGGAGCTCTGCGCCGTCTGCGCGGATGCGCGGCGAGACCGAACCGTCATCTGCGTCGTCGAGCAGCCGGTCGACGTCGTCTCGGTCGAGCGCACGGGTGAGTACCGCGGGCTCTACCACGTGCTGGGAGGCGCGCTCTCGCCGCTCGACGGGGTCGAGCCGGGTGACCTGCGGATCGACGGACTGCTCGCCCGCGTCGAACGGAACGGGGTGACTGAGGTGGTCCTCGCGACGAATCCGACGATGACCGGCGAGGCGACGGCCGCGTATCTCGCCGACCGGCTCCGCGAGACGGTGCAGGTCACACGACTCGCGAGCGGCCTCCCGGTGGGCGGCGACCTGGAGTACGCCGACGAAGTGACGCTCGGCCGCGCACTGGCCGGCCGCCGCGCCATGTGACGTCCACACGTTTCGTTCGCAAATTGCGTCTTTCTCGCGGCGGAGGGGGTTGCATCCGGTGAACGGGCCTCCTAGATTGCACCCACTGAACCGGCGGGCCTTCGGGTCAGTCGGTTCAGTGTTTTTTTGGGCTCTTTCTCGTCGCTTTCGTACACTGCGGCGATGATCGACCCCGACCTCCGTATCGGCGTCGTCGGTGCGACCGGGCTGGTCGGTCAGGTCACGCTCCGGTACCTGGTCGATCGCGGATACACCAACATCCGCACGTTCGCGTCATGGCGCTCCGCCGGCGGAGTGGCTCGGTGACTTCGAGGTCGAGGAGGCGACGCCCGCGGCGCTGAGCGCCGGCGACCTCGACGTCTGCTTCTTCTCGATCGGCACCGAGGTCAGTCGCGAGCTCGTTCCCCTCGCGGCCGGAGCGGGTGCGCTCTGCGTGGACAAGTCGGCGGCTTTCCGGCTCGAGGCGGGTATCCCGCTCGTCGTGCCCGAGGTGAATGGCGAGCGCGCGCTCGAGCACACGGGAATCGTCGCGAACCCGAACTGCTGCACGATTCCGCTGACGATGGCGCTCGCACCGCTGCACGACGCCGCAGGGCTCAAGAGCGTGCGGGTCGCGACCTACCAGTCGGTGTCGGGCGCCGGCTCCGACGCCGTCGCCGAGCTCCGGGCGGAGGACACCGACGACCATCAGCTGCGCATGGACTGGGAGTTCGACGGCCTCGAGTACGACGAGGAGGTCAAGCTCCGCGAGGAGACACGCAAGATCCTCGAGCTTCCCGATCTGCCCGTAAGCGCTACGTGCGTGCGAGTCCCGGTCGTCGTGGGCCACGCCGAGGCGGTGTGGATCGAAACGGAGACACCGCTCGCGCCGGCGGATGCGCAGCGCATCCTGGAGGCGGCTCCGGGTCTGCGGCTCCAAGAAGTCCCGGCACATACCCATGCGATCGGCATCGACGACGTGCTCGTCGGGCGCGTGCGCGCCGACGCGTCTGTCGAGAATGGCCTCGCGCTGTTCCTCGTCAGCGACAACCTGCGCAAGGGCGCGGCGCTCAACGCAATTCAGATCGCGGAGCTCGTCGTCGGCGCGGAGCTTCCGAGCTATTCGGGCAGCGAGCGGGCTAACCGCCGCCGGGAGGAGCGGGCGCGGGCGCCGGCTGGAACGCCTCCTGCACGACCCGAAGCACCTTCTCCCGCTTGCCCTCCTCCACGGGCTGCAGGCCGCCTAAGTCGAGCCGAGCCAGCTCGATGCGTCCGGATGAGCGAAGCGTCCGAAAGCCGAAGTCGGCAAGGAAGTCGCGCGGGAACACGGTTCGATGGACGAGGAAGCGCTCGGCCGGAGGCGTCCCTTCGCGATAACGATAGGCAAACGCCTCGAGCGCCCGGGCACCCTTGTCGCGTGCCTCGCCGATCGCGGCGAGGAAGAGCGACTGCTCGACCCACGGCTGCGTCTCCGTCAGCAGATAGGCACACGTGACGAGCACCGCGTCGTCCGACGGAGGGCCGGCCGGAAGATCGGCGGCACGCGGGAAGAGCGACGACGGGCCGTACTGCATCGAGCCGAGGACGCGGCCGTCGTCGTCGCGATAGACCGTCCCCCACGCCCCCCACTCGTCCTCGGCACGATCGATCCACTTGCGCTTCTCCGGCTCGCGGTTGCCGCGCGTCTGCCACCAGACGCACGTCTGGCAGACCGTTGGCGCCGTCTCGAGCGTCGCGCCGGTGAGGCCCGGCGAGGCGCGACGTCATTGCTTCGCGGGAGGGGCGCCGACGCGCTCGACGACGACGTCCACGGACGCAACGTCGAGATTCGCCATGCGCCCGAGGTATTCGGCCACGCGCTCCTGCACCTGACGCGCCACCGCATCCGCGCTCGCCCCCCACTCGAGCTCGAGATGCACGACGACGTCTGCCTTCTCCGCGGAGCTCGAGACCTCGGCGGCGTCCCGGGTCAAGCCCGAAACGCCTGCCACCTCCAGCGCCGCATCGCCGGCATACCGGGCGAGCACATCGGCCGAGATGACCGGGGCCTCCATCACGCCGATCGTACAACCAGCTCCGTCACCTCCGGACGTGCGAAGAGCCGGAACGGGACGAACGTCGTGCCGAGGCCGGGCGACACGTGCAGCTGCGTGGCGCCGTAGTCGTAGAGGCCTTCGACGTCGCGAGCACGGAGGTGCGCGAGGCGCAGCCGCCCGCCCGGATACGGCACGACGATCTGGCCGGCGTGCAGGTGCCCGGCGAGCACGAGGTGGAAGACGCTCGGGATGCGCTTGACGATTCGCGGGAAGTGGCAGAGAAGGATCCGCAGGTCCGCCGCGTGATCCGCGAGCGTGTCCGGAGCGGCAGTTCGAGCCGTGTATGCCTGCGGGTCGACGCCGACGATCTGAACGCGCCGCCCACGCAGCTCGACCTCGACGGCGTCGTCTCCGAGGAGTGTGACGTTCTCGAGAGCTGCGATCGCCTTCGGATCGACGCGCTGGGAGAACGGATCGCGACTGTCGGCGAAGTCGTGGTTGCCGAGGACGACGTAGCAGCGGCCGATCGCGCGAAGCAGCTCCTCGAGCTCCGGCATCCCGGAGCGGCGCGACACGAGGTCGCCGGTGATGCAGACGAGGTCGGGCTGGCGCTCCACGACCCAGTCCACAGCCTCGCGCACCGCACGGCGTCCGCGCGAGGGCACGCCGAGGTGAAGGTCGGAGAGGTGCGCGATGCGCAGCCCGTCGAGCTCGGCCGGCACTCCGTCGAGACGAACGTCGAGGACGCGCTTGCGGAGCCATCCCGCCTCGAACCACGCCCATGCCGCGACCGCCGCTGCCGCGGCGCCGAGGACAAGGAGAACCCAGGTCAGACGGAGAGCTTCTCGGTCACCGGCTCGACCGAGACGACATGGCGCTTGAACTTCAGCTCCGACGAGTCGAGTCCGGCCGCGACGCCGACGAGCTGCGAGAGATGCAGGATCGGCATCTGGAAGTCCTTGCCGGTCTGCTTGAAGAGCTTCGACTGCCAGGCGTCGAGCGAGAGGTGGCAGAGCGGGCACGGCGTGACCATCGCGTCGGCGCCGGCCTCTTTCGCCTGCTCGATCGGCTGGATCAGCTCGGCGAGCGCGACGTCCTCGCGCGCCTGGATGATCGGGAATCCGCAGCATTTGATCTTCGCCGGGTAGTCGACCGCCTCCCCGCCACAGGCAGCGATGATCCGCTCGAGGGACTGGGGCTTGTCCGGATCCTCGAAGCCGAGGAGCTTCGACGGGCGCAGGATCTGGCAGCCGTAGAACGGCGCGATCTTGAGGCCCTTCAGCCCCTTGTGCGCGGCGCCCTGCAACAGCTCGTAGCCCTCCCCTGCGGAGATGAGCCAGAGGAAGTGCAAGACCTCCACGCCACCCGAGTACGGCGGCGCACCGACCGACACGAGGTTCTCGTTCACGCGAGCGAGCAAGGCCTCGTCGCCCTGCAGCGCGTGATTCGCCTGCCGGAGGTTGAGCGTGCAGACGTTGCAGATCGTCATCAGCGTGTCCGCACCCGTCTCCTCGGCGTACGCGAGGATGCGCGCGTTCAGATGGAGGTAGTAGTCCGGCTCGGCCTCGTGGATGTCGCCGGCGCCGCAGCACGTGACCGCCTCGAGCTCGATCAGCTCGAGGCCGACCTTCGGCGCGAGCGCCTGCGTCGAGGTGTCGAGCTCCTTCGCCGAGAGTGACGCGAGGCAGCCCTTGTAGTAGGCGACGGTCCTCACGCGGCGGGCTCCTCTCCCGGCAGGAACGGCTTCGCGAAAGACCCTGACCCGTACGGGCCGCGCCTAGCCGCATCACCCCCACCGTGGGCGTGTTCGAGGTGCCCGAGCGCCTTCTCGGACTGTGTGATCCCCGCGGCGCCGTTACGACCCTGCACCTGAACGAGGTCGTAGAGCGCACGCGCTTCGTCCACGTGTTTGGCGACGTGCGGCGGGACCGGCGGCGGCACCTTTCCGTGCTTGAGAAGGCCCATGGCGAACGTAACCTCTTTGAGCGATTTCGTGATGCCCTGGGTCTTCGGGACGAGCTCGGTCTCGCGCAGCCAGCCGGTCGTCTTCGCCGACGTGACGAACCACTTCGCGTGCTTGGCGCCCATGTCGGAGTCGATGCCTTCCTTCATCGCCTCGGCGCCGAGCTTCGCGATCGCATCGCGCGGGTCGACGCCCTTCGGGCACCGCTCGTTGCAGAAATAGCAGCGCGTGCAGTCCCAGATGCCGTGCTCGCCGGAGTACGACTGGAGGCGCTCGACCGTCGCGCGATCGCGCGGATCGCCCACGAAGCGCATCCCCTTGGCGAGCGCCGCAGGGCCGAGGAAGTCGGGATCGGCCTCCATCGAGTTGCACTCGGACACGCAGCAGCCACACATGATGCAGAGCGATTCCTTATGGATCACGTCCATGCGCTCCTGCGAGACGGCGTGCTCCGTCTCACCCGGGTCCGAGTAGCCCGGCTCGAGCCATGGTGTAACTGCGCGGATCTTCCCCCAGAAGGGCTCCATATCCACGACGAGGTCCTTGACGATGGGAAGGTTCCCCATCGCGGAGATGACCGGCACGTGCCCTGCCTGCGCGATCTCGTACATCCGGGTCTTGCACGCGAGGACGGCGGCGCCGTCCATGCGCATACCGCAGGAGCCGCAGATCATCATCCGGCAGCTCTTGCGATACGCGAGCGTGCCGTCGACCTGGTCCTTGACGATGTCGAGGCAATCGAGGAGCGTCGCCTCCTCGGGCGCGTCGATCTCGTACTCGCGGAGCGCGCGCTCGCCCGCGACTGCGTCGTAGCGCCAGATCTTGAGGGCGACCTGCATCAGTAGCTGCGCACCTCTGGCTGGTACTTGGTCATGCGGACATCCTCGGTCGAGAGCTCTGGTGCGCCATCGTCCCAGCGCGTGACCGAATGGTGGAGGAAGCGCTCGTCGTCGCGCTCGGGGAAGTCGGCAGGACGGGAGTGAGCACCACGGCTCTCCTCGCGCGCGAGTCCGGCCTGCACCATGACCCAGGCAAGGTCGAGCATCGAGCCGAGCTCGAGCGCCTGCGTGAGATCCGTGTTGAAGATGTCGCCCTTGTCCTCGACGATGACGTGCTCGTAGCGCTCGCGGAGCCCCCGGACGATGTCGAGCTGGCTCTCCATGCGCTCCGCATAACGAAAGACCCCGAAGTTCTCGAGCATCGAGGCGCCGAGCTCGTCACGGATCTTCCACGGCCTCTCTCCGTCCTTGCGGTCGAGGAGCGTGCCGAGGTCGCGCTCGGCATCGGCCAGCGGTGCGTCCGAAATGGTCGCTTCGGACCTCGTAAATGCCTGCTCGGCCGCTGCCTGGCCCGCACGTCGGCCGAACGTGATCGTCTCCATCAGCGAGTTGCCGCCGAGCCTGTTAGCACCATGGACGGAGACGCACGCGACCTCTCCGGCCGCGTACAGACCGTCGACCTCGGTGGCGCCCCAGTTGTCGGTGGCGACGCCGCCCATGTGGTAGTGGGCACCCGGCCGGACGGGGATCGGATCGAAGATCGGATCCACACCGGCGAACGTCATCGCGAGCTCACGCGATCCGGGGAGCCGCGAGAGGATGCGCTCGGCGCCGAGATGGCGCAGGTCGAGGAGGACGGAGTCGTTGATCCCCCTGCCACCCTCGATCTCCGTCGTTTCCGACCGCGACACGACGTCGCGGGAGGCGAGCTCGAGCGCGTTCGGTGCATAGCGCGCCATGAACCGCTCGCCGTCTCGGTTGATGAGGAAGCCGCCCTCGCCGCGGCATCCCTCCGTGATGAGGACGCCGCTCGGAAAGAGCGTCGTCGGGTGGAACTGCATGAACTCCATGTCCTTCAAGCGGGAGCCCGGCATGCAGTGCCATCGCCATGCCGTCGCCGTTGCAGGCGTACGCATTCGTCGTCGCGCGATAGATGCGGCCCATGCCGCCCGTGGCGAGGACGATCGACTTCCCGGTGACGAGCTTGAGCCCGCCGTGGACGAGATCCCAGCAGATGACACCGACGCAGCGCCCGTCCTCGATCACGAGCCGCCACGCGAAGTACTCCTCGTACACGTGCACCGGCCCCTGGTCCTGGCGCTTCATCAGCTGCTCGTAGAGGACGTGGATCAGAACGTGTCCCGTGATGTCGGCCGAGTACACCGTTCGAGGTGAGCCCGCCGCGCCGAACGGCCGCTGCGCGAGCTTTCCCTCGTCGTTCCGCGAGAAGACGCAGCCCCAATGCTCGAGCTGGTAGATGTCGCCGGGCGCCTCGTTCGCGAGGATCTCGATCGCATCCTGGTCCCCGAGGTAGTCGGACCCCTTCACGGTGTCGAAAGCGTGCGTCTCCGGACTGTCCGCCGCAGTGTTCCCGAGCGCCGCGTTGATCCCGCCCTCGGCCGCGCCGGAGTGACTCCGCGTGGGGTGCAACTTCGAGACGACGCCAACGTTCGCGCCCGTGTCAAAGGCCTCGATGGCGGCGCGCATACCGGCGCAGCCGGCTCCGACGACGACGACGTCGTGCTTGGCCTCCACGCGACGGACGCTACCTGATCAATCCTGGCGTGAACCCGTCGAACGTCAGGCGCGGACGAACGTCGCGCGGGCGTTCGTGGCCGCGCTCATCGGCACCGTGCAGGCCTTCTTCGAGCCTCGGCAGGCGCCGCTCCAGGACCTGAGCTTCCACCCCTTCGCCGGAGATGCGGTCAGGCGTACGGGCGAGTACGAGGGGAAGCTCGCCGAGCAGCGAGACCGGCAGGCGATGCCCGCTCCCGAGCTCCGAACCGCGCCCTTCCCCGTGACGGCGACGGTCAGGCGGAACGTCGCCGGCGCGAACAGCGCCGACAGCGTCCCGCCGGGGGCGACGGTGAGGTTGCAGCCGGCACTTCCCGAGCATGCGCCTGCCCAGCGCACGAGCTTCGCCCCCGCCGCGGGAGTTGCAGTCAGCGCGAGGCGCTGGCCCGAGTTCCAGGTGGTGGTGCAGCTCGACGAGCACTGCAGGCCGGGGACGTCGGCGGCGACGGAGCCCGGCCCGGACACGGTGAGGGCGAGCTGCGCCTGGCTGTCGAGCCGCACGAGCCACGCGGAGTCCTGCGTGTCCAGCCAGGCTCCGGAGTGCCCGTAGTAGTCGTTCCGGCCAGGATCGAGCACCTTCACCGAGAGCGGCCCGCCCCCGACGGCCGGATACATGAGGTCGCTCTCGTTGTCGCACGTGTGCGCGGCGTTGTCGCCCGGGCACTCGTTCGGGGCACCGGTCGGCACCGCGCCGATAGTGTGGAGGAACTCGTGCGCGGCGACGGCAGCCGTGGAGACGCCGATGCACGAGCGGTAGTAGACGATCGCGACACCGAAGCCGTTCGAGTCGCTCCCGCCCTGGCCGCAGATGTTGTCGTCGTCGATCGGCCCGTCGTAGTAGACGAGGTACTTCGTCAGCGGCGACGAGAAGCCAGCACGCTCGAGCGTGTCGAGGATGCCGGAGAACCGATTCGAGATCGGCGTGAGCTGCGAGCCCGAAAGCGTCGAGCGAACCGTCGTGATGTCGAGCTGCGTGCCGCACGAGAAGCTCGTGACGTCGTTCCGGGGTACGCGGCTCGGATCCTGGCCGCGCCACCAGGCGTCGACCTGGTCGGCGTCCGACTGCATCGCGTTCGCAACGGCGCCGAGGCTGTCCGTGCCGTCGGACGGGATCAGGTACACCCAATGCACCGGGTTGCCGGCGACGGCATTGGGAACGCGATCAGCCTGGGCGGCCGCGCCGCACCACGCGGTCGCCGCGGCCGTACGCGCGCTGGCGCTGCGCGCGTCGATCTCGGTGGTGAGCGAGCTTCGGGCGAAGCGGGCGGCCGCCGGGCTGTCCGCTTCCGCCGCCGCGCCGGCAGCCGCCACCGCGAGAAGCGCGCCGAGCGCGACCGCGGCGGCGACGCGGCTCACGCCGTCGTCACCGAGACGCGAATACGACCCTGCAACCCCGTCTCCGTGACGCGGACGAAGAGCGAGCGCTGGCCGCAGATCGATCCCTCGAGCCGCTTGACGCGCTGGCTCACCCACTGCGCGCGCCGAACGATCGTCCGGCGGTTCGAAGCGACGAGCGCGACGTCGACGACGCCGCGACCCGGAACGGTGGCGCTGATCCGGACATCTCCGTCGAGCGGAGTCGAGAGCGGTATCCACCAGACCTTGGCGGTCTTCTTGCCGAAGACGCGCGTGAACAAGGTCGTGTGCGGCGCCGTCCACGGCTGCACGACATCGAGCTCGGCCGCGTCGAGCGCGGGAGCGTCGGGATAGAAGCTCGGAGCGATGATCGGCCACGTCGCCGTCGTGATCCCGGCTCTGCGCTCGTCCGTGAGCCGATACACCTCGGCCCAGGCCTCACCCGGGTTGCGCGCATAGTTCGAGCCTTCGTTGCCGGGATAGGCCTCCTTGCGGGTGACGCGCGAGCAGACATTCACAGCACTCGCCCACCGCTTCGGGCCCCAGTCGAGGGCGTCCCAGGGCGAGTTCGACCGGTGATACGCGATGTGGTGACCGTACTCGTGCCGCGCGATCTCCTCAGGCGAAGTGTCGAACGCCGTCTCACCGGGCACGACGAGCTGATTCCGCGCGTAGCAACCGAGCGCCTGGGTTCCGCAGATGTCCTGCATCTCGTCGACCGTGGCGACGTACGTCGTCAGCTGGGACAGCTCCGGGCCATGGATGAGCCCCGCGAGGAACTCGGCCCAGCCTTCGGGCGTGGCCGTCTCGGCAGGCAGCGCGTCCGAGACGCGGACGTCGACGGTCTCTCCGGTCGATGTCGATGATCGGTCCGCCACGATACGTCGTCGCCGCGCGCGCGAGCCGGGTCGGCGTGGAATGGCGCGGCGGCGTCGGCCTCCAGCGTGTGCGCACGCATCGCGCGAGCAGACATCGGCTCGTCGGCGCGTGTGCCTGCGGCGAAAAGAGCGCCGACGAGGAGCGCCCCAGCGAGAACGACGGCGAGACGCCTCATCGTCGGGAACGCCACTTGGCCCTTATAGCCAGGGGAGTGTGAACCGTGGGTAAGAACGTCAGTGCGGGCCTGCCGCGGCGACGGCGGGCTCGACGCCTTCGAACTTCGTGAAGTTCGCGCGGAACATGGCGGCGAGCTCCGATGCCTTCGTGTCGTAGGCGGAGGGGTCCGCCCACGTCGAGCGGGGATCGAGGAGCGCGGAATCGACGCCGGGAACCTCGACCGGGACCTCGATCCCGAAGGTCGGATCGACGCGGTGCTCCACCGAGTCGAGCTCGCCCGAGAGGGCGGCATCGAGGAGCGTCCGCGTCGCCGTGATCGGCATCCGCCGTCCCTCGCCGAACGGTCCGCCCGTCCAGCCCGTGTTCACGAGCCACACCCTCACATCCGGGTGCGCGTCGAGCTTCTGGCCGAGCATCCGCGCGTACACGGATGGCGGCTGCGGGAGGAACGGGGCACCGAAGCACGCCGAGAACGTCGGCTGCGGCTCGGTGACGCCGATCTCGGTGCCGGCGAGCTTGGCCGTGAAGCCGGAGAGGAACCAGTACATGGCCTGGTCGCGGGTCAGCCGCGCGATCGGCGGGAGAATCCCGAACGCGTCCGCGGTGAGGAAGACGACCGAGCTCGGCTGCCCGGCACGCTTCGCAGGGAGCGCGTTCGCAATTCGCTCGAGCTTGTACGCGGCGCGCGTGTTCTCGGTCTTCGAGCCGTCGTCGAGATCGAGGACGCCGCGGTCGTCCATGACGACGTTCTCGAGCACGGTTCCGAATGTGCGCGTCGTCGCGTAGATCTGCGGCTCGGCCTCTGCCGAGAGCCGGATGACCTTGGCGTAGCAGCCGCCCTCGAAGTTGAACACGCCGTCGTTCGACCAGCCGTGCTCGTCGTCGCCGATGAGGCGCCGCTCCGGATCCGCCGACAGCGTCGTCTTTCCCGTGCCCGAAAGCCCGAAGAAGACAGCGACGCGGCCGTGGTCGTCGACGTTCGCCGAGCAGTGCATCGGGAGCACGCCCTCGAGCGGAAGGCGGTCGTTCATGACGGTGAAGATCGACTTCTTGATCTCCCCGGCGTAGAACGTGCCGCCGATGACCACCTCGGCGCGCGACGGGTGGAAACAGATGAACGTCTCCGAGCGCGTACCGTCCTCGTCCGGATCGGCCGAGACCGACGGCGCATGGAGGACGAGCGCCTGGGGCTCCATCGCTTCGAGCTCGTCGTCCGTCGGGTCGATGAAGAGCGTCTTCGCGAAGAGCGCATGCCAGGGGCTCTCGGAGAGCACGCGAACCGCGATTCGGTGGGCAGGATCCGATCCCGCAAAGGCGTCGACGACGTAGACGTCGCCCTCGCCCAGACGCGCGGCGACCTTCTCGCGGAGGTGCTCGAAGCGCTCCTCCGAGATCTCGGCATTGACGTCGCCCCACCAGAGTCGCGACTCCGAGCCCGGCTCGCGGACGATGAACTTGTCCTTGGGCGAGCGGCCGGTGTGCTCTCCGGTGTCGACGACGAGCGGCCCGCCCTCGGCGAGGCGCGCGTCGCCGCGCGCCAGCGCATGCTCGTAGAGCTGCGAGGTCGTCGGATGCCAGAAGACGTGCCCGCGCACAGACACCCCGTGCTGTGCGAGCTCGTCCCGATCGGGAACGATCGCGATCACGAGGCTTCATGCTACGCGGACGCGCGATCCCGTGGCCGGTTCCGGCGTCGAGCGTCCGCGAGTAGGCGGAGAATGCGCCGGATGCGCACCGTCGGCCAAAACCTGCTCGTCGCCGCCGTCGCACTCGTCGCGCTCGTCGCCGCGCCGACCGCGGCCGCCGATTACGCCGACGAACAGGCGCTCGCCGAGCGTCACGTGCCGATCGTGCGCATCGTCGAGCAGACCGAGGAGTGCGGTCACGGAGAGCCGTTCGTCCCTACGAACATCGATCTCATCCTCGACGAACCGACGGTCGCGCTGCGCGGCCCGTGGAACCGAACCGACCTCGTGAAGATCGCGCCGTCGGCCAAGGATCTCGTCAATCGCTTCGAGTACCACCTCGACTTCCCGGGCGACCCGCTCGACCCGGGCTGCGACTACGCGCACTGGGCGAAACGACTCACGGCGGGAAGCGAGCCGGTCGTCTACGCGCACGTCGTGACGGAACCGGAGCGACCGGGCAAGGTCTCGCTCCAGTACTGGTTCTTCTACCCGTTCAACGACTTCAACAACACGCACGAAGGCGACTGGGAGATGATCCAGCTCGTCTTCGACGCGAACGACGCCGCCGACGCGCTCGGTCGCGATCCGGTGGAGGTTGGCTACAGCGCGCACGAGGGGGCTACGCGCTCGAACTGGAAGGACGACCAGCTCGAGGTCGTCGACGGGACGCGACCGGTCGTCTACCCGGCCGCCGGCTCGCACGCGAACAAGTACTCGGCGGCGCTCTGGCTCGGGAGCTCCGCCGAGGCCGGTGTCGGCTGCGACGACACGCAAGGGCCGCACCGGGAGCTCTCGCCGAAAGTGGAGACCATCCCGAGCGACCGTGCGGCCGCCGAGGCTGCGTACCCGTGGATCGCGTTCGAGGGACGTTGGGGAGAGCTGCAGAAGGCGTTCTTCAACGGCCCGACCGGCCCGAACCTGAAGACGCAATGGACGAAGCCGATCACGTGGTCCGACGGCTGGAGCGACCGGAGCTACGCGATACCGGCCGGCGGCGCGTTCGGGACCAATACGACCGACTTCTTCTGCGCGGCGGTCGAGCGCGGGTCGCGAGCGCTCGTGCACCTCTTGCGGAACCCCGGCCCGACCCTACTCGTGATCGCGGCAATCCTCGCGCTCGCGATCTTCGCTGCGGTACGCGCGACCTGGACGCCGGTCGCGCCGACGCGCATCGCCCGCCGCCGCGCGTGGGGCCAGATCATCTCGGCCTCCGCGCGTATGTACGTCAAACGGCCGGGACTCTTCCTCGGGCTCGGCGTCCTCCTGATCCCGATCGCGGTCGCGATCACAGTTCACGCAGTGGCTCCTCCTGCAAGTCGTCGATCTCGTCGGCACGGTCACGGGTGAGGCGGCCGGGAGCTGGGCGTTCCTCGCGGCGGTCATCGGGGCGACCTTCGCACTGCTCGGACTCGGCCTCGTCCAGGCAGCAACGGCGTGCGCGCTCATCGAGATCGACGCCGGAAGGCCGATCGATGCGCTGATGGCGTACCGACTCGCGCTTCGGCGCTTGCGCCCGCTCCTCGGAGCGATCGCGATCTTCGTCGCAGTGTGGGTCGTGCTGACCGCAACGGTGCTCCTCATCCCGGTCGCGATCTGGCTCGCGATCCGGTGGTCACTCATCGCACCCGTGGTCGAGCTCGAGGATCGTCGGCCCTTCCGCTCGCTTCGCCGAAGCGCCGATCTCGTCCGAAGCCGCTGGATCCGCGTCGGATCGCTCGTCGGGGTGAGCGCCGCGATCGCGCTGCTCATGGGGCCGCTCCTCGGCGCGGTGCTGATCGTCCTCACCGACACGCCGCTGGCGTTCCTCAACATCGTCGCGGGCATCGTCTACGCAATCGCGCTGCCGTTCGTGGGTCTCGTCACGGCCTACGTCTACTTCGACTCTCGCGCCCGCATGGAGCTCGAGCATGTCGAACGCCCGTCGGAGCTACCGGCAGAGATCCAGCTCGACGTGCCGTAACCGAGTCGCGCCCTCCGTCTCCTATGCGAGCTCGGCTTCGAGCGGCTGATCCCCTGCCACGAGCTCGGCGAAACGCCCGTTCTGCGCGAGCAGCTCGTCGTACGTCCCGAGCTCGACGATCCGCCCCCGGTCGAGCACGACGATCTGATCCGCGTCGCGCACGGTCGAGAGACGATGCGCGATCGCGATGGTGGTGCGTCCCTCCGAGAGCCGCTCGAGCGCTTCCTGCACCATCCGCTCGGTCTGCGTGTCGAGCGACGAGGTCGCCTCGTCGAGGACGAGCACGGGCGGATTGCGGAGGATCGTCCGCGCGATCGCCATCCGCTGCTTCTCGCCGCCCGAGAATCGGTAGCCGCGCTCGCCGACCATCGTGTCGTAGCCGTCGGGCAGCGTCGCGATGAGCTCGTGGATCTGTGCCGCGCGCGCCGCCTCTTCGATCTCCTCGTCGGACGCGCTCGGCTTCGCGAAGCGCAGGTTGTCGCGCACCGAAGCGTGGAAGAGGTAGGTCTCCTGAGAGACGACGCCGACGACGCTCGTGAGCGCCTCGAAGCTGAGCTCGCGAACGTCGACGCCATCGATCGAGACGGTGCCTTGGGTCGCGTCGTAGAGCCTCGCCACGAGATACGCGGAGGTCGTCTTCCCCGATCCCGTCTCGCCGACGAGCGCCGTCTTCGTGCCGGGCGGAACGGCGAAAGACACGTCCTGCAGCGTCCAGGCCGCGTCGTCGTAGCGGAACCAGACGGAGTCGAGCGCCACTTCACCACGCGGCTCGACCAGCTCCTCGTGCCCCTCAACGATGTCGATCTCGTGGTCGAGGTACTCGAAGATCCGGTCGAAGAGAGCGAGCGACGACTGTACCTCGATCTGTACGCCGAGCAGCCCGCCGATAGGGAAGAAGAGACGCGTCTGCAACGTCGTGAACGCGACGAGGGTTCCGATCGAGATCGCTTGCGACCCGTTCGCGATGCTCCACCCCGCAAACCAGTAGACGAGCGCCGGCATGATCGCGAAGGTCATCTGGATCGAGGCCATCATCCAGCGGCCTGTCATCCGACTTCGCACCTCGAGATCGGCAAGGCGTCTCGACTCGCCGGAGAACCTCTCGGCGAGGTCGTCCGTCCGACCCATCGTTTTCCCGAGCAAGATTCCCGACACCGATAGCGACTCCTGGACGATCGAGGAGACGTCGGCGAGTGACGCCTGCCGCTCGGCCGTCACTTTCTTGCGCTGCGCACCAACGCGCTTCGTGAGCCAGACGAACAAGGGGAGTAGCGCGAGCGCGAAGACCGCGAGCCGCCAGTCGAGAAGGAACATCGCGATCACGGTCGCGATAACGGTCGTTACGTTCGAGAGCACCGACGTTGCGGTAGAGGTGACGACCGTCTCGATCCCGCCGATGTCGTTCGCGATACGGCTCTGCACATCCCCGGTCCTCGTCCGGGTGAAGAATGCGAGCGACAACTGCTGCAGATGTCGGTAGACACGCGTGCGCAAGTCGTGCATGACGCTCTGGCCGACCTGGTTCGACAGCAGCGTCTGCCAGACGCCGATGACGCCCGGTGACGATGGAGATCGCGACCATCCCCGCCACGAGCCCGGTGAGAAGTTCCACATTGCCGTCGGGGATCGCCACATCGAGCACCTCGCGGAGGAGGAAAGGCGAGATGACGCCGATCGCTGCCGAGAAGACGATCAGCGTGCATACGGCGCCGAGCCGCGCGCGGTAGGGCCGGAAGAGCGGGAAGATCCGCCTGAGGTTCGCCTTGCGAACGGCAGGGTCAGAGGGCCGCTGGGGCGGCTCGTCTGGCGTGAAGGAGTCGAAACGTCGTCCCGGCACGGCCCTAAGCGTGCCTACCGGGAGGCGACCTGCGCCGCGTGGCGAACGTCGAGATGGTGGACACCGGTGCCGCGATCGACCGCTTCCTCCAGAACGGAGGGCTTTCCGAAGCCACGCAGCGCGCCTACGCGTCGGACCTGCGCTCGTTCTGTGCGTGGCTCGGCGCGCGCGGACTAACCCTCGAAGAGGTCGACGCCAGCGCCCTGTCGGACTGGGTCGGAGCGCTCGGCAGCGGCCGTGACCGACTCGCTCCGACGTCGATCTCACGCAGGCTGGCAGCGGTTCGCTCGTGCCTGCGCTACACGTACGGCCCCGCGGCGGTACCCGAGGCATCGCTCTCGCCGAGCCGATCGCGACGCCTTCCGGACGCCCCCAAGTCGGCCGAGATCGAGGAGCTGCTCGAGCTGGCCGAGGGAGACTCCCCGCTCGCGTTGCGCAACCGCGCGCTCCTCGAGCTCCTCTACTCGGCGGGCTTGCGTAGCCAGGAGGCCGTCACGCTCGACCTCGGAGACGTCGACTTCGACCGCGAAGCCGTGCACGTCCGCGGCAAGGGCGGAAAGGAACGCGTCGTGCCGCTCGGCGAAGAGGCCGCCCTCCATCTCGCGCGCTATCTCCGAGACGGCCGTCCAACTCTCGCGGCAAGAGCCAACAACGCGCTGTTCCTCTCCATCCGCGGACGCCGGCTCGACACGAGCACCGTGCGCCGGCTCCTCCGCCATCCGCACCGCTTGCGCCACGCGTTCGCCACGCACCTCCTCGAAGGCGGCGCCGACCTGCGCGTCATCCAGGAGCTGCTCGGGCACGCGTCGCTCTCGACGACGCAGATCTACAGCCACGTCGACGCCCGCCGCCTTCGGCGCGTCTACGATCGGTCGCATCCGCGCAGCTAGCGGCTACGCGTGGACGCGCTACGCGTGACAGGGCCTCGAGCCCGTCGCGAGCGTGCGCTGGAGCTGGTTCATGCTCGCCTCCCGCGCGACGTCCGTCGGGTTCGAGGGATCGAAGTCGTGCAGCCCTTCACCCTCCCAGACGACGTCCGGCGTCACGCCGGGCCCCGACACTGCGAGGCGATAGCGGCGCCCGTTGCCCGCCGGGCGCTGCTCACCTTGCTCGCTCACGTGTGGAACGAACCCGTAACAGAACGTTCCGTCGGGGTTCCGCGCCACGAAGCCGTTCTCGCGCCGCCAGCCCTTGCCGTATGCGGAGTCGAGCGTGTCGAGATAGAGGACGCGGCCGTAGCGATCGAGCGGATCGCCCGTGGCCGTCGTGGCGAACCCGTGCACAGGCTGCCCTCGATACGTCAACCGGCCGAACAGGTGATGCCAGCGGCCGCCGTAGCTCCAGTCGAGCCAGACTTCGAGCTTCGGCAGCGCCCCGCGCCAGTGCGAGAGCCGCAATTCGAAGGCTCCGTGCCCGGGCCGCCACGGCGGGAGGCCGAAGTTCGCCTGATTGCGCTGCCAGCGCTGGACCGCCCAGTGCGATCCGTCGGACGCTGTGCAGGCAGAGACGAGGTACGGGAGCTGCGGGCCGCGATACGGCCCACACGCGTTGCGGATCGACTTCCACGCGGCCTTGCCCTGCGTGCCCCAACCGCCCGAATAGTCGACGCGGAACTCGGCCTGCGTCCTGCTCTCGTCGGGCGCTCCGGCATTCAGCGCGCCCCAGACGAGAACGCGCTGCAACCGACCGCGCCCGTGGTATGTGAGGAGAGCCTTGCCCGACGACGAGACGGCGATCCGCTCGGTCGAGGTGTTCCGCGCGATGAGCTGCGACGCGCTCGCGACGCCTGGAACGGCCGCGAAGGCAGCCAGGACGGCTGCGAGCGCAACCGTGACGCGCAGGAGCGGACGACTACCCGCCGAAACCGGTCGGGCGCCGTGAGTGGCACCGACCCCGACGTCGAGCGCTTCCTGCTCACCCTCCAGGCCCGCCGGTCGCCGCGGACCGTCGACGCCTACCGGCGCGACCTCGCAGCGCTGCAGACCTTCCGAGATGGAGCCGTCGGGGACACGACGCTCGACGAGCTCGAGCGCTGGGTCGCCGCGATGCGCGCCGACGGCCTCGCAGCCTCGACGATCGCCCGGCGCGTCTCCGCGGTGCGTACGTACTTTCGCCACCTCGTCCTTATCGGCGCGCGAACGGAGAATCCCGCTGCCTCAGTCCAGCTACCGCGCCGCGCGCGCACGTTACCCCGCGCGCTCTCTCCCGCCGAGACCGAGCGGCTGATCGACGCCGCGACGGGGACGATGCCGCGGGCGCTGCGCGATCGCGCGCTCGTGGAGCTGATGTACGGCGCCGGCCTCCGTGTGTCGGAGGCCGTCGGGCTGGAGAAGAACGGCGTCGCGATCGAGGAACGCGTTGTGCGCGTGCTCGGGAAGGGCGGCAAGGAACGGCTCGTCCCGCTCGGGCGACCGGCCGCCGAGGCCGTGCGCCGCTACCTCGCCCTCGGCCGGCCCCATCTCGACCGGCGCTACAGGCCCGAGCTGTTCCTCAACGCGCGCGGCGGCGCGCTCACCCGCGCCGGCGCTTTCCTGATCCTTCGCAAGCTGGCCGAACGCGCAGGGCTCGAGCCGGGTCGCGTCCACCCGCACCTCCTCCGCCACTCCTTCGCGACGCACCTCCTCGAGGGCGGCGCCGATCTCCGCTCGGTTCAGGAGATGCTCGGCCACGCCGATCTCGGGACGACCGAGCGCTACACGCACGTGTCGGATCGCCGACGCCGCGAGGCGTACTTCCAGGCCCACCCGCACGCACGCAGGCGCGAGCGGCCGCTCGACGGATCGTCCGCGTAGCGCCTAGCTCAGCCAGGCAGCGCCGGCGAGCGCGACGAGCTCGGCGACGGCCGCCTCGTCCGCGTCGACCAGCGTGACATGGCCCAGCTTTCGTCCAGGCCGAGGCTCCTTGCCGTAGAGGTGAATGTGTGCCCCCGGCACGGCGAGGAGGCGCTCGCGCGGCGGTAGCGAGCCGACGAGGTTGACCATCACCGCGTCACCCCGGGCAGCGGTCGACCCGAGCGGAAGCCCGAGGATCGCGCGGAGGTGGTTCTCGAACTGGCTCGTCTCGGCGCCGTCGATCGTCCAGTGCCCGGTGTTGTGGACACGCGGAGCAAACTCGTTCGCGAGCAGCTCGCCGCCGACGTCGAACAGCTCGACCGCGAGCACGCCGACGTAGTCGAGGTCGTCGAGCAGCTTCGCGGCGAGGCGCTCGGCGGCCGCCTGCGGCGCATCCCGTGCCGGAGCCCGTGAAACGGTGAGGATTCCCCCGCGGTGCTCGTTCTGGGTGAGCGGATAGAACGCGGTCGAGCCGTCGCTCCCACGCACCGCGACGATCGAAAGCTCGCGGTCGAATGGAACGATCGCCTCCGCTAGCTCGCCGACGCCGAGGGCGGCCTCCGTCGTCTCGACGACACGCTGGCCCTTGCCGTCGTATCCGAACCGGCGCGACTTCACGAGCGCCGGGAGACCGACCTCCTCCACCGAGCCGAACGCAGCCGTTGCGATCCCCAGCCGCCTGAACAGCTCCTTCTCGACGAGGCGGTCCTGTCCGAGCTCGAGTGCCCGCACGTTCGGGACGGCATCCGATGCTGCGAGCCGCTTCGACCGGGATGTTCTCGAACTCGTACGTCACGACGTCTGCGCCGTCGGCGAGCCGTTCGAGTGACGGCGGATCGTCGTAGGCGCCGACGACGAGTTCGCCCACGGCGCCGGCGCACGCGTCGGTCGCCGGGTCGAGAAAGCGAAGGCGAACGTCCAGCGGCGCGCCTGCGAGCGCGAGCATGCGCCCGAGCTGCCCTCCTCCGATGCAGCCCACGAGGGCCGTCACGCGGACGGATCGGGCGCGGCGAGCACGGCTTCCGTCTGGCTCGCGCGGAACGCGGCCAGCCGCTCGCGCACGCCCTCGTCCGAACGCGCGACGATCGCGGCGGCAAGCAGCGCCGCGTTGACGGCTCCCGCGCGCCCGACGGCGAGCGTGCCGACGGGCACACCGGCCGGCATCTGAGCGATGGAGAGGAGCGAGTCGAGCCCCTGCAGCGCCTTCGTCTCGACGGGGACCCCGAGCACCGGCAGCAGCGTCTTCGAAGCGGTCATCCCCGGCAGGTGCGCGGCGCCGCCGGCACCGGCGATGACGACCTGGAGCCCGCGCGCCTCCGCCGACGCCGCGTACTCGAACAGCTTGTCCGGCGTGCGGTGCGCGGACACGACTTCCTTCTCGAACGGAACCCCGAGCTGCTCGAGCGTTTCGGCGGCGTGCCGCATCGTCTCCCAATCGGAGCGCGAGCCCATGATGATCCCGACGACGGGCGCCTCGCTCACGGCCGGAGCCTACTTTGCGCGCGACTTCTTCAGAAGCTGCGCCGAGACGGTGCGTGCGGCTTTGCGCAGCTCCGCGTCCTCATCGTCGTCGTCGGCGATCCCGTCCAGGATCTGGATCGTGTCGCGCTGCGGCGTGCCGTTGCGCAGGCACACGACGGCAAGCCGCCTGACGGCCACATTCGGGTCGCGCGCAGCGAGATCGTGGAGCAGTGGGCGAAATGCGTTGACGTCGCCGGGATGCGTTCGGGAGAGGCTCTCGAGCGCGATGAGCGCGGAGCCGCGTGCCGCCGGGCTCTCGTCCTCGAGACCGCGGCGGAGCAGCTCGAGCTTCTGGCGGAAGCGAAACTGCGCGATCGCCCTGTACGCCTGCGCACGCACGCGGTAGTCGGCGTCGCGGGCACCCGCCTCGATCTCCTCGTCCCACTGGGAGCGAAGCTGCGCAAGCGCGCGCTCGTCACCAGCCTGCGCGAGTGCGTCCGCCTCGGCAGCCGCCTCGGCGATGGTCACGCGGACTGGAGGGAGCGCGGAGCCGGTCCGACATACCGCGCGGACGGCCGGAACAGACGCCCCGTGCGCTTCTGCTCCAGAATGTGCGCCGACCAGCCGGCCACGCGGGAGCAGGCGAACATCGCCGGCGCGAGCGGGGGTGGCACGTCGGCGATGTCGAGTACGAGCGCCGAGTAGTACTCGACGTTCGTCCGGAGCGGGCGCTCCGGATGACGGCGCTCCAGCTCGGCGAGCGCGGCCTCCTCGAGCTGCTCCGCGACCTCGATCTGCGGCGATCCCAGCTCGCGCGCCGTCTGCTTGAGGATTCGCGAGCGCGGATCCTCGGCGCGGTAGATGCGATGGCCGAAGCCCATGATCCGCTTGCCGGAGTCGAGCGAGTCCCGAACCCACTTCTCCGGGTCGCCCATCTTGGAGACCTCCTCGAGCATCGGCTTGACGTAGGCGGGCGCGCCGCCGTGCAGCGGGCCTGAGAGGGCGCCGACCGCAGACGACAGCGCCGCTCCGCAATCGGCGCCCGTCGATGCCGTCACTCGGGCGGTGAAGGTCGACGCGTTGAGGCCGTGCTCGGCCGTGCAGATCCAGTAGGTGTCGATCGCCCGAGCGGCTCGCGGATCGGCCTCTCCCCTCCACTGCAGGAGGAACCTCTCCGCCGCGGTGCTGCCTCTGGCGACGACCTCGTCCGAGATCGAATCCGTCGCACCGTCGGCGATGCGCGCCGAACGGGCGACGATCCCCATCATCTGCGACGAGAGTCGCCCGAGGTCGTCTCGCGCCTGCTCGTCCGAGATCTCGTTGAGCTTCGCCAGCCCCCAGTGGCCCGCGAGGCGCGCGGTCTCGGCCTGGAGGTCGGCGGGAGCGTTGCCCGTGAGCGCGGTCGGCTCGTAAGGCTCCGGGTCCGGCATGACCGAGTCGAGGTCGTTGTCGACCAGTAGCCCCCAGACCCGCTCGTAGGGATAGTGGCCGACGAGCTCCTCGATGTCGACGCCGCGGTACCGGAGTACGCCACCTTCGCGGTCAGGCTCGGCGATCTCGGTCTCGACTGCGACGACGCCCTCGAGCCCCGGCTTGAAGTCCGCGACCTCGCTCATCCGCCTGAGACGCTACCTGAGAGGGAATTCGCGAGTGTGCAGCTACGATCAGCCGCGCCGATGGCCCATCGCGTCACCCTCATTCCTGGAGACGGGACCGGGCCGGAGCTCACCGAGGCGACGCGCCGCGTGCTCGAGGCGACGGGAGTCGACCTCGAGTGGGACGTCCGCCAGGCGGGTGTCGACGTCATGGAGGAGGCCGGAACGCCGCTTCCCGAAGAGACGCTCGCTTCCGTGAAGGAGAACGGCGTCGCGCTGAAGGGGCCGATCACGACGCCGATCGGCACCGGGTTCCGCTCGGTGAACGTGGCGCTCCGCCACGAGCTCGGGCTCTACGCGTGCCTACGTCCGTGCAAGTCCTACGCCGGCGTTCGCTCGCGCTACGAGGACGTCGATCTCGTGATCGTTCGCGAGAACACCGAAGACCTGTACGCGGGCATCGAGTACGAGGCGGGCACCGACGCGGCCACGACGGTCATCGACACCCTCAACGCCCTCCAGCCGAAGCAGATCGTCGCCGGCTCGGGGATCTCCGTGAAGTCGATCAGCCCTGCAGCGTCGGAGCGAATCATCCGCTTCGCCTTCGACTACGCGCGGGCGCACGGACGCCGCCAGGTCGCTGGAGTGACGAAGGCGAACATCATGAAATTCACGGACGGCCTCTTCCTCGACGTGTTCCGCCAGGTGGCGGGCGACTATCCGGACATCGAGGCCCGTGAGGTCCTCGTGGACGCGCTGACGATGCAGCTCGTCCAGCGTCCCGAGGAGTTCGACGTCCTCGTGCTGCCGAACCTCTACGGTGACATCGTGAGCGACCTGACGGCGGGCCTCGTGGGGGGGCTCGGCGTCGCGCCCGGCGCGAACATCGGCGAGCACGCCGCGGTGTTCGAGGCGACACACGGCTCTGCCCCGAAGTACAAGGGGCAGAACAAGGTGAACCCGACGGCGATGATCCTCTCCGGGAAGCTCATGCTCGACCATCTCGGCGAACACCACGCCGCGGAGCGCCTCGAGGCCGCGGTCGCAGCCGTGATCGCCGCCGGCGAGCGCGTGACCTACGACCTCAAGCCGACGCGCGACGACCCGAGCGCGGTCGGCACCTCCGAATACGCAGACGCGATCATCGAAAGGCTGGAGACCTGATGCGAAAGAAGATCACCGTGGTCGGCGCCGGGAACGTCGGCGCGACCTGCGCCCAGGAGCTGGCGCGGCGCGACTACGCGGACGTCGTCCTCGTCGACATCATCCCGAAGTTCCCGCAGGGCAAGGCGCTCGACATCAACCAGGCTGCTGCAGTTCTCGGCTACGAGCCGGCCATGACAGGGACGAACGGCTACGAGGAGACCGCCGACTCGGACGTCGTCGTCATCACCGCCGGCAGGCCGCGCTCGCCCGGAATGAGCCGCGACGACCTCGTCTCGACGAACGAGGCGATCGTCTCCGCCGTAACCAAGGAAGCGGTGAAGCATTCACCCGACGCGATCCTCGTCGTCGTCTCCAACCCGCTCGATGCGATGTGCCACGTGGCCAAGGCCGACATCGCGCTTCAAGAAGCATCGCGTCGTCGGCATGGCGGGGATCCTCGACACAGCGCGCTTCTCCACCTTCATCGCGCAGGAGCTCGACGTCTCGGTGAAAGACGTGACCGCGGTCGTCCTCGGAGGTCACGGGGATCAGATGGTTCCGGTCGTGTCCGCGACGAACGTGGGCGGCGTCCCGCTGCCCGAGCTCATGCCGAAGGCGCGGATCCGCAAGCTCGTCGAGCGGACGAAGGTCGGCGGTGGCGAGCTCGTCGGGCTCCTCGGCACGTCGGCCTGGTACGCACCAGGCGCCGCGGCGGCGCAGATGGTCGACTCGATCTGCCTCGACGAGAAACGCATCCTTCCCTGCACGGCCTACCTCGAGGGCGAGTACGGGATCAACGGCCTGTACATGGGCGTCCCGGTGAAGCTGGGCGTAGGAGGCGTGGAGGAGATCGTCAAGCTGCGCCTCACAGCAGAGGAGAAGAAGATGCTCCGCGCGTCAGCGGCCGCGGTACGCGAGGTCGTCGGCGTCCTGAAGCGGAAGTAGCGATGGATCTCGGTCTCAGCGGCCGGACGGCCATCGTCTGCGGCGCATCCTCGGGCATCGGGCTCGGCATCGCCGAGTCGCTCGCCGGTGAGGGAGCGAACGTCGTCATGTTCGCGCGGCGCCCGGAGCTCCTCGAGCGGGAGGCGAAGCGAATCGGCGGCCTCTCCGTGGCAGGCGACGTGACGAGCCGTGACGATCTCGAGCGCCTCGTGACGACGACCGTCGATGCCCATGGCGGCATCGACATCCTCGTGAACAACTCGGGTGGACCTCCGCGCAGCACCGCCGCAGAGCTGGACGCGGAGAAGGTCGAAGCCGCCGTCGCGCTGCTGCTGGTCTCGGTCGTGCGCCTGACCGGCCTCTGCCTTCCGTATCTGGAGCGCAGCCCGGCGGGGCGGATCGTGAACGTGACGTCCTCGACCGTCCGGGAGCCGATCGACAACCTCGCGCTCTCCAACGCGATCCGGCCGGGCGTCGTCGGCTGGGCGAAGTCGCTCGCGCGCGAGCTCGGGCCGAAAGGGATCACGGTGAACTGCCTCGCGCCCGGGCGCATCGACACGGATCGGATCCGGGAGGTGTACCCGGACGGGCCGAGCGAGGACGACCTGGCGGCCATACCGCTGCGCCGACTCGGCACCACGCGCGAGGTCGGCGACGTCGTTGCGTTCCTGTGCTCCGAGCGCGCGTCGTACGTGAGCGGCACCGTGATGCTCGTCGACGGCGCGCTCACGCGGGGCCTCTAGCAGTTGAAGCGACTCTCCGGCGCTGCGGTCGTCCTCGGCCTGCTCGGTCTGGCCGCTGCGCTCGTGCTCTGGTGGATGCCGGCAGACGACTTCCTCCTCGTCCCGGACCGCGCCAAACCGCTTGCAGATCGCGTCGAGGTGCAAGGTGGCAAGACGAACGCCAAGGGCGACGTCTACTACGTCGACCTCTTCGTCCGACGGATTCGCCGGCTCGAGCAGTTGCTGCCGTTCACGCGGCCGGACGGCGCCACCGTAGTTCCCGAGCGGGCGATCGCCCCGGACGGAACCTCGGATGCGGAGCTCGACCGGCAGAACGCGGCCGACATGGAGCGCTCGGAGCAGATCGCGTCGGTCGTCGCGCTCCGCGCTCTTGGCTACGAGGTCGTCGCGACGCCTCGTGGCGTTCTCGTGACGAGCGTCTCCGCCGACGTGCCTGCGGCGAAGGAGCTGAAGCCCGACGACGTGATCGTCGCGGTCGACGGCGTCCCTGTCAGAACGCCCGCGCAGCTTCGACGCGAGATCGGGCGGCACAAGCCCGGCGACGAACTCCGGCTGACGCTGCATCGAGGCGACAAGGTGAAGGACGTCACCGTCCGCACGATCGCGAGCCCGGTGGACTCGTCGCGGGCGATCATCGGAATCCTCGTCGACCAGGACGCGAAGATCGAGCTCCCCGTCGACGTGGGCATCGATCTCGGTCGCGTCGGCGGCCCATCCGCAGGGCTGCCGTTCGCGCTCGAGATCGCCCGTCAGCTCGGGAAGGACGTCACCCATGGCTGCCGGATCGCCGCGACGGGCGAGCTCGCGCTCGACGGCAGCGTCCTGCCGATTGGCGGCATCAAGCAGAAGACGATCGGAGCACGCCGGGCCGGTGTGGATTTCTTCCTGGTGCCGGCCGGGGAGAACGCCGAGGGAGCGCTCGACAATGCCGACGGGCTGGACATCATCCCTGTTGACAGTTTTCAACAGGCGTTGCGGAGCTTGGCAACGAAGGAAATAAAGTGCTGATTTTGCAGGTACTTCGTCCTCCGCTGACAACAGGCGCAATTTGCGGCCTATTCGTTCGGAAGGGGGTTGTCGCCCTTCGGTCACACCGACAGAATGCTGGCTGGTCGTTGAGGGGCGGCCAGCGACCACATGGCGGCAAAGAAGCGCACACCTGTCACCTGCGACGACTGCTATTTCCGGCAGGAGGGTCTCTGTGCGCTCCCAGGGAATGTGCCGTGCCCCACGTTTCGAGCCATGAAGGCCGGCTCGCTCGCACCACCACAGCAGCCGCGCCTGGTGCCCCGCGTGCTCGGGCCTGCTCCGGTCGGACAGGCTGCCTAGACTGCCCGCGTGAGCAGCCCGGGACCGCCGAACACACCCGAGCAGGACACGCCCTGGAAGCTGATCGTCTTCGGCGCCATCGCCGTCTACGCGATCCTCATCGTTCTCTTCAATCGCAAGCAGGTGGAGGTCAGCTTCGTCTTCTTCTCGGCGAGGATCTCGCTGCTGGTCCTCATCCTCCTGTGCGTCGGGATCGGCTTCGCAGCCGGCTACCTGTTCGAGCAGCTTCGCGATCGCCGGAAGCAGCGAACGTCAGCGTCAGCCTAGGAGCCGCATCAGGCGCTGCACGCCCTCGGTGATGCGCTCCGGAGTCTCGTAGCTGTACGCCAAGCGAGCGCTCGTCGCGCCGTTCGGTGACCCAGCGGGGAAGAAGCTCCTGCCCGCGACGAAGGTCACGCCCTCCCTCTCCGCATCCGCCGCGAGACTCGTCGTGTCGGCGGCGTCGAGGTCGAGCCAGACGAAATAGCCGCCTTGCGGATGGCTCCACGACGAGCCGGAGGGCGCATGCGCGGCCAACGCGGCGAGCATCGCGTCGCGGCGCGACTGCAGCTCACCGCAAACGCGCTCGAGATTCGGCTGGAAGTGACCGCGTGCGACGAACTCGGCCACGACGGCCTGCGGGAGGAACGGCGGGGCGATGTACGTCGAGACCGCGCGCTCCTCGAAGGACGCAGCGTCGGTAGCCGGGAGCACGAAGTAGCCGGTTCGCACGCCCGGAGCGACCGTCTTCGAGAAGGACGAGGTGTAGGTGACCAGCTCCCCACCTTCGAGCTCGAGGAGGCTCGCCGGGGACGTTCCTTCGAAGCGCACGAGGCCGTACGGGTCATCCTCGAGGACTGCCAGCCCGTGCTCGCGGACGATCTCGATCAGGCGCGCGCGCCGCTCAGCCGAGAGCGTCCGCCCGCTCGGGTTCTGGAACGTCGGGATCGTGTAGAGGAAGGACGGTGGATCGTCACGGCCGCGCAGCTCGGCTTCGAGAGCTTCTGGATCGAGACCCTCGTCGTCCATCTCGAGGGCGACGATCTCGGCTCCTTCGCGAGCGAGGATCTTGAGCGGGCGGTCGTAGCTCGGCGCCTCGACGAGGACTCGCCCCGGCCTGCGCGCGAGCTGCTCAGCGGCATAGAACACGAACCCCTGGAGGCCGCCGACCGTGAGGACGACGCGTCCCGGCTCGACGTCGTGGCGTGCAGCGACCCACTGGCGAAGCGGCTCATAGCCGCCTCCCGGCCCGTACGAGAACACACGGGCGCCATCTCGCTGCGCGACCGCGTACGCACATTCGGCGAGCTCCGCGGCGGGGATCAGCTCGGGCGCCGGAGCGCCACGGGCGAAGGAAATCGGCGCGTCGGGCACGCGTTCGAGCCTACGCGAAGTAGGTGTCGTCGTCGGAGTACGGCGGAACGCAGCAGCAGAGCAGCGTGACGCCGTCGTCTCCGGCCGTCAGCTGGTGCCAGCTGCCCGGCGGGATCAGGATCGCGTCGCCCGCGCCGACGGACCGGGTCTCGCCGTCGATCTCGAGCTCGCCTCCTCCCTCGAGGATGAGGTAGATCTCCTCGCTTCTCGCGTGGTAGTGGCGTTGCGTCGACCGAGCGGCGGGCAGCGACGCTTCGGCCAGGCTCTGCATCGTCGTGTGCAGGTACTCACGGATCGTGGATCCGTCCTTCGTCGTGAACGGCGTAGCGTCAAGGTCACGGTTGCGCAGCTCCATCTCGGCGACTGTAGTCGTCTGGCTCTACGCCCGACCGCCGCCTATGCGCGAGCGATCTCGGCCACGATCTGCGCAGCCTCGGTCGGCGTCGTGCCGACACGCACGCCGCGAGCCTCGAGGGCTTCCTTCTTCGCCTGCGCCGTCCCGGCGGAGCCCGAGATGATGGCTCCGGCGTGCCCCATCGTCTTGCCGGGAGGCGCGGTGAAGCCCGCGATGTAGCCGACCACCGGCTTCGACATCTCGGCCTCGATGAAGGCAGCCGCCTTCTCCTCCTCGTCGCCCCCGATCTCGCCGACGAACACGACCTGCTCGGTCTGCTCGTCCGCCTCGAAGAGAGCGAGGACGTCGATGAACGACGACCCGACGATCGGGTCGCCACCGATCCCGACGATGGTCGAGCAGCCGAGCCCGAGCTGCGTGAGCTCGTGGCCGATCTGGTACGTCAGCGTTCCGGAGCGAGATACGAGACCGATCGAGCCCTCGCGAAAGATCTCCGCCGGGATGATCCCGACGTTGGCCTTCCCGGGCGACAGCGCGCCAGGGCAGTTCGGCCCGATGATGCGCACGTCGCGGCCCTGGATGAATGCGTGCAGGTGCAGCATCTCGTGCGCGGGCACGCCCTCCGTGATGCAGATGACGGTTCGGATGCCCGCCCCGACCGCCTCGTACATCGCATCCGCCGCGAACGGCGCCGGGACGAAGACCATCGCGGTGTTCGCGCCCACCTCGTCGACCGCGGCCGCGACGGAGTCGAACACCGGAATGCCGTCGACGTCCTGGCCACCCTTACCGGGAGTCACGCCGGCCACGACGTTCGTCCCGTGCGAGCGGTTGCGCAGACCGTGGAAGCGCCCCTCGGAGCCGGTGAGCCCCTGCACGACGAGGCGCGTGTCGGTATCGACGAGAATCGCCATCAGGCCGCGAGCTCCACCGCACGCCGCGCGCCGTCGAGCATCGTCGCTTCCGTGGACAGGTTGGGAAGCGCCGCATCGGCGAGGATGCGCCGGCCCTCCTCGGCGTTCGTCCCGTCGAGGCGCACCACGATGGGCAGCTCGAGCCCCATCTCGCCGACGGCCTGCAGGATGCCTCGGGCGACCTCGTCGCAGCGGGTGATCCCGCCGAAGATGTTGAAGAAGATCGCACGTACCTGCTCGTCCCGCGTGATCACCTCGAGCGCGTCGACCACGCCCTGCGCGTCCCCACCGCCTCCGAGGTCGCAGAAGTTCGCGGGCCGTCCCCCGGCGAACGTCACGACGTCGACCGTCGACATGGTCAGGCCGGCACCGTTTCCGAGGACGCCGACCTCGCCGTCGAGCTTCACGTACGTGACGCCCTTCTCGCGCGCGAGCGCTTCGAGCGGATCCGCGGCCGCGACGTCGCGCAGCTCCGCGATGTCCGGGTGACGGAAGAGCGAGTTGTCGTCGACGGTGAACTTCGAGTCGAGCGCCCGCACCTCACCATCGGGAGTGACGATCAGCGGGTTGATCTCGCAGAGCATCGCCTCCGTCGCGACGAAAGCCTCGTAGAGCTTCGTCACGATCGCAGCGATCTGCTTCTGCTCGCCCGGATCCTCGACGCCGCCGTCGTAGACGAGTCGGCGCGCGTGCCAGGGATGACACCCCTCGAGCGGATCGACGTGAAGCCGAACGAGCGCATCCGGGCTCGTCGCGGCGACCTCCTCGATGTCCATGCCGCCCTGCGTCGTGAACATGAACAGCGGTTTCTTGGCGCTTCGGTCGAACGTGAGCGAGAGGTAGTACTCGCGGGCGATATCGGAGGCACGCTCGATCCAGAGCTTCGTCACGACGTGACCGCGGATGTCCATCCCAAGGATCTCACGCGCAAGTGCCTCGGCCTCGTCAGCGCTCGCCGCGAGCTTGATGCCGCCGGCTTTCCCGCGCCCGCCCGTCAGCACCTGCGCCTTGACGACGACGGGGAAGCCGAGCTCCTCCGCTGCAGCCCGCGCCCCAGCCGGGTCGGTCGCGAGACGCCCGTCCGACACCGGGATCCCGTGCTGCCGGAAGAGCTCTTTCCCCTGATACTCGTGCAGGTCCAAAGCGCGCGCGAGTCTACCGCCTCGACCTCCGCGGGTCGGTGCGGCGGGTGTGCGAGCATCCCCGCGGCGTGAACCGGTCAACGATCATCGTCCTCATGGTGCTCGGAGCCACGTTCGCGGGTTTCGTGCTGGCGTCGAACGCGCAACGCCTGCGCGGAGATGACGCAGACGTGACGCCGAGCGTCGCAGCCGCGCCGCAGTCCGCGACGCTCGACTGGAAGGAGTCGTACGGAGTCCCTGGAGAAGAGGTCGTCTTCACGGTGGACTCGCTGGAGGTCACGGAGTCCGGCTGGCGCGCGCATGTCGGTATCGAGAACCGAACGGAGGTCGGCTGGGAGCTCGCACCGGGAGCGACCGCCGCGGGCTCGTTCGGCCTGCAGCTGTTCGAGACGGGCGACAAGGACGAGCTCGACCAACGCAATCAGCGAGGGACGCTCCCCGCGGTTCGGGCGGCGACGGGCTACGAGCCCGAGCTGCCCCGCATCCTCGAGCCCAAGGCCTCGTGGGACGGCACGATCTCCGCGCACGGTCCGCTCGTCGCCGGGAGTTGGGCGCGCGTCGCCTTCGGCACGCTGATCGCCGTCGGCAAGCCACCGGAGGGGCTCGAGGAGATGTTCGTCTGGATCACCGACAACGCCTACCGACTGCGCGCATGACGCCCGCGATCAGGCGACGCGCGCGCTGACGACCACCTGCGGCTCCGCGGCGGCACCGCAGCTCGCCGGGACGCTGGGACCACGGTGATGCTCCGCGATAGCCGTGTGCTCGCGGCCGTCCAGGTCGCGGAACCGCACCCTGTCGCCGTCGACGTCGAGGAGCTGAAGGTCCGCCAGCCCGTCGAGTCCTTCCTCCTCGCGGATCGCTCTCTCGGCCGCCTGCACGGGCGCCGGATACGCGACACGACCGCGGTAGTGCACGAGTTCGATCCGCCCGGTCAGCGCTTTCGCGACGATCCTGGGAGCGCTCTCGGCGGGGACGCGACCGAGCTGGATGCCGGTGGGCAGCACGAGGACATTGGTCGCAAAGCGGTGCCCGCCCTGGTGCGACGAGATCCAGAGCTCGTCGTCGCCGAGGTGATCCGCGAGCCTCGAATAGACAGCGGTGCCACGCAACGCGCAGCAGGCGTCCCGCGTCCCATGCCCGCAGACGAGCACGAGCGGTGAGCTCGTGCTGTCCCCCGCCGTCTCGAGATCGACGTCCGCGAGCTCGTCCGGCGTCGACAGCTCGATACGCCGCACAGCGCCCGCCTGCTCGCCGGCGTGGACGACGAACGCAAGCTGAGCGCTGGCGCGAGCACGCCCCGGACGACGAACGAACAACAGGCGCGAGGCCGTGCTCCGCTCGAGCCACTCCTGCGCGGCTCGACGGGCACCCTCGGACAGACCGTCGCCCGCGGAGACGTCGCGCGGCCATGTTCCCGGAACCTCGATCAGGAGCCAGTGCTCCGCGTGGATCGCCGTCGCGCCGATCGGCTCGCCGGCGAGCTCCGACACGTCCGCACAGCGCATCGACGTGCTCACGCTGACGCGATCACGCAGATGACCTGACCGTTCGAGACCGGCTCTCCCGCCGCGACGGCGAGCTCGGCGACGATGCCGTCGGAATGCGAGACGATCTCGTTCTCCATCTTCATGGCCTCGACGACACAGATCAGGTCTCCGGTGGAGACCGCGTCGCCGTCGCTCACGGCGACCGAGAGCACCGTGCCCTGCATCGGGCTCGTGACGGCGCCCGTTGCCTCCGACACGAGTCCTCTGCTGCGCTCGCGGTGTCGTCTCGCCAGCTCCGCCCACGGTGGCTCTGCGGCGTGCAGCCGAACCTCGTGCCGACGGCCGTCGATCTCGACGGCGACGACGTGGTCGCGCGTCGGAGACGCCTGCCGGCCGTCCGTCCGCCGAGGTTCCTACGCTTGTTCTCTGATGAGACAACTGATCGAGCTCCTGGGCGCGTTGAGCCAGCTCCTGCGACTCCACCACGCCCCTACACGTGCCGCCGTCGACGAAGCACGGGCTCTCGAGGAGCGCACGGTGGAACCCGAGGAGCGTGGTCGGTCCCTCGATCACGAACTCCTCGAGCGCGCGCAGCATCCGCTTCCTCGCGTGCTCGCGGTCGACGTCGTGAACGATGAGCTTCGCGATCATCGGGTCGTAGAGCTCGGAGATCTCGTCTCCGGCCCGCACCCCGGAGTCCACGCGCACTCCGATGCCCGCAGGCTCGCGGTAGGCCGTGATCCGCCCGGGCGAAGGAAGAAACGCGCGCGAGACGTCTTCCGCGTTGATGCGGCACTCGAAGGCATGCCCGCGAAGCTCGACCTCCTTCTGCGTGACCGAAAGTGGCTCCCCTGCCGCGACCTGGATCTGCTCGCGAACGATGTCGATGCCCGTCACGACCTCGGTGACGGTGTGCTCGACCTGCACGCGCGTGTTCATCTCGAGGAAGTAGTACGAGCCGTCGGTGTCGAGGAGCCCTTCGATCGTCCCTGCGGAGCGGTAGCCGACGGCGCGAGCCGCATCGATCGCGATCCCGCCGATCCGTGCCCGAAGCTCGGCATCCACAGCCGGCGACGGAGTCTCCTCGACCAGCTTCTGGTGACGTCGCTGGATGGTGCAGTCGCGCTCGCCGAGATGGATCACGTTGCCATGCGAGTCCGCGAGGATCTGAACCTCGACGTGCCGTGGGTCGTCGAGGTAGCGCTCGACATAGACGGCTGCGTCGGCGAAGTACGCCTCGCCCTCGCGACGCGCAGTCTCGAACGCCCGCTCGACCTCGTCTGCTGCGTGCGCGACGCGCAGGCCCTTTCCCCCACCTCCGGCCGACGCTTTGACAGCGATCGGGTAGCCGACCTCGGCAGCGGCCTCGAGGACGTCCTCGACGCTGGTCGCGGGTCGCGTCGTCCCGGGCACGACGGGCACGCCCGCAGCGCGCATGCGGTCACGGGCCGCGATCTTCGAGCCCATCGCCTCGATCGCCTCCGGCGGCGGCCCGATCCACGTGAGTCCGGCCGCCTCGACGCGGCGAGCGAACTCGGCGTTCTCGGCAAGGAAGCCGTAGCCGGGATGAACCGAGTCGGCTCCCGCTCGAAGCGCGACTTCGACGATCGTGTCCGCGCGCAGATACGACTCCGACGCGGGCCCAGGCCCGAGCAGGTAGGCCTCGTCCGCGACAGCGACGTGCAGCCGGTCACGATCGGCCTCCGAGTACACCGCCACCGTCCCGATTCCGAGCTCGCGCGCCGTGCGAAAGACGCGTATCGCGATCTCGCCGCGATTGGCAACGAGAATCTTCGTGAGTGCCGGCATCGGACGCGTATTCTCCCGAACGGTGAGCCTCCCGGACCAGCTGACGGTTGCGCGGATCGCCGCGGTTCCCGTCGTCGTGCTCCTGTACGCGTGGGACTTCCCCAACCATGCGTACTGGGCGACGGCGGTCTTCGTCGTCGCGATGGCGACCGATCAGATCGACGGCTGGCTCGCGCGCCGCCGCGGGATCAGCTCAGCGCTCGGGAAGCTCCTCGATCCTGTCGCGGACAAGGTGCTCGTCCTCGCCGCGCTCGTCATGCTCGTGGGTGAGGGCGTCGCGCCCGCCTGGATGATCGCGCTGATCGTCGTGCGCGAGATCCTCGTCTCGGGCCTTCGGTTGGCGGCCGTCGAGCGAGGGGTCGTCCTCGGCGCACGGGACCTCGGACGCGCCAAGACCTGGGCTCAGGCGGTCGCCGCAACCGTCGCCGGCCTTGCGGCCGCAGGAGCCTGGAGCAACGACGTGGCGTGGTGGGCGCTGTTCCTCGCGCTGATCGCGACCTGGGTCTCTGGCCTCGACTACGCCCGCGTCGCGCCACGGGTGCTTCGCGGCGAGGGCGCGTAGCCCGCCTCGGGCTCGTCCCGCTCGACGCCCTCGCGAAGGGCCGCGTTGCGCCAGGAGTCGACGTACCGCGGCGAACGCACTGTCCGGATACCTGCCGCGCCGAGGGCGGTCTCGAGCGCTCGTCGCACTGAGTCATCTATCGGAGGTACGACAGTCAGCTTCACAGGGAGAGCGTATTGACATGAATACCCTTCACGAACGTGGACGACCGTCTCCGACCGCTCTGGGACTTCGACGATCTCGACGCCACGGAGCGGCGCTTCCGCGAGCAGCTCGAGCTCGAGGAGTCCGACGCCGGCCGCGCAGAGGTCATGACCCAGCTCGCGCGAGTCGCCGGGCTCCGAGGCGATTTCGAGGAGGGTGACCGACTCCTCGACGAGGCGATAACCCACGGCCGTGAGAGCGCCGTCGCGCAGGCGTACATCGATCTGGAGCGAGGACGCTTGCGCCGCTCGAGCGGCGACCCGGCCGCCGCGCTCCCCCTCTTCGAGTCCGCCTTCGCCGCGGCGCTACGGGCGGATCAGCACTTCGTCGCCGCCGACGCCGCGCACATGGCCGCGCTTGCCGCAGCCGATCGCGAGGGCTTCGTCGCCTGGACGCAGCGAGGGATCGACCTCGCGGAGGAGCGCGAAGGCGCCTCCTACTGGCTCGGGCCGCTGCTCAACAACCTTGGCTGGGAGTACTACGAAGCAGCCGACTACGCACTCGCCCTCGATGCCTTCGAGCGGGCGCTGCGTGCGCGGGAGCGCGACCCGGCGAACGCGTCGGCCATCGAGATCGCGCGGTATGCGGTCGGCAAGACGCTCCGAGCGCTCGGCCGAGCGCAGGAAGCGATTCCACTCCTCGAGCAGGCCGTCGCCTGGGCCGAGCGCGAAGGAAAGCCCGACGGCTGGTTCCACGAGGAGCTCGCCGAGGAGTACGCAGCGGTCGGGCGGCCCGAGCATGCCCGCGAGCACGCGCGACGTGCGATCTCGCTCCTCGAGGTCGAAGACCCGTCGTTCGCCGAAGACGAGCGCGCGCAAGACTCGACCTCACGTCGCTGCGCGGAGGTCTAGAGCGGGATGTTCCCGTGCTTGCGCTTCGGCGCCGGCTCGCGCTTCGAGAGCGCCGTCTCGAGCGCCGAGACCAACACGGGCCTCGTTCGTCGCGGCTCGATGACGTCGTCGACATACCCGCGCTCGGCAGCCGTATACGGGTTCGCGAACCGCTCCTTGTAGTCCGCGATCAGCTCGTCGCGCCGCGCGTCGGGGTCGTCCGCTTCCGCGAGCTCTGTTCGGAAGACGATGTTCACCGCGCCTTCAGGCCCCATCACGGCCACCTCCGCGGTCGGCCACGCGACGTTGAAGTCCGCGCGGATGTGCTTGGAGGACATGACGTCGTACGCACCGCCGTAGGCCTTGCGGGTGATCACCGTCAGCTTCGGCACAGTCGCCTCCGCATAGGCGTAGAGCAGCTTCGCACCGTGTCGAATGATCCCGCCCCACTCCTGCGCCGTCCCGGGCAAGAACCCCGGCACGTCGACGAACGTCACGAGCGGGATGTTGAAGGCGTCGCACGTCCGGACGAAGCGCGCCGCTTTCACCGATGCGTCGATGTCGAGCACGCCCGCGAGCGCTCCGGGCTGGTTGCCGACGACACCCACCGCGTGCCCGCCGAGCCGCGCGAAGCCGCACACGATGTTCTCGGCCCAGTGCGCGTGCACCTCGAGGAAGTCGCCGTCGTCGACGACCCGCTCGATCACGCCCTTGATGTCGTACGGCTTGTTGGGGCTGTCGGGGACGAGGGTGTCGAGCGACGGATCCTCGCGCTCGACCGGATCGGAGGGCGGCGCGTACGGCGGCGAGTCGAGGTTGTTCTGTGGCAGGAAGGAGAGGAGGTAACGCGCCTCCTCGAGGCACGCATCCTCGTCGCGGGTCGTGAAGTGCGCCACGCCCGAGCGGGTCGCGTGGGTGGCGGCACCGCCCAGCTCCTCGAACGTCACGTCCTCCCCGGTGACCGTCTTCACGACGTCGGGGCCGGTGATGAACATGTACGACGTCTCCTCGACCATGAGCACGAAGTCGGTGATCGCAGGCGAATAGACGGCGCCGCCGGCGCACGGCCCCATCACGAGCGAGATCTGCGGCACGACGCCGGATGCCTGCACGTTCCGCCAGAAGATCTCCGCGTAGCCGGCGAGCGACACGACGCCTTCCTGGATGCGCGCGCCGCCCGAGTCGTTGATCCCGATCACCGGACACCCGTACTTCACGGCCATGTCCATGACCTTGCAGACCTTCTCCGCGAAGACCTCGGAGAGCGACCCGCCGAAGACGGTGAAGTCCTGCGAGAACACGAACACCTTGCGACCGAAGACCGTCCCGTACCCGGTGACGACGGCGTCACCCCACGGACGGTTGTCGCGCATCTCGAACTCGACCTCGCGATGCCTGACGAAGCGGTCGAGCTCGACGAACGAGCCGGGGTCGAGGAGCTTCTCGAGCCGCTCACGCGCGAGGAGCTTGCCGCGCTCGCGCTGGCGAGCAACGTGGCGCTCGCTCGCGGGGTGCGACGCTTCCTCGCTCAGCTCCTGGAGCCAGCGGAGCTTCGCCTCGGTCGTGTCGTGGATCTCCGCCACCTGCGCGGAGCCTAACGCTGCTCCCGGAGCCCGGTGATAGCTTCGCCGCCGTGGGTTCCACGCCGATCGACCGCTCGGCCACGTGGCCGTACGAGGATGGCGAGCCGGGGCCGTTCACCTACTCGCGCTTCTCGAGCCCGACGCTCGCCGAGGCCGAACGACAGCTCGGCCTGCTGGACGGCGGCGACGCGCTCCTGTTCGCCTCCGGCACGGCAGCGTGCACGTCGGTGGTGCTCGCCCTGCTCTCGCCTGGACAGACCGTCGCGCTCGCCGAAGGCTGCCTACTACGGCACCGGCGTGATGCTCGACGAGCTCGCACGCTGGGGCATCGGCAAGGTCGAGTTCGACCAGACCGGCGCGCCGCCCGAGGGCGTCGATCTCGTCTGGATCGAGGCGCCGTCGAACCCGTTCCTGACGATGCCCGACTTCGAGGCCGCCGTCGCCCATCCAGCTCGCGTCGTCTGCGACTCGACCGCCGCCGACGCCGCTCCACGTGCGTCCGCTCGAGCTCGGCTGCGACATCGCCATCCACTCGGCGACGAAGTACCTCACGGGCCATGACGACGCGCTCGTCGGCGTGGCGGTGTGCAAGCGACCCGAGGACGCCGCTCGATTGCTCGAGTTCCGCTCGCGCACCGGCCCCGTTCCGGCCGCCGACACTGCATGGCTCGTCCTCCGAGGCCTGCAGACGCTCGAGGTGAGGAGTGGCGCGCCAGACGGAGACGGCGCAACTGATCGCCGATCGGCTCCGCAGCCATCCCGCGGTTCAGACCGTTCGCTATCCGGGATTCGGAGGGCTCATGTCGTTCGATGTCGCCGACGCGGGGAGCGCGCGACGTGTCGAGACCTCGACGACGCTGATCGCGAACACGACGAGTCTCGGCGGCGTCACGTCCAGGATCGAGGCACGAGAACGTTGGGAGGGCGCGCGCGTTCCACCGGGCCTGCTGCGTGTCTCGATCGGGCTCGAGGACGCCGAGGAGCTCTGGAACGATCTCGAGCAGGCGCTCGCGCACGCGTGAGATGAGCTTTCTCGACCGCATTCGCTACCACCGCCCGCCGAAGTCGCCCGAGGAGGCCGACCGGCTCGCGCTCCGGCAGCTCGCGATGCGCGGCGCGGACCTCTCCAAGCCGCGACACGTCATCCACTTCCTGCTCTTCGAGGACGAAGCGAACGCTCGCACGGCGGAGGAGGAGATCGGCGAAGGCTCGTGGTCGACGCGCATCGAGCCCCCGACGGAGACGCTCGCCGAATGGTCGGTGCGGGTCGACGGCGAGCGGATCGTCGGAGCCGAGACGATCGCCGCCTTTCGCGCTCAGTTCGAGGAGATCGCGGAACGCCACGGCGGCGAATACGACGGCTGGGAGGCGTCGGCGAAGCCGTAGCGCGGGCCTGCTGTAAGGCGGGCGAAAGAACTGTCGCAGGTACCCTCAGGACATGCTCTTCGCTCGAAAGTCGACGGCGATGCCGACGGCGGAGGATGCGCTCCCGGGTCGCGACGAGCCGATCGTACGCTCCCGGTCGCCACCTCGTCCTCGGAACGCCGATCGGGCCGCCGTTCCCGGAAGGCACCGAGCAGGCGATCTTCGGCATGGGCTGCTTCTGGGGCGCCGAGCGCATGTTCTGGCGCGCGCCCGGCATCTACACGACCGCGGTCGGCTACTCGGGCGGGTTCACGCCGAACCCGACCTACCAGGAGGTCTGCACCGGGCGCACCGGGCACAACGAGGTCGTTCTCGCGGTCTTCGACACGTCGAAGACGAGCTACGACGGCGATGCTCCGCATCTTCTGGGAGGGCCACGACCCGACCCAGGGCATGCGCCAGGGCAACGACGTCGGCACGCAGTACCGCTCGGGCATCTACTGGACGTCCGAGGCGCCAGCGCGACATGGCGCTCGCCTCGCGCGACATGTTCCAGGAGGAGCTGTCGCGTGCCGGCTACGGCACGATCACGACGGAGATCGTCGAGGCCGGCCCGTTCTACTACGCCGAGGACTACCACCAGCAGTACCTCGAGGCGAACCCGAACGGTTATTGCGGCCTGGGCGGGACGGGCGTGAGTTGTCCTGCGCCAGTGACAGCGGCGAGCGAGTAACCACCGGGCTCCAGCGGGCAGGGTGCCGAGCCGGGCATCCTCCGCGACCTGCGGGTCGAGCATGTAGCTCGCCCGACGATCAGCTCGGCGTCGACGCGGCGAGGTGCCTCGTGCGTCAACCCCGTGGAGCGTGAACCGTCTAAGACCCTCCGACGGCCACGGGATCGGGGAACAGGCGTCAGCAAAGAGCACCGCCTGGGTGGCCCGTCGTGGGGCCACCCAGGCGGCACGCGGGTCTACGGGCTCTTCGTGGGCACTTGGACGAGCCGAGTGCCGTAGACGCCGCCGAGGCTCGGATCCCCGTTGCGATACGCCTTCACGAAGAACTGCACGTTGTAGCCGTTCCTCAGCGGGAAGTCGCTCTCTGGCTGGAGCTTGTACGTGATCCACCCGTCGACCGCCGTCAGCCCGTTGTCGCCGCTGCTCGTGAGGAGCGGCGTCGACCGGATGAACACCGTCGCGTTGCGGACAACGTACCCCTTGCCCGTCTCCGTCACGCGAATGCTCACGTAGAGCGGCGTCGTACGTGACCTCACCGGGTTCGGGTCGAAGAGCACCGAATCCACGACGAGTCGCTGCTCCCTGGCTACGTCCTTGGCGTCGATCGACTTCCCGCCGCCAGGGAGATCGATAATGCCGCCCGACCCCGTGTCCGGAACGACGTCGGTGGGCGTCGAGAACGCGTCCCCCGAGCCCCGACTGTTCTTCGCGACGATCTGGACGCGTAGCCGTCGCTTCACGTCCTCTTGTACGACCTTGTACGTCTTGGCCGTCTTGCCCGTGGCCTTGCAGGCGTTGCCGTCGCCGTCACAGCGAAGCCACTTGTACGAGAACGTGATCGGCTGGTCGCCGACCCAGGATCCGGTCGCGGCCGTGAGTGTGGATCCGACGAGGGCGCTTCCGGAGATCGTGGGCGGCGCCGAGTTCGCGGGTTTTCCGCCTTCCGTCGTGACCACGGAGGTGGCGGCCGACGTCGACTGTCCCGAACCTTGCCTGTTGTTGGCCTTCACCCGAAAGCGCAGGCGGAAGCCGAGGTCCGATGACGCCGTGGTGTACGAGGTCGTCGTCCCGCCGCTGATGTTCGAGCAGCTCGACGTCGACGAATCGTCGCCAGCGGCAGCCTGGCACCGCAGCCACTGGAACTTGTACGTGATTGGCTGAACGCCCGACCATGTTCCAGGGCTTCCGGTGAGCGTACGGCCGACGATCGCAGCGCCCGAGATGACGGGCGGCGCGATCTCACTGGGCCCCGCCTGCGGACTCGCCGCTCCGGTCGCGACCACGACGAGCGCGACGATGCTTGCCGCGACGATGAGCGCGCGGCGCGCGCCAAGTGTTGGCTTCATGGTCTCCTCCTCGAGTTGATGACGGCACGCGGAGTCTTACAACTGAGCCGTCGGGCCGGGCTAGCGGCACAAATAAGAGGAGGCCCGAGGGCCTCCTCATCGCGGTGGCCGTGAGCTGATCCCGGCTCCAACGCGCTCGAATCGGATACAAACATCGGGGAACCGCCGACCTGCTGTTCGCCCCCGAATGGCTACTGCGGTCTCGGCGGAACCGGCGTCTCGTGCCCGATCGGGCTCGCCGCCGCGTCCTAGCTAGACCTGCGTCTCGATCGGCCGCCGCGGTCGCGCCCTTGTCGGGTCGGTCCGACTGCAGCCCTCCGCCCGCGATGCGCTGGGCGATCCAGACAGGGATGATCGACGACGAAGATGACGAAGAGCGCGACGACGTTCACGATCGGAAGCTCGCGCGGGCGCCCGAAGTTCGTGTAGATCCAGATCGGGAGCGTCTGCTGCGCACCTGACGTGAAGATCGTGACGACGACCTCGTCGAACGAGAGCGCGAACGCGAGGAGTGCGGCGGCGAGGAGCGCAGTACGAAACTGCGGGAAGGTCACGTACCGGAACGTCTGCCAGGTGTCGGCGCCGAGATCCATCGAGGCCTCCTGGAGCGGACCGCCGATCCGCCGCGCCCGCGCGACCGCGTTGTTGTAGACGACGACGATGCAGAACGTCGCGTGCCCGATGATGATCGTCCAGATGCTGAAGCTGATGCCGATCGGCCTCAGGACGTTCAGGATCGTCGCCTGGAGCGCGAGCCCCGTGATGATCCCCGGCAGCGCGATCGGGAGGATGACGAGGAACGAGATCGTCTCGCGCCCGAAGAACCTCGAGCGCGAGACGGCGAGCGCAGCGAGCGTGCCGAGGACGAGCGCAATGGCCGTGGCGCCGAGCGCGGCCTCGACCGACAGCTTCAGGGCGTCGCGGACGTCGGGGTTGTGCCACGCGACACCGAACCACTTCGTCGTGTAGCTCTCGATCGGCCAGGTCTGGGAGATGTTCTCGTTGAACGCGTAGATCCCGATCACGACCAGGGGGAGATAGATGAAGGCGAGGGTTGCTCCCGCGCCGAGGCGGAGGAGCACGCGCGTGAGACGGGTCTCGACCATCAGAGGCTCTCGAACGCCCCGAGTCGCTTCGCCACGAACAGGTATGCGGTCATGACCGCGACGGGAACCATCGCGTACGCTGCAGCCACCGGGAGGTTCGTTCCTCGATCGCCGTAGATCAGCGTGCCGATGAACTGCTGGTCGGCGATCAGGGACGGCAGGATGTAGTCACCGAGCGTCAGCGAGAACGTGAAGATCGAGCCGGCTACGAGCGCCGGGAAGACGAGCGGGAGGATGACCTTCGCGAACGTCCTCAGCGAGCGCGCGCCGAGATCGGCGGACGCCTCGAGCAGCGACGGCGAGATGCGCTCGAGCCCCGCGTAGATGGGGAGAACCATGAACGGAAGCCACAGGTACGTGAAGGCGAGCCAGAGCCCGAATGTCGACTTCCCCTGGATCTCGAGGCCGAAAGGAGCCAGGAGCCAGTTGATGATGCCTTGCTGTCCGAGCATCGTCCGCCAGATGTACGCCTTGACGAGGTAGCTCGCCGCCAGCGGCATGAGAACTGCGACGACGAGGATGTTCCGCGTCCGCGGAGCCGCAACCCGCGCCATGTAGTACGCAAGGGGGAAGGCCAGAACCGCGTCGGCGATCGTGACGTACACGGCCATGCTGATCGTCCGCACGGCGACGTCCCGGTACACGGGCTCGTCCGCGATCTCCCTGAAGTTGTCGAGCGTCCACGTGTGGACGATCTCGGTCCCGAGGATCCCGCCGATGCTCCAGAACGCCGCGAGGAAGAGGACGAACAGCGATCCGAGGTAGATGACGAGCATCCACCCGAGCGGCGCGGCGAGCAGCCCGCCGAGTCGCGCCCGCTCGTGGCGGACGAAGAAGGTGGAGATCCGCCGCCCCGGGTTCCTCCGGGGCGGCGGATCGACGTGCGGTACCGAGGTCATGGCAGCAACCCGTTCGGTCTAGCCCTTGACCTCCTTCCACGCGGTCCGCCAGTCCTCGTACGTCTTGCAGACATCGCCCCGGTCGTCACCGCAGTTGGCCTGCGGCGTGTTCCAGTAGTAGACGTTGTCCCAGTACGACTCGTCGTCCGCGTGGTAGTTCGTGCAGGTGTTCGGGTCGGACGTCTTCTCACATGCCTTGGCATTCGATGGAGCCTCGCCGAAGTACTCTGCGACCTTCGCATTCGCATCCGGCGAGATGATGTAGTTCATCCAGAGGTACATGCAGTTCGGATGCGCGGCCTTCGAGTAGATCATCCACGTGTCCGACCACCCGGTCGTTCCCTCCTTGGGAACGAGCGCAGTGACAGTCAGCGGCGGCTTCTCGGCGGCCATGAGGTTGACCTGATACGGCCAGGTGGTCCCGACCACCGTCTCTCCCGACTTGAACGTCGTCACCTGATCCGCGTACGTGACCCCGTCCCAGTACTTGCCGATGTTCGGCCGCTGCTGCTTCAGGAGGTCGATCGCAGCATTGAACTGGTCCTCGTCGAGCTCGTACGGATCCTCGATGCCGAGGTCCGGTTGGGTCGCCTTGAGGTAGATGGCGGCGTCGGCGATGAAGATCTGGTTGTCGTAGATCGACAGCTTGCCCTTGTAGTCGGTTCCGGGCCAGATCGGCTCCCAGCTGTCGGTGTCCTTCGGCAGAACCGTGTTGTTGAAGATCATGTCGTTCACGCCGCGCCCGTGAGGCACGCCGTAGCCGACGCCGTCGACCGTGTTGTACGACTGGCCCTTGAGGCCCTCGTACACGTCCGCGTAGTTCGGGATCAGGTCGAAGTTCACGGGCGCGACATCGCCTTTCGCGATGAGCCGCAGCGTCGCGTCGCCCGACGCGGAGACGCCGTCGTATGCGCCCGTCGAGACGAGATCGACCATGTCGTCGGAGCTGGCACCGTCATGCGTGTTCACCTTGCAGCCGGTCTCCTGCGTGAACTGGTCGGCCCACGACTTGTCGGCGTAGCCGGCCCAGATGACGAGGTTGACCTCACCCTCGTTCTTCGCGTTCGCCTGGATCTCCTCGAGCGTCGAGCCGAGACCCTCGATGTCCGTGCTCGCAGAGCTGTCGTCGCTCCCTCCACCGCAGCCCGCAGCAACCACGCTGAGTGCAGCGACGAGCAGCGCGAGCGCTGCCCACACTCCGATGCGCTTCCCTCTCATTTCGTTCCTCCCTCCGATTCGTCTATCACGGACTCCTGTTCCGGGCGCCACTCGAGCGACACCCGGCGTCCTTTCGCCTCGAGCACCTCGCTCGAGCCTTCGTCGAGGTTCTGGGCGAGCACCTGGAGCTCGCCACCCCGGTCGAGCGTGACGTGATAGCGCGTCACCGGCCCGACGTACTGCACGTCGCGGACGAGTCCCTGCTCGACGTGCGCCCCTACGTCCGCAGCCTCACCCTCCATGAGGAGGTTGATCTTCTCAGGTCGCACGGTGTAGCGCCGTCCATCGCGCTCGATGACGTTCGAGACGCCCGACGAATCCTGCGATGAACTCGCTCTGCGGGTGCTCGTAGACCTCTGCCGGCGGCCCGATCTGCTCGATCCTGCCCTGGTTGAAGACGGCGAGCCGGTCGGACATCGTCAGCGCCTCTTCCTGGTCGTGCGTCACGTAGACGAACGTGATGCCGACCTCGCGCTGGATCGACTTGAGCTCGATCTGCATCTCCTGCCGGAGCTTGAGGTCGAGCGCGCCGAGCGGCTCGTCGAGGAGGAGCACCTTCGGCCGGTTCACGATGGCGCGCGCGAGCGCAACACGCTGCCTCTGCCCACCGGAGAGCTGCGACGGCTTGCGGTCGCCATAGCCTCCGAGCCGGACCATCTCCAGCGCATCGGCGGCGCGAGAGCCCCGCTCGCCTTTCTTCACCTTCTTCACCATGAGTCCGTACTCGACGTTCTGCAGCACGGTCATGTGCGGGAAGAGCGCGTAGTCCTGGAAGACCGTGTTCACGGGCCGGTCATAGGGCGGAAGCCGCGAGACGTCCTCGCCCGCGAGCTCGATCGTCCCCGAGTCGGGTGTTTCGAACCCGGCAATCATGCGAAGCGTCGTCGTCTTGCCCGAACCAGACGGACCGAGCATGGTGAAGAACTCTCCGGCCGAGATTTCGAGGTCGATTCCGTCGACCGCGACGACCTCTCCGTAGCGCTTGGTCAGGCCTTTGACGCTGATGTCCGGCGCGCTCGCCTCAGGCGCCAAGCGACTCCTCCAGGATGGCGAGCCCCTCGTCCAACTCGTCCGGCGCGATGTTGAGAGGGGGTAGCAGGCGGATCACGTTGCCGTAGAGGCCGCACGAGAGGAGGATCAAGCCGCGCTCGAAGGCTGCGTCCACGACTGCTTTGGCGCGGTCGGGCGTGCGCTCGGCGAACTCGAAGGCGAGCATCGAGCCAAGGCCGCGCACCTCGCCGATCTCCGCGTAGCGCGAGGCGATGTCGTCGAGACGCGCTCGGAGCGTGACTCCGAGCTCGCGTGCCTGGGCGAGGAACTCCGGTTCGGTCACGACATCGAGGACCGCCAACGCCGCAGCGCACGAGAGCGGGTTGCCGCCGAACGTGCCACCGAGGCCGCCCGGCGGAACGGCGTCCATCACCTCGGCGCCACCGGTCACGCCGGCGAGCGGCAGACCGCCGCCGATCGACTTCCCGAAGACGGTCATGTCCGGCTCGGCTCCGGCGTATTGCTCGACCGCCCACATCGTCCCGGTGCGCCCGACGCCGGACTGGACCTCGTCCGAGACCCAGAGGATCCCGTGCTCGCGGCAGAGCTCGTGGAGCTTCGCGAGATAGTCCGGCGGCATCGCGACGAACCCGCCTTCTCCCTGAACCGGCTCGAGGACGACACATGCGACGGTCGACGGGTCGACGTCGGCCTTGAAGAGGTGCTCGAGCGCGGCGATCGAGTCGTCCGAGGAGATGCCGTGATACGGGTAGGGCGCCGGCGCGCGGTAGACCTCCGGCGCGAACGGCCCGAAGCCCGCCTTGTACGGCTTCACCTTGCTCGTCATCGTCATCGCGAGCAGCGTGCGCCCATGGAAGGCGTTGTCGAAGGCGATGACCGCCTGGCGTCCGGTCGCCCAGCGCGCGATCTTCACGGCGTTCTCGATCGCCTCCGCACCCGTGTTCACGAGGATCGAGCGCTGCTCCCCGCCACCGCACGGCGACAGCTCGGCGAGTCGGCGGCAGACCTCCACGTACGGCTCGTACACGCCGATCATGAAGCACTGGTGCAGGTAGCGATCGGCCTGCTCCTTGATCGCCTCGACGATCGCCGCATTGCGGTGGCCAGTGTTCTGGCACCCGATGCCACCCGCGAAGTCGATGTAGCTGCGACCGTCCGGATCGGTGACGCGCGCTCCCTCCGCGTGCGCGACGACGAGCTTCGGCGTCGACATCCCGGGAGCGACGTAGCGCGCGCGGTCGGCGAGGATCCGCTCGGCCGCGGAGGTATCGGTGGGCTGCATCGCAGGATTATCTGCGCGCGCGAGGTTTGGGGCAACTAGGAGGGTCTCGGCGCGCGACCGACTTACCCTATGAAGCCGCGCCGGAGTAGCTCAGCTGGTAGAGCAGCCGCTTTGTAAGCGGCAGGCCGTGGGTTCGAGTCCCGCCTCCGGCTCTCTCGTCAACGTGGGCGTCAGGCGAGCACTTCACGCGTCTTCTGGTGCGCGAGGATCTTCCGCTTGACGCGCTGCAAGGCGTTGTCGATCGTCTTCGTGTCGCAATCGAGATCCTCGGCCATGTCCTCGTAGGAGTTGCCCTCGAGGTACAGCGTGAGCGCCTGCGCCTCGAGCGACGAGAGGCCGCTGCCGAGCGTGAAGACGAGGCTCTGGAGCTCCTCGGTCGAGATGACGCAGACGGACGGGTCGTTCACGCTCGGGCCCGGGAGCGCGTCGCCGAGCGTGCAGTCGCCTTCGGACTCCTGACCAGCAGGCGTGTGACTGAACGAGACGTACGTGTTCAGCGGGGAGTGCTTGAACCGCGTCGCCGTCTTGATCGCCGTGATGATCTGGCGCGTCACACACAGCTCGGCAAAGCTGCGGAACGAGGTCTCCTTGTCGGGCCGGAAGTCGCGCACGGCCTTGTACAGGCCGATCATCCCTTCCTGGATGAGGTCGTCGCCGTCGCCGCCCGCGAGGAAGTAGGAGCTCGCCTTGAGGCGAACGAACCCCGTGTACCTGCGCATCAGGTCGTCGAGCGCCTGCTGGCTTCCGTTTCGCGCCTTCATGACGAGCTGGAGATCCTCGAGCTCTCGCTGGATCTTCTGGGCTGGCTTCAGTGCGGTGGCGGTCCGAGCGGCCATGCCTTACCCCCGTGTCGACGGCTTTCGCGAAACCTGCAATCGGGGTGATCATGCTGCCCGTCGTGCAAGTCTCACCTTGAAGTTGAGGGAGAACCTAGCACCATTGCGCAGGCGTTACAAGGGCTTTGCGAGAATTGCAGAATGCTAAGAACATATGTTCGCCCGCGATGTGCGGTTCACCGCACCACGCCGACAGTGCCGGTCTGCCACGATCTGCCACATGGGCCGCACCGTGCTGATCGTCGACGACCATCCGAGCTTTCGGGCCTCTGCGCGCGCCATGCTCGAGTCGGAAGGATTCGACGTGATCGGCGAGGCGGCGGACGGCACGTCGGCACTCGAAGCGGTGGACGCGCTCGCGCCCGATGTCGTCGTGCTCGACGTCCAGCTTCCCGACATGTCCGGGTTCGACGTCTGTGCGGAGCTCGAGCGCCGTAGCGGCACGGCCCCCGAGGTGATTCTCGTATCGAGTCGAGACCTGTCCGACTACGGGGAGCTCGTGACTGCATCGTGCGCGTGCGGATTCGTCCCCAAGGGCGAGCTGTCCGGCGACCTCGTCTCCGCCCTCCTCGCTTGACCCGGCTGGCGCTCGCGTTCGGCGCCGGGCTCGTCGCCCTCGAGCTGACGCTGGCGATCGTGCTGGTCGAGACCAGCAATCACGAGTCCGAGCTCGGCGGCGCTTTCATTCTCGCCATCACCGCAGGCGTGGCGTTCATGGTCTCCGGCCTGATCGCGCTCTGGCGACGTCCCGACAACCGCACGGGCACGTACCTGGCAGCGGTCGGATACCTCTGGTTTCTGGGGGCGCTGACGGAGTCGAACAATCCGTGGGTCTACACCGCTGGATTCGTCCTCGGCGGAGTCGCCCTGATTCCCTTCGCGGCACTCCTTCTGGCGCACCCCACCGGCCGCTTCGAAACGCGGTTCGACGGCCTCTTCCCCTGGATCGTCGGGGTCGTGGTCGTTTCGTTCTCGCTGGCGACCGCGCTCGTGGATCCGACGTTGGATCCCGGATGCGAGGACTGCCCCGAGAACCCACTCGCACTCACCGACCTGCCCCGCGCCGTCTCGGCCTTGGAGGCCGTCGACACGGTGGCCGGGATCGTCCTCTCGGTGATCGCGGTCGTGCTGCTCGTGCGGCGATGGCGACGTGCGTCACGCGGCCTTCGCCGCGCGCTGTGGCCGGTTCTCATCGCGGGCGGCGCGGCGCTCGCCGCGCTGATCGTCGACGGTCTCCTGAGCGAGCTCGTGTCGACCGGAACCTCGGAGGCGTTCTCTCCCGTCTTCCTCGTGTGCTTCGCCGCCGTTCCGATCGCGTTCCTGCTCGGGATCCTGCGCATCCGGCTCGCGCGTTCTTCGGTGTCGGAGCTCGTAGTTGCACTCGAGGCGGGAGAGCCACTTCGCGACGCGCTCGCAGGAGCAGTCGGTGACCCCGAGCTCGACGTCGTGTACTGGCTCGATCCGCGGCACGGTCTCGGAGGTGCCTGGGTCGATCCGCAGGGAGAGAGCGTCGAGGAGCCTGCCGCCGACGAGAAGCACTCGGTCAAGCATGTCGAGCGGAACGGTGAGCGGGTCGCGGCGATCGTGTACGACAAGAGCGTCGACGCCGAGCCCGAGCTCCTCGAGGCGGTGACGGCAGCCGCCGCCCTCGCGCTCCAGAACGACCGCTTGCAGGCCGAGCTCAGGGCGGAGGTGAGCTTCGTGAGCACGGTGACGAACACCGCGCCGAGCTTGCTCGTGAGCATCGGGACGGACGGACGCGTCAGGACGATCAACGCCGCGGCGCTCGAGGCTGCCGGATACGACGACGAGGAGGCAGCAACCGGACGGCACTTCTGGGAGCTCTTCATCGAGCCCGCCGAGCGCGAGGCGATGATCGCCCGGTTCCACGCACTCGCGCCCGATTTCCCTCCCGGCGAGTACGAGAACACCTTCACGAACGTGCGCAACGAGGTCCGCACGATCTACTGGCGCGCCGCTCCCGTGAAGGACGCAGCCGGAAAGGTGATCAGCATCGTCTCCGGAGGTCTCGACATCACCGAGCGCCGGAAGCGCGAGCTCGAGCTCGAGCGCGAGCGCGACGCGACGACGACCGCGCTCGAGGCGATTCCGAGCATCGCTGTCCTCCTCGATCGCGAAGGGACGATCCGCGACCGCGACCTCGACAATCCGCGCGTGGGTGCGAATCGAGCGTTCCGGCAGGCGCTCGGCTGGCGCGACCACGAGCTCGTCGGGCTGCCGTTCGCGGACCTGATCGCCGAGGACGACGACGGCCGGGCCTCGGCTGCAATCGCCACCGCAGCTGCCGGTGGAGCATCCGAGGAGGTCGAGTCGGAGCTCCGCAGCGCCGACGGGACACTGCGTGCGTTCGCCTGGACGGCGGTCCCCGTCGCCGATGTCACAGGGCGCAGCGAGTCGCTCGTGCTCGTCTCGGGCATCGAAGTCACCGAGCGGCGCCGGCTCGAGGTCGAGAAGGAGCGCGAGCGAGCCTTCCTGAACGCGATCGCGAACAACGCTCCGAGCCTCCTGTGTCTCATCGAACACGACGGACGGCTCACGCAAGGCGGGGCGAACATCGCCTTCGAGCGCACGCTCGGATACGAGCCGTCACAGATCGGCGGCCAGGTGTTCTGGGAGGAGTTCGTCGACCCGGCCGAGGCTGAAGATGTGCGCAGCCTCGTTCAGGCGATTGCCGCGGGCGAGCCGTCGCGCGAACACGACAACACCTGGATGACGAGCTCGGGCGAGCGCCTCTCGATTGCGTGGACCTGCACGCCGCTCCCGGAGATCGACGAGCGCAAGCTTCTTCTCATCACCGGCCTCGACATCACCGAGCGAAAGCGGATCGCAGAGGATCTGCGCGCGTCGCGCGCACGTCTCGTGCGCGCCGAGGAGCAAGCGCGGCGCACGCTCGAGCGGAACCTTCACGACGGCGCGCAGCAGCGACTGGTCGCCCTGTCGGTCGCGTTGCGCCTGGTCGAGTCGAAGATCGAGTCGGACCCCGGCGGCGCCTCGCAGCTCCTCGACGGCGCGCGCGAGGAGCTGACGCAGGCACTCGCGGAACTCCGCGAGCTCGCCCGCGGAATCCACCCTGCCGTCCTCACCGATCGCGGCCTGCGGCCGGCGCTCGAGACGCTGGCAGCGCGAGCACCGATCCCGGTGGATCTAGCGACGACCGACGAGCGCTTCTCGCCCGAGGCCGAGGCTGCCGCGTACTACGTCGTCGCCGAGACGCTCACGAACGTCGCCAAGTACGCGCAGGCATCGTCCGCCCGGGTCGAGGTCGCCCAAACGAACGGCGTGCTCCGCGTCGCGGTGTCGGACGACGGTGTCGGCGGAGCCGACCCGGCAGCGGGTTCGGGTCTGCGAGGCCTCGTCGACCGCGTGGCGGTTCTCGACGGGAAGCTGACCGTCGACAGCCCCGTCGGGGGCGGGACGGCCGTCGAGGCGGAGATCCCGCTGGCCGCCGAGACGCCGGGAATACACTCGAAGCCGTGAACGCGCTCCCTACCGGCACGGTCACGTTCCTCTTCGCGGACATCGAGGGCTCGACCGCGCTCCAGCGCGAGGCGCCGTCTGAGTATCCGGACGCGATCGCGCTCCTTCGCCGCCTGCTTCGCGAGCAGGTCGCGACGAACGACGGTGCGGAGTCCGACGCAGTCGGAGACGAGTACGTGGCCGCGTTCGCCGACGCGGCTTCCGCTGCGCGTGCGGCTTTCGCGATGCAGCGCGCGCTCCGCGACGCCGAGTGGCCCGGCGGCCTCCGGGTCAGAGTTCGCATCGGGCTCCACACGGGGACGCCGTCGTTCGGCGAGGAGGGCTACACGGGGATCGACGTCGTCCGCGCGTCGCGCATCGCGAATGCCGGCCACGGAGGCCAGATCGTCGTCTCGGCGCAGACGCTCGTCTCCCTCGACGGGACGCCTTCCCGTGAACTCGGCGAGTTCCGGCTCGAGGGCCTGCCTGCGGCGGAGCGGATACATCAGCTTCTCGCCGACGATCTGCCGCGCGACTTCCCCCCGCTTCGGAACACGATCTCGACGCTCGGCGCGGGCATCACCGTGGCTCTCGCCGACGACACGGTGCTCCTGCGCGAGGGCATCGCGCGCCTGCTGGCGGACTCGGGGTTCGCCGTCGTCGCGCAGTCCGGCAACCCCGAAGACCTCCTGAGGCACGTGGCGATGCACAAACCGAGCGTCGCGATCGTCGACATCCGCATGCCGCCGACGCACACGGACGAGGGCATTCAGGCGGCGCGCGAGATTCGCACGAGCTTTCCCGACACGAGCGTCCTCGTGCTCTCGCAGTACGTCGAGGCCGCGTACGCGATGGACCTGTTCACGGACAGCACCGAGGGTCTCGGCTACCTGCTGAAGGATCGCGTCGCCGACGTGGAGGAGTTCGCGACCGCGGTCAGGCGCGTTGCCGAAGGCGGCTCCGCGCTGGACCCGGCGGTGGTCGGCGAGCTGCTCGGTCGTCGCCGCCAGGACGACCCGCTCGAGCAGCTGACTCCTCGCGAGCGCGAGGTGCTCGAGCTCATGGCCGAGGGGCGCTCGAACCAGGCGATCGCCGACCGCATGTTCGTCACGCTGCGTGCCGTCGAGAAGCACGTGACGAGCATCTTCGCGAAGCTCTCTTGCCGGCGACGACGGACGACCACCGCCGCGTCCTCGCCGTTCTCGTCTTCCTGCAGGCCTGACAGCACGAGTCGCCACAAGGCCGCGGCCGCAAAGCGGACGCCTTCAGGGATCTTGCGCGACCGGTATCTGCGCGTCGCGGATACCGGTCTGCGGCGGAGAAGGCAGGTGCGGGTAACCGCACCCCGAGACACCTGAGCGCCGCACTGTTGCGGGCGCTGCGGCCGCGCGATCCTGGGGATGCAGTCAAACGACCCAGGAAAGGAAGCGAGATGTCACCTCTCAGGCACAGCACCAACATCGCGGCCCGGATGGGTCGCTGGAGCGCGAATCACCGCAAGACCGCGATCTTCGGGTGGCTCGCCTTCGTGATCGCATCGTTCGCGATCGGAACGGTCGTCGGAATGCAGACGATCGACCAGAACGACTCGAACGTCGGCGAGGCGCGGCGCGCCGACCACATCGTCCGCGACGGCGGCTTCAAGCTGGACGAGCAGTCCGAGTACGTCCTCGTGCAGTCGAAGACGAAGACGGCCGCGGATCCCGCGCTTCCGCGCTGTCGTCGGCGACGCCGTCGCCACGCTCGAGCGCTTTCCGCAGGTGACCACCGTTCGTTCACCGCTCGCGCGGGGGAACGAGGGCCAGATCTCACCCGACGGCCACGCCGTCCTGATCCGGTTCACGCCGAAGGGCTCGTACGACGAGGCCGTGACGTACATCGACTCGATCACCGCCGCAACGAACGAGATCCAGAAGGCGCATCCGGACTACTACGTCGGTGAGGCCGGCTCGGCGTCGACGGGCAAGGCGCTCGACGAGATGTTCAACTCGCAGCTCGCACGGGCCGGGCTCCTGTCGATCCCGCTGACGCTCGGCATCCTGCTCATCGTCTTCGGCTCGCTCGTCGGCGCGTCGATTCCGCTCCTCCTCGCGCTCACGTCCGTGTTCGCGACGATGGGCCTGGTCGCTCTGCCGAGCCAGCTCGTTCCGATGGACGAGTCGATCTACGAGGTCATCCTGCTCATCGGGCTCGCGGTCGGCGTCGACTACTCGCTCTTCTACATCCGCCGCGAGCGTGACGAGCGCCGCGCGGGTCGGAGCGAGTCCGCGGCGCTCGAGGCCGCAGCGGCGACCTCCGGTCGGGCGGTGCTCATCTCCGGGATCACGGTGATGATCGCGATGGCCGGCATGTTCTTCTCCGGCGACAAGACGTTCATGTCGTTCGCGATCGGGACGATGATGGTCGTCGCCGTCGCGATGATCGGCTCATTGACCGTGCTTCCGGCCATGCTCTCCTGGCTCGGTGACAGGGTCGAGAAGGTTCGCGTGCCGCTCATCTGGCGCCTCAAGCGCACCGACGGCGAGCCGCGCGTGTGGGGCTTCATCCTCGATCGAGTCCTGCGCCGGCCGCTTGTGTCGGCGATCGCGGCAGCGGCAGTGCTGGTCGCGCTCGCCCTCCCGGCGCTCCACCTGCACACCGCGATCTCGGGCCTCGACGCGCTCCCGAAGTCGATGAAGGAGATGCAGTCGTACAACCGGATCAACGACACCTTCCCAGGCGGAGCGACGCCCGCCGTCGTCGCGATCTCGGGCGATCCGTCGAGCCCCGAGCTAAGGGCCGCGGTGAAGGACCTGCGCGCTCGCGCGCTCGCCTCCAGACAGGCCGTCGAGCCGATCTCGGTCGACGTCGCACCGGGCGGTAAAGCGATGCGGGTGCTGATCCCACTCGTCGGCAAGGGCACGGACAGCACGTCGAACGCCGCGCTCGAGACGCTCCGCGACGAGTTGCTCCCGGCGACGGTCGGCCAGGTCTCCGGCGTCGAGTACGCGGTCACCGGCGACACGGCGGCGTCGAAGGACTGGAACGACGCGATGCGCTCGGCCGTGCCGATCGTGTTCGGATTCGTCCTCGCCTTCGCCTTCTTGCTCCTGCTCGTCTCGTTCCGGTCGATCGTCATCCCGCTGAAGGCGATCCTCATGAACCTGCTGTCGGTCGCGGCCGCGTACGGCGTCATCGTCGCGATCTTCCAGTGGGGCTGGGGCGAGAACCTGCTCGACTTCAACTCGAACGGCGGCGTCGCGTCGTGGCTCCCGATGTTCCTGTTCGTGATCCTGTTCGGGCTCTCGATGGACTACCACGTCTTCATCCTGAGCCGGGTTCGCGAGTACTACGACCGCGGTCTCTCCACCGAGGACGCCGTCGCGCAGGGCATCAAGTCCACCGCCGGGGTCGTGACCAGCGCCGCAGTCGTCATGGTTCTCGTGTTCGGTGTCTTCTCCCTCATGCCGATCATCGACATGAAGGAGATGGGGATCGGGCTCGCCGCGGCGATCCTGATCGACGCGACGATCGTCCGGGCCGTCCTCCTGCCCGCGACGATGAAGCTCCTGGGCAAGTGGAACTGGTACCTCCCTCGCTGGCTCGAGTGGCTGCCGAACCTCGAGCACGAGCGCTCGGTCGAGCCGGCGCCGCAGCAGGCCCCCGCCTAGCGTCGCTCACGAAAGCGCCCGGTCGCCGTGCAGGCGGCCGGGCGCTTTCACGTTTGCTGGCCGCGCCGCAGGCGCTCGAGCTGCTCGCGCGTCGCCGGGTCGAGGCGGTCGCCGACGCGGCCGCCGGCGCCCTTCTGCTCGTGGTCGACGTGCTCGACGGGCTCGAGAGCCGCGAGAAACGCACTCGAGGCGAGCTTGCGCACCTCCTGCCCCGATGTCCAGCGCACAGCGTGATCGGACGAGACGATGCACACGAGCTCGGACTTCCGGTTCTCTGCCGCGAGACGCTCGAGGAGATCGTCGGCGTGCGCGGTGAAACGCACGGCGAGCGGCCCGATCGCGCGCTCCTCCCCCACGCCGTCGAAGACCACGACGCCGCGAGCGCCCCGACCTGCGACGAAGCTCGCCAGTGTGTCCACGAGCTCGTCGCGATCCGTGAACGTCCCCGCGTGGAGCAGGTTGTAGCCGTCGAACAGGTAGAGCGTCGGGTCAGCCATCGGCTGGGCCTCGCTGGCGCCGCGCCTCGAAGAGCAGCACCGCGGCCGCGACGGAGACGTTCAGCGAGCCGACCCTGCCGGCGAGCGGGATCGAGACGGTCGCGTCGCACGTGCGCCGGACGAGCGGCCGCACGCCCTTTCCTTCTGCCCCGAACACGAGCGCGACACCGCCAGTGAGCTCCGCGTCCCACATCGCCACCGTGCCCTCGGAGTCGGCGGCGTACGCCCACAGCTCGTTCGACTTGATGTCGGCGAGGTACCGAGCGAGATTCGGCACGACCGCCACCGGTAGGTGCTCGACCGCGCCGGCCGACGCGCGGCACACGACAGGCGTTACGCGGACCGAGCCGTGCGCCGGAACGACGACGCCCGTGGCGCCCACCCCCTCGGCGCTCCGCACGACGGCGCCGAGGTTGTGCGGGTCGGTGACCTGGTCGAGGCACACGAGCAGCGGCGCGTCCCGCTTCGCGAGCTCGTAGGCGTCGGCGTACCGATACGGCTCGCACCAGGCGACGACCCCCTGGTGGTCACGCGTGCCCGCCGCCTCGGAGAGCAGGCGCTCCGGTTTCACCTGTGGACGCGGGCCAGCGTCGAGCCAGGGGATCTGGGTGGCTGCACGCTCCGTGACCCAGGTCTCGAGAACCTGCCGCGGCCCGCGGTACAGCTCGCGCGCGGCGTTCCGTCCGTAGACGAGCTCGCGGGTCAGCGTCATCGGCGCCGGACGAGGCGGAAGGCGTCGGCTTCGTCGCGGATGTCCCAGCCGGCCGCCTCGATCTCGGCTCGAAGGCGATCGGACTCGTCGAAGTCGCGCGCGGCCCGTGCCTCAACACGCTGTCTTGCGAGCGCGACGACCTCCGGCGGCGCTTCGTCGTCTGTTGCGAGCGACTCGAGCCCGAAGATGCCCAGCGCCTGTCGCAGCAGCTCGTGGTCGCGCCACTCGTGGAGCACAGCGAGGGCAGCCGGCGTGTTGAAGTCGTCGTCGAGCGCAGCTGCGAACCGCTCCCAGGCATCCGCCGGCGCCGGTTCGCTCGGGTTTCGAAAGACCTCGCGGAACCCGTCGGCGCGGGCGGCAGCAGACTCCATGGCATCGTCCGAGAAGTCGACGGGCTTGCTCCAGTGCCCCGTCAGGTGAAAGACGAGAAGCGCATCACGGCCCCAGACATCGAGGACGTTGCGGAGCGTCACGACGTTGCCCAGCGACTTCGACATCTTCTCGGCAGCGAGCTCGAGCATGCCGTTGTGCATCCAGACGTGCGCGAAGCGGTGCCCGAGCGCGCTCGACTGCGCGAGCTCGTTCTCGTGGTGCGGGAACCGCAGGTCGAGGCCTCCGCCGTGGATCTCGAACTCCGGCCCGAGGTGCTTCCGGACCATTGCCGAGCACTCGATGTGCCAGCCCGGTCGACCTGGACCCCACGGCGAGTCCCACGCGGCGTCCTCGTGCGGCTTCTGCGACTTCCAGAGCGCGAAGTCGCGCTGATCCCGCTTCAGCGCGCTCGACTCCTGCGAGACCATGTCCTCGAGCCGAGCGCCCGACAGCCGGCCGTACTCGGGTGCCGCCGCGACGCTGAAGTACACGTCGCCGCCCGCCTCGTAGGCACGTCCTCGCTCCACGAGCTCTCCGATGAACGCGACGATCTCGGGGATCGTCTCCGTCGCGCGCGGCTCGAGGTCGGGACGCCCGAGGCCGAGATCGTTCGTGTCCTCGAAGAACCACTCGGTCGCCCGCGCGGAGAGCTCGCGGCTCCCGATCCCGAGCCGTGTGGCCTCGGCGTAGACCTTGTCGTCGACGTCGGTGATGTTGTGGACGAGAGTCACCTCGTAGCCCGTCTCGCGCAGCCAGCTGCGAAGCCACATCCCGAGGACGAACGGGCGTGAGTTGCCGACGTGCACGCGCTGGTACACGGTCGATCCGCAGACATACATGCGGATCGGTCCGGGCGGCGGAGGCAGCTCGACGAGCGAGCGCGTGAGCGTGTCGTACAGGCGCACGGCGCCGATCGTAGTCAGGTGGTACGTACGAGCGCCTCGTCGCGCGAAAGCGCGGCGAGCACCGCACCGAGCTCCGGGCCGCGATCGGCGCCCGTCAGCGCGAGGCGCAGGACATGCAGGTCTCCCCCGACGGCCTTCAGCTCGCGGACGATCGCCTTTCCCTCGTCGAGCGACAGCCGCTCCGGGGCGGGCGTGCGCAGCTCACCGAAACGCTCGAGCGTCGGTCGCGCATCCTCCCCGAGCGCAACCGGCTGCGGATCGAGGACGAGCCGGGCGTACTCGCGCGCCTCGACGAGGCTCCGCGCCCCGCGGAGCGCCGGAACGACCTCGACAGGCGCCTCGGCGGCGGTCGCGAGCTCCTCGTCCGGCATGGCGGCGATCGCATCGACTGCGAGCCGGCGCAGACGAGCGAGATCGAGCCGGACGTCGTGCTCCGGGAGATCGAGCTCGTCGAGATACGCGCGCACGGCCGCCGGCGGGAAGCCCTCGTCGCGAAGCTCGGCGATCGAGGAGTGCCCGTGCCGCTTCGAGAGCTTCTTCCCGTCCGCGCCCAGGACGAGCCCGTGATGGATCACCTCGGGCAGCTCGCCGCCGAGCGCGCGCGCGATGCGCTGCTGGACCTCGAGGTTCGGCCGGTGATCGTTCCCGCGGATGACGTGCGTGATCTCGAGCTCGAGATCGTCGACGACGGAGGCGAGCTGATAGGTCGCGCTTCCGTCGGCGCGCAGGAGCGTGGTGCCGAAGCGCGCAAGCCGCACCGAGCCGTCGTCGTCGCGCTCGGCGCCGCCGCTCTCGAGCGCGCGTGCGGCTGCCGCCGAGTAGACCTCACCGCGCTCGCTCTGCCGAACCGGCCCTTCGTCGAACTCGATGCCGAGCCAGGCGAGATCGCCGAGGATCGCCTCCTCTCCACCCGCGACCGTTCGTGTCGGATCCGTGTCGTCGATCCGCAGCAGCAGCGCACCTCCGTGCGCGTCCGCGAAGCGACGGTTCGCGACGGCCGTGAGCGCGTTGCCGAGGTGCAGCGAGCCGGTCGGGCTCGGGGCGAAGCGGACGCGGACGGACACGGCTACGCGTCGATCGGAACGTGCCCGGGCTGGGCGGCGACCCGGTCGAGCCACGCGCGGATGGCCGGGTACGGCTCGAGATCGAAGTCACCCTCGTGCGCCACGTGCGTGTACGCGAAGAGCGAAATGTCGGCAATCGAGTAGCGCTCGCCGACGAGGAACTCGCGCCCTGTGAGGTGCCGTTCCATCGCGTCGAGTGCGGCGTAGCCGCTCTTCAACAGGCCCGGGAGCCGCTCCGCGTACTGCTCGCGCGGCAGCTCCGAGTACGCGATGAGGAACCGCGCGACGGCGATGCTCGGCTCGTGCTGATACTGCTCGAAGAACTGCCACTGCAGGACCTGCGCGCGCTCGTACGTGTCGACCGGGACGAACTGCGTCCCGTCCGCGAAGTACCAGAGGATCGCGTTCGACTCGGCGAGCGGGCGTCCGTCGTCGAGGACGAGCGTCGGCACGCGCAGCCCGGGGTTGAGGTCACCGAGTACCTGCGCGCGGTTCGAGCGGTCGACGACCGACATCTCGACCGTCTCGTACTCGAGGCCGAGGTGCGCGAAAAGGAGCCGCACCTTGTAGCAATTGCCCGAAACCGCCGAGTTGTAGAGGAGCACGTCGACAGCGTAGTCGGGCATGGCTACGCTCCGGAGATGGCAAACGCCCAGACACGCCGACTCACCGACGCAGAGCTCGTCAGCATGCTCGAGCTCGCCCGTAAGGCCGACAGCGTCGAGCTCAAGCTCACGGTGCCGGCCACCGACCACCGCACTGCGATTGTCCGGTCTCGGCCTCGATCCTCTCGAGGCCCAGATCCGGCAGGTCTTCTTCTTCGACACGCCCGACCTCGACCTCAATGCGGTCGGCGTCGTCGGCTCGCGCGCGGCAGGATTCAGGGGCGCGCTGGAGATACGGTCGTCAAGCTCCGCCCGGTCGACCCGGACGGCCTTCCGGCGGAGCTGCGCCTCTCCCCGAACGTCGGCGTAGAGGTCGATGCGATGCCCGGCGGCTACGTCTGCTCAGCATCGCTGAAGGCGAAGGCGGACGCGCCGGATCCGTGCGGGCCGTGTCGCTCGGGAAGCTCTCCGCACGCAAGATCTTCTCGAAGGAGCAGCGCACGTTCTTCGACGCCCATGCTCCCGACGGCATCACGCTGAAGGACTTATCGGTCCTCGGGCCGATCTTCGTGCTGAAACAGAACTTCACGCCACCTGAGCTCGCGCGGCGGCTGGCGGCCGAGCTGTGGTTCTACCCGACGGCTCGCGGATCCTCGAGCTCTCGACGAAGTGCACCGCCGCGGACGCGTTCCAGGTCGCGGCCGAGGCACGGCTGTTCCTCACGGAGAAGGGCGTAAGCCTCGACGGCAAGCAGGAGACGAAGACGAAGGCCGCCCTCAACTTCTTCTCGAAGCAGCTCCGCGCGGCATCCTCGAACTCCTAGCGGTACTCCGGGTTCGCGAAGTCGAACCGACAGCCGGCGTCCCACAGCGAGCGCTGGTTCCCGTGCGCCGGCATGCCTCCGGCGTCCTTCAGGATCCGCGCCACGTGGAGCAGGTTCCACGTCATGAAGGTCGTGTTTCGGTTCGTGAAGTCGTTTGCAGGCCCGCCCGAGCCCTCGTCGAGATAGGACGGTCCTGGCCCGGCTTCGCCGATCCAGCCGGCATCGGCCTGCGGCGGGATCGTGTACCCGAGGTGCTGGAGCGAGTACAGGATGTTCATCGAGCAGTGCTTGATCCCGTCCTCGTTGCCCGTGATCAGGCAACCGCCGACCTTGCCGTAGTACGCGTACTGACCGTGCTCGTTCAGGACGCTGGAGCAGGCGTAGAGGCGCTCGATGACGCGCGTGCACACCGACGACTTCTCGCCGAGCCATATCGGCGACCCGACAACGAGGATGTCCGCGGACTGAACGCGCTCGTAGAGCTCCGGCCAGTCGTCGCTCGTCGCGCCGTGCTCGCGCATGTCGGGCCAGACGCCGGGCGCGAGCTCGTGGTCGACAGCACGCACGAAGTCCACCGTCACGCCGTTCCGCTCCATGATCGCAGTCGAGATGCGCATCAGCCCCTCGGTGTGCGACAGCTCGGGCGATGGCTTCAGCGTGCAGTTGACGAACAGCGCTGTCAGATCTGAGAAGTCCCAGCGACTGGTGGTGCAGAGCTCCTCCTGGAACTCGGTCAACGTCATGCCTGCCTCCCTCTCGGTGTCTCGCGTACCCTCGCACGCGTGGAGCGGCTGCTGCTCGAGTGGTTCTCGGAGCGAGGTCGAGATCTCCCCTGGCGGCACACGCGCGACCCGTACGCGATCCTCGTGAGCGAGGTCATGCTCCAGCAGACGCAGGTCGAGCGCGTCATTCCGCGCTACCTCGACTGGCTGGCTCGCTGGCCGACCGTGGAGTCGCTCGCCGCCGTCTCGGCGGCCGACGTGATCCGCGCGTGGCAGGGGCTCGGATACAACCGCCGAGGCCTCAACCTGCACCGCGCAGCAGTACAGATCGCCAAGTCAGGCTGGCCTGACGACCTGACCGAGCTGCCGGGAGTCGGCCCGTACACGGCGGCCGCGGTGCGCTGCTTCGCCTACGGCGACGACGTACTGCCCGTGGACGTGAACGTGGCACGCGTGCAGCGCAGGACCGGCCAGGTGTTCTCGTCCGCTGCGGCGCAGGCGCTGATGGACCTCGGTGCGACCGTCTGTCTGGCGCGAATCGCTCGCTGCGCGGAGTGCCCGCTCGCAGCGGCGTGCCCGTCGCGCGGGATCCGCGAGGAGCCCGAGCGTAAGCAGGGGCCGTTCGAAGGCTCGTTCCGCCAGCGCCGCTCGACGACGCTGCGCGCGCTCGTCGAGTCGCCGCGCGACCTCACCGAGCTCGACGACCAGGCCGTCCGCTCGCTCGAGCGCGACGGCCTCGTCGTCGTCGAGGAGGGGCTCGTCGCTCTGCCCCGATAAGAACCCTGCAGGATCGAAGCGCCCCTGCGGGCTGATCAGATGCGGTGGAGCACCCAGACGTTCGGCTCGACGTGCGTGCCGATGCCGTCCTCGACGACGAGCGTCGCGAGCGCGCCGGGAACGACGTACTCGCCGTCCGCAGGGAACGACATGCCCGTCCACTCCTCCCAGTCCGCCGTCGACCCGCGAATCACCATCGAACGAGGGCACGCCGCGAGGATCTCTCCGCCGACCTTCTCGTGAATGCGGAGCCACGGGTCGAAATGGCTCCCGTCGGGCCGACGCCACTCCATGTACTCCTCGATGGGGATGAGCGGGTAGCGCTCCTTCCACGTTGGGCGAACCGGAGCGATCACGCCGTTCGCGAACCCCGCTGAACGGGCGTTGTCCGTGAAGGTCTCGATCATCCGGCTCGACAGCCGCCGACCCTGCTGACTCGGCGCCACGCTGATGGCGATGGCCATGAGCGCGGTCGCGGGCTCGCTCATCGCCATGCCGGCATCGAATCCCTCGTCCCAGCCGGACGGGAGGCCGTCGACGGTCCCGTCCCAGGGAACGGGAATCGCATGCGCTTCGGCGACGAGCTCCTCGCCGTCGAGCAGGCCCGACCTGGAAGTCCGGAAAGTCCGTGTAGAGCCGACCCCAGTTGCGTCCCGGCTCGTTGTGGTTCATGTACTCGGGGAACGTCTTCGCAGTGAGCGCGTCGAACCTGATGTCGAGCAGATCCGGACGATCCGCGTAGCGGACGACCTTCATCGCCGCAGGAGCGCCACGGCCTGCGCGGCGAGCCCTTCGCCTCGGCCCGTGAACCCGAGGTGGTCCGTCGTCGTCGCACGCACCGCGATCTGCGCGCTCTCAACGCCGAGCGCGCCGGCGAGTCGCTGCGACATCTCGTCGCGAACGTCACCGATGCGCGGCTCCTCGCCGATCAGCACGCAGTCGGCATTGACGAGCTCCCAACCCGCCTCGCGCACCTCGCGGTAGGCCTCCCAGAGCAGGTCGAGCGACGACGCGCCGCGGTACTGCTCGTCGCCCGACGGGAAGAGTGTCCCGATGTCTCCGAGGTTCGCCGCGCCGAGGATTGCGTCGATGAGCGCGTGCGCGATCACGTCGCCGTCGGAGTGACCGGCGAGACCTCGTGGATAGTCCATCGCCACGCCGCCGAGAACGAGCGGCACGGCCTCCTCGAGCGCATGCGCGTCGTATCCCAGGCCGACCCGAAGCTCCATCAGACGAGCGAGGCTAGCGCCTCGGGCAGCGTCGCGAGGTCGTCGAGACCGAGCGCTGCTTCCCGCGGAGTCGGCTGCAACCGTCCCCACGGGCCGCGGCGAACATGCACAGCCACGAGCCCTGCCGCGGCGGCGGGGAGAACGTCGTTGTCGACCCGGTCACCCACGTACGCGACCTCGCCTGCCGGGCAGCCCATGAGCTCGACGACCTTCTCGAAGAAGACGGGGTCGGGCTTGCGCACTCCGAGGCTCGCGGACGACGAGATCACGTCGGCCGGGAGGGCAGCATCGCGCGCCCACGCCTCCAACGCCTCGGTCTGGTTGCCGACGATGCCGACTGCGAAGCCGAGCTCGCGCACCCGCCGGAGGCAGTCGAGCGCGTCGGGATAGAGGTCCACGAGCGAGTACGGGATCTCACTCCACGAGCGCGGCGGCTTCTCGATCCCGAGGTGCCCCCAGAGCGCCGTGTGCTCCTCTCCGCGCGCAATCGTGACGCCAAGCGCGGCCCACACGACGTGCGGTTGAAGTCCCTCGCGGTCCGCGAGCCGGCGCCACCAGCGCTCCTCGTCGACGAGCGTCTCGCCGACGTCGAAGACGACCGCCTTCAGAGCCACGACTCGACGAGCGCGAGATCGTCCGGCGTGGTGACCTTCAGCAGTCTCGGATCGCCCTCGACGGTCGCGACTCGGCCGCCAGCGCGCTCGACGAGCGACGCGCAATCGGTAACGCCGGCGAGATCCCCTGAGAACGCGCGTCTGAGCATCGGCGCAAGGAACGCCTGGGGGGTTTGGGTGGACACGAGCCCCGCCCGATCGACGGTCTCCTGGACGACACCGTCTCGAACGCGCTTGAGCGTGTCCGCTACGGGAAGAACGGGGACGGCTCCGTCGAAGCCTCCACCGAGTGGAGTCATGAGCCGCTCGACCACCCCGTCGCCGACGAGCGGACGCGCAGCGTCGTGCACGAGGACGACGAGCGCCTCCTCAGGGACCTCGGCGAGTGCGGCCGCGACCGACTCGGCCCGGGTTGCACCGCCGGTGACGCATGCGACGACCTTCGACGCGGCCAACTCCTCGGCGAGGAGGATCGACGGCTCCTCCCACTCAGGCGGCGCGGCGACGACGATCGCGTCGACGAGCGGGCAGCGATCCAGTCGGTCGAGGCTCTCCGCGAGCAGCGGACGTCCGCCGAGTACGGCGAACGCCTTCGGACGATCGATTCCCAGGCGCTCGCCGGATCCAGCGGCGGCGATCAGCGCCCAGGTGGCTCCGGCAGCGCCGGAGCCGCTATGCACTCGCCGTCGCGGCCTTCGGCTTCGCTCGTGACTTCGGCTTCGGCTGCCCGGCGCGGGAGAGAACGTCGTCGAGCCAGGCGGCGGCCTCTTCCTCGTCCATGCTCTTCGCGTACATGAGCTCCGAGGCGAGGATCTTCTTGGCCTTCACGAACATCTGCTTCTCGCCGGTCGAGAGGCCCTTCTCGTTGTTCCGAACGGCGAGGTTCCGCACGACTTCCGCGAGCTCGAAGATGTTCCCCGTCTTCATCTTGTCGCGGTTGTGCTTGAAGCGACGGTTCCAGTTCTTGGGCATCTCGGTCGACCCACCCGACAGCACCCTGACGACCATGGTCACCGTTCTCTGGTCGATGACCGTTCGCAATCCCACCCGCTCCGCGTTCTCGCACGGAACGTTCACGGTCATGTCGTTGTGGAGGATCTGGATGGTGAGGTACTCCCGCGTCTCGCCCAGAACCTCGCGCTTTTCCTTCCGCACCACTGTCCCCGCGCCGTGGTGCGGATAGACGACCTTGTCGCCGATGTCGAACAAGAGGGCCTCCCCGATGTCGGTATCCGTCGCCTTCACGAAAAAGTGCCGGCAGCGTCTTCCTGCCGGCGATCCGGTCACATGATAGCGCGTTCTTCACATGTGATTAACGGAACGGCAACGGAGGAGCAGCCTTACGCGGCAGCCTCCTCGACACGGTCTCTGGTCTCCAGGCCGGCCTTGATCGCGTCGCGCAACGTCTCCACGCGGGCGACGCGGGGAGTCGACCTGTGCGGGCTGTCGGTCGGTGCGACGACGGTGACGATTCCGAGCTTGGCGCACTCGTCGAGCCGCCTCTCGGACTGGGAGGCCTGACGCAAGCGGCCGGTCAGCCCGATCTCGCCGAAGGTCGCGAGCCCCTCGCGGACAGGTGCCCCGCGCGCGGCCGAGGCGATCGCGAGGGCCACTGCGAGGTCGGCACCGGGTTCCTCGATGCGCACTCCGCCCGCGACGTTCACGAAGACGTCCGCGCTCGCGAGCGCCACGCCGGCGTGCCGCCCGAGCACGGCGACGATCATCGCGAGACGCTTGGGATCGACGCCGGTGCCGACACGGCGGGGCATCGCGAGATCGGTCGGCGCGACGAGCGCCTGCACTTCGAGCAGGAGCGGGCGCGTGCCCTCGAGCACGCAGCCGACCGCGGCTCCGATCTCACCGGCGCGCGTCGTCCCGAAGAGCTCCGAGGGATCGGGCACGCCGACGAGGCCGGCGGCGGTCATCTCGAAGACGCCGAGCTCGTTCGTCGAGCCGAAGCGATTCTTGGTCGCGCGGAGGACGCGGTGCTCGTGGTAGCGGTCGCCCTCGAACTGGAGGACGCAGTCGACGAGATGCTCGAGGACACGGGGTCCGGCGACCGCGCCGTCCTTCGTCACGTGACCGACCAAGACCGTCGCCACGCCCGCCTCCTTCGCGACGCGGAGGAGCCTCCCGGCGGCCTCGCGAACCTGCGCGACGGATCCCGGAGCCGAGCTGAGCGCGGAGGCGTGGAGCGTCTGCACCGAATCGATGACGCACACGTCGGGACGCTCCGCTTCGAGCGTCGCGCAGACCGAGTCGAGCTCGGTCTCGGCGAGGATGTCGACCGACTCGGCGCCGCCGAGCCGCGCTGCGCGGAGCGAGACCTGCGATGCGGACTCCTCACCCGTGACGAGGAGTGCGCGACGGCCGGCGCGCGCGATCGCCCCGAGCGCGGTGAGCAGGAGCGTCGACTTTCCGACGCCGGGCTCTCCGCCGACGAGCACGAGCGATCCCGGAACGAGCCCACCGCCCAGGACACGGTCGAGCTCCGCGACTCCGGTCGAGATGCGATCCGCATCCTCGACGCGCACCGACCCGATGGGGATGGGCTTCAGAGCGACTGCCGCGAGGCTCTCGGTCGGCGAGCCGTGCAGCTCCTCGACCAGGCTGCCGAAGACACCGCAGCCCGGGCACTTGCCGAGCCAGCGGCCTGAGGTCGTGCCACATTCGGAGCACGTGAACTGGACGGTGACCTTCGCCACCGGCTCAGTCTAGGAGCGCGGTCCGACACCACTCCGTCACGAAAGTGCGCCGATTCGCTTGTAAGTCGGGGGCCGGTGCATAAGAGTGCCGTGAGACCGCAGCAGACATCGACGAAAGGACGGGCCGTATGGACAACTTGAAAGCGCTCGGGCGCGGGACACAGGTCATGTTCATCGCGGCCGTGCTCCTGCTCATCGTGATGTTCTTCCACTGGCAGGAGGTCGACACCGCTCTCGGCTCGTTCGGCCAGAATGCGTGGCACGGGTTCTGGGGCGTCGTGATGGGGATCCTCACGATCGTCCTCGTGGCTCGCATCGCCGCGAGGCTCGCGGCGGTGGACGTTCCGATTCCCTTGTCGTTCGCGACGACGAGCTTCGTGCTCGGCATCCTCATCGCGATTTGCGCCGTCCTGAAGCTCCTCACCGACGACTACCGGAACTTCTGGGCGTTCATCGGCGTCGGTCTCGCGATCGCCGTCGCCATCGGCGCGTGGCTCGAGGTTCAGGAGGCAGGCGGAATCGAGTCGCTCAAGAGCGACGCGAGCAGCCTTGGATCGAGCGCCTCCGCAATGGCGGGCTCCGCCGCTGCGGCCGACGCACCCTCGACTCCGGCTCCGGCTCCGGCCGCGCCGGCTCCCGAACCGCCTGCAGCAGCGGATACCGCACACGATGCAACAGGGACTGCGGCGAGCGGGGCCCCGGACACGGCCCCGGAAGCAGCTGACGCGCCTTCGGACGCGGCGGATGCGGCCTCGGACGCAACGAGCGACGAGCCGTCGACCGAGCGGGAGAGCTAACCCGCTCGAACCCACGACGTCCGCCGCGGCGCAAGGACGCGCCGCGGCGGAGGCGTGCGCAGGAGGTCTTCGAAAGCTCCTGCAAATGCCCTATTTGGCGCATTCCCGAGTACCCTGTGACGCGTAGGGATCGGACAGCGGCCGTCCGAAGCTGATTCACGACGCCGAAAGGATTCCGATGGCGAACTTCAAGGCCCTCTCACGAGGCTCTCAGCTCGTCCTCGTCGCCGGCCCGCTCCTGCTCCTCAGCCTGTTCTTCACGTGGCAGAACGTGGAGGTCGACTACGGTCGCGCCGGCGTCGCAACGATGTCGCTCGACGGCTGGGATGCGTGGGGGCTGCTCCTGGCCCTGCTTGTCATGGCAACCGTGGCGATCGTCGCGCTCGGAAACTTCACGGAGGTGGAGCTCTCGGACGACGTTCCCTGGCCGAAGATCACCCTCGGGCTCGGCATGGGGATCCTCGCCGTCGCCGTCGTGAAGAGCCTGACGGACGCCGGCTCGTCGTGGCTCAGCTACGGCTTCGTCGGACTCGCCGTCGCGGTCTCGGTCGGCACGTACCTCGACTGGGCGGCAACGCGAAAGTCCGACGGCCCGGTTCTCCAGCGCAAGCGCCGCGGGATCAGCTCAGTCGTTTGACGAGGAGGACGCGGTCCTCCCCAGGACCGTCGTAGTCCTCGACGACACGCTCGACCTCGAATCCCAGCGATTCGTGGAATGCGACGGATCGCTGGTTCACGGGTGAGGTGACGCAGCGAACGACGGAGCGGCCGTTCGTGCGCGCCTCCTCGAAGAAGCGTTCGTAGAGCGCACGGCCCAGACCGGTTCCCCGCGACTCCGGATCGATCCCGACGAAGTGGATGTACGCCTCGTCGTCGGCCGTCTGCGAGAGAAACCCGCAGACGAACCCGAGGAGCTCGCCGTCGTCCCCCTCGGCGACGAAGCTCGTGCCTTCAAAGTGGATGAAGAACAGTTGGGGCAGCATCGGCGCCATCTCGTGCCCGCCCCACCAGACGTTGATGCGGCCGATGACGCGCCCGTAGTCGGACGACTTCGCGTGCCGAATGCCGACGGGGCTAGTCGTCGGACGGTTCGTCGACGAGCTCGGCGAGATTCGCGAGATCGGCTTCCTCGGATGGCGCGCCCACCGTTGCCGGGACGGGCTCTCCTTCGATGACGCGGATCTCGACCGGTGGCTCGCCCTCGGCGGGATCCTCGCGGCGGTCGACGATGAGCGTCGTGCCGGGCGCGAGATCGCGGCCGAGGATGAAGTCGGCGAGGGGATCCTCCAGCATGCGCTGGATCGCACGGCGCAACGGCCGGGCACCCATGGCCGGGTCGTAGCCCGTCTCGACGAGCAACTCGCGCGCGTCGTCCGTCAGCTCGATGACGACGTCGTGCTTGCCCATCTCCTCGCGCACGCGCTTCATCATCAGGTCGACGACCTCGAGGATCTCGATCTTCTCGAGCTTGTGGAAGACGATGACCTCGTCGATGCGGTTCAGGAGCTCGGGCCGGAAGACCTTCTTGAGCTCCGACATGACGCGCTCCTTCATCTCGTCGTACGACAGTCCCTGCTCGTCGCCGATCGAGAAGCCGAGCGTCTGGTTCTTCGAGATCTGGGCCGCGCCGAGGTTCGACGTCATGATCACGATCGTGTTGCGGAAGTCGACCTTCCGCCCCTGCGAGTCCGTCAGCTTTCCGTCCTCGAGGATCTGCAGGAGGATGTTGAACACGTCCGGATGCGCCTTCTCGATCTCGTCGAGGAGGACGACGGAGTACGGCTTGCGGCGAACGGCCTCGGTGAGCTGGCCGCCCTCGTCGTAGCCGACGTAGCCTGGCGGCGAGCCGACGAGCCGCGACACGGAGTGCTTCTCCATGTACTCGGACATGTCGACCTGGATGAGGGCGTCCTCGTCGCCGAACAGGAACTCGGCGAGCGTGCGCGCCAGCTCGGTCTTGCCGACGCCTGACGGGCCGAGGAAGATGAACGAGCCCGTCGGGCGCTTCGGATCCTTGATGCCCGCGCGGGCGCGGCGGATCGCCTTGGACACGGCGACGATCGCCTGGTGCTGGCCGATGACGCGCTTGTGGAGCTCGTCCTCCATCCGGATCAGCTTCTGCGACTCGGCCTCGGTGAGCTTGAAGACGGGGATGCCCGTCCACATGGAGACGATGTCGGCGATCTCGTCCTCGCCGATCTCCGGCTGCTCCTCGTCGGCCTGGTTGCGCCACTCCTCCTCGAGCTCCTTCTTCTTCTGCGAGAGCTTGCGCTCCTTGTCGCGAAGCTGCGCGGCCTTCTCGAACTCCTGCGCCTCGATCGCTGCTTCCTTGTCGGCGCGGACCTTGTCGATCTCCTCCTCGAGCTCGCGGTAGCGCGGCGGAGCGGACATCGTCGCAATGCGGACGCGCGAGCCTGCCTCGTCGATCAGGTCGATCGCCTTGTCGGGGAGGTGGCGGTCCTGGATGTAGCGGTCGGCGAGCGCGGCTGCTGCGGACAGCGCCTCGTCGGAGATCTTGCAGCGGTGATGCGCCTCGTAGCGATCGCGGAGTCCGCGCAGAATCTGAACGGTCTCGTCGATCGAGGGCTCCTCGACGCGCACCTGCTGGAAGCGGCGCTCGAGCGCGGCGTCGCGCTCGAGGTACTTGCGGTACTCGTCGAGCGTCGTCGCGCCGATGGTCTGGATCTCACCGCGGGCGAGCGCCGGCTTGAGGATCGAGGCAGCGTCGATCGCGCCCTCGGCGGCGCCGGCGCCGACGAGGTTGTGGAGCTCGTCGATGAACAGGATGATGTCGCCGCGCTGGGTGATCTCCTTCATCACCTTCTTCAGGCGCTCCTCGAACTCACCGCGGTACTTCGACCCGGCGACGAGCGCCGCGAGGTCGAGCGTGTAGATCTGCTTGCCCTTGAGGATCTCCGGGACCTGGCTCGAGGAGATGCGCGAGGCGAGTCCCTCGACGACAGCGGTCTTGCCGACGCCCGGCTCGCCGATGAGCACCGGGTTGTTCTTCTGGCGGCGTGAGAGGATCTGCATCACGCGCTCGATCTCGGTCTGCCGGCCGACGACGGGGTCGAGCTTGCCCTCGACTGCCAGCTTCGTCAGGTTGCGGCCGAACTGGTCGAGGAGCTTCGAGCTCTTCGTCTTCTCGCCCGGCGCGACGCTCGCGCCCGACTGCCGGCGACCGGGGCCGGAGAGCATCCTGATGATCTCATTCCGGATCTTTTCCGCATCCGCGTCGAAGTCGAGAAGAATCCTGGCGGCGACTCCCTCGTTCTCACGCACGAGGCCGAGCAGGATGTGCTCCGTCCCGATGTAGTTGTGGCCCAAGGAGAGGGCCTCGCGCAGCGCCAGCTCGAGCACCTTCTTGGCGCGCGGCGTGAACGGGATCTGGCCGGTGGTGACCTCGTCGCCCTGGCCGACGATGCGCGCGACCTGCGCGCGAACTTCCTCGACGGTGATGTCGAGCGACTCGAGGACACGCGCAGCAAGGCCTTCCTCCTCGCGAAGGAGGCCGAGCAGGATGTGCTCAGTGCCGATGTAGTTGTGCTTGAGGGCCCTTGCCTCGTCCTGGGCAAGAACCACGACCTGCCGTGCCCGCTCGGTGAATCGCTCGAACAACTCCCTCGACGCTCCTTTCGGTCGGTTACCGGAGGAGTCGCCTCTCCCCCGGGTCGAAGGGACGGGTCATCGTAGCCGACTGGTCTCGTGTCGAGTTTCACACGCCGGGTTCGCCCGACGTCCTCGGTACCCTTCTCGGCCGTTGAGCAACAAAGCCTTAATCACGGGTGGCGCCGGATTCATCGGATCGCACCTCTCAGAGTTATTGCTCGATGAAGGCCACGAGGTCTGGGTGCTCGACGACCTCTCGACCGGATCGCTGGACAACATCGAGCATCTCCGCGATCGCGAGGACTTCCATCTGGTCGTCGACTCGGTGCTGCACTGGTCGGTCGTCAACGAGCTCGTCTACAAATGCGACGTCGTCTACCACCTGGCCGCGGCGGTCGGCGTGCGGCTCATCGTCGAGCAGCCGGTGCAGACGCTGGTGACGAACCTGCGCGGAACCGAGATCGTGCTCGAGCACTGCCACCGCTTCGGCAAACGCGTGCTCATCGCGTCGACCTCGGAGGTCTACGGCGACCATCGCGAGGAGCGGCCGCTCGTCGAAACCGACCGGCGGATCTACGGCCCGACCACGCAGAAGCGCTGGGCATACGCCGACTCCAAGGCCATGGACGAGTTCCTCGCCCTTGCCCACCACTCAGAGCACGACCTCGACTGCGTCATCGTGCGCCTGTTCAACACGGTCGGCCCGCGGCAGAGCGGGCAGTACGGGATGGTCATCCCCACCTTCGTCCAGCGGGCGCTCGCCGGCACGCCGATCGAGATCCACGGCGACGGAGATCAGACCCGGTGCTTCTGCCACGTCGCCGACACGATCCGAGGACTCGCGGGACTGATGGACACAGGGACTTCGGGAGAGATCTACAACATCGGGTCGGAGGAGCGCATCTCGATCAACGGCCTGGCGAGCCGTGTCCAGGAGCTGACGAGCTCCTCGTCGGAGATCGAGTATGTCGCGTACGACGACGTCTACGGAATCGGCATCGAGGACATGCTCCACCGCATTCCCTCCACGGCGAAGATTCGCGCGGCGACGGGCTGGGCGCCAGAGCGAACGCTCGACGACATCCTCGGCGACGTCCTCGCATTCGAGCGCTCGCGCGTCCAAGCCGCGGCGTAGGGGCGGCTAGGCCGCTTCGGCGCCCGCGTCGCGCGTCGATACCGCTGCGTCGAGGCTCTCGCACGCTCCTGCCGAGAGAAGCTCGCCGACCTCGTCGGCGCCGAGCGGCGGGGAGAAGTGGAAACCCTGTCCGACCCGGCAGCCGAGCCTGCGCAGCTCGGTCGTCTGGGCCGCTGTCTCCATTCCTTCGGCGACGAGGGAGACGTCGAGCGTCTGGGCGAGGTCGACGATCGCCTGCACGAAGCCCTGGCGGGTTGTGTCGGCGTCGAGCGCGCTCACGAACGAGCGGTCGACCTTCAGCGTGTGGAAAGGGAGGTCCTGGAGGAGCGAGAGCGACGAGTAGCCCGTCCCGAAGTCGTCGAGCGCGAGACGAACGCCGAGCAAAGCGACCTCGGCGAGCACCGCCCGCAGCTCCTCGTGCCTGCGCGCGAGCACGCTCTCGGTGAGCTCCAGCGTGAGCGCTTCAGGAGGTAGCCCCGATGCGGCGAGCGCGGAGCGAACGCTCTCCACGAGGACGCCCGGCCGCACCTGCCGGGTCGAGACGTTGACGTTGAGGGACAGCTCGGCGGCACCTGGAGTCTCAGCGCGCCAGCGCGCGACCTGTGCGCAGGCTTCCGCGAGAACCCACTTGCCGAGCTCGACGATCTTGCCCGTCTCCTCCGCGAGCGGGATGAACTCGTCGGGAGGGAGGAGGCCGCGCGTGGGATGCGCCCAGCGGACGAGCGCCTCGACGCCGACGACGGCGCCGCTCTCGAGGTCGACCACCGGCTGGTAGTGGATGACGAACTCCTCCTCGCAGCGCGCTCGCCGCAGCTCGGCGACCAGCTCGAGGCGCCCCCCGAGATCCTCGGCCATCCGCGGTGCGTACAGCACGTACTGCGCCTTGCCCGAAGCCTTCGCCCGGTACATCGCGACATCCGCTGCCCGCATGAGATCGTCCGCGACGGTGCCGAGCGCGATCCCGACGCTGGCGGTGACGAATACCTCGCGGCCTTCCAGCTCAAACGGCGTCTGCAGCGACGCGACGATCCGCTCGGCGGCGTCGACGGCCGTCGGTGTGCCCGCGACCTCTTCGATCAGGACCGCGAACTCGTCGCCTCCCATCCGCGCAACGGTGTAGCTGGGCGAGAGCGCCTCGCGGAGGCGAACCCCGACGCCGCGCAGCAGCGCGTCACCGGCGGCGTGACCCAACGTGTCGTTGACGCCCTTGAAATCGTCCAGGTCGAGGAAGAGGACGGCGACCTCGGCCCGAGTCTGCTGGCTGCGCAGAACGAGCGCGTGCTCGACGCGGTTCGTGAACAACGAGCGATTCGCGAGCCCGGTGAGCGCGTCGTGGAAGGCCTGGTGGCGGAGCTGCTCCTCCGCCTCGCGCCGGGCAGTGATGTCGAGGAGGTAACCCTGGAGGACGAACTCGCCTCCGTCCGCGACGACGCGAGCCTCGTCCTGCACCCACAGGTAGCGACCGTCCCGCGTGCGAAGGCGGTACTCGATGAAGAGCGGCTCGCGCGTCGTGTGCGTGCGGTGATGGGCAGCGAGAACGCGCTCGCGATCCTCCGGATGCAGCAGCTGAACGAAGAGGTCGTCGTTCTCGGCCCACTCGACGGCGGAGTAGCCGAGCATGGGCTCGATCTGCGGGCTCGTATAGACGTTCGAGCTGACGTCGTCGAGCCGGTCGATGTAGACGGAGAGCGGAAGCTGCTCGACGAGCGAGCGAAAGCGGCCGGCCTCGAGGCGGAGGCCGGGCTCGCCGCCGTTCGCCGCGCTCGCGCTCGCAGGCGCGCTGTCGCGCGCCGAAGCCGCATTCGGGGGCTGGTTTTCGACCACCGCCTGCATACGATCGTCCTGCGCCGCGCCCGGGGAGACCCCTCGATCGGAGTACGCCGTTCGAGGTCGCCCATTAGGATCGCCCTGTGGACACCGGCCCCGCGCGCGAGCTGCTCTCCTGGAGCGAGTTCGGTCAGGCTGCGCGCGATCTCGCGCGCCAGGTCGCGGACGACGGCTACGAGCCAGACCTCGTCCTCTCGGTCGCGCGTGGCGGTCTCCTCGTCGGCGCCGCGCTCGGTTACGCGCTGGACGTCAAGAACACGTGGACGATGAACGTCGAGTTCTACACGGGCGTGGAAGAGCGACTCGACGTTCCCATGATCCTCCCCCCCGTTCCGGAGCTCGTCGATCTCGAGTCAGCGCAGATGCTCATCGCCGACGACGTCGCCGACACCGGCGAGACGCTCGCGCTCGTGAAGGACTTCTGCGCCGGCAAGGTCGCCGAGGTGCGCTGCGCCGTCCTCTACGAGAAGTCGCCCTCGATCGTCAAGTGCGAGTACGTCTGGCGGCGCACGGATCTCTGGATCGACTTCCCGTGGAGCGCTGAGGCCCCGGTCACGCGCGGTCGCCTACCTGCCGTCACCTCGTAGCGCCGGGAACAGGATCACGTCGCGGATCGTCTCGCGACCTGAGAGCAGCATGACGAGACGGTCGATTCCGAGCCCGAGCCCGCCCGTCGGCGGCATGCCGTACGAGAGCGCCTCGACGTAGTCCGGGTCGCCGCGCACGCCCTCGACGTGCGCCGACTGCTCGTCGAAGCGGCGCTGCTGCTCCTCGGCGTCGTTGATCTCCGAATACGCGTTGCCGAGCTCCATCCCGGCAGCGAAGTACTCGAACCGCTCCGTGATCGACTCGTCGTCGTCGGTGACACGCGCGAAGGGAGAGAGCTCGACCGGGTGGCCGTACACGATCGTCGGCTCGATGAGGCTCGGCTCCACGAAATGCCCGAAGGCATGGTCGACGAGCTGCGGCCAATCCTTGTCGGCTTCGGTGTCGACACCGCGCTCGGTGAGCCATGCGCGGAGCTGAGTCTCGTCGCGCGTCCAGAGCTCGAGCGCCTCGAGCGAGTCGACGAAGCTGACGCGACGCCACGGCGCTTTGAGATCGACCTCATGCCCGCGAAACTGCGCGACCGTCGTTCCGAGCGTCTCGAGCGCGACCTGCTCGAGCATCGCCTCGATCCGGTTCATCGTGTCGCGGAAGTCGGCGTACGCCTCGTACCACTCGAGCATGGTGAACTCCGGCTGGTGCTTGTACGAGACGCTCTCGTTGCGGAAGTCCTTGCCGATCTCGTAGACCCGCTCGAGGCCACCGACGATGAGCCGCTTGAGGTAGAGCTCGGTCGCGATGCGCAGGTAGAGGTCGGTGTCGAGCTCGCTCGAGCGAGTGACGAACGGGTGCGCGAACGCCCCGCCGTAGCGAGGCTGAAGAACGGGTGTCTCGACCTCCACGAACCCTTCGGCGTCGAGGTACCGACGTATGGCCGAGACGACCTTCGTCCGCAGAAGGAACAGCTCGCGCGACTCCTCGTTCATCAGCAGATCGAGGTAGCGCTTGCGGTAGCGGGTCTCCGTGTCGGTGAGGCCGTGGAACGTGTCGGGCAGCGGGCTCGCGTTCCTGGCGAGCACGGTCAGCTCGTCCACGGCGAGCGAGGGCTCGCCACGGCGCGACTTCGCGGGATGCCCGACGACGCCGACGACATCCCCGAGATGGACGCCGACGTCACCGATGCGTCCGGTGTCGCACATGAGCTGGATCCGCCCCGAGCGGTCCACGAGGTCGAGGAAGACGAGCTTGCCCATCTCGCGCCTGGCCATGACGCGACCTGCAAGCCTGCTCGTGTCCTCGAGCCCGCCGCCCGCCTCGAGCGGCTCAGTCGCAGCACGAACGTCCGCGATCTCGTCCCGATCGGGGAACCGCTTCTGTGCTGTCATGACGGCCAGCCTATCCGGCTGTCCGGAGACCTATGCGGCCTTGATCTCCATGATCTTGAACTTGACCTTCGAGCCCCGCGGCGTCACGACCTCGACCGTCTCGCCCTTCTTGCGGCCCATGATCGCCTTGCCGACCGGCGACTCGTTCGAGAGCTTCTGCTCGGCGGGATTCGCCTCGGCCGAGCCGACGATGAAGTACTCGACGGTCTGCTTCGCATCGACATCCCGGAGACGTACGACGGCGCCCACGGAGACAACGCTCGTGTCGACCCGCTTCTTGTCGATGAGCTGGGCGTTCGCGAGGCGCTCCTCGAGCTGCGCGATACGGTGCTCGAGCATCATCTGCTCGTTCTTCGCGTCGTCGTACTCGGCGTTCTCCGCGATCTCGCCGAACTCACGCGCAGCCGCGATCCGTTCAGCGACCTCCCGGCGCCTCGTCGTCCGCAGCATGTCGAGCTCGCTCGTCAGCTGCTTGTAGCCCTCGGGAGTGAGGATCACATCCTTCACAAAACGCCTCCAGAGACGAGATTGCGGGGCCGACCGGCCCCGACAACGGCCGGGAATGGTAGCTACCCCGTTCGAGGAGCGTCAAACCGCTCGCAAGTACGATCCGCTGCTCATGATCGACCTCCGTGAGCCCTGGCGGATCGGCCCCGTCGACGTGCCGACGCGCCTCGTCCTCGCCCCCATGGCAGGCGTCAGCGTGCAGGCGTTCCGCCGGCAGGGGCGCCGTTTCGGCGCGGGGCTCGTCTGCTCCGAGATGGTGAGCTGCGCCGGGATCGAGCACCGCAACGAGAAGACGCTCGGCTACCTGCGCGTCGCATCCGACGAGCATCCGCTCGCGATCCAGCTCTTCGGCTCGGAGCCGCGTCCGATGGCGGACGCCGCTCGCATGGTCGAGGCAGTCGGCGCGGACATCGTCGACGTCAACTTCGGCTGCCCGGTGAAGAAGGTCACCAAGACCGGCGCGGGGGCGCACTTGCTCGAAGACCAGGATCGCGCATGCCGGATCATCGAGGCCATCGCAGACGCCGTCGACGTCCCGGTGACGGTGAAGCTTCGCCGCGGCGTGCAGAACGGCTCACGCGCAGCCCTCGAGCTCGGCCCGCGGCTCGTCGCGGTGGGTGCGTCGTCACTCACGCTGCACCCTCGCTCGGCGCAGCAGATGTACACGGGCACGGCCGACCACTCCCTCACGTCGGAGCTGGTCTCGCTCGTCGACGTCCCCGTCGTCGCCTCGGGTGACGTCACCTCGCGCGCCCGCGCCCAGACCGTGCTCGCCACGACCGGCGCGGAGGCCGTGATGGTCGGTCGCGGCGCACAGGGAAATCCGTGGGCGCTGCGCGAGATCGTGGACGGCGATGCGAAGGATCCCTCTCGTGAAGAGGTGGCGGCCGAGCTCGTGCTGTTCGTTCGCGAGACGGTGCGCGAGCTGGGAGAGCGCCGCGCCTCGGGGTTCCTCAAGAAGTTCTACGGCTGGTACCTCGGTCGGGGCCGCTTTCCGAAGGAGTTCAAGCAGGAGCTGCTCCAGCTCGACTCCACGAAGGAGGTCGAGCGGCGGCTGCTTGCGGCGGCGCCGGGAGCGTTCGAGATCGTCGAGCAGCTCGAGGCGGAGGTTCCGTCGGGTGCGGAGCTGACGCTCGAGCTACCGGTCTCGATCTACGGCGGAGGCTAATCCTCGACGGAGCCGGCGAACGCGGTCGCAACGCCGAGGCCGATGTAGACCGTGCCCGAGACATAGCGCTGCGCTCGCACGAAGCGCCGTGACCGTCGGAGCATCCCGCCCGCCGTTCCGGCGGCGAGCGCCCAGAGCGAATCGGTGATCAGCCCGAGAAGCACGAAGAGCAGCCCGAGAAACGCGATCTGGACGGCGGGATGCGGCGCGTTCGGATCCACGAACTGCGGGAGAAACGCAAGGAAGAAGAGCGCGGTCTTCGGATTGAGCACGTTGACCACGATCCCTTGCGAGAAGGCACGGCGCAGGTTCCGCTCGCCGCCGAGAGCCACGTCGGGCTCCGCTCGCTTCGAGAGCAGCGTCCAGAGCCCGAGACCGATCAGATAGACGGCGCCAGCGGCCTTGACCGCAGTGAACGCCACGGCCGACGAGAGAACGAGCGCCGAGAGACCGAGCGTCGCCGCACTCACATGGACGAGCGAGCCGACGTGGATGCCGAGCACCGAGACGAGGCCGGCGCGGCGCCCGTGGTGTATCGAGCGCGCAACGATGTAGAGGACGGACGGCCCGGGCACGATCAGCAGAGCCAGCGCCGCGACGACGTAGACGCCGATGGCCGGCGGGTCCGGAATCACGCGTTCAGCTCCCACACGAGGCGCAGGCCCTCGAGCGTGAGGAACGGGTCGATGCTCTCGATCGTCACCGAGTGCGGCGCGACGAGGTCGGCGAGGCCGCCGGTCGCGATGGCGCGGGCGTCGACGCCGAGCTCTCCGCGGATGCGGCCGACGATCCCGTCGACCTGCCCAGCGAAACCGTAGACGAGCCCGGACTGAAGCCCGGCGACCGTCGTCTTCCCGATCACCGACTCCGGCGCCGCGTAGTCCACCTTCACCAACCGCGCGGCGCGAGCGAACAGCGCGTCCATGGAGACCTCGATCCCCGGTGCGAGCACGCCGCCGACGTACTCGCCTTCCGGCGACACGACATCGAAGTTCGTCGACGTGCCGAAGTCGACCACGATCACGGGCGCTCCGTACCGCTCTCTTGCCGCGACGGCGTTCACGATCCGATCGGCGCCGACCTCGCGCGGGTCGTCGTAGCGGATCGGGATCCCGGTCTTCACGCCCGGGACGACCACGAGCAGCGGTGCGTGCGCCCACTTCGCTGCCAGGGCCTCCCACTCGCGCACGAGCACGGGAACGGTGGACGCGAGACAGATGCCGTCCACGCTCTCGAAGTCGAGCAACCCGCCGAGCAGGACGCCGAGCTCGTCTGCCGTGCTCGAGCGCTCGGTCGCGAGCCGCCAGTGGTCCGCGAGTGCGCCGTCGTCGTAGAGCCCGAGCGCGGTTTGCGTGTTGCCGACGTCGACGGCGAGCAGCATCGCGCTAGTGAATCAGAGCAGCCACCGGCCTCGGGGAGAACCACGATCGCGGCCGCGAAGCGGCCGCCTTCAGGGATGTGGCGCGACCGGAATCTGCGCTAGCGGATTCCGGTCTTGCGCAAGGAGCTTGTTAGAGTCGGGCGACGGTGTTCAGCAGGCGGAGGCGCAACGTCGTAGGCCCCGCAATCGCACTCGCGGTTGCCGGAGTCGCTGCGGGAGCTCTCGCGGCGATCGTGCTTCGCCGGCGCAGACGAGCGAAAGGAGCGCCGATGGAGAACGCCAAGCACATCGTCAAGCGGCTGTTCGAGGAGCCGTGGACCGGGAACTTCGAGGCGATCGACGAGTTCATCTCGCCGGATTACGTCGGCCACGACCCGGCCGTTCCCGAACCGATTCGCGGTCCCGCGGGCGTGCGGGACAACATCGAGAGGTACATCGCGGGCTTCCCCGGCGGCGCGATCACGGTCGACGAGCAGATCGCCGAGGGCGACAAGGTCGCAACCCGCTGGACGGGTCGCGGAACGCACACGGGCGAGCTCGCAGGAATCTCCCCGACCGGGAAGGACGTCACGGTCTCGGGGCTCACGATCTCGCGCTTCGAGGGCGGCAAGGTCGTCGAGGAGTGGACGACCTGGGACGCGCTCGGGATGCTCGTCCAGCTGGGCCAGATCCCCGAGCCCGCTCGCGCGTAACGGTAAGCAGGAAGAGGGCAGAGCGGACGGCCGGCAGGCGGTCGTCCGCTCTGCCCCTGCAGGGTCTCCGAGCCCTGCGGCGAATACGTCTCGCCGCCGATCGGAGATGTCGAGCTTCTTCACCTCCCAGCACATGCCGTGTGCCGAGTGCGGAGCCTCGGTGCGCGTGAGCGAGCGCGAGAGTCACGCGTGCGACCCCGAGCGGCGGCTCGAGTTCCGGCTCTTCCAGCTGCGCGAGGAGGTCGCCGGCTTCGACGAGGGGTTCAGCGGATACCTCGATTCGCCCCAAGGTCGCTTCGCGCAGTGGCTCGCCGAGCGCGAGCGTCGCGGCGACGCTAGCGACTAGAGCGAGTCGTCGTCGCCGGAGAGCGGCTGGCCGATTCGCTCGGCGAGCGCCTCGGCCGTGAGCGGCGGCTCGTCGCCTTCGGCGCGGAGCTCCTCGACCGTGACGTCGCCCGAGGTGTAGACCTCCGCCTTCGGGATGATGCGGCTCGGCCGGTTCTTGTCCCACACCCACACGTCCTCCATGCGGACGTGGAAGAACGGATAGCTCACCTGCGGAAGCGCCTCGAGGTCGAGCTTGTTGCACAGGTACGTCGCGTCCTGGGTGAGGACGCAGTAGCGGAAGAGCGAGAAGACGGCCGAGTATTCGCGTTTGAGCGAGAGCTCGAGCTCGGCCTCGAATTCGTCGAGGTCGTCGAGGTGGGACATCGCAGGTCAGTCTAGCGCCGCGAGTAGCGCCGACACCGTTCCCCGGCCCGGGATCTCCAGCTCAGGGTTCAAGTCCGCCAGCGGCTCGAGCGCGAAGCGCCGCTCGTGGAGGCGTGGATGCGGCACGTGGAGCCCGGGCTCGTCCACCACCTCGTTCCCGTACACGAGCAGGTCGAGGTCGACGATGCGCGGCCCCCATCGCTCACCGCGCACTCGCCCGAGCGAGCGCTCGATCTCCAGCAACAGGTCGAGAAGGGCACGCGCTGGCAGCATCGTCTCGATCGCCACGGCGCCGTTCAGGAACGGCGGCTGATCGATGACGCCGACCGGGTCCGTCTCGCGGAGCTCGGAGACGCCGACCACCTCGACGCCGTCGGCGCGCCCGAGGAGCTCGACGGCCCGGCGCAGCGTCTCCTCCCGCGGTCCGAGGTTCGCGCCGATCCCGACGTACGCGAGCGTCACGCGCGCGTGCGCTCGACGACCACCGCCGCGTAGTCGACGGGTGGATCGAGCACGACGTCCGGCTTGCGCACACGGACACGTGCACGCTCGACCGCCGGAAACCGCTCGACGATTCCGTCCGCCACGGCACCGGCGAGCCCTTCGAGCAGGAGCCGCTCCTGTCCCGCGAACACGTCCCGCACCAGCGCAGCGAGCCGCCGATAGTCCACGGTGTCGTCGATGCGGTCACTCTCCGCCGCGTCGCCGTGCACGTCGACCCAGAGATCGACGAGAAATCGCTGGCCGAGCCGGCGCTCCTCCTCGAGGTAGCCGTGGTGGCCGAAGACCACCAGGCTCCGCAGCTCGATCGTCACGCCGTGATCCTCCCACGCTCGACCGCGGCAGCGACAGTCAGCGCCTCGACAGTCTCGCGCACGTCGTGCGCGCGGATCATCGACGCGCCGCGCTCGAAGGCGGTCACGGCTGCTGCGAGTGAGCCTGCCAAGGTTCCTCTGGTCGCGCTCGCATTGCCGGTGATCCTTCCGAGCGTGCTCTTCCGCGAGACTCCGACCAGCACGGGCCGACCCAGCGTGCTCAGCTCGTCCAGTCGTCGCAGGAGCTCGAGGTTCTGGTCGGGCGTCTTGCCGAAGCCGATCCCGGGATCGACGCAGATCCGCTCCTCGCCGATTCCCTGCTCGACGGCGAACGCGATGCGCTCCTCGAGGAAGGCCAACACATCTGAGACGACGTCGTCGTAGTGAGGAGCGACCTGCATCGTTCGCGGCTCGCCCTGCATGTGCATGAGACAGACGAACGCGTCTCCGTCAGCGACGACCTCGGCCATGCCCGGGTCGCCGCGTAGAGCAGTGACGTCGTTGACCAGGACGGCCCCCAGCTCGAGAGCCCGTCGCGCGACCGCCGCCTTCGCCGTGTCGATCGAGAGCGGGAGCCCGCCGAGCCCTTCGAGAACGGGCTCCACGCGTGCGAGCTCCTCCTCAACAGGGACGGGTGCAGCTCCTGGACGCGTCGACTCGCCGCCCACGTCGACGAGGGCCGCGCCCTCCTCGACCAGCCGGCGCCCATGGTCGAGCGCAGTCGCCGGGTCGACGAACAGGCCGCCGTCGGAGAAGCTGTCCGGTGTGACGTTGAGCACACCCATCACGGACGGCCGCGGCCAGCGCTTCTCGAACGACATGCGGGCGCTCATGGGCGGGAGCGTAGCTCCGTCTGATCTCCGAGCCAGAATCGATGGATATGGACACACCTGCGTCGAACAGTGGCCCGCTCGGGCAGCCGAGAGGCATCGGCTTCGCGATCCTGATGGCGATCATCACGCTCGGGATCTACACGCTCTACTGGGTCTTCAAGACCCAGGACGAGGTCAAGAACCACTCCGGCCAAGGCGTCGGCGGAGTGCTCGGCCTCGTCATCTACATCGTCGTCGGCATCGTCACGTGGTTCCTCGTCCCGTCCGAGGTCGGGAAGATGTACCAACAGGACGGACGGACGGCTCCCTTCTCGGGGTGGACAGGGCTCTGGCTCTTCCTGCCGATCGTCGGGGCGTTCGTCTGGTTCATCAAGATCCAGGGCGCGCTCAACCGGTACTGGGAGTCCAAGAGCACCGGCTCGTTGCCGATAGACGAACCGGGCATCGCGCAAGCCTGAGAGACGATGCGCGGTAGGGCCACGCGTGTGGTCCTACCGACGCTCGTCGTGCTCGGGCTCGTCGCGGTGGTCGCCGTGGCCGCAACGGGATCGACGCCTGGTGGGTCGAACGCGACGCGACCACCTTCCGAGTCGCTGCTCGACACGCTTCTCGACACGCTGTTCAACCTTGGACTCGTCGCCGTCGTCGCCGGCGGGGTGCTCCTGCTCTACGGGCTCACCCAGCGACGCGCCATCGCGCAGGAGGTCGCGTCCGGCCGGTATCGGCGAACGTCGCTAGTTGGCTGGCTGGTATTCCTCGCCCTGTTCGCCGCGTTCGCCTACTTCCGCAGGCCGTTCCGGCCACAGGAGCAAGCCGGTAGCGATGCGCTGTTCGGGGGTAGGCGCGTTCCAACGTCGCCCGACCAGGCCCACAGCCTCGCCTATGAAGCGAGCATCGAGTGGATCCCGACCGCCGTGATCCTCGGACTCGTGCTCACGGCCGTGATCGCGTACTTCGTGGCCGAGCGTCGAGCTCGTCGTGAGCGACACCCGCGTGCGGAGCTCGCGGAGGAGCTCGCTGCCGCTCTGGACGATGCGCTCGACGACCTCCGCGCGGAGGCCGACCCACGTCGCGCGGTCATCGCAGCGTACGCGCGACTCGAACGCGTCCTGGCCTCGAGCGGGATCGCACGACAGTCCGCGGAGACCTCGGACGAGTACCTCGCGCGCGTTCTTCGTGATCTCGCGCTCGGCTCGGACGCGATCACCCGCCTGACGCGTCTCTTCACGCAGGCTAAGTTCTCGCAGCACGAGGTCGACACAGCGATGAAGGAGGAGGCGATCGACTCCCTCGAGCGGGTGCGGGACGAGCTGCGGGCTGCAGCGAACCAGCGACGAGACCGGGACCGGCACGCCGTTGCGGTCGGAGCACCATCGTGAGGCGAGAGGTCCGACGCGCGCTTCGACTGCTCGTCGTCGCGACTTTCGCGCTCGTCGTGATCGCAGCATTCGTCCCGGGACGACTCGGCCTCGGAGCCCGAATCTACGCGCTCGTCCTCTGCGTGACCGCACTCGTGCTCGCACTCATGGCGCTGCGACGAGCGTTCCCCGCGGAGAGGCCGCTCCGCGAGGGCGGTCGAGCGCCCGCGCGTCCTCGGCCACCAGCGAGCCTCGCGCGGATCGAGCATGAGGCAGCTCTTGCGGTCGCCTCGTCGTTCGAGCTCCACTACCGTTTCGCGCCACGACTGCGCTCGATCGCCGCGGGCCTGCTGGTGTCACGCAGGCGGATCTCGCTCGCTGCGCAACCTGCCGCTGCGCGCGACGCCCTCGGCGCTTCGACCTGGGAGCTGGTTCGCCCGGACCGACCCGCGCCGGAGGACCGGCTCGCTCGCGGCCTCACGGCGCAAGAGCTCGAGCGCGCTGTCGACTCGCTGGAGGCCGTGTAGCCGTGGAGCTCGCTCAGGTACGAGAGCTGTCCGGACAGGTGCTCGACGAGGTCGAGAAGGCGGTCGTCGGGAAGCGAGAAGCCGCTCGAGCTCGTGCTCCTTGGATTCCTCGGCGACGGCCACGTCCTGCTCGAGGACTACCCCGGGCTGGCGAAGACGCTCGCAGCGCGCTCGTTTGCCCGCGCCCTGAGCATGGAGTTCACGCGCATCCAGTTCACACCCGACCTCATGCCGTCTGACGTGACGGGCTCGTCGATCTGGAACCAGCGGGACGCAGACTTCGAGTTCAGGCCCGGCCCGATCTTCACCAACCTCCTCCTCGCCGACGAGATCAACCGCGCACCGCCGAAGACGCAGGCCGCGCTCCTCGAGGCGATGCAGGAGCGCCAGGCGACGATCGAGGGCGTCACGCACCGCTTCGATCTGCCGTTCCTCGTCATCGCGACACAGAATCCGATCGAGTACGAGGGGACGTACCCACTCCCGGAGGCGCAGCTCGATCGCTTCCTGCTGCGCACCGGCTTCGGCTACCCGAGCCGAGAGGGTGAAGTGGACGTTCTCTCGCGGCGCATCGAGCGCGAGTCAGACGACGTCGAGCTCGCGCCCGTGATCGATCGCGAGACGCTGCTCGCGATGCAGGCAGCGATCGAGGGTGTGCATGTCGCGGCGAGCGTCCGCGAGTACTGCGTCGACCTCGTGATCGCAACCCGCGTCTCGCAGAGCGCCGCAGTCGGCGCGAGCCCGCGCGGCAGCCTGGCTCTGCTCAAGCTCTCCCGCTGTCGGGCCGCGCTGCACGGCCGCGACTTCGTCCTTCCAGACGACGTCAAGGCCATCGCCGTCCCCGCGCTCGCGCATCGCCTCGTGCTCCGCCCCGAGCTGTGGGTGCAGCAGATCACCGCCGAGGATGTCGTGCGCGACGTCCTCGGCAGCGTCCCGACCCCTCGCGCGGAGGACGTCCGGCCGATCGCGCGCCCATGAGGCGAGCAGGCAACCCGCGCCTGCTCGGTTACGCCGCGCTCGCCGCGATTGGCATGGTGAGCGCGCTCGCGCTTCGGCGACCAGAGCTTGCGATCGTCGCTAGTCCCTTTGCTCTCGTACTCGTCGCGGGCACGCGCGGCAGCGACCCGGGCGTCGAAGCCGAGCTCGCTATCGACGCCGAGCGAACGCTCGAGGGGAGCGAGATCGAGGCCGTCGTGACCGTCCGCGCCCAGCGATCCGTGGATCGCGTCGAGCTCATGCTCGAGCTTCCGCAAGGCATGGAGGTGGTCGAAGGCAGCGCAGCGCGCAGCCTGCGCCTCCGCGCCGGCGAAGAGCGTGGCTTGCCGTTCGTCCTTCGGTGCGCGACCTGGGGCGTCTACGAGCCGGGAGACGTCAGTGTGCGCGCCCGCGACGCGTTCCGGCTAGTGACCTGGGAGACACGCTCGAAGAGGTCCCTCCGCCTCAAGGCGTACCCGAGCCCGATCACGCTGCGCCGACTCCTGGCGCCGTTGGAGACGCAGGCGTTCGCGGGCAGTCAGGTCGCGCGGAGCAAGGGCGACGGCGTCGAGTACGCGGACATCCGCGACTTCGTCCCCGGCGACCGCGTGCGGTCGATCAACTGGCGCGCATCCGCCCGTCGGCAGGGGCTCGTCGTGAACGAACGGCACCCGGAGCGCAACACCGACGTCGTGCTCTTCGTCGACAGCTTCACGGATGTGCGTGGAGCCGGGGGTAGCGTGCTCGAGGAGGCCGTCCGAGCCGCAGCGTCGCTGGCGACCCGCTACCTCGAGCACCGCGACAGGGTCGGCCTCGTCGGCTTCGGCGGCGTGCTTCGTTGGTTGCAGCCCGGCATGGGGACGACGCAGCGCTACCGCCTGATCGAGACGATGCTCGAGACGGGCGTCGAGCCGACGTACACGTGGCAGGGCGTCAACGTGATCCCGGCTCGAATCCTCCCTCCCAAGTCCTTCGTGCTGGCGCTGACGCCGCTCGTCGATCCGCGGTTCTGTGCCGCGCTGGAAGACCTCCGCGGACGGCGGTTCGACGTCGCGGTCATCGAGGTGGACCCCGTCCGGCTCGTCGAGTCGGGTCGATCCTTGGTCGAGCGCGATGCCTATCGCCTGTGGCTCCTCGAACGTGAAGTTCTCCGGTCGCGCCTCGAGAGCCGTGGCATCGGCTTCGCTACCTGGGGCGACGCGGATCTGGAGTCGGCGCTCGAGGAGGTGAGAACATTCAGGCGCTACGCACGGCCGGCACGCGCATAGTCACCGCGGTCGGCAGCGTCGCCTGCCTCCTCGCGGTCGCAGCCGTGCCGCTCGCGCGCGGAGACGGCGCCTTCGAGCAGGCGGGAGCCCGCGTCGCGATCGTCGCGTTCCTGGCCCTCGTGGTCGCGATCGTCCTCGGCTGGTCGCCGCTCGTCCCCGTGGCCGTTGCACTCGTCGGCGGAACGTACGCCGTCGAGCTCGCCATCGACGACGCACCGCTCGACGTCTCGGTGCCGGTGATCGCGTTGGGCCTGCTCCTCGCTGCCGAGCTCGCGTACTGGTCGCTCGACGAGCGGTGTCGGGCGCCAGGCGACGCCGGCCAGGGCTTGCGCCGTGCCGCGCTCGTCGCGCTCGGCGGTGTGGCCGCGGTCGTCGTTGCCGGCGGCCTCCTCGTCCTCGTCGACGCGGTGCGCACGCGTGGCCTCGCTCTCGACCTCGTCGGCGCGCTCGCGGCAGCAGCGGTCCTCGCGACCGTGCTCGTCGCCAGCTCGCGACTCAGTCGAGAGCCCGGCGCGTAGAGCGGCCGCTCGAACGGCCAGGCGCTCGAGAGCCAACCCGCGACGGCCTCCCGCAGCGGCGCATCGAGGTCGGAGCGGGACGCCCGCACCCAGGACTGGACGCGAGCATCATGCATCTCGTCGCGCGACGGATAGACGTAGACACAGCCGATCACGTCCTCTCCGTCCAGCACCGAGTACGTGAAGCCCGTGCGATCGGCGAAATCGCGTGCATGGCGCTCGAGGTCGGCAAGGTTCTCCTCGAGGCTCATCGGGTGCGGCCAGCCGCTCCCGGCGCCGTAGCCCGGCGACGCGAGGATGTGCTCGATGCTCGACGACCACGCCTCGTAGTCGCGTTCGTTGTGCTCAGGGCCGAGAGGCTCGAGGCGGAAGTGGTCCGTTGCCAGCCCGCTGGGCGGATCGAACCCGTCCGGAACGAACAAGGCGCTCGGGCTAGCTGGTCGCCGGATCCGGCGGCGGTGCCTGCATCGCGGTGCCCGGAATGGGGCGCGGTTGCGGCTTCAGCTTCGGCTTCGGCTCGACCTCGGGCTCCTCGATCACGGGCTCCGGAACGTCCGCCGGGAAGACCGACTCCTCCGCCTCGCCGGCGAGCAGACGCTCGAACTGGTCCTTGTCGATCGTCTCGCGCTCGATCAGGATCGCCGATAGCCGGTGCAGCTCTTCCATGTGAGCGCGCAGGACAGTGGTCGCGGAAGCGTGTCCTTCCTCGATCACGCGGCGAATCTCGTCGTCGATCTCCTTCGCGATCTCGTCCGAGTAATCGGGCTCCGAGCCCATGTCACGGCCGAGGAAGGGAAGGTCGTGGTTGCGGCCGAGGACGCGCGGGCCGAGCTTCTCGCTCATGCCGAAACGCATGACCATCGACTTCGCCGTCGCTGTCACGCGCTCGATGTCGTTCGCCGCGCCCGTCGTGATCTCGTGGAAGACGAGCTCCTCGGCGGCCCTGCCTCCGAGCGTCATCGCGAGCTCGTCCATCAGCGCCGACTTCGTCGTCAGGTACCGATCCTCGGTCGGCAGCGAGATCGTGAGCCCGAGCGCCTGGCCCCGCGACATGATCGTGATCTTGTGGACGGGGTTCGTGTCCTCGAGGAAGTGCCCGACGAGGGCGTGCCCCATCTCGTGGTAGGCGATGATCTTGCGCTCCTTCTCGGAGAGCAGGCGGGCCTTCTTCTCCGGCCCGGCGATCACGCGCATGATCCCCTCCTCGAGCTCGTTCTGCTCGATCATCTTCTTGCCGTTTCGAGCAGCGAGGAGCGCCGCTTCGTTGATGAGATTCGAGAGGTCCGCTCCCGTAAAGCCGGGAGTGCCCGCGGCCAGCGTGTCGAGATCGATGTCGCGCGCGATCGGCTTGCCGCGGGAGTGAACCTCGAGGATCTTGCGGCGGCCGAGGCGGTCCGGGCGGTCGACCACGATCTGGCGGTCGAAGCGACCTGGCCGCAGCAGCGCAGGATCGAGGATGTCGGGGCGGTTCGTCGCGGCGATCAGGATGACGTTGTCCTTCACCTCGAAGCCGTCCATCTCGACGAGGAGCTGATTCAGCGTCTGCTCGCGCTCGTCGTGGCCGCCGCCGAGACCCGCGCCGCGGTGCCGACCGACGGCGTCGATCTCGTCCATGAAGATGATGCAGGGAGAGGCCTGCTTCGCCTGCTCGAAGAGGTCGCGCACCCGCGAGGCACCGACACCGACGAACATCTCGACGAAGTCGGAGCCGGAGATGGAGAAGAACGGCACGCCCGCCTCGCCGGCGACCGCGCGCGCGAGCAGCGTCTTGCCCGTTCCTGGCGGCCCGTACAGGAGAACGCCCTTGGGAATGCGCGCACCGAGCGCCTGGAACTTCTTCGGGTTTTCGAGGAACTCCTTGATCTCGTGGAGCTCCTCGACGGCCTCGTCAGCGCCGGCGACGTCCTTGAACGTGACCTTCGGCGAGTCCGGCGACATGCGCTTCGCGCGGCTCTTCCCGAAGCTCATGACCTTCGAGCCGCCACCCTGCACCTGATTCATGAGGAAGATCCAGAACGCGATCAGGATCACGAACGGCAGCACGTTGATGAGCAAGGCCCACCACGCCGACGAGCCGGTGCCCTTGGAGTCGAACTTGATGTTGTTCGCCTGGAGCAGGTTCTGGAACTGCGTCGCCGACTGCGCGGTCGGGTAGTTGACCTTGACCTTGGTGCCGTCGACGAGATTCGCCGTGATCTGCTGCCGGTTCGGGTTGAAGTCGGCGTCGTTGACGGCGCCTTCCTTGACCTTCGAGATCAGCTGCGAGTACGTGATCTTCTGCTGCGCGGAGCGGCCCGGCAACAGCGTCTGGCTCGCCAGATAGACGAGCAGCACGATGATGATGAGCGGAAAAAGTGCGCTGCGGAAGAAGCGGTTCACGTCGGTCGTCGCAGGGTAGCACTGTCATTCTTCGGCACCCAGGGGCGAATCCCGCCTCCCCCGTTACGTCCTGATTGCGGGGCTACGTGCGATTCGGCACGTGGGACGTCGAAGCGAGCTATGTCGCGGGCGGGATCAGGTCGGCATGCAGAACCGCGACGTACGGGAGGTTGCGATACCGCTCGGCGAAGTCGAGGCCGTAGCCGATCACGAAGCGGTTCGGAATCTCGAAGCCGACGTAGCGCACCGGCACGTCGATCTCGCGCCGCTCGGGCTTCGTCAGGAGCGTCACGACCTCGAGCGACGCGGGCTTGCGGGCTCGAAGGTTTCGCATCAGGTACGAGAGTGTCAGGCCGGAGTCGATGATGTCCTCGACGACGAGGACGTCCCTCCCCGAGACGTTGATGTCGAGGTCCTTGAGGATCCGCACGACGCCCGAGGAGTCGGTCGCGGCGCCGTAGCTCGAGATCGCCATGAAGTCGATCTCGCAGGGCACGGTCAGCTCACGCATGAGGTCGGCCATGAAGAAGACCGCTCCCTTGAGAACGCCGACCAAGAGCAGGTCACGTCCTGCATAGTCGGCGGAGATCTCGACGCCGAGCTCGCCGATGCGCGACTGGATCGCGTCTTCCTCGATGAGGACTTCGCCGACCGCCTTGTCGAGCTCTGCTTGCGTCACGTCCCGCAATCTTTCCATGCGCGGACGGTGTCTTCCCAGCCAGGCGCCACCGCGAGGCCGGGAACGGCCACGACCTCGTTGCCGGAGACGACGATCGGCCACGCGTCGCGGGCGCTTCTCGGCACCTTCGCGTCGACGAACACGTCCTGAATCTTCTTCGTGCGACCGGCGAGACGGTCGCCCGGCCGGCGCGTGCGGACGGTGAGGCCGGGGCGCGCGCTCTCGATCCGCCACGGCCCGAACGTCACGCGCCCTTCGAGGCGAACCTCGTCGTACTCGCGAACGGCACGGACGCCGCTGCCGAGGTCGGCGGTCTTCGCGCCGTCCGTCGATGCGAGGAGGTCGATCAGCGTGCGCTCGAGCTCGCGCGGCAGCCGTGGGCGCTCGTCCCCCAGGGCGAGGAGGTTCTGCTCCGCGCCCGGATGCAGCCGGCGCAGCAGCGGAAGGATCTCGTGGCGGATGAGCCCGCGCTTCGAGGCTGCGTTCGACGAGTCCGAGCGGTAGTCGAGGCCGTGCTCGACGCAGTAGGCGGCCGTGTCCTCCCGCCAGATGTCGAGGAGCGGCCGCACGACGCCGTCCTCCCGCCGACGCTTGATCCCGCGAGTCGAGCCGGAGGAGACGAGTCGGTAGAGGACGGTCTCGACCTGATCGGAGGCCGTGTGGCCGGTCGCCCGCAGGCCGACGTGGGCGGTCGCCTCGTATCTGACCGCGCGCAGCTCAGCCTCGCTCGAGCCTCGCGACATTGCGGAAACGACCTCCGCGCCCAGCACCTCGGCGCAGAATCGCGCATCCTCGGTGGACTCCGCGCCGCGCAGGCCGTGGTTCACGTGCACAGCGGAAACGCGATAGCCGAGGGTACCGAGCACGTGCCAGAGGCATGTCGAGTCGGCGCCGCCCGACACGAGACACGTCACGTCGCCGCCCGGCGCGATCAGCTCGTGGCGGCGGATCGCCTCTTCGACGCGAACTGCAAGGGCGGTGGCCACCCGCCCATTGTGCCGTTGCTAGCCGTGGAGAGCCGACGTGTCGGCGACCTGCGAAGCGGGCGGAAGATCAATGGAGACCGGCTCGCCGTAGTCCCAGAGCTCGAACGAGATCGTGGCGGCTCCTGCTTGGGATGCCTGCTCGGTGGTCGAGACCTCCATCGAGAGCTTGCGCACGAGACCATTCGCGTCGATCCAGACGTCGAGCGGGACGTCGCCGATGCCAGACTGCGCGGTCAGCTGGTCGAAGAGCCCATCGGTGGCCTGTCCGGCCGTCGAGGCGCCCTTCGCGAGCTCGACCGGGTCGACCACGGCGCGGTAGTGCGTCGTCTCGACGCCGCGCAGCCTCTCCGTACCGACCGTCTCGAGGTCACCGCTCAGCGAACGCAGCACATCGAGCAGCTCGCGGGGATCGCTGCTCGAGAAAGACTCGAGCTCGTGGAAGTCGAAGCCGCCGACCTTCGCGTCGCCCTCGCTCGCCTTGATCCAGGTCTTGCCGTTCGGCAGCTGGGCGTCGATCGCCGGGAACCGGAGGTAGGCAACGTCGCCGTCTTGCACCACCTCGATCTTCCAGCCGGCCGGATCGTCGAAGTCCGGCAGACCGGTCGCGTTCCCGCCGCCGAGCGCAGAGGCGAAGCCGCCGAGCAGCTTTGCGAAGGCGGACATGTCCACGGCGAATGACGCTCGCTTCGATGCCGCATCGAAGGCTCCCTCGCCCGAGAACGAGAACTGCTCGTCGGCGCCGGGAAACGTCATCGCCATGTCGAACGAGAACCGCCCGCTCGTCGCGTCGGCGCTCGTCGAAGCCGACTGCGCGAGCTCCTCGAAGCTGATCGGCTCGGCCTGGATCGCCGAGCTCGACGCGCCCCCACCGCACCCTGCGGTGACGAGCGCGCAGGCCGCGAGGATCGGGAGAGCGCAGAGTCGGAGGCGCATCACGCTGGAGGTCGGACGTGGAGGCATGCGGCTCGTCCTTCGTTCGAGGGATCTCTGTGCACGTTAGGCGGTCCGGAACTGCGGCGCGAGGCTCCAAGCCTCGAGGAGCGCCGCAGCGCGCTCGACTCCAGCGCGGTCGAGACGGTACGGATGCGCATGCTCGACCGGCCGCATCAGCGCCTCGGGAGCGAGCCCCTCGGCTGCGTCGAGCACGTAGCGCAGCGCAAGCGCATGGCCGACGAGCAGGATGGTGTCGCCGTCGAGCACGAGCAGCGCGCGCAGTCCGCGAGCGAACCGTCCTGCCACGTCGGCGCGGCTCTCTCCGCCTCCGGGCGCCCTCTGGGACGGCGACTGCGCCGCCGCCCATGCGCGATACGTGTCGAGCAAGCCGCCGTCGAACGACCCGAACCGAATCTCGTTCAGCTCCGGCACGGTGACCGTCGGGACATCGCGACCGTCGAGCGCGAGCCCGAGCGTCTCCTGCGTACGTGCCAGCTCCGTCGTCGCGGCGAGCGCGATGTCGACCTCCGCGAGCTCGACACCGAGCGCGCGAGCCTGTTGCACACCCTCCGGCGTGAGCCCCTCGCCCGGCACGGTGCACGACGCCACGCCGTCGCGGTTCGACCCGGCCAGCGCGTGCCGTGCGAGGAGGAGCGTCTGCATCGCCTAGAAGAGGAGCGAGCGGTAGTCGAGCACGTGCTCCATCCCGATCGTCTCGTAGAGCCGAATCGCCGGATCGTTGTCGGCGCGGACGAACAGGCAGACGGTCGGAACGCGCTCCAGGAGCAGCCGGCAGAGATCCGAGAGCCCGCGAGCCCCGTTCCCGCTCCGGCGCACTGAGGGGTCGACCCAGACCTGCTGGAGCTGGACCGCCTCGGGCGTCCAGGCGGAGGCCTCGGCCTTGAAGAGAATGACGCCGTCCTCGACCCAGAGCCACGACCGCTCCTCCTCGATCTGGTTGCGCGTGCGCCAGCGGAAGCCCTCCGCGTCCCGCTTCATGGGATCGAGACCGAGCTCTTGTGCGTGCGCGGAGGCGCACGCCGGCATGAGCAGCTCGAGGTCGTCGAGCGTCGCCGCGCGGAGCCCGGTCCGGCCGGCGGGCGGCGGCTCGCGGATCGCAAAGACGGGCTGGTCTGGTCGGTCCTCCCGCGGACCCGGAAGTGCGCCCTGCGCTGCGTCCCAGAGATCCGACACCGCGCCCGCCTCTCCGATCAACATGCGCGGCGCCGCCCGAGTGGCCTCCCGCGCAAACATGCCGCAGTCCTCGCCCGAGGGCACGACGTTGACCCCGAGATGACACATCGCGCGCAGCTCTCCCCCCTCGGCAAGCGCGACGAAGCGGCCGAGGCCGCGCCGCGCGACGTCCTCGAGGAACACGCGCTCCACGGGATCCTGCGCGCAGAACCGGAGGATCTGCTCGCGTCTGGGCTCAACGAGCTTGGCCGCCAAGTCCGGAACTGTAGACGCCGGTTCCGCACGTTCACTCGACCGCGGAACCCATGGCTCCTTCGAGACATCTCAATGGAGCTAGGGTTCCGCCGATGCCGATCCACCTTCGAGCCGAGCCCGGCGACTATGCGGACGCGTGTCTCCTCCCCGGCGACCCGCTCCGGGCCAAGTACATCGCCGAGACGTACCTCGAGGACGCATCGCAGGTCAACGGCGAGCGCGGCCTGCTCGGCTACACCGGGACGTGGGACGGCAAGCGCGTGTCGGTGCAGGGGACGGGCATGGGCTGCCCGAGCGCGACGATCGTCTTCGAGGAGCTCATCCAGCTCGGCGTCACGCGCCTGCTGCGCGTCGGGACGTGCGGCGGGCTGCAGCCCGACCACGCGCTCGGCGACCTCATCGTCGCAATCTCCGCAGTACCGGCCGACTCGACAGCCACGCACCTCGTCGGCGGCGAGCCGCACTGCCCGACTGCGAGCTGGGAGCTCGTCCACGAGGCGGTCCACGTGGCGAAGCACGCCGGCGAGCCGGTTCGCGTCGGCCCGATCGTCTCGAGCGACCTGTTCTACAACCCGGACGAGGGCCAGTACGAGCGCTGGTCGAAACGCGGCATCCTCGCGGTCGAGATGGAGGCTGCCGCGCTCTTCACGCTGTCGGCGCTTCGGGGAGTCCACGGCGGATGCCTTCTCACCGTGAGCGACATCGTCGTCGAGGGTGGGCCGGGGTCGTGGAGTTCGTACGGATATCGGACGACGAGCTGCAAGCGGCCGTCGACCGGATGACGCGGATCGCGCTCGACACCGCAACGGCGGGTCACGACGGCCACTAGCTCCGGCCGAACCGTCTTCCTCGTGAACCCGGCGGCGGCCGGCGGCACGACCGGCAAGCGGTGGCCCGAGATCGCCCACCGCGCCGCGCAGCGCGGCCTCGACGGCGACGCGCTCATCTCCGAGAGGCCCGGGCAGCTCACTGCCCTCGCGGCGGACGCGGTTGCCGGTGGCGCGACGCGGCTCGTCGTCGTCGGCGGCGACGGCTCGGTGAACGAGGTCGTCAACGGCATCGCTGACGCCCACGGCGTGGAGCTCGCGGTGATCCCCCGCGGAACGGGCTGGGACTTCGTGAGGACCTTCGACATTCCGCGTGACCTCGACGCTGCGGTCGACGTCGCGCTCACCGGGTCCGTGCGCGAGATCGACCTGGGCGCGGTGACCTACCGGACGTGGGGCGGAGAGGACGCACGCTCGGTCTTCGCCAACGTCGCGAGCGCGGGGATCTCGGGCGCGATCGCGCAACGCGCGAACGAGTCCTCGAAGGCGCTGGGCGGCAAGGTCTCGTACTACTGGGCGACGCTAGCGGTGTTCGTCGGCTGGCAGACCGGTGAGATGCGCGTCACCGTCGACGGCGAATCGCGCAACGGCAAGATGATCGACGCGGTGGTGTGCAACGGTCGCTATCTCGGCGGCGGGATGATGATGTGCCCCGAGGCCGAGCCCGACGACGGCGTCTTCGACGTCCTCCTCATCGGCGACGTGACGAAGCGCGACCTCCTGCTCGTTCTGCCCAAGACGTACAAGGGGAACCACCTCCCGCATCCGCGCCTCGAGCTCCTCCGCGGCAAGGTCGTGACCGTCGAGTCGGCCGAGCCGCTGCCGATCGAGCTCGACGGCGAGCAGCCCGGGACCACGCCGGCGCGCTTCGAGGTGCTCCCACGAGCCCTGCGGCTGCGGGTGCCGGCTACGAGCTAGCGGGTTTCCGCGGTGCCTGGCGGCGGGCCGGCGCCTCGGCCCTCTTCAGCGCCGCGAGCTCCTTCTCGAGCTTCGCAACCCTCGCTTCGAGCGCGTCGATCCCGCGCACCTTCTTGCCGAGATCGTCGACCCGAGCACGGAGGTCGTTGACCGCCGTGAGCGCCTTCTGCCCGCCGGGGAGGTCTGCGAGGCGCTGGAGCGCCTCCTCCCCCGCGTCGGCGAGCCGCGTGACGAAGTCCTTCTCCGCCGTAGGCTTCTCGTCCTTGGTGGTTTCCGTCATGCCGCAGTCATACCAGTCACCGTCTGCTGGCGCTCAGGCGAGCGCGTCGAGGACGGCGGCCAGCGTCTCGCCCGCTCGCGCGTCGACCTTGAGAACTGCCTGCTCGTCGAGCGCGGTGGGGCCTCGGTTCACGATCGCATATGCGCGGGCTTCGAGCGGGAGACCGGCGACGGGCCAGACCTCGAGCGACGAGCCGACCACGACCACGAGCTGGGCCTCCCTCGCGAGCTGCGTCGCGCGCTCCATGGCGCCCGCCGGAAGGATCTCGCCGAAGAGCACGACACTGGGCTTGAGTGTCTCTCCGCACCGAGGACACGCCGGGACGGCGCTCTCCTCGAGCTGCTCGAGGACTGCCTCCACGGGCTCGACTCCCAGGCAGCTGAGGCACTCGGCCGAGCGGATCGATCCGTGCACCTCGACAACATCTGAGCTTCCCGCCCGAGTGTGCAGCGTGTCGATGTTCTGGGTGACGACGGCCCGAACGAACCCACGCCGCTCGAGCTCGGCGAGCGCCAGGTGCGCCGCGTTCGGCTCGGCGGCGCGAAGCAGATCGATCCGCTCGCGGTAGAAGCTCCAGACACGGGCGGGATCCCGCCGGAACGCCTGGATGGAGGCGACCTCGAAGGGATCGACGTCGGCCCAGATCCCCGTCGCGGAGCGAAAGTCGGGGATCCCGGACTCCGTGCTCACTCCCGCGCCGGTCAGCACGACACACGGCTGGCGCTCGCGGATCAGGGCGGCAAGCGCGGCGACCGACACGGCCGGATCGTAGTGTTGCCGCCGTGGAGGGCTTCTCGTTCTGGACGGACGTGCGAATCCGGTTTGCCGAGACCGACGCGCAGGGCATCGCGCACCACGCCTCGTTCGTCGTGTGGCTCGAGGTTGCCCGCGTCGCGTATCTGGCGAAGCACGCCGGCGGCTATCAGGCGATCCGCGACGGTGGGATCGAAGCGTTGACGACCGAGGTGAACCTGCGCTATCACCGCGCCGCGTACTTCGACGAGGTGCTGCGCGTGTGGGCACGATGCGGCGACCTGCGGGGAGCCCGTTTCGCGTACGAATATCGAATCGAGCGCGATGGCGAGCTCGTCGCGGACGGCTACACGCGGCACGCGACGGTCGACCGCGACACATATCGACCCACGCGCGTGCCGGCGTGGCTCGCAGACGCGATCGCTACGGCCGAGGCGTCGTCGGGATAGAGCTCGTACCGGCCGGCGTCTTGTCCTCGGACGGGCTCTTGCCCTTGGGGGGCACGGGCTTGGTCACGACCTTCGTACCGACCCTGACAACGCGGTTCTCCCCCTCGTACGAGGTCGTCCACGTCTCCGACCGGATGAGCGCGCCGTCCGCGGCATAGATCTTGCGCGTCGCAGTCGTGCGGCTCGGTGACGAGCCCTCCTCCTCGACGACGGTCTTCCCCTTCGCGAGCGTGGGATCATCGACGCGCTCGACCGGCGCGCGACCCGTGACGACGAGCGGGGTCGCCGAGCTTTCGATCCGTCGCGTCTCGCCTCCGTAGATCGCGATGCTGATGCCGTCCCCTTCGGCGAAGCCTTTGACGAGCACCCACTTCTTGGTGTCGTTGACGAACTTGAGGTCAAGCGACGGCCAGTAGACGGTCGCGTCGCGGCCGAGCTGGTAGCGGCTGATGTAGAGGGAGTGGGGATGTCGCTCCGTGATGCGGAGCCCGGCCTCCCACGCGGCGTTGAAGGCCGTGGTCGCGACTTGCGAGGTGCCGCCGCCGACCTCCTCGGCGAACTCGTTGCCGATGATGACCGGCGCAGATCGGAAGCCCCGCTCGATCGTCCGCTCGCCGATCGCGTCGTTGAGCGAGAAGGTGCCTCCAGGCGCCACGAGTGTCCCGTCGAGCGCCTTCACGCCGAGCTGCAGGTTCGTGATCCGGTCCGAGGTGCCCGAGTAGTACGTCTTGTACGACGACATGCGGCGGTCGATCCCCATGGCGAGAGCCGCGGCAGTCGATCGCTCCGGAGTGGCGCGAACGACCGTGAGCTGAGCGACGCGGTTCGTCGGTCGCGTGGCGGCGCGCAGAATCGCCCGGGCTGCCTGAGGCACGTTCAGCTCGAGGCCGTCCTTCGCCGGCACGACCTGAACCGAGTCTCCATAGACGGCGAACCCGGCATCGCGAGCCGGTCGACCTACCGTGTTCGTGAGGGTGCGGAAGTACGTGGCCGCCGCAGGGCCACCGATTGCGAGCCGCGCTCCAGTGCCTTTCGGCAAGCTGAGAAGCTGGGCGAGCCGCCACCTCGGGATGCGAAAGCTGCGACTCGCAGCTTTCACGACCACGGGACGCGATATCGCCAATCGCGCACGCTCCGCCGGAGCTGCCAGCATCGCCGCGGTCACCGGCGGGGTCGTCATCTCGACCAAAAGGGCAACTGCCCCGGACGGTCGTTCGAGCTGTCCGAGTGTGCGAACGATCGTGTCGGCCGCGGCATCGCGGTCGAGCCGGCTGCCTGGCTGGTCGGGCACGACCCGGATGCGGAGACCGTGGCGTACGAGCCTCGCGCTCCGCGGTTGCTGATCCACATCCGACGAGATCTTGTCGAGCACGTACTCGAGGGCAGCGTTCGACACGACGAGCCGCGGCAGCACCTCCGCTCCGAAGACGCGAGCGCGGAGTCGCCGGAAACCACGAACGGGCCCGAATCCGTCTCCGGCTCGTCCCGCGGCGGCGACCGCGGCGTTCCAGTCCGGTTGAACCGCGAGCTGGTTCGCTGCGAACCGGTACGAGCTCGTCGCAGCCATGAAGTCAACAGGATCCGCCGAGCGCTGCTCGAACAGCGAGTCGAGCTTGGCGACGGCCTCGCGCTTCGTCAGCCCGCCGACGTCGATGCCCGCGACCCGCGTGCCCGGGGCGAGCTCGCTTTGGGAGCCGGCGAACGCGAGGCCGACGAGGATCGCCAGGAGCGCCGCCGCGCCTGCCGCGAGCGCGAGCACCATAGGGATCGAAAGCGAACGCCGTCGGGAGCGACGGCGCGAGGCGTAGAGGGGTGAATCGGCGCGCACGAGGGCGCCATTCTAGTCGGGTACTGCTGGCGGCCGCGGTGAAGATCTGGCAAGGAATTGACGCTCATTTGTTCTCTAGTCGGTCAACATCGGTGCGCGCTTCGGGACTAGAATTGGCAGTGGGTGGTGGGATGGGGTGCCCCGGAAGAACGGCGCTCAGAACACAAAAAGCTCGATGCCGCCGGATACGTACAGCTCCACGCCGGTGATGTACGCCGCGAGATCGGAGCAGAGGAACGTAATGGCGTTGGCGATGTCCTGCGGCTCGCCCGGGCGCTTGAACACCGTCCGCGCGGCAATGCGCTCGTTCATCGCCGCATTCGCCATGTGGAACGCCTCCGTCCCGATGACGCCCGGAACGATGGCATTGCACGTGATCCCGTGTCGGCCGCCCTCCATCGCGAGCGTCTTCGTAAGCCCGAGGATCCCCGACTTCGTCGTCGAGTAGCTCGCCTGTCCGAAGCCGCCAAGCGTGCCCGCAACAGACGCCATGTTCACGATCCGACCCCAGCCACGCTCCTTCATGTGCGGCCAGACGGCCTGCGCGCAGTTGAAGCCTCCGCTCAGGTTGACGCGAAGGTCTCGTTCCCACAACTCGGGGCTCTGGTCGTGGAACTGCCCGACATGATCGAGCGTGCCGGCGTTGTTGACCAGGATGTCGACGGAGCCGAGCTCGTCGACGGTACGGCCGACCGCGGCCGCGACCTCATCGCGGTTCGTCACGTCGCACCGCACAGCAAGCGAGCGACGCCCGAGAGCACGAATCTCCTCGACCGTCTCCTCGGTGTGGACCATTCCCTGCGCTCGCGCAGCGGTGGCAAGTGCGCCCCAGCTGTCCGTCTCCTCGGAGAGCTCCGACTCGACGAGGATGTCGGCGATGACGACGTCCGCTCCCGCTCGAGCGAGCGTCAGCGCGTCCGCCCGTCCGAGCCCGCGCGATCCGCCCGTGACGAGAGCGACGCGCCCGGAGAGATCGATCTCGAGAGCCATGGCGAGACCCTAGTCAGTCCCCGCGGGGCAGGAAGATCTCCTTCGCGATGACGAGCCGCTGAATCTGCGACGTGCCCTCGTAGATCTGGAAGAGCTTCGCGTCGCGCATCAGCTTCTCGACCGGGTACTCCTTGATGTACCCGTAGCCGCCGAAGACCTGAACGGCGTCCGTCGTGACCTTCATCGCGGTGTCGGCGGCGAACCGCTTCGCGAACGACGACTGGAGCGTCGCGCGCTCGCCCTGGTCGTGCAGCCACGCCGACTGCCACACGAGCAATCGTGCCGCCTCGATCTCGGTCGCCATATCTGCGATGAGGAAGTTGACGCCCTGGTGCATCGCGATCGGCACGTCGAAAGTCACGCGTTCCTTCGCGTACTCGACGGCGAGCTCGTAAGCGGCCTGGGCCACACCGACGGCGCCCGCGGCAGTGCCCGGGCGCGTGAAGTCCAGCGTCTTCATGGCGATCTTGAAGCCATCGCCCTCTTCGCCGATGCGGTTCTCGACTGGAACGACGACATCGGTGAGCGCGAAGGCCGACGTGTCGGTCGAGCGCTGACCCATCTTGTCGAGGTGCTTCTCGATCTGGACGCCAGGCGTATCCATCGGGACGACGAAGGCCGAGATTCCGCGGTGACCCTTGGCCGGATCCGTCTTTGCGAAGACGACGGTCCACGCCGCCCGACCGGCGTTGGTGATGAAGGTCTTGGAGCCGTTGAGGACGTACTCGTCGCCGCGCCGCTCGGCCGTCGTCTTCATTCGTGCGACATCCGACCCCGCGTCGGGCTCGCTGAGCCCGAACGAGCAGAGAATCGGCTCCTCGAGGAGCGGCGGGAGCCAGGTCTCCTTCTGCTCGTCGGAACCGGCGATGAGCACCGGCCCGGCACCGAGACCGTTCGCGAGGATCGACGTCCCGATACCGGAGCAGCCCCAGTACAGCTCCTCGCCGACGAGCACTCCGTCGAACGCGGGCAGGCCCAAGCCTCCGAGCGACTCTGGTACGTGCAGATTCATCAGGCCGAGCTCGTGCGCCTTCGCGATCACGTCGACGGGGTGGGTCGAATGCTCGTCGTACTCGGCCGCCTTCGGCCGGATCTCCTTCTCGGCGAACTCGCGCGCGAGCGCTCGAAGCTCGCGCTGCTCCGGCGTCAGCGCGAACGAGACGCCGCCGGCGACGCCGGTCTCCAGCTGGGTCATGGCCGTCACTCCCGATTCGATTGACTAGTCAGTCAACTCGAGTTTACGCGCGCGGTCGGCAGCCGGTCAAGCGCAGAGGCGCTCTTCCGTAGGATGTCCGGCGCATGGCGACGACCACCGAGCGTCCCGCTCTCGACCCGCTCGACTACCTCGCAATCGACGCACTGCTCGACGACGAGGAGCGCGCGATTCGCGACACGGTCAGGCAGTTCGTGCGCGACAACGTCCTCGACGAGGTCGGGGACTGGTTCGAGAAAGGCATCTTCCCGCGCGAGATATTCCAGGAGCTCGCGAAGCTCGGTCTGCTCGGGATGCACCTCGACGGCTACGGCCTCCCCGGCGCCAGCTCCGTCGCCTACGGCCTGACGTGCATGGAGCTCGAAGCGGGCGATGCGGGCGTCCGCAGCGCCGTCTCCGTCCAGGGCTCCCTCGCGATGTTCCCCGTCTGGAAGTTCGGATCGGAGGAGCAGAAGGAGCGTTGGTTGCCGCCGATGCACTCGGGCGAGGTCATCGGATGCTTCGGTCTCACCGAGCCGGACGCCGGCTCCGATCCGGGCTCGATGCGCACCCACGCGCGACGAGACGGCTCGGACTGGATCCTCAACGGCGCGAAGATGTGGATCACGAACGGCACGATCGCGGACATGGCCGTCGTCTGGGCGCGCACGGACGAGGGCGCGATCCACGGCTTCATCGTCGAGCGGGGCATGCCCGGCTTCTCGGCGCCCGAGATCCACAAGAAGCTGTCCCTGCGCGCATCCGTGACGTCGGAGCTCGTCCTCCAGGACGTTCGAGTGCCCGAGGAGAACCGCCTGCCCGAGGTCTCCACTCTCCGCGGTCCGCTCTCGTGCCTCAACGAGGCGCGGTTCGGAATCGTGTTCGGCGCCGTGGGATCGGGGCGCGCATGCTTCGAGGCGGCGCTCGAGTACGCGAAGGAGCGAATCGTGTTCGGCAAGCCGATCGCCGGCTATCAGCTCACCCAGCAGAAGCTCGCGGAGATGGCCCTCGAGCTCAATCGTGGCTTCCTGGTCGCCCTCCACCTCGGGCGCATGAAGGACGCCGGAACGCTCCGGCCGGAGCACGTCAGCCTGGGGAAGATGGGAAACGTGCGCGGAGCCATGGATGTCGCCCGCTCGGCGCGCACGATCCTCGGTGCGAACGGCGTCACGCTCGAGTACCCCGTGATCCGGCACGTGAACAACCTCGAGTCCGTGCTCACCTACGAGGGCACGCATGAGGTGCACACGCTCGTCGTCGGCCAGGCTTTGACCGGCGAAAACGCGTTCCGCTAGGACTCGCCCTCCCAGTACTCGGCGTCGGGGCCGCGGAACTCGCGGAAGAGCCGCTTCCCCTTCGCATCGACCACCGAGACCTTCCCCGAGTCCGCGTACTCGACGACGTCCGGCGCGAGTAGCGTCGAGAGCATCAGCACGCGGATCGGCTCCTCGGTCGCGTTCCGGACCTGGTGCAGCCCTTCTCGGCCCCGTTTGAAGCAGACGACGTCGCCCTCCTGCAGCTCCTGCTCGCCCTCGGGCGTGCGCAGGGTGGGCCGGCCGCGAAGGACGATCATCCACTCCTCGTTCGCGTGGTGGGTGTGGTACGGCCAGAGGCGATCCCCGGCTTCGAGCTCGTACATGCTTCCGCCGAGGAGCTCGGCGCCGATCTTCGCCCCTACCCACGCGTCCTTGCTCCGCCAGCCCTCGCGCTCCTCGACGCGATCCCACTCGTCCGCATTCAGATTGAAGACGTCCACGAGCGCGAGCCTAGACGGACAGGCCGCGCAGCGCGACGTCGACGGCGGTTCGCTCGGCCCGTCGCGACGTCGTCCTCGCTGTCGGGCAGCTGGCCCAGCACCCAGCCGGTCAGCACCTCTTCGAGACCGCCGTAGAAGAGCCAGCTCGCGAGCCGCGCGTCGACGTCGCGGCGGAACGTCCCTGTCCGCCTGCCCCTCCTCGATCGATGCGCTGGACGATCGCGAACGCCTCGCGCACCTCGTCGACGCGGTCCTGGAGCTGGTGGCTGCGCGCGACCTCCCGAACCATGACGGTGACGAGCGCCGGATCGTTGCGCCACGTTCGCAGCAGGATCTTCGCGATGCCCTCGAGCTTCTCGCCGGCCGGCTCGTCCGCGACCTCCACGGCGCGAAAGCGAGCGATGAGCTGGCCCCAGTTCTCGACGAAGATCGTCCGCAGGACCTCGTCCTTCGACGCGAAGTAGTGGTAGAGGAGCCCGTGCGCAACGCCTGCGTCCTCGGCGATGTCGCCGACGCGCGCTTCGTGGTACCCGTGCTCGCGCGAAGACGCGAATGGCAGCGTCGAGGATGCGCGTGCGCTTGTCCTCCGATGCGATTGAACGGTCAGTCAACGCTCGCGAGGATAGAGATACGCTCAGCCGACGTGCAACCGCTGGCCGACACGCTCGTCGTCGACTTCACGCGCTACCTGCCGGGCGCGTACGCGAGCCGCGAGCTCGGTCGACTCGGCGCCCGCGTCGTTCGCGTCGAGCCTTCCGGCGGGGATCCGATGCGTCCGACGGCCACGGCCTGGGACACGGCCCTTCGGGTGGGCAGCGAGTCCGTCGTCTGCGACCTTCCGGTCGACGCCGCGTTCGCACAGGCGCTCTGCGCACGAGCCGACGTCGTGCTGGAGAGCTTCCGGCCTGGAGTCGCAGCGCGCCTCGGCATCGGGCCAGACGACGTCCCAGACAACGCGGTCTACTGCTCGATCACAGGCTTCGGCGACGATACGACCCATCGCCTTCGCGCAGGGCACGACGTCAACTACCTCGGGTGGGCGGGCGTCCTCGAGGACACGGCACCAGGGCTCCCGCCGACCCAGATCGCCGATCTCGCCGCAGGGGCGCTCGGTGCAGTGACGCAGATCCTCGCCGCTCTGCTCGAGCGCGCCCGCACGGGGACCGGCCCGCGCGTCGTCGTCTCCATGACCCACGGCTCGCACGACCTGGTTGCGCATCGCCTCGGCGGCGAGCCCGTGCCGGCCCTCCTGACCGGTGGCCTCGCGTGCTACCGGATCTACGCGACGGCGGACGGGCGCCACCTCACCGTCGGAGCACTCGAGCCGAAGTTCTTCCACCGTCTCTGTGAGCTCGTCGGCCGCCCGGACCTCGCCGACCGGCAGTACGACGAGGATCAGGACGAGCTCGCGACCGAGCTCGCCGGCATCTTCGCCTCGCGCCACCTCGAGGCGTGGCTCGACCACTTCGGAGACGAGGACGTCTGCGTCGGACCCGTCTGGACGCGGGACGAGGCCGCCGTCGCGTTCGGCTCGGCCGACACGCCGGTCGAGGTGCCGCTTGGCGCGCACACGGAAGCGTGGAGGCAGGAGCTAGGCCTGAGCGGGAGCTAGGCCGAGCGCCGCCGGCAGGGCGAGCAACGTGTCGATCCGCTCAGGGCCTTCTGGCTGCAGCCCGTCTCGGTCGAGCAGGATCGCGCGGATGCCGAGCGCACGCGCCCCTTCGATGTCGTCCTCGTACGAGTCGCCGACCATCGCCGTCTCGTCAGGAGCCACGTCGAGCGCCCGCAGGGCCGCGACGAAGATCGACGCGTGCGGCTTGACGCGGCCGTGCGCCTTCGAGCCCACCACGGCGTCGACCTCGAGCGTGTGGTGCGTCACGAACTCCTCGAGATCGCGCTGTCCGTTCGAGATCAGCCCGATCTTCAGCCCGTGGCGCCGGAGCTCGTCGAGCACCGGGAGTGCGTCCTCGTAGAGCGAGAAGTTCTCGTGGCGCTCCCACTCGCGAACCATGTCGAACGCGCAGGCCCACGCCCCACTGGGCTCGCCACCCATTCCGAGGACGATCTGCTCCGTGAACGCGATCCAGATCTCCTCGTCGTGCACGAGCTCGTGGTTGCGCTGCAGGGTCTGGATCGCCGCAGCCCGGGCAGGCGTGTAGCGATCGGGGTCGAGCACCAGACCGTGCCTCTCCCCCAGCCGCCGGTACCCCTCCGGCCCGAGCTCAGGCCCGGGCCGAAAGAGCGTGAAGTCGACGTCGAACAACACGGCTTTCAGCACGGATCGAGGATAGAGCCAACGTTGGTCAGTGGTCGACCGATACCATGCGCCGGAGGTCGGCTCCGCCGACCGGGAGGCCACGAGCGGCTCGTCTGTCGAGTGCGAAGAGGAAGGGGGCACGTGGGGGAAACATCGTTTCCCCCCGCGATGTAGTCGGGGTGCCCAGATTTGAACTGGGGGCCTCTCCGACCCGAACGGAGCGCGCTACCAGGCTGCGCCACACCCCGAGCGGGCACAGGGTAGCGCCTCGGCGCGCCGGGAAACGAAGCGTTGCGCACCCCGCCCGGCCTGGCGTATGCTCAGACCGTGAAGGAAGCCCTCGAGAGGCGGCGCGCTTGAGCCGCTTCCACAGCCTTTCGACCCGCAGCCCGACGAGCGCGTATCGCGCCGGCGGGCTTTTTCTTTGCCGGTTTTCTCAACCTGAGGAGGCACGATGGCCAACCACCTGACTCCCGAAGAGCTCGCCAAGGAGATGGGGATGGATCGCGACGAAGTCGTCCGCATCTGCATCGAGGAAGGCGTTCCGATCTACCACGGCAAGATCGACAAGACGCTCTTCCAGGCTTCGCTCGAGGCCGTCGGAGCGGGGGCCCGAGCCTCCACCGCCGCCTAGCCCCCGCGCTTAGCTGGCCTTGCTGCGCGCCTTGCGCGCGCGGGCCGGCTTCTCGGGCGCTTCGGCGTCCGCGGGACGCTTCTTCGCTGCGGCGACGCTCGCCTTGAGCGCCTCCATGAGGTCGATCACCGGCGCGACCTCGACCGGCTCCGGAGCGACGATCTCCTCGCCACGCATCTTCGCCTCGAGCAGTGCGCGCAGGTCGCGGCGGTACTCGCTCGCGAGAGCTTCGGGCTCGAAGTCACCGGCGAGGCTGTCGATCACCTGGCGCGCGAGCTCGAGCTCGGGCTTCTTCACGGTGGTCTCCTCGACGGCCTCCGAGATCTCGGCCTGCGAGTAGACGTCCTCCGCGAGGAACAGCGTCTCGAGCGCGAGCGCATCGCCCTTCGCACGGACGAGACACAGGCTCTCGCGTCCGGCGCGCACGAACCGGCCGAGCGCAGCCGTCTCGGTCTGACGCATCGCCTCGAGCAAGAGCACGTACGGACGGCGCTGCGCCGGCGCCGCGGCCGGGACGAGGAAGTAGGTGCGGTCGAAGAAGACCGGGTCGACCTGCTCGACCTTCACGAAGCGCGTGATCTCGATCGAGCGCGAGTCGTCGGCGCGCTCGATGGCTTCCAGGTCGGCATCCTCGACGATGAGGAACTGGCCCTTCGTCACCTCGAAGCCGCGCACGATCTCGTCTTGGGAGACCTCTCGATCGTGCGTCGGGCACCAGCGCTTCTGCTTGATCGGCGTCGAGCACTCGCGATGCAGGAGCCGGAACGAGACGTCCGACTGCCGCGCGGCCGGCTTCGTCGCGGGAGCGAGTCCCACGGGGATCGAGACGAGGCCGAAGCTGAGGGATCCGTTCCAGGTAGTTCGCATATGTGAAGGGTAACCGTGTGCGGCCGGTTTCATGCGTCGACCGCGCGTTTCGTGGACTTGCGAGTTTCGCGCTGCGTGAGCAAACCCCTTCTGCTCGTCGTGGCGTCAACCATCTAAGCTCAGAGGCGTGACCGAGACGGCCGAGCTGGCCCTCGAGATCCCGCCGGAGGCCGGGGGACGGACGATCGCGCGCCTGTGGCGCGACGCGGTCGACGCGCGACGCACGGGGCCGGCGTACCTCGTCGAGTCGGACGACGGGTGGAGCGAAGTCTCGTGGTCCGATGCCGACGAGCGCGTCCGCGCGTATGCGAACGGATTCCTCGCTCGAGGCGTGCGCAAGGGCGACAACGTCGCTCTCCTCGCGCGCAACACCCTGAACTGGGCCTTGCTCGACTTCGCGCTCGCGCAAATCGGTGCCGTGGGCATTCCGGTGTACGCCTCGAGCTCGTCCCGCGACGTCGGCTATCTCCTCGCACACTCGGAGGCGGTCGCGATCGTGTGCGAGGACGCAGATCAGCTCGCCAAGGTCGAGGCCGTTTCCGACGAGCTCCCGGCGCTGCAACACGTCATCACGTATCACGACCTCGACGGGCTCGCCGCGCACGGGCGCGACCACGCCGCATCGCACCCGACCGCACTCGACGACGCGACAGCTGCGGTCAGCGAGGACGACCTCTTCACGATCATCTACACGTCCGGGACGACAGGGCCGCCCAAGGGCTGCATGCTCTCGAACCGCAACTACTACGAGATGGCGAGCGTCGTCGACCGCATGCCCGGCTACTACCGCGCGGACGACCTGATGCTCCTGTATCTGCCCCTCGCCCACAACTACGGGCGGCTGATGCTGCTGCTCGGCGCGAAGGTCGGTTTCACGATCGCGTTCCTCTCGGACCCTCTGCGCGTCGGCGAGGCGCTGCCGCAGGTGCGGCCGACGCTGCTTCCGAGCGTGCCACGTGTGTACGAGAAGGTGTACTCGTCCGTCCAGTCCCGGTTCGACGCGACGACGGGTGCACGACGCAGGCTCATCGACTGGGCGCTCGGCGTCGGGCGCGAGGTCAGCAGCCTCGAGGCGCAAGGCGCGCCGGTACCAGCGGGTCTGCGCGCCAAGCGAGCGATCGCCGACCGCCTCGTCTTCACGAAGGTCCGCGCGGCCCTCGGAGGCCGCATCCGGCTGCCCGGCTCGGGCGGGGCGCCGCTCGCGAAAGAGATCGCTGAGTTCTTCGATGCCGTCGGCGTGCGGATTACGGAGGGGTACGGCCTCACCGAGTGCACCACGGCGTGCAGCGTGAACGTCCCCGATCGCTACCGCTTCGGCTCCGTCGGGCAGCCACTGCCCGGCTTCGAGATCAGGATCGCGGACGACGGCGAGGTCGAGGTGCGCTCGGAGACCGTCTTCCAGGGCTACTACAAGGACCCCGACGCGACGGCAGCCGTGCTCGGTGACGACGGCTGGCTCAAGACCGGAGACATCGGCGAGATCGACGACGACGGCTTCCTGCACATCACCGACCGCAAGAAGGACATCCTCGTCACGGCCGGCGGGAAGAACGTCGCGCCACAGAACATCGAGAACGACCTCAAGACGTCGAAGTACGTGTCGCAGGCGCTGGTGCTCGGCGATCGCAGGCCGTACTGCTCCGCGCTCCTCACGCTCGATGCGGTGGAGATCGGTCGCTGGGCCGAGGAGAACGGCGCCGCAGCCGACGTAGCAGCGCTGGCCGCCGACCAGCGTGTCCGCGAGCTGCTTCAGCTAGTCGTCGACGAGGCGAACCGGGATCGCTCTCGCTTCGAGCAGATCAAGCGGTTTGCCGTCCTCCCGCGCGACTTCACCATGGAGGCGGGCGAGATCACGCCGACGCTCAAGCTCAGGCGTCGCGCGGTGCAAGAGCACTTCGAGGACGAGATCGAGGCGCTGTACGCCGAACCGTATGTCGGGGACGCGGCGAGCGACGAGGTCGCGAGCGAGGCCTAGAGCCGGCGGGCGCCGACGTACGAGCCGTGCTCGGCGAGGCTCGAGATCCTGACGACGTCGCCCGTGTGCGGCGCGTGCACGAACTGACCGCCGCCGATGTAGATCCCGACGTGGCCGAGGCCGCTGAAGAAGACGAGATCACCGGGCGCGAGCTGGTCGTACGGAACCGCTGTTCCCATGCTGTACTGCGACGCCGCGTGATGCGGCAGGTAGACGCCGACCTGCGCATAGACGTAGCTCGTGAAGCCCGAGCAGTCGAATCCTGTCGAAGGGCTCGAGCCTCCCCACACGTAGGGGACGCCCAAGTACTGCAGTGCGATCGAGACGACGCCTCCGTACTGGGCCGCGGGCAGGTTCGGGTCGTACGTCGGGACCTCGTAGCTCGGCGTGTACGCCTGGTCGGCGGTGTCTTGTTGCGCCTGTTGCGCGAGGGCCGCAGCTTCCGCGCGCTGCCGGGCCTGAGCGGCGAGTGCTGCCTGCCTGCGCGCCTCTTCCGCGCGCATCTGCGCGATCTCACCCTTGACCGAAGACAGCAAGCGGTTCTGCTCCGCGAGCTGCGACTCGATCGACTGCTTCTCTGCGGCGCGATCCTCGACGATCTGCGCCTGACTCGTGCGCGCCTTCTCGAGGTTGGAGCGGCGCGTCTCGACTTCCTTGCGGTAGCGCTTGACCGTTCGGAGGATCTGCGCGTCCTGGCTCGACACCCGCTCGATCGCGTCGAGCCGCGCGATGATGTCGTCGAGGCTGCTCGAGCCGAGGATCACCTCGAGCGTCGAGTCGCCTTGCCCGTTGATGTACAGATCACGAAGTCGCTCGGCGATGCGCTGCCGCGAGACGACGAGGCTCTTCTTCGCGGCGACCAGATGCTTCGCGTTCGATGCGAGATCGTCGTCGATCTGCTTAAGCTGAATGTTTGCGTAGTTGTATGCCTCGATCGTCTGCTCGAGGTTGCCGTTCAGGCCGTCGACCTGGGCCATGATCGCCTCGGCCTGCGCGCGCTTCGACGTGATCGTCTGGCCCGATGCCGGTCCAACGGCAAGCAGCAGCCCGGCGGCGCTTGCCGCAGCGACAACGAGTATTGGCGCCCATCCGGTTCGCGAGCCTCTGAGGATGGCCCGTCTGCGCTCCCGGACAGACCCGCCGGTGGCGGTCTGGCCCGTCACAAGTCGGAGACCCTAGCAGCGTCGCCGGACGCCTGCAACCGACAACTGAGCCAAAATATCTGCAAAGAGGGCATTGTCGGGATATCGGCACAGAGACTGTGTTACGGTCCCCCCTTCGTGGGTAGGGGAACGCGCAGGTGGGGACCGGCGCTCGCGGCGGTCCTTTTCGTATTCGTCCTCGGCATCGGAGGTTCTGCCCTCGGCCAGCCGCAGGCTCCGCAGGCGTATCGCCTCAAGGTCGATGCGGTCGCGTACTACCTCCCCGGAAAGACAGCGTTCGGAGTGCCGGTCGGGAAGGGCGTCGTCGCCGTCGATCCGAAGCTGATCCCGCTCGGAACCAAGCTGCACGTGCCCGGGTACGGCCCGGGGCTCGCCGCCGACGTCGGCTACGCGATCAAGGGTCGCGTCATCGACCTCTGGTTCCCGTCGACGGCCAAGGCCCGCAACTGGGGCCGGCGCACCGTCACGATCACCATCTACCGCTAGCCGGCGCCCCGCCGTCGGCGGCGTGCGGTACACAGTTCACCCATGAGGCACGCTCGCGCCCTTGTCGTCGCTGCGATCGTGGTGGTTCTCTGCGCGAGCGTAGCGCCGACCCATGCCGCGTCACCTTCGCTCGGGGCGGCTCTCGATCGTGCGCTGCGCACACCAGGTGTCGCTCGCGACCACACCGCGGCAATCGCCATCGACCTGCGATCGGGACGGACGGTCTTCGCCCAGAACGCTGATATGTCGCTCCTTCCGGCGTCGGTCGAGAAGCTCGCGATCTCGTTCACCGCGCTGCACGTGCTCGGCCCGCGCTTTCGCTTCCACACCGAGGTCGTTGGCGTCGGCACCCGGACAGGGCGTGCCTGGAGCGGCAACCTCCTCCTCGTCGGGTTCGGCGACCCGACCCTCACCCGGGCGGATCTGAACCGGCTCGCACGCCGCGTCGCGGCCACTGGGATCAGGCGGATCGAAGGTCGCGTGCTCGGTGACGACACGTACTTCGACACGCGACGGGACGCGCTCGGCTGGAAGCCGTCCTACCTCGGGATCGAGTCGCAGCCACTGTCGGCACTCTCCGTCGGCGGGCTCCCGTTCGCCGGTGCGAATGGATCCGCCGCGGCCGCAGCCCGGGCGTTCACGGAGGCACTCGAGACCCGGGGCATCGCCGTCGACGGACGACCTGGTGCGGGGCGAGCTCCGGGAAATGCGTTCCCCATCGCCTTCGATCTCTCCCGGCAGCTCGAGCACATCGTCCCGCAGATGACAGCTGACAGCGACAACTTCGTCGCCGAGATGGTCTTGAAGGAGATCGGCGCGACGTTCGCCGAGCGAGGCTCGACGGCGTCCGGCGCACAAGTCGTTCGCAGCACGCTCGCCGGCGCCGGCGTGGCGCTCGCAGGAGTTCGCATCGCCGACGGTTCGGGGCTATCGCGCTTCGACCGATTCACGGTCAGGGCGCTCGCCGACATCCTTCGCGCGGGAGCAGCAGACCCGTCGATCGGCGATGTCTTCATCTCGTCGCTCGCCGTCGCAGGAGTCTCCGGAACGCTGAAGGCACGACTCGACACGCGCCGGACCCGCGGCCGCATCCATGCGAAGACCGGGACGACGAACCGTGCCTCCGCACTCGCCGGGCTCGTGCGCAATCGGTACGTCTTCGCGATTCTCCACAACGGCTCGCCCGTGCCGTACTGGTCGGCGCGCGCCGCGCAGGACCGCTTCGTGACGGTGCTAGCCGGCTCCTAGCAACGCGGCGAAGTCGGCCTCCGCCAGCACCGGCACTCCGAGCCTTTCCGCCTTCTGCGCCTTCGAGCCCGGGCTCTCGCCGACGACGACACCCGTCGTCTTCTTCGACACCGAGTCCGTCACCTTCGCGCCAAGCGCTTCGAGCGCGCCCTTCGCTTCCTCGCGCGTCCAGCGCTCGAGCGTGCCCGTGATCACGTACTGCCGGCCGGTGAGCGGCCCCTCCGGAGGTCGCTCGTCCGCGTCGAGCCTCAGTTGGAGCCCGAGCTCGCGCAGCTCTCCGACGAGCGCCAGGTTCTCCGGGTCCGCGAACCACTCGGCGATCAGCTCGGCGCGCTCGGGCCCGATTCCTTCGACCTCCTCGAGTTGCTCGAGCGTCGCCGCCGCGAGAGCCTCGACAGATCGGAAGTGGAGCGCGAGACTGCGCGCGATCACCCAGCCGACCTTCGGGATGTTGAGGCCGAAGAGCACGCGGGAGAACGGCTGCTCCTTCGAGCGCTGGATCGAGTCGAACGCGCGCGTGGCGGAGATCTCGGCGAACCCCTCGAGCGCCGCGAGCTGCTCGGCCGTCAGCCGGTAGAGATCAGGGAGCGAGCGGACGATCCCCTCGTCCCAGAGCTTCTTGATCGTGCTGCCGCCGACGTTTTCGATGTCGAGGGCGGAGCCCACCCAGTGATACAGCGTCTCGAGCCCTCGCGACGGGCACGCCCGGTTGGGACAGCGGTGCATCACCTCGCTCGCAGGCCGCACGACCTCGGCCTTGCAGAGCGGGCAGCGCTTCGGCATCCGCCACGGCTTCGTTCCCGGCTCGTGCTCGCCGGCGGGGCCGACCACCTGCGGGATCACATCACCCGCACGCTGGACGATCACGAGGTCCCCGACCCGGATGTCCTTGCGGCGGATGTCGTCCTCGTTGTGCAGTGTCGCGCTCGAGACGGTCACGCCTCCGACATGAACCGGCTCGAGCTCGGCCAGTGGATTGAGCACGCCGGTGCGACCCACCCGCACGTGGATCGCCTTCAGGCGCGTGACGGCCGACGTCGGAGCCCACTTGAACGCGCGGGCGAAGCGCGGACGCCCGTGCAGCGACCCGAGGCTGCGTTGCTGGTCGAAGGAGTCGACTTTGATCACGATCCCGTCGATCTCGTACCCGAGGTCGGCACGTCGAGACTCCCATGCGACACACGCTTCGGCGACCTCCGCGATCGATTCGAGCCGCTGCGCATCCGGATTCGTGCGAAATCCGCGGCCGCGCAGCCATTCGAGCGCCTCCCACTGCGACCCCAGCTCGGCGCCATCGAGGTCACCGATGCCGTAGACGAAGATCGACAGGGGACGCTCGGCCGTGACGGCGGGGTTCAGCTGTCGGAGCGATCCCGCGGCCGCATTACGGGCGTTAGGCGCCGGCTTCTTGTCCGCCGCGAGCTGCGCCTCGTTGAAGCGTGCGAAACCTGCGAGGGGAAAGTAGATCTCGCCGCGCACCTCGGCCCGCGCCGGTGGCGTCGAGCCGAGCATCCGGAGCGGGATCGCCTCGATCGTGCGGAGGTTGACCGTGACGTCCTCTCCGCGCTCGCCATCGCCCCTGGTGGCACCGCGGACGAGCACCCCGTCCTCGTAGACCAGCGACACCGCCGAGCCGTCGATCTTCGGCTCGAGCACATATGCCACCGGCTCGTCTGTTCCGAGACGCTTGCGGACATCGTCGGCCCACTTCTCGAGCGCCTCGCGCGTCGTCACCTTCTCGAGCGACCCCATTGGCGAGAGGTGCTCGATCTTGCGAAAGCCCTCGGCCGGCGGCGCGCCGACACGCTGCGTCGGAGACTCGGCGGTGACAAGCTCGGGATGCGCCACTTCCAGCGCCTGCAGCTCGTCGAAGAGCGCGTCGTACGCACTGTCCGCGATCTCCGGATCGTCGAGGACGTGGTAGCGGTAGTTGTGGTGCTCGATCAGCCGGCGGAGCTCCGCCGCGCGCTTCGAGGGCCCCGCGGTCCTAGAGGACACGGAGGAGCTCCTCGGGCGTGCGCACGAACGCATCGGGCTCCTCCGCGAGCAGGCGGTCGTCCGGGTGGATGCCTCCCCACCCGACCGCGACCGCGAACACGCCGGCGTTCTTCGCGGCACCGATGTCGAACGGCGAATCGCCGACGTAGACCGCCTCGGACGTCGTGCCTCCGAGCTTCTTGACTGCGAGCAGCACGGGGTCGGGATCCGGCTTGTGCCGGTCCGTGTCCTCGTGCGCGACGACGACGTCGAAGGCGCTCGCGAGCGCCGGAAACCGCTCGAGAGCAAGGCCGACGGTCCTGTGACGCTTGGCGGTCACGATGCCGAGCTTCCTCCCTTCGGCCTTCAGCCCCGGCAGGATCGCGAGCAGCTCGTCGAAGGCCTCGAGCGTCTCGTGCAGCCCGTCGTTGTGCTCCTTGTAGGCCTCGAGCAACGCATCGGCGTGCTCGACGTCGATCGCCTGCATCTGCGCGACGATTCCCTGGCCGCCGATGGTCATTCCCAGCTCGTCGGGCGGAATCTCTCGACCGAGCACGGTGCTGACCGCGTGCTGCATCGACGCGAGGATGATCGGCCCGGAGTCGATCAGCGTGCCGTCGAGGTCGAACAGGACGATCCGGAAGCGCACACGGCGATCGTAGCCAGGCTCAGTACGCGACCCGCTCGAGGTAGAGGCCCCACGGCGGTGCAGTGAGTCCGGCCTCGGAGCGGGGACGACCCTCGAGAAGCTCACCGATTCGATCAGGCGCCGACGGCCCCGACTCGAGCATCGTCCCGACGAGCGCGCGCACCATGTGGCGGAGGAAGCTGTCCGCCGTGATCGTGAGCTCGAGCCGATCCGCGTCGCGCTCCCACGCAGCCGCCGACACGGTTCGGACGAACACCCCGTGCCGCGTCTCGGTCGGCGTGAAAGCACGAAAGTCGTGCTCACCGACGACGAGGGCTGCCGCAGCCTGCAGCGCCGCCGCTTCCACGGTGTGCGGCCACGACAGCACGCGACGTGCCTCGAGCGCCGAGCGCCGGCCGACGAGGACGCGGTAGCGATACGAGCGCGACCGAGCGGAGAATCGAGCGTGAAAGTCGTCCGGCGCTTCGTTCGCCGCACGCACGGCGACGTCGCTGGGCAGTGCGGCGTTCAATGCGTCGGCCAGCCGATCCGCAGGAGGTCCGCCGTCCACGACGACGCTCGCGACCTGGCCGGTCGCGTGGACGCCCGAGTCGGTACGCCCCGCAACCGCGAGGCCGTCCCAACGCGGAAACACGGTGTCGAGAGCGTCACGCAGGACTCCCTCGACCGTTCGCAGGCCCGGCTGGCGCGCCCAGCCGAGGAAGCCCGTCCCGTCGTACTCGAGCGTCAGCTTGAGGTTCACGACGTGACATCATGGCGCGCGCATCTCGAGCACTCAGCGGTTCGACCTCCACAGCCACGACTCCTGGCCTCGCTTCCTCTGGAGTGGGATCCCTTAGACCGGAGCGACGGACAGCGTCAGCCCGTCGATCGCACGCACGACGACAGCCGCCCCCGCGTCGCACCCGTCGTCGCAGTGCGCGCTCCAGATCTCACCGTTCACCTTGACCTGACCGATTGGCCGTAGCTCGCCAACCGCGATGCCGGTGAGGCCGATGAGCAGTTCCACTCCAACAGTCGCCTTGCGCCGCCGGTTCCACCAGAGACCAACGCCGACCTCGACGAGATCGAGGACGATGGCGCCGACGACCGCAACGATGCCCCACGGCGAAGGCAGAACGAGGATCGCGAGAACGAGGGCGATCACGAAGAGCACCCGCTGAGGGTACTCACGGACCGCGAAGCAGTTATTCCTCGGTCTGCGTCTCGGCGTCGTCCGCGCGTGCGGCACGACGAGCGGCGAACGGCGACGCCGCCGGCTCGTGATCGACGAGCTCGAGGTAGACCATCTCGGCTGCGTCACCCTGACGCGGGCCGAGCCGAACGATGCGGGTATAGCCGCCGGGCCGATCCGCGAACCGCGGCGCCACCTCGGCGAACAGCGCATGGACGATGTTGTTCGAGCGAAGCGCGGCGAGTGCCTGCCGCCTGGCATGCAGATCGCCGCGCTTGCCCAACGTGATCATCTTCTCGGCGAAGGGCTTGACCGCCTTCGCCTTGGCCTCGGTCGTCTGGATCCGGCCGTGCTCGATCAGGGCGCCTGCGAGATTCGAATAGAGCGCCTTGCGGTGGGCGGAGTCCCGCCCGAGCTTCTTGCCGGATCGCGCGTGACGCATGGCGCTAGACGAGTTCCTCGCCCTTGAGCGTCAGACCGTGCGCTCCGAGTGCCGAGCGAACCTCCTCGATCGACTTGCGACCGAAGTTCGGAATGGCGACGAGCTCGTTCTCGGACTTCGACGTGAGATCGCCGATCGTCTCGATGCCGACGCGCTTCAAGCAGTTGTAGGACCGGACGCCGAGCTCGAGCTCCTCGATCGGGAAGTTCTCCATCCCGTGCATGACCGGCGCTTCGGCGACCGCCTCGGGCGCAGCCTCCCCGAAGCCCTCGATCGCCTCGAGGTCGGTGAAGATCATGAGCTGCTTGATCAGGATCTCGGCAGCCTGGCCGATCGCATCGCGCGGGTCGAGCGAGCCGTCGGTCGTGACGTCGAGAACGAGCCGGTCGTAGTCCGTGCGCTGACCGACGCGCGCCGCCTCGACCTCGTACGCGACGCGGCGCACGGGCGAGAAGATCGAGTCGATCGGAATGACGCCGATCGTCGTCTCCGGCCCACGGTTGAGCTCGGCCGGGACGTAGCCGCGGCCACGGCCGATCGTGAGGGTCATCTCGAGCTTGCCCTTGTCGGAGACGTGTGCGATCTCGAGCTCCGGGTTCAGGATCTCGAGGTCGGCCGGCGCCTCGATGTCGGCCGCCGTCACAACGCCGGCGCCCTTCTTGGCGATGTACACCTCGATCTCCGGCGAAGCGCCATGGAGGAGGACGATGAGGTTCTTGAGGTTGAGGATGATGTCGGTGACGTCCTCGCGGACACCGGGGAGCGTCGTGAACTCGTGGGCGACGCCCTCGATTTTCACGGCCGTCACTGCTGCGCCCTCGAGCGAGGAGAGCAGCACGCGACGAAGCGAGTTCCCGAACGTGTGACCGAAGCCCCGGTCGAGCGGCTCGATCGCGAAGACACCGCGATGGGCGTCTGCGTCCTCGTGGACGATCTTCGGGACCTGGAAGTCCATCAGGCTGGTTCGAACTGCCACGTGAGTCCTTTCCGTTTCGGTGGTGCTAGTTCAGCTTGGAGTTACTTCGAGTACAGCTCGACGATGAGCGACTCCTGCACGGGCGCGTCGATCTCGTCGCGCTCCGGCCACTTGAGCACGGTGCCGGTGAGGCCGTCGTGATCGGCCTGGAGCCACGGCGCCACGGAGGCGGTGAGATCGGTCGCGTCACGCACGAGCTGCTCGACCGGGCTTCCCTGCTTGAGCGAGACGACGTCGTTGGGCCGAACGCCGTAGCTCGGAATGTTGACCCGGCGGCCGTTGACCTGGAAGTGGCCGTGACGCACGAGCTGGCGGGCCTGAGCACGCGAGCCGGCGAAGCCGAGCCGGTAGACGACGTTGTCGAGACGCGTCTCGAGCATCCGCAGGAGGTTCTCGCCCGGGGCGCCGAGACCGCGCGTCGCCTTCTCGTACGTGGAGCGGAACTGCTTCTCGAGCAGACCGTAGTAGCGGCGCGCCTTCTGCTTTTCGCGCAGCTGGAGCAGGTACTGGCTCTGCTTGATGCGTCCGCGGCCGTGCTCGCCCGGCGGATAGCTGCGCCGCTCGACCGCGCACTTCTCGGTGAGGCAGCGCTCGCCCTTCAGGAAGAGCTTGATGCCTTCGCGGCGACACATGCGGCACTTGGGGCCGAGGTCCCGGGCCACTAGACGCGCCTCCGCTTGCGCTGCCGCACGCCGTTGTGGGCCTGCGGAGTCACGTCCTTCACGCCGAGGATCTCGAGGCCGGCCGCCTGGAGCGAGCGAATCGCCGTCTCGCGTCCTGAGCCAGGGCCCTTCACGAAGACCTCGACCTTCTGGAGGCCATGCTCCATGCCCTTGCGCGCGGCGTTGTCTGCGGTGACCTGAGCGGCGAACGGCGTCGACTTGCGAGAGCCCTTGAAGCCGGCCGAGCCGGCGGACTCCCAGACGATGACATTCCCCTCCCCGTCGGTCAGCGTGACGATCGTGTTGTTGAACGACGTCTTGATGTGCGCCTGGCCGATGGCGATGTTCTTGCGGACCTTGCGACGCGTGCGGCCGCGGGCCGCGGATTTGCGGGGAGGTGCCATTGCCTACTTCGCCTTCTTGCCGCGTCCGACGGTCTTCTTCGGGCCCTTGCGCGTGCGCGCGTTCGTCTTCGTGCGCTGACCGCGAACCGGGAGCCCGCGGCGGTGGCGGATCCCACGGTAGGCGCCGATCTCTTGCAGCCGCTTGATCGCCTGTCCGCGATCCCGGCGAAGATCGCCCTCGACCTCGACGTCCGAGTCGATGTAGTTACGGAGCTTCGTCACCTCTTCGTCGGTGAGGTCACGAACCTTCTGGTCGGGATCGAGCTCGAGCACCTTGATGATCTGCTGCGACGTCGAGCGCCCGATTCCATAGATGTAGGTCAGCCCGATCTCGAGCCGCTTCTGGGTCGGAAGATTGACGCCGGCGATACGTGCCATATGGGTCCTAGCCCTGCCTTTGCTTGTGCCGAGGGTTGGAGCAGATCACGATCGTGCGACCGTGCCGCTTGATCACGCGGCAGCGTTCACACATGGGCTTGACGGATGGGCGTACTTTCATCTGATTCGTTACTTCATCCGGAAGGTGATTCGGCCGCGGGTGAGGTCGTAAGGGGAGAGCTCGACCTTGACGCGGTCGCCCGGGAGTATGCGGATGTAGTGCTTGCGCATCTTCCCGGAGATACGAGCGAGGACACTGTGGCCGTTGTCGAGCTGCACCCGGAACATCGTGCTGGGGAGCGCCTCGACGACCTCGCCTTCGATCTCGATCTTCTCTTCCTTGACAGCCACTTCGCGCGCGAATATGCCCTTCGTTTGGCAGATTTCCTGTGAGAACAGCGGCGCAACGGAACGCCCGCGCCGCGGCGGGACATCGTAGCAAAGACCTTCCCGCTAAACCCGCGCCCTTCCTGGCACTCCGACCCGCGGCGTGAGGATGCGCGGGCCGTCAGCCGTGATCGCGACGGTGTGCTCGAAGTGCGCCGACATGGAGCCGTCGGCCGTCCGGATCGTCCAGCCGTCGTCCATCATCACGACCATGTCGGAGCCGGCGGTGATCATCGGCTCGATCGCGATGGTCATTCCCTCGGACAGGCGCGGGCCGCGGCCCGGCTCGCCGAAGTTCGGAATGTGCGGATCCTCGTGGTAGTGGCGGCCGACGCCGTGCCCGACGAGGCTGCGGATGACGGAGAACCCCGCTGCCTCGACGAGCTCCTGGATCGCATGCGAGATGTCTCCGACCCTGTTCCCGACGACGGCGTCGGCGATTCCCGTGGCGAGCGCGTCCTGCGCGACGTCGAGCAGTCGTTGATCCTCCTCGCCGATCGCCCCCACGCCGAACGTGTACGCGCTGTCGGCGATGTAGCCGTCGAGCGTGACGCCGACGTCGATCGTCACGAGGTCGCCGTCGCTGACGACGAACTCGTCGGGGATTCCGTGAACGACGACGTCGTTGGGCGAGATGCAGATCGCCTTCGGGTAGCCCTTGTAGCCCTCGGAGGTCGGTATGCCGCCGTGCTCGCGGATGAAGTCGCCAGCGGCGGCGTCGAGCTCATCCGTCGTGATGCCCGGACGAAGCAGCGAGCCGACGTGGGCGATCGTCTCGGCGACGAGCGCACCCGCCGCGGCGATCTTCTCGATCTCGCGCTCGCTCTTGCGGATGATCATCGGCTCGCGACGACCCCCTGCAGCGCGTCCTGGATCGCCGCGAAGACATCGTCCACGGTCTGTTCGCCGTCGACGGCGACCTCGGTTCCCACGATCCGGTAGCGCTCTACCACGAGCTCCGTGAGCTCGTGGTAGAGGCGGAGCCGGTTCCGGATCGCCTCGGGAGAGTCGTCGGCGCGTCCTTCCTGGATCGCGCGGCTGCGAAGGCGCTCCGTCGCGACCTGGTCGGAGACCTGGAGCAGGATCACGGCGTCGAGCGGCTTGCCGATCTCCTCGAGCATCGTGTCGAGCGCTTCCGCCTGCGCGATCGTCCGCGGGAAGCCGTCCAGCACGAACCCGTCCTCGTCGGCGAGGCGCTCACGGATCAGACCGACCATGAGCTCGTCCGGAACGAGGTCGCCGCGCTCGAGGATCGGGCGCACCTGCGCGCCGAGCTCCGATCCGTCGACGACCGCGGCACGCAGGATGTCGCCGGTCGCGACGTGAGGAACGTCGTACGCCGCGGCGATCCGCTTGGCCTGAGTCCCCTTGCCGGAGCCCTGGGGGCCGAGAATGAGTATCCGCACCGGAGCCTCGGGCGCTACTTGAGGAAGCCCTCGTAGGAGCGCATCATCATCTGCGACTCCATCTGCCGCATGGTGTCGAGCGCGACGCCGACCACGATCAGCACCGAGGTTCCGCCGAGGGCGCGTGAGTTCGCCTGCGAGAACCCGGCGTAGCGGATGAACAGGCTCGGGAGCACTGCAACGGCGGCGAGGAAGAGGGATCCCGGAAGCGTGAGCCGTGACAGCACGCGGTCCAGGTACTGCGCAGTGGGCGGGCCGGGCCGGATGCCGGGGATGTAGCCGCCGTACTTACGCAGGTTGTCGGCCTGGTCCACGGGATTGAACTGGACCGCGGTGTAGAAGTACGTGAAGATCACGATCAGCCCGCCTTCGATGAGGAGGTAGAGCCAGTTGCCAGGCTGGAAGTTCGTGTTCACGAAGTCGCGGGTCGCGGGGAAGTACTGCGCCATCGTCGGCGGGAACGCGAGGATCGCGGCCGCGAAGATGATCGGGATGACGCCCGCCATGTTCACGCGGAGCGGGAGATACGTCGAGCCACCGGCGGTCATCTTCCGGCCGACCATTCGCTTGGCGTACTGCACCGGAATGCGGCGCTGGCCCTCTTGAACGAAGACGACCGAGGCGCAGATGCCCACGGCGATCAGCGGGAAGAACAGCTTCTCCATCGGGCCGCCGTTCCACCACGCGACGATCCCGAGCGGCGCAGCCACGAGGATGGACGCGAAGATCAAGATCGAGATGCCGTTGCCGATGCCGCGCTTCGTGATCAGCTCGCCGATCCACATGAGCAGAACGGTGCCGGCCGTGAGGGAAACGATGATGAGCACCATCTCGCCCGAGCCGGCGTTCAGCGCGCCCTGGCTGCGGAAGAGAAAGGCGTAGCCGGTCGCCTGCGCGGCGGCGAGGATGACCGTGAGGTACCGCGTGTACTGCGTGATCTTCGCGTAGCCGGCCTCGCCCTCCCGCTGCAGCTCACCGAGCCGTGGGATCACCACGGTCATCAGCTGCAGGATGATCGACGCCGTGACATACGGCATGATCCCGAGCGCGAAGAGGGAGAACTGCGAGAGCGCGCCTCCCGAGAAGAGGTTGAGGAGGCCCAGGACCGTGCCGCCGCGGCTCGAGAAGTAGTCCTCGATGGTCTGCGAGTCGACGCCCGGGGCAGGGATCCACGACCCGAGCCGGTAGGCGGCGAGCATCGCGGCCGTGAAGAGCACCCGCTTGCGGAGCTCCGGAACCCGCCAGGCGTTCGCGAGCCACGAGAACATGCGTTACTCGGTCTCTTCCTCGACTGCCTCGGGCTCCGCCGCGACGTCCGGCTCCGCCTCGTCGGTCAGTTCCACCTCGGGCTCGTCGCTGACGGGCGCTGCGGCCTTGTGCTTCTTCTTCTTGCGCTCGACCGGCTCGCGCAGCCTCGTCACTGTCCCGCCGGCGGCCTCGATCTTCGCCACGGCCGACTTGGAGAACGAGTGCGCCGTCACGGAGAGCTTCTTCGTGAGCTCACCCTCGCCGAGGATCTTCACGTCCACCGAAAGCTTGGAGATGAGCCCCGCTGCCTTGAGGGCGTCGAGCGTCACCTCCGCCCCGGCGTCGAAGCGCTCGTCGAGCGAGCCGACGTTGACGGGCTGGTTGTACGTGCGGAACGGCCCGATCGGCATCGCGTCCGCGGACGTGTTCCCGCGGAGCTTGCCGACGCGCATGTCGATCGGCATCTGGCCGCCCTCGAATCCGGCCGGCATCTTGTGCGAGCCGGACCTCGACTTCTGGCCCTTGATCCCGCGGCCCGAGTAGCGCCCCTTCCCCGAGCCCAGGCCGCGGCCGATCCGCTTGCGGTCTTTCCGCGCCTGCGCGGGCTTCAGGTTGGAGAGATTCAGCTCGTCGCTCACGTTGCTACCTACGTCTCCTCGATGGTCACGAGATGGCGGACCTGCCGTAGCTGGCCTTGCAGCTCGGGGCAATCCTTGTGCTCGGCGCTCCGGCCGATCTTGCCGAGACCGAGCGCACGCAGCGTGCCGAGATGGCGATCGGACTGACCGATCCCACTACGCACCTGCGTGATCTTGAGCGCGCTCACTCGGACGTCTCCTCCGGCTGTGGCGCCGTCGCCTCAGGCTCGGCGCTGACAGTCTCAGCCGTGGCGGTCTGCGCCGCTTCGGGCTTGTCGACAGCCACGGAGAACGGCAGGACCTCGCGGATCGTCTTGCCGCGAAGCGCAGCGACGTCCTCAGGGCGCACGAGACGCTTGAGCCCGTCGACGGTCGCCCGCGTCATGTTGATCGGGGTCGTCGTGCCGAGACTCTTCGAGAGGACGTCTCGGATGCCGGCGAGCTCGAGCACCGCGCGCGTTCCACCACCGGCGATGACGCCGGTTCCCTCGCTGGCCGGGCGCAGGACGACGCGCGCGGCGTCGAACTTCCCGACGATCTCGTGCGTGATCGTCTGACCGTGCTTCGGCACGGTGAAGAGATTCTTGCGCGCATCTTCGACGGCCTTCGAGATCGCCAGCGGCACCTCTCGCGCCTTCCCGTAGCCCAGGCCGACACGGTCGACCTCGTCACCGATGACGACGAGCGCAGTGAACGAGAACCGCCGGCCGCCCTTCACGACCTTGGCGACGCGGTTGATCTCGATGACCCGCTCCTTGAGCTCGCGGGACTCGCTCGTTTCGGACATGCTCAAAACTGGAGCCCTCCTTCGCGCGCGCCCTCGGCGAGAGCCTTCACGCGTCCGTGGTACAGGTAGCCGGCGCGATCGAACACGCAAGCCTCGATGCTCGCTTTCTTCGCCGATTCCGCGAGCGCCTTGCCGACGGCGTTCGCCTGCTCGGTCTTCGAGCCGGAGCCCTCGACGCCCTTCCAGGTCGCGGAGGCGAGCGTGCGACCGGACTCGTCGTCGATCAGCTGGGCGCTGATCCCGCGGTTCGAGCGGAAGACGGCGAGGCGCGGCCTGTCGGCCGTTCCGGCGACCTTCCCGCGCACGCGCCGGTGGCGGCGCATGCGCGCCTGGCGCTTCGTCATGACGCTCATGCGCGCTTCCCGACCTTCCTGCGAACCTGCTCGTCGCGGTAGCGAATGCCCTTGCCCTTGTACGGCTCGGGCGGACGCACCTTCCGCACCTCGGCTGCCGTCTGGCCGACCATCTGCTTGTCGATGCCCTTGACGACGACCTGCGTCGGCACGGGCACGTCGAAGCTGATCCCCTTGCGCGGCTTGACGAGGACGGGATGCGAGTAGCCGACTGCAAGCTCGAGATCGGTTCCCTTGAGCTGCGCCCGGTAGCCGACGCCCTGGATCTCGAGGTGCTTCTCGAATCCCTGCGTCACGCCTTCGACCATGTTCGCGATCAGTGTCCGCGTCAGCCCGTGGAGCGCGCGATCCTGACCGCGATCGGTCGGGCGCGTCACGACGATCTCCGTCTCCGTCTTCTCGACCTGCATCCGCGCGGGAACCTCCTGCGACAGCTCGCCGAGCGGCCCGTTCACCTGAACGCGCCCAGGGGAGATCGCCACCATGACGCCGGCGGGTAGATCGATGGGTCTGCGGCCGATTCGTGACATCGCTACCAGACGAACGCGATCACTTCGCCGCCCACGCCGCGCTCGGCGGCCTGGCGGTTCGTGATGACTCCGACGGAGGTGGACATGATCGCGGTACCGAGCCCACCGAGAACGCGCGGCAGTCGGTCCTTCCTGGCGTAGACGCGGCGACCGGGCTTGGAGACGCGCTTGACGTTGGTGATGACGCGGCGGCGATCGCGCGCGAACTTGAGCTCGACGACGAGCATGCGGTACGGGAGAGGCTGTCCTTTGTCGTCCGTGGCCTCGACGACGCGGAAGTCCTTGATGTAGCCCTCGTCCTTCAGGATGCGCGCGATCTCCTCCTTCATCTTGGAGGTCGGCATCGAGGCCGAGTCGTGCAGCGCACGGTTGGCGTTGCGAATCCTGGTCAGCATGTCCGCGATCGGATCGGTGAGCACCTTGTTCCTCCTACCAGCTCGACTTCGTCATTCCCGGGATGGCGCCCTGGTGCGCGAGCTCGCGCAGGCAGATCCGGCAGACGCCGAACTTGCGATAGACCGCGCGCGGGCGACCGCACCGGTTGCAGCGCGTGTAGGCCCGCACCTCGTACTTGGCCTTGCGCTTCTGCTTGACGACGAGAGACTTCTTGGCCATCTACTGTCCTTGTTCCCTTCTGGAGGCGGCGAACGGGAGGCCGAGCGCGCCGAGCAGCGCACGCCCACCCTCGTCGGTCTTCGCCGAGGTTGTGATCGCGACGTCGAGGCCGCGGATCGCCGGAACCTGGTCGTAGTCGATCTCCGGGAAGATGATCTGCTCCCGAATGCCGATCGAGTAGTTACCGCGACCGTCGAAGGACTCCGGATCGAGGCCGCGGAAGTCGCGGATGCGCGGGAGCGCGATCGACGCGAGCCGGTCGAGGAACTCGTACATCCGGGCGCCGCGCAGCGTGACACGTGCACCGACGGGCATCCCCTCGCGGAGCTTGAAGCTCGCGATGGACTTGGTCGCGCGGCGAACCTGCGCGCGCTGGCCGGCGATGATCGTGAGCTCGTCGATCGCGGCATCGAGCGCCTTGGCGTCCGTCTTCGCCTCGCCGACGCCCATGTTCAGCGTGACCTTCGTCACGCGCGGGACGTCCATCGGCGTGGAGAAGCCGAGATCGGCCTGCAGCTGCGGGCGGATCTCGCTCTCGTAGCGCTCCTTCAGGCGCGGCACGTAGGTCTCTGCGGTCGGCGCGCTCGTCATCAGCGATCGATCTCCTGGCCGCAGCCCTCGCGCTTGCAGACGCGGACGTGCACGGTCTCGCCCTTCACTTCCTTCTCGGCCATGCCGACGCGCGTCGGATTTCCGCACACGGGGCAGACGACCATGACGTTCGAGACCGGCACGGGAGCCGGCTTGTCGAGGATCCCGCCGGGGACGATCTGCGTTCCGCCCATGCGGGAGGAGTCGCGGATCGGGCGCGGCTTCGTGTGTCGTTTCGCGACGTTGAGGTTCTCGACGATGACACGGCGCTCCGACGGGCGCGCTTCGACCACCCGGCCGCGCTTCCCGCGGTCCTTGCCGGTGATCATCTGCACCATGTCGCCCTTCTTCACCTTCATCTTCGTGGCCATCTAGAGAACCTCCGGCGCGAGAGAGACGATCTTCATGAAGTTCTTCTCGCGAAGCTCGCGCGCGACCGGGCCGAAGATGCGCGTCCCGCGCGGGTTGGACTGTGGGTCGATGAGGACGGCGGCGTTCTCGTCGAAACCGATGAGCGTGCCGTCGTCCCGGCTGTAGGGCTTCTTCGTCCTTACGACGACCGCGCGGACGACCTCGCCCTTCTTGACCGCACCCTGAGGCGTGGCCGTCTTCACGGTAGCAATGATCACGTCGCCCACCCGCGCGTAGCGCCGGTGGGAGCCGCCGAGCACGCGGATGCACAGGATCTCTCGAGCTCCCGTGTTGTCCGCCACCCGAAGACGCGACTCCTGCTGGATCACTTCGCGACCTCCACGATCTCCTGCAGACGCCAGCGCTTCATGCGGGAGAGCGGTCGCGTCTCGATGATGCGGACGACGTCCCCGAGCTTCGCCTGGTTCTCCTCGTCGTGCGCGTGCAGCCTCGTCGAGCGCTTGATCACCTTCTTGTAGCGCGGGTGCACCTTCACGGTGTCCACGCGGACGACGATGGTCTTGTCCGAGGCGGCGGAGACCACCGTGCCCTGGCGCTCCTGGCGACGGCCCCGCTCGTGCTCGGGCTTGGGGAGCCGCGCGATCGACTTGCGCTCGGCGGCGGGAACGCGCTTCGGTCGGGTCTTCTTGGGTCGCTCGGAACGGGGAGGCCGCTTCTTCTTCAGCTTCGGACCGGAGACGGCGGCCGCAACCTCGGCCGGTGGTGCCTCCTCTGCCTCCGCAGGCTCGTCGGCAGGCAGTGCCTCTTCCGCTTCGGCGGCAGGCTCTTCCTCCGCCTCGGCAGCCATCGGCTCCGGCTCGTCGGCCGGCGCTTCCTCCGCGGGTGCGGGCTCCTCGGCTTCGGCTTCGGCTCGGCCTCGGCCTCGGCGACGGGCTCTGCCTCGGCAGCCGGTTCCTCGACCTCGGGCGCGGTCTCCTCGACCACGTCCTCGGCCTGAGCCTCGTCGGATGTCTCTTCGATCTCGGTGTTCTCAGTCTCGTCAGCCATGTCGCTACTTTCCTCGGTCGCGCTCGTTCTGGACGGTCAGGATGCGCGCGATCTCGCGCTTTGCGTGGCGAAGGCGCGCGCTGTTCTCGAGCACGCCGGTCGCCGTCTGGAAGTGCAGGTTGAAGAGCTCCTGGCGTGTCTCGGCCATCTTGCGGCCGAGCTCGTCGTCGGTCAGGGCTCGCAGCTCTCTAGCTCTCAAAGAGATCCGCCTCCCTGCGCACGAACTTGGTCTTCAGCGGCAGCTTCTGCCCCGCGAGCCGGAGCGCCTCCTTGGCGAGCGGCTCGTCGACGCCGGCGAGCTCGAACATCACGCGACCAGGCTTCACGACTGCGACCCAGCCCTCGGGCGAGCCCTTGCCGGAGCCCATGCGCGTCTCGGCCGGCTTCTTGGTGAACGGCTTGTCCGGGAAGAGGTTGATCCACACCTTGCCGCTTCGGCGGATCTTCCTCGTCGCGGCGATACGGGCAGCCTCGATCTGGCGGTTGGTCACCCAACCGGCCTCGAGCGCCTTGAGCCCGTACTCGCCGAACTGCACCGTCGTCTGCCCGGTGGACATCCCGCGGCGGTGGCCTCGATGGTGCCGGCGGAACTTCGTCTTGCGCGGCATCAACATCAGCTCGTGCCCTCCTCCGGCGTCGCCTCGGGCTGCAGGCCTCCGCAGGGAGCCTCCTGCACTGGAGCCTCTTGCACTTCGGGCTCGACCGGCGGGGCTGCCTCTGCGGCCGGCGGTGCCTCCGGGAGGTCACGGCGCGGCCTCTGCCCTGGCCGCCCGCCACCGGGGCGCTGCGGGCGCCGCTTCCGCGGGACGATGCCGAGCCCTTCGCGATCCTGCCCTCGACGTCCGCTCTCGCGCGATGCGCCGAGACCCTCTGCAGAGGAGCCGCGTCGCCGGCGAGCCTGATCCTGGTCGCCGAGGCGCGTGTCGCGCGCGGCGGGAGCGTCATAGCCCTCGGGCATGATCTCGCCCTTGTTGACCCAGACCTTCACGCCGATGATGCCGAAGGTCGTCTTCGCCTCCGCCTGTCCGTAGTCGATGTCCGCCCGGATCGTGTGCAGCGGCACGCGTCCCTCGGAGTACATCTCGCGCCGGCTCATCTCGCCGCCGCCGAGCCGGCCGCCCGCGGTGATCTTGATGCCCTGAGCGCCGGAGCGCATCGCGGAGGCGAGTGAGCGCTTCATGGCGCGGCGGAAGCTCACCCGGTTCTCGAGCTGCTCCGCGATCGACTGGGCGACGAGCTTGGCATCGAGCTCCGGCCTCTTGATCTCGTTGATGTTGATGTGGACGTTCTTCTTCGTGATCGCGTGCAGCTCACGCCGCAGCGCATCGACCTCGACACCGGACTTGCCGATGACGATGCCGGGGCGCGCGGTGTAGATGTCCACCGTGATCCGCTGCTTGTCCTTGCGGATGAGGATGTCCGAGAGGCCCGCGTGCGACAGCTTCCCGAGGATGTGCTCGCGGATGCGAACGTCCTCGAGGAGGTAGGCGGCGAACTCGGGCTTGCCCGTCCACCAGTTCGACTTCCAGTCGTGGATGACGCCGACGCGGAAGCCGCCGGGGTGCACTTTCTGGCCCATCAGGCAACCGCCTCCTTCTTGCGTCGTCGGGTCTTGGCCTTCGGCTTCGCCTCCGCTGCCGGCGCAGACGTCTCGGCACTCGCTGCTGCTCGTCGCCGCCTCGGCGTCTGCTGCTCCGGCTGCTCGACGAGCACGATCGTCACGTGGCACATGCGCTTGCGGATGCGGTTGACGCGTCCGCGGGCGCGTGGCTTCCAGCGCTTGAGGGTCGGACCCTCGTCCGCGAACGCCGCCTCGACCACGAGGTCGTCGCCGTCGAGGCCGTGATTCGCCTCCGCGTTCGCCACCGCCGAGCGCAGAACCTTCTCGATGTCGATCGCGACGTCGCGCGTCGTGAACGCGAGAATCGTCCGCGCCTCGGGCACGCTGCGGCCGCGAATGTGGTCGAGCACGAGCCGCGCCTTGCGGGCGGACGTGCGGACCCACTTCGCCTGCGCGTGGGCGCGTATCCGGTCGTCCTGGGCGGTCGCTGCCATCAGCGCTTCTTCACCTGGGTCGAGCGGTCACCGGCATGGCCGCGGAACGTTCGGGTCGGCGCGAACTCGCCAAGCTTGTGACCGACCATCTGCTCGGTCACGAAGACGGGGACATGCTTGCGCCCGTCGTGGACCGCGATCGTGTGCCCGACCATCTCGGGAAAGATCGTGGACGAGCGCGACCAGGTGCGGATCATGCGCTTGTCGCCGCTCGCGTTCATCGCCTCGATCCGGCCGATGAGCCGGTCCTCGACGAAAGGCCCCTTCTTGGACGATCTGCTCACTAGCGCCTCTTCTCCTTCCCGCGGCGCCGGCCGCGGACGATCAACGTGTCGGATTCCTTGTGCTTGCGGCGGGTGCGCTTCCCGAGCGTGGGAACGCCCCACGGCGTGACCGGATGGCGCCCGCCCTTGGACTTGCCCTCGCCGCCGCCGTGCGGGTGGTCGACCGGGTTCATCGCGGACCCACGGACGGTCGGGCGCTTCCCGAGCCACCGGCTCCGGCCCGCCTTGCCGCTCGATTGGTTCGAATGATCCGAGTTCCCGACCTGGCCGACCGTTGCCCGGCAGGTGAGGAGAACGCGGCGGAGCTCCCCGGAAGGCAGCCTGAGGACGGCGTGCGGGCCGTCCTTGGCGACGAGCTGGATGGCGGAGCCTGCAGAGCGCGCCATGCGGGCGCCCTGGCCCGGCCTCAGCTCGACGCAATGGATGAGCGTGCCCGTCGGGATGTTCGCGAGTGGGAGCGCGTTACCCGGCTTGATGTCCGCCTCTGGCCCGGACTCGACGGTCGAGCCGACTCGGAGTCGGGCCGGAGAGAGGATGTAGGCCTTGGCGCCGTCGGCGTAGTGGAGCAGCGCGATGCGTGCCGACCGGTTGGGGTCGTACTCGATCGCGGCCACCTTCGCGGGAACGCCGTCCTTCGTGCGCTTGAAGTCGATCGTGCGGAAGCGGCGCTTGTGGCCACCGCCCTGGTGGCGCGTCGTGATGCGGCCGCGGTTGTTCCGCCCGCCCTTCTTCGTCAGCGGCTCGAGCAGGGACTTCTCGGGCTCGGACTTGGTGATCTCCTCGAACCCCGAGGTCGCCATGAAGCGACGCCCTGGGCTCGTCGGCTTGTACTTCTTGAGCGCCATCAGACGGCCGCCCCCTCGAAGATCTCGATCTCGTAGCCCTCGCGTAGCTCCACGATGGCCTTCTTCCAGCCTGGCCGCCGACCCGTCACGAAGCCGCGGCGCTTCGGCTTGGACTGCACCTTGATGATGTTCACGCTCGCCACCTTGACCTCGAAGAGCTCCTCCACGGCCTGGCGGATCTGCGTCTTGTGCGCGTCCTCGTGCACCTTGAACGTGTACTTGCGGGCGGTGATGAGCGAGTAGCTCTTCTCCGAGACCACCGGTGCGAGGAGGACCTGATTGGGATGGAGGCTCACTCGGATCCCTCCTCCTCGTCGGTCGCCGCGCCTGCCCGTCCGAGGACGAGCGGCAGCGCCGCCTCGCTGACGAGCACCGAGCGCGCCCACACGAGCGACGCGACCTCGAGCTCTGCGGGGACGGTCACGAGCACCTTCTCGAGGTTCCGGAACGACTTCACGAGCAGCTCCTCGTCCTCTGCCAGCACGACGAGCGTCGGCCGCTCGCCCCAGCCGGCCATGAGCTCCGCGGCCTTGCGCGTCGACGGCGCCTCGAAGCCCGATCCGTCGAGGATCGCGAGCGTGCCGTTCGCGGCGTGGTGAGAGAGAACGCCTCTGAGCGCATTGCGCCTGGCCTTGCGGTTGACCTTCACCTCGAAGCTGCGCATGCCCGGAGCGAAGGCGACACCGCCGCCCGTCCAGTGCGGCGCGCGCGTGGTTCCGGCGCGCGCACGGCCTGTGCCCTTCTGGCGCCACGGCTTCGAGCGCCCACCCGCGACGAGCCCGCGGCTCTTCGAGCCGCGCGTCCCCGCGCGAGCGGCATTCATCTCTGCGCGCACCGTCTCGTGGACGAGGTGCGGCTTCAGCTCGACCGCGAAGACGGTCTCCTCGAGGGAGACGTCGTGCGCCTTCGAGCCGCCGATCACGGGTGCCTTCGGGGCCGCCATCACGCGCTCCGGATCTCCACGAGACCGCCCTTCGCCCCCGGCACCGAGCCACGGACGAGCAGGAGGTTGCGCTCGGTATCCACCTCGTGGACGACGAGCCCGGGCTGGGTGACACGCGTGCCGCCCATCCGCCCCGACATCTTCATGCCCTTGAACACGCGCGAGGGATACGCGGACGCGCCGATCGAGCCCGGCTTGCGGACGTTGTGCGACCCGTGCGAGACCGGGCCGCGCGTGAAGCCGTGCCGCTTGATCGTCCCCTGGAAGCCCTTCCCGATCGTGATTCCCGAGACCTTGATCGGCTCTCCGGGCTCGAACGACTCGACCGTGACGGTGTCGCCGACGGTGAGCTCGCTCTCGCCACGCAGCTCGACGAGGTGGCGATGCGGTGCCGCACCGGCCTTCCGCAGATGACCGACCTCGGCCTTCGAGAGCTTGCGCTCCGCGACCTCGTCGAACGCGAGCTGAATCGCGTCGTAGCCGTCCACATCGTGCGAGCGCACCTGGACGACGGGACACGGCCCGGCCTCGATCACGGTCACGGCCGTCATCACCCCGGTGTCGGGATCGAAGACCTGGCTCATGCCGAGCTTCTTGCCGAGAATGCCCTTCATCTCAGAGCTTGATCTCGATGTCCACCCCGGCCGGGAGATCGAGCCGCATGAGCGAGTCGACCGTCTTCGGCGTGGGGCTGTGGATGTCGATGAGGCGCTTGTGCGTGCGCACCTCGAAGTGCTCACGCGAGTCCTTGTCCTTGAAGGGGCTGCGGATCACGCAGTAGACGTTCTTCTCGGTCGGCAGCGGGACGGGACCGGTGATGGTCGCGCCCGTGCGCTGCGCCGTCTCCACGATCTGGGACGCCGAGCGGTCCACCTGCTGGTGGTCGTAGCCCTTCAGACGGATGCGGATCTTCTGTTGCGCCATGTGAATGAGGTAGGGGCGAGTTGCCTCGCCCCTACGCGATGATCTCCGTGACGACGCCGGCACCGACCGTGCGCCCGCCCTCGCGGATCGCGAAGCGGAGGCCCTGGTCCATGGCGATCGGCTGGTGCATATCGATCTCCATGTTCGTGTTGTCGCCAGGCATGACCATCTCCTGGCCATCGGGCAGCTTGATCGAGCCCGTGACGTCCGTCGTGCGGAAGTAGAACTGCGGCCGGTAGCCGTTGAAGAACGGCGTGTGGCGGCCGCCCTCGTCCTTCGAGAGGACGTAGACCTCGGCCTTGAACTGCGTGTGCGGCGTGATCGAGCCGGGCTTCGCGAGCACCTGGCCACGCTCGACCTCCTCGCGCTTGACGCCGCGGAGCAGTGCGCCCGCGTTGTCTCCTGCCTGCGCGTAGTCGAGCGTCTTCAGGAACATCTCGAGGCCGGTGACGACCGTCTTCTCGGTCTGCGGGTGGATGCCGACGATCTCGACCTCCTCGCCGACCGTGAGCTTGCCCTGCTCGATGCGGCCGGTGACGACCGTGCCGCGGCCCGTGATCGTGAAGACGTCCTCGATCGGCATGAGGAACGGCTTGTCGACGTCGCGAACGGGCTCGGGGATGTACGAGTCGACGGCGGCCATGAGCTCGAGGATCTTCGGCGTCCACTCCGCATCGCCCTCGAGCGCCTTCAGCGCCGAGACCTGGACGATCGGGATGTCGTCGCCGGGGAACTCGTACTTGGAGAGGAGCTCGCGGACCTCCATCTCGACGAGCTCGATCAGCTCGGGGTCGTCGACCATGTCCGCCTTGTTGAGCGCGACCACGATGGAGGGCACCTCGACCTGGCGCGCGAGCAGGATGTGCTCACGTGTCTGCGGCATGGGGCCGTCGGCCGCGGATACGACCAGGATCGCGCCGTCCATCTGGGCGGCGCCGGTGATCATGTTCTTGATGTAGTCGGCGTGGCCGGGGCAGTCGACGTGGGCGTAGTGACGGTTCTCCGTCTCGTACTCGACGTGCGCGGTGTTGATGGTGATCCCGCGCTGGCGCTCTTCCGGCGCCTTGTCGATCGCGTCGAAGGAGGTCGCCTCGGTGTTGGTGCCCGACTCGGCGAGAACCTTCGTGATCGCGGCTGTGAGCGTCGTCTTGCCGTGGTCGATGTGGCCGATCGTGCCGACGTTGACGTGCGGCTTGGTGCGCTCGAACTTCTGCTTTGCCATCTGCTCCTATCCTCCGAGCTCGTCGTCCTGGGTTTACGCTGTCTTTTCGCCGCCGACGATCGCCTCGGCGATCGACATTGGCACTTCTTCGTAGCGGTCGAACTGCATCGTGAACGTCGCGCGGCCCTGGCTCATCGAGCGCAGGTCGGTCGCGTAGCCGAACATCTCGGAGAGCGGAACGCTCGCCTTCACCGACTGCGACCCGCCGACCGGCTCGAGCTGCTCGACCCGACCGCGACGGCCGTTGAGGTTACCAATGACGTCGCCGAGGTACTCGTCCGGGGTCACGACCTCGACGGCCATGACCGGCTCGAGGAGCTTCGGCTTCGCGCGCTTCATGCCCTCCTTGAACGCCATCGAGCCGGCGATCTTGAAGGAGCGCTCGCTCGAGTCGACCTCGTGATACGAGCCGTCGACGAGCTCCACCTTGACGTCGACGACGGGATAGCCGGCGACGATGCCCGAGCTCATCGCCTCCTGGATGCCCTGGTTGACCGCCGGGATGTACTCCTTGGGAACACGCCCTCCGACGACCTTGTCGACGAACTCGTAGCCCTCGGCGGGGTTCGGATAGAGGTTGATGAGAACGTCGCCGTACTGACCCGAGCCGCCGGTCTGGCGAACGAACCTGCCCTGGATCTTCTCGGCCGGGCTCGTGATCGTCTCGCGGTACGCGACCTGCGGGCGGCCGACGTTGCCGTCGACCGAGAACTCGCGCTGCAGGCGGTCGACGATGATCTCGAGGTGCAGCTCGCCCATCCCCGCGATGAGCGTCTGCCCCGTCTCCTCGTCGGACGAGACGCGGAACGTCGGGTCCTCCTCGGCGAGACGCTGGAGCGCCGTCGCGAGCTTGTCCTGGTCCGCCTTCGTCCTGGGCTCGATCGCGACGGAGATGACCGGATCGGGGAACGACATCCGCTCGAGGACGATCGGCGCCGAGTCGGCGGCGATCGTGTCGCCCGTCGTCGTGAACTTGAGTCCGACCGCCGCGGCGATCTCACCCGCGCCGATCTCGTCGCGCTCCTCGCGATGGTTCGCGTGCATCTGGAGGATGCGCCCGATCCGCTCGGTCTTGCCGTTCGTGGTGTTGAGCACGCGGCCGCCGGCCTTGACCTGGCCCGAGTAGACACGGAAGTACGTCAGCTTCCCGACGTACGGGTCGCTCATGACCTTGAACGCGAGGGCCGCGAACGGTGCGTCGTAGTCGGCTGCGCGCGTCTCCTCCGCCTCTGACTTCGGATCGAGGCCCTGGACCGGCGGAACGTCCAACGGGCTGGGCAGGTAGTCGACGATCGCGTCGAGGAGCGCCTGCACGCCCTTGTTCTTGAACGCGGAGCCCGCGAGGACCGGCGTGATCTCGCCGGCGAGCGTTCCCTTGCGGAGCGCGCGGCGGATCATCTCCGGCGCGACGGAGCCCTCGTCCTCGAGGTACGTCTCCATGAGCTCGTCGTCGAACTCGGCGATCAAGTCGATGAGGACGTGGTGGCCTGCCTCGGCAGCCTCTGCGAGCTCGGCGGGGATGTCCTCGACCGCGAACTCGGTTCCGAGCGCGTTCGAGTAGACGATCGCCTTCATCTCGACCAGGTCGACGATGCCCGAGAAGTGCTCCTCCGCCCCGATCGGAAGGTGGATCGGCACGGGACGGGCGCCGAGGCGGTCACGCATCGACTGCACGGCCGCGTCGAAGTCCGCGCCGGTGCGATCCATCTTGTTGATGAACGCGATGCGCGGGACGCTGTAGCGATCGGCCTGTCGCCACACGGTCTCGGACTGCGGCTGCACACCCGCGACCGAGTCGAAGACGGCGACCGCGCCGTCGAGGACGCGGAGGCTCCGCTCGACCTCGACGGTAAAGTCCACGTGCCCGGGCGTATCGATAATGTTGATCCGATGGTCGCGCCACTCCGCGGTGGTTGCGGCCGACGTGATGGTGATGCCGCGCTCCTGCTCCTGCGCCATCCAGTCCATCGTCGCGGCGCCCTCGTGCACCTCGCCCATCTTGTGCGTGCGTCCGGTGTAGTAGAGGATCCGCTCGGTCGTCGTGGTCTTGCCCGCGTCGATGTGGGCCATGATCCCGATGTTCCGGACGCGGTCGAGCCCGACCGGTGTGGCTACGGCAGACATGTCCCGGCTACCAGCGGTAGTGCGCGAAGGCCTTGTTGGCCTGCGCCATCCGGTAGATGTCGTCCTTCTTCTTGTACGCGCCGCCCTGCTGGTTCACGGCGTCCATCAGCTCGCCGGCGAGCTTCGCCGACATGCCCTTCTCGCGACGGTCTCGCGCGTTCTGCACGATCCAGCGCAGCGCGAGCGTACGCGCGCGGCGTTGCGGCACCTCGACAGGCACCTGGTAGTTGGCGCCGCCGACGCGACGCGAGCGGACCTCGAGCACGGGTGTGACGCTCTTCACGGCCTGCTCGAGCACCTCGAGCTGCGGCTTGCCGGTCTTCTCGGCCGCGATCGCGAGCGCGTCGTAGACCGTGCGCTCGGCGACGGACTTCTTGCCGTTCAGCATCAGTCGGTTCACGACCTGCGCGACGAGCACCGAGCCGTGGACGGCATCGGGCTCGATCGTGCGCGGCTGGATCTCTGCTCGACGGGGCATCGCTACGCCTTCTTCGCGCCGTACTTCGACCGCGCTTGACGGCGCTCCGTCACGCCGGCCGAGTCGAGACCGCCGCGGATGACCTTGTACCGGAAGCCCGGGAGGTCCCTGACGCGACCGCCTCGCACGAGCACGACCGAGTGCTCCTGGAGGTTGTGGCCCTCGCCGGGGATGTACGCACCGACCTCGATGCCGTTCGTGAGCCGAACGCGCGCAACCTTGCGCAGCGCGGAGTTCGGCTTCTTCGGAGTGGTCGTGTAGACGCGCGTGCAGACGCCGCGCTTCTGCGGCGCTCCCCGCAGTGCGGGAGTCTTCGTCTTCACCTTCGGCGTCGCCCGACCCTTGCGGACGAGCTGGTTGGCTGTGGGCACGCGTCACTCCTACTTGCGGTCGGTCGATTTCCTCACACAGAAAGGCCGGCGGGCGACGAGACACCCGCCAACCGGCCGCGGGATGGTAGCAAACCAGCTGCTGACGCGCCCGTAGCCAAGTGGGGACGCCCCGAATACAGTGCGCGTGGCGAGGAGGTGCTGGAGGAGCGATGGTGATTGCGGTTGTCGCGGCGTGCGCTGTGCTGGCAGCGGGCGTGCTGGCAGTGCTCGCTGTGCACCGTTCGCGGCGTGAATCGGCGCGCCAGCTGGAGATCGTCTTCGAGCGCGTAAGCAGTCATCTGGAGGCACTCTCGACCAGCGTCGAGCAGGCGGTCGCGCGCATGGTCGACGCCCAACGCGAGCGTTCGCAGCCGCTGTCGCTCGACTTCGACGCACTCGTCGACGCCCTCGTCGCCGAAGCCGCCGCGCGGACGGGGGCCGACGCCGTCGTCCTTCGTGTCGAAGGCCCCGGCGGACGTCTGGTCCTCGCATCGCTCGGCGCGGGCGCGGAGAGCGAGCTCGCAGAGCGGGCGTTCGCCCCTCCCGGCGCACGACCCTTTCGCGCTGCGACGATCGACTGGACGTACAGCGCGTCGGGCGAGGCCGACGACGAGGGCTTCCGGTCCGCGCTCGTTGCTCCATTGGCGCCGAGCACGGGGGTTCCGGGAACGCTGGTGGCCTATTCGTCGACGTCACACGCGTTTCGGACGGAGCACGCGTCGGCGTTGCACGGGCTGGTTGCCGAGTTCGGCACCGGCCTGGCGAACGCGCGCCGCTTCGCGGACGTCGAAGCTCGGCTCCTTCTCGATCCCACGACCGGTGTAGCCAGCCGCCGTGGCTACGAGGTGGAGCTCGGCCGGGAAGTCGCTCGGGCACACCGGACCGGGCGCCCGCTGTCGGTCGTGCTGGTCGGGATCAACGGCACCGAGACGGCGACGACGACCGGGGGCAACGAGAGCGTCGACCAGGTCGCCCGACTCCTCACGCGAGTCACGCGAAAGAGCGACATCTCGTGCAGACGTGGCGACCGCGAGTTCGCGATCCTGATGCCGGAGACGAGGGAGTCGGGCGCACACGTCCTGACCACACGCCTTCGCGAAGAGGCGAAGCGCGCGCTGGGCCAGAGCCCCACGACGATCGCCGTAGGGCACGTCGAATGGCGGCCCGACGAGCCCGTCGAGGCGCTGGAGGCGCGCGTCGAAGCAGCCCTGACGCCAGAGCGACGCGCCGGCCCGTCGAAGCGGCACCTCACCGAATCCGCGCCGCCTCGCGATCTCGACGGCGGGCGCGCGGAGACGCTTCGGCGCGACGCCCTGGACACGCTCGGCCGTGAGGTCGCGAAGGCGCGTCGTCACGGTGAGTCGCTCGCCGTGCTCGTGGTCGGCCTCGAAGGGCTCGACGAGCTCTCGCAGCGCGTCGACCACGAGTCGGCGGACGCCGCGCTGAGCAGGGTGGCGCAGCAACTCTCCGACGGCGTCGGCAACGGATCCGTCCATCGTCTCGGGTCAGGCGAATTCGCGCTCGTCCTGGCGGGAGCGACGGTTGATGACGCGGAGGCGCTGCTCGGCGCTCTGCACTCCGCCAGACCATGACGATCGCGCGGACGGAATCACGCTCAGCGCCGGCATCACCGAGCTCGCCGAGCGCGACGACGCGCAGAGCGCGCTCGGGCGGGCAGAGCATGCGCTGTGGCAGGCGAAGCAGGCAGGCCCAGGCACGATCGTCGTCGCGGTTCCCGGCAGGCGAACGCCCCGATAACGCGAGCCTCTTCGTCCAGGTTGAGAAGTACAGTGCGAGCGGGGTACCTCGTTCGAGGTTGCATCCCCCGTTCAGGTCAGTACAAGGAGAGTAGTTCCAGAATGAGTCAGCTCACAACGTGGCGATGACGATCGTGATCATTGCCGCGGCCGTCGCGGCCGCGGCTGTGCTCGTCGGCGTCGTCATGAGTCGTCGGCGGCCGGCAGGCGCTCCACCGAACGAGGAGCTCGTCCGCGCGGTCGACGAGATGCGGAGCAAGATGGACGAGCTCGCCGGGGAGCTCTCCGGCGCACTCGAGCGTGCGGAGGTGGAGAGCCGAAGAAACCGCCTGTTCGGTGAGCTCGGAGGCTCGATCGACCTCGAGGAGCTCATGGACCGCGTCCTCGACGCCGCGCTGGAGATCCCCGGCATCGAGGCGGCGATGATGGTCGTCGAGCGACAGGACGGGGCACCCGCGATCGTCACGCGCGGCATGTCGGCCGACGAGTCCGCGCGCCCGCCCACGTCGGGCGTCGCTGGATCGCTGCCCGGCACGATCACCGTGAGCTACCGCTACGGGAGAGATCGCGATGACGTCGACACGGACCTCATCCGGGGCGGCGCGTTCATCCCGCTCATGGGCCGCGAGCTGCGCCCGGTAGGGACGCTCTCACTCTTCTGGCGCGCCGTCGACCACGAGCCGACGTCCGAGGAGATCGACCAGGCCGAGCACCTTGCCGCAAGCTGCATCTCGGCGGTCGAGAACGCCCGGCGGTACGGGGAGGCGCGAAAGCTCGCCGAGACGGACGCGCTCACCGGCCTCTTCAACCAGCGCTACTTCCAGGAAACCCTCCGGCGCGAAGTAACACGCGCACATCGTTATCAGCGGAAGCTCACGCTGATCGTCTTCGATCTCGACGACTTCAAGTCGATCAACGATCAGGTCGGGCACCTCGCCGGCGATCGCGTGCTGGCGCAAGCCGCGGATCGGTTACGCGAGGCGGTGCGATCGGTCGACGTTGCGTCCCGGATCGGCGGCGACGAGTTCGCAGTGATCATGCCGGAGTCCTCGGCCGATGACGGCGAGCAGCTCTTCCGGCGGGTGCACAACTCGATGCGAGGCACTGCGCTCGGCCCGGACGAGCAGCGCCTTCGTCTCTCGGGCGGAATCGCAGAGCTCCTGCACGGCGATACGCCCGCGAGCCTCTTCGAGCGAGCGGATGCGGCGCTCTATCGTGCGAAGGAGCTCGGCAAGGATCGTGCGGACATCGCGCACGCCAGCGAAGTGCGACCCGATCCTGGCGCACGGCGAGAGGACTGACGTCTACCCGAGCACGGCGACGAAGCGGCCGTTCGCTGGTCGCACCCCGACCGGCCGATCGCTCGAGACGATGACGCGCTGTTTCGGGCGCAGACGTGCCGAGAGGAACACGGCCCGCTCGGTTCCGACGAACCGGGCAGCTCTGACCGGGGCGGCGCCCGGCGTGACGATCCACGCCTTGTAGGGCTTTCCCGGTGCGGCGCGTTCGAGGCCGCGAATCAGGATCGCCGCTCGGCCGCCGCTTCCGACTGCGAGAACGAGTCCGCGCGACCCCCGAGAGACGACCCGCTGGGTACTCGGTTTCGCGAGGAGCGCGAGAACACGTCGCTCAGTGCCTGCGAGGGTGGGACGCGCGGGTCCAGGCGTCGTGCCTGCGGCACGCTCGGAGGACGTTCGCGATGCGCCGCCCGCCGAGATCACCGCTGCCGCGCCCAGAACCATCGCCGCGATACCGGCAAGGACTCCGAGAACGGCGAGCGTCAGCGGAGACGGCCGGCGTGCGGTTGGGACGTCGACAGCCCACATGCTCGCCGTCGGCGAGCCCACCGCGCTGTCCTCCTCGAAGGCGGGTAGCTGGACGACGGGAATGTCGGGAACGGTCGTCACAGGCGCTTCAACGGTAGCGAGCGGTCCTGTCAGATCGGTCGTGCGGCGGGATCGCCGGACGATCGGCGTCGACCGACGCACCCGCTAGAAATTGCCGCATGCCCGAGTCAGATGCCGCCATCGTCCTCTCCGTTGCAGCACTCCTTCTCGGAGTCCTGTGTCTCGCACTTCTCGTGCTCGCCCTCCGCCGCGTGCTCGGCCGCCACGAGGAGGTCGTCACCACGATGCTCGAGCGCTACGACCATCGCCTCGCGGACTTCGCCCAGACGCTGAACGATGCGCTCAACCAGACGCTTCCCGCACGGATCACCGCGGCGATCTCGGGCGCACCGTCGGACGCTGCGGCGGTCGAGGCGCCGGATCATTCGAGCGTCGTCCGCGTCCTCGAGCTGGCCCGCGAGCAGACCGCCGCGGACGCCGCGGTCGCCATCGTCGGCACGAAGCACGAGCCGATCCTCGCGACCGTCGGTCTCTCGCAGTCCGAGGTGGCCCAGGTCGGCGGGCTCGGTGTGCCGGACTACCGAGGCGCCCGCGCGATCCAGGTGTCCTTCAACGGAGACGATGCTCCCCGCAACGCTCCCGGTGACGCCAATCCCATTCGCAGTGGACTCGCCATTCCGCTTCTCGAGTCGCCGAACGAGCCGGGGATGCTCGCGGTGCTGACGAGGACCCCGGATCGTCGGTTCAGCGAGATCGACATCACGTCGCTCGAGAACGTTCTCAGCATCACCCGTCCTGCACTCGAGACGTCACTCGAGCTTCGCGAGCCCGATCCGGTTCCCGAGCGTGACCCGTTGACCGATCTCTACGACCGCACGGCTTTCCATGCGCTTCTCGACCGCGAGATCGGCCGCGCCAGAGGCAGACGCGAGCCTCTCGCGCTGCTCGTCCTTGACGTCGACCGCCTCACCACGATCAATGCGCGCGTCGGCCACCTTGCGGCCGACGACGTTCTCGCGGCGGTCGCTCGCGTGCTGAACGACCTGGTTGGCGCTCGCGACCTTCCGTGCCGGATCGCAGGCGGCCGGTTCGGGGTGGTGCTCTCTCAAGCCGACAGCCGCGACGCCGAGAGTCTCTTCGACCGACTCCAGGTCGCGCTGCAGGAGCGCCCGCTTCCGGAGATCGGGGTCGTCTCTTTCTCGGGTGGCGTCGCCGAGCTGCTTCCGAAGGACGACGCGACCGCACTCATCGTGCGTGCCGATGCCGCGCTCGGGCTTGCGAAGAGCTCGGGCCGCGACATGGTCGTCACGGCCGCGAAGCGGCCGAGTCGCCACGTGGCCTAGGACCGGATTACCTTCGCAAGCGCGCCGAGGCCCGGCGGCTATCTCTGCCCGGCGAGCCAGCGCGCCGCCTCGGGCTCGTGGAGCGAGAGGAACGGCGCGTACGAGGAGATGTCGACGACGCCGAGCTCGGGAAGCCGGTCCCGCTCGCAGACGAGCTTGCTCTCCGCCGAGCGCTGCCGCCGGAGCGACCACGCGGCGTAGGCGTCGGAGCGCCGCTCGGCCTGAAGCTCGCGCACGATCGCGGGTCGAGCAGACGCGGCGGGTAGCGCTGCGAGTGCCGTCGTGTCGTCGACGGCCTCGACCGTGAAGACGCCTTCCACCGTGCGTACCGTCGCGCGCCGTCCGGTCTCAAGGCGGAACACGATGTCCGGAGCGGACGTCGCCAGCGCGACGCCTCGCCCCTCCGGGAGCCAGGTCGGCGCGGGCGAGACGACAAGCTCACGGGCGAGCACCGGCGCGAAGGTCGCGCGGAACCGCGAGATGTCACCCGCCGGCACCCGCCCCGCCGACAGCCCGGCAAGGATGTCGCGCGAACGCAGCTCGTCGCCGAGTATGCCCCTCGCAACCGCCAGGCTCGCGCCCGTCTCCGCCAGCGCGGCTCGATACGCCGAGACATTCCCACCGAATCGCACGCGCACGATCCGCTGCTCGAGCGCGAGCGCATCCGACGGCGAGACGCGGGAACGCTCCCGCTCGATGGCGCGAACGACGAGCGCGGTGAGCGCGAGCTCTCGATCCTTCGTGACCTTCGCGAGCGAGGCGACGCTCGAGGCAGTCAGCGGTGTCGATCCGTAGATGCAACGCGTTCCGGAGGGCAGGCTCAACTGGCCCGTCTTCAGATCCGCGTCGAACTCGTGGCCGAGGATCGACGGAGCGTCACACAGGCTCGCGTCGCGAGCCCATAGCCAGACGCACGCGGCGAACGTCTTGTCAGGATCGTTCGATCGTGCGTCCCGCTGCGCCCAACCCCACGACCAGAGATGCGCCAGCTTGAACTCGCGCGCGACCTGGCGGACGGCGAGCGCCTGCCACTTCGCGACGTCGAACCAGCGCGAGCGCGGCTTCAGCCCCTCGCGGCCACCCGTGCCCGGCCCGGTCTGGAACCCGATCATGATCCCGATGCGCGAGGCCGGGATCCCGATCGCGAGCAGCTTCGCCGCAGACTGCCGGTAGCGCACCCGGAGCCGCCGCGAACCGTCGACCGGCCCGTCCCGCCAGATGAGATTCGCGTTCGCGTAGTTCTCGAGCACGAGATCGGACACCGCGCCGACCGACTTCCACCACGTCGCGGCGTCGCCGCCGGTGAACGGCTCGCTCGACACGAGGAGCGCCGGTCGTCCGCCGCGCGCGGCGAGGCGGCTGACGAAGCGAAGAACGTTCGCCCGGTAGCGCTCGGCGGTCGGAGTCAGCGGTGTCGGCAGCGACGCGCCCCAGAGCTCGTTCAGAGCGATCAGCGGCGTCTCGCAGCCGGAGACCGAGACCGCGTAGTCGAAGAGCGCGTCGGCTCGCTTCTCGATCAACGCTGGATCGGCTGGATCGGATGGTGTGCCGACGCGCTTGCGCAGGTACATGTCCCAGTGAACGGTTCCGGCTCCTGCCGCCCGCGCTTCCGCCGCGAGCTCCGGCCCGCCGGTGCCGATCACGACGCCGGGTCGAGCGAAGCGCTCGCGCCAGAAGGACACCGAGCTGTCGGCGAAGTCGATCCAGGTCGGCTGAGCCTCGGGCAGGCCGCACGAGAGTGCCGGCCGAGCCCGCGCCGGGCCACGCGAGAACCGCGACGACGGCCGCGACGACGACCAGGAGTGCCCTGCGCATGGGGATCAGAGGTAGCAGAAAGGCGTAAGGAAGGAGTCAGGGCACGATGCCCCGACTCCTTCCTCGATCCGCCTATTCGTCTTCTGCGGCGGGCGGCTCGACCTCGGCCGCGTCGCCGTCGACCTCGAGCGCCGTCTCGTCCAGCTGAATGTCGAGCGCGTCGAAGTCGAACCCGTCACCGTCGCCGATCTCCTCCAGCGCAGCGAGGAGCTCCGCCTCGGCCTCCGGCCGCGCGAACGTTACGGGCAGCGGCTCCGTCGGCTCGATGGAGATCTGCCGGTACTGCTTGAGGCCGGTCGCCGCCGGGATCAGCTTCCCGATGATCACGTTCTCCTTCAGCCCGTTCAGGTGGTCGACCTTGCCCTCGATCGCCGCGTCGGTCAGCACCTTCGTCGTCTCCTGGAAGGAGGCGGCGGAGAGGAACGACTCGGTCGCGAGCGAGGCCTTCGTGATGCCGAGGATGATCGGCTCGAAGGTCGCAAGCTCGCCCTTCTCCTTCTTCACGCGAGCGTTCTCGCGCTCGAGGACGACCTTGTCGACGAGCTGGCCGGGGAGGAGCTTGGTGTCACCGTTCGTCTCGACGCGCACCTTCTTGAGCATCTGCCTGACGATCAGCTCGATGTGCTTGTCGTGGATCTCGACGCCCTGCGACTTGTAGACCTTCTGCACCTCGTTGACGAGGTACAGCTCGGTCGACGTCGCCGACTTGAGCATGAGGAGCTCGCCCGGGTTGAGCGATCCCTCGGTGAGAGCATCCCCCGGCTCGACCAGCTCGCCCTTGCCGACGAGCAGCCGCGTGCGTCGCGGGAAGCTGTACTCCTTGGGATCGGGCAGCTCGCCGCTCGCGTCGAGCGCGGTCGGGGTGACGCGTGACCTTGATCGTCCGCTCGGCGTCCTCGATGTCGATCTTTCCGGCGACGTCGGAGAGCGTTCCCGCGCCCTTCGGGTTGCGCGCCTCGAAGATCTCGACGACGCGAGGGAGGCCGTGCGTGATGTCGGATCCTGCGACACCGCCCGTGTGGAAGGTGCGCATGGTCAGCTGCGTGCCGGGCTCGCCGATCGACTGGGCGGCGATGATGCCCACCGCGTCACCGATCTCGGCCATGCCGCCGGTCGCGAGGAAGGTGCCATAGCAGAGGCGGCAGAGGCCCCACTCGCTGCGGCACTTCAGCACCGAGCGAACCGGGATCGTCGCCGTGTCGGCGTACTCACCGAACTCCTCGACGAGACGGCGCAGGCCGCTCATGCTGATCTCGGTGTTCTTCTCGATGACCACCGTCCGGCCGGGCTTGCCGTCCTTGATCGGCTTCATGATGTCCACCGCAGCCACGCGCCCGGCGACGCTCTTGTTCGGGGCGTCGTCGAGGATCAGAGGCGCCTCGATGTACTCCTCCGTCCCGCAGTCGTCCTCGCGAATGATGACGTCCTGCGAGACGTCGACCAGGCGGCGGGTGAGGTAGCCGGAGTCGGCGGTCCTGAGCGCGGTGTCCGCGAGACCCTTGCGCGCACCGTGCGTCGAGATGAAGTACTCGAGGACGGAAAGGCCCTCCATGAAGTTGGCCTTGATCGGGCGGGTGATGATCGCGCCCTTCGGATCGGCCATCAGGCCGCGCATGCCGGCCAGCTGGCGGATCTGGTTGAACGATCCACGAGCGCCGGAGTTGGCCATCATGTAGATCGGGTTCGTCGGCTCGAGGTCCTCCATCATCCGGTCCGAGACCTTTTCGGTCGCGCGCGTCCAGATGGCGATGATGCGCTCGTCGCGCTCCTCCTCGGTCATCAGTCCGCGGTCGTACTCACGGCCGACCTTGGTGACCTCGTCCTCGAAGCCGATGAGGATCTCTTCCTTGTCCCCCGGCGGCACGATGTCGTTCTTCGAGATCGTGATGCCCGCGCGGGTCGCGAAGCGGAACGTCACCGACTTGATCACGTCGAGCGCGGCGGCGATCGTGTTCGGCCCGTAGTGCTCGACGAGGTCGCCGATGAACGCGTCGAGCTCGCGCTTCGTCAGCGTCCGGTTGAGGAACGGATGGTCCTCGAAGTCGCCCCCGGTCGCCTCGTCGAGCGCACGCTCGACCTCGGCGTTGAAGATGACGCGACCCGGCGTCGTGACGAGAAGCTCGCCGCTCCACGTGTACTGGACCGGATCCTGGAGGTCGACCGAGCCTGCCTCGACGGCGAACTCGACATCCTCCTCGGTCCGGTAGCGCTTGAGCCCCTTCGCACCGACGGCCTTCGCGGCCTGCTCGGCGCTCATCGACTGCAGGTCGTGCTCGCAGTACGTGAGGTAGTAGGCGCCGAGCACCATGTCCTGGCTCGGGGTTGCGAGCGGCCGGCCGCTCGCGGGCGAGAGGATGTTGTTCGAGGAGAGCATGAGGACACGCGCCTCCGCCTGCGCCTCGGCGCTGAGCGGAAGGTGCACGGCCATCTGGTCGCCGTCGAAGTCGGCGTTGAACGCCTGACACACGAGCGGATGCACCTGGATCGCCTTGCCCTCGACGAGCACCGGCTCGAATGCCTGGATCCCGAGACGGTGGAGCGTCGGTGCTCGGTTCAGGAGCACCGGATGCTCGGCGATGACCTCCTCGAGCACGTCCCAGACCTCAGGGATCATCGACTCGACCATCTTCTTCGCCGCCTTGATGTTCTGGACGGCCTTGCGCTCGACGAGCCGGCTCATGATGAACGGCTTGAAGAGCTCGAGGGCCATGAGCTTGGGCAGGCCGCACTGGTGGAGCTTCAGGTTCGGCCCGGCGACGATCACGGAGCGGCCCGAGTAGTCCACGCGCTTCCCGAGCAGGTTCTGGCGGAAGCGGCCCTGCTTGCCCTTGAGCATGTCGGAGAGCGACTTGAGCGGCCGGTTGCCCGGGCCTGTGACCGCGCGACCGCGGCGCCCGTTGTCGAACAGGGCGTCGACGGCCTCCTGCAGCATCCGCTTCTCGTTGTTGACGATGATCTCGGGCGCCCCGAGGTCGAGCAGACGCTTGAGCCGGTTGTTCCGGTTGATCACGCGTCGATAGAGATCGTTGAGGTCGCTCGTCGCGAACCGGCCACCGTCGAGCTGCACCATCGGGCGAAGCTCCGGCGGGATGACCGGGACGGCCTCGAGGATCATCCACTCGGGCTTGTTGCCCGACTTGATGAATGCCTCGACGACCTTGAGCCGCTTGATCGCGCGCTGTTGCTTCTGCCCCTTCGAGGTCTTGATGGTCTCGCGAAGCGACATCGACTCGGCGTCGAGATCGAGGTCGCGCAGCAGGTCGCGAACGGCTTCGGCACCCATGCCGCCGCGGAAGTAGATCCCGAAGCCGTAGGGCGATCCGAAGCGATCCTTGAGCTCGCGGAAGATCTGCTCGTCGCCGACGATCATCTTCGGCTCGAGCTCCTTGAAGAGGAGCCACGTCTGCTCGAGGCGGCGCACGGCCTCGACCGCGGCCTCACGAGTGTCCTCGCGCCTCATCTCGATGTCGGCGACCATCTCGCGGACCTTCAACGCCCACTGGCCGATCGCGTCGAGGTCCTCCTTCTTCGTGCCTTCGACGAGGCAGAGGTCGTACGCGACCTCGCGCACCTCTGCGGCATCGGCGTCGGGGTCGACGGCTGCGAGCACGTCGCCGAGCAGCCCCGAGCCGACCTCGCGCGCCCGCTCGAGGTTCTTCCGCTCGACGTTCGCGGTGAGAGCGGCGTCCTCCTCGGACAGGTCTGCCCCTGAGAGCAGCTCCTCCTGGATCTTCTTGACGTGCTTGGTGATCGCGCCCTTCTTCGATCCGGTCGCGTTCGCCAGCTCGCCGCGCAGAGGCGCGAGCGCAGCCTCGATCTGGACGGCAGACGCCGCAACCGACTCGACCTCGCGAGGCGCCAACCGGCGATCCTCGCGCGTCGCGGTCTGGCGAACCAGCTCGCGGACCCGCCGCGGATCCTCCGACGTGATCGTCTTGGCCAGCTGCACGAAGACGCCGCTGCCGAGCGTGCGGACGTCGTCGAGTGGCGGAAGAACGCTCTCCTCGGCCCAGTTCGACAGCCCGCGGGCCCAGAAGTCGTCGTCCTCGTCGAAGTTCTTCTCCTTGCCTGCCGAGAAGTAGTCGCGCCGGCGTGACAGACGATCGTCGAGCGCCGACAGCGCCTCGTCGCGATCGAGGTAGACGCGCTCGCTCTCGCCCGCGACCTTGTCCTCGAGGTCGGCGATGTCCGCCTGCCGCTGCTCACGATCGACCTGCGTGACGATCGACGCCGCGAAGTAGAGAACCTTCTCGAGCTCGCGCGGTGCGATGTCGAGCAAATATCCGATGCGGCTCGGCACGCCCTTGAAGAACCAGATGTGCGAGACCGGAGCGGCGAGATCGATGTGGCCCATGCGCTCGCGGCGTACCTTCTGCCGTGTCACCTCGACGCCACAGCGCTCGCAGATGATGCCCTTGTAGCGGACGCGCTTGTACTTGCCGCAGTAGCACTCCCAGTCCTTCGTCGGACCGAAGATGCGCTCGCAGAAGAGACCGTCACGCTCCGGCTTGAGCGTGCGGTAGTTGATCGTCTCGGGCTTCGTCACCTCGCCGGACGACCAGTCACGGATCTGCTTCGACGATGCGAGGCCGATCCGGATCGAGTCGAAGTCGTTGATGTCGGGACCGCGTCTGGAAGTTTCCATCTAGCGCCTCGTACCTCTCTCTCTCCTGTCCGAGTTCGTGAACTGAGAAATCACTCGTCGATCTCGACGTCTGCGAGATCGGCGGTCTCGACCGGTGCTTCCTCGACGCTTCCGAGCTCCTCGTCCGCTGCGAGCACCAGCTCGGCGCCCTCGTCGACGCCTTCGGCGCCTTCCTCGACCTCCTCGGCCGTGGGCTGGCGGGCCGCCGCGCGGAGCGAGCCGGGCGACAGGTCGATGCCGAGCTCCTCCGCCGCGCGGAGCAGCTCGTCGTCCTCCTCGCGCACCTCGACCTCGCGGCCCTCGTCGGAGAGGACCTGGACGTCGAGCGCGAGCGACTGCATCTCCTTCAGCAGCACCTTGAACGACTCGGGGATCGACGGCTCGGCGATGTTCTCGCCCTTGACGATCGCCTCGTACGCCTTGACGCGCCCGATCGTGTCGTCGGACTTGATCGTGAGCATCTCCTGGAGCGTGTACGCAGCGCCGTACGCCTCGAGCGCCCACACCTCCATCTCGCCGAAGCGCTGCCCGCCGAACTGCGCCTTGCCGCCGAGCGGCTGCTGCGTGACGAGCGAGTACGGGCCTGTCGAGCGCGCGTGGATCTTGTCGTCGACGAGGTGCAGCAGCTTCAGGATGTACATGAAGCCGACCGTCACCTCCTGGGCGAACGGCTCGCCGGACTTCCCGTCGTAGAGCCGCACCTTGCCGGAGCAGCGGTTGCCACGGGTCGCGGACTCGTCGACCGCCATCCCGACGGAGCCGTTGACGAGCCTCGCCAGTTCGACGAGCGCGTCGTCCACGTCTCCCTCGGTCGCGCCGTCGAACACCGGCGTCGCAACCGATCGCGGATCGGGCGCGTTGATCGGCGCCCGGGGGTTCACCGGGTCTCCCTCGGCGAAGACGCCGTGCGCGGCCGCCCATCCGAGATGGGTCTCGAGGATCTGGCCGATGTTCATCCGGCTCGGAACTCCGAGCGGATTCAGCACGACGTCGACAGGCCGACCGTCCTCGAGGAACGGCATGTCCTCCTCGGGGACGATCTTCGAGATGACGCCCTTGTTCCCATGGCGCCCAGCGAGCTTGTCGCCCTCGGCGATCTTGCGCTTCTTCGCGACGTAGACGCGAACGAGCTCGTTGACTCCCGGCGGCAGGTCGTCGCCGGCGTCGCGCGAGAACGTCTTGACGCCGATCACCTTCCCGCCCTCGCCGTTCGGGACCTTCAGTGACGTGTCGCGGACCTCGCGCGCCTTCTCCTTGAAGATCGCGCGGATCAGCTTCTCCTCGGCGGTGAGCTCGGTCTCGCCCTTCGGCGTGACCTTCCCGACGAGGAGATGCCCGGCGTCGACGTCGGCGCCGATGCGGACGACGCCGCGCTCGTCGAGATTCGCGAGCGACTCCTCCGAGCGGTTCGGGATGTCGCGCGTGATCTCCTCGTCGCCGAGCTTCGTCGAGCGGGCGTCGATCTCGTACTCGTGGATGTGGATCGAGCTGAGCACGTCGTCCTTGACGAGCCGCTCCGAGATGACGATCGCGTCCTCGAAGTTGAAGCCTTCCCACGGCATGAACGCAACGAGCAGATTGGCGCCGAGCGCGAGCTCGCCGCCATCCGTCGAAGAGCCGTCGGCGATGACCTCGCCGCGCTTCACCTTGTCGCCGAGGATGACGGCCGGCTTCTGGTGGATCAGCGTGCCCTGGTTCGAGCGCATGAACTTCGTCAGCGGGTACTCGTCGCGCGTCCCACGACCCTCGATGACGATGCGCTCCGCGTCCACGTCGACGACGGAGCCGTCGTTGTGTGCGAGGACGACGTCACCGGTGTCGACCGCAGCCCGGAACTCGAGCCCGGTCCCGACGATCGGTGCCTGCGGGATCATCAGCGGCACAGCCTGCTTCTGCATGTTCGCGCCCATGAGCGCGCGGTTCGCGTCGTTGTGCTCGAGGAACGGGATGAGCGCCGTCGCGACCGACACGATCTGCGCCGGCGAGACGTCCATGTACTCGACGTCCTTCGGGAGCACCGCGACGGCCTCGCCCTCGCGCGAGCGGCACAACACCTGCTCGTTCAGGAAGCGGCCGGTCTTCGGATCGACCGGCTCGGACGCCTGCGCGATCGTGAACTGACGCTCCTCGGCGGCGTCGAGATAGATGATCTCGTCCGTCACCTTGCTGCCCTTGACCACGCGGTACGGCGTCTGGACGAAGCCGAACTTGGAGACCGTGGCGAACGACGCAAGCGACCCGATGAGTCCGATGTTCGGACCTTCCGGCGTCTCGATCGGGCACATGCGCCCGTAGTGCGTCGGGTGCACGTCGCGCACCTCGATCGGCGCGCGCTCGCGGGTCAGGCCGCCCGCGCCGAGCGCGGAGAGCCGCCGCCGGTGCGTGAGCCCCGACAGCGTGTTCGTCTGATCCATGAACTGCGAGAGCTGCGACGAGCCGAAGAACTCCTTGAGCGCGGCCACGACCGGACGGATGTTGATGATCGTCTGCGGCGTGATCGTGTCGACGTCCTCCGTCGTCATGCGCTCGCGGACGACGCGCTCCATGCGGTAGAGCCCGACGCGGAACGCCTCCTGGATCAGCTCGCCGGTGGTGCGCAGCCGGCGGTTCCCGAAGTCCTCGTACTCGTCGAGCTCGCTGCGGATCGGGTCACGCGAGAGGAGAGACGCCTCGGCTGCGTAATCCTTCGCATCCTCGGGCACTCCGAGCATCGCCGGCATGTCGACCAGTCGGCGCACGAGCGCGACGATGTCCTCGGTGGTGAGGACGCGAACATCCTCGGGGACCTGGACGCCGAGCCGCTGGTTGAGCTTGTAGCGACCGACCTTCGTCAGGTCGTAGCGCTTGGGATCGAAGAAGAGCGAGCGAAGGAGGTTCCTCGCGTTGTCGAGCGTCGGGGGCTCGCCCGGACGCTGCTTCTTGAAGACCTCGATGAGGGCCTCTTCCTCACGTGTCGTCGGGTCCTTCTCGAGCGTGTTCGCGATGTAGACGGAGCCGCCGAAGAGCTCGAGGATCTTCTCGTTCGTGCTGGTGTCGAGCTGGAACCCCGTCGAGAAGTCCTCCGCGGGCAGCGCGCGCAGGAGCGTCGTGATCGGGAGCTTGCGCTTCCGGTCGATGCGTGCGAACACCAGTCCCTTCTTGTCGATCTCGACCTCGAGCCACGAGCCGCGCGACGGCATGAGGTTCGCCATGAAGACCTGCTTCGTGGCGTCCTTCGGCTCCATCAGGTAGGCGCCGGGGCTGCGGACGAGCTGCGTGACGATCACGCGCTCGGTTCCGTTGATGATGAACGTGCCCCACGGCGTCATCATCGGGAAGTCGCCCATGAAGACCCGCTGCTCGCGGATCTCGCCGGTGTCCTTGTTGACGAAGCGGACCGTGATGGAGAGCGGGACCTGGTAGGTCAGGTCCTTCTCGCGACACTCCTGGATTGTGAACTGCGGATCACCGAACTCGTATTCGGCGAACTCGACCGCAAGCGTCCCCGTGTAGTCCTCGATCGGCGAGATGTCGTCGATGGTCTCGCGGAGGCCGCCCTCCATGAACCAGTCGAAGGACGCCTTCTGGATGTCGATGAGGTCGGGGAGGTCGAGGACATGCTTCAGGCGCGAAAAGCTTTTGCGCGCGCGCGGCGCGACAGCAACGCTGCTCAAGTGTGACAGCCTCCCTTAGAAGCGTGCAGAGCGTGAGATGGATAGAGCGTGAACGGGCAGGGTTAGACGGACGACCTCGGCGGAACCGCAGAGGATAGCGCACGAGGGCACCCCTCCGCAACCGCATTTCCGAGGCGGTGGGTGCGTGGATCCAGGATAGCGGACGGTGTCAAGGCTCGGTCGAGCCTTGGGCGACGCGCATCGACGTGCAGGGGTCAGACCCGTGGGTCTGACCCCTGCACCGGCGTACCTGCGCTACTTCAGCTCGACGGAGGCGCCTGCCTCCTCGAGCTGCGCCTTGATCGACTCGGCCTCTTCCTTCGCGGCTCCCTCCTTGACGGCGCCCGGGGCGCTGTCGACGAGGTCCTTCGCCTCCTTGAGACCGAGGCCGGTGATCGCGCGGACGACCTTGATCACCTGGATCTTCTTGTCGCCGGCGCCGGTGAGGACGACGTCGAAGGAGTCCTTCTCCTCTTCCGCCGCCGCGCCGTCCCCGCCCGCTGCGGGTGCAGCCGCGACCGCCATCGGAGCGGCGGCGGTGACGCCCCACTCCTCTTCGATCGCGTTCTTGAGCTCGACGAGCTCGAGCACCGTCATCTTTCCGAGCGAGTCGAGGACGTTCTTCACATCAGTGGCCATTGTCTTCCTCCTCTTGCTGATCCTCAGCTTGATTCGTCGTTTCCGTGTCTTCCGGTTCCGGGTCAGAAGCCTCCGCTGTCGCGGAGTCTTCCGGTGCACGTGCCTCTTCAGGCTCGGCCGCCGACAGGCCCTCCGTCCGCAGCGGGCGGTGACTGCTCCGCCTCTTCGGTGGCCGGCTGCGCGGTCTCGACGGCGGCTTCCGCGACAGGCCCGACGACCTCGCCCTGCTCCTCGAGCTGCGCGATGCGTGCGTCGATCAGGCCGTGCAGATCGCGTAGAGGCGCGGAAACGAGCGCGAGAAGCTGCGTGATCGGTGCGACGATCGCACCGACGAGCTGCCCGCGCAGGATGTCGAGGGGCGGCAGCGTCGCCAGACGGTCGACCTCCTCGCCCGTGAGCGACTTGCCCTCGAGCATCCCCCCGCGCAGCGTGAGGACGTTCGTCTCCTTCGCGGTCGCGGCCAGCGCCTTCGCGACGGCAGCGGGATCGCCCGACGACTCGATGAACGCGATCGCGGTCGGGCCTTCGAGCATGACGAGCAGTGCGTCCGCGCCCGCCTGCTCCGCCGCCCGGCGCGTGAGCGTGTTCTTGACGATCCGGAATCGCGCACCGTGCGGGAGCAGCTGGTCGCGCAGCGCCTCGAGCTGCTTGTTCGTCAGCCCGCGATAGTCCGCGACGATGAGCGTCTCGGCGGAGCCGAGCTCCGCGGCAAGCTCCTCGACGATCCGTTCCTTGTCGGTTTTCAGCACGTCATTTCCTCCTGAACGACGAAACCCGCTCACGGCGGGCTCGGTCGGACGCTGGACGCGCTGACGGAACCTGCCTCGGTCGGACCTACGCTCGTGAAGAGCTGCCGACGGTCTTCGGCGGGAGTCGTTTGGTAGCTAGGCCGAGACTGTAGCTGCCTCCAGCTCCTCGGCGATGTCGCGAGTGATGGTCGAATCGACGTGGATGCCTGGGCCCATCGTCGTCGTGAGCGTGATCTGCCGGATGTAGCGGCCCTTCGCGGCGGACGGCTTGGCCCGGACGATCTCCTCGACGAGGGCGGCGTAGTTCTCGAGCAACGCGCGCTCGTCGAAGCTCCGCTTGCCGATCGGAAGGTGGACGTTGGCGCCACGGTCGGTGCGGTACTCGAGCTTGCCGGCCTTCGCGTCGGAAACGGCCTTGGTCACGTCCATGGTCACCGTGCCCGTCTTCGGGTTCGGCATGAGCCCGCGCGGGCCGAGCACGCGACCGAGCTTGCCCACCACGCTCATCTGGTCGGGCGTCGCGATCGCGACGTCGAAGTCGAGGAAGCCCTCCTCGATCTTCGTCGCGAGATCACCCGAGCCGACGATGTCGGCTCCGGCGTCTTCCGCTTCGCGCGCCTTCTCACCCTCTGCGAAGACGGCAACGCGCACGTCCTTGCCGATGCCGTGCGGGAGCATGATCGTCCCGCGCAGCTGCTCGTCCGCGTGGCGCACGTTGAGACCGAGGCGGAAGTGCACCTCGACCGTCTCGTCGAACTTCGCGGCGGGCGAATCCTTCAGGAGCCGCACTGCCGCGAGCGGCGTGTACGCCTCCTCGCGATCGATCGACTCGAGCGCGGCGCGATAGCGCTTCCCGTGAGCGCTCATGTCTCGACCCCCATGCTCCGCGCCGTCCCGGCGATCACCTTCATCGCCTCGTCGACGTCGCGCGCGTTGAGGTCGGGCATCTTCGCCTCCGCGATCGAGCGGAGCTGCGCCTGCGAGAGCCGGCCGACCTTGTTGCGGTTCGGCTCGCCCGAGCCCGACTCGAGGCCGAGCGCCTCCTTGATGAGGACGGCAGCCGGGGGCGTCTTCGTGATGAACGTGAACGACCGGTCCTCGAAGACCGTGATCTCGACTGGGATGATGCGGCCGTTCTCGTGCGCGGTCTGCGCGTTGTAGGCCTTGCAGAACTCCATGATGTTGACGCCGTGCTGGCCGAGTGCCGGGCCGACAGGCGGCGCCGGGTTGGCCTGGCCACCCGGGATCTGGAGCTTGATCATCGTGAGGATTTTCTTCGCCATTCCTTCTCTTTCCGAGGCCGACGTGCGGCCTAGTCGATCTTCTTCACCTGGTCGAAGCTGAGCTCGACAGGGACCTGGCGCTCGAAGATGTCGACGAGCACCTTCAACTTCTGCTGGTCGGCGTTGACGTCGACGATCTCGCCGTCGAAGTCCGACAGCGGGCCGGACGTCACCTTCACCGACTCGCCGAGCGAGAACTCGACCTGCGACTTCACCGCCGGCCCACCACCCGCGGGGGCTCCGTGGTGGAGGATCCGGTCGACCTCGGGCTGCGACAGCGGAACGGGCTTGGTTCCCGCGCCGACGAAGCCGGTCACGCCGGGAGTGCCCTTGACCACGGTCCACGCCTCGTCGGACATGTTCATGTTGACGAGGACGTAGCCGGGCAGGACCCGCTTCTCGGTCTGCACCTTCTGGCCGTCCTTCGTCTCGATGACCTGCTCGGTCGGGACGACCACGCGCCGGAACGCCGGCTGCTGGTTCAAGGAGACGATGCGGTGCTCGAGGTTGGTCTTCACCTTGTTCTCGTGCCCGGAGTAGGTGTTGATCACGTACCAGAGAAACATCAGTGGCCCCTTAGAGGAGAACGCGGTCGACGACGGGGCGGATGATCTGGTCGAGGCCCCACAGGTACGCACCGACGATAACGCAGGCGATGATCACGACGACCACGCCCTGAAACGTCTGATTGCGCGTCGGCCAGTCGACCTTCCGGAGCTCGGCGTAGGACTCGCGGATGAACTGACCGCGCTGCTTCTCGGACTTGCGGCCGGTCTGCTGCTTGACGGGTTGCTGAGACGGCCGGACCTGCTGCGCGCGCGCGCGGCGCGAGGTCGACGCCCCGTCGCCGGCGGCTGCGCGCGCGGCTCGCCGTTGCTTGCGGGTCTCACGGGCCACCTAGCGGGTCTCCCGGTGCATGGTGTGCGAGCCGCACCAGCGGCAGTACTTCTTGAACTCCACGCGGTCGGGGGAGTTTCGCTTGGACTTCTGCGTCTGATAGTTGCGCCGCTTGCACTCGGTGCAGGCGAGCGTGATCGCGACTCGGACTCCGGTTGCCATTGTTCTCTCGGTTCGGGTGGGACGAAAAAAGGGGTGTTCGAGTAGCGGCGGCAGGACTCGAACCTGCGACACGCGGATTATGATTCCGCTGCTCTAACCAACTGAGCTACGCCGCCGCGCGGGCGAGAGTGTAGCAAGGGTTGTGGTGCGCTTCCTCCGCAGCCGAACTGCCCGCCGACGGCCTCATTAGGATCGCCGCCGTGATCCGGATCCCTCCGCAGCGAGGTGGCTGGCTCGAGGTCATCTGCGGCCCGATGTTCAGCGGCAAGAGCGAGGAGATGATCCGGCGCCTGCGCCGCGCGGAGATCGCCGGGCAGCGGGTCGTCATCTTCAAGCCGCAGATCGACGACCGCTACGACGCCACCGACGTCGTGAGCCACGCGGGCGCGCGGATGCGCGCCGTTCCCGTCACCTCCGTCGCAGAGATCGCGGCGCATGCGCAGAGCTTCGACGTCGTCGGCATCGACGAGGCGCAGTTCCTCGGCGAGGGCGTCGTCTCGATGGCGCTCGATCTCGCGGACGGCGGAACCCGCGTGATCGTCGCCGGGCTCGACCAGGACTTCCGCCGCCTTCCCTTCGGCCCGATGCCGGCGCTCCTCTCGCACGCCGAGTTCGTGGACAAGCTGCAGGCCGTCTGCCACCGCTGTGGCGGTCCGGCGACGACGACCCAGCGGCTCGTGGACGGCACACCCGCGCCCTACTCGGGCGAGACCGTGGTCGTCGGGGCCGCAGAGCAGTACGAAGCGCGCTGCCGCGGCTGCCACGAGCCCGGCGTCGGCGCGGCTCTCGCCGCCGCGTAGTCAGCGACCGCGGGCCGCGCTCAACGCCAGAGCGCCGAGGTAGACCGTCGCGGCGACGAGGACGATCGTCCCGCCCGGCGGCAGGTCCGCGTAGTACGAGACGGTGAGCCCGGCGAGCGCCGAGCCGAGCCCGATCGCCATGGAGAGCACCAGCGTCGAGCGCATGCTCCACGCGAGCCGGCCGGCAGCGCTCACGGGGAGCACCATCAGCGCCGCGACGAGCAGGATCCCGACGACGCGCATGGAGAGCGCGACGGTGACCGCAGCGAGCGCGGCGAGGGCGACGTTCAGCGAGCCGATCGGAACGCCTGCGACCCTGGCGCCTTCCTCGTCGACGATGACCGCAGCGAACGCTCGGTAGAGCAGGGCGATGGTCGCGATCCCGACCGCCCCGAGAGCTGCGATCAGCGCGAGGTCCGAGCGCGTGATGGTGAGGATCGAGCCGAAGAGGTACTGGAAGAGATTGACGTTGAGCGCTCCGGCCTGCGCGACGAGCACGACCCCGAGCGCGATGCCCGTGTAGAAGACGAGCGCGAGCGCCTGATCGCCCGCCGCTCCGCCGCGCGAGCGCAGCAGCTCGATCGCGATCCCGCCGACCACCGCGGAGACGAGCGCGGTGAGGACCGGCGAGACGTCGAGCAGGATCCCGGCGGCGACGCCCGCGAACGCGACATGGCCGATGCCGTCCCCGACGAGCGACTGCCGCCTCTGCACGAGGAAGAAGCCCACGGCCGGAGCGAGCACGCCGACGATCGCGCCCGCGCCGAACGCGAGGCGCATGAACTCACTCTCGAACATGGACGTGACCCGGGTCGTGCCAGACGCCCGGAAGATCGTGCGGCGACCCGTCGAAGACGATCGTTCGCCGGACGAGCACCAGGCGCTCGACGTAGTGCTCGACCGCGCCGAACTCGTGCGAGACGTAGACGATCGTCACCCCGAGCTCCCCGTGGAGGTCGGCCAGGAGCTCGGCGAGCGACTCCTGCGACTCCGCGTCGACACCGGTCGTGGGCTCGTCGAGGACGAGCAGCGACGGCTGCCCGGCGAGCGCCTTGGCGATGAACGCGCGCTGCTGCATCCCACCGGAGAGCGTCCGAAGCGGAGCGTCTGCGACGGCATCGAGGCCGACGCGACCGATCGACTCGGCGACGAGTGCGCGGTCATCGCGGCGACAGCCGGCCGATCAGCCGACCGGTGGCGAGACGGCCGGCCGAGACCACCTCGCGCACGGTCGCCGGCGCGTCACCCCCGACGACGGATCGCTGTGCGAGGTACCCGAGGGCGCGGCGACCGGAGAACCGGTGCGCGGGCTCACCGAACAGCAGCGCCGTGCCGGCTCCCGGCTTCTCGAGCCCGAGCAGGATGCGCATCAGCGTCGTCTTCCCCCCGCCGTTCGGGCCGGCGACCGCGACGAACTCGCCCTCGCCGAGCCGGAGGTCGACATCCTCGAGCACGCGCTGCCCCGGGCGGTAGCCGAACGAGACGTCCGTCGAGCTCGACGGCTAGCGACATCCGAGCGCCTTCGTCAGGGCCTTGAGGTTGTCGAGCATGACCGATGCGTAGTCGTCGCCGGCGTCGAGACGCTCCGAGCTCAACCCCTCGAGTGGATCGAGGAACGACACGTCGACATCCGCCTCTCGCGCGACGGTTGCAGCGAGGTCCTTCGAGACGAGTGGCTCCGCGAACACGACGGTGGCACCCGACGCCTTTACCGCAGCGACGAGGCGCTCGATCTCCTTCGGCCCCGGCTCGGCCTCCGGTGTCCGGCCCGCGAGCGACAGCTGCGTGAGCCCGTACCTCTTCGCGAGGTGCCCGAACGCGGCATGCGTCGTCACGAACGTGGTGCGGGAACAACCGCGGAGCGCGCGCCGGTAGCGCGTGTCGATCTCGGCAAGCGTTTGCTCGAGCTCGCGAGCGGCGGCCGGACGACCGAGGGCCTGCCCCACGATCGTGAGCGACCTGCGCGAACCGCACCGGGTCGAGCCAGATGTGCGGATCGCTCTCCCCCGGGCGAAGCACGTCGAGCGACGGCCCCTCGCGCTGCGCCACCGCATCCTCGAGAGCGGGCTGGAAGCCTCCACCGACGTAGACGACCAGGTCGGCGTCCGAGACCTTCCGAACGTCACTCGGGGAGAGCTCGAGATCGTGGGGCTCGGCACCCGCAGGCGTGAGGTTGACGACGCGCGTGCCCGGGCCAGCGACCTGCTCGGCGACCCAGGCAAGGGGGTAGAAGCCGGCGACGATCGTCGGCGCTTCCGCCTCTCTGATCCGCGGCGCCGCCACACCCCGCCGCAGCGATGGCGACGGCGAGTGCAATGACCCCGACGGAGACCGTACGCACGCGAGGACGGTAGCACGTCTTTGAGAACGGGTATCATTATCGGTATGACCACGGCCTGGACCGACACGGCGCTCACGCGGCTACGCGATGCGAGCGGCCGCAGCGGCGGCGCACGACGGCGCGTCGTCGTGCTCCTCGGCGAGCAGGACTGCTGCCTCTCGGCGCAGGAGATCCACGACGCGGTTCGAGCGCAGGGTGAACGCGTCGGGATCGCGAGCGTGTACCGGGCGCTCGAAGGCATGGACGAGCTCGGGCTCGTGCAGCGGGTCGACCTCGGCGACGGGGTCGCACGCTTCGAGCCGGCTCATTCGGGCGGCGACCATCACCATCACCTCGTGTGCGACGACTGCGGCAAGGTCGAGCCGTTCGAGGACGCGAGCCTCGAGTCCGCGATCGAGCGCGTCGCGGACGGGCGCGGGTACTCGGTCGCCGCGCACGACGTGGTTCTTCGCGGTGCATGCGAGGATTGCCGTCACGACCGTGACTGACGGGGTGCCGCGGACAACGATCGACGATCTCCTGCGGGAAGCCAGGAGCCGGCTCGCCCGGCTCGACCCGGCCGCTGCGCGCGAGGCACAGAGAGAAGGCGCCTTACTCATCGACACGCGATCCCACGACGAACGCTCACGGACCGGCGTGATTCCCGGTTCGCTCCACATCCCCCGCTCCGTGCTCGAGTGGCGGCTCGATCCTGCGGCCGACCCGGCCTTCCACAACCCGCATGTCGACGGGCTCGACCAGCGGATCGTGCTCGTGTGCGCGCACGGCTACTCGTCCAGCCTCGCCGCAGGGTCGCTTCAGGTGCTCGGGTTCTCGCGAGCGACCGATCTCGACGGTGGCTTCGTCGCCTGGCAGGCAGCCGGGCTTCCCGTGCGACCTGCACCGGACGTCGACCCGGGGGCCATACCGGGCATGGGCGACCCGGACTCGTAGAGTCTCGGGCATGACCGTCGAGCTGACCGGGCACGGCCTCACGCTCGACGCGGTCGTCCGGGTCGCACGTGCGAGCGAGCGAGTCGAGCTCTCGACCGGCGCGGTCGCACGCATGCGCGAGCGTCGCGTCGTCGTCGAGCGCGCGTCACGGGAGGGCACACCGACATACGGCGTGACCACGGGCGTCGGGATGCGTCGCGACGCCGACGTGAGCGCGAGCGACGCGACGGCGTTCAACCGCTCCGCGATCTCCGGTCACCTCGTCGGACTCGGTCCGCCGGCTGCCGACGAGATCGTGCGCGCAGCGCTCCTCTGCCATGCGAACGCTCTCGCCGCCGGCTACCAGGGCGCGAGACCGGAGGTCGCCGAGCGCTACGTCCGGGCCTTGAACGACAACAACCTGCCTCGCGTCAGCTCGCTCGGGACGGTCGGTCAGTCCGACCTCGCATTGAACGCCGACCTTGCCCACGGCGTACTGGGCGAACTCGCCCTCGAAGCGGGCGAGGCGCTTGCCCTCCTCAACGGGAACGCGTTCTCGACGGGACACGCCGCGCTCGCGGTCGCCGACGCGAGCGCGCTCATGTGCTGGATCGACGCGGCGGCTGCGCTCGACTTCGAGGCATTCCGCGGCAACGTCGGCGCGCTGCATCCGGAGATCGCGGTCGCGCGGCACTCGGACGGCCTCGGCGAGACGCTCGCGCGGCTCCACTCGCTGCTCGACGGGAGCGCGCTCTGGGAGCCCGGAGCGGCTCGCTTCCTCCAGGATCCGCTGACGTTCCGGTGCGTGCCGCAGGTGCACGGCGCCGCTCGCGACGCGCTGCGGTTCGTCGAGAGCCAGGTCGTCTTCGAGCTGAACGCGCACCAGGGGAATCCGCTGATCGTGCCCGCGGAAGGACGCCTCGTCTCGGTCGGCAACTTCGACTCGCAAGCGCTCGCGACCGCGCTCGACCTCGCGCGCCTCGCGCTCGCGCCGGTTCTCACAGCGGCGGTCGAGCGAACGCTGAAGCTCCTGAGCCCGCGGTTCAGCGGCCTCACCGAGGGACTCGTCGCGACCGAGGGCTCGTGGCAGGACGGGCTCTCCGAGCTCGGCGTCGCCGCGCAGGCGGTCGCCGCCGAGGCGCGGCTTCTCGCCCAGCCCGTCTCCGTCGAGCTCGCTTCGACGATGCAGGAGTCGGGCGTCGAGGATCGCACCGCTCTCAGCTCGCTGGCCGCGCGGCGCCTGACGGAGATGCTCGATCTCGGCGCACGCCTCGTCGCCGTGGAGCTCGTAGTCGCGTCGCAGGCGATCGACCTACGCGGCGACCTGACGCTCGGCAGCGGAGCAGCGACGACCCATGCGTTCGTACGCGAGCGCGTCCCGTTCCTCGACTCGCCCGAGCTGATGCCGCTTCCGCTCGAGGAGCTCGCATCGACGATTCGCTCGAGCCCGGCTCCCGCATGACGACGACGTACGACGTGCATCAGCATCTCTGGCCGGAGCCATTCGTCGCCGCGCTGCGCGCACGAAGCACGCCACCGCTGCTCGACGGCGACGAGCTCGAGACGCGGGAGGGCCGCTTCGCAGTCGACCTCGCCGAGCACGGCCTCGACTCGCGCCTTCGCGCGCTCGATCGCGACGGGATCGACGTCGCCGTGCTCTCGCTGCAGCCGAGCCTCGCCCTCGAGGAGCTCGCTCCAGACGAGCGGGGTGCGCTCGAGGGTGCATGGATCGAGGGAACACGCGAGCTGATGGTGGGCGCGGCGGGAAGGCTCCTGGCCTTCTCCCCGTCGCATGTGCGTGACGGCTTCGTCGGCGTCTCGATCGGTTCGTCGGCGTTCATGGACTTCGATCGCAGCTCGGACACGCTCGACGCGGCGGCGACGGCAGGAACGGTCGTGTTCGTCCATCCGGACGCGGGCCTCGCCGCGAGCGCTTCGCGACCCGACTGGTGGGAGTGGGTGGTCGGCTACCCGGCGCGGATGCAGGAGGCGTACGTCGCCTGGCTCGCGTTCGGCCGCGAGCGCTGGCCAGATCTCCGCGTCCTCTTCGCGATGCTCGGCGGAGGTGGCCCGTTCCAGCTCGAGCGGCTCGCGCGGCGCGGCGTGGACGTCCGCTCGGCGCTCGACCCGAACACCTTCTTCGACGTGTCGACGCACGGCCGGCGGGCGATCGAGCTGTGCGTCCAGACGTTCGGCGTCGGGCAGCTCGTGTACGGCAGCGACACGCCTGTCGTGGACTCGGGTCCGACGCTTGCTGCCGTCCGCGGGTTCGGCGATGCTGTGACGCACGTTCTCCAGTCCGACACACCTTCTCGCCTCTTGACGTGACCGACCTCGCGACCTGGCTGCGTGAGCGGGTTCCGGCGGACACGGATCTCGATCGCCCGACGATGTCGAACCTGGCCGCCGAGCTCGTGACGGCGGACCATCTCTGGGGCTCGTACATCCGTCACGACGACGCGTCGCGCTTCTACCAGCAGCTCTATCGCGACCCGAACGTCGACGTCTGGCTCATCTGCTGGGTCGACGGGCAGAACACCGGCTACCACGACCACGACCGCTCGTCAGGCGCGGTCTGCATTGCGGACGGGATCCTGCACGAGGACTGGTTCCGGGTCGAGGAGGACGGCTGGGTGCGCGAGCACACGACGGTGCACGAAACGGGTGGCCGGTTCGACTTCGACGCGTCCGACATCCACGGCGTGCGCCATCCCGGACCACAGGCGCCTCCGGCGACGTCGATCCACTTCTACTCGCCGGCGCTCTGGCGCATGGGCCACTACGAGCCCGGGCCGCGCGGGATGCGCCGCGTCGGCATGACGTACGCGGACGAGCTCCTCGGCGTAGCCTGACTAGTCGGATCGGACTGGCCAGTCACGGCCGCCACGACGCGCGCGCCGCGGCGGCCGAACTCGCGATTGTTACTTGAGGCCGTTTGCCTTCAGGAAGGCACTCGCGACCTTCTCGGCCGGCTTCTTGTTTACACCGACAGCCCTGTTCATGGCCGCGATGGCCCTGACCGTGAGCAGCGCGCTGACCTTGTTGATCGTCGACGTGAAACGAGCTCCATTCTCGGTCACGAGATCCCGGTCGACGACCGGGGCCACGTGCTGGAATCCGAACATGTTCTTCGGGTCGCGCAGCTGCACGTACTTACTCGACGAGCAGCTGCGGATCGGTCGTAAACACGTCTGCGGCCAACACGTCCCCCTTGTCGAGCAGCGTGTACGCACTGATTCCCGCAAGCGGAACGAAGTCGAAGCCAGTGACGCCGTACTGCTTCCCGATCGGGCCGGTCCAGCGGGTCTCCCACTCGGGGAACCCGGCGATCGTCAAGTCAGGCACCTTCTTCAGGTCGCTCAACGTCCTGAGCCCGTACTTGTTGGCGGTCGACCGCGTGACGGCGATCACGTCGCGATCCTGGAACGGCGTTTGCCGGAGGAGCGTCTGTCCGCGCTTCTCGTATAACTTCTTCGCGAGCGCGTAGGTCCCGGCGTCCGTCTTCGGGAGCGTCTTCCGCTTGAACGTGACCGACAGCATGATCCCGGTGTACTCCGGATAGAGCGTGACCTTGCCGCTCTTGAGAGCAGTGTCGATCAGCTCCGTCGAGCCGATGTTCTCCTTGTACTGGACATCGAAGCCCTTCGCGATGAGCGCCTGGCGATACAGCTGCCCGAGTACGTACTGCTCTGGGAAGTTCTTCGCACCGACGATGATCGGCGTCGCTTGGCTCGCTGCCGGTGCCGCGGTTGCAACACCTAGGACGAGAGCGACTCCGAGTGCGATCGAGAAGGCGGCCTTTGCGGCGCGCCGGTTGTGCTTTCGAATCACAGCCCTACCCCCTTCCAGGGAGCCGATTAGGAATGTCCAGTGCTTCAGGACCCTACCCGTCAGGTGGTTCGGTCACCACATCCGGCTCCAACGCACGAGCCTCCGCTCGTAGCCCCGGAGGCGTCAGCAGACGTTGCACGAGCCCGAGAGCGCCATCGGCGACGAGCGCCAGGAGCGAGACGCAGATCGCTGCACCCACCACGCCCTCGATTCCATATCCCGCCTGGTTGACAACGATGTCGCCGAGCCCGCCCCCGCCGGCAACTGCCGCAATTGTTGCCGTTGCGATGACGAAGACCACTGCCGTGCGGATACCTGCGAAGATGAGGGGCAGCGCCATGGGCAGCTCCACACGCCGGATGATCTGTCCCTTGCTCATGCCCATCCCGCGAGCCGCGTCCACGACGTCCGTCTCGACGCCGTCGACACCGACGTAGGCGTTGGTCAGGATCGGCGGGATAGCGAGGACGACGAGAGCGACCGTGACGTTCGTGAAGCCGACCCCGAGAAAAGCGACGCCGATGGCGATAAGAGCGAGGCTCGGCAGTGCGCGCCCCACGTTGGCGACGTTGATCGCGACAAACGAACCGCGGTGAACGTGACCGAGCCAGATGCCGAGAGGCAACGCCAAGGCCAGCGCAACGAGTATCGCCACGCCTGAAAGAAGCACATGGTCCCACGTCTTCTCGGCGATCAGGCTGCGCTCCTCGATGACGAACTCGACGGCGTGGGCGAAGACGTCGAGGTTCGCGACGATCATGCACTCCTCCGAGCCCGCGCCCACGGCGTCAGCGCGCGCTCAACCAGGACGAGGAGTCCGTCGGCGACGAGCGCGAGCGCTACTGCGAGTCCTCCCGCGACTATGATCTCGGTCTTGAACGCCTCTCGGAGCGCCAAGAAGATCGGATAGCCCAGGCCTTCCGGGATAACGAACGCCGCAACCGTCGCGAGCGCGATGGTCGATACGACGGCGACGCGAAGGCCGGCCATCATTGCAGGCACTGCAAGTGGAAGCTCGACGCGCCACAGTGTCTGCCTGCGCGTCAACCCCATACCCCGAGCGGCCTCCAATACGTCCGGTGGTACAGCGCGAAGCCCTTCGAGGATGTTGCGGAAGAGAATGAGGAGCGTGTAGCCGACGAGCGCGACCTCGACAGTCGCGACGGTCAACCCGGTCACGGGAACGAGCAGTTGGAAGAGGGCGAGACTCGGAATCGTGTACACGACCGCGGAGAAGACAACGAAGGGCCGTTCGGCGAGCCGGTACCGATGTGCAAGGAGTGCGGCGGCGAACGCGAGGACGAAACCGATCGCGACGGCGAGGAGAGTCAGTTTCACGTGCTCGAGCAACGCCGGCTGAATCACCCCGCTCCAGTTGTCGCGCACCCAATCAGTGCAGAAAAAGCGGTTCTCCTGTACGCAGTCGCTCGCTTCCCCGAAGTCGGGGATGACGGGCTGGTTCTGCGCCAGCAGGCCGTTCATCTCTCGAGGTTTGCGAGAGCCTCGAGCGTGACGACACCGCGCGGCTCCCCGTCGTCGCCAAGGACGACAAGTGACCTCGAGCCGGCCGTGAGCATGAGCGAAAGAGCGTCCCGGAGCGTGGTCGACCCGGCCGCACGGGGCCGTACGGCACCATCGAGCGCCGTCAGCTCCAGCTCGTCGAGCCGCCGAAGAGCGAGGAGCTTGAGGCCGCGATCGGCGCCGACGAAGCGGGCCACGAACTCGTCGGCAGGATGCGCGAGGATCGTCTCGGGTGTGTCGTACTGCGCGATCACGCCTCCCTCGCGCAGGATTGCGATCCGGTCGCCGAGCAGGATTGCCTCATCGATGTCGTGGGTGACGAAGATGATCGTCTTTCGGAGTTCGTGCTGGATCCGCAAAAGCTCTTGCTGTAACCGTGCCCGGGTGATCGGGTCGACGGCCCCGAAGGGCTCGTCCATCAGCATCGCCGGAGGGTTCGCCGCGAGCGCGCGGGCAAGCCCCACTCGCTGGCGCTCCCCGCCCGACAGCTGGAACGGGAAGCGGGCGCGGTAATCGACGGCAGGAAGGTCGACGAGGTCGAGAAGCTCGTCGACACGCCGATGGATCTCGTCATCTCGCTGTCCGATAAGCCGGGGCACCGTTGCGACGTTGTCCGCGACCGTCATGTGCGGGAACAGGCCGACCTGCTGGATCACGTATCCAATCCCACGCCGGAGTTGGGTCACGTCCATCGACCGCACGCTCACACCGCCGATCGTGATGTCCCCAGCGCTGATGTCGACCAGCCGGTTGACCATCTTCATTGCCGTCGTCTTCCCGGCTCCGGACGGACCGACAAGGCAGCAGATCTCCCCCGCCGGAATGGTCATAGAGAGGTCGTTGATAGCGGGCTCGGGACGGCCCGGATAGCGCTTCGTCACGTGGTCGAAGACGATCTCGGCGGCCGCGCCGCTCACCTGCGAGAGCCTACAAGTCCCGGGCCGTCTCACCGAGCGACCGAGCCGCCCGGTCTCTTGAGACGCCTACTGCACGAGCTGCAGCAGCTTGAATATCGGCAGGTACATCGCGATCAAGATGATCCCGATGATCGCGCCGACGCCGACGCCCATGATCATGATCGGCTCGATGATCGAGGTCAGCGAGGCGATCGAGGTGTCGACATCGTCCACGTAGAAGTCCGCGATCTTGTCGAGCATCTTCTGGAGCTCGCCAGTCTCCTCGCCGATCTTGACCATCTGCGAGACGAGCGGTGTGAAGACAGGATTCTCGATGAGCGGCTCGGCGATGGGACGTCCTTATGCACCTTCGCGCGCACGCCGACGACCGCGGACTCGACGACCCAGTTTCCGGCCGTCGTGCCCGAGATCTCGAGCGCCTTGATGATGTCGACGCCGGCTGCGACGAGCGTCGCGAGAAGCGCGCTATCGTCACCTTCAAGACGACCTTGCCGATACCGCCGGGGACGCGTGGCTTGAAGTCGCGCGTCGCGTCCGGCATGACCTTCTCCTCATCCGCGAGTGGCACGAGATCGCCGTGGACACGCATGGTCGGCGCCGCCCATGGGAACGAGGTGGAGATCGGACGCGCCCGACTCGGCGGCACGGCCGAGCGGGTCGTCGATGGAGGTCGGCGCAGCGTCCATGGACATTCCGCGTATTGGCAGGGCCAGGAGCCGGCTTGAACAGGAGGGACGGTCGAGCGCACGCGCGAGCCGTTCCGTCGCCTCACCCACGAATCACCCAATTTGGGGTACCCATCCCCCAACCGTCCGCCGATGTTTCGTCCGCATCCGCCCGCCCTATCCCCTATCGACTGCGGACTGCGGAAGGAGTTGCGGCAATGTTCAAGCGGATTCGCAACCGCCTCGACGGGAACACCGAGCAGGGTTTCACTGTGATCGAGTTCCTCGTCGTGATCATCATCATCGGCATCCTGCTCGCGATCGCCGTTCCCTCATATCTCGGGTTCCGCGATCGTGCGGCTAACAACGCAGCAAAGGCCAACCTCCGTGCGGCACTGCCGTCGGCCGAGGCCTACGTCGCCGACGACGCTCCGGCAGGTGGCGCAGGCGAGTACACGGGCATGACCGTCGCCAAGCTCAAGGCGATCGACTCGGGTATCTCGAACACGCTGACCGTCGCAGCCGTGACGGCGACGACCTACTGCATCACGGACACTGTGAGCGGCAAGACCTGGAGCGTCTCAGGCCCGGACCCCTCGAGCTCCTCGTACAAGAACAACGCGACCTGCACGTAAACGAGTCGCGAGCCCGAACCACCGAAGAGGCGCGGAAACCGCGCCTCTTCGCTTTTTCAAGCGCCATCTCGAACGGGTGCCGATATCCACTCCGTGACAGAGCTGAGAGCTGCTTGACGCGGGCTCAGAAGAGCCTGAGGTACGCGGCGAGAATGGCGTCACCGAAGAACAAGGCAACCACCGAGCCGAATGCCAGGAACGGCACGAGCGGGACGCCCATCTTGCGCGCCGCACCGCCATGCCGAGACACGAGAACTGCTGCCGGAACGAGCGCTGCGAAGAGACCGATCATCAGGCCGATCGCCACCGAGGCACCGAGCATCGCACCGAGAAGGAGCGCCAGCTTCACGTCCCCCATGCCAAGGGCCTTGGGATACGCGAGGACGAAGAGGAAGAGCGCGCCGGAGGCGACTAATGCCCATACGAGCCACGCGGGGCTCGGATCGATCAGGGTGTGCGCGACCAGGGTCGCCGCCGTGGCGGGCAGGACCACACGATTCGGGACGATGCGATGGTTCACGTCGATCACCGAGAGCACGACGAGCACCGAGCAGAACGCCGCAGCGAGGGCGGCTTCCGCGGTCGGGCCGAACACGGCGACGCACGACACGATCAGGATCGCCGTTAGCACCTCGACCGCGGGGTAGACGAGCGAGATCGCCGCGTCGCAGTGCCGACAACGCCCGCGGAGGAGGGCGTAGGAGAGGACGGGGATGTTGTCTCGCCACAGAATCTCGGTGTCGCAGCTCCCGCACGACGATGGTGGCCGGAGGATCGAGCGGCGCATAGGCACGCGCGCGACCACGACGTTCAGGAAGCTGCCGAGCGCGAGAGCCGGCGCGAGGACGAAGGCGGCTGCGGCGACGTTCACGTCGCGCTAGCCCGCGTAGCTGCCCTGGACGGCTTGCACGGTCGTCACCGACTGATCGAGAGTGGCCTGAAGCTCGGCGTCGCCGAGCGCGCCGAAGCCTGCGGCTGGAGCGAGCTCGCCGTCGGAGCGAAACACCGGCGGCTGTCCGACTTCAGGTGGACGTCGCTGGCGCCCGCCTCGACGGCGTGCCGGAGCACGGCGCTGAGATCCATGGACAGCTCGTGCATCGGCACGAGCCGGACGGCTCTTTAGATCAGCCCGAGGGTGCCGCGTAGCGCGCCAGGCGTGACAGCGCGCGCAGAGGCGGCCGCGCGAGGCCGCGAGCCTCGCTCGGATGCTCGAGGTCTCCACGGAGCAACGCCGCGACTGCACCGAAGACTCCGGGTGCTCGAAGCGCCTCCAGGCAGGCTCGTGGATAGCGGTCGGCCGCGCGCTTTCCCTTCCACGACGCCGCGGCATGTCGATCGAGTGCTGCCTGCGAGTGCGTGCTCGTACTGCTCCGGACACCCGGCGACGATGGCGTCGGAGGCGAGCCGTGCGGAGACGAACGCCTCGTACATGCCGTCTCCCGAGAGTGGATCGACGAGCCCGGCCGCGTCCCCTACGAGGAGCACTCGGCCTCGAGCCGCGGGCGAGCCCGGCTCGCGCATCGGCAGGCGATGCCCGCGTACGTCGGTGATCGCGGACGGATCGACCCCGTGAGCACGCGCGAGGCGGTCCAGATGCCCGCGCAGGCGGGGCCCTTCCGTCAGCCAGCCCCCTACTCCGAGGTTCGCATGATCGCCCTTCGGAAACACCCAGCCGTAGCCGCCGGGCACGATGCCGAGCTCGACCCAGGCCGTTCCGGCGTACGGGGTGCGTTCGAGCGCGCTCCACGCGACGTTGCCCTCGAGCGCTATGCCGCGGACGATGCCCTCGCCGAGCCCGGCGGACCGCGCGACGACACCGTTGGCCCCGTCGGCGCCGACGAGGAAGCGCGCGCCGACGAGGTGCGAGCCGACGCGTGCGGTCACGCCAGCGTCACCGAGCTCGACGTCGCTCACGGCGACTCCGTCGCGGAACTCTGCCCCGGTGGCCGACGCCTGCTCGGCGAGATAGAGGTCCAGCCGTCGCCGCTGCGTCATCTCGATGAGCGGCTCCGCGCTCTTCCGCGCGACCTTCGCTCGGTACCGGACGCGGACGACCATGCGGTCGACAACGTGCTCCACGACAGCGTCGACCGCACATGGCAGATGCCGAAGCGCGCGCCCCGTGAGTCCTCCGCCACACGGCTTGTCGCGCGGGAATCGCGCCCTGTCGACGAGGAGAACGCGCATCCCGGACCGTTGGAGGTGGATCGCCGTGGCCGATCCTGCCGGCCCGGCACCGACGACGAGCACGTCAAAACGCTCCATCCCGCGATCGTATGACGTGCAGCGAGCCGCGGCTACAATTGCGCGCCCCGCAGGGGTTCCCGAGTGGCCAAAGGGGGCGGGCTGTAAACCCGCTGGCTCAGCCTTCGGAGGTTCGAATCCTCCCCCCTGCACCTGTCCGCAGAGCGGATCCGTTCGTGCGGATCCCGCTCGCGAGAATCCCTGAAGGCGGCCGCTTCGCGGCCGCGTGGCTGCGATCGGAGTGGTTTTGAGGGTCAGTACACTGAGCGCCTTGCCCTCTTAGCTCAGTCGGTAGAGCACCTCCATGGTAAGGAGGGGGTCGACGGTTCGAGTCCGTCAGAGGGCTCTCGCGGATACCGCATGTTTGCTGGGGCTTCGGGGATGGTGGCGGAGATGACGGGCCGAAGTTGCCCCTTGTGGAACCGTCTTGGGAACCGAGCCGTTGCTCCGAGCCCGAGGATCCACTTCCCAGCCAGCGTGATCCGTGGCTACAGATCGCCGACTGCGGGTTCGTCCAGCGACAGGTCGTCGCTGCCTTCCTCGTCGATTAGGCTCGCCAACTCTTCGCTCGTGATGTGCTGGTCGACGCTAGCGCGTCCATCTTGGAACTCAACACCTTCGGCAGCAAGTACCTCTCGAACATCACGGGTCTCACGTGGATCCGTCCACCGAAAAGACGCACTCACGTTGCCGTCCCAGGACAGCACACGGTAGCCCTTAGACCCGTCTGGGAGGCTCGTGACGAAGTTACCGACGGGCTGGGCAGCTGTTCCACCGAGTGCGGCGAGATCGCTGTAGCTCGTCCAGCGACCGACCGGGATCGCGGCGATTGCCGCTTCGACACGGCTCCAATCGAATCCACCAACTCTTTCGTCGGAGATGCCGGGTAAGGGCGCGACCCAGATCTTTGAGACTTGCTGCGCGAGGCTGTCCGCGCGGGCCAGGATCTCGTGTCGACCCCACACGTCGTTCTCTTGCAGCGCACGATTTAGCTCTAGATGGCTGTCCCCATAGATTTCAACCTTGCGCTCAAAGGGATTGTTGCTGAGAGTGCCGTTGAACGCGGTCAGCGTTAGATTCCCGAGCGTGTGAACGAGTTCCCCGTGCACTTCGTCGGCGTCCTGACCTAGCGACTGCAAGTGCTCCCGCCACTCCGGCGACAGGGTCTGGGGCATGATGTGCTCTATCTGCAGGTTCGCTTCGTCGAAGTCGACTGGCTCCGGGTGGTCGAGCGAGCGCTCCAGACGCTCCAGAATCATCTTCCGCTGGTGCCAGCGCCCGATGTGAAAGAAAGGCTGCGATTTGACCGCGTCTCGGACCGCATCGTCGTCGGGCCAGTAGAGCCGATCGCGCGAAAGCTCACGGTGTAGCGCGTCGGCAAAGCCCTCACCTTCAGGAAGACGCTCGATGAGCTGCACGAAGGCTCGGCTCAGAGAATTCGTCGGGATTCGTGCCAACTGGCGCCGCACGATGAAGGACTCAACCAGGGCGACTACGCGCCGAATCTCGGCGGTCTCGATTACGCCGCGCTCGCGCAAGTCGTACGCAATCATCAATACGGGATGGCTGGTCTGTGCTCCCCACCGCGCCAGCCGCCCCAATCCCGCCGCCAGCTCCGGGTCGGGCTCGGATGACGGGTCGATCAGGCGCTTGTAGTGGCGCGCGCGCAGCGCCAGATCGCGGACCTGTGCTTCGACCCGCTCCTCGTCGTGTGAGATCGGATCGAGCCGACGCTGGTGATAGGCGTAAACGTCGTCCTTGGTGACCTCGTGACCCCGCCGCTGGAGATCGACGCGCGCCAGTCCGGCGAGATTGTCGACTCCGACGACCGCGATCACGCGCTCGAATAGGCGGGCGTCGATCGTCTGACGATCCGCCCGCAGCTCACGCAACCGCTGCACGTAGAACCGATAGGCCTCAGAGATGAGATCTCGCGCGCCGCTGTCAGGCGCCTGCTCGATACGTCCGTGGAACGAGACGCGGTCCTCCTCAGTCGGCTGTAGCCGATAACGATCAGCGCCCTGCTGGAACTCGTTGAACAAGTAGAGCTTTCCGAACCGCTCCACGGCTTGGGGATCCTCATCTGCAGCGATATCTCTCAGCGCGCATAGGACGAGCATGAGCGTTGTTAGACGCTGTTGGCCGTCGATGACCAAGAACGTCTGTAGCCCGGCGGCATTCGGATCGACCGGGGAGAGGACGAAGCTTCCCAAGAAGTGACCTGTTACCGCACTGCCGCCCGCGGCGAGATACTCGTACTGCTCAGCCAGGTCATGCCAGAGCTGCTCGTGTTGCGGGACGCGCCATGTGTACTGGCGCTGCCAGATCGGCACACGAAACTGCTTCTCACCCTGAACGAGGGCCTTAAGAGTGGCGTTCTGGACGTACACGCACGGGAAGGATACGTCTGTCTGAGTGGTGCCATCGGTGCTCAGACCCAGGATCTGACCAGGCGTCGTAGCGTCGAAACAGCACCGCGCCGGCGCGTATTAAGTTGGCGTACGAGTCGCTAGCGCGCCGAGTGGAGGCGATCGCCGCCCACGCACGGGAACGTTGACTTCCTCGCCTGAGTCGTAGTTCGACCCACGCGGGACCGCGCGGGGCATTCGTCAAGCCGGTCGGTCGCGCGGGCGTGTGGGTAGCTGCGTGCGAATCGGTATGCCGCTAGACGGACGGACGCTGAGCTGCTTGAGCCAGACGACGGGCTCAACGAAGCTTGCGGGGGCAGCCGGCGTTCCTCGTAAGGGATGGTCGAGCAGACGACGTGAGTGCGTGTGTCTCCCCCACGGGACAAGCGCGGAGGTCCCGTCTACCCGGACGCTGTCCGGGCACGTGCACGGGAGCTACGGGCGAAGGGCTCCCGCTCCACGCCATCGCGCAGAAACTCACCGACGAGGGGGTCATCCCTCCTCGCGGTGGCTCACGGATCTGGCCGAACACCGTCCAGCAGTTGCTGGGCGAGCAGCTCGCCTGACCGTTCCTCACCTGATCTAGCGAAGCTCCGCTCTGACCCTGGCCGACATGCCGGGGTCACTGCGTGTGCTTGGCCAATGGATTCCATGGACACACGTGCTGGCGCTTTCCAGAGACCTCTTACCGAGCTCGATGGGACGGTGGGCTCAGGTCGGCTCGCCGCAGGCGTGCTTCCTTGCGCATCTGCAATCGCTGACGCAACACCCGGCGCACCGCCTTTGACGCGTGGTGCTCGTACTACCGGGCGCCATGCGCACCGCAGCTATCCCGGATGACGAGCTCGACGTCGAGAACGACCCGCCGTGGGCGCGGCGTACGGCCGCTCATGAGCCCGTTGAGCGTGCGCATCGCGCGCATCCCGATCTCCCGCGAGGGCACCGAGACCATCGTTAGAGCTGGCTCGACAAGCATCGACACCGGCGAGTCGGTGTAGCCAACGAGAGCGATCTCTCCCGGGACCTCGACGCGCCGCGAGCGTGCCTCTTGCAGTGCGCCGAGAGCGAGCACCTCGTCGATAGCGAAGACAGCAGTGGGGGGTTCTGAGAGCGCAAGCAGCTGCGCAAGCCCGAGCTGACCCGCATCCAGCGTGAACTCGCCCACTTCCGAGACGAACTCTGGAGACAGGTCGCCGCCGTGTTCTTCGAGTGCTTCGACGTATCCCGTGTGGACTTCGCGCACGTTCGGCCAGGACCGTGGCGGGGTTACGAGCCCGATCCTCGTGTGGCCGTGCTCACAGAGGTGACGCGTCGCGAGGTATCCCGCGCGTCGGCCGTCGAAGAGGAGGACATGGCCCGTTCGATGCGGCTGGTCGACGTACACGATCGGCGGCGAGGGCATCGCGGCCGCCTCGGGGCCCTCACCGTCGTCGATGTCGCCGATGGAGACCGCAACGATGCCCGCGACTCCTCGGGCCACGAGACGCCGGATCATGGCCTCCGCAACAGCCGGCGAGTCGTGCGCGCCAGCGATTAGAACGAGCGTTCCGTCTTCCGCGGCGACCTCCTCGATGCCCCGAAGCAGCGGCAGGTAGAAGGGGTGCAGCCCTCCGATGATGACGCCGACGGTGTTGATCCCGAGCGGACGCCCGCCTGGGGCCGGAGCCGGAGGGCCAATGGGCAGCACGACCGTCCCTACGCCGTGTCGGGTCTGCACGAGACGGTCGGCCTCGAGCCTTGAGTACGCCGCACGCACCGTGTTCACGTTGACGCCGAGCTGACGGGCGAGGGCGCGGACAGTTGGCAGGCGCTCGCCGGGAGAGAGCTCCCCGTCGGCGATGAGGAAAGCGACTCGCGTTCGAATCTGCGCAGCGATTCCTACGCCGGACCGGGATCGAGCCGAAACGTTGACAGGTCGTATGTCACTGTGTTAGTGTATCGGTTAACTAGGACAGTGCCACATTGCTACTCGGGATCTGGAGAGCATGAGGCGGTCGAGACCGAAGGGAGACACGATGAACCTACTCCGTACCATCTTCCTCGTCACTGTCGTGGCCGTGGCGGTCGCCGCCGCGCCGGTCGCTCTGGCTGGCAATCCGACCCCGGCCTGGTTGAAGGCGCTGGGGATCCGAAGCCAGGCGCTCAACGAGCAGTGCGACAATCCGACCCTCTCACGCGAGGCCTTCCGGGTGCTGTGTGGCAACGCCGGCGCGCAGCATCAGCCGACTCGGGCCGAGTTGAGGGCGCTCGACGTCCGTGGGCGGGCGATGGACGACCTGTGCGATGGCAGAAACGTCGTCTCAGTGAGGGCCTACCGGGCCGTCTGCGGCGGGAGCGCGCGGCTCGTCACACTCGCGGTGCCTGAGGCATCGAGCGCGAGCGGTTTCGACTGGGGCGACTTCGGCATCGGCGCCGGGGCGATGCTCGGCCTGGCTCTGCTCTTCGGTGGCATCGCTGCAGCCGTGCACCACGGCCGCAGGAGCAGCGCGTGGCCGCGGACGGTCGCATAGCTCCACCTCGTCGAGGTTCCGGCCGGGGCGCCTCCTCCTTACCGCCTCGGCCGGTTGCCCGCCTCAACACCGACGTTGGGCTCATGCCAGTTGATCGAGCCGCACGTGCCCGACGACCGCGTAGAGCCAGAGGTCGTGCGCGCTTGGATAGTTCCGTGTCCGGGCGAGCAGCGAGCCGCTCGTGATCCTCGACTCTCTTGCGGAGATGAAAGAGACCTTGCAGCAGATTGAACGCGCTGCGGTCGCGGAGGCCCGTGCGCAGGGCGCAACCTGGTCACAGGTCGCGCAGGCCCTGAACCGCACGCGGCAAGCCGTCGAGCACCGCTTCGGCTAAGAGCCTGAGCGCGACCGCACAGAGTTAGGGTGAGGGTTGTGTCTGAGACCGCGCTTGTCGTCCATCTTGAGACAGGATCGATCCCGTCAGATCAGGGAGGCATCCCTTCAGGAAGCTGGTCTGCTCGAGCGGCGCGATCTCCAGCCGCGCTGGGCAATGAATAGGACGGTCGGTCGCGCGGGCGTGTGGGTAGCTGCGGCGACGAAGCTAGGCGTCCCCGGCGTCTTGGTCTCGCCAATTCCAGAATAGGCTCCGACCCATGCGCTTCATCGGCGTAGACCTCGCTTGGACGGCAACAGGCACATGGTAAGGAGGGGGTCGACGGTTCGAGTCCGTCAGAGGGCTTGGCGGGATCCCGCATGGTCGCTGGGGTTGTGGGATCGGCGATGGTCGGGGCGATGGGACGGTCGCGCCCGAATTGGAAACGATTTGGAAACGGGGCGAGGGTTGCTGCCTCCGTGATGCCTCCCGCGATCGCCGCTACTCCGCTTCCTCGAAGAGACGGAGCGCCCAGTCGGCGGCAGCGATGGCGTCGAGCGCGACGCCCTCCTCCCAGGCTCGGGCGAACGCTTCGTCTGAGAGCGCCTCGCGGCACTGCGCCTTGAGGGTGTCGGCCGTGGCTCGCCTCTTGGCGATGAAACCGCGCCGCTCAGCGCGCGGATGGAGGAAGCGGCGCCAAGCAGCGTCGTGGCGTTCGTGGCAGTCGCCACGCGCGGCGAGGATCCCGGCACCTCCCTCGAGGCAGTAGGCGATGGTGCGCGGTTCCTCGATCTCCCGCGACAGCGCGAGGCTCTCGCTGAAGTGAGCGAGCGCGTCGACCGGGTCGTTGGGTCGCAGCAGGTAGCCGAGGTTGCAGAGTCCGATGGCGAGACCCGGCTTGCGGGCGTCCCGCCTGAGCAGCGCGATGCTTTCCTCCATCGATCGTCGCCCCTGCTCCGTCTCTCCGGCGGTTTGCCTCGCGCGACGCCGAGGTTGCCGAGTGCAAGCGCCAGGTCGAGGGTTGACCCTTCACGCCGCGTGCTCGCGAGCGACGTCGCGGAGCATGCCGACGGCTCGGGCGCGGTTTCCCTGGAGACTCTCGACGCCGGCCAGAGAGCATGAGCGCGCGACGCTGAAGTTGCTCGTCGCCAGGGCCACTGTGCGCGTCCGCGGCTTCCTCGAACAGCCGCCTCGCCTCGCCGTAATCGCCACGAGCCATCGCGTTCCCGCCGAGCACGATCAGCGTCCAGCCCACTCCCCGCTGGTCGTCGAGTTCCCGGAAGAGAGCGAGTGCCTCGTACCCAAGGCTGTCGCCGACCTCGAGATCGCTCTGCACGCTTGCGAGCACGGCGGCGGCGCGGAGTGCCCACGCGCGCGCGAGTCCTGGTCCGTGCGGGGCTCGGGAGAGCGCAGCCGCCAGCCGTTCCCGCCCCTCCCGAAAGTCACCGCGCCGCTGCCAGGTCGGCATCAGCCTGCGTCCCAGCTCGAGCGCAAGCTCAGGCTCGATCTCGAGCGCGAGGTCGAACGCGACTCGGAGGTTCTCGCGCTCCTCCTCCAGCCGGTCGAGATCGTCGTTTCCGAGCAGCGTCTCGTCGAAGGCGTCGTCGGGCGAGCGGCGGCGTAGTGGTCGAGGTGACGACGCTTCAGGTCGTCGGCTTCGCCCGCAGCAGTGAGCTGCTCGGCGGCGAACTCGCGGATGGTCTCGAGCATCCAGAACCGGGGTTCGAGCGTCCCGTCACGGCGGCGAAGCAGGCTCTTGTCGAGCAGCGACTGCAGCAGGTCGGGGTCCGCACCGGCGACCTGCTCCGCGGACTCGAAGCTGCAGCCGCTCCCCCGCCGGCGAACACGCTCAGCCGCCGAAACAGCGCCTGCTCGTCGGCGTCAAGGAGGTCGTGGCTCCACGCGATCGTCGAGCGCAGCGTCTCCTGCCGCGCATCCACCCCACGTCCTGCCTTGAGCAGGTCGAGGCGCTGGGAGAGCCGGTCGAGGAGCTGCGCCGGGCTGAAGACGACCACGCGCGCCGCCGCTAGCTCGAGCGCCAGGGGGAGGTTGTCCAGCCGCGCGCACAGCTTCCGCAGCTCTTCCGATGCTGCCAGCTCCACGCCGACAGTCGCTGCGCGGATGCGAAACAGCGCCTCCCCGTCCGTCTCGCTCATCGGCGGGACGGCATACACGTGCTCGCCCGGCAGCTGCAGCCGCTCCCTCGTCGTCACGACCGTCGTCACCGTCGGACACGCCTCCACGAAGGCTCCGACGAGATCCGCGGCGTCGGGAATCAGGTGCTCGACGTTGTCGACGAGCACGAGCAGCCGCCGACCGGCGAGCGCCCGCGCCAGATCGTCGACCGGCGAGCTGTCCTTTCCCTCTATGACGCTGAGCGCCGCCGCAACCGCCGGCAACACGAGCGCCGGATCGCGCAGCGGCGCCAAGGGCGCCCAGAACACCCCGTCCGGGTAGGCGTCCGACGCCTCTGCCGCTGCCTGCAACGCCAACCTCGTCTTCCCCGTGCCGCCCGGACCCACCAAGGACACGAGGCGAACGTCCGGCTCGCCCAGCATCCCCACCACCGCCGCCAGCTCCTCCTCACGCCCGAGGAAGGGCGTCGCCGGCACCGGCAGATTCGTCCGGTGGAGGCTGCGGATCGGCGGGAACTCGCCCGCGCCCAGCTGAGACACTCGCTCCGGAGCGCTCAAGTCCTTGAACCGGTGCTCGCCGAGGTCGCGCAACTCGAACGACCCCGGCTCGAGCAGCGAGACTGTCGAGGGGGACAGCAGCGACTTGCCCGCCGTGCGCGGCGCTCATGATCCGCGCCGCCCGATGAACATCCATGCCCACATACTTGGGCGGATCGAGAGCCGGCTCACCGGTGTGAATACCCACGCGGATGCGGATCGGACCTGGTTCCAGCCCGACCATCGCCTCGCTCACCGCCGACACCGCGTGGTGGGCGCTGGCGAACGCGTAGAAGAAGGCGTCTCCCTCGTAATCCACCTCGTAGCCGTAATGAGCGCCGAACGCCTCCCGCACCACGCGCCGATGCTCTCCGAGCGCGTCGCGGTAGGCATCCATGCCCAGCTCCTCGAGCAGACTGGTCGAGCCCTCGACATCCGTGAACACCAAGGTCACGGTCCCGGACGGCTGCACGTCACTCATCGATCGTGATTGTCCCCCGCATCGACGGAGAGACCGCAACGCTACTCCTTTGCTCGAGCGCCCTGGCGCTCCGGCTTCCTTGCCCGAAGTCGTAGTTCGACCCACGCGGGACCGCGCGCTGGCACTCGACGGACGGTCGGTCGCGCGGGCGTGTGGGTAGATGCATGGCGAGATCTAAGAACAGCGCGGGCGCCGGCTGCATGTAGCGGTTCAGGCACTCCGTGCTCGTATCGCCGGCAGCCAACGCTGGTTGTACGACGAGCCCATTAGCCCCGCAGCGGGGCGATCCCCCGCAAGGGCTGGGTAGGTCCAGGGGAGATTCGGGGGCTCCTAGCGTTCGACCCAGAAGCCCCCGCACCTACCGGCATCACGAAAGTGACTCAAGCAGCGTTGCGAGAACGCCGATGAGCGTTACCACGCCAACGGCGATTCCCACCAGAAGGCTCGCCGTTAGCAATCGTGCCTGCCGGTCCGGCCCTTGCGGGTCGGCTGGCGGCTGTTCTGCACCCATTCCCAGTTCACCTCCTTCGCCTCGAACACAGCCCCCGTGTCCTCGGCTGGAGGTGGTCCGAACCTAGACCCCCGAACGGGGGTAGCCCGACGTTGGATCAGGTGCTAAGGGCTCTACGCTGGGAGCGCGACAAGGCGCCTGTGCCGCCCCTCAGTAGTTCCGGGTAGACGGGGTCAGCGGCTGCCCTGATGCGCTTTGGGTTGCTGTGGGTCAGCGTGCAGGTGAAGGAGGGCGCTGATGCGCCGGATCAATCTAGAGGGCCAGGGCGGCATGCGTGAGCACAGGGCTGCCGCCACGACAGCAGGGATCCTCTACTTCACCGGTACGGTGGCCGGAGTCTTGAGCGTGGTCGTCAGTGCTCCGCTTCGTGATGCGGGCGATCCGTTGGCCTATGCCGTGGAGCACTCCGGAGCAGTGGTGACTACTGGCCTGCTCGTGCTCGTCATGGGGCTATCGCTCGCGTTCGTCCCCGTCGTGTTGTTCCGGGTGCTGCGCCCGATAGACGAGGTGCTGGCGGTCGGCTACCTGATTGTGCGAGGAGCTATAGAGACCACTTGCTACGTCGTCCTCGCGATTGGCTGGCTGCTGCTCGTGCCCCTGGGTGAGACAATGGCAGCAGGTGCGGGCACTGCATCACCGGCAGGCGTCCGAGTTGGCAACCTCGTCATCGATGCTGACGGCGCGAACGGCGTGCTCGCGCTCGTGTTCTGCCTTAGTGCCACCATGTTCTACGTACTGCTCTACCGGTCGCGCATCGTTCCGCGCTGGATCTCAGAGTGGGGTCTTGTGGCGATCCCCTTCTACGTCGCTGACTACCTGCTTCTGATGTACGGCGTCTTCGACATGAACGCTCCCGCACAGGTTCTCATGTACCTGCCGCTGGCGGTGCAGGAGATGGTCTTGGCGGTCTGGATGATCGCGCGCGGCTTCCGTCCGGCAGCTGTCTCGACCACGTCCGAGCGATTCGTTTCACGCCGTCCTCTGGACGCTGAAGCTCGGCTGACGTAGGGGTCGAACCAGCCACTTCCGCTCGCCTGACGCTCCCCCGCGCGCCCGCGTCCGACGGACGGTCGATCACCCGCGCGTGTGGGTAGGTGCGGCGGTGCGATCGCCCTCCGCACGATCGCTTGCACAGAAGCAGATTCGACTAGCGCCGATAATCCGTCCCATGGCTCTCCAGAAGCTGATGGCGACGCTCGCAACGATGGTCCTCTTCGGAAGTGGAGCTGCTGCGGCGGCACTTGCCGACTCTCCGCCGACGACGACTGAGCCAACGACGAGCACGGAGACGACGACTACGACCGAGACAACGACTGCGACGGAGACGACGAGCACGGAGACGACGAGCACGCAGACGACAGCCCCTGCAGAGACCACGACGACGGCGCCGCCGAAGTCCACAACAACCGCCTCGTCACCGCCTCGGCGGGCGAATCGCGATAACACACTCCCTTATGGAGCAAGCGTGCCCGATGCGCCGTCCCCGAACGTGCGGCCGACGAGTCCGCATCGTAAGAAGCATCGGCACCGAGTCTCGAAGCCGCTCAGGGTCACCCCGCCGCTCGGCCAAGGCAACTACGTCTTTCCCGTCGTAGGTGTCTCGGGCTACGGCGATTCCTACGGCGCGTTCCGAGGCGACGTCCACGGGAAATGGCACCACGGCGACGACATCTTCGCCGCGCTCGGCGCCCCGGTCGTGGCGGTCGCGAACGGAACGATCAACCGCGTCGGCTGGCACAAGCGCGGCGGCTGGCGGCTCTGGGTGCGGGACGCGGCGGCCAACCAGTTCTACTATGCGCATCTCTCAGGCTATGCCCCGAGGGTGTTTCACACGAGGCACGTGAGGGCTGGAGACGTGCTCGGCTTCGTCGGCAACACCGGTGATGCCTTTGCCAGTCCGCCGCATCTCCATTTCGAGGTTCACCCGCATCAGCTGCTCCGACTCCGGTACGACGGGGCAGTTGATCCCACGACGTACCTCAACAGCTGGCCGCGCATGCGATCCGTCCATGCACCGTTCCCGGTGCATCCGCGACTTCCGAGGCACCCGAGGTTCCGCAGAGAAGCTCGCCAGGCGTTCCGTCAACTTCTCGTCGCTCGACACTTGATCGAGCAACCCACCACGCCGATCGAGCAGCCGGAGGTCGACCAGCCAGCGCGCCGGAGTGCCCCCGCAACGCCAGGGCTCCTGGCGTTGCGTGAAGCATCGGTGATGCCGACAGTGAATGCGGGAAGCGCGACGCCCACAGTTCCTCTGGTGTTCGCGCTGCTCGTCATCGCCGTCTTCGTGGCGACGCCGGTTCTAGCGACGATGGTGCTAGGGCGTCTCTCGCGCAGCAGGACCTCTGAGGCCTCGTAGGCAGCCTACGCGGCGCCGGGCATGCGAGCGTCGACTCTGAGGCCGTATCGGTCTTCGATGAGCTTCTTGGGATTCATCGGCTTCTTCTGTCTACCGAGCTCTCGCCGCCCGATGCACGTCCATGCCTACGTACTTCGGCGGGTCGAGCGCAGGCTCGCCGGTGTGAATGCCGACGCGGATGCGGATCGGACCGGTCTCCAGCCCGACCAGCGCCTCGCTCACCGCGCCGACACCGCGTGTGGGGCGCTGGCGAACGCGTAGAAGAAGGCGTCTCCCTCGTAGTCGACCTCGTAATTCTGGAAGAGACCGAAGGCGTCACGCACGACTCGCCGGTGATCGCCGAGCGCGTCGCGGTAGGCATCCGTACCCAGCTCTTCGAGAAGCTTGGTCGACCCCTCGGCGTCCGTGAACACCAAGGTCACGGTCCCGGACGGCTGCACGTCGCCGTAGTTCGACCCACGCGGGACCGCGCGGGGTAGTCGACAAGACGGTCGCTCACACGGGCGTGTGGGTAGGTACGCCGGCGAGGCTCAAGCGAGAGGAAGCCGCACGGCGCCGCGCGGCCTCCGGGCGCGATGTCCTACGCCTTCGTCTCGCGCGCGCGCTGGGTCGCGGCTTGAGCGATTCTTGACCGCCGCGTCCGAAGCTCCCCCTATGAACGAAGACCACGCGGCGGTGAGGACGAAGAACTCACGTCCGGGGTGGCTCGTGGTGCTGGCCGGAGGGTTCCTTGGCGCGCTGGTCGGCGCCGTGATCGGCTACGCGACGTGGGAGCCTTGCGTCCCCGATCCGAACGTGTTCTTGGACTGTCTCTTTGACGAACCCGAGGTCGACGCGTTCAACGGAGCGTTTTTGGGCCTATGGATCGGAACATGTGCTGGCCTGTTGCTGCTGGTTCCACGGACGAGGCAGTTCAGGAATTGGCGAGGCCGCGCCTGATCCCGTCGGGCGCCGTGCGCTCGATGCTCGGTCGGTCCATGCAGGCGTGTGGGTAGCTCGGCGGCTAATTCCACGTCATTTCGAACGTGGACAGGATCGAGGCAGTGGAGAGGCTCGGCTGGGACGACATCAGGGCGATCTTCGCCGCGCTTCGCGAGCGAGATCGCTGCGGTGACCCCCGCCGAATTCCTCCTCGCCTTCGATCGGCAGCGAGCTGCTCACTTGACCGTGGCCGACCTAGCTTCCGTCGGGGTACCCGCCCCGGTGCAGGACCATCGGGTACCTCGGCAGAGCCGATGCCGGGTCGGCCAGCACGGCATCGGTCCGCGCCCGGTAAGGGTTGCGCATCGCCCGCCAGCCGTCCGGATAAGGCTGCAGGCCGAGCGCGAGTTGCCGCCCGGTGATGAGCGCCTTGGCCAGCCGGTCGAAGTCTCCGCCGAGGCGCTTTCGCCAGCGCCGCTCGACAGCCTTAACGAGGCGGGCGTGCTGCGCCTGTGCCGCCAGGCCCTGTTCCGTCAGCATGGCCAGCTTGGAACCGCTGGCGGGGTCAGGCTGGACGGCAACGTACCCGTTGCGTTGGAGGAAGCCGACCGCCGCCGTGATCGCCTCCTTCGACACACCCGAGCGGGCCGGCAGGTCCCGTACCGGTACCGCGTCGGCGGACAACACTCGTACCACGTTGACGCTCAACGCCAGCGAGAGGTCGGACTCGTCCTCGTATTCGAGAGTGAAGGAGACCAGCGCCTGCGAGAGCAATGCGACGAGGTCCTCGGCCACCGCGCCGGGTGCGGCGCGGACATGCCCGGCGCGCATGCCATCGGCGTACCCGACCACCGGCAGGTACAGCGGAAGCGCCGGGTCGGTTACGCTCGACAGCGCCTGGCGAAGCTCGTCGATCGCGGCGTCGCCGAACCGCTCGCGCCATCGCTGTTCGACTTCGCCGGCGAGCGGTCGCCACACCTCCTGTGCGCGCCGGCCGCCGGGCTCGGGGCGGACCGTCTGGTCCGCCGGCTCGACGCGGATGTACCCCCAGCGCTGCAGGCCGTCAAAGTTTGTGATCCTGCCGTTCGCCTCGACCGCGCTCAATGCCACCCCGTCGGGCGGTATGAGCCGCATGAAGTTCGACCACATCACCATGGACGTGAGCCACACCCCGCTTCCCTTCTTATTGCCGGTGTGGTGTTCAACCCGGTGCTCGAACTCGTTGTCGAATTCGATCGTGAACGCGATCAGCGCCTGCGACAGCGCGGTGGGCAGTGATCGTGTCGGCTGTGACGGGCGAGAAGCCACGCGGGAACCCTATGCCAGCCCTCGCGATGTGCCCGGCGCTAAGGTCCTGCTCGAGAGTGGTTTTGTAGCCAGCACTGGCGACGAAATGGTCAATCTGTAGTCAACCTCGAAGCTGGCGCACGACGGCGTCCAGCGACGTGCTGTATCGGGTTCAAGCCGTGTCTGGCGTCGCTTGGTGCCGGTTCGCGCTCTCAGCCCCATGGTAAGGAGGGGTCGACGGTTCGACTCCGTAGAGGGCTCTGCGAGATGCCGCTTGGTTGCTGGGATTGTGGGACCGCCGCTCGCGGGGCGGCGGGGTCGAGGGGCACGTCTGGAGACGAGTTTGGAAACGGGGCGCTCTAGGGCTTCGGGAGAGGGAGTCGCCAGACAGTTGTCACGTCGTGCGCGGAAACCCAGACTGCACCGAAGCCGACGATCGCCGCACCGCTCCCGGAGGACGGTCCGTAGCGCTCCACCACTTGATTCGTGCGCGGGTCGATTCGTGTCAGCAGGGATCTAGTGCCACGCGCCCATACCCAGCCTCCGCCGACCGTCATGTCTCCGCCCTCTCCGACCACGTTCGCCCTGATGCTCGCGGCGACCTTCGCCGTCCCTGGGGCAAGGCGAGTCACCGAGCCGGTGATCTGATTGAGCGTCCAGACGCCTGCCTCGCCGACATCTAGGAAACGAGGTCCGCCGTTCACCTTTGTGGTCGCGACGACTCGGTTCGACCGCGGGTTGATCTTCTGAACGAGGTTGCTCGCCGGATTCGTGACCCAGACGGCGCCGTAGCCGACGCGAACCGCTGCCGCGTTCTCGCGGACCGGGATGCGGGCGACGACGCGCAGCGATTTCGGGTTCACGCGGGCGACCCGGCACGCGAAGCAGCTCGCTCCGTCGACCACGAGCCAGACCCCGCCAGCGCCTGCACCCACGCTCCCCTCACCGCCGAGGCCGGGCGGGATCGCAAGCCGCACAAAGCCGCCGACCTTGTTGGTGGCCGGATCGATGCGAGCGAGCCCTGGCGTCCCGCACGTCGCGGTCCACAGCGCGCCGAATCCAACGTCCGTCGCCTCACAAGGCGCCTGTGGCACCCGGATCGTCGCGGTGGTCGCACCGGAGTCCGGATCGAGGCGACGAATCACCCTCGTCGGCGGATCGGAGAGCCACACGCCGCCTGCACCCGCCGCGAGCCAGTCGCCCGGGGCAACGATCTTCGTTGCGCCCGCCTGCTCGATGTCCGTTATCGGCGGGTCACTCGCCCGCGCCGATGCACCGCTCATCGCACCGAGAGCAAATAGGCAGGCAGCCAGTGTCGCCCATCGACGCCGCCCCACCCGCCGATCGCGCTGATGAGCTGCCACATCTTCCTTTCCGCCATTGGGCTCGCCGCTGCGCTCGAGGCGCTGCGCTCGGACAGCCTGTATCCGGAGCCGCCTCGTGTCAACGATGCCCGCCGTCTGCGCCAACGGCGACGTGGACGAGGTCCTAGCCGCCCGGCTGAAGTCGTGAGAGACGATCCGACTTCCTCGCCAGAAGTCGTAGTTCGACCCACGCCGGATCGTGCGCCGGTGCCGTAGGGTCGGTCCGTCGCGCGGGCAGGTAGGTCGGTGCCACAGGCGATAGGTCGGCGTGCCAGGTATCACCCGCACACAGCAATGTCCTCATCCCAAGCCCTGGAGGTGCGCAACGTGGTAGCGGACAACAGAATCTCGGCGGTTCTCTGCTCGACCGATCTCATCAGGAGCCAAGAGTTCTACGAGCAGAAGGTCGGGCTGAGGTTGTCCCCGGAAACGATCGAGAACCACCTCGTGTTCGAGTGCGGGGATGGCACCACTCTCCTCGTCTACGGGCGCGGCAACCCGAACCAAGCCGACCATACGCAGGTGCGGTTCTGGACGAGCGACGTCGCCACCGACGTCCAGGAGCTGAAGGAGAGGGGTGTCGTCTTCGAGGAGTACGACTTCCCTGCGTTCAAGACTGTCGATTCGATCGGAACGAGTCCGCGGCATCGGGAAGTCGGCGTGGTTCAAGGATCCGGACGGGAACACGATCGCCCTGTTCCAGCCCGAATAGGCTCGGCTTCCTCGCCCGAAGTCGTAGTTCGACCCACGCTCGGGCGGCGAGGCCTGGTGCCGGGTACGCGCAAACCGTCCGCAAAGCCCCCCAGTGGAGGGACAAGATCCGGCCTCGGCCCGCATCACTCAAACGTGGGGGAGCGCCGCCCCCTACGCTTGGCGGCGGACAGGGCGAGCGTCTCCCCCGTTGCCCATGCGCTCGCGTACACGAAGGTCGATCTCCTTGCGGAGCGAATCACGCTGCTCACGAGTCATGCCAGCCAATCTCATGGCATCCAGCGGGGATTCCGTAGGAGCCAGCACTGCCGTGAACCGAGCGCCCGCCCAGGAGACGGAGTCCACTCCGAGTCGCGTGATCTCGTCGTCCTTGACGCCGTACGAGCGCACGTAGTCGACGACAGCCTGGAGCGGGCTGACCGAGAGCTGGGTCGACACGACCCTACGTCCCGAGTGGATCTCGTACTTCTTGCTCGTTCTCCTCATGTGCGTCGCCTTCGGCGCTAGCCGCTGCCATTCGCATTTGACAAGTAGAGGATGGAGGGAGAGGCAGGCGGTTCCCCCTCCATCGCTCGGAAGCGTGTCCGGTTCGCGCCTCGCCCGATAGGACACGATTGGGTCTATTCGGGCCGCTCGCCGAGCGAGCAGGCGGCGCTCCTGATCAGGGAGAGAGGAGGACGAGCACGACGGACACGGCTCCCACGGCGATTCCGACCGCGGCGAGCGCCAGCAGAAAACCCTCACCGGTGTGCGGTTCCCGTTCTTCCCGCAGAGCCGCCTGCAACTCCCGGTAGTGCACGATCCCGAACACCATCGCCGCCAGCCCCGCGCCGACCAGCGCGGTTCCCAGCGCGATATACGGCCAGTTCGTGCCGCTGACGACCTCGGGTAGGACACGCCCAACCCCGAATCCCGCCGCGATCCCGGCCAAACCAGTACGCCACCACGCGAGATAGGTGCGCTCGTGCGCGAGTTGCGTCCGGTGGACTTCACCGCTCGCCATCTCAGGGCCGAGCATAAGCCAGGCGTGACGGAGAGGCTGCGCGAGAGACTCAGCCGCCGCCGAGTCTCTCGCGCAGTGACGGCGAGTCCGTGCAGGCCCCCCTACTACCTGGGGTGCGCCGCTTGCCGCAGACCGCCCGGCTCCCAGCGCCGAACTCGCCGTGGCATCACGGTAGGTGCGGGCCGCCAGGCCGTACAGGACACAATCGGGTCAACTCCCGACGGCGTATCGAAGTGCCGACCGCGCCTACCCTGATGCAGCGCGTGCGGCGGCGACGGCTTCGAGTCGGGAGTTGACGCCGAGGGCCTGGAAGAGACGGCGGATGTGGTTCCTGACGGTCTCGGGGCTCAGGTGGAGCTCGGCGGCGATCTGCTTCGTCGAGCGGCCCTTCTCCAGGAGACGGAGTACCTCGACTTGACGGGGGGTGAGGTGTGGCGGCGGCGCTGAGGGGCTGTCGTCGGGGCGTTCCTCGATCAGTCCGAAGACGCCGACGACCCGTTCACCGCTCATCAGCGGCACCGAGCTGAGTTCCACGGCCACTCGCGTACCGGCGGTTGAAACCAAGAAGCCGCTCGCCTCTGTGGCCGGGGAGGTGCCGAGTAGCTTCTTGGAGACCAGCTCGCGGGCGCGGCGGGTTTCCTCGGGCGCTACAACGGAGGTGTAGTGGCGACCGCGAATGTCACCGAGAAGCCGCTCCGCTGCCGGATTGATCCAGCGGACGATGCCCATTTCGTCGAGGACATAGCTCGGGACGCCGACGCTCTCCAGAGCCTTCTCGACGTCGCCGCCGACTGCCAGGCCAGAGGCCATCACCCGAAGTGTGGCCGATTCGACGGCTCAGGTGGAGGTCGCAGATGCCATTCGCGGCTGAAAGGGAGGAGGGCCGGTTTCCCGGCCCTCCTTTCATGCTGAGGGACTAGTTCCCGCCGCACCCTCTGCGAAGTGAGTGTTGACAGGTTGCTTGTCCCTCAACGCCACCGCCACGGTAGGTGCGGCTCGTCTCGCATCGCTGGACCCAAATAGGTCTATTCCTCGGCATGTCGTGGCTGGCGGTGACTCTCCATCGCTACGAGGATCGAAAGCAGTGGACGCAGGATCAACGTTGCGTGCAGCTTCTGCGAGGCGCTGGCTCAGCGCCTTTGCGCCCTTGACATCCATTCCTTGACCTCCTGCCCCTTGTGCCTTGAGTTCTTGCGCTGACCTCTTCGACCAGGCGACAAGTTGAGATGGAGGGAGAGAGTGAGGGTTCCCCCTCCATCGCTAGGAAGCGTGTCCTGTCCTCGCCTCGCCCGATAGGACACGTTTGGGTCTATTCGGGCCAGCTCTATAGGGCGAGCAGTCGGCGAACGTGTCCTGAACGACGAACGCCCGCGAGAAGCGGGCGCACGTCGACTGTTTCTCGCTGCTACTTGGTGATCGTGATCGCGAAGATCAGCGTCGTTCCGGGCTCCGTCGTGTCGGTCTCCACGAACGGGAGAGCATTACCAATCTGATACGAGGGATTGGCTGCCGCAAACGCGTCCCAGTTCGCATAGTCCACGCTTGCGAAGTTGACGGCGCACGTGGCACTCGTCGTGCTGACCGTTCCGGTCGAGCCACAGTTCGCTGCGCCAATGAATGCGTAGCCGTTCGTCTTGCCGGCATCGGGCGTGTCGATCGGAATGCTCCAGCGCGGTGACCCACCGCCAACGCACGTCACGGTGTCGTCGGAGGGGTCGCAGTTGTACTGGAACGCATAGTCGACACCTGTCAGCGGAGTGCCGTTGGCTTTCGAAGCTGTGTAGTAAGCGCCGGCGAAGCCGCCGTCCGACGTATCCAACGTGGCGGTGTCTTGACTGACCGAGCACGTCCCTGGGTCGCCTGCGAAGCACTTGAGCTTCCCGAGTCCCGCGCCGCTGGTTGCGACGAGAGCGAGCGCGACAGCCGTTACGAGTACTGCAAAGAGCGACTTCATGTGAGCCCCCTTGGTGGCTTGTCGTTCCAAGCCTCCCCATGTGTCTTTCGGCGTATCAGAAAGAACCTACGGCTGAATCACATTCGGCTCGATGAAGGGTGAACTGCCCTTCACCCTTTACACGCGCCGAATGTCGCTTCAGCCGCAGGTCTATCTGCCGGTGACGCGCGTTGCGTCGCGGAGACGCAAAGCGAATCTTCCGTCGGGCAGCGATCGTCCGACAGTGACGGGTTCCCTTGGAGATCTCTTCCGGCATGTCATAGGCGAGTTCAGCCGCCCGCCTCTAGCTCGCGCTCCTCGCGGGCGGGGCCGGGTGGCTGCCCTAACGCCGCAGTGTCGGCTCAGCGCTCGGGTTGTGAGCTCGTGGAGCTGCCGGGCTCCGTCGTCGCTACGCCGGAGTAGACGGCGCCGCGCCACGCGACCTGATCACTTGAGACCGACTCCATCTCGTCATCGGGGCAACCGAGCGACCGTAGGTAGTCCGTCACGGCATGTCGCGCTGTATACGACCGCACGCTGGAAACGACCCGACCTCCACAGTGAATCTCGTAGGTCTGCACCCGATCTCTCTTCCCTGCGACCCCGAACTCATAACACGGCTCGGTCTCCTTCGGCTCCATAGACGGCCTGCCGAGTGGACTTCTTCGCAGTTGTCCGGGCGATGGTCATTGGCTTCCGGGCCTGCCTCGCCGCCCTGGAAGGCAAAGCAGCTGCCCTTGCGTCGAACGCTCCGCGCGAGCATGCTTGGCGGCGATGTCGTCAACGCGGCCGATCGTCTTCCTCAGCGACTTCGGACTCGGCAACGAGTGGGTCGGAATCTGCCACGCGGTCATGAGTGGGATCGCTCCGCAGTGCCCTATCGTCGACCTCTCCCACCTCATCCGACCGCTCGAAGTGACAGCGGGAGCACTACTCCTCGCGGACTCGGTGCCGTACATCCCGCAGGACGCGGTGAGTCTCGCCGTGGTGGATCCCAATGTCGGCAAAGATCGAGAGATCGCGATCGAGACGGTGAGCGGACGAGCCTTCGTCGGCCCCGACAACGGAGTCCTGTCCCTCGCGTGGGGAGCGGCCGGAGGAATATCGAGCGCCGTCGAACTCACGTCTCGCGACGTGATTCGCCAACCCCATGCAGAGTCGTTTCGCGCTCCCGACACCCTCTGTCCCGCAACGGCGCGGCTCGCATCCGGCACGGCGATCGGGAACCTGGGGACGGAGCTCGATCCGAGCACACTCGCGGTCATCTCTCTGGCCGAGCCGGAGATCGAGCCGGGCAAGATCGCATGCGAGGTGATCGACTTCAATCGCTTTGGCAATGTCCACCTGAATGTGCGACCGGCCGACCTCACTGCCGCGAGCCTCGCCGACGAGCGCATGCTCATGATCGAAGCGACATCCGGATCGGCGAAAGCCAAGCGAGGGACGACATATGCGGACTTCCCACCCGGGGAGTACGGTCTGCTCTTCGACCCGCGTGGGTGGCTCACGATCGTCCGCGGCAATCCTGCGAGTGCTATCGAAGGCCTGGGACTCGATCTTGCCGCCCCCGTCTGGCTCACGTCGGCAGGACGACCCGAGTAAGAACAGAGGGCGGCCGAATTGGAAACACGCTGGAAACAGCCGCAGGCAAACCATCGCCTCCGATAGCGACACGCCACTCCCGAACAGCTCCGTCTGCCGGCACATCGCGATCAGCGGCAACCGTTCCGCAATCCCCGATTCTCAATGGTAAGGAGGGATCGACGGTGCCACGGCTATCATGGCCGTAACCCCTGAGTCGTCAAGCTCAACCGGTCAGGATCGATCGGCTCAGTGCACGAGCAGCGGAGCGGGTGCCACCTTCACGAGCGCCGCGAGCGGCCCGGGGGGCCGCGCTAGACCGGGTCGGATTCCGCCAAGCGCGGTCCGACGACCTCCATCCCGTGTTCGGCCGCCGCGGCTCGGAAGGCGTCTGGGTCGAACTCGGTGAGCGACGCAAGCCGGTCGAAGAATCCCTCCATGCCGGCCGGCGCGAATGTGATGAGCATCGTGCAATCACCGTCGCCGACGTTCTGCCAGGTGTGCGGCACCCCGCGCGGGATGAACACGAGCGAGCCCGGACCGGTGAGGCTCAGCTGATCGCCCAGCTTCCAGCGGATTTCGCCCCCCAGTACGTAGACGACCTCGTCCTCCCGCGTATGGACGTGCAGCGGAGGTCCCTCGCCGGCCGGATTCACCGCTTCCAGCGCAGCGAGTGCTCCGTTCGACTGCTCGCCTCTGACGATGTAGGTGACGTCTCCGCCGAGCGGGCTGCGGCTGCGCTCCCCCTCCCCTGGGCGCACCGCCAGACCCTCAGCCGAGTTGCCTCCCATGGCGTCAGACCTATCACAGCTGTTCGGCGATCGCCACCGATCGGAGGCTTCTCTGGGAGAAGCTAGTGGCTCTTCGAGCCTATTGACGGGGAGCGCCCTCGCAGTCAGCCTCCGGTCAGCGTTGCGTCGCCGTGGCGCGGCGGACGGATGCGCCTCCAGCTAGATCGCTGCCTCGGCAAGATCAATCGTTGTGACGAACCGCGTCGCGTAATACCCGAGATCCGGCGGTCGCCGCTTCATCGCTGAGCGCATAGGCGATGGCTTGCTGCAGCGTCATGACGTGTCCTAGCGCCCAGGCGTCCGCTTGTGAGTCGGTGTCGGTTGAGCCTCCCACCTCCTCTCTGAACAAGGCACGCACCTGGCGGTTTGCTTCGAGAACTGCCAACCCGCGCCTTTCGAACAGAGCGTCAGTTGCTCCCCAAAGCGTCGCGGCCCGAACGGCTTCGCCCTTGGCGGTGGCGACCGCAGCCAGCGCTTCGATCCAGTCGGCGAGCTGCTGCTGCGGTGCTTGTTCGCGGCCTTCCATCAAGCTTGTCCGGAGAATGGACTCCGCCTCCCCGATCTGCCCTCCGAGGAGCGCGCGAAGACCGAAGTAGAGATGAGCGACCGGAGTCCATGTCGTTTCGCCGAGTTCGTCGAGCAGGTCAACGCCCTCGTTCAGGCGGCTGGCGGCACGCTCGAAGTCGCCAGCCAAGACGGCTGTATAGCCGAGGTGTATGAGGCACAGCGCGAGGCTCAGCTTCATCCCCTCGGCTTGGGCAATCCCGGCCGCGTCTTCGAACATCGCGCGTGCGCGGTCGAAGTTCCGTTCCTCGATGGGGGCGAACGCGGCGTTGTACAGCGCTCTCGCAAGACTTCGGCGGTCGCCGGTACTCCGCGCCAGCTCTACACCCTCGTTGAGCGCGGCAGCCGCTCCCGCACTATCACCCGTAAACAAGCGCGCATGAGCGATAAACCCAAGGCACCGACCGACCCCTTCTGGATCCTCGAGCTTCCGACAAAGCTCGGCGCCTTCTTCGAGAAGCATGATGGCGGCGGGCCAGTCGAACTGCCACGCCGTGGCGCGACCGGCTGCGACCAATGCCCTCGCACGACTGCTGAGTGGGACCGACCCACCGAGAGCTAGCGCCCGGCTGAGCCACGCACGCGCTTCGCCGTGCCGGGCACGGATTTCCCAGTACGGATAGAGGGAACCGGCTAGTCGGACCGCAATCTCCGGTTCCCCGCGCCTGATGGACCAACCGAGTGCAGCCCTGAAGTTCGCTTCCTCGACGTCAAGTCGCGGGAGCCACACATCGGTGTGCTGTGCCCAAAGCTCAGGTTCTGCAGTCTCCGCGAGTTCGAGAAAGTGCTGTACATGCTGCTGAGCGAGCAATTCGGGCTCTGTGCTGTTCGCGAAACGTCCGCTGCCGTACTCCCTAATCGTCTCGAGCATCCAGTAGCGCTCGTTCGTGAAGCGCAGAAGGCTCCTCTCGACCAGCGACTGCAGGATGTCGAGGTCAGCGCCGCAGACCTCTTCGGCGGCTTCGAGCGTGCAGCCGCCCGCGAAGATCGAGAGGCAGGCGAAGAGCTGCTGCTCCTCGGGAGTCAGCAGGTCGTAGCTCCACTCGATGGTTGCTCTGAGCGTCTGCTGGCGGGGGTCTGAGTCGCGTCCGCCCCTGAGCAGGTCGAGGCGCTCGGAGAGGCGCTCGAGGATCTGGCGAGGCGAGAGCGCCTTCGTCCTCGCAGCCGCAAGCTCGACGGCAAGGGGAAGGCTGTCCAGGCGTGCACAAAGCTCGGCGACTACCTCGCTCGGCTCGAGACGCGCTCGTTCGCAGAAGAGGGAGACGGCTTCGGGCTCGGCGAGCGGTGGGACCGGGTACTCGACCTCCCCCTGACCCGCAGTAGCTCGCGGCTCGTGACTAGAAGCGTGAGGTTGGGGCAGGCGCCGAGGAGCGACGAAAGCTCGGGTGCTGCCTCGATAACCTGCTCGACGTTGTCGACGAGAAGGAGCAGCTCGCGCTCGGCAATATGCTCGGCGAGACCGTCCTTCGCGCCGAGGGTCTGCGCGAGCGTCTCGGTGACTAGAGCGGGATCGCGGAGGGAGGCAAGCCCGACCCAGAACACTCCTGCCTTGTACTCGGGCACGAGCGAGATGGCAGCCTCGAGCGCGAGGCGCGTCTTGCCGGTGCCCCCGGGCCCCGTGAGGGTCACGAGGCGAGCGCCGCCCTCGATCGTGGTCGAGAACCTCATCGAGTTCTGTCTGCCTGCCGACGAAAGAGCTGGCAGGACGTGGGAGATTCGTGTTCGAGATCGTCTTGAGCGGCGGGAACGAGCCGCTGCCGAGCTGGAAGATCGGAACCGCTTCCTCGATGTCCTTCAGGCGGTGCTCGCCGAGGTCGGTGAGGTCGAACGACTCAGGCTCGAGCAGCGCCACCGTCGATGGCGAGAGCACCACCTGCCCGCCGTGCGCGGCACTCATGACCCTGGCGGCTCTGTGCACGTCCATGCCCACGTATTTGGGTGGATCGAGAGCCGGCTCGCCGGTGTGAATACCCACGCGGATGCGGATCGGACCTGTCTCCAGCCCGACCATCGCCTCGCTCACCGCCGAGACCGCTGCCTGCGCCGAGGCGAACGCGTAGAAGAAGGCGTCCCCCTCGTAGTCGACCTCGTAGCCTTCATAGAGACCGAAGGCGTCGCGCACGACGCGCCGGTGGTCGCCGAGCGCCTCGCGGTATGCGTCCGTCCCCAGTTCTTCGAGAAGCTTGGTCGACCCCTCGACGTCCGTGAACACCAAGGTCACCGTCCCGGACGGCTGCACGTCACTCATCGAGCGCGATTGTCCTCCCGCGGACGTTACGCCTGCAACGTCTCCCCATCCGGCACGACGCGCATGTGGGTGGGTGCCACAGGCGATAGGTCGGCGTGCCAGGTATCACCCGAAACAGCAATGTCCTCATCGCAAGCCCTGGAGGTGCGCAACGTGGTAGCGGACAACAGAATCTCGGCGGTTCTCTGCTCGACCGATCTGATCAGGAGCCAAGAGTTCTACGAGCAGAAGGTCGGGCTGAGGTTGTCCCCGGAAACGATCGAGAACCACCTCGTGTTCGAGTGCGGGGATGGCACCACTCTCCTCGTCTACGGGCGCGGCAACCCGAACCAAGCCGACCATACGCAGGTGCGGTTCTGGACGAGCGACGTCGCCACCGACGTCCAGGAGCTGAAGAAGAGGGGTGTCGTCTTCGAGGAGTACGACTTCCCTGCGTTCAAGACTGTCGATTCGATCGGAACGAGTCGCGGCATCGGGAAGTCGGCGTGGTTCAAGGATCCGGACGGGAACACGATCGCCCTGTTCGAGCCCGAGTAGCGTCACTCCCGGATTCCCGAGACAATGAGGGCTGCCACACGGCTAGCCCCTTTCCGTCCGAGCGACCTCGTAGATACTCGGAGTCATGGACGCGAGCCGCCCAGGAGCAAACGTCGTGACAGCGGCGACACTGGCACGGTGCTCCGTCTGCGGCGGGGGACTCCCCGAGGTCTCCGTGCGGATGCGCGACCCCTTCTGCAGTCGAGCCTGCTCAGAGGAGCACCACGGGACTGGAACGAGAGCCAGTCGGGATCGTGCCTCGCAGCAGAGGCTGGCATACCAGTTGGAGGAGGGCACGGATGCCGCGTCCCTGGAGCTGAGACGAGTAACGGTCGACAACCGCGCGATGCTCATCGCCGAGGGACGCTACGGGGAGGAGTTCGTGCGGGCTTTCGCCGCGTACCTCATCGCCCACAAGGAGCCGGTAACGACTCCCACCGTAACCTGGTTCTCGTATAGGGCAAGCGGCCCTACCATGCGGATCTTCGACGATGACGACATGCCCTAGGCGACCTTCGTGGTTCGCCTCGCGCTCCTGATCTCGAGCACAGGCGGACCGTCGGTCGGGAGGTCGACGTCATCATCAGCCCGGTGAATCGCGTCCAGTCTCTGACGACGTACCTCATCAAGGGGACTCCTCTGCGGCGATCGAGGCTCCACAACCACAAGGGCGACCGCATCGATGCCAGAGGTCTCGTGTATCCCGCACAGCGTCGCCACCACGATCTGGCTCAAGCTGACAGGTCGTCGGCCGGAAACACCGTGGCTCGGCTACCGGGCCGTGAAATGTCTCGACGAGCTGATCGAGCCGGACTGGAGGATTCTCGAGTTCGGCTTGGCATGTCGACGAGCTGGTTCGCACGACGCTGCGCGTCCGTCCTCTCTCTCGAGACCGACGACCGCTGGTTCGCGGCCGTCCGCGCACATCTCGAGCGTGCCGGCCTCGAGAACGTGGACTGCCGCCTGTGCTCCGCGACGGCAGATGGCGACCCCGACTACAGCGGCGCCACCTCGGACCACCGAGGCTCGGCGTTCGACCTCGCACTCGTCGACGGCGCCCGACGAGACCTTGCACTGGAGGTCGCGCTCGCGCTGGTGAGGACTGGCGGCTACGTCTTCCTCGACAACACCGACCTCCCCAACGACGACTGCCGGATCGCGGCGGCACGCCTCATCGAGGCGTCAGCGCGGGTGCAGGCGTTCAACGACCTGAGCCCAAGCATCGTCATGGTCGACGAAGGAACGCTGGCGCAACTCGCGGAGACGCCGGCCCCGCTCCGTAGAATCGAGCGGTGCCTCGCCTGACGGCGATCGTGCCGGCCACGAATTCGCCTCCCACGTTGGCGGCGTGCCTCGAGGCGATCCGGAGCGCCGACGATCCGCCAGAAGAGCTGATCGTGGCCAAGGAGGGCGTCGGCCCGGCGTCTGCGCGCAATGACGGCGCGCGTCGAGCTTCCGGCGACGTACTCGTGTTCGTCGACGCCGACGTTCTCCCACATCACGACGCGTTCGCCCGGTTCCGGCGAGCCTTTGACTTCAACCCAGAGCTCGTCGCGCTGTTCGGGTCGTACGACGACACACCCGCGGCACTCGGCACGGTTTCGGCGTTTCGCAATCTTCTGCACCACTACGTTCATCAGTAGGGAGCCGGACCGGCTTCGACTTTTTGGGCCGGCCTAGGTGCGATCCGCCGCGACGCGTTCCTTGACGCCGGCGGCTTCGACGCGGACCGCTACTCGGTGCCCTCGATCGAGGACATCGAGCTCGGGATGCGGCTCGCTGCGGATCGTTCCCTCATCGTGCTCGATCCCAACCTCCTGGGCACGCACCTGAAGCAATGGAGCCTGTGGGACATGGTGCGGACTGACTTCACACATCGCGGGATTCCCTGGGTCGACCTCATGCTGCGTCGTCGGCAAGCCTCCTCCACGCTGAACCTCGGCGGACGGCACCGGCTGAGCGCGCTGGCTTCCGTCGTGGCCGTCGTCGCTCTTGTGCGCCGAAGGCTGCGGTTAGCGACGGGCGCAAACTCGTCCTCGTCATTATCAACGCGCGCTTCTACACACTGCTCGCGCGGCGGCGCGGCCCATGGGTCGCCGTCGTCGGCGTTGGCCTTCATGCACTGCACCATCTAGTCGCTGTCGCGGCCGTGCCGGCCGGCATCATTGCTCATCTGCTCAGCCGGAGAAGCAGCCACTCTCGGTGATGCACGTCGAATGCTTTCGCACTGGTAGCGTCCGATCGAAGCGGCGCGAGCGAGGGCTACGCCGGTATCTGCCCGGGGGATGGAGCGACGCGACCCTACCCGTGAACGCGTTCGTGCTGGAGCACACCCTTGGGCTATGCGTCTTCGACACGGGCCAGACCGCGGCTGCGAGCCGTCCGGGCTATCACCAGCGCTGGCATCCCTTCCTCCGGGTCTCGCGTTTCGAGCTCGAAGCCCGAAGACGAGCTGCCGCGGCAGCTCCGCGCGCGTGGCCTCGACCCCGGCGACGTGCGTTGGGTCGTCCTCTCGCACCTCCATACCGACCACGTCGGCACGATCGAATCGTTCTGGGAGGCAGACGTGATCATCTCGAGAATCGAGTGGCAGCGCGCCCAGGGGCTGCTGGGAAGAATGCGCGGCTACATCCCACAGCGCTGGCCGGCTGGGCTCGAGGCGCATCTGGTCGAAACGACGGCCCGGCGGTCGGCCCTTTCGCCGGCTCTTTCGACATCGCCGGGGATAGCTCACTTCTCTTGGTGCCCACACCGACACACACGCCCGGTCACCTCTCGATGCTCGCCGACGCGGATGACGGTCGAGTGCTCCTCGGCGGCGACCTGGCCCATACGCGCGCGGAGCTAGCGAGGACCGCTCCGGATATCGCCGCGTGGTGCGCGCAAGAGGGAGTCCGAGTGCTCCTCGCACACGAGGCGATCGGAGAAGACCGCTAGGCTCAGCGCCGATGCGCTTCGGTATCGTCGGTCTCGGGTGGGCCGCCCGCGCCTTCCACGAGCCCGCACTCCGATCCGTGCCCGGAGCCGAGCTCGTCGGAGGAGTTGACGGCGTCGATGAGCAGCGGGCCTCCTGGACGCAGCGGACCGGAACTCCGGCGTTCGCGACACTCGAGGAGCTGCTCGAGTCCACAAGACCGGACGTCGTTGTCGTCGGTACGCCGCCGGACTCGCATGCGCGACATCTGCGTCCCCGCGCTTCAGGGCGGGGCCCACGTGATCTGCGAGAAGCCGTTCGTCTCGACGGTCGAAGAAGCCGACCGCGTCCTCGCCGCCGCTGCTGCCGCGGGCCGCAGCATCGCAGTGAACCACCAGTACCGGGAGAAACCGATCTTCCGTGCTGTGAAGGAGCGGGTCGGCGCACCCGACACTCGGGCGTCTCGTCTTCTGCCAGATCGTGCAGCTCATGAATCTGCCGCCATGGGAGGAGACCACTCCTGGCGAGCCGCCATGCCGAACCGGACGCTGTTCGAGGGCGGAGTCCACCTCGTCGATCTCCTCCTCCATCTCTACGGCGAGGTTCCGGAAGCCGTGTACGCCCGCCACTCGAGCGGCCTCGACACCTGATCGCGACGGCGGACGCGATCCACGTCGTCACGCTCGAGTTCCCGGGCTCCCGGCTGGCGCAGATCACGATCAACCGGCTATGCCGCGCCGGTACGCGGTACATCGAGCTCCGAGCCGACTGCGAGCGCGCATCGCTCCGCGCCTCGCACGGCGGCCGTGTCCTCCTGCAGGCAGGCATGAAGCGTGCCAGGCGGCCCGGACTTCGCTTGCTGTTCGGGCTCGGCGGGACGGCCTGGGTGGAGCATGGCACCAAGCGCAAGACGATCGCCCGGAATCCACGGAATCCGGGCGTCGGGGCGACAGGGGATCTGTTCCGGAAGATCGCGGTCGCACTGGAACAGGGCCGCGAGCCCCCATCGAGTGGGAGTGAGGCCCGTGACGTCCTCCGCGTGATCGAAGCCGCCTACGCGTCGGCGGCGACGGGAGAGCGCATCATCCTCCACCCGACGGCGCTCACGCCGCAGCCATCATGAGCTCCCACGCAGACGACATCGAAGGACATCGCTCCGTAACGTGCGCGGGAGGAACTGTCTAGGCGCGGCCGACAACCGGGTTGCTCCACGCACCCTTCGCGTCTCGGATACGCACGCGCGCAATCACGCGGCTGGGTTGGATCGGCGAGCCGGCCAACCGCCAGGAAATTCGGTACGGACGACACCCTCCGGCAGTTGACGCAAGTGCCCTCGTGAGCAAGGAAGTCCTCGACGGTGTACCCCCATCTCGGACACTCACCCGAATCTGGGCTACCAGGCTCGCTCGAGAATCGTCGCACGCACGCAGGCGGAACACGTAGCCCGCTGTTCGGCCGTTCGGCACGCGCCGAAGCGAGCCGGCGAGAATCCGTGGCGGTAGGTCGCGAGAGAAGCGGACAAGGCGCACGCGGTTGTTGGCCGCGTCGGCGACCAGGAACCCGGATGCATCGGTAAGCACCGCTAGCGCCTTCGGGAGATTCAGCTCGGTTATTGATGGATCGATGCCGTCGCCGGAGAAGCCGGGAACGCCGGTGCCGGCCACCGTCGTGATCGTCCCGTCCGGCCAGACGCGTCGGATCCGATGGTTCACGGTATCCGCGATCAGGAATCCACGGTCCGGAAGAGCAGCGACGGCATGAGGGCTGTTGAGCGCGGCGGAAACCGCGGGTCCGCCGTCGCCAGCGAAGCCCGGCACACGCGTGCCAGCCACCGTCGTGATCGTGCCGTCCGGCCAGACGCGGCGGATCCGGTGGTTTGCGGCGTCGGCCACGAGAAAGCCGCCATCCGCAAGCGGCGAGACCCCGAATGGGAGATCGAACTGCGCGGCGGTGACCGGGCCGTCGTCTCCCGCAAAGCCGGGAACGCCTGTACCCGCAACGGTCGTGATCGTGCCGTCCGGCCAGACGCGGCGGATGCGGTGGTTGCTGGAATCCGGAATCAGCAGGCCGCCGTCCGGCAGGGCCGCCAGCCCCCGCGGCCCTTCGATCCGCGCCGCCGTCGCAGGACCGCCGTCGCCCGAGTAGCCCGCAACGCCCGTTCCGGCGACCGTCGTTATGGTCCCGTCGGGCCAGACGCGGCGGATGCGGTTATTGCCCGTGTCGGCTAGGAAGAAACCTCCGTCTGCGGCGAGCGCGACGCCGTGGACGAGGTCCAGCCTCGCCTCCACTGCAGGACCGCCATCACCCGAGTAGCCCTTCTCCCCGGTGCCGGCAACCCGGAAGATGCGGCCGTCGCCGCTCACCCGCCGGACCGTGTTCCGGAAGGGCTCGGCGAGCAGGAAACCGCCGCCTCCTTCGATGGCCAGGCCCCGAGGGTGGTCGATCGCGGACGCCGTGGCAGATTCTCCGTCCGCGCCAGGCCCGACAGCTGCGGACCCGGTCCCGGCGACAGTCGTGATCGCGCCGCTGTTGCCTTGCACCGCGGACCACGCGGACGTCGTGCCGAGCGCGACCACGCCTGCGGCGATGAGGCACGTGCCGAGACGGCGCCTGCCCACTAGTTCACTTTCCGCGCGCGCACGACGAGCTGGACGGCGAGGGCGAAAGCGAGACCCGAGCGTGATCGCTCGAGACGCTTCCCGACCGAGGCCGGGAGCGGCCGGACGCCAACAGGCTCGATCGCGTCGACAACAAGCCCTGCGCGCTCGAAACCGGACAGGAGACGTCGGAAGGGGACGAGAGGGACGCGGGGTGGCGATGGGCGATCGGCGGGCAGCACACGCTTCGCCGCGCGTACGAGCGGATACAGGACGCGACCCCGCCAGATGTTGACTGGTGCTCTCCGGTTCGGAAAGCTGACGACCGCCTCGCCGTCCCGCCGCAACACGCGTGCCAGCTCCCGGATCGCCCCGTCGAGATCGTCGACCACGAACTCGAGGACGCCGGTCGCCACGACGGCGTCGAAGCTCTCATCCGAGAATGGCAATGCAGTGATCGAGCCACGGAACATGCGCCCGCGGATGTGTGGAAGCCGCGCCTGCGCCACATCCACCATCGCGGGCGCGAGATCCACCCCGGACACCGCCCAGCCGCGCCGATCGAGTGCCGCGCAAAGAACGCCGCCGCCCATACCGGCGTCGAGAAGTTCGCCCGGTCGATCGCCGAGCAAGTCGAGAACGACGGCCGCCCGCTTGCGTAGGACTCTCCCGCCCGGCCCCGGGTCCGCGTAGGCGCGGTCGTATGCCATGGCGCCGCGGTCGAAGAATCGCTTGACCTCCTGCGCAAGTTCGACGGTGCCCGACCGCATCAGCCGCCTGAGGTAGGCACCGCGAGCGCGAGCAGCGTGTGGCCGTACGGAAGACTGCGCCGAGAATTCCGGAGATAACGCGCCTCGAGCTTGAGCACGGCGCGGCCGATGGCGTTCGCCGTCCGTCCGGGGGTGCTGGGTATGCCAGAGGACGTCTGAGTGGGCGGCTCCGGCCCGTGCCCTCGAACGGCGGCCCAGAGCGAGGGCAACGTGTTCGCATAGGTCATCCGAACGACGACGAACCCCCCACGTTCGAGCTCATCGCGGAGCGTCTTCTCGTCGTAGAGGCGCCAGTCGGATCGCTCGCGTCTCGCACGCCACCCGCCGTTGGTTCGCACGAGCAATGCGCCGTCCACACGTAGCACGCGACGCGTCTCCCGGAGACTTCCGTCCAGCTCGCGATCGTCGACATGCTGAAGCACGTCGTTCAGCGTGACGAGGTCGAAGGTGTCACTCTCGAACGGTAACGCCTGCAGCGGCGCGACATGGAGCTCGGCCGTCGGCACCTCCTCGCGCGCAATGTCGATCGCCTGCGGGCTCATGTCGACGCCGCAGAGCCGCTCGAAGGCGCCGCTGGCCGCCACCCAGCCGAGAAAGCCGCCCGTGCCGCAGCCGGCGTCCAGAAGGCTCGAGCGATGCCCTGGGAGGAGCGGCCCGAGTATCGCGGCGGTCACGTCCCGCAGGCCCAGCTGCCACCAGTGACTGCCCTCGATCGCGTGGAGACGCCGGTAGTAGTCGGAGGGAACGTCCTTCACGCCCTCACAGGCTACCCCTGGGTTCAGCGAGCTCGTTCGAGACGGCCGGAGGCGAGGTCGATGAGGCGACTGAACGACGCGTCCAGCGTGATCCCCTGTGTGAGGAACGTGTATGCCGCTTCGGTTATCCGTCGACGAGCCTCGTGGTCCGCGAGGTACATCCGCACCGTCTCCGCCATGTCGCCTACGGAGCTCTCGACGTAGTGCACGCCGGGCTCGAAGGGATCCGGGAGATGGAGAGGCTCCGATACCACGAGCGCACCTGTTGCCATGCCCATCAGCAGCCGGTCGGAAAGATGACCCTGATACCGGGGAAGGTGGAGCAGGATCTTCGTCCGGTTGAGAAGCTGCGTCCTCCTCTCGCCCCAGTACCCCTTCGTGGGCGAGTGGTTGCCAAGACGAACCACCTCCACGCCCTCACCCGCCAATCGGCGGAGGATGCGCCGGCGTCGGCGCACGCGATATTCGCCCAAAAACAGGACGTCGATGTCGCGCTCCAGCTCCAGCAGATGCCCGTACGTGGGGTGGTAGCCAATGGGAACGAACTCCGATTCGATTTCCTCTTCGGCGAGGTAGGCCTGGTAGGCGCGGTTGGCGACAGCGACCATCGTGGTGATGCCCTGCCTGCTGAGATACCGGAAGTACCTGCCGTTGGAGTAGTGGTCGTTGATCCTGCGGTCTCGCAGCACGATCTTCGCCATCTCCCGCACTGTCAGCCGCTCTGGCGGTAGTCCAGCAGCCGAAGGCATCGGAAGTGCCTCTGTGTGCCAGACGATCAGGGGGGGCCGCGCCTCTGCTGGAAGCGAGACCAGGCGCTCGAGGGTCTTCCTGTACCAGACGGGGTTCCCTCCGATGAACACCATGCGGCTCGGCGACAGGTCGATCTCGCGCTCCGTCACGAGGCGCACTTCGAACCCGAATCCCCGCAGGATCTCCGCGGCGATCGGTGCACGAGAGACCTTGATGTCCTCGCGGATGAGGAGCTCGATTGGGCGGCTTCGGAGGTCCTCCCGCCCGCCGTCACTCTCCATCGCCGTGCCGGGCAGGGACACGACGGGACTATAGATGGACGACGATCAGGCCTTGACCGCGACGCGGGCCGCGCTGTCGATCCTATTCAGCAGCAGCCGCAGGCCGTGCTCTTCGATGTACTCGTCCGTCGCTCGGCGAGCCCCGAGCCAGCACCCGTAGTCGTCGATGATGAGCACGCCTCCGCGCGAGAGACGCGGATAGAGATGTGTCAACTCGTGACGGGTGGATTCGTACCAGTCGGTGTCCAGGCGCAGAAGCGCGATCTGCTCCGGCGCGCGCTGAGGAATGGTCTCCTCGACAAGTCCCTGGACGAAGTGAACGCGTCGCGGGTCGTAGCCGACACCGAGGACGTTCTTCCGTACCTCCTCGAGCGAGGCAGTGGCAAGCACGCGTTCGCGCTCGTCCGGAGCGTCGAGGATGTCGGCGGCGCTCTCGCCTGTGAACCGAGCATCGTATGCGCCTGGAGGCGGCATCCCGGCGAACGTGTCGAACAGGAACAGCTCGCAGTCGGTGGCGCCGAGCTGCAGAAGCGTCTCGGCGACGGCCATCATGCTGCCGCCCTTCCAGACACCGCACTCGACGATCGCACCGGGTATCTCATAGCGGGCGACGTAGCGAACTGCCTCACAGAGTGCAGCCACGCGCTCGAACGTGGTCATCGTGAAGGGCGCAACACGCGCGTATGTCTCCGCGTGCGCCTCGTCGAGGTCGGAGAGGTAGGCCGGCCTGCGCGGAACGACCTCGTAGCCGCCGGCGGCAAGGAGGCGGGCAACAGGCGTACCGAGAAGACGCCGGATCGCGCGATGCTTCACGAGCGGAGAGCCCGCACTCGCGGTTCGAGGGTCACGCGACACGACCGACCTGCTCGAGCGCCTCCATCGTCTTGCGAGCCGTCTCATGCCACGAAAGACTCCGCGCGGCGCGAGGCCCTCGTTGCCGAAGCTCGGACCGAAGTCGATCGTCCTCGATCATGCGCCCGAGTGCAGCTGCAAGGAGCTCGGGATCGGGACGCGGCAGTGCGAGCGTTGCGCTCTCGAGATCTCCTTCCCGGAGCGCAGCGTGGTCGACGGTGACGACCGCGCATCCGCTAGCGAGTGCCTCGGGAATCGTGAACGAGAAGCCCTCATGCTCCGTCGGCAGAACGAATGCATGGGCGCCGCGATAGAGGAGTGCGAGCAGGTCGTGATCGACGAACTCGAGATGGCGGACCGACAAGCCGAGATCCCGCTCGGCGAGCATCGCGTCGAGCGGGATGCCGTCAGTGTTCGGGCCAACGAGAAGGAGGCGGTACTCGGGATGCCGTGCTCGGACGGCTCTGAACGCATCGAGCAACGCTGGAATGTTCCTGCGAACCGAGAGCTTGCCGACGAAGAGGAAGTAAGGAGCAGCGGCCCCAAGACACTGCTCCGCCGCAACGGCAAGGTCAGCCTCCTCGCCGGCGCGAAAGGGACGGAAGTGCTCGGCCACACCGGGCCAGATCACCAGAATCCGCTCCGCCGGAACGCGGTAAAAGCGAACGAGATCGTTCTTCGTGCTCTCGGAATTGGCGATGACCTGGGTCGCGTGACGAGCACTCCACGCCATGTGCCGAGAGTGCGCTCGAGCTCGCCAGCCTCTGAACGCAAACTTGCCCTCGTAGATCCCGAGATTGTTGACGACGCTTCGTCCCTCATACCCCGGCGGCAGGGTGTACGGCGCGAAGAGGACGTCGACACCCTCGGCCGCGCGCTTGAGCTTGGCCAACTGCCACCAAATGCCGGACCCCCTGCTCGGGAGTAGCTCCAGGTGGAAGCGGTTGTCGGCAGGCAGATCGCCGATGGTCGACGGAGCAAACACGCGAACCGACTCGAATGGGAGCGGCTGCGACGCCCACGCGGCGAGCAGGTGCTGGAGATCTCGACCGACTCCAGTACGTTGCCCGACGGCGCGACTAGCGTCAATGCCGAGGATCACGCGGACAAGCTACCGTTGGTGGGGTGCGAGGCTCGCGCCTACGGGCTGCCGTGGATGCCTTCTCCGCGCGCCTCGAATCCTCGCTCGATCGTGTTCACCCAGCTCCGCGAGCTGACCCGGTATCACTCCGAGATCTTGTCGCGCGTGCCAACGCGCGTGGTGGAGTCATGCCGGAGCGGATCCTCGAAGAGGAGGCCCTCAGGAAGATCGAAGAACATGTAAGCGCGTCGCAGCGGCGAGCCGTCGGCGAGCCCGATTCCGTGTACGACGCCGATCTCGAGCTCGCACGAACGTGCTACGCCCTCTGTCGATTCGTACGACCTGCAACCGTTGTGGAAACGGGTGTCGCCAACGGTGTTACGACGGCCTTCCTTCTCCAGGCACTCGAGGCGAACGGCGCAGGCGCTCTCTTCAGCATCGACCTTCCTCCGGCTGGCGTTGATCCTAAGCTCGTGGGCCACCTGGTCCTTCAGCAGCTCAGATCGCGTTGGCGCTTGTCGTTCGGCGCGAGCAAGCAGCTGCTTCCCTCTCTTCTCGAAAATCTCGGGCGCATTGAGATGTTCGTCCATGACAGCCGCCACACGTACCGGAACGTGTGCCGTGAGCTCCAAACCGTGTCGAGGCATCTCTCTCGCCCTGCGGCGGTGGTCGTCGATGACGCCGAACGGAACTCTGCCTTCTTCGATTGGACTGTGGAGACTCGGCCGGATGTATCGGGAGTGCTCCGATCCCGAGGAAAACGCTCCCTGCTCGGGGCTGCCGTCTTCCTTCGCCAAGACGACTGAGTCACGACGGGTTGGGAGGGAACCGAGTCCACGTGGCTGCCGCGCCAAGCGCCGGCTCATCGCGGGCGACGCTTCTGTAGTTGAGAGCGAAGAACAGCGCCGCGACGAGAATGCTGGCGACCGCCGCGCCCATCAGACCGAAGAGCAGGATCGCAACGAGGTCGATCACTACCACCGCTGGCACGGCGACGATGCAATTCCACATCAGCGTCCTTTGTCGATTACGAGCGACGAGCACGGTCGTGTACATACCGGCGAGCGCCGCGAAGGGGATACGCCAGGCGCTGACTGCAAGCACGGGCACCGCGTCCTCGTATGTCTTCCCGAACACGAAGGGGACGAGCACGGACGCCAGGCTGACCGCGGCCGCGAGGAAGCAGCACGCCAGGATCGAGACACGCAGGGCTCGACCGTGCAACGCCGCTTCGTGTTCCTCAGCCGTAGCGCTGAATGCGGACAGGAAGGAAAGTGAATACAGGGCCACCGCGCCCGCCGCGAAGTTGACGGGCTTGGCAGCCACACCGTAGATCCCGAGGTCTCGCGGGCCGAGCGCCAGGCTGATCACGATCACGTCGAAGGAGTAGATCGTCGCGCGGGCGACGCCGCCCACCATGAGCGGGAAGCTCTGCTCGAGCGTTGACCACCACACTGCGAGATGCAGCCCAGGCCGGATCGCGCCGAAGCGGCCCCCGACATAGACCAGGATGACAATGGCGTAGGTGAGCTCTCCGGCCGCCTCGAGAAACGCTACCCGCTTGACGTCCTAGGCACCCGCCACGAGCAGGAGCACGCCGGCGAGGACGACAATCCGTGATGCCGCATTCCCAACCGCGACCCCCCGCGAGCCGCCGACCCCGAGCACCACCCAGCGGAGATTGAGCGCGATCGCGGGCAGGACTACCGCGAACAGCACGACCGTGTCGCGGGTGTACGGAGACTTCGCGAAAATCTCGACGCCGGCGACGAAGATCGCAGCCGCCAGCAGGGAGAGCGCGAGCCGCAGACCGAGCATCTGCTCGGCGATCTCGCGGAATCTCGTTGGCTCGCGGGCGACCTCCCGAACGTTGAACAGCTCGGTGCCGGAATCGACGACGAACGCGAACCAGGCGACTAGCGTCAGCCCCAGCGTCACCAGGCCGAAGCCGTCAGGCCCCAACCGACGCGCGAGAACCAGGACCGCGATGAACCCGATGAGCCGCGCCGTCCCCTCTCCCATCATGAGCGCCGCGGACCTACGCATGACGGTACGCCAGCCTCGTTGCGCGTCCATGCCCGCGAATTCCGTCACTGGCGCGTCATCGAGCCGGCTCGTAATCGCTCACGCCGAGCCGCCGGGCCCGTGCCGCCGCAGCCCGGAGAGACAGGTACGGCGTCAAGCCGCCGGCGAGGACCCGGCGGAAGACCGCGGTCCGTCGTAGGTAGTGCGCGTCCACACGAGGAAGGAGATACGGATCCGCGCCGGAGACGACCCGCGCCGTCCCGCCGACGCAAGCGGCCGCGTACTCGGTTTTCACGAGCTCACGGGCAGCGGCGCTCGGGTGCACGCCGTAGGGGTAGGCAAACGAGAGGACCGGGCCGACGGCCTGAGTCTCCAGCATCCGCTTCGACTCCTCGAGCTCCTTGCGCGCGATCCGGGACGACGCGCTGCCGAGTGGCGCGTGGCCAAACCCGTGTGAACCGATCTCGAAACCCGCCTGCACGAGCTCGGCGAGCTCACCGGCCGAAGCGAGCTCGAGCCTGTGAGTCCGCGCCGGCTGCGTCGGCCAATCGTTGAAGCCGCCGAGGTGACCGGCGACGCAGAAGAAGGTCGCCGGGATGCTGTGCTCGACGAGCATCGGCGCCGCGACTCGCACCGCGCTCGCGCAGCCGTCGTCGAAGGTGACTGCGATGGCAGGATCGGGCATCTCACCAGCCCGCAGTGCCTCGACGAGCTCCGAGACGCTCAGTGCCGGGACCCCCGAAGCCGCGATGCAAGCGACGTGCTCGGCGAAGAGGCGAGGCTCGATGCACAGCGGCGCAGGCCCATCCTCCACGGCGTGGTACGTGAGGACCAACGCTCCCATCTCAGGCTGCCCCGCGCGCTTCTTCGATCGCCGCGAAATAGCCCTCGAGATGCGGCTCCTCACTCCAGCGCTCCTGCCACGCGCGCCGCCCCCGCTCGCCGAGCTTACTGCGAAGGCCGGGGTCGGCTCGAAGTCGGCGCATCGCGTCGAGGAGCTCGTCGGTCGTCCGGTACACGATCCCGGCTCCGCCCGAGTCCTCGATCACTTCCGGAAGGGCGCCCAGATCGTGGACGATCGACGGCGTTCCGCGGGCCATTGCCTCGACGATGACGATGCCGAACGTCTCGTAGCCGACGGACGGAACGAGCAGCGCCGTTGCACCGCGGTAGAGCGCGTCCAAGCGGCCGCCGTAGACGCCATCGAGGAAGTGGACGTGGTCGAGCCCTTCTGCCTGCCGCCGAAGCGACGCGTCGTACGTCCCGCTGCCAGCGATGAGCAGATCGGCGTCACGATACGAGCGAAAGAGCTCGACCAGCACCTGCACGCCTTTCAGGTGCTCGAGACGACCCACGAAGAGGAAGTAGGGGCGGTCGCCGACCAACTCCTTGCCCCGCCCGATCTCGCTCTCGGGTACGAACAGCGGGAGCCGTCGCATCGCTCCCGTGAACCCACGCGCGCGATGCGCTTCGATCGTGAAGGAGCTCGGCGAGAGGAAGAGGTCCACGTGTGGCACCGAGCGCTCGAGCAGCCCGGTGTAGCGCCACAGCTGCGGCGGGCGCCTGAACCTGAGCGTGCAGCGAAGGCAATGCGGGTCGACGCACGGCTCGCGGTTGTCACGGAAGAGCACGTGCATCGGGCAGACGAGCCAGTGCTCGTGCGTCGTGTAGAGCTTGACACCGCCTCCATAGCGCAGCACGTCCGGCCCGCCGACCAGCGAGACGTTGTGGAAGTGGACGACGTCGAAGCTGCCCTTGACCGAGATCGTCGAAGCAAGCTCGGACGCGTAGAACGCTGGGCGCCCGGAGAGATAGGAGGCGAGAGCCGCCGTTCGCGGCGCGGTCCGCTCGAGCGGACGGAGTGTCACGCCCTCCGGATGCTCGAACGCTGGAGAGTCGAAGCCGCGCAGGGCGCGGTACGCGTCCACGGAGTGAACGACCGTCACCGTGTGGCCCCGCCGGGCCAGCGCGTTGGAGAGCCGATAGCGCATATGTCGCATCTCCGCCGAAGTGGTACGGCGGGTAGAAGGTCGTGACCATGCAGAACGAGAGGCGCTCTTCAGGCACGCCTCCTCCTCACCGAGGCCGCCTCCTCGAGTAGCCCGCGGAGCCGCTCGGCGGCTTTGTCCCACGACAGGACTGCAACGGCCTCGAGGGCGCGTCGCCCAAGAGAGGCACGTAGGTCCGGGTCATCACGGACACGCGCCAGCGCCGCGCTGATCGCTTGCGCATCGGACGGCGCGACGAAGATCGCGGCGCCGTCCAGTGTCTCGCGGTGTGCAGGCAGGTCGCTCAGGACGAGCGGCCGCACGACATGCGGCCGCCTCGACTGCGGGGAGCCCGAATCCCTCGGCCAGCGAAGGGAGGACGACGGCGGTCGCGCCGCGTACAGGCACGCGAGCGTCTCGTCGGAGACGAAGCCCGGCAGCAGGACACGCTCGCCGAGGCCGAGCTCGGCGATCCGCTCCCGAACTCTGCGTCGCCGACGAAAGGTACGAATCGTCCGTCGAGATCGCCCACGAGCACCAACGGCGCCGTGCGGCGCTCCAGCTCCGCATAGGCCTCGAGCAGCGTCTCGAGGTTCTTGTGCGGGCTGATCCCGCCCGCAAAGACGAAGAACGAGCCCGCCTGCAAGCCCGAGGCGGGGCCAGCGCGCGCTCGACATCGTCTGCTCCAGCGCGGGCCGAAGACCGCGTCGGGCGCCTCGGGCACCACAGCGATGCGGTCTGCTGCGCAGGCCGAAGCGCTCGACCAGAGCCGCGCGTGCAGCTTCAGAGACCGTGAACAGCCTCGCCGCACGACCGCAGCGCAAGCCTCCCTTCGCCGACCAGTAGAGCCGGGCGCGACGCGTCGGCGAGCGTCAGGTTCGGGAAGTCCTCAGCGATCGTGTCGTGGACGCCGACGACGGTAGGCAGGCCGAAGACGGGGAAGTACGTGTACAGCGACGGGAAGAGGAACGACGTCCGGCTTGTCCCGCGGAGACCGCCCACGCCAGCCGCAGCAGATCGACGACGCGCCGCCGCGAGTCGCTCGCCGCGGCCTGCGACGTCGCAGGCGCGCAGACAGCGCACTGCGTCGCACGCTCGGCGTTCGGAGGCAGGTCGACGCCGGTGCGTCGACGGCTTGTCGACGTAGACGACGTACGTCGCGTCGACGTGCTGAATCGACGAGCCGGCCGACGACGTTGCGCGTGAAGCGTCCGTGCCCGCGCCGGTTCGCCCAGCCGGTTCCGTCGACTCCGATCCGCACTACTTGACCCGCAGCAGGCTTCCACCTCCGCCAAACGCGTAACCGACCGCCTCACCGATTGCGGTCACGGCGACGTAGAGCAGGAGCAGCGGCGACGCTAGCACGAACTCCGACCGATACCGGCGCTTGCGGAAGACGTTGCGGCGCGATCACGCCAGTAGCAGCAGCGGGATGAGCAGAGGCGAGCCGGCAGAAGTAGACGGCGCGTCGCGAGCCCAGCTCCGGGTTGCGCATCGCGGCATGCGCGCGCGCGTAGTGGAAACGCTGGGCGATGAAGTCGCGGATGCCGAAGTCCATCTCGTGCTCGATCACGGCGTCAGGCTCGCAGTAGCAGCTCGAAGCCGCGCTCACGCAAGCGGGCGTGCAGCCACGACTCCCACTTGCCCTGCCCGCAGGAGGTCCGCGATCTCGTCGACCGCCTGCGGCGTCGTAGGAGACATTCATCCCGGGCAGGTCGTCCGTCGCGCCCCGCTCGCACGGGCTCGAGGAAGCGCGCTGTACTCGAAGAGGAACGCAGCCCAGTCGCGGATGCGCGCGCCGGCGCGCGTTCGAATCGGTCCACCGACGACCGGCATGGCCGTCTGCCGTGCGCGCCGACGAAACGCGTCGCCCAGCCCTCCCCGACGACGCAGTGATCCTCGATGACCGCGACGTACGGACGCGGACGCGGCGAAGATCCCTGCTGCCCGGAGCGCCGGGATCGTCGTCGGCTCGGTCGAACGCCAAGGACAATCGCGAACGGCCAGCTCCGTTGCACCGCGGCGCGCGTCTCCGCATCCGTGCAGTCGGCGACGATCACCTCGGCCTCCGGGAGCGTGATCGCGCAGCGAGTCGAGGCAGGCGCCGAGGTACGGCAGGCCGTTCACGGATGCGATCACGACCGAGAGCGCGGGCGTCAGACACGCCGCGTGAGCTCCTCGAGGTGTCCGCGTGCCTCTGCGACCGCCCACACGGCGTCGAAGAAGAAGATCAGCGGGAGCGCCGCCAGCGCGGCGAACCGGTGCCTCCGCTTCGTCGCCACCTCACGAAGGACGCGGAACGTCATGAGGAACGGAACGAGCGGCGACCCGATGACGCCGAGAGCGTTGCGCGCACGGCTGAACCCCGACCCGCGCTGGTGACCGTAGAGACGGCCGTGCCGCGAGCGCTGGCGCGCGAAGGCGCCGATGCCGGCCGATCGCCCCTGGTAGACGACGAGGGACGGGTCGTGAAGAAGCCGGCGCGAGCGGTCGAGAAGCGCGCGATGCACGACCGGCTCCCAGAAGCCTGACGCGATAGGCGTCGCGGATCGGCGTCGAGAGCGGCCATCGCATACACGGCGTTGTCGCCTGGGAGGTCGCGCGCACTGCGTGTGGCTCGAACGGTCGCATGTCACGCGCGTAGCGGCAGAAGTACTCGGCCCAGTCGCCGAACCCGGAGGCCGTCTCGCCGGATCGATCGCGCCGCCGACGGCGTCGGCTTCGGTCGAGAGCCGCCGCATCGTCGCGATCCAGTCCGGCGCGCGGGCAGCATGGGCGAGATCGTCAGCGCCACGAGCTCGCCCCGCGCCTCGTCGATGCCGTCGCGCCAGAGCTCGGGCACGAGCGCGCCCGGCCGCTCGAGGAAACGAACCGCCGGATAGCGAGCCGCGCACGTCGTCTGCGCTGCCGCGCCGGCTCGCAGACGAGCACCTCGACCTCGTCGTCGAGCTGCGGGCTCGAGCGTGTCGAGGAAAGCCTCGATCGAGCCGGGCGCACCGTTCGAGCCGACGACGACCGAGAGCGTTGACGTCAGTGCGACGAGGTCGACATCGAGCAGGGCCTCGACCGCTTCTCCTTCCTCGTGGTACTCGGCCTCGGTGTTCACCGACCACACGTCGTAGTCCGTGCCGTCGACGAGGTTGAGCGTGGCGAGGATCGCCGTCCACATCGAGTGGTCCTGGTTGTTGTAGCGGTGGAGCCCGTTGCGCCCGAACGTCTTCAGGTTCTCGAAGCCGGCGAGGTACCCGCGCAGCACGGGAACCGCCTGCCGGTAGTTGTGGTCGTAGATCGGGTAGGCCTTCGGCACGCGCACCTTCACGCCGTCGATGACGTCGGCGCGATTCACGAGGCCGATGCGCGCGAGCTCGTCCGTCGCGAGGCTGACCGCGTCCTCGTCCGACATCGTCCAGATCTCGTCGTCCTCGAAGCAGAAGTACTCGACTCCCAGGCACGTCTTCCCGGGCTTCACGAGGTCGGGGCTCCAGGCCCCGAAGTTCTGCACCCGGCCTGCTCGGATTCCCGGATCGTGCAGGTAGATCCAGTTGTCCGGGAACGGCTTGTCGTCGTCGATGACGAGCGCGACGAGACACATCGCGCGGTAGCGCAGGATCTCGGCGGCGTCGCGGATCTCTGCGGGTACGGCCGGCTCGAGGCTGAGAACGAGGTCGCTGAGAGGAATGCTGGAGAGAACGCCGTCGACGCCGACGTCCCTCGACCGGCCGTCGATCTCGATCGTCAACGAGTGAACGACCTCGTGCTCGTGCTGAATCGCCGACACTCGGTGGTTGAGCTGCACCTCGACGCCGCGCTCCTCCGCATGCGGCGCGAAACGCCTCCCACATCTGGCCCGGCCCGAGACGCGGATACTGAAACTCCTCGATCAGCGTCGTCGGAGTGGAACGCGTCAGGTGCAACGCCGAGAGCAGCGCGCTTCGAAACGAGAAGTCCTTGATCCGTTGCACCGCCCACTCGGCATGGATCTCGGAGCCGGGAATCCCCCACACCTTCTCCGTGTAGGAGCGGAAGAACGCGTCGTAGAGGCGTCGACCGAAGTTCGCCGTCACCCAGTCCTCGAAGCTGTCCATTCGCTTCCAGTTCCGGTTCAGCTGGCTCCGGAAGTACGAGAGCGAGCAGAGAGCCGACTCGAGCAGGCCTAGACGTGCGATGACGTCGCGCGTCTGGAGCGGGTAGGCGTAGTACTTGCCCTGGTAGTAGATGCGCGACAGGCGAGGTCTGACGAGGAAATCGTCGCCGAGCATCGACTGCCAGAGGCGTTCGATCTCGGGACAGCTTCGTGAAGAAGCGATGGCCGCCGAGGTCGAAGCGGTAGCCGTCGTACTCGACCGTCTTGGCGATGCCGCCGACGACCCCGTCGGCCTCGTAGACCGTGCCACGGACGCCTCGAAGGCCGAGTACGTATGCCGCAGTCAGTCCCGCCGGGCCTGCGCCGAGCACGGCCATCCCACGGAGTCGTCCTGGCTGGTCACCTGCGGCGGAGTCTAGTGAAGGCCTCTGATGGGCACTCGGCCGCCTCGACCGTCAGCTCGAGCAGGGCCCGGGCCGCCGATCGAAGATCGCCCAGAGCTCGCCGACGTCGAGCGCGCACGCCAGCACCTCCCGTCGATCAGAGCCCGCCCGGGCGGAGGGGCACACGATCCAGTCGGCATCGAGCACATCGCGACCGTCTGAGCCTGGCGCCGCCAGCTCCACCGTCCTCGCGAGCGTCGGGCCGAACGGCGGGTAGCCCGAAGTCCCCGTCGGAGAGCGCGAGCGCGACGTGCGCGGCGCGTGGAATGCGCTGCTCGACGAATCGCAACGACTGTCCTTACGTCGAGGCGCTGGATCGACTGCACCTCCCACCGCTCCATCGTCCAGACGGATGCAGGAGGATCGGGCTCGATCAGGCGCAGCCCCGAAGGCTTCGACTGCATTATTCACGAGCGACGAGCACTGTGGTCGCTACCGCGACCGCACGATCGCCCACGAGACGGCTCGAACCCGCAAGCGATGCCCCACAGCGCTGCACACAGAGCGACCGGGAAGATGAAGAGGCGACCGTGCCACGGGTTGTACTCGAGAATGAGCACAACCAGCGCGAGCCAGACGAACGGCGCCCCAGCGTAGAGGAGGGCGCGGAGCGGAAGCGTCCTCCGGCGGACAAGCACGACGGTGGCGGCTCCGCCCACGCCGAAGACGAGGAAGAAGCCGAGCGGGCCGAACCAGGAGAAGTTCTCTCCGACGCGAGTCGGATCCCAGCCGCGCACCGCGAACCACGTCGCCCCCGAGAAGAGTGGTGCAGCTTGGCGAACGCGCTTCCAGGCCGCATAGCTGCCCGGATACAGGGCTAGCGGCAGCAAGGCGAGGGCGCCGGCGAGGAGCGCGTAGCAACGCGGTGCGATGACCCCGCGCGGCGCTGCGAGAGAACGCCCACGCGACCACTACGACGCCGCCGCAACGAGATAGACGAAGATGTCGGCGCCACGAGAGCCAGACAGGTCGAACGAGTCGACCACGAGGCCGAAAGCGGTGAGGACGGCCTGCTGCGGCGGTCCGGATCAAGCCCTCCGCCGTCGTTTCGCCCGTCGCCGGACGGACGGCCCGAAGACAGCGTCCGCTGTTCCGGAGATTGACGACGTACCAGTAGGCCCCAACCGCGTCCCGACGGTCGAGCGCCAGCAGACGGGCGATTAGTCGTGCCTCGGCGAGGTGCCGACAGATCGCCAGCACGAGGAGAAGCGGAAGCCGAAGACTGCCGGAACCTTCGTGCCGACGGCGAGCGCCGTTGCGAGCGCCGCGAGCCCAGTCGCGGCCGTCGACGTGCCCGTCAAGAAGCACAGCCGCTGCCGTCAGACATCGAGGCTGCCACAAGATCGTTCTGCGTCGTCGGTGCCTGGAGGAGCACGACCGGCAGCGTCAGGAAGAGCGAGAGCTCCAAATGCTGCCTCGCGGGCTGGAAAGACGCAGGCGCCGAGCCAGCGCGAACACACCCAGGCGCAAGCGAGCGCGGCGACGAATTGGACGAAGCCGACAAAGCGTTCGCTTCGCGTGACGTCGATCACAAGGCGTGAGCACGAGCTCCGCGTTGGGAGGGTTGGCGTTGATTCGTGCGTCGTAGGCGTTCGCGGACGTAGCCAACGTGCCCCGACTGGCTCCAGAACGCCGCTCGCGGGAGGTGGTATGAGAGGGAGTCGGAGCTGTTCGGCGGAGTCGCGACGATCAGCGCGGCGAGGTATGCCAGCGCGAGCCCCACCGCCGTCGCGAGCACGGAGAGCGGGGGATCGTTCACGAGGGAGCGCAGCTGCGGCGAGAGACCGGAGGCACGGGGGCGACCAGCGACGAGCCAGCCCGTACCCGAGGCCAGGAAGAGCGCGACGATCCCCAAGACGAAGCCTCCGCGCGACATCGCGCCGAGGGTCGACAACGCGAGCGTCAGCCCGACGATCTCGGCGAAGGCCACGACATACGCGGCGAGGAGGAGCTCGGAGAGGCTGCGTATTCCGATGACCGCGGCCGTGGCCAGCCCAGTCGCCGCTACCAGCGCTGCTCCGGCGAGCCCGAGAACGACGCCACCCATGGCGCGCAAGTGTCGCAGCGGTTCGGGACGAGGCCAATCAGAATCTAGGGGAAGCGGTCGTCCTCTCGGTCGAGATCGAGCGCGCCGCCGTCGCGGCACTCGGAGGTCACGCGGTACTCGAGCGTTCCGGCGCCGCGGAGCGCGTTCTCGGTCAGCTGCTGTCGCATGAGCTGCCTCGCAGTGTCCTCGGACAACCCGAGCCGCTGACCGAGCGCAACGCCCGACTGGAGCGCGTAGCACTCCGTCGTCCCCTCGTCGGCCTCCCCGCGAAGATGCCACGCCTCGTGGGCGAGGACGGCGATCGCCCGTCCCGTCCGGCTCCCGGTGGTGTCGCCCTCGAAGGCGAGGCGGTAGAGGTCGTTGCAGACCTCCGGCGTCAGGATCGCCAGCTCTCCGCCGACGAGAGCCACGCCGTCGGCGTGCTGAACCGACCCGACGTAGTCACGCGCCTCGTCGCACCGAATGGAGACAGGCTTCTCCGCTATGCGTGAAGCCTCAGCGGAGAAGCGCGCGACGGCGACGACTCGTCGATCGCCGTCGATCGAGCTCCAGCCCGTCCTCGCGTCGACGAACCAGACGACGGCGACGAGCGCGGCGATCACGCCGAGGCCGAGCGCGAAGCGGCGGATCGCCGCCGAGCGCGGTTCGGGCTCAGGCCAGTCGTCGTCGAGGTCGTCTTCGAGCTCAGCCTCGAAGCCGTACCGCTGCCGGTCGATCTCCTGCGGGCGCCGATCCGGCTGGCGCGTCGGACCTCCACGGAGCGCGCCGACGAGGAAGTTCACCTCGAGGCCGAGCGCGATCAGGAAGACAACGAGGATCGGGACGCTGTCGCGAAGCTCGCTCGGCCCGAGGATCCACGCCAGCACGAAGACGACGAGCGCGATGCGAACCCAGAGCCACGCCCTGCCGCCACCGTCTCCCATGCCGCGACCGTAGCCGCGATCCGCGCTTGCGCGGACCGCTAGTACGGGTTCTTCGAGGAGCGGTCGTCGGAGAGCGACGGCCGCGACCGCTCGATCAGGAGCTCGATCGCATCTGCGAGGTGGTCCTGGGCGATGTTGTAATCGCCGCGCTCGACGCGAAGCTTGTGCGCCTCGAGCAGAACGTCCGCGTGGGTGTGGCCGAACGGCGGCTCGAAGCGATACGAGGCGAGCTCGATCAAGAGGCCGAGCGGATCCTCGAAGTAGATCGAGTCCATGAAGCCGCGGTCTTTCACGCCCGAGTGCTTGACGCCGCGCTCGTCGAGCCGTTCCACCGTCTGCGCGAAGACCGCCTGCGACAGCGAGAACGCAACGTGGTGCACGCAACCCGGGTCGGTCGCAGTGCGCGTCGGATCGTCCTCACGGCTCTCGTCCGTGAACACCGTGATCAGACGACCGTCGCCGGGATCGAAGTAGAGGTGGCTCTCGGACGCGTTGTCGAGATTCGGCTGCTCGAAGACGAACGGCATCCCGAGCGTGCCCTCCCAGAAGTCGATCGCCGTCTGCCGCTTGGCGCCGACGATCGTGATGTGGTGAACACCCTGGCTCTGGATCTTGCGCATCCGACGAGAAGATATCCGCCGCCGCTGTAGGGTCCTGACTCGAGCGACGAGCGACGGACAGGAGGCAGGCGATGTCGGTAGCGAAGGTCATCGAGCTGACGGCGGTCTCACCAACGAGTTTCGACGACGCAGTCCGCGTCGGTATCGAGAAGAGCGGCGAGTCTCTGCGGAACATCAGGGGTGCGTGGGTGGCGGAGCAGAAGGTCGACGTGGAAGGCGGGAAGATCACGGCGTACCGAGTCACGCTCCGGGTCACATTCGTCCTCGACTGACGCCCGCGCACGGGACGGCGTGACGGACCGCACGAGCGGGGAGATCGGCTCGCCCGACTGGGGTCGGCGAGCGCTGTGGGCGGGCGGCCTTCTCGCAGCGGTCGTCGTTGCCGTGATCGCCGCGTCGGCGACGGTCCCACGCTGGTGGGCGCACCGGATCGGCGACCAGGTCGACGGGAGCATCACGCAGGGAACGACGCTCGGCCTCGTCTACGGGTTCGTCTTCACCTTCCTGCCGATCATCGCCATCGTGCTGATCCTGCGGTGGCGTCGGACGTGGAAGACGATCGCAGCCGCACTCGCGATCGGGATCCTGCTCGCGCTCCCGAATCTCATGACGCTCAGCATCGTGGTCGGCAGCGGGAGCGCGGCGCACGCCGGAGACCGCGTCCTCGACGTCGAGGCGCCCGCGTTCCGCGGCGGCTCGCTCGTCGGCGCGGTCGTGGCTGTCCTCGTCGTTTCCCTCATCGTCTACCTCGTCGTTTCGCGCAGGCGTGCGGACCGGAACGCCAGACGCGCCCGCAGCGATCTCGAGAAGGCGACGACGACGCCTCCCGACGCCCCTCCTGAGAGCTAGACGCGGCCCTTGAACGTGTCGCAGCTCTGAGGACCGGAGCCTTCGATGCCGCGCACGAACCAGCTCTTCCGCTGCTCGGACGAGCCGTGCGTCCACGACTCGGGCGTGACCCGACCCTGCGTGGTCTCCTGGATGCGATCGTCCCCGACCGCTTGCGCCGCGTCGAGCGCGTCGGCCACGTCCTGTCGCGTGATGTCCTCGACGAAGCCGGTGTCGAGCGCATGGCCGACCCAGAGCCCGGCGTAGCAGTCCGCCTGGAGCTCGACGCGCACCTGACCGCCCTGCGGGCCTGTGTCGCGGTCGGCGCGGTCGAGGTCGCCGGTCAGATCCTGGACGTGATGCCCATACTCGTGAGCCAGGACGTACGCCTCTGCGAGCGGCCCGCCGCGCGCGCCGAGCTGCGACTGCAGCTGATCGAAGAAGCCGAGGTCGATGTAGACGTAGCGATCGCGCGGGCAGTAGAACGGCCCGGTCGCAGAGGACGCCGGGCCACAGCCGGTCTGGATGCCGCCGTCGAAGAACCGCGTTCGCGTCCCTTCGTACCCACGAAGCGTCTTCGACCAGTACGCCTGCACGCTGTTGATCACGGCCACGATGCGGCAGTCATCGCGCTCGTTCGCGTCCTGCCCGGTCTGGCAGGTCTGCGCGAGCTCGCCCGAAGGCTGCCCGCTCGGGCCGACAGTCTGGCCCTGTCAGCGACCCGAGGTCGCCGAGCCCGCCACCACCTCCGAGGAAGAGGAACGCGAGAACGACGACGATCGCTATCAGGCCTCCGCCGCCGCCAAGCGTCACCGGCACGCCGCCGGGGAGGCCTCCGCCACCTCTACCGCGGTAGTCCTCCACCTGCGAGGAGTCGAGCCGGGCGTCCTTGCGGAAGCGCATCAGGACGAATCTACCCACGATCAGCCTGGCCGGAACCTGCCTCGACAGGCTCCGGCCAGGTGATCACGACGAGTTACGCCGGCAGGCTCGAGCGCGGGCTCGCCCGCGCCCGCCTCCTGATGCTGCAGATCGCGACCGCGGACGACGAAGATCGAGACGAGGAGACCCGCGAACGAGATGGCCGCGCCGGCCCAGAACGCGGCGGCGAACCCGTCGGTGAGCGCCACCGCCTGCTGCGAGCCGCTGGCAAACGCATCATCGGTCGTGGACACGGCGATCGTGGAGAGGATCGCTATGCCAACGGCGCCACCGATTTGCTGCGACGTGTTGATGAGACCCGACGCGAGTCCTGCCTCATCCGGCTTCGTGCCCGCGACGGCGGCGATGAAGACCGGGACGTACGCGAACGGCATGCCGAGCCCGATGATGAGGAAGCCCGGGAAGAGATCCTTCCAGTAGCTGCCGTCAGGCGAGACCTGCGTGAAGTACAGGAGCCCGACCGTGAACAGCGCCATCCCGAACACGAGCGCGGGCTTGACACCGACGCGCGTGACCGCCGCGGCTGCGACGTTCGCCCAGATGATCGCCGTACCGGCGACTGCGAGGTACCCGACGCCCGTCTCGAGCGGCGAGAGGCCGAGCACCTGCTGCATGTAGAGCGTCAGCATCAGGAACATCGCGAAGAGAGCGGTGCCGAGGATGAAGCCGACGATGTTCGCGGCCGTCAGCGTTTGCAGCCGGAAGATCGAGAAAGGAACGAGCGGATGCTCAACTCGCCGCTCCCAGAAAACGAATCCCAAGAGGAGGACGGCGGAAGCGATGAAGACACCGATCGTCTTCGTCGAACTCCAGCCCCAGCCATGGCCCTGGGTGACGCCGAGAATGAGCATGGAGAGCCCCGAGGTCACGAGAACGGCGCCAAGCGCGTCGAAGCCCTGGCCGTGCTTGTCCATGCTCTCGGAGAGCAGGAACGGCGCGAGGATGAGAGCAGCCACTCCGACGGGCACGTTGACGAAGAAGATCCATTCCCAGGAGAGGAAGTCGACGAGGATGCCGCCGAACAGGACGCCGAATGCGGCGCCGACGCCACCCACGGCGCCCCAGGCGCCGAGCGCGATGTTGCGCTCGCGTCCTTCCTTGAACGTCCAGACGAGGATCGAGAGCGCTGCCGGCGTGATCGTCGCCGCTCCGAGTCCCTGGAGCGCGCGGAATGCGATCAGCGACGCCTCGCTCCACGCGAGCCCGCACAGGAGCGAGCCGAGAGTGAAGAGCAGCGTGCCGACCATGAAGATACGCCTGCGGCCGAGAAGGTCCGCGGACCGTCCTCCCAGGAGGAGGAACCCGCCGAACATGAGCGCGTAGGCGCTGATCACCCACTGCAGGTTCTCCTGCGAGAACCCGAGGTCGACCTGGATCGACGGCAGCGCGACGTTGACGATCGCGATGTCGAGGATGGTCATGAACTGCACCGCGAGGATGAGCGCGAGTGCGAACCACTTCTTCCTGTCCGAGTCGACCATGGGAACCCCCGTTTCCAGCCTCGTGGCATCTCGTGTGCTGAGTAGGCGGGGGATGCTACACGAACTCACTTGCTATTCGCAAGTGACTACTTTCAATTTCCTAGTTAAGCCGCTACACTCCCGAAGGTGGCAAGGAGCTACTCGCAGTACTGCCCGATGGCGCACGCCCTCGACATCGTGGGCGAGCGCTGGTCGCTGCTCATCGTCCGAGAGCTGCTCGAGGACGACCAGCTCCGCTACTCGGACCTCCACGCCCGGCTCGACGGCTGCGGCACGAACATCCTCGCCGCGCGCCTGAAGACGCTCGAGCACGGCGGCGTCGTCCGCCGCAAGCAGCTCGAGCCCCCCGCCGCCTCCTGGGTCTACGAGCTCACCGAATACGGCAGGGGTTTGCGCGAGGTTCTCCACGTCCTCGCGCATTGGGGAGCGCGCTCACTCGGCCCACCACCCGTCGCACGGCAACCTCGAGGCAGGCTGGCTCCGCGGCGCACTCCGCATCGCGCTGCCGTCCGACTGCGCGGGAGGGCGCCTCGAGTTCCGCATCGGCGACGAGCACGCGTCCCTCGCGGGCGACACGGTCGTCGAGGGTGGGATCGACGATCCCGACGCGGTGATCGTCGGCGACGCGCCCGGCTTCTATCGGCTGCTGGTCGAGCGCGACCTCGACGGCGTCTCGATCGAGGGCGACGTCGAGGTCGTCCGGTCGGTGCTAGCGGTACTCCCCGCGCAAGCCGAGCGCACCGAAGCGGCCGCCTAGCGGCTACGTGCCGAGCGGTAGGTCGATCGCGGCGATGTCGTTGCCGCCGAGGCCAAACGCCGATCCGTCGAAGTACAGCGTCGAGCTGAATGTCCCACTCGTCGTCGCGCCGAGCGTCGTGGGAGTGAAGACGAAGACGTCCTCGTCGGCTCCGCTGACGCCGGTGGCGGTGAAGTTTCCGGTCGTCGACAGGTACACGCGTCCGGCTGCGTCGACGGCGGCCGCGTCGACGTTCTCTTGCGAGGTCGAGATGCCCACGTCCGAGCCGTCGAAGTACATGGCGTACGTGCCGCTCGTCGTCGAGCCGAGTGAGCCCGGCGTGAAGACGAGCAGGTCTTCTGCTCCGGATGAGACGCCTGGCACGCTCGCCGAGCCGTCGGTGGACAGCACGATCGTCCCGTTGGCGAGCAGCTCGAAGGCGTCGACGTCCTCGCCCGCCGTCGTGAGGCCGACGTCGGAGCCGTCGAAGTACACGCTGAAAGCCCCGCTGGTGGTCGCGCCGAGTGACGTCGCGTCGAAGTGGATGACGTCCGAGTCGTCGATCGTCCCCGCGACACCCGGCAGCGTGGCTCCGTCGGTGTCCAGCGAGAACAGCAGCGTTGTCGAGTTGAGCCAGCCGAAGGCATCGAGGCGTCGGCTCGCGAGGCCGACGTCCGACCCGTCGAACGCGAGGCTGAACGTCGCGCCGTTGTAGGACACGACGTCCTCGTTCGCCACCGAGAGCCCGCCCACGGTGCCATCGTTCAGGAGCGAGAAGTACAGCGGCTTCGCCGGTGCCAGCGTGCTCGCCGACGACGGGGTCGAGTAATTGCTGACGTTGGCGGGCGTGGCCGTGTCTTCTGCACGCACGCGGTAGGTGTAGGAGGTGGAGGCGGTCAGGTTCGTGTCCTGGAAGGTCGTCTGGTTGCCGGGGACGCTCGTGAGATCGCTGAAGTTGACGCAGCTCACACCCGAGCAGCGCTGGATGCGGTACACGCTGAGGCCGCCGGCGTCGGTCGAGGCGCTCCAGGAGAGGTTGATCTGGCTCGCCGAGACCGCGCTTAGCTGCAGGTTCGTCGGGTCGGTAGGAGGCGTGGTGTCGGGCGGTGCCAGCGTGCTCGCCGACGACGGGGTCGAGTAGTTGCTGACGTTGGCGGGCGTGGCCGTGTCTTCTGCACGCACGCGGTAGGTGTAGGAGGTGGAGGCGGTCAGGTTCGTGTCCTGGAAGGTCGTCTGGTTGCCGGGGACGCTCGTGAGATCGCTGAAGTTGACGCAGCTCACACCCGAGCAGCGCTGGATGCGGTACACGCTGAGGCCGCCGGCGTCGGTCGAGGCCGTCCACGAGAGGTTGATCTGGCTCGACGAGACCGCGCTTAGCTGCAGGTTCGTCGGGTCGGTGGGAGGTGTGGTGTCGGGCGGTGCCAGCGTGCTCGCCGACGACGGGGTCGAGTAGTTGCTGACGTTGGCGGGCGTGGCCGTGTCTTCTGCACGCACGCGGTAGGTGTAGGAGGTGGAGGCGGTCAGGTTCGTGTCCTGGAAGGTCGTCTGGTTGCCGGGGACGCTCGTGAGATCGCTGAAGTTGACGCAGCTCACACCCGAGCAGCGCTGGATCCGGTACACGCTGAGGCCGCCCGCGTCGGTCGAGGCCGTCCACGAGAGGTTGATCTGGCTCGACGAGACCGCGCTTAGCTGCAGGTTCGTCGGGTCGGTGGGAGGTGTGGTGTCGGGCGGTGCCAGCGTGCTCGCCGACGACGGGGTCGAGTAGTTGCTGACGTTGGCGGGCGTGGCCGTGTCTTCTGCACGCACGCGGTAGGTGTAGGAGGTGGAGGCGGTCAGGTTCGTGTCCTGGAAGGTCGTCTGGTTGCCGGGGACGCTCGTGAGATCGCTGAAGTTGACGCAGCTCACACCCGAGCAGCGCTGGATCCGGTACACGCTGAGGCCGCCCGCGTCGGTCGAGGCCGTCCAGGAGAGGTTGATCTGGCTCGACGAGACCGCGCTTAGCTGCAGGTTCGTCGGGTCGGTGGGAGGCGTGGTGTCGGGCGGGGCGCCGCCGAGCGTCCGCGCGCCGAAGTCGTCGAGCCGCCCGTCGTCCCCGCAGACCGACTCCCGGCGTAGCCGGCCGCGCGGTAGGTCGAGTCGCTGGACGAAGCCGAGGCGCGACCACGAGCCTGCCGTTGTTGCGCCAAGCCTCGAGCGTCGAGCCCGTCGACCCGCAGGAGCAGAGTGTCGCCGGCCGCGAGCTCCTGGGGATCGCGAGCAGCGTGGTGGCGCCGCCGTTGAAGCGCTCGAGGCCAGACCTCGTCCGTCCCGTCGATCTGGTTCGTGCGCAGCATGTAGCCGTCGAATCCGGACGTCCGGCATGCTGCAGGCGCGCGTACAGGCGGAGCCGGTTGTTCGTGCCGGGCAAGGTCGTGATCTCGCGCCCACACCTCGACGTCGGGCCCGTACTGGGCTGTCGTTGCGCCATGCGGTACAGGTCGTCGATGACCGAGCACGCAAGCTGGTTCGAGGTGACGTGTGAAGCCGCTCTCGCCCGCCGATGACGCGTTCGTCCAGCGGCCGGCGTCGGAGAGCGGGTTCTCGTTGGCGCGGTTGAAGTCGTCGACGACGTGAGCGGGGTCACAGGCGGGACGGCCGCATCGGCGTCGCAGAGGCCTCGTTCGAGGTCGGGCCGTCGCCGTTCACCGTTCACGGCCGACACCTTGTAGTAGTAGGTCGTGCCGTTGGCAGCGCTCGGGTCCGTGTAGCTCGTCGGCGGCGGCGCCGCTCGCGCAGCACGCTCGTCGGTTGGGGCTCGTCCCGCGGTACACGCGGTAGCCCGTGATCTGCGAGCCGCCGTCGAAGCTCGGCGCGGTCCAGGACAGTGCGACCTGCCCGTCACCGGCGATCGCCTGCGAGGGCGGTCGGGGCGCCGGGCGGGCTCGAGTGCTGCCGAGCGTCCGCGCGCCGAAGTCGTCGAGGCGGCCGGTCGTGCCGCGCAGTCCGATGCCGGCCGAGCCGGCCGTCGCGTAGGTCGAGTCGCTGGACGAGGCCGAGCCGCGACCAGGAGCCTGCCGTTGTTGCGCCAGGCCTCGAGCGTCGTGCCCTTGACGCGGAGCAAGATGCGTGTCGCCGGCGCGAGCTCCTGCGGGATCGTCGAGGAGGCTGGTGACGCCGCCGTTGAAGCGCTCGAGCCAGACCTCGTCCGGGCCCGCTCGTCTGGTTCGTGCGCAGCAGGTAGCCGCGATGGTCGGAGCCGGGCATCTGCAGGCGCGCGTAGAGGCGGAGCTGGTTGCCGTCGCCGGGCAGGGTCGCGATCTTGCGCCCAGACCTCGACGTCGGGCCCGTACTGGGCGTTGTTGCGCCAGGCGGTGCAGGTCGTCGACGACCGAGCAGGCGAGCTGGTTCGAGGTGACGTACGAGGCCGCTCTCGGCGGGCCGATGATCGCCGTTCGTCCAGCGCCCGGCGTCGGAGAGCGGGTTCTCGTTCGGCGCGGTTGAAGTTGTCGACGATCGGGAGCGGGCAGTCGGCGGGACGAGCCGCGGTCGGGCGTCGCCGAGACCTCGTTCGAGAGTCGGGCCTTCGCCGCTGCAGCGTTCACCGCGGACACCTTGTAGTAGTAGGTCGTGCCGTTGGCGGCGCTCGTGTCGGTGTAGCTCGTCGCCGGCGGGACGCCGATGCGAGGGCGCTTCGCCGGCTTCGGGGCTCGTTCCGCGGTACACGCTGTAGCCCGAGATCTGCGAGCCGCCGTCGAAGCTCGGCGCGGTCCAGGAAAGCGCGACCTGGCCGTCACCGGCGATCGCCTGGAGAGCCGGATGGCGCGCCGGGCGGCCCGGCCCTCGACGGCGCGCCGTCGATCGTGACGTTGAAGCGCTGCAGGACGGCATCGATCGGGATTGGCGATGGTGAGGCCGTCGCCGCCGGCGAAGAGCAGCCCGACGGGTTGGTTCGAGCCCTGCGCGACGATGAGCGAGCCCGAGTCGCCCGAGGCGCTGAACGGGACGGACCGTCGGGATCGAGAACTGGTTGACGAAGTGCGCCTGGAAACCGGGGAAGCAGATGGTGTCGGTCAACGGGAAGTAGCAGACGTCGACGTCGACGTTGACCGCGTTGATCGATCCGGTCGTGAATCCGGTCGTACGCCCGTACTTCTGGACCTGCATGCCGACGGACGCGGGAACGGTCGTCGAGCTCGGCGACCCATAGCCGTCCGGGAGGGTCGCCGTGCCGACATCGCCGGTGGTCGTCAGCGCGATCGCAGCGTCGATCGTGTTCGGGCTCCCCGAGAAGTCGATCTCCTGGTAGTCGGCGAGCGTGGCGATACGGTCGTCAGGGTCGATGCCTCCGTCCTCAATCGGGCCGGGCTGGAGGATGTGATCCCCGATGCTCGCCTGGTTGACCCCGGCGAAGACATGGTTGTTCGAGAGCGCATAGACGTTCGCGCCGTTCGTCACCCTTGCCCCGAGCGTTCCCGTCGCGAACGTCCGCGAGGCCGGTCGAGACGCCGATGGGGACGGGTCGCGGGTAGCGGAGCGTCGCCGAGCGCGCCACGATCATCCCCGTCATGACGGTCCGGACAGGGACGCCAGCGAGCGTCTTCGGGACACTGACGCCCGGTCGCGTCGTGAACACCTCGATGACCGGGCGGCCCGTGGATGTGACCCCGACACCGCTGCCGACGATTCCCGGCGCGTTACGCCACACTCGCGCGCGGGTCGACTGAGCTGCAATCGCCTTTGTGAGCAGCGGTGAGGTCGCGTCCGGACGGAGCGCGATCCTCGTAGAGGACTGGCCCGCCGACGTCGCGGCGAACGCAGACGCGAGCAGTACGGCTAGCCCCAGTACGACCTGAGCCCTCCTCGATACCACCCCGGCCTCGCTTTCGAGCGTCCCCTCTTGGCGCGCACACCCTAGTACCGACAGGCACGAAATACCAGGGTGATGCGCTTACCCCTTTAGATGAGGCCGCCGGGGTAGCTCCACGGCCCGGGCTCGAGCTTGATCCCCCGCTTCCGGCAGAACTCGCGTACGGAGTCGAGCACGGCCCCGCCACTCCCGTGGACGCGGCGACCCAGCAGGTCGATGACTGCAACGCCATCGGGCACGTCGCCCCGGACATCGAGCGCGAGCACGACTGCTGGCGCGTCGACACCACCGCCTCGGAAGCTCTCGGTGAACGTCACCCGCGTGCCCTCGATCTCGAAGCCGTCGTCCTCGATAGCGGACGCGGCGTGCCCCGGAGCACGAGCAGCTCGTGGAGATCGTCGATCATCCGCCGTGCGAGGTCCGCCCGTCGTGAGTCGGAGAGCTTGTGGCTCGAGCTGCCCGTCGCCTTCGCGGGAACACCGATCGCGAAGGCGCCTGCCGGAATGTCGCCGACGACGTACGAGTTCGACGCGACGATCGCCTCAGCCCCGATGCGCGCGCCGGCGTAGAGCACGGCCCCGAGACCGACCTGCGAGCGATCCTCGAGCACGACCGGTGCGAAGCGGTTCTCGAAGCCCTCGAGGACGGAGTGCCCGATGTTGTGCGTGACGATGATCGAGCGCATCGTCAGGAACACCTCGCGGCCGATGAGCACCGGCCGGCAGACGTTGACGAACGCCTCGTCGCCGACGAACGCGAGATCGCCGATCGTGAGGGTCGCCCACGGGTCGCGGTGGCCACCTCCGCCAAATCGCACCGAACGGCCGCCCCAGATGCCTGCGCCGAGGAACGCGCGCCGGCAGCGGAGCTCCAGGTCGGAACCGAACTGCGAGAGCTCGCCGATCGCGACGACCTCCTCGCAGACGATCGTCGCCCGTGGCCCGAGCCGAACACCGTCCTCGATGACGATTCGTGGCGCGACGACGAGCGACGCCCTCGCCGAGGTCGACACCGTCGCCGATCCGGGCACCGGCGTCCCGGAGCGCAGTCACCTTGTCTGCCGGCGCGAGCGCCCGGAACGCCTCGTGGTCGAGCGAGGGCAGGAAGTCCGGCGCGAGGCGGCCGGCGTCCGCATCGAGCTCGAACGTGGCCGGCAGCGAAACACCATCCGTCGAGACGCCAGCGAGGATCGGCCCAGCAGCGGGTGCCGACGACGACTTCTGCGCTGCAATGAGCGCCTCGACGTCCTTCTCGGTGATGAAGCCGCGCTTGTCGATCGACGCAAGATCGATCCCATGGAGCTCGGCCAGCTCGACGGCTTTTCGCGTCGCCTTGCGGTCGCCGGCCGCCGGCTTCGGCGCAGGCTTCGCCTCGGCTCTCGCGTCGATCGACGCGAGCTCGTCCGCTGTCTCCGCAACGTACGCGATCGTCTTGCCGAGCTCGACCTCGACCTCCTCGCCGTAGAGCTGCACGATGGTTCCGGCGCCTGGCGCCTCGACCTCGACGGTCGCCTTCGTCGTCTCCACCACGCAGACGGGCTGCCCTGCCGACACCTCGGAGCGGTCCTCGACGAGCCACTCGGCGACGAGGGCGTACTCCGTGTTCGCGTCCTCGCGCGTGAGGACGATCTCGAGCATCTAGCGCTGCGCTCCCTCGAGCGTCAGGACCGCAGCAACCACGTCCTCCACGCTCGGGAGCATGGCGTCCTCGAGCGGCCGCGCCGACGGGATGATCCCGTCGCGTGCCGCGATGCGCTGCACCGGTGCGCGCAGGTCGCTCCAGGCGGCTTCCTGCACGCGAGCCGCGATCTCGGCGCCGAAGCCGCCGGTCAGCGTCCCCTCCTCTGCCGTCACGAGCGCGCCCGTGCGTGCGACAGACTCCAGCACGGAGTCGAGCTCCATCGGGACGAGCTGCGACAGCGCAACCACCTCGCAGAAGATCTCGTGCTCGAGAGCGAGCTCGGTCACCGCGTCGAGGACGACCGGGAGCATCCCGCCGTAGGTCACGATCGTGGCGACACCCTCGGTGAAGTCCGTCGCGGAAAACGTAAGCGCTGGATACGGATCTCCGGCCTCGCGGACGGCGAGCTCGCCGATGTGGCCGTCTTCGGGCCGCCGGATCGTGCGCCCATAGAGAAGCTTGTTCTCGATGAAGAAGACCGGCCGCTCGTCGTCGACCGCGGCCGTAAGCAGCGCGCCGACATCGTGGCACTCACTCGCCGCCACGACGCAGATGTTCGGGATCCCGAGCAAGAGCTTCTCGAGTGACTGGGAGTGCGTCGGCCCGTATCCACGTCGTGCGCCCATCGGCGCGCGTACGACGAGCGGCACGGTCACCTGGTCGTCGTACATCTCGCGGAACTTCGAGATCCCGTTCACGATCTGGTCGAGCCCGAGCGCGACGAAGTCGCCGAACATGATCTCGAGGATGGGACGCTGGCCGCGCAGCGCCATTCCCGCTGCGACGCCGAACAGCGACGCCTCGCTGATCGGAGTCGTGAGGACGCGGTCGGGATACGCGTCGCTCAGCCCTTGCGTCACCTTGAACGCTCCGCCGTATGGATCGAGGATGTCCTCGCCGAAGAGCACGACGTCGTCGCGGGACGCGAAGATCGCGTGCAGCGCCTCGTTCAGCGCCTGGACGCCCCGCTTCGACTGCGCGCTCGTAGTGCTCACGCGGCGACCCCGGGCGTCGCCGCAGGCGCCGCATCTGCGGCCTCGACCGTCTCGGCGAGCCGCTCTTCGCAGCGAGCCTCGATCGCCGACCGCTCGTCGTCAGACGAGGCGCGCGCCCGCAACGAGCAGCGGATCGCGCGTACGCCGCTCGTCGATCTCTGCCGGATCGCGCTGGTCGTCCGACTTCGAGTGAGGGCTGAAGCGGTACGTGTTGATGACGAGGAAGAACGGTGCGCCCGTCTCGCGAATACGCTCGATTGCCCGGCCCGCCGCATCGTGGATCTGCTCCACATCGGTCGTGTCGAGCTCGTCGACCTCGACCCCGAAGGCGGCTCCGCGCGCCGCGATCGACCCGGCGAGCTCGAGCTCGACCGGCGTCGACTGCGCGTAGTGGTTGTTCTCGACGACGAAGAGAACCGGCAGCTGCCAGAGCGAGGCGATGTTGAGCGACTCGTAGGTCACGCCTTCGCCGAGCGTGCCGTCGCCGAGGAACACGGTCGACACCGCGCCCGTGCCTTTCCGCTTCTCCGCAAGCGCGATCCCTGTCGCCACGGGGACGATGCTCCCGAGCACGCCGTTCGAGTAGAAGTTCCCCTTGCACAGGTGCTGGCTGCCGCCCTTGCCGCCGCACACGCCCGGCGCCTTCCCCATCACCTCGCAGAGCAGGCCGAACGCGTCGTCGGTGAACGCGAGGTAGTGCCCGTGGCAGCGATGGTTGGAGAAGATCGTGTCGACGTCGGGATCGAGGTGGTCGATCAGCCCGACCGCGTTCGCCTCCTGCCCGATGTACGTGTGCGTGGTGCCGACGAGCTTCCCGAGCGAGAAGAGGTCGAGGAGCGTCTCCTCGAAGCGGCGGATGAAGAACATCCGCTCGTAGAAGGTCGCGAGTGCAGTCATCTAGAGGTACCCGAGGTCGGAAAGCCGCTTCGCGACGGTGGCCTCTTCCTCCTCCGTCAGCTCGTGCCGCTCGGCGCTCTCGAGCTCGCGAAAGACGATCTCCCGCAGCTCGGGCGGCGCGTCCGCCGGGCGGCTGTGCAGCTCGCGCGGGTCGAGCTCGAGGTTGTACACCTCCTCCTCCCCGCTCTCGACGTCGAGGATCAGCTTCCACGGCGGCTTGCGGACGGCGAGCTTCGTCAGCGCCCCCATGTCGGTGCCGGCGATGATCGCCGGCCGGTCGCCGTCGATTCGCAGCAGCGACTCGCCGTCGGTCTCGCGCGCCGGCAGTCCCGCGAGGTCGAGGAGCGTGGGCATGAGATCGACCGAGCGCACCTGCGAGGAGACGACGGCCGGCTCGAGCCGTCCGGGGGCCGAGAGGATCAACGGCACCTCGACGATCTCGTCGAAGAGCGTTGCGCCGTGCATGTGGTAGACGCCCTTGACCTCGCCCTTCGCCGCGAAGCGCTCGCCCCACGACTCGCCGTGGTCGGAGAGGAACGCGAAGACGGTGTTCTCGCGCAGCCCAAGCGACTCGAGCTCCTCGAGGAACGAGGCGACCAGAACCTCTGACTGGCGCTCGACTGCCGTCCTGTACGACTCGCGCATCGACTCGAGGGCCGACGCCGAGTCGGACTGGATACCGTCGATGATCTCCGTCTTGGCCGCGAGCCAGTCCTTGCGGTCCGCGTGCAGGATGTCGTAGGGCATGTGGGTCGCCCAGTTGTGCACATAGAGAAAGAAAGGCGCATCGCGGTTCGCGCGTAGCCATTCGAACGCGCCGTCGAGGGTCTCGCTCGTCCCGAGGACGTTCGCCTCGGGCAGGTCCTTGAAGAGGTAGTTCGTGTCGAAGACGAAGCTCGCGACCTCGTACCCGTGCGCGGAGAACGCGCGAAACCACGTCTCGATCGACGGGTCGAGCTGGGCGTCCCAGTGCAGGTAGCCGTGGTGATGCGCGTACATCCCGGTGACGATCGAGGTCGTCGAGGGGGCCGTCCACGGCGCGGCGCTGATCGCATGCGAGTAGCGGACTCCGCCGGCAGCGAGCTCGTCGATCGTCTTCGTGTTGACGTATCGGGCCCCATAACAGCCGAGATGGTCGGTGCGCAGCGCATCGGAGACGTAGACGACGACGTTCATGAGCGCGGCGGATTGTAGTGACGGCCATCTACGGTCTTGCCCGTGGAAAGGCGCACGCCGTTGTACGCGGTCTCCCGGACGTGGTCGAGCTCGCAGGAGAGCCCCGTGAGCGCCGCACTTCCTGTCGTGACCACGTACGGGTTCTACAACCCAGCGTTTCGTGCGATGGACCGCGCCCACGAAGCATCGTGAGCGCGCGTGCCGTCGTGCTCGTCGAAGGGATCAGCGACCAACGCGCAGTTTCAATGCTGGCGCAGCGGCGCGGCCGAGACCTCGAAGCCGAGGGCGTGTCGATCCTGCCGATCGGAGGCGCACACGCGATCGGCACCTACGTGGAGCGGTTCGGGCCCCGAGGCCTCGACCTGAAGGTCGCGGGTCTCTGCGACGTCGGGGAGGAGGACACGTTCCGACGCGCCCTCGAGCGCGCGGGCGTGGGCGCCGATCTGACTCGCGACGACATGGAGGATCTGGGTTTCTACGTGTGCGTCACCGACCTCGAGGACGAGCTCGTCCGCGCGCTCGGCTCCGCAGCCGTCCTGCGCATCGTCGAGGCCCAGGGCGAGCTCGGTCCGTTCGGGACGTTCCAGAAGCAGCCTGCAAAGCGTGAGCTCTGCCTGGAAGAGCAGCTCTGGCGCTTCATGTGGAACAGGAAGATTCGGTACGCGCCGTTGCTTGTCGGAGCGCTCGATCTCGGCAGCGTGCCCCGTCCGCTGGACGGCGTCCTCGCGCACGTCTGACGACGGTCATCAGAGATCAGCGCGCGGCGAACTGAGGCACGAGGCTCGTGCCCCGTAGCCCCTCCGGCTCCTCGATCCCGAGGACCTCGAGGACGGTCGGCGCGATGTCGAGTAGATGCGCGTCGTGGCGGCCGGTTGCCTCGATGCCCGCACCGGCGACGACGTACAGCCCGTCCTGCGCGTGGTTCGCGTCGTCGGGGCCAGTGTCGTTCTCGAGCGTCTGGATCCCCTCGTCGCCCCCGATCGTTCCGACCGAGCGCCAGAGAAGATCGCCGAACACGACAATGAGGTCCGGCGCGACGCCCTTCGGCTCGCCGTACAGCTCCTCCGGCTTGTAGACCGCGGTCGGGATCGGATTGCCCGCGTCGTCGGGGATCGCGGCGATCCGCCGCGCGAGATCGTCTCGCACCGCCTCGTACTCCTCGGGCGGGATCGTCCCTTCAGGCTCGCGACCGGCGACGTTCAGGAAGACGCGCGCGTAGTAGCCGCCCTCACCCCACGCCGTCGTGCGCGACCAGTCGACACCCACGTCACGGAGCGAGGACACACCGTTCGGCTGCGAGAGCGTCGCCAACAGGCCCTCGCTCCGAAGCCACTCGTTGATCCGGATGCCCCCGTCGAGGCGCTTTGCGCCGTGGTCGGAGAGGATGAACACGACCGTGTCCTCGTCGGCGTGCGCGAGCAGCTTCCCGATGAGCCCGTCGACATGCCGGTGGTAGTCGAGGATCGCGTTTTCGTACGCGTTCCCGGGCTCGTGCTTGCGGTGCTCCGGATCCATGAACTTCCAGAAGCCGTGATGCATGCGGTCGGGCCCCATCTCGACCATCGCGAAGAGCGACCACGGCTTCGTCTCGAGCAGGTGCTCGGCCAGAGCGAACCGGCGGTCGGTCATCTCGTAGACCTGACGCAGGAGGTACTCCTTGTCGTTCGTGCGGAAGTCCTTCGTGTCGAAGAGGTACTCGCCCACGACCTCCGTGATCTCGTCCTTCAGCGCCGCCGGGTACGTGTACTTCGAGTCGAGCGACGGCGTCAGGAAGCACCCAACCATCACGCCGTTCAACGGGCGCGGCGGATAGCACCCCGGAACGGAGAGCACGATGGACGAGCCGCCCGCTCGCGTGACGTAGTCCCACAGTCGCGGCTCCTTGATCGCCGTCGACATCGCGATGAAGCCGCCCTCGTACGTGTGGTCAGAGCGGTTCCGGAAGCCGTAGACGCCGAGGTCACCCGGCGTCTTCGACGACATCATGCAAGACCACGCAGGAACGGTGATCGGCGGTATCACCGAGGTGAGCCTGCCGTACGAGCCGCGATCCATCAGGCCCGAGATCGTCGGCAGCTCGTCGCGCCAGCGCTCGAGGACGAGCGACGGCTCGGCGCAGTCGAGCCCGATGAGCATGACCTTGCGCGGCACGCGCGGAGCGTAGCCACCCGTCCGGCACGCGACCGCCGGGACCGCGACAATCGTCGCGATGAGCGTGAGCCCCGACCCGGCGCCGGAGACCGTCGTCATGAAGTTCGGCGGCTCGTCGGTCGCCGATCCCGACAAGATCAAGGACGTCGCCCGGCGCTTGGTCGAGGCGCGCGAGCGCGGCGTGCGCGTCGTGGCGACGGTCTCGGCAACGGGAGACACCACCGACGGCCTCCTTTCCCTCGCGCACGAGGTCTCGCCCGAGCCGCATCCACGTGAGCTCGACATGCTCCTCTCCACCGGCGAGCGCATCGCCTGCGCGCTCGTCGCGATGGCGGTGCACGATCTCGGGTACGAGGCCGTCTCGTTCACCGGCTCGCAGGCCGGGATCATCACCGACCCCGTTCACACGAAAGCGAAGATCCGCGAGATCACACCCGTTCGCGTGGTCGAAGCCCTCGACCTGGGGAAGATCGTCCTCGTCGCCGGCTATCAGGGGTTCTCGCGCGACACGATGGACGTGACGACGCTCGGACGGGGCGGCACCGATCTGACCGCAGTTGCGCTGGCAGCTGCCCTCGGTGCTTCCTGCGAGGTCTACTCCGACGTCGCCGGTGTCTTCACCGCCGATCCACGGATCGTCCCCGACGCCCGCAAGCTCGACAAGGTGTCGTACGAGGAGATGCTCGAGATGGCGGCGTCCGGGGCCAAGGTGCTGATGTTGCGCGCTGTCGAGCTCGCGCGCGGGCAAGGCGTGCGCGTCCACGCGAGGTCGACCTTCTCCACGGAGCCGGGAACGTGGATTGAAGACGCCGACAACCTCGAGCAGCCCATCGTCTCGGCGGTGACGCACTCGGAGGACGAGGTCGTCTTCGCGCTTCGCAACGTTCCCGACCGACCAGGCTCGGCGGCTGCCATCTTCGATGCGGTTGCGGCCGAGCACGCGAACGTCGACACGATCCTGCAGAACGTCGTCCACGACGCCGCTGAGCTGTCCTTCTCGGTCCCGCAGGACGACGTGCCGGCGGCGCGTCGTGCTCTCGAGCGCGCGCAGGAGACGATCGGTCCGCTCGAGATCGAGGAGATCGCCGATCTCGGGAAGGTCTCCCTGGTGGGAGCCGGCATGCGCTCGCACCCTGGCGTCGCGGCGCGCATGTTCCGCACGCTCGCCGACGAGGAGATCAATCTGCGCCTCATCTCGACCTCCCCGATCAAGATCTCGTGCCTGATACCCCGCGAGCACGTCGAGCGCGCCGTCCGCGTGCTCCACGCAGCGTTCTCGCTCGGCGAGCACTAGGCTGCCCGGCCCGACGATGAGCACAGACGCCGACGCCACCGCACCCGCGAAGCCGAGCCGCGAAGCCGAGCCGCGGACGCTCCGCAGCCGTCTGGATCGTGCTCGTCGTCGCGGGCCTCTTGCTGCTGCTGTCGTCGTTCGCGGTCTGGATCAACCGCGTCGCTCTCAACACCACGGTCTTCGCGAGCACGAGCAGCTCGCTCCTCGACAACGACAAGATCCGCGTCGCAGTGGCGAACCGCGCTGTCGACGAGCTGTTCGCGAACGTCGACGTGCAGGCAGAGGTCAAGGCGCAGCTCCCGGACACGTACAAGGGTCTGTCCGGAGCGGCGACCGCCGGCCTTCGGCAGGCCTCGTATCAGATCGTCGATCGCGCGCTCGAGCAGTCCGTGTTCCAGAGCCTCTTCAGGGCATCGCTCGAGGAGTCGCACAGGACGCTGGTGGAAGTGCTCGAGGGCGGAGGCGACCGCGTCTCGACGCAGAGCGGTGTGGTCACGCTCGACCTCAGGCAGATCATCCAGGAGGCGGCCGACCGGATCGGGATCGGCAGCCAGGTGGCGGACAGGCTGCCCGAGGACGCCGGCAAGATCGTGATCCTGCGCGCCAACGAGCTCGACACCGCGCAGAACGCGTTCGAGCTCCTGAAGACGCTCGCCTGGGTGCTGCCGCTGCTGACGCTGGCGGCGTTCGGGCTCGCCGTGTGGCTCGCGGGCGACCGCCGACACGCTGTACGTGGCATCGGCATCACGCTCGTCGTCGTCGGGCTCATCGGCCTCATCGCTGCCAACGCGACGAGGAACTACGTGGTCGACTCGCTCGTCGCCTCACGAGACGATCGCCAGGCTGCGAACAATGCGTGGAACATCCTCACCGACCTCATGCGCGGCTCGTTCCGGCTCATGATCATCGTCGGTCTGCTGTTTCTGGTCGCCGCCTGGCTCGCCGGCCCAGGGCGACGCGCGTTGACCACTCGCGGGTGGATCGCTCCTGCGCTTCAGAACCGCGTGTGGGCGTACCTCGCTCTCGGCGCGATCCTCCTCCTTCTGCTCTTCAGCTCGGCGGTGACCGACTTCACCAGGCTGCTGCTTGTGGCGATCATCGCCGCGCTCGGCGCAACGTGGATCGAGCTGACGCGTCGGCAGACGCTCCGCGAGTTCCCGGACGGCGGAGACTCGACGATCGTCGCCGACACGCGAGCTCGCATTACGGACTGGTGGGAGAGCCGGCGTGCCGCGTCCACCGCCGGTGAATCTGCCGCAGCGCCGGTCGCGGACATCTCGGCCCGCCTCGCCTCGCTCGCCGACCTGCATTCGCGCGGCGCGCTGACAGACGAGGAGTACGCGTCGGCCAAGGCTCGCGTGCTCGCCGGCGACTAGCCCTGAGGCAGGCTCTCCACCGCCAACGCCGAAACCTCGGGCGTGGACTCGAACGCCGTACGCGCCATCGTCACGGGGGCAATCTGGCTCCTCGTCGTGCTCGTCCTGCGGGCGCTGCTCAATTTTGGCTTCGATCGCTACGAGCGCCGCCTTGCCGAGACGGACCCGTCGGTGGCAGCGCGTCGCCGCACGACGTACAGCTTCCTCCTGCGGATGATCGTGGCGCTCGTCGCGATCATCGGCATCTGGAGCGTCCTCTCGATCTTTCCGGCGACGCAGGAAGTCGCTCGTGCGTTCCTCGGCTCCGCAGCGGTTCTCGCGGTCATCGCCGGCCTTGCTCTCACCACGCCTCTGGGCAATCTCGGGTCGGGCGTTCTCCTCGCATTCACGCAGCCGATCAAGCTCGGGGATCGGATCACGGTCGACGGCCATACGGGGCTCGTCGACGACATCACGCTGAGCTACACGGCACTGACGACGGACGAGGGGCGACGGATCTTCGTGCCCAATACGCGCATGGTCTCGACAACGCTCGTCAACCGCTCCGTCGACGACCCGCGACGCCTCGTGACGGTCGACCTTCCAGTAAGACTCGGAGCCTCGCTCGCCGACGCGAGGCGGATCACCCTCGAGGCCGCCTCGAACGTTCCACAGGGAGACGATCTCGCGATCTACGTCCAGATCGGTGACATCACCGAGAGAACCGCCTGGCTGCACATCGTCGCCTACGCCCCGTTCACGGCCGACGTCTCGCAGGTCGCAAGCGAGATCCGTGAAGAGACGGTCGCGGCGCTCGCATCGGCCGACCTCCTTCCTGCCGCCTAGAGCTCGAAGCCCTCGCCTGGACGCAGAACGCGAAGCTCGACCTCCGGCGCGGCGTCGTTCAACGCGGCCTCGAACTCGAGCGGCGGCATATCGACGAACCTCGGCTTGCCCTTCAGCCCGAGGTGGATGGGGAAGTACGTGCCCCAGTGGATCGGGATCACGAGCTTCGGGCGAATGCGCGCGACCGCCTCGGCAGCCCGCGTCGGATCGAGATGCCCGCCCCCGCCGAGATCAGGCCCCCAGCCCCAGATCGGAATGAGCCCGACGTCGATGGATCCGAGCTCGCCCATTCCGTCGAAGAGATCCGTGTCGCCGGCGAAGTAGATCGCCTTCGAGCCCGAGATCACATAGCCGAGCGACTCGCCGGACGCGCCGATCGGGCTCCGGCTTCCGTCGTGCTCCGCAGGAACGGCGCGGATCTCTAGCCCTCCGATCGCGAGCGTCTCACCTTCCGAGACCTCCAGCACGCTCTCGAACCGACGTTTCCGGAGCATCCCGCCGAGCCCGCGCGGGACGACGACGGGCATCTGCTTGCCGAGCTTCTCGAGCGAGGGAAGGTCGAGGTGGTCGTAGTGCGCGTGCGAGATGAGGACGGCATCGACACCGCGGCGCGATCGTGCGGAGACAGGAGTCGACCGCCGTAGATGCGCGACGCGATTGCGCAGCAGCGGATCGGTCAGGAGGCGGACACCGTCGAGATCGACGAACACCGTCGCGTGCCCGACGTACTCGATGCGCGCCACGTCTGGAACTATGCGCATGACCGGAAGCCCGCTGACGCGGAGCTTCCGGTTGCGCCGAGCCTTACACGCAGTCCTTGAGTCCCTGCGCCTCCGGAAGCGATTCGAGCTTCTTCAGCGTGTTGTTCTCGATCTGCCGGATGCGCTCACGTGTGACGCCGAACGCCTGGCCGACTTCCTCGAGCGTGCACGGCTGCGACCCGTCGAGGCCGTAGCGCAGCTCGATCACTCGGCGCTCGCGATCGGGCAGCGCGGAGAGCGCGATCTCGACGTCCTCGCGACGGAGCGAGAGCGACGCCGTGTCGAACGGCGACTCGGCCGCCTCGTCGGGCACGAAGTCGCCGAGTGAGGAGTCCTCTTCCTCGCCGATGGGCTTCTCCAGCGAGATGGGCATCTGCGACATGCGCAGGATCTCGCGGACCTCCTCGACGTCGATCTCGAGCTCCTCGGCGATCTCTTCGGGAAGCGGCTCGCGGCCGAGTCGCTGCACGAGCTGGCGCTCGATGTGGACGACCTTGTTCAGCTTCTCGACCATGTGCACCGGGATCCGGATCGTGCGCGCCTTGTCCGCGATCGCTCGCGTGACCGCCTGTCGAATCCACCAGGTCGCATACGTGGAGAACTTGAACCCCCGGCGATAGTCGAACTTCTCCACCGCGCGGATGAGGCCGAGCGAGCCTTCCTGGATGAGGTCGAGGAAGGAGAGGCCGCGCCCGAGATAGCCCTTCGCGATCGAGACCACGAGCCGGAGGTTCGCCTCGATCATGTGCTGCTTCGCCTTCATGTCGCCGCGCTCGATGAGCTTCGCGAGCGACACCTCCTGGTCGGCGGTCAGAAGCGGCACCTTGCCGATCTCGCGCAGGTAGAGGCGGAGTGAGTCGAGCGACGGCTCCACGGAGAGATCGAGCTTCGGCTCGACCTTCTCCTCCTCGACCGCGATCGGCTCGGAATGCGGTAGATCCTTGTGTTCCTCGCCCTCGTGGAGCTCGATCGCATGGTCGATCAGGTACGCGTAGAAATCCTCGATCTGCTCCTTGGTGAGCTCGACGTCGTCGAGCCCAGCCACGATCTCGTCGTACGTGAGGAACCCCTTCTCGAGCCCTTGCTCGACCAGGCGTTGAAGCTCCTCGACCTCTGGGAGGGCGATATCGACGGACAGCATGGTAGGGCTTTCTCCTCTCGCGCTCGAACGGATACTGACCTTGCTACCACACACTGAGCCGGCCCGCCTGCCGCCCCGGCTCCACCACCAAAGCGCGCGGATACTAGTCCGGAAAAGTCAGTTGTGGAAGGGGTCCGGATGGTTAACGTGCGCGGAGCTCGCCGACGACCTCGCCGCGCGAGTTCTCGACCGGGACGTTCGCGAGGTCTCCCGCCTCGAATCCGAGCCGTGCGAGGAACGCGGCGAGCGCGCTGCGAAGCGGGCGCTGCGCTCCGTCCTCGACCTTGAGCGCGATCCCGAGGCCTGCCCGTCCAGCACAAAGGAGCCCCTCCGCCCCACCCTTCGCGACCCAGCCGTCGCCGAGTCGCATGAGCTCGGTGTCGGCCGCGCCGTCGCCGCGGATGAGCTCGGGACGGGCGCGCATGGCCTCGGCAGCGCGGTCGCCGCCATTCAGCGTCTCGAGCCGCGAGAACGCGAACGCCATCCGCTCGAGTGTCAGCGCGTGGGTCACGACGCCGCAGCCGTCGATCGCCGCCGCGAGCGAGTTCGGCTCGAGATCGGCGGCGGTCGCGATCTGCGTCCGCATGAGCTGCTGGCACGGATGCGACTCGAGCCGGTAGCCCTCGATCGGCCAGCCACGCTCGCGACAGAGGAGCAGCATCGCCGCGTGCTTTCCCGAGCAGTTGTGTTCGAGCGGTGTCGGCTCGGGGCCGCACTCGAGGTCATCCTCCGTCGCGCCGGCCCTGGCGAGCAGGCTCCGCACCGGCTCGAGCTGTTCGGGCCGATGGAGGTGAGAGGCGCAGGCGATCGCGACCTCGGCATCGCTCAGATCGGGTCGCGCGCGAACGATGGGCAACGCCTGGAACGGCTTCGCCGAGCTCCGGAAGAGCGTGCTGAGCTCCGGGTCTCCGCAGGAGTCGACGACCCTCCCTTCGGACACGGCGACAGCGTGCACGCGATGCCTCGCCTCGACGACCTCACCGCGCCAGACCTCGACCACGATCGGCTCCACGGCGGCGGAGCCTAACGCCACTTGCCAATGGTCGGGATTTACCGTATGTTCCGCGATCATCGACCGTTACCCGGACTACGACCTCGACGACGTCCTCGTCGTCGAAGACCCGAAGCAGCTCCGCGCGCTCGGCGACGTGCTGCGCGCCCGCATCGTCATGTTGCTCCGCGAGCGAGCGGCGAGCACGACCGAGCTCGCAGCCGTCCTCGAGACGCCGAAGGGAACGGTCGGTCACCACCTCAAGGTGCTCGAGACGCGCAGGGCTCGTCCGCGTCGTGCGGACGAGGCAAGGTGCGCGCCCTCACGGAGAAGTTCTACGGGCGCGTCGCACGCCTGTTCGTCCTGAAGGGCGACGAGTCCGATGCCCGAAGGAGCTGCGAGGTGGTGTGCTCGCGGCGATGATGCTGCGCCAGGCTGCCGACGAGCTGATCGCGTCGGGCGACGACGAGCTGGGTACGTCCGCACTCGTCCACGTTCGGTTGACCGCCGCGAAGCGACGTCGCTTCGAGCAGCGGCTCAACCGCCTCGTCGCAGACGTCCAGCAGGCCGACGACTCTGACGGCACGAGCCACGCACTCGCCTACGCGCTCTTCCGAGCGCCGACGCCTCTGCCTCCGCGAGGCGACGATGCGTAGCTTCTGGCCCACCGGCGGCCTCTGGCGCCACCCCGACTTCCTGAAGCTCTGGTCGGCGGAGACGGTCAGCCAATTCGGCTCGCAGGTCGGACAGCTCGCGCTCCCGCTCGTCGCGATCCTCGTCCTCGACGCGAGCGCCTTCGAGGTCGCCGCTCTCACGACCGTCGAGTTCCTGCCCTTCATCCTCTTCACGCTGCCGGCAGGCGTGTGGGTCGACCGTCTGCCCGCGGCGTCCGATCCTGATCGTCGGGCGACTTCGCGCGCGCTGCGCTCCTCGCGACGATTCCGATCGCGTACCTCGCGGATGCGCTGACGCTCGGCCAGCTCTTCGTCGTCGGGTTCCTCGTCGGGTCCTTCCAGGTCTTCTTCGACGTCGCCTATCAGTCGTACCTGCCGTCGCTCGTCGACCGCGACGCAGATCATCGAGGGGAACTCGAAGTTCGAGATCACCCGCTCGGCGGCGCAGGTCGGCGGGCCCGGGCTCGGCGGCATCCTCGTCCAGGTCTTCACCGCCCCGTACGCCATCCTCATCGACGCCGTCAGCTTCCTGGCCTCGGGCCTCTTCATCCTCGGAATCCGCAAGGAGGAGCCTCGGCCCGAGGTCGTCGACCGTCGACGGCAAGAAGCCGAGCCTGTGGTACGAGCTCAAGGAAGGGCTGCGCTTCGTGCTCGGAAACCCGAACCTCCGCGCGCAGGCCGGATGCACTGCGACCTCGAACCTCTTCTCGAGCGTTGCGTTCTCGATCATCCTCGTCTTCGCCGTCCGCGAGCTCGAGCTGTCCGCCGGGCGTCATCGGCCTCGTCTTCTCGGTCGGGGCCGTCGGCTCGCTCGCCGCCGCGTTCACCGCCACCCGTATCTCGAATCGCTTCGGCATCGGCCCGACGACGATCGTCGTCGCCGCGCTCTTCGGGCCGACGATGCTGCTCGATCGCCTTCGCCCCGACCGGAAACGCGGCGATGCCGTTCCTCGTAGCGGCGCAGCTCCTGTTCGGGTTCACGGTCGTCGTCTACAACATCGTGCAGGTCAGCTACCGGCAGGCGATCTGCCCGCCGCGGCTCCAAGGACGCATGAACTCGGTGATGCGCTTCATCGTGTGGGGAACGATCCCGCTCGGGACTGCTCCTGGGAGGAGCACTCGCAACGTGGATCGGCCTGCGGGAGACGATCGTCGTCGGCGCCGTCGGGGGAACGTCGGCCGTCCTGTGGATCGTGTTCTCGCCCCAACGCCATCTCCGCGAGATGCCGGAGCCGATCGACGACGACGCGCCGTCGAGCCGGTCGCCGCCTAAGCGCTACCGTCAGCTCCATGCCGGAGCTGCCCGAGGTCGAGGCATGGGTGCGCGAGCTCGACCCGCTCGTCTCACGCTCGCCGATCGAGAAGGCCGGCCCAGCCCACATCGCGACGCTCAAGACCGCCGTGCCGCCGCTCTCCGAGCTCGACGGTCGGCGCTTCGAGGGCGCGCGACGTCGCGGGAAGAACCTTCTCTTCCCGATCGAGGACGCGGATCTCGTCCTCCGCGTGCATCTGATGAGCGCCGGACGCCTGCGCTACCTGAGTACGGGAGAGAAGAAACCGAAGACACCCATGTTCAGACTGCGCTTCACGGGAGGCGACGAGCTCATCCTGACCGAGGGCGGAAAGAAGAAGCGCGCCGGCGTATGGCTCGTCACACAGGCCCAGCTGGACGACGATCTCGGACACCTCGGGCCCGACGCACTCGGCCTGGACGCCGCGGCGCTCGGTGAGATCCTCAAGCGCGATCGGCGACAGCTTCATCCGCTCCTCCGCGACCAGCGCGCGATCGCCGGCATCGGACGCGCACACTCCAACGAGATCCTGCTGCGCGCGCGGCTCTCCCCGTTCAAGGCGTCGACGGAGCTCTCCGACGAGGAGATCGAGCGCCTCGCAGCTGCGATGCACGAGGATCTCGACCGCGCGCTGGAGCTTCGCGAGCAGGGAAAGGGCGACGCGGCGGTCTACCGCATCCACAACCGGCTCGGCGAGCCGTGCCCGCAATGCGGCACTCCGATCGCCCGCGTGGACTTCGAGGAGCACACGATCTACTACTGCCCGAGCTGCCAGACGGGCGGCCGGCTGCTGAAGGATCGGCGGCTCTCGCGCCTGCTGCGCTGAGCTGCGAATCTGGCCAAGCGTCAGCCCCGTTGCCCGGTGCTACGGTGGGCCGCGTGCCGAACGGCGTGAAGCTCGAGGAAGACCTCCAGGCCTCGTCACCCGAGATCGCGCTCGCCCTCTCGCGCGCAGGTGTCTCGGGCGTGCAGAAAGCCGTTCGCATCCGTCGGGGTGACGCGAAGACGGTCATGGCCGCGGTGATCGACTGCACCGTCGATCTCGCTGCAGATCAGAAGGGCGTGCACATGTCGCGCTTCCCCGAGCTCTTCGAGGAGGCGATCGAGCTCGTCGTCGATCGCGAGGCGCTGCTCGTCGAGGTGCTCGCCGAGCACATCGCGAGGCGCGTCGTCGAGCGGCAGGGCGCTCTCCGTGCCGAGGTCTGGATCCGCGCCCAGTGGCCGATCCACCGACGCACTCCGGTCACGGGCCTCGCTACGCAGGAGATGGTCACGCTGTGCGGGATCGCCGCGGCGTCCGAGGCAGGCACGCGACGTGCGGTTGGTGTCGAGGCGACGGGGATCAACGCCTGTCCGTGCGCGCAGGGCCTCGTGCGCAACCGAGCGTCCGAACGCCTCCTCGAAGCAGGCTTCGAGAGCGACGACATCGAGAAGATCCTCGAGCTCGTCCCGATCGCGACGCACAACCAGCGCGGCCGGCAGACGCTCTTCGTAGGGACGGAACAGGACCTCGACGCGGAGGTCCTCGTCGACATCGCCGAGCGCTCGATGAGCGCGCCGATCTACGACCTCCTGAAGCGGCCGGACGAGCTGTTCGTCGTCGAGCACGCTCACCTCCAGCCACGTTTCGTCGAGGACTCGGTGCGCCACGCGCTCCGTGACGCGCTCGACACCCTCCCCGAGCTCGACGACGACGATTTCCTGCTCTCCAAGCAGGTCAACTTCGAGACGATCCACGTCCACGACGTCGTCGCCGAGCGCTTCGGAACGGTCGGCGAGCTGCGAGGTGAGCTCGCGACGGGCGAGCCGAGCCCTCTCCAGACGACGCTCGCCGCCTGGCTCAGCCGCTAGGCAGAGCGCCGCAGCTCGAAGCGGTGCTCGGTTCCCCGAGGAGCCGACGAATGTTGCCGCGGTGGAGGAAGATCACCGCCGACGCGCCGGCAATCCCGAAGGCCACGATCGGCCAGGGATAGCCGAGAGCCAGGACAGAAACAACGAGCGCGAGCGCAGTGACGATCGACGCGAGCGACGCGTAGCGCGTCAGCAGGAATGTCACGAGCCAGACCCCGATGCAGATGAACGCGGCCAGCGGCGCCAGCGCGAGCAACGCGCCACCGGCCGTCGCCACCATCTTCCCGCCCTTCTGGAACCCGAGGAACACCGGGCGCGCATGGCCGATCATGGCCGCGGCTCCTGCGAGGACACCGATCAGCGCGCCGCCCGCCCACAGCCCGAGCGCAGCGGCAGCGAAGCCCTTCGCGAGATCGAGCAGAGCCACCGGCACGCCGAGCGATCGGCCGTACACCCGGAAGACGTTCGAGGCGCCGACGTTCCCGCTGCCCTTCGTGCGGATGTCCTCGCCTCGAACGAGCCGCGGCACCCAGTAGCCGAACGGCATCGAACCGAGCACATACCCGAACAGAACTGCAAGCAGTTCTGTCATTCGCGAAGCTGGCACCCGCTAGCGCGGGAGCCAGCCGCGGGAAATCCCTGAAGGCGTCCGCTTCGCGGCCGCGATGTTTGCCGATCACTCGGCCACCTACTCGGTCGGAACGCGATAGCTCTCGACCCAGCCGTTGACGACGCCCCAGTCGAGATTCCGGAGGAACGCCTCGATGTAGGCGGCGCGGTCGGTCTGGTAATCGAGGAAGTAGGCGTGCTCGTACACGTCGAGCGCGACCAGCGGCGTCGCGTTCCACACGGGAAACGTGTTCTGTGCGTCGCCGATGTAGTTGAAGAGCTTGCCCTCGTCCCAGTCGAACGCCGTCCATGCCCAGCCACGGCCCGCCATGCCGGTCGCGCGCAGGTCGGCGCGCCAGGCGTCGGCCGAGCCGAAGTCCCGCTCGATCAGCGCGCCGATCGCGCCATCGGGATCTCCACCTGCGCCGCCGAGGTGCTCGAAGTAGATCTCGTGGTTCTTGATGCCGCCGACGGCGAAGGTCAGGTCGACCTTCAGCGCGCGGATCTCGGAGTACACCTGGTTCGCGGCGCCGAGATCGACGGTCGCGAGTCGCCCGAGGATCTCGTTGCGCTTCGCGATGTACCCCTGGTAGAGGCGATAGTGCGCCTCCATCGTCGTCCGCGAGATACCGTCGAGCTCGAGTAGCTCGGGCTTCAGCTCACGCGGCCTGATCTCGACGAAGTTCGACATCGGTTTCCTCCAGGGGCGAGGCGGGAACGCGCGGAGCATATCCTTGCCCGGACGAAACTCGTATCGAGAGGAGAGCAGGCCATGGCGTTCAGCGTTCCCGACCTCGCCTATGCGTTCGACGCGCTCGAGCCGCACATCGACGCGCGGACGATGGAGATCCATCACGACAAGCACCACGCCGCCTACGTCAACAACCTCAACGCCGCGCTCGAGGGCACGCCCTGGGCGGAGCAGTCGCTCGACGCGGTGCTGACGAGCCTCGACTCGATCCCCGAGGACAAGCGCATGGCAGTGCGCAACAACGGCGGCGGCCACGCGAACCACACGCTCTTCTGGGAGATCATGGGGCCGAACGGCGGGGGTGATCCCTCCGGCGCGCTGGGTGACGCGATCGCGGACACCTTCGGCGGCGTCGCCGACTTGAAGGCCGCGGTGAACGACGCGGGCGTCAAGCGCTTCGGGTCGGGATGGACGTGGCTCGTCTGGGACGGAACCGGCCTCGCAGTCAAGTCCACGCCCAACCAGGACACGCCGGTGATGGACGGCGAGGCGCCGCTTCTCGGCATCGACGTCTGGGAGCACGCCTACTACCTCAACTACCAGAACCGACGCCCCGACTACCTCGAGGCGTGGTGGAACGTCGTGAACTGGGAGGCGGTCGCGGCGAAGTTCGCCGCAGCGCGCGGCTAGCGCCGAAATCCGCCGGACTCGCGAGCGCGTAGCAACCACCACATGGCTGCGTCGCTCGCGATCCGCGTCGGATACACCTCGTCACGACCCATGACCATGGACCGCGTGGAGCTCTCGCAACCGACGGACGGCCAGCTCATCGTGCGCATCGCGGGCGGCGACCGCGGAGCGTTCGACGAACTGCACGGTCGGTACGCACGCGCGGTGCTCGGCCTCGCCCTTCGACGTATCGGCGACCGCGGGCGCGCGGAGGACGCGACCCAGGACGCCTTCGTCGCGATCTGGCGCTCAGCGAGGACCTACAACCCGGATCGCGGAAGAGGCGCGCCGTGGCTCTACGCCGTCGCCCGCAACGCCATCACGGATGGGCTCCGCCGCACGCCCGAGTCGGTCGGCGAGCTGGAGGACGGTCCGGGCCGCGAGCCCGATCCGGCCGACGCGGCGGAGGCGTCGTGGACCGCGTGGCGCGTGCACCGGGCGCTCGAGATCCTGCCCGAACACGAGCGGCCCGTAGTCGAGCTCGCGTACTGGAAGGGTCTGTCCCAGAGCGAGATCGCCGATCGCCTTGGTATTCCTCTCGGCACGGTGAAGACGCGCACGCGGAGCGCTCTCGCACGACTCGCCGACGCCCTCGAGGAGGATCTGCAATGACCCCGGACTTCGACGAGCTGGTCGGGACCGACCTCGAACCGGGGGAACGCGAGCGCCTGGAACGCGTCCACGAGCTCCTCATTGCCGCCGGGCCTCCGCCGGACCTCATCGACCCCAGGCCGAAGGTCGTCGAGCTCGCGCCGCGGCGCCGACGCGGCGTCCTGCTCGCCCTCGCCGCGGCAATCGCCGTGACCGCCTTCGCGCTCGGCGCAGCCGTCGTCGAAGGTCCGGCGGGCGAGCGTCGAGTTCGAGCAGGCGATGAAGGGGACACCTGTGGCGGCGCATGCGTCGGGATCGCTCGTCGTCTACAAGCTCGACGACGCGGGCAACTGGCCGATGAAACTCCGCGTCGAAGGACTTCAGCCCGCTCCGAGCGAACGGCCGTTCGAGCTGTGGCTCACGCGCGGCGGCAAGCTCGCGGCTCTGTGCGGCTCCTTCCTCACGTCGGAGACCGGCTCCGCGACGGTGCCGATGAACGCGCCGTACCGCTTCGACGAGTTCGACGGCTGGGTCGTCGTCGAGGAGGGCTCCGAGACGCCGCTCCTCACGACGTGACCGCTCAGACGGCGACGCCCGCTTACTTCTCCGTAGGATCGCCAAGCCGTGGACGTCCGGGTTCGCGGCGGGCGAACCTTCCGGAAGCGGGACTGGCTTGCCGCTGCTCGTCGTTCGGAGTCACGATCCTGACCGTCGTCAGCGGTGCCATGGGGTCCGAACGACCAGCGCAGGGGCGGGATCTTCAGGATCGTCCTTTCCGACCTCGACTACGTGGACCCGGCGCTGTCCTACTCGACTCGGCGGCTGGGCGATTCTCGACACGACCTGCGCGCGGCTCATGACCTACCCCGACAAGCCGGCGCCGGAGGGCCTTCGAGTCGTACCCGAGGTGGCCGTCGACTACCCGAAGATCTCTCACAACGGCAAGACGTACACCTTCACGCTGCGCAGCGGATTCCGCTTCAGCGACGGCACACCCGTTCGTGCAAGCGCGTTCGCACGCGCGATCAACCGCACGCTCGCCCCGGGGGTGGAGTCGCCGGGCTCGGGCTGTACACAGAGGACATCGTCGGCGCCGCCGACGTGTTGGCGGGCAAGACCCAGGCGCCCGCGGGCGTCACGGCGCGCGGCAACACCCTCGTCGTCCACTTCACGCGGCCCGATCGGCGACTTCGCCGCGATGACGACGATGCCGTCCTTCTGCGCCGTGCCGCCGACGCTCCCCCCGACCCAGAAGGTGTTCGCTCGTTTCGGTCGGCCGGGCCCTACGTCATCACGGAGTACCGTCCCGGCGAGCGGGTGACCATTCGCCGTAACCGCTTCTATCGGCGGAACGCGTCCGCATTACGTCGACGGATTCGACGTCGATCTGCGTATCGCCACACCCTCAGAGGCGCTCGACCAGGTCGAAGCGGAGCAAGGCCGACTGGGCGGTCGCGTTGGCGCGGGAACTACTTCGAGCCGGGGCGCGACCTGGCCGCGAAGTTCGGCGTCGACAAAGCGCGGTTCTTCGTGCGGCCTGGGCTCATTCTGCAGGCACCTCGTGTTCAACCACGCCCGCCCGCTCTTCCGCGACAACGAACGCCTCGGCGCGAGCAATCAACTTCGCACTGGATAGGCGAGCGCTCGCGCGCAGACGGCGACGACCTCCCCACTCGCGTACCGCCTCACCGACCAGTACCTGCCTCCCTCGCTTGCCCGGGTACCGCGACGCCAACATCTATCCGCTCGAGAAGCCGAACCTCACCCGAGCAAACGCGCTCGCCCGAGGAAACCTTCGTGGGGGAAGGCCGTCCTGTACGTGAGCAACGCCTCCGCAGCCCTTGGCCCTGGCGCAGGCCGCGAAGCAACAGCTGTGCCGAGATCGGGCTCGACGTCGAACTGAAGGCGCTCCCGGCGGGCGGCGTCTTCTGAATGCGCTGTACACACCGGGTGAGCCCTGGGACATTGCTCTCAGCCTCTGGGCTCCCGACTACGCCGACCCCTTCCAGTACATAAACGTCCTCTTCGACCCGCGGTACTCGGTTGGTGGCAACATCGGGCGGTTCGACTCGCCGGCCTTCAACGACTCGCATGCGGCGAGCAGGTCGCCTCGCAGGGAGACGCGCGCTACCGCACGTACGGCGACCTCGACGTCGCGCTCGCCCGTGACGCAACGCCGTCCGCACCGATCAGCTTCCTCAACGAAGCGACGCTGGTGTCCGCCGGGTCGGCTGCATCGTCCTTCGTCCGACGCTCGACCTGACCGCCGCCTGCCTGAAGTAGCGCCGACTACGGCGCCTGAACGGCGACCCAGAGAAGGCCGCCGCTCACTGCGAGGCCGTACGGGCGCATTTCCGATGTCGATGGTCTCCACAACCTTGTTCGCAGCCGGATCGATTCGTGAGACCGTCGCATGCGGCCGTGTTCGACGACCCACACGGCGCCAGACCCGACTGCCACGGCCGTCGGGCCCCGTCCGACGGCGACCGTTCGCGTCGACCCGGTGAACTGGGTCGACTCGCGTCGACCGAGTCGTCCGAGGCGTTCGCGACCCAGATCGCACCTTCGCCGAATGCGATTCCGAGCGGGTCGGCTGCCCACGCCGTACGACCGTACCGGCGCCTTGCTCGAACGTCGCCGGATTGAAGCGCTTCACCGTGGAATCCCCGACGTCGGCCACCCAGATCGCACCGCTTCCCACGACGATCGCCGACGGCACCTGACCCCCCACGCGTCGACGAGACGGGCGTCGACATCGACGGGGTCGATGCGTGAGAGGGTCGAGGCGCCGAAGGCAGCCCAAACCGAGCCCTCCCCGACGGCTGCGCTCCCCATCAGCGAGGAGCGGCGAGGCGACCGGCACAGTTTTCGTGACGCGGTTGAACTGCGGATCGACGCGCGAGACCTCGCCGCGCATCCCATGCGCGACCCACACGGCGCCCAGCGCCGGCGGCGAGCCCCGTCGGCGTCCGATCGCCGAGGGTGATCGTGCCTGCCGTATGTCCGCTGCGTGGCGCTCGATCCTCGTGAGGGTGCGGTCGTCGAGGTTCCCGACCCAGATCGCGCCCTCACCTGCTGGCGACCGGTCCAGGTCGGATCCCAACCGGGACTTCGCCGACGATCGTCGTTCGAGCTCGGATCGATGACGCCCACGTTGTTCGCGTCGACAGCGCGATAGGCCGTGCTGCGGAGCTCGCGGCAAGAGAAGGACCGCGGCGGCGAGGACGGCGACGAGTACGGCCGCAGCGGCGGCGAGCACGACGGGTCGCCGCCACCAGGGGCGGCGTAGGGCCGTCTCGGCAGTCTGAGCTGAGGTGAGCGTCACCGCGTACCGGCGGAAAGGCGTTCGGGCAATCCGTCGGCCGCCGCTTGATAAAGACGCACCGGACGATCGAGATCCTTCAGTCGCTGCTCACCGAGGTCGCGAAGGAAGACGTGGAGGTCCTCTTCCTCGTCCTCGAGCAGGGTCTGCGTCGCTTGCGAGACGAGAATCTGGCCGCCGTGTCCGGCCGCACCTATCCGTGCTGCGCGATTCACCGAGAGCCCGGTGTAACGCCCGTCGCTCACGACCGCCTGCCCCGTGTGGAGACCCATCCGCACCTTGATCTCGACGCCGTCGGGCCAGTCGTGGGAGAGGAGGGCCTTCTGACCCTCGACCGCGGCGAGAAGCGCATCGCGTGCGGACGCAAAAGCAACGAAGAAGGAGTCGCCCTGGGTGTCGACCTCGTAGCCCCGATGGGCCACGAAGGCAGCTCGGAGGAGGCTTCGATGATCGGCGAGAACCTGCCGCATAGCCCTCGCGGAGTTGCTTGACGAGCCGGGTCGAGCCCTCGATGTCGGTGAAGAGGAACGTGACGGCGCCGGTCGGGATCTCAGCCATGCGGCGCAAGCGTGGACTCTCATCGTGCGAAAGGCAAGAGGCAGCACCAAGCCCGTGGTGGCTTCCGGGCGAGCGGCTATCGTCGGTCGTGACGTGTCAGAACGACCCGTTCCGACGCAGTACGAGGACTTCGTGCGCCACGTCGTCTCGCCACGGGCACGCCGAAGAGCGACCGGACGGGGACGGGCACGGTGAGCGTCTTCGGCTACCAGATGCGCTTCGACCTGTCCGAGGGGTTCCCGCTCGTGACGACCAAGAAGGTGCACTTCCCGTCGATCGCCTACGAGCTCCTGTGGTTCCTTCGGGGCGACTCGAACGTCCGCTGGCTGCAGGAGCACGGCGTGACGATCTGGGACGAGTGGGCCGACGCAGACGGCGAGCTCGGGCCCGTCTACGGCGTCCAGTGGCGCAGCTGGCCGACGCCGGACGGCGGCCACGTCGACCAGATCGCGGAGGTGGTCCGCCTGCTCCGCGAGGATCCCGACTCGCGCCGGATCGTCGTGAGCGCCTGGAACGTGGCAGACATCCCGCGCATGGCGCTCGCGCCCTGCCACGCGTTCTTCCAGCTCCACGTCGCAGGCGAGCGCCTCTCGTGCCAGATCTATCAGCGAAGCGCAGACGTGTTCCTCGGCGTTCCGTTCAACATCGCGAGCTACGCCCTGCTGACGCACATGCTCGCCCAGCAGTCCGACCTCGAGCTCGGCGACCTCGTCTGGACGGGCGGCGACTGCCACATCTACGACAACCACCGCGAGCAGGTCGAGACGCTCCTCTCACGCGATCCGTACCCGTATCCCTCGCTGCGGCTTCGACGGCGGCCCGAGTCGATCTTCGAGTACGAGTTCGAGGACTTCGAGGTGGTCGGCTACCAGCACCATCCGGCGATCCGCGCGCCGGTCGCCGTGTGACGGTCACGCTGATCGCCGCCATCGCGCACGACGGCGTGATCGGACGAGACGGCGGCGATCCCCTGGCATCTCCCCGAGGACATGGCACGGTTCAAGGAGCTCACGACGGGACACGCTGTCGTGATGGGCCGGAAAACCTGGGACTCGCTCCCGGACCGCTTCCGCCCGCTGCCCGGCCGCCGCAACATCGTCGTGACGCGCAATCCGGAGTGGGTGGCGGCGGGGGCGGAGCGGGTCGACTCGATCCGCGAGGCGCTCGTGCTTCTCGTGGACGAGGAACACGTGTACGTCATAGGTGGCGCGGAGATCTACGCCGCAGCCCTGCCCTACGCCGATGAGTTCGCGATCACCGACGTCGACCTCGCCGTCGACGGCGACACGCATTTCCCGGCGTGGGAGCGCAGAGCGTACGACCTCGTCGCCAGCGAGGAGCACGTCGCCGACGACGGCACGCGTTTCGCGTTCACGACGTACCGGCGCTGGGGCGCCGGCTCAGCGGGCCAGCTTGCCGCCCTCGGGGAGGTCACGGCACAGCTCGACCGAGAGCAGATCGCGTACTGGCTCTTCGGCGGCTGGGGAGTCGACTTCCACGCGGGCCGCATCACGCGGTTGCACGACGACGTCGACCTCGCTGTCTGGCTCGACGATGTTCCACGCATCGTGGAGCTTCTCGTCGGGAGCGGTTGGACCCATGCGCCCGAGCCGGATGAGGACGGTGGCACCGGCTACGAGCGCGGCGGCGTTCGCCTCGAATTGACCTATCTCATTCGCCGGCCCGACGGCCGGGTCGTGACCCCTCTGCGCGACTTCGAGGCGCGTGTGGCGCGACGGCGCTTTCGGGGACGAGCGGCGGTTGCTCGAAGGCGTCTCCGCGCGCGTCGTCGATGTGGCGGCGCTGCGAGAAGGCAAGTCGTCGCCGCGAGACGAACCTGGTGACGCCGCCAAGGACGACGCGGACGCCGAGATCCTGTCGGCGCTCTAGACGAGGGTCGCCAGCTCGAGGACGGCCTCGCGGAAGACCTCCGTGTGCCGGTCGACGTCAGCCTCGGTCGTCGCCGGCGACATGAGCGCCATGTTGTGGAACGGCGTCAGCAGGATGCCGCGATTCAGCGCGAAGAGGTGCAGGTAGCGCTCGAGGGCGACGTCCGCCGCTGCGTGCGCTTCTGCTCCGTTCCGGGGCCGGTGCGCAGCTGAAGAGGTACTCCGCGCGACAGCCGAGCTGTGTGACGTGCCACGGTAGGCCCGACTGCCGCGATCCCGGCCTCGACTCCGGCCGTCCAGCGGTCGGCCAGGGCGATCATGCGCGCGAACGCCTCCTCGGTGAGCACCTCGCCGAGCGTCGCGCGCATCGCGGCCATGGAGAGCGCGTTCGCGGCAAGCGTGCCACCCACGCCGCCGACGTCGACGTCGTCGAGCTCGATCGCGACCGGCGAGGCGTGCAGCCACCTCCTCCGAGAGGCCGTACGCGGCAGCGGGGATGCCGCCTGCGATCGGCTTCCCGATCGTGACGACATCGGGCTCGAGACCGTGCGCCTGCGTGTAGCCACCAGGCCCACAGCAGATCGTGTGCGTCTCGTCGATCGCGAGCAACGTCCCGTGTCGCCCGGGTCAGCTCACGGAGCGCAGCGTGGAAGCCGGGCTCCGGATGGACGATGCCGACGTTGGTGAGCGCCGGCTCGGTGAGGACGCAGCGCGACATCACCGCGTGCGAGCTCCCGTTCGAGGCCGTGGACATCGTTGAACTCGACGACGCGGGTCGTCACGGCCGGATCGACCGGCGGCCCGAGATTGCCGCTCCGCGCACGAACGACTCCGTCGTCGCCGAGCGTCGCGAAGGTCTCGTCGACGGTGCCGTGGTAGCACCAGTTGAAGACGAGGATGATTGGACCGCCCAGTCAGATGGCGGGCGAGGCGGATCGCGAAGCGATTTGCGTCGGTGGCGGTGAGCGCGAATTGCCAGGAGGAGACGCCAAAACGGCGCGTCAGCTCCTCCGCGACCCAGAGCGCATCCTCGCTCGGAAGCATGAGCGTGATGCCCCTTGGCTGACTGGTCAGTCAGCGCCGTCAGCGTCGGCTCCGGGCGCGTGCCCGGTCATCGCACCCGTGTCGCCGAGGCAGAAGTCCACGTACTCGATCCCGTCGACGTCGACGAAGCGCGCTCCCTTCGCCTCCTGCACGAAAACCGGGAAGCCGCCCGGCCACTTCCGCATCCAGTGCATCGGTACGCCTTCGAAGAGGGATGCTCGCGCGCGCTCAGCGAGCTCGCGCGAGCGCGGATGCGTTTCGACGAACCGCGCCTCTTCTCGCGCCTGCAGCTCGGCGAGCGAGGCCACTACGCGCGACGAATAGCGAGCACGCGAGCCTTCCACGAGCCGCTCGGCGCGGTGACGTCGACGACGTCGCCGACCGCCGCGCCCAGCAACGCGGAGCCGAGCGGCGAGTCCGGCGAGACGCCGCCGACGGCCGAGATCTCGACCTCCATCTCGTCGCCACCCTCGTCGGCGATCTCCACGATCGATCCGACGCCGACGTTCTCGTCGGTGTCGTGCTCCACGGTGACCGCGTGATTGAGGCGATGGCGGAGCGTCCGTATACGCGCCTCGAGCAGGCCCTGCTCGTTCTTCGCCGCGTGGTACTCGAAGTTCTCGGAGAGGTCGCCGAACTCGCGAGCCGTCTTGATCGCCTGCACGGCCGCCTTGCGCTTCGGCCCTTCGAGGTCGGCGAGCTCGGCCTCGAGGGCGGCGCGCTGATCCGCGGTCAGGTGTTCGGTTCGCGGTTCGCTCACGAAACGGAACGCTAGTCGCTGGATTAGGCTCCCGCACGACAACGCGGGAGCTGAAAAGGAGGAGTCAGGTGGCGACCGACCTGGAGCGCTTCGTCGAGGCCGAAGGACGTGCCGAGCGAGTCAAGGACGTTCGGAAGAAGATCGACGCCGAAGGCGTCACCTACGTCTACTACCAATTCGCCTCGGTGACCGGCCGCATCATGGGCAAGGGCGTCCCGGCGCCACACTGGGAGACAATCGCGCAGAAGGGCTTCCAGCTCGTCTACGGCTCAACCGCGAACCTCTTCACCGATCGCCACGGCAACTACATCGGGTACGGCCCCGAAGCCTGGGAGCTCGTGGGGATCCCGGAGCCGGAGACGTTTCAAGTTCTGCCGTGGGACTCGCGTGTGGCCCGCGTCTGGTGCACGTGCTTCCGCAACCGCGAGGACCGCGACGGGCCGGGCGAGGTCCTCACCTCGGACTGCCGCGGGAACCTGAGGCGCATCCAGGAAGAGTTCGAAGGACGGACGGGCATGCACCTCCGAGCGGGGATGGAGCCCGAGATGATGTGGCTCAAGATGGGCCCCGACGGAACGCCGTCGGTCGAGGGCGTCACCAAGCCTTACTGCTACCACATCGACCAGTTCTCCGAGCTGCAGCCGATCATCCACAAGATGGTCGAGTACGGGCAGAAGCTCGGGCTCGACATGATCCAGGGCGATCACGAGGACGCGCCCGGCCAGATCGAGCTCAACTTCGGCTTCGACCGCGCCGAGCAGACGGCCGACAATCTCTCGACGTTCCGGCAGATCGCAAAACAGGTCGGTCGCGAGCTCGGCGTCTTCCCGTGCTTCATGCCGAAGCCGTTCATGGGCGTCTCGGCGAACGGCTGCCACACGAACATCTCGCTCTGGCGCGGCGACGAGAACGCGTTCCTGCCCGACACCGACGACGTGCACAAGCCGAGCGAGGTCGGCCTCAACGCGATCGGGGGCATCCTCGAGCACCTCCGCGGCCTCACGTGTGTCACCGCGCCGACCGTCAACTCCTACCGACGCTTCTGGGACACGGGCTTCTGGGCACCGGTCTTCGCCGACTGGGGGTACCAGAACCGCACGACCGCGCTGCGCATCTCGTCGCCCGACCGTTTCGAGTACCGGTCCGTCGACTCCGCCGTGAATCCGTACCTCGCGCTCGCAGGCTTGATCAAGGTGATGGACGACGGGATCCAGCGCAAGCTCGATCCGGGCGAGCCCGAGGAGGGGAACATCTACGAGGCGATCGAGGCCGGCAAGGAGGTCAGGCGCGTACCCATGACGCTCGGGGAAGCGCTGGAGGCGCTCGAGGCCGACGAGGTCGTGAAAAGCGCGCTGCCGGGGGAGATGTACCGTGTCTTCATGCACTACAAGCGGGACGAATGGGAGCGATACTGCGCGACCGTCACCGACTTCGACAGGGACGAATACCTGGACGTGCTGCCCTAGCCATGTGCGGAATTGCAGGGATCATCTATCGAGACGGGTCGCAGCACGCGATCGGCGACGAGATGACGCGGATGCTCCAGTCGATGAAGCACCGCGGCCCTGATTCCACGGGCTACGCGTTGTACGGGAGCCCGGAGAACGGCAACCTCGTCATGCGCTACAAGCTCGCGGACGCGAACACGCCACGTGACTTCGACTTCGAAGATCGCCTGCGCCGGCATCGCACCGAGGTGGAAGCGCGGCTAGCTGTGCTCGGGGCACAGAACCAGGAGTCCGAGGAGGAGACGCCGTACGCATTCAGGGTTTCGTTCGAATACGACGGCGACCTGAAGCATCTCGCCGACTTCGTTGAGGACATCCCCGAGGCCGAGGTGCTCTCGCTCGGCCGCTCGCTCGAGATCGTGAAGGACCTCGGCGACGCCGAGTCCGTCCACGAGCAGTACGGGCTCGCGAAGTTCACCGGCACGCACGCGATCGGCCACGTACGGATGGCGACCGAGTCGGAGGTCGACATTGCCGGTGCGCATCCCTACTGGGCGTACCCGTATTCCGACGTCGCGGTCGTCCACAACGGCCAGCTGACGAACTACTTCATGTGGCGCCGCCGCCTCGAGCGTGCCGGTCGCCGCTTCATGTCCGAGTGCGACTCCGAGATCATCGCCGTCTACCTCGCCGAGGAGATGACGAAGGGCGCGTCGCTCGAGGAGGCCATGCACAAGTCCCTCGACGAGCTCGACGGCGTCTTCACGTATATCGCCGTGACGCAGGACGAGCTCGGTGTGGCGAAGGACGAGCTGGCCGCGAAGCCCCTCGTCCTCTACGAATCGGACGATCTGGTTGCGCTCGCCTCGGAGGAGATCGCGATCCAGCAGCTCGTCGACCACGAGATCGACACCTACGACCCCTACGAGCGCGAGGTCCTGGTGTGGCAGCGGTAGGCGAGCGCCAGATCTCGTACGACGCACGCGGGCTCGCCGAGCCGGTGGCGGAGGCACCTCGGACTGCCGTCGTCGAGGACGGCGTCGCGACCTTCGACGCGCGCGACCTGACGACCCGAACGATCAACCTCGAGCTTCGTCGGCTGCTCTACGAAGAGGGCGTCGACGAGGTCGTCATCCAGAACCCGCAGGGCCGGCACTCGCTCGGAGTCGGCATCCTGCGCCGCTGCAGGATTCGCTTCGAGGGCTCACTCGGCTACTTCGCCTGCGGACTCGTCGACGGCCCGGAGATCCACATCACGGGCCGCGTCGGCTGGTCGTCGTGCGAGAACATGATGTCCGGCGTCGTCGTAGTGGACGGGAACGGCGGCTCCCTCACCGGCGCCGCGATGCGAGGCGGAGACCTCGTCGTTCGGGGCCGGGTCGGCGCGCGGACCGGAGTCGACCAGAAGGGCGGGACGATCATCATCGGCGGCTCGGTCGGCTCGATGACGGGCTTCATGATGCAGCGCGGACGCCAGATCATCTGCGGCGACGCAGGGCCCGGCCTCGGCGACTCCATGTACGACGGGACCATCTACGTCGCGGGCAAGGTCAAGTCCCTCGGCATCGACTGCGTCCCAGGTGAGTGGGCGGACGCGGACACGGAGCTGATCGAGCGCAAGTTCCGGATCTACGGGCTCGGCTCGCCCCCCGAGTTCCAGAAGTTCGTGTGCGGGAAGGTCCTCTACAACTACGACTCGCTCGAGCCCTCCGAGAAGAAGCTGGTGATCTAGTGGCGACCGACAACGGAGCACCCGGAACCACGGACGTCCTCGGGCACAGCCGCATCTTCACGCCCGAGGTCATCAACGACATCCACGTGAAGGCCGAGCTCGGCCGCTACCGCATGCGCGGCTTCTCGATCTTCAAGCCGATCCCGCACTGGGACGAGCTCGTCTTCCTCCCCGGGACGCTGACGCGGTTCGTCATCGAGGGCTACCGCGAGAAGTGCGACACGACGACCGTGCTCGGCGCGCGCTTCGCGAAGAACCCGCTGAAGCTCGACATCCCGATCTACATCACCGGCATGTCGTTCGGCGCGCTCTCCCTCGAAGCCAAGATGGCGCTCGCGAAGGGCGCGTCCATGGCGGGAACGGCGACGTGCTCGGGCGAGGGCGGGATGATCCCGCCCGAACGCGACTACTCGACGAAGTGGTACTACCAGTGCATCCAGTCGCGGTACGGGTTCAACCCGCACCACCTGATGCTCGCCGACGCGTGCGAGTTCTTCATCGGACAGGGCTGCAAGGTCGGTCTCGGCGGCCACCTCATGGGCCAGAAGGTCACCGAGCAGGTCGCGGAGATGCGCTCGCTGCCGGCCGGGATCGATCAGCGCTCCCCCGCGCGGCACCCTGACTGGCTGGGTCCCGACGACCTCTCGCTGAAGGTGCAGGAGATCCGCGAGGCGACCGACTACCGGATCCCGATCCAGCTGAAGCTCGGCGCGGCGCGCGTGTACGACGACGTGCGCATGGCGGCGAAGTGCGGCCCCGACATCATCTACCTCGACGGTGCGGAAGGCTCGACGGGCGCAGGCCCGCACGTCGCGACTGAGGAGACGGGGATTCCCTTGATGGCCGCGATCCCCGAGGCGCGCCGAGCGCTCGAGGACGTCGGCCTCTCGGACGAGATCGATCTCGTCGTCGCGGGCGGCATCCGCAACGGCGCGGACGTCGCGAAGTGCCTCGCGCTGGGCGCGAAGGCGGTCGCGATCGGCCACTCGGCGCTCATGGCGCTCAACTGCAACAAGGAGATCCCCGGCGTCACCGACTACGAAGGTACGGTCGGCGTTCCGGCAGGCCAGTGCTACCACTGCCACACGGGCCGGTGCCCGGTCGGGATCACGACGCAGGATCCGGAGCTCCGCAAACGGCTCGTCGTCGAGGAAGCCTCCGAGCGCGTCTACAACTTCCTGACCGCGATGACCATGGAGCTGCAGATGCTCGCGCGGGCGTGCGGCAAGACGAACGTCCACTCGCTCGAGCCGGAAGACCTCGCGGCGCTGACGGTCGAAGCGTCGGCGATGGCGCGCGTGCCGCTCGCCGGTACGACCTACACCGTCGGCCAGACCGAGCGCGAGATCCTCGCCGAGGTGCAGCGCCTCCTCGCGATCAAGGCGGAGGACGAGCTCATCGCGAACCCGACGGCCCAGGTCACCGATCTGCACTCGGTGGACGCATGAGCTCCCACGATCTCGCCTATACCGAGCCGGAGAAGATCAAGTCGATCGACGCCGAGTTCCTCGCGGGGCACCGCTTCCCGTACCAGGAGGACATGTCGCTGGTGGAGGACATCGATCTCATGGCCGCGACTCCTGGTGAGGACATCAACTGGCTCGAGGACATCGCGCTCCTCGAGGAGGACGGCATGCCCGCCGTGTTCGATCGCTACTCGAACGCCTTCCTGAAGATCTACTTCCCGATCCCCGATGGCCGAGAAGACGAGATTGCGCGCAAGGTGCTCGTGAAGCACCTGACGAGCGGCAACTCGTACGGGATCCAGCTCAAGGCCGACCACACGAAGTTCCCGCAGCCCGAGCTCGGCCCGTGGGTCGACGGCTCGAAGACCGTCGGCACGGACTATTCACCGCCCGTCCTCGAGGGCTGGGAAAAACCAGCCGGGCACTGACCTGGAGCGCAGGCCGTCGGGCTTCGCGCGTTCAGTGGCCGTTTGTGGAGAAGTGCATGTAGTCCTTGGTCGAGCCCGACCAGGACCCGCCCCAGCCCCACCCAACCGACGCGAACGCCCGTACGACCTCCGGAGTGACCATCCCTTTTCGGAGACGGCTGCGGTCGAGATACGCACGCCCGTTTGGATCCCGGGTCATACCGCAGCCGACGTAGGGGTTCTCACGAGGGTTCAAGTCGATGGCATGCCCATACGCGTGATTCGACCAGTGGCCCGATCGGCTGCCACCCGTGCAGGGCGAAGGCACCGATTGTCGGCACTCGAACGACGCGGTGATGTCGAGATCTTTCGGATATGCGGCTTGGCCGACGTAGAAATCGTGGAGACGCATGTGGCGGATGGGAAAGCGCAGCGCGTAGAGCTGACGAAAGACGCTGACGAGTGGTTTCGCGACGTCGCGGTTGACGACGAGCTGCCCTACGTGCGGCCGACCGTCGAAGCCGACGTGCGTGAGCGTGAGAAGCCGCAGGTCCCTCCGCTGCACCGGGCAGCCCGGCCGCCAGGCGCGGACGGCGAGGAGCGAGCGCTGATCCGCCGAGAGGCGTCGAATCGACGAGTGGAACGCAGTCGGCGTCACAGCGCGCACCGAGGACGTGAGCGTGCCGAGCAGAAGAGCTGCGACGGCTAGAACGGCGAATCTCACGGGAGCATTGTGTCCGCTCGCGCGCCTCGTACGTACGATCGCGGCGTGCGAGTCCTCGTCCTCCAGCACATCGCGTGCGAGCCGCCGGGCGTGTTCGAGGACGTGCTGCTCGAGCGCGGCGCGGAACTGCATCGGGTCGAGCTCGACGAAGGTGAGTTGGTGCCGGATTGGCGCGCGTTCGACGCGATCGTGGCGATGGGTGGGCCGATGTCCGTCAACGACGAGGCCGAGCTACCGTGGCTGGCCGACGAGAAGCGCGTCATCGGCGAAGCCGTTCGTGGGGGCAAGCCCTACTGGGGCGTCTGCCTCGGCGTCCAGCTCCTCGCTGCCTCCCTAGGAGCGCGCGTGTATCCGGGGCCTCAGCCTGAGGTCGGCCTCCTCCCCGTCGACCTCACCGACGAGGGTCGCGCCGATCCCGTCTTCGGTCCTGTGCAACGCGATCTCGTGACGCTGCAGTGGCACGGAGACACGTTCGATCTCCCGGCCGGAGCCATGCGCCTTGCGAGCTCACCGGCGTACGCGAACCAGGCGTTCCGCTTCGAGCGCGCATACGGCGTCCAGTTCCATCTGGAGGTCTCGGCCGAGATGGCGCGCGAATGGGCCGAGGTTCCGGAGTACGTGGCCTCGCTCGAGCGCACGCTCGGAGCCGCCGGAGCGCCGGCGTTCCTCGCCGAGATCGAGGAGAACGCTGATGCGATGCGCTCGGAAGGGCGCGCACTCTTCGAGCGCTGGCTCGACCGCGTCGCGCTAGCGGCGTAGAGCGCGCCCGAGCTCTGCTGCCAGTCGATCCGTGACCGACGGCGGACCGACGGTCACCCGGATGTGTCCGGGCAGGCCGAGCTCGGACCCCGACCGCACGAGGATGCCGGCGTCGAGGAGTTGCCGGGTGAGCAGCACGTCGTCCGCATCAACGCGGACGAGCACGAAGCTCACCTCGGACGGGTACGGCTCCGCACCGACGGCGACCAGCGCCTCGGTGAGGTACTCCCGTGCGTCGGCGACCTCGCGCCGCCGTCTCGCACGAACCTCGTCGCCGACGCGCAACGACGCTCGCCCGGCGGCGAGCGCCATGCAGTTCACGTTGAACGGCTCATCCACGACGCGGAGGTATCCAGCGAGCGCCTCGTCGGCGATCGCGCAGCCGAGGCGAAGCCCGGCGAGGCCGAAGAACTTCGAGAAGCTGCGCAGCACGACCAGCGGCTTCCCGTCGACGACGTCCCGCTCGCGCCCGAGCTGCCGTTCGGGCGGGAGGAAGTCCATGTAGGTCTCGTCGACGACGACCACACACCGCTCGGGCAGCGCTTCGAGGAACGCCTCCCACTCGCGACGCTCCTGCGCCGTTCCGGTCGGATTGTTCGGATCGCAGATCCAGACGAGCTTCGCGTCCACCTCGCGTGCCTTCGCGAGCAACGCCTCGAGATCGATGCCGCGCGCGCCCATCGGCGCTTCGTAGCACGACGGCGCCTCGCGCGACGGAGACCATCCTGTAGAGGTAGAAGGTGACGGCGGGCTGAACCACGGCGTCGCCCGGCTGCAGAAGCGTCGTCGCGACCGTGCCGATGAGCGCCTGCGTGCCGTGCCCCGGCACGACGCAGCCTGAGGGCACGCCGAGCGAGCGAGCGACGTCTGTCCGGAAGTCGTCGTACGCCTCGATCGGGTAGCGCGAGACGTTCGCCAGATCGTCCCCGAGCGCGTCGAGCACACCCGGCAAAGGCCCGAACGGGCTCTCGTTCCAGTCGAGCTTCGCCGACTGCTCGTGCGCGCCGAGCACCCTGACCTGCTCGACGGTCGACTCGACGTCGAGCGGCTCGAGCGCGCGCACTCCAGGAGCCACGAGCTCGCTCCAGTCGACCACCTACTAGACGCCGCGCGGCGAGCGATCGTCGAGCGCGACCTTCATGAGGTCGCGAATCGACACGATCCCGACGACCTTCCCGTCCTCGACCACGGGCAGATGGCGGAAGCCACCGTGGATCATGAGCGTGGCTGCGTGATCTGTCGTGTCGCCCGGCTCGATCGTGTCGGGATGACGCGTCATCCACTCGGCGACGGGCGCGCTGCCATCCTTGCCGGCGGCGACTGCCTTCATGACGTCGCGCTCGGTGAGGATCGCCGCAATCGCGTCACCCTCGAGCACGACGACGGCACCGACTCCGCGCTCGGCCATCGCGGCCGCTGCCTCACCGATGGTCCCATCAGCGGAGATGGTCAACAGGCTCCGCGTCATGTGGTCGGCGACGAGCGGCACGAGGCGATTCTACGATGCCATCGTGGAGAACTCCGAACCGCGCGCGAAGGGACGCTGCCTGTGCGGCGCGGTCACCTACGAGGTGCGGGGGCCGATGCGCGACATCTCCATCTGCCACTGCGTCGAGTGCCGGCGCTGGAGTGGATACCTCGGCGCCTTCTCGGCCACCAAGGCGGAGAACATCGTCGTCGACGGGGATGCGCTTCGCTGGACCGAGAGCCCGGACAGCGATCGCCACTTTCGGCGTGGCTTCTGCGGCCAGTGCGGATCGAGCGTCCTCCTTCAGTCTCCCGACTCCGAGTATGTGTCGGTCGCAGTCGGCACGCTCGACCGACCGACGGGGCTTCGCATCGCCGGCCACTGGTACTCCCACCAGGCCGGCGACTGGGACGTCGTGCCCGAGGACGGGCTCCCGCGCGACGACGAGCTCGCCCGCTCCGAGCGCCGCTGGACCTGATGTTGTTGCGAAGTCGGCACTGAGCCACCCGAGGCGCTTCCTATACTCGCCCGCCTGAGCGATCTCCTCACACCGCTGCGCGACCTCTTCGGCTTCGACGACTTTCGGCCGGGGCAGGAGGACGTCGTACGCGCCGCGATCGCCGGCCGCGACACGCTCGCGCTCATGCCGACCGGCTCGGGAAAGTCGCTCACGTATCAGCTCGCGGCGATGTTGCGCCCCGAGCCGACGCTCGTCCTCTCGCCGCTCATCGCTCTCATGAAGGACCAGGTGGACAAGCTGCCGCCGCAGATCGCGTCCACCGCGACGTTCGTCAACTCCTCTCTCTCCGCCGAGGAGACCGCGTCGCGCCTCGCAGGCGTCTCTTCCGGGGAGACGCGCCTCGTCTATGCGGCACCCGAGCGGCTCCGGCAGCCGCGCTTCGTGGATCTCCTCGCCGACGTGGGCATCGGGCTCGTCGTCGTCGACGAGGTGCACTGCGTGAGCATGTGGGGGCACGATTTCCGGCCCGACTACCTCTTCATCCGGCGTGGTCTCGAGGCACTCGGCGAACCGACGCTGCTCGGGATGACCGCCACGGCGACGCCGGAGACGGCGCGCGACATCGGAGAAGCACTCGGGCGCACGCTCGAGGTCGTCCACACGAGCGTGATGCGCCCGAACCTGCGCTACGACGTAGCCGAGGTCGCCAACGCAGAGGACCGGATCGCGATCCTCGTGGATCGGCTTCGCACCCTGCGTGGCGGATCGGCGATCGTCTACGCACGCTCGCGCCGCTCGACCGAGGAGCTCGCGCGCGTTCTCCGCGGCCACGGATTCCCAGCCGAGCACTACCACGCCGGCCTCGAGCCGAGCGAGCGGACGCGCGTCCAGGACGACTTCATCGCCGGACGAACGCAGGCAGTCGTCGCCACGACCGCGTTCGGGATGGGCATCGACAAGCCGGACGTACGACTCGTCTGCCTCGTCAATTACCCGGACTCGCTCGAGGGGTACGTCCAGATGGTCGGTCGCGCCGGACGCGACGGGGAGCCGAGCCAGACGCTCCTGCTCGCCAGCCCGAGCGACGCGACCGCGTTGCGACGGTTCGCGGTATCGGACGTTCCGACGCCTGCGGAGCTCCGTGCCATCTACCGCGCGCTGCGCGACGCCCAGGGGCTCGTCGAGCCTGACGAGCTCGCCGCACTGGTGCCCGAGCGCGACGCTCGCGTTCTCGTCGGAATGCTCGAGCAAGCCGGTCTCGTTCGGCGCGGCTTCGACGAGGGCCGTCTGATGCGGATCGATGTGCCCGCCGCGCCGGAGGACGCGCGCGAGCGAGTGGAAGCGCTTCTCGATCGCGCCGCGCTCGTCGCCGAGTCGCGCGCCGACCGCGTGATCGGCTTCGCGGAGACGCGCGTCTGCCGGCACGAGCAAGTGGCGGCGCATTTCGGCGAGGACTTCGCTGGCCCATGCGGCGCCTGCGACGTCTGCGTCCCGTCGACCCGTGGTGCCGAATCGATCTCGAGCCCGCCGCCGCCGCTGCCCGATGACATCGGCGAGGCGATCGTGGACGCCGTCGCGTCGCTGACGTGGCCGCTGGGTCGACGGAGCCTCGTCGCCACGCTGCGCGGCTCGTTGAAAGCGCCGCCGTCTGCGCGTAGATCTGCCGCGTACCGGATGCTCGCCGGCGCCACCGACGCGCGACGTTCGGCGATGGGTGCAACTCATCGAGAGCTCGGGCGCGCTGGTCGAGGTGACGACCCCCGATGGCTACAAGGTCCTGCACGCCGACCGCTCGATCGAGCCACCGCGGATCAGGACGAGCGGCGCCGTCGACGTGGACGAGGAGCTCGTCACGCGACTGCGCAGCTGGCGCCTCGAGCGCTCGCAGGAAGATGCCGTTCCCGCCTACGTCGTTCTCCACGACGCGACGCTCCGCGAGCTCGCCGCTCTCCGTCCGCAGACACGCGACGAGCTCGCGGGCGTGAAGGGCTTCGGCCCGGTGAAGCTCGATCGCTACGGCGACGACCTGCTGGCCGTCCTCTCCGCCTCGGCGTAGCTCCTCTGCTTGCCCCGGATCGCCGGGGCGGCCTAGGATGACCGCGAGAACGCCAATCCGGTGGAGGTGAGCATGTCCGAGAAGATGTGGGGTGGCGAGCCGTTCTGGGGGCTCGGCTACGAATGGGATCCCGACTGGGTCCTGACCGACCGCCAGAAGGAGCTCCGCGCAACGCTCATCGAGCTCTGCGAGAAGGAGATGCGCGCGAACGCGAAGCGCTCCGACGACGAGCTCCTGTACCCGCGTCGCAACCTCGAGCTGCTCGGCGAGCACGGCTTCCTCGCGCTCACCGTGCCCGAGGAGTACGGCGGCCTCGGCGAGAACCACGTCGCGTACGCGATGACGTGCGAGACGATCGCGCGCTACGGCTGCGCGTCGACCGCGATGTGTTACGTCATGCACATCGGCGCGGTGAACGCGATCATGTTCCGCGCCGACCAACGAGCTGATCGACAGCTACATCCGGCCGCTCAACTCCGGGAAGATCGGCACGCTCTCCTACTCCGACCCCGAGACCGGCTCGCACTTCTGGTATCCGATCTCCTCGGGCGCCGAGCGCGTGAACGGCGGGTTACAAGGTGCGCAAGAAGGCGTCGTGGACGACGTCCGCCGGCTTCGCCGACTTCTACGTCGTGCAGACGACGAGCCCGGACTTCTCCGGCTACGACGACCTCTCTGTCTTCGTCATCGACGGCGAGGAGGCGCAGGCGCAGCCGTCGCTGTGGGACGCGCTCGGACTACGCGGCAACCAGTCGGGGCCGCTCGAGGTGCCAGACGTCGAGATCCCCGGCGAGCAGATCGTCGGCCCGGTGGGCGACGGCGCAGCCTCGAACGACGAGTCCGTCGACCCGTGGTTCCTCATCGGCTCGTCGTCGGTCTGGAACGGCATCGCGCTCGGCGCGATCGACATCGCGAAGCGACACACCACGCGGAAGCGCCACGTCGACGTCGGCCTGCGCGTTGCCGACTACCCGACGATCCAGGACTACGTCGGAGAGGCGCTCATGGACACGAACGCGGCGCGCCTCTTCGTCTACTCGGTCGCGCAGGCGATGGACTCGGCGACCGACAACAACACGAAGGTGCTCGCCGTCGGGGAGCTCGCGCGCGCCGATTTCCTCCACTGGGCCTGGCAGATCAAGTTCGAGGCCGCAAAGAACGTCGCACACGTCGTCGACAAGATGCTCCACGCGTGCGGAGGCTCCGGCTACAAGCGCGACATGGAGCTCGAGCGCTACCTGCGCGACGCCAAGGCGGGCTGGGTCATGGGCCCGACGAACGAGGTGCTGCGGCAGTTCGTCGGCAAGGCCGTCCTCCTCGGCTTCGAGGCGCTCGACTACTGGAACCAGTCGTACAACCGCCGGGCCGTCGAGAACGAGGTGAAGAAGCTCGACGCGGACGGCAAGCGCGAGCTCGCGGAGAAGCTCATCGCCGAGGCGGCCGAGATGGAGGCGAAGGCGCCGGCGAGCGCCTGACGTGAGCGCCAGCCGCACAGGCGGGGTCAGAGCCGGTCGGGCCTGACCCCTGGCTGTTCCCGGAGGATCCGTTCCTCGAGACGTACGTCGTCAGGCCGGGGGGCGCGACGGTGTTCGCACTCGGGCCGGACGAGCGCATGACGGTCGTCGACACACGCGGAAACCAGACAGCCGAGGTGTCCGTGCTCGGGCCGGACGGGCGCGACGACGCGGCGGCGCTCGACACGAAGGCGGACGCGCCGGCGACCGTGATCCGCGCGGCGCTGGCCGACCGCAACGGCAGCCTGCTCGCGCACGAGCTCAGGTCGCGCGGCCTCGAACCGGCCGAAGCGCTCGCGGTCAGTCTGTTCGGCGACTGGTCGCCGGCTGGGTCGGCGCAGACGTTCCGTGCGGAGCGCGCTGTCACGGTCGTCGTCGCGGCACCCGCGGGTCGTATCGTCGACGGCGCGCCGCCTCCCTCCGAGCTTCTCGTCGAGGTGCGTCGCGCGACGCCGCGCAGCTACGAGCAGCAGGAACTCCCTCCGCCGCTCGCGGAGCCACGGCTCGACTTCCGGGTCGACGCTGCCACGGCGCTCGCCTACGAGGTGCGCGCCGGTGAGTTCATCCAGGTGATCGACGTCGAAGGCAAGCAGTGCTCCGACTTCCTCGCGTTCCATCGACGCAAGCTCGAGTCGGGCCTCGAGCGCGGGCTCGACGCGACGACGACTCGCTCGCTGATGGGGCAGGCGTACCCGCAGCCCGGCCTCCAGGGGAAGTTCTACGACGTCGACCAGGATCCGCTCATCGAGGTCGTGCGCGACACGGTCGGTCGCCACGACACGTTCGGGCTGGCCTGCACGGCCAAGTACTACGAGGACAAGGGCTACCCCGGCCACGTCAACTGCACGGAGAACTTCAACGGGCAGGTGACGCCGTTCGGGATCGCGCCGCGCATGGGCTGGGAGGCGCTCAACTTCTTCTACAACACGGGCTTCGACGCCTCGAACGTCTTCGTCATGGACGAGCCATGGTCACGCCCCGGCGACTACGTGCTCCTGCGCGCGATGAGCGATCTCGTGTGCGCATCGTCGGCGTGCCCCGACGACATCGACCCGGCGAACGGCTGGCAGATCACTCCCGTCCATGTGCGCGTCTATGCGCCCGACAACACCTTCTCCGTCGCGATCGCGAGGCGTGTGACCGCTGATGCGGATCCCGTGCTCACGAAGGAGACGACGTTCCATCCGCGGACGAGCGAGCTGACGAAGAGCTTCGTCGAGTACCGCGGCTACTGGCTCCCGCACTGCTTCGACAACGAGGGCGCGATCGCCGAGTACTGGGCCTGCCGCGAGAAGGTCGCGGTCATGGACCTGTCGCCGCTGCGCAAGTGGGAGATCCTCGGCCCCGACGCCGAAGCGCTCGTCCAGCACGCGATCACGCGCGACGCGCGCCGTCTCTCGGTCGGCCAGGTCACCTATACCGCGGTCTGCAACGAGACCGGCGGGATGATCGACGACGCGACGGTCTACCGGCTCGGCCAGGACAACTTCCGCTTCGTCGGCGGCGACGAGTACGACGGCATCTGGCTGAACGAGCTGCGCGAGAACCTCGATCTCAAGGCGTGGGTGAAACCCTCGACCGAGCAGCTCCACAACGTCGCCGTCCAGGGACCTTCCAGCCGTGAGCTCCTGAAGCAGATCGTGTGGACGCCGCCGACGCAGACCTCGCTCGAGGATCTCAAGTGGTTCCGCTTCACGATCGGGCGCATCGGGACGTACGACGGGATTCCGATCGTGGTCTCGCGCACGGGATACACCGGCGAGCTGGGCTACGAGGTCTGGTGCCATCCCTCCGACGGTCCGGCGGTGTGGGACGCGATCTGGTCGGCGGGAGAGGAGCATGGACTGACTCCGCTCGGCCTCGAGGCGCTCGACATCCTCCGCATCGAGTCCGGCCTCATCTTCGCCGGATACGAGTTCGACGACCAGGTCGATCCCGTTCGAGGCCGGGGTCGGCTTCGCCGTCGATCTGAAGACGGACGACGACTTCGTGGGCCGCGAGGCGCTCGCGGAACGGCACGCGCATCCGCAGCGTGTACTCGTTGGGCTCGAGCTCGAGGGCAACGAAACGGCGGGCCACGGCGACGAGATCTACGTCGGCCGCCAACGTGTCGGCGTCGTGACGAGCGGCACGCGCAGCCCGATCCTGAAGAAGAACATCGCGCTCGCGCGGGTCGCGATCCAGTACGCCGAGCATGGAACGGCGCTCGAGGTCGGCAAGCTCGACGGCCTCCAGAAGCGCATCCCGGCGACCGTCGTTCGCTTCCCGTTCTACGACCCCGAGAAGACGAGGCCGCGCTCCTGATCGATGCTTTCACGGCCGAGCAGGTTGGACGCTTTCGGCAAGAAGGCTTCCTCGTCGTCGAGGAGGGTCTCGTCTCCGAGCGCGGGCTCGAGCTCCTCCGGGAGCGCTACGTGCCCCTGTTCGACGGCGAGTACGAGACCGGGATCCGTCCGGACGAGGTGAACTGGGTGCCCGGGCGCGACCCGAGGATCGAACGCGGCAGCTGTGCAACGCCTGGAAGTCGGACAACGTCGTCGCCGCGCAGGTCCTCTCCGAGCGCACGGGACGCCTAGCCGCGCAGCTCGCCGGCTACCGCGGCGTGCGCATCCTCCAGGACAACGTCCTCTGGAAACCGCCAGGAACGAAGGCGATCGGCTTCCACCAGGACTCGTCGTACGCCGACTACCTCGTGCCGCCGGAGATGATCACGTGCTGGATCTCGCTGCACGAGACCCAGGCGGACGCAGGCCCGATCGAGTTCGTGCGCGGCTCGCACACGTGGCCGAAATCGCCGCCGGCGCGCTCACAGTTCCACGCCCCGGACGACTGGCTCGCCGGGCCACGCGTGGCCGCGCCCGACGACACCGACCTCGACCTCGTCCCCGTGGTCGTGAAGCCGGGTGGCGGATCCTTCCACCACGGGCTCACCTGGCACGGCTCGGCGCCGAACGTCAGCGGAACGGTCGCGCGCATGGCGCTCGTCTCGCACTTCGTCCCGGTGGAGACCCGCTTCCACGAGACGAATGTGGATCTGACGTACTCGCGCTATCGCCGCCACGGCGACCTGTCGCTCGACGAGTCGTTCTTCCCCGTGGTCTGGAGCGAGTCGGGCTACCGCACGCCCTGGCTCGCAGAGCTCCCGGATCTCGAGTAGGCCTATCTTTTCGCCGCGATCCGCGTCGCTACCCCCGTGGGTCGACGTGCGATCTGGATCGGCCTTGCGGCCGGGATTGCGGCCACGTCAGCCGGGACGGCCGGCGCTCTCGTCCCGTCCGATCCGTACGCGACGCATCCCTCGTACGAAGCGCTTCGTCTGCCGACCGCCTGGGAGCTGACGACCGGAGCGCCGGGACGTGGTCATCGCGATCGTCGACTCCGGGGTCGAGGCGAGCCACCCCGATCTCGCAGGAGCCTTCGTGCCGGGACGCGACTTGGTCGACCGCGACGACGACGCGACGGATCCTCCAGGCCCTCATGGCACGGCCGTGGCGGGCGTGGCCGCAGCGCGCGGTGGCAACGGATTCGGCGGCGTCGGTGCGTGTTTCTCGTGCCGACTGATGCCGATCCGCGTGCTCGGCCTCGACGGGATCGCGTTCAACACCAACATCGCGGCGGCGATCGACTACGCGGTCGACCACGGTGCGGCGGTGGTCAACATCAGCCTCTACGGCCCGCACTCGCCGCCGCGCCTGCGCGAGGCGATCGTCCGCGCACGCGCAGCCGGCGTTCTCGTCGTCGCTGCCGCGGGCAACGAGGGTACCGCCGAGCCGCAGTACCCGGCCGCGTTTCCCGAGACCATCGCGGTCGGAGCGGCCGCGACGAACGAGAAGCTCGCGCGCAGCTCGAGCTTCGGCGACTGGGTCGACGTTGCGGCTCCCGAGTGCGCTCCGCTTACTGCGATCGGCGGCGGGACAGAGGTCGGCTGCGGCACGTCCGTCTCCGCACCGCTCGTCGCCGGAATCGTCGGTCTGATGCGAGCACAAGCTCCCTTTGCGAGCGCGGCGCAGCTCGAGGCCGCTCTTGCGAGCACCGCCCGCCCGCTGGAAGGCGTGCGCCAGGGATTCGTGGACGCGGCCGCGGCACTGGCGTCCCTCGGCAGCCCTGGTCCGAGCGTTCAGCCCGTCGTCTTCGGTCAACCGGCGACGGGCCGGACCTTGGAGGCCTTCATCGGCCTCTGGTCCGGCGCGGGGCTCGACGTTCGCTACCGCTGGGAGCGCTGTGGGGCGAGCTGCGTTGCAATCGACGGAGCGACCTCACCGCGGTATGTCCCTACGGCGGGCGACGTTGGCCAACGACTCCGTATCGGGGCGAGGCTCGTACCGGGAGACTGGATCACTTCGGCCCAGACGGCTGTGGTGCTCGAGCCGCCACGTTCGCTGACCCGGCCGTCGATCGCGGGGCGGCCCCGCGTCGGCGCCGTGCTCGTCGCTCGGCCCGGGAGCTGGGCGGGATCCGAGCTCACATACTCCGTGTCGTGGCAGCGCTGCAGAGGCGTGTGCACGCACGCTGCCGTCGGCCCTCGCTATCGCGTCCGTGCTCGGGACCGGGGCTACCGGTTCCGGATCTCCGTCTCGGCCTCGAACGCTGCGGGATCCGTGACCGCGGTCAGCGCGCGGACGAACCGCGCCGCCCCTTAGGGCAGGAAGCTGCCGAGCCGCTCGAGCGTCTCGAGGATGAGCCACGGCGGCACCGACTCCGCCGCCTTGCGCACGAGCGGTGCGATCAATCCGGGGAGCGTGCCGTCCTGTTCGGCTTGGTCGACGGCCTGCACGAGCCCGTCGCGGATCGCGTGTTCCGCTTCCGCTTGCTCGATGCCGTTCTCCTGTGCGAACGCGTCGAAGGCGTCCTCGCTGCGCAGTGCGAGCACGAGCTCCTCGCGGGAGACGCCGAGTTGGCACGCGACCTTGTCGACGGATGTGAGTGCGATCCGCTCGATCGTCTCGCCCAGCCCCTCGGCCGTGAGGCGCTCGCGAGGTGCGCAGGCATCGGCGACGGGCGTCGGCTCGAACGACCCGCCGCCGAGCGCGAGGTACGGCACCACGACGGCCGCGACGAGCCCGAGGGCGACGAGGAACGGCACGAAGCGTCTCACTCCGGCCGCCTCCGCACGAACAGCAGTGGCACGAGCGCGCACAACGACAGTGCCGCCGCGAGGAGGAACGGGCCGGAGAACGCGCTCGTCACGGCCCGATCGAGCTGATCCTGGAGGCTCGAGATGAGCGAGCGCCACACATCGTCGTCGGGCCTGTCCGCGAGGGCTCGCGCGACGTCCGGCAGCTTGCCGACGTCGTTCGAGCGATCGACCTCGGCGAGGACGTCCTGAGCGACGCCGAGCTTGTCGAGCGGCGGGATGTCGCTGTCGAGCACGACGGCCGCGCCGGCGCGGATCGCCTCGTCGCGGTTCTCGTCGAGCGCGCTCGTGAGCACCGGCGCGAGCAGGAGCAGGCCGAGAACGACACCCGCATGACGCGCCGCGAGCGTCCAGCCTCCGTGAACGACCTGGTCGGCGCGGCCGTGCAGCGCGAGCTCCGTGAGGCCCGCGACGGTCAGGCCGAGCCCTGCGCCGACGAGGATCTGCGGGGGAATCGTCCAACCCCAGCCCGCTCGCGGCATGAGGGCGAGCGCGGTCAAGCCGCCCGCGAGCAGGATCACGCCGCACGCCACGCCCTGCACCGTGCCGAGCGAGCTCGGTCTGAGCCGCCCGACGACGATCGCCGTGATCGGCATCACCGTCACGACGATCCCAGCAGCGGCCGGAGACATCCCCCAGCCGTCGACGAGCAGGAGCACGACGAGGAAGAGCGCCGCCACCAGCCCTCCGGCGACGAGCAGGAGCGCCGCGTTGGCCGAGATCGACGGACGGCCCGCAGGTGCCCGCACCGGTCGCGCATGCGCGCCGCGCAGTGCGAGCAGGAGAACCAGTGCGACGGGAACTTGCGAGAGGAAGATCGACTCCCAGCCGAGGAGCTGCGTCAGGATGCCGCCGGCCGCCGGGCCGAGTGCGGCACCGAGCACGCCCGCCGTCACCCAGACCCTGAGCGCCGCCTCGTCGCTCGCTTTCTCCTGCGAGAGGAGATCGAGTGCGGCCGTCACGACAAGGGCGGCGCCGAGAGCCTGGACGCAACGGGCGCCGACCAGGACGTCGAAGGACGGCGCTAACCCGCAGGTGAGCGACGCCGCGGCGAACACCACGACTCCGCACGCGAACGCCTCGCGAGGCCGCCGCCGCGACACGTACGCCGCCGGCACCGCAACGAGCGCGAGCACGAGGTTGAAGGACGTGAGCACCCACGCCACCGACGTGATGCCCACGTCGAACTGGCCGAGGATCTCCGGCAGCGCCAGCGTGACGATCGACGAGTCGGCGAGCGCGAGCCCCACGCCGAGCCCGAGCAGCCCGGTACGCGAGGTCACGCCGTCTCGCGAAAGCGGGCCGCGAGCACCTCGATCAGCGCGACCGCCGCACGCGGGTCGGCCTCGAGCGCCGACAGGAGCTGCTGTCGCGAGACGCCGATCGTCCGGACGGGGCCGACGGCGTGGATGTCGGCGATCCGCCCTCCGCCCGGATCGAGCACCTCGATCTCACCGATCAGCTCGCCTGGACCGATCGTCAACGAACGGCCCGGTCGTTCGACCCGAGCCTCGCCTTCGAGCACGAGCAGGAGATCGCAGCCTTCCTCCCCGATCTGCATGATCGGCTCTCCGTCCGCGTATTCGCGCTCCTCACCGAGAGCGAGGATCGGATCGAGCAGCTCGCGGGGGAGGAGCGAGAAGACCTGCGGATCCTCGATGAGCCGCTCGTAGCGCCCGCCGTGGAAGAGGAGCGGGCGCCCCTCGCCGTAGCGCGCGAACTCGACCTGGCCGAGGAACAGCGAGTGGTCGCCTCCCCAGTACGAGCGCACGACGCGCGCGACAAGGTGCGCGAGCGCGCCCTCGACGAGCGGCGTCTCGTGGACGAGCTCGAACGTCGCCTCCGGCGGATCGTCGGCGACACGTCCCGCGAAGCGATCGGAAAGCCCGGTCTGCCTCGCCTCGAGGACGCTCACGCCGAAGCGCGTGCCCTCGTGCAGGAGCGCGCCCATCTTCGCGCGCCGGTCGATCGAGATGAGCACGAGCGGTGGGTGCAGCGAAACCGACATGAACGCGTTGGCCGTCATTCCGTGCACCTGCTCACCCACCCTCGCCGTGAGCACCGTGACCCCGGTTGCGAACATCCCGAGCGTCCGGCGAAAGGCGACTGCCGGATCGCCCTCGAGACCCTCTCCGAGCTCGAGCGCGTCGGACGCCGGCGCCACGTCGTACGACGCGCCGAACGCCTCGGGCGCTGCGATGGCGCTCGCCATCGCGACCTCGAATTCAGGGGGCTTCGACGCTTCCATGAGCGGATTCTGACCCAGAGACGAGAGAGGCGGCCGTGGCCGCCTCTCTCACCCACTTCGCGTCCGGCTCCTACACCGGGGTCATCTCCTCCTCGAGAAGCTTCGCGACGTGCGCGTCGGGCATCGTCGGCGTCTCCTCGCGCCAATGCGGTGTCTCCTTGTCCTGCACGATGCGCCGGAAGAGGAACAGGAGCAGCGAGATGAGCGAGGACGCCGAAGCCGATGACCTTCTCCTTGGTGCCGCCGTACACGCCGCTCCGTCGCCGGCGATCTGGAACCAGCCGACGCCGACGACCTCGAAGACGATGAACGCGGCCGTCAGGAGGACGGCCGCGACCGGCATCCAGTAGGCGGAGAGCTTGATCGGTCGCGGCCAGTTCGGCCTGATCCCTCCGCAAGCAGGATGAACGCCGAGATCGCGCAGAGGTTCGCGAAGACGTAGCCGATGTTGCTCGCGACGAGGATGCCGAAGAGGTTGCCGACGAAGAGGACGAAGAGGATGTTGATGACCATGTCGAGCGCCATCGCGTTCCCGGGGACATTCCACCTGTTCAGCCGCCCGAGCTGCTTGACCGTCAAGCCCGTCCTTCGAGATGCCGTAGAGCGCGCGGCTTCCGTCGGCGGTCGCCGTGTTCATCGAGATGATGAAGCTGGCGCACAGATGACGACGACGAAGAAGTTCGTCAGGTTCGGCCCGACGAGGTCGTCGAGGGCGCCGACGTAGTCGAACAGCCTCCACGGTCTTCGCTCCGACGCCGCCGGTGAGGCCGAGTGGGACCATCGTGTTCACGAAGAGGATGAAGAACGCCGACGAGATCAGCGCCTTTCTCGTGTCGCGGCCCGTGTCCTTGTACTCCGGTGCGAACGTCGCGGCCGCCTCGGGCGCTGTCGACCAGATCATGATCCAGATCCAGACCAGGGCCATCTGCAAGCCGCCCCAGGCGAGATTCCCGTCGTTCAGCTTGTAGGTGAGGTTGGCGGAGTGAAGTCGCCGTTGATGAAGGGCAGGAACGTGAAGCAGAAGAGCGGGAACATGAGCAGGATCCCCGCCAGGTAGTTGAAGCTCACGGCGATCCGCGTGCCGAAGAAGTTGAAGACCCAGACGGCGAGGATGAGGCCGATCGCGATCAGGTGGTCGAGGCCGATGTTGACCGGGCCGGTCGAGAAGTAGCCGTGCGTCGGATCGGCGCAGTCCCGCCGAACGCGTACGTTCCGCCGGGCTCACCCGGGAACCACGCCGTCCGCGATGATGTACCCGGCGAAGAGCCCGAGGAACGACAGCACGACCGACCAGCCGATCCAGTACCCGAACGTCGCCACGGGCCCGACGAGCGTCGTGTATTTCCGCCAGCCCTCGTTCGCGTAGATCGCGACACCGCCCGACTTGTGCGGGAACATCGCGGCGAGCTCCGAGTAGAGACACGATGACCGGGAATGATGATGAGCGCCGTCAGGCCCCAGATGAGCGCGGCACCCCAGCCGCCCAGGTCGAGCACCGACCAGCCGAGCGAGCCCAGCATGAAGCCCGGATTTGCGAGGCAGATGACGAACCCGTCGTACCAGCGAAGCGACTTCAGGAGCTGGCGTTCCTCGACGACCGCCACACCGACCCCTGCATCACCGGCAACTGCCTCAGCCATGCTACCTCCTCTCGTGCACGAATCCTCGTCTACGGGCGCGCGGGCGAACCTAACACCTTTCCGAGCGAGATTCAATACACGGCCTGGTCGAGCTGCGGCGCCGTACAATCGGCTCGAGATGGCGAGGCCGCCGATCACGATCACGTGCGAGTGCGGCGAGATAAAGCGAGTGCCGTACGGCGAGCGCTGGGCAGTGCGACATGCGGGCGTTCGTGGAACACGCAGCAGATCCCGCTCGAGGAGTACGACGGTCTGCATGCGGCGCATGCGGCGCCATAAGCTCGAGGCACTCGTGGCTGCGGCGATCGCGCTTGCCGTGTTCGTTCCGCTCGTCTTCATGAGCCCACGCTTCTTCCTTCTTCTCCCGCCCGCGATGATGGTCTGGCTGTTCTGCTTCCTGCCGTACTGGCGACGCCGGTACCGCCGTACGGCGCAGCGGCGCACCGCGCTGGCAACTCCACCCCGAATAGCGTGCTGACCCTTCGCCGAAGCGGTCGCGCGTGGACGGTGTGGGCACCATCGCGCCGAGCACTCGGCGGCCGGTGCTTCTCGCCACCCTCGACGTCCCGTTCGAGGAGGACGCGACCGTGTTCGCAGTCGACTCGGCCGTCGAGAGCCGGCCAGCCACTCGTCGTGGTGAACGTGGCCGAGATCCATGCCAACGCACTGGACCTCGTCGGGTACGGCTACATGGAGCGAGCGAGCTTCAGGACGCGCTCCGCAGAGCCGGCGGAGCTCGCCCATTCACTGGCGGTGAACGTCGAGCGGCTCCGTGTCTGCAGCCCGCATCCGATCGACGCGCTCTTCGAGTTCGTCGCGGAACGCAATCCGGGCGTATTGGTCTTCGGGCCGGACCGTTCGTGCTTGAGGCGGCGGACATACCAGCGCGCCGTCAAACGGATCCGCGAGCGGTCGAGCTGCCTCGTCTGGCTTGCGTCCGACTGATTCTGCGTAGCGTAGAGTTCGTCGACTGGTCGCCAACACCATTGGTGAGGAGGCAATAGATGTCGCTTCCGAAGCAGGCCACGTACGTCGTCGTCGGCGCCGGCATCCACGGGCTCTCCACGGCCTACCACCTCGCGAAGGAGCTTCGCGCTCGCGGTGCAGGCTCGGGCGCCGACATCGTCGTCCTCGACAAGTCGAAGCCGGGCGCAGGGGCGTCCGGCATCGCCTGCGGCGTCGTCCGCAACAACTACTTCCAGCCCGCGATGAGCGAGCTCATGCAGGCCTGCGTCGAGGTCTGGGAGTCGGATCCCGCGGCGTACCACTACAACTCGGTCGGCTACATCGCGCTGGGCGCGCAGGTCCAGGAGTCGGATCTCACCGAGACGTTCGAGCGCCAGGAGCGCATCGGCTACCGCTCCGAGCTCATCACAGGCGCGGCCGAGGTCGACGCGCACATGAAGGGGCTCTTCCCGGACTGGCGCGCGCAAGGGGTGACGATCTGCCTCCACGAGCACCAGGGCGGCTTCGCCTTCAACGTCGAGTCCGTGCTCGGGCTACGTGACAAGTGCCTCGCCGAGGGCGTCTCGGTGCTCGAGGGAGTCGAGGTCACCGGGTTCGCCTCGCGCGACGACGGCTCGGTGTCCGCGGTCGAGACACACGAGGGCGCCATCGAGGTCGGCGAGCAGGTCGTGATCGCGCCGGGACCGTGGGCGGCTCGCTTCTGGGCGATGCTCGGCATGCCGGACACGATCGACATCGCGACTCCGTCGGGCGACGTCGTTCGCGACCGTCCGATGTGGACCTACTGGAATCTTCAGGAAGGCGAGATCACCGTCGACCCGCTGATGTTCGCGACCGCGGACGGCGGAGCACCGCCCGTGATCCACCTCGACACGGACGCTCCGCTCTACACCGACGACGGCGACCTCGTCACCGACGAGCTCTGGGGCATCTACTTCAAGCGCGACCGCCACGGCGTGCAGGGCGGCGCGTCACCGCTGACCGTCGACGGCGACGTCGAGCTCGACCCGTACCCGTCGACAACGGATGTCGATCCGACCTTTCCGGACATGTGGTGCGCCGCGCTCTCGCACTCGATGAGCCGCTTCGAGGGCTGCCGCGCGCAGTACAAGATGGCCCGCTCCGGCGGAGTCGGCGCGTTCACGGCCGACAACTTCCCGGTCTTCGACTACGTGCGGCCGAACGTCTACGGAATCTTCGACTCGAACCACGGCTACAAGATGATCGGGGTCGGACGCGAGGTGGCCGCGGCGCTACTCGGCGACCATTCGCGCCTCCTCTATCCGTTCCGCTTCGAGCGCTTCGCGACCGGCGACCTCCATCCGGTCTCGAGCTCGCCGTATCCCTGGTCATAGCGCGCCCTCGACGTCCATAGACTCCGAGCAGTCGTGAGAGACTCACGCGCTTCGCAGCTCGCGTCTGCGCTCCGCCTCTCCTACATCACCATCGCACTGAACGGAGTAACCGGCGCGGCGGCGCTCACCCTGGCCGTCCTCTCGGGCAGCCTCGCACTCGCCGGCTTCGCGCTCAGCGCGCTCCTCGATACCTCCGCGTCCGTCGTCCTCGTCTGGCGATTCCGGCGAGAGCAGAATGACCCTGCGGCGGCAGAGCATCTCGAGCGCCGCGCCCAGGCGTTCATCGCGGTGGCGATGCTCGTCGTCTCGCTCTACATCGGATTCAAGGCTGTCAGGGCGCTCACGGACGCGTCGCACGCCGACCAACCGCCGCTCGGCGTCGCCCTCGCGGCGCTGGCGCTGCTCGTGCTGCCCTGGCTCGGGCGAAGGAAGCTCGCGGTGGCCACGGCTCTCGAGAGCCGAGCGCTGAGGGGTGACGCCGTGCTCACGTTGGCCGCCGCGGCGCTCGCTGCAGTCACCCTCGTTGCACTCGTGCTCGCGTCCGCCGCCGGATGGTGGTGGGCCGATCCCCTCGCCGCATTGGTGATCGCGATCGCGCTCGCCGTCGAGGCGACACGGATCGCGATCCACCACCGGTTCGGTTAAGGACGACGGGCTGGGTTCAGAAGAGGCCGACGGTCTCGCCCGACTCGTCGATGTCGATGGCGAAGGCCGCAGGGGTCTTCCCGAGGCCGGGCATCGTCATCATGTCGCCGCAGAGCGCGACGATCCAGCCGGCGCCCGTGTACGGGCGCAGGTCGCGCACCGTGACCGTGAAGCCCGTCGGCGCGTTCTTGAGCGCCGGGTCGTGCGAGAGCGAGAGGTGCGTCTTCGCCATGCAGATCGGGAGGCGCGCGAGCTCCGAGTCGGCCCAGTCGGCGGCCTTCTTCTTCGCGGGCGGAAGCAGCTCGACGCCGTCGGCGCCGTAGACGCGCGTCGCGATGAGGCGGATCTTCTCCTCGATCGGCGCGTCGAGCGCGTAGGCGAAGTCGAAGGAATTGGGCTCGTCGGCCGCCGCGATCGCGGCCTCGGCGAGCGCAGTCGCTCCGTCACCGCCGTTCTCGAAGGCGGTGTTGATCTCGGCGGCGTACGCGCCCGCCTCGGTGGCGAGCTGCCGCACGAGCTCGAGCTCGTCCGCGGTGTCCGTCGGGAACTTGTTCACGCCGACTACCGCCTGCAGGCCGTAGCCGTTGACGATCCCGATGTGGCGTGCGAGGTTCGCCGCGCCGGCCTCGATCTCCGCCGCGCCTCCTCGAGGTCGCCGCCGTGGTGCTTCAGCGCCCTCACCGTCGCGACGAGCACGACCGCGCTCGGTCGCAGGTCGCCGATGCGGCAGGTGATGTCGAAGAACTTCTCCATCCCCATGTCCGAGGCGAAGCCGGACTCGGTGATCACGTACTCGCCGAGCTTGAGCCCGACCCGATCGGCGACGAGCGAGTTGTTCCCGTGCGCGATGTTCGCGAACGGGCCGCAGTGGACGAAGGCGGGCTGACCTTCGAGCGTCTGCACGAGGTTCGGCTTGATCGCGTCCTTCAGGACGACGGCCATCGCGCCGGCGGCGCTTGATGTGCTCAGCGGTGACCGGCTCGCCCTCGTACGTCTGCCCGACGGTGATCCGGCCGAGCCGCTCGCGCAGGTCGGCGAGATCGCGCGCCACGGCGACGAGACCCATGATCTCGCTCGCCGCTGTGATGTCGAAGCCGGTCTCGCGGGGCGCGCCGTGCGCGCGTCCGCCCAGCCCCGTGATGACGTTCCGGAGATTCCGGTCGTTCATGTCCATGCAGCGGCGCCAGGAGATCGCGAGCGGGTCGAGCCCGGTCGCATTGCCGTGGTGGAGGTGCGCGTCGATGAGCGCGGAGAGCAGGTTGTTCGCGGCCGTGATCGCGTGCAGGTCGCCGGTGAAGTGGAGGTTCAGGTCCTCCATCGGGACGACCTGCGCGTAGCCACCTCCGGCCGCGCCTCCCTTCACGCCGAACACCGGCCCGAGCGAGGCCTCCCGCAGGCACAGGACCGGCTTGCGGCCGAGGACGCCGAGGCCCTGCGTGAGCGAGACCGACGTCGTCGTCTTTCCCTCGCCCGCCGGGGTCGGCGTGATCGCGGTGACGTTGATCAGCTTCGCGTCGGGCCGGTCGGCGAGCCGCTCGATCACCGACAGGTCGACCTTCGCCTTGTAGCGACCGTACGGCTCGACCTCGTCGTGGAGCAGCCCGAGCTCGTCGGCGACGTCGCCGATCGGACGGAGGCTCGCGGCCTGAGCGATCTCGAGGCTGGAGGGCATGGTCGTGCTCATCGCAGTCCTTTCAGTGGCTCACGGCCGCCGCGGCCAGCTCGGAGACGAGGGTGTCGGTGTGGAACCGCCCCATCGCGAACGGCGCGATGAGATCGGGCGTCTTCCCGCTCGCGACGAGCTCGGCGAGCGTGACGCCGACGATCGGCGCGGCCTTGAACCCGTACGTCCCCCACCCCGTCGACACGTGGAAGTTGTCGATCTCCGTCTTTCCGAGGATCGGGCTGTAGTCCGGCGAGAGGTCGCAGAGCCCCGTCCACGTGCGGAGCACCTTCGTGCGCTCCAGCTGCGGGAGGAGCTCGATCGCGTGCGCCGCCGAGTACTCGAGGAACGAGAGCGTGCCCGTGCTCTTGTAGGTCGTGTACGGCTCGATCTCGGCGCCGATGAGGAACTCGCCGCGGTCGGTCTGCGAGACGTACACGTGGAGCTGCGACGAGACGAGGACGACGTCGAGGAACGGCTTGACCGGCTCGGTGACGAACGCCTGCAGGATGTGCGTCGTGATCGGGAGGCGGAGCCCGACGAGGCGACCGACGAGCGACGACCAACCCGCTGTCGCGCTCACCACCTGACCGCACTCGACGCGCCCTCGGCTCGTCTCGACGGCCGTGATGCGATCGCCGCTGCGCTCGAAGCCCGTGACCTCCGTGTCCTGGTGGATCTCGACGCCGCGCCGGTCGGCCGCGCGCGCGAGATCCCCAGACGACGGCGTCGTGGCGGATGATCCCGCCCGGCGGGTGGTAGAGCGCGCCGACGATCGGATACGCGGGTCGCTGCGAAAGGTCGAGCTCGGGGCACAGCTCGGCGATGCGCGGCGGGTAGATCACGCTCGAGTTGATCCCGAGGAGCTTGTTGACCTCGGCGCGCTCCTGCATCGTGATCATCGCGCGGTCCGAGTGCGCGAGCGTCAGGTGCCCGTGCTGCGAGAACATGAGGTTGAAGTCGAGCTCGTCCGACAGCCCTTCGTACAGCCGGACGCTCTCGCCGTAGAACGCCGCGCCTTCGGGCGTGCGGTAGTTCGAGCGGATGATCGTCGTGTTGCGGCCCGACGCGCCCGATCCGACGTAGGACTTCTCGAGGATGGCGACGTCGCGGATCCCGTGGCGCTTCGCGAGGTAGTAGGCGGTTGCGAGCCCGTGCGAGCCGCCGCCGACGATGACGACCTCGTACCGGCGTTTGAGCTCGGGCCGCGTTCGCCACATGCGTTTCGGGAAGAAGATCTCGCTCAGGCCCATTCCGTTCCCTCCAGCCCGGCCAGCGCGTCGAGCACCGCCTCGGCGACGTAGTGACCGAGCTCCTGCTGGACGTACACCCCGAACCACCCGTCCGCGTCGCGACGGAAGAGCGCGGTCACGTGCGCGAACGGCCCCGCCGTCGGGATCCGCTCGAGGTCGAGGTCGGTCAGCCGCCGCATGACCGCCTCGCTCGCGATCGCGATCCCGGCGAGCGCGCCGGTCGCGTCGTAGGCGAGCGCGCCTGCGGCGCGAGCTCGCTCTGCGACGTCGGCGGGATCGTCGTCGGTGAAGAGGAAGGCTCGGCCTGGGGAGAGCCGCACGAGCTCTTCACCGGCACGCGGCTTCACCGCATCGATGTTCCCGCGAAGCTCGACGACGCCGTCGAGCGAGAGGTCGCGCACCGCCGCCGGGTCGGCGCCCTTCGAGCGCGCGGCGCAGCGGCGACGTAAGCGTTCCCTCGGCAGAGCGGGACGGCGAGAGAAATGCGCGGCTCACGACCGCATCCGCTCCCCGCTCGGGTCGAGGAACGCGCCGTGCGTGATGCGCGCCCCGCGCCGCAGCCGATCGATGACGACCTCGACGCGCGTTCCCGGCTCGGATCGCTCCGTCGGCACCCATGCCAGCCCGATCACGTCTCCGACCGCCTCGCTTCGTCGCGCGCTCGTCACGCGCCCGGCGGGGAACCCCTCGATCACGATCTGCGCGCCTTCGGCAGGGAGGACGTCCTCCTCCATCGTGAACCCGACGAGGCGCTCCTTCTCCTCGCGCTGCGCGAAGTGCTCGAGCGCGAACTTTCCGACGAAGTCGTCCTTGTCCAGCTTCGGGAGCCACGACATGCCGGAGGAGAAGAGGTTCGACTCCGAGTCCGTGTCCTGTCCGACGATGACGTGGCCTTTCTCGAGGCGGAGCACGCGCTGCGGCTCGAGGCCGAACGGCCGTGCTCCCTCCGCGACGAGCGCGTCCCACAGATGCTCGCCGGCGGGGCTCGGGAAGTGGAGCTCGTAGCCGAGCTCGCCGACGAAGCCGATCCGCAGAGCGAGCGTCGGCACTCCCGCGACCTCGATCTCGTGTGCGTCGAGGTACTTGAACTCCTCGGCCGAGAGGTCGGCCTCGGTGAGTCGCTGCAGCGCGTCGCGCGACTGCGGGCCTGCGAGGTTGACCGCGGCCAGGGCGCCGGTGACGTTGACGATCTCCGCGTCGTAGCCCCACACCGCGTTCCACCACTCGAACCACGCGGTCACCGAGTCGGCGCCGGTCGACGTCGTCGTGACGTAGAAGAGGTCGTCGTCGAGCCGGGCGATCGTGCCGTCGTCCATGATCCGGCCGCCGTCCGAGGTGAGGACGCCGTAGCGGATGCGCCCAGGCTTCATGTCGCCGAAGCGATTCGGATACAGGCGCTCGAGGAGCGCAACCGCCTCCGGTCCTTCGACGAGGAGCTTCCCGAGCGTCGAGACGTCGATGACGCCGAGCGACTCGTGCACGGCGCGCACCTCGTCCTCGGGATGCTCGCCGTAGGCATAGGGGCGCTTCCACGGTCCCGCCCACTGAATCGTCGCGCCCGCCTCCTCGTGACGCCAGTGGATCGAGCCGCGGCGCGCCGGCGTGAGCTCGCGGCCCGCCAGCAGGCCGAGCTCGACCGGGGTCCACGGCGGCCGTGCGGTCGTCGTCCCGATCGCAGCCTCGTACATCCGGTTCTCCTGCGCGTACACGCGGATGCTCGCGAGGTGGCAGAGCTTGCCCTGGCACGGGCCCATGGTCGTCGTCGTGTAGCGCTTCGCCAGCTCGATCGAGTCGAAGCCTTCGCCGATCGCGCGCTTCATGTCCTTCGTCGTCACGTCCTCGCAGACGCAGACGAAGCACTTGCCCTTGCCGGGATAGGCCGCTTCGGGGGCGATGCGCGGAAGGCCCTGGCCGGTGACGCTGCCGACCGCCTCGACTCCTTCGGGGAGCTCCGTCGGCACGAAGATCCCGAGCGTCTCGTCGTACTCGACGCGCGCGCCGGCCTGAGCGAGGAGCGAGTACGCAGGCTGCCGGCCGCCCGAGGCGACCACGAGGTCGCAGCCGATCTCCTCGCCGTCGAGGACGAGCCGCCGGACGCGGCCCTTTCCACCCCGCGCGACGAGCTCGCGCGGGCGTGCCTCGCGAAGGTCGACGACCTTCACGACCTCGATCCCCAGGTCGGCGAGCTCGTCAGCCACAGCGAGCGTGTCGTCGTCAGCGCCGAGCACGATCGCGCGCTCGCCGGGCTTGATCGAGAAGTCGCGCACGAGGCGCCGCACGCCGTCCGGGAGCATCACGCCGACGAGGTCGTTCCCCGGGAAGACGAGCGGCTGCTCCGTCGCACCCGTCGCGACCACGATCCGCTCGGCCCGGAAGCGGTAGAGCGTCGTGCCGGCGTCGATCGGGACGAGCCCTCCCTCCCAGATCCCGAGCGCGCTGGCCGGAGCCAGCACCTCGACACCGGCGAGCGAGAGATCGGCGAGACGCGGATCCTCGTCGACGAGCACCACGCCGGGGCCGGCCTTCGCTGCGTCGAGCGCGGCGGCACGGCCTGCCGCGCCGCCGCCGACGACCAGCACCCGAGCCTTGCGGTGCTCGGTGTCGTAGCGGCGCGAGTGCCCCGCGTGCGGATCGAGCTTCCCGAGGCCGGCGGCGCTGCGCAGGAACTTCTCGTACAGCGGCCAGGCCTCGCGGGGCCGGATGAAAGTGCGGTAGTAGAAACCGACGGGCGTGAACGGGCCACCGACCTTGTCCGTCAGCGACATGAAGTCGAAGTCGAGCGACCAGCGCACGTTCTGCCCCTCGACGACCGCGCCCTCGCGGATCGGCTCGGTACAGACGCGGACGTTCGGGACGCCGTCGACGGTCATCTGGCAATTCGCGCAGTGACCGGAGCAGCAGAGAAGACCGCGCGGACGGTGGTACTTGAAGGAGCGTGAGAACACCCGCTTGCCTGCCGCAAACGCGGCGGACGCGATCGTGTCGCCTTCGAAGCCCGTTACCTTCCACCCGGCGAAGGTGAACGACACCGCCTTCGAGCGGTCGATCCGCTCGCCCTTCCTCGGCTCGAGCCTCACGACGCCGGCTTCCTCGGCTCCGGAAGCGAGACCTCGAGCACCTCGTTCGTGCGCGTGTCGCGCTCGGCGAGGAACCATTCGCCGCAGCCCGTGCGGTGCTGCCACCACTCGCGCTGCACGCCGGCCACGTTGTCGCGGAAGTACACGTAGTCGGTCAGCTCGTACAGGGTCGGCGAGCCGGACGGCCGCGTCGTCACCTCACCGAAGTAGGCGTACTCGTCCACCGGGCGCGGACCGCAGAAGGGGCACGAGAGTAGAAACGACATCAGAGCGTGAATTGCACCTTCAGCAACGCTGTGCCAGACTCCGCAACGAACCTACATTCATGTCGCGCACTCGTCAACCTTCCACACGTCGAATTGGCGCTGCCGAGCGGGCGATCACTGTGCTCGACACCCTTGCAGAAGGCGGCGAGCTCGGCACGAACGAACTGGCGCGCCGCACGGGGATGACGCCGAGCACGATGTCGCGCCAACTCGGCACGCTTGCCGCTTCCGGCCTCGTCGAGCGGGTCGACGCAACCGGTCGCTACCGGCTCGGGATCCGACTCATCCACCTGGCCAATGCAGTGCTCGCGCGGCTCGACGTACGCGAGGTCGCGCGGCCGCACCTCGTCGCGCTGGTCGAGGCGACGGGCGAGACGGCGACGCTCTCGGTGCCGGGCGACGAGGATGCGATCACCGTCGACTTCGTCTCCGGATCGCATCAGATCCAACCCGTCTCGCGGCTCGGGCGGCCGTCGATCGCGCACGCGACCTCCGCCGGAAAGGTGATGCTCGCGTTCGGGGGGCGCGAGCTCCCCGACGGTCCGTTCCGCGCATACACGACCCGTACGATCACCGATCGGGAGGCGCTCGCGGGCGAGATCGAGCGGGTGCGGGAGCGTGGGTATGCGCAGGCGGCGGGCGAGCGCGAGCCGGGGCTGGCCGCGATCGCCGCTCCGATCCGTTCTGCCCGCGGCGAGCTGGAGGCGATCGTGGCGCTGCAAGGACCGAGCGAGCGATTCGACGAGACAGCGGTCGAGACCGCGCTTCCGCTGCTCCTCGAGCACGCGGCGACGATCTCGCGCGAGCTCGGCTGGCACGTGGGCTGAGCCGTGCAGTTCGACACCAAGATCGCCGTCGTTCTCAGAGACGACCTCGCCGCCTGGCAGAAGGCGAACGTCACGGCGTTCCTCGTGAGCGGCATCGCAGGCACGGTGCCGGGCATCGTCGGCGAGCCGTACCGCGATGCGTCCGGGAACGAGTACTTGCCGATGTTCGTGCAGCCGGTGCTCGTGTACCAGGCAGACGCTCCGGCGCTTCGACGAGCCTACGAGAGGGCGCTCGGGCGAGACGTGTCCATGGCGATCTATACGGCGGATCTCTTCGAGACCGGCCACGACGAAGCGAATCGAGCGGCCGTAGCCGGCGTGCCGTCGGACGAGCTCGATCTCGTCGGCATCGCGTTTCGCGCCGAGCGCAGGACGGTCGACAAGGTCGTCGACGGACTGCGCTTCCACGCCTGACGACGTCGCCCGGTCCGCGTACCCTCGCGGGCGTGGCCGCATCCGAGTCCCTCGTGCCGCTCGAGCTCCTGTACGAAGAGGACGGGCTTCTGCACACGCCGCTGCCGGCGGAGCTCGCGCGACTCTACGACGGCGATCTGGGGCTCGCCGAGGAGTGCGTGTACGCCAACTTCGTCGCGACCGTCGACGGGGCCGTTGCGATTCCGGCGATGCCGCGCTCGAACGAGTTCATCGCCGGGAACAGCGACGCGGATCGGTTCGTGATGGGTCTGCTGCGCGCGTTCGCGGACGCCGTGCTCATCGGCGCCGGAGTGCTTCGCGCAAGCCCACGAGGGACCTGGCGGCCAGACGGGATCTTTCCGCCCGCAGCCTCGGAATACGCAGAGCTCCGAGAGCGCTTGGGAGCGTCGGCCGCACCCGGAGGTCGCCATCCTCACAGGAAGCGGCGACATCGACGTCGGACACCCGCTGCTCGGGTCGGGAGCGCTCGTCCTGACGAGCGACGCCGGGGCCGAGCACCTCGACGGACGCGTGCCTTCGGCATCGACCGTGGTTGCGCTTGGGCCGGGGCGGCGCATCGCTCCCGACGTCGTCCTTCGCGCGCTCCGTGCGAGGGGCCACCGCCGGATCCTCTGCGAGGCCGGCCCGCATACGTTCGGCGGGTTCCTCGAAGCGGACGCTGTCGACGAGCTGTTCGTGACGACGTCGCCGCTCCTCGTCGGAGACGACGGGCCTGGATCACGCCTAAGACTCGTCGAAGCAGCCGACCTGACGCCCACGGCCACACGCGCGCGGCTGCTGAGCGTGCGCCGGCACGGCTCGCACCTCTTCACGCGGTACACGCTCGACCGCGCCTAGGCCCTAGGCCGAGTTCGCCAGCCGCTCTCCGAGCGCCCGCACGCTCGCACGCAGTTCGTCGGGGCTCCGGATCGAGAAGGCGCAGCCGAGACCCGCGAGAACCGTCGCAGCCCAGTCGAGCGAGTCGGCGCGCATGCGGAGCACCGTCGCACCATCCTGGTCGACCAGTTCAGCAAGCGTCGAGGGCACTCGTCGCATCGCCTCCGCCACGGGCAACTCGAGGACGACTTCGACCTCCCAGCCCCAGGGCACGCGGGCAAGCGACGTGCTCACGTACGTGACAGCGTCGAAGCCGTCGGGCGGATCGTCGGCCGTCTCGTTGGTCACTCGCACGCGGAGCATTCGGTCCACACGGAACGTCCGCAGGTCGTCGCGTAGGTGGTCGTGGGCGGCCAGGTACCAGCGCCCCGAGTGGACAACGAGCCCGTGCGGGCTCAGCTCACGCCGCGTTTCGTCGCCCGAGAACGCGCGATACGTCGTGCGCAGGCGCCGCTTTCGTCGTGTGGCGTCGGCGAGGAGCAGCACGGTCTCACCGCTCACGGGAGCGCCCCGCCTCGCGCTCGACGTGAAGTCGAGCGTCGCCTCGAGCGCCTCCACGCGCCGGCGCAATCCATCGGGCAGGACTCTGTGGATCTTTGCGAGCGCGCCCTCGACCGCATCCTCGGAGCCCGACAGGCCGAGCCGCCCCGCGGCCTGGACGCCGAGCGCGACGGCGACCGCCTCGTCGTCGGTGAGCATGAGCGGCGGGAGCCGGTAGCCGGGGCGAATGCGGTACCCGCCGCCGACTCCGCGCTGCCCCTCGACCGGTATCCCGAGCTTCTGCAGCGCCTCGACGTAGCGCCGGACGGTCCGCGGATGGATCCCCAGCCGATCCGAGATCTCCCGCCCGGTGATGAGTGGTTTCGCCTGGAGCAGCTCGAGGAACTCGAGAAGCCTGGCCGTCGGCGTGAGCACGAGTGGAGTACAGCACACATAGAGGGCCGGATCCGCCCTATTTTTGGGATAGCGTCGAAGCGCTCGCAACGACTTGGAGGTGCGATGTGACAACGGCAGTGCGAGAACGAGCGACGTCCACGGACTTCGACTTCTGGATGGGGAAGTGGAACGTCCGCAACCGGCGCCTCGCAAGGCGCCTCGCCGGGTCCGACGACTGGGACGAGTTCGACTCGAAGGTCGCAGCGCGACCGCTTCCCGGCGGTCTCGGGAACGAGGACGTGTTCTGCACCGACTACGGGGGTGGCTTCGTCGGGATGTCGTTCCGCTTCTTCGACCCCGACACAGGGCTGTGGTCGATCTACTGGGCCGACAGCCGCCGCGCCGGCCTCCTCGATCCGCCGGTGATCGGCTCGTTCACAGGCGACGTCGGCGTCTTCGAGGGCGACGGCACGTTCGACGGCCGCCCGATCCGCGTGCGCTTCACCTGGTCGGGGATCACGACCACGACACCGTGCTGGGAGCAGGCGTTCTCGGACGACGGCGGAGAAACGTGGGAGACGAACTGGATCATGGTCTTCACGCGTGCGCTGCAGGTGGCGGCTACATGAACGCGCTCGAGCACACCAGCGTCGCGGCCGACTATCGCCACGCCGAGAAGTTCGCGCACGCCGAGCCGAGCCTCGCGCTCGGCGACACGATCCTCAAGTGGTACGACGTGGCTCCGGACGACGCGCCGGTGCCGCTCGCGATCCGGGCCGTCGCGCGGCGCTGCCTGCGCGACGCCTGCCGCGCCGACGAGCTCGGCACGCTGGGCGAGCTCGGCTTCGTCGTCCTCCATCGCTGCGGCGAGGACTTCTACTTCCTGCTCGTCTGCACGTGGCGCAACGAGAACGAGCTCTGGGAGACGGTCTGGGCGAAGAACGGCGAGAGCGACGTTCTCTTCCGGCCGTGGCCGATCGAGGGCGCGCATCGCCCGACCTTCTGCGTGTGGGAGCTCGCGGCCGTCTGTCACGAACGGCACGCATGGAGCGAATACCTGTGCTCCACGCGCGACGAGGCAGCACGCAAGACCTACCTGCGATCGTCCTACGAGGGAGTCGTGTGATGGCCGGCACGGAGGAGTAGTCGTGCCGGTCGGCTGTCGAGGAAGTACGCTCGGCGATATGCATGCAGGGCTCGGGCGGGCGAGCGGGACGAATGTCTGCAGCTGACCGGCGCGCCCGTTTTCGCGAGCTCCACGCGCGCGACGAGCTCTTCGTGATGCCGAACCCGTGGGACGTCGGATCCGCGAGACTCCTCGCCGCCGAGGGCTTCGAGGCGCTAGCGACGACGAGCCAGGGATTCGCGTGGGCAATCGGCAAGCACGATCAGACCGTGACGCGCGACGAGCTCGTGGCGCACGTCGCCGAGCTTGCTGCCGCGACGCCGCTTCCTCTCAATGTCGACAGCGAGCGCTGCTACCCGGACGATCCGGGCGGCGTCGCCGAGACCGTTCGGCTTCTCTCCGAGGCCGGCGCGGCGGGCTTCTCGATCGAGGACTACGACCCGGCAGCCGACGGCATCGACTCGCTCGACGTGCGCTGTGCGGCGGGTCGGCGAGGCCGTTGGCGGCCGCCCACTCGGATGTCGAGCCACTCGTCCTGACCGCGCGGGCCGAGAACCACATCCGTGGCGTCGACGACCTCGACGACACGATCGCGCGTCTCGTCGCCTACCGCGACGCCGGGGCCGACGTGGTCTACGCGCCAGGCCTCGTCGATCTGGATCAGATCGCCCGGGTCGTGGGCGAGGTCGGCATCCCGGTCAACGTCCTCGCGCTTCCGGGCGGCCCTGCGATCGGCGATCTCGCCCGAGTCGGCGTCCGCCGCGTCTCGACCGGGAGCCTGCTCGCGAGCGCGGCCTACGGCGCACTGGTCGCAGGTGCGCGCGAGCTGCGCGAGGAGGGCACGTCTCGCTACGGCAGTGCTGGACTGCCACGCGAGGCCGCCTCGCGCGCGTTCGGCTGACGCCGTCAAGAGGAGGTCGAGCCCGGGATCCAGTCGGTGCCGGCGAGCGGCACCTTCGCCATCGCCGCCGCTTCGACCGTGAGCGCGACGAGATCTTCCGGCTCGAGGTTGTGGACGTGCGATTTGCCGCAGGCGCGAGCGAGCGTCTGCGTCTCGAGCGTGAGCACGCGGAGGAAGTTCGCGATGCGGCGACCGCCGAGGATCGGGTCGAAGCGCGCGGCGAGCTCATCGTCCTGCGTCGAGATCCCGGTCGGGTCGCGCCCCGCCTGCCAGTCGTCGTAGAAGCCCGCGGCGCTGCCGATCTCTCGGTACGCCTCGTCGTGCTCGGGGCTGTTGTCTCCCATGGCCACGAGCGCAGCGGTCCCGATGGAGACGGCATCGGCTCCGAGCGCGAGCGCCTTCGCGACGTCCGCCCCGCTCCGGATCCCGCCCGAGACGATCAGCTGCACCTTGCGATGCATGCCGAGCTCTTGAAGGGCGTCGCGGCGATCCGCGTCGCCGGCAGCGTCGGGATCCCGACGTGCTCGATGAAGACGTCCTGAGTCGCCGCCGTGCCGCCCTGCATGCCGTCCACGACGATGACGTCGGCTCCCGCCTTCACGGCGAGCTGGACGTCGTAGTACGTCCGGGTCGCGCCGACCTTCACGAACACGGGCTTCTCCCAGTCGGTGATCTCGCGGAGCTCGTGGATCTTGATCTCGAGGTCGTCCGGCCCGGTCCAGTCGGGATGGCGTGAGGCGGAGCGCTGGTCGATGCCCTTCGGGAGCGAGCGCATCTCGGCGACGCGGTCGGAGATCTTGTGGCCGAGGAGCATCCCGCCGCCGCCCGGCTTGGCGCCCTGGCCGACGACGACCTCGATCGCGTCGGCCCTGCGCAGGTCATCGGGATTCATGCCGTAGCGCGACGGGAGGAGCTGGTAGACGAGCGTCTTCGAGTGCTCGCGCTCCTCCGGCGTCATGCCACCGTCGCCGGTCGTCGTCGAGGTTCCGACCTCGGTCGCGCCGCGGCCGAGCGCCTCCTTCGCCGGCGCGGAGAGCGCTCCGAAGCTCATGCCCGCGATCGTGATGGGGATCTTCAGCTCGAGCGGCTTGCGCGCGAAGCGCGTCCCGAGCACGACGTCGGTGGCGCAGCGCTCGCGGTACCCCTCGAGCGGGTAGCGCGAGATCGATCGCGCCGAGGAAGAGAAGGTCATCGAAGTGCGGCAGCCGCCGCTTGGCGCCGAAGCCGCGGATGTCGTAGATGCCCTCCGTCGCGGCGCGCTGGATCTCGGCGATGACGGTGCGGTCGAAGAGGTACGACTCACGGAGGTTCCAGGGCCGCTGCTCGGTCGCGGACATCAGTAGGCCGCCGCGTTGTCGACCTTGAACGTATAGAGCTCGCGCGCCGACCCGTAGCGTCGGAACTCCGCCGGATCCGCGTCGATCTCCGGCGGCATCGAGGAGCGCAGCGACCTGAGCGACATGCTCGTCGCGCAGCTCCTTCTCGATGCAATCGGCACCGAGACTCGCGACCGAGCCGCGCACGTAGAGCCGCGCCTCGTAGATCGAGTCGCCGAGCGCTTCGCCCGCATCGCCGCAGACGACGAGGCAGCCGGTCTGCGCCATGAACGCGCTCATGTGGCCGACGGACCCGCCGCACCACGATGTCGATCCCCTTCATGGAGATCCCGCACCGCGACGAGGCGTTGCCGCGGACGACGAGAAGCCCTCCGCGGCCGTCGCGCCTGCCGACTGGCTCACGTTCCCGTCGACGACCACGCGCCCCGACATCATGTTCTCGGCGATGCCAGTGCTCGCGTTGCCGTGCACGCGCACGGTCGCGAGCTTGTTCATGCCCGGCGCAGTAGTAGCCGACGTGCCCTTCGATCTCGACCTCGATCTCGGCGTCGAGCCCGCATGCGACCGCGTGCGCGCCGCTGGGGTTGACGATGCGGAAGTGCCGCGGGCCAGCCGCGTCGCCGGCGAGATCGTGCAGGCGCTGGTTCAGGTCTCGCAACGACGTCGACGCGAGATCGACGACCTCGACAGCGCGTGCTCTCGCTCGGCGACGGCCATCAGACGAGCGCCTTCTCCCAGGCGTAGACGACGCCCGGCTCGGGCTCCCACGCGCGCGCGTGGGCTGCGCCGGGAAGCACCGCGATCGACCGCCACTCGGACGACATGGCGACCCAGTCGTCGGTCTCGGCGAGCACGGCCGGCTTGCACGCGATGGGGTCTCGAAGCACCGCGAAGCCGTCCGCTGTCCCGACCGCGAAGGTGTAGAAGCCGTCGAGGTCGTCGAGACAGCCCTCGAGCGCCTGCTTGTAGCGACGCACCCTCGCGGAGGCGCCAGGCGAGGTAGCCGGCTGCGACTTCGGTGTCGTTCTCGGTCTGGAACTCGATCCCCTCGCGGCGCAGGCTCTCGCGGAGACGGTTGTGGTTCGAGAGTGAGCCGTTGTGGACGAGGCAGAGATCGAGGCCTGTCGAGAACGGGTGCGAGCCCTCCGTCGTGACGCGGCTCTCGGTGGCCATGCGCGTGTGGCCGAGCGCGTGCGTCCCCGAAAGCTCTTCGAGCCTGAAGAGTCTTCGCGAACTCCTCGGGGAGGCCGGTCTCCTTGTAGATCTCGATGACCTGCCCCGCGCTCATCACGCGCAGGTCCGGTCGGTTCGCGCGAACCCACCGCTCGGCTTCGTCGGCATCCACGTTCGACGACGAAGACGGCGTGACTCGCGCGGATCGCCGGCTCGCTGCACTCGCCGAAGGCGTCGCACGCGGCATCCCGAAATGCGCCCCAGCGCTCGTGCGGATCGGAGGAGTAGAGCGTCAGCTTGCTCGAGCCGCTCGGCACCGGGTCGCGGTACACGGCCACCCGGCAGAGTCGGGGCCACGGCTCGACATCTGGACGAGCATCGCCGCGAGATGCTCACCGAGGCGCTCCTCGATCTCGGGTGCTTTCGCGAAGAGTCCGACGATCCCGCACATATGGTCAGTATCTACACATGCCGTGACCACAAACACACGATTTCTCTCCGGCATCGTATGGAGCATTTCTCCACATACCCGTCAGAACCGGGTCAGATACTCGCGGATCTCCCAGGGAGTGACCTGCTCGTGGTAGCGGAACCACTCGTCGCGCTTCACGCGAGCGAAGTAGTCGACGTAGTCCTCGTCGCGGCCCCGGCCGAGCGCAGCCCGGAGGACGTCGTCGCGCCTCGAGCTCCCCGATGGCCTCGAGAAGATTCGCCGGAAGCGACTCGAGACCGCGGGCACGTAGCTCTTCGTGCGGGAACGAGTACAGGTTGTCGGAGTTGGGCTCGCCTGCGTCCAGTCCGTTCTCGATCCCGTCCATTCCGGCGGCCAGCACAGCGGCGGCCGCGAGGTACGGGTTGCACGAGCCGTCGATCGTCCTGTCCTCGATGCGCCCCGGCCCGGGGATGCGGAGCATCTGCGTGCGGTTGTTGTAGCCGTACGAGATCCACACGGGAGACCACGTCGCGCCGCTCGCGGTCGTGCCGAGCTTCAGCCGCTTGTACGAGTTGACGGTCGGCGCGGTCACGCCGCTGTACGCGCGCGCGTGCGTGCGAAGCCCGCCGATGAAGCGGTACGCGGTGTCGGAGAGCCCGAGCCCGCGCGGATCCGACTCGTCGAGGAACAGATTCGTGTCTCCGTCCCAGAGCGACATGTGGAAGTGGCAGCCGTTCCCCGTCAGGTGCGAGAACGGCTTGGGCATGAACGTCGCGATCATCCCTGCCTGCTCCGCCAGCGTGTGAACCATGTAGCGGAAGAAGATCGCGCGGTCGCACGAGACGAGCGCGTCGTCGTAGGTGAAGTTCTGCTCGAACTGGCCGTTCGCGTCCTCGTGGTCGTTCGCGTAGTTCCCCCACCCGAGCTCGTTGCAGAACCGCGAGACCGGTCGTGAGGAAGTCGTAGCGACGCGTGAGGCCGGCCATGTCGTAGCACGGCTTCTCGAGCGTGTCGTACGCGTCCGCGATCTCGATCGAGCCGTCCTCGCGCTGCTTGACGAGGAAGTACTCGAGCTCGAGGCCCATCCGGAACTCGTAGCCGCGCTCCTTCGCCTGGGCGAGCACGCTGCGGAGGATCGTGCGTGGGCAGTACGCCCACGCCTCGCCCTCGACCGTGACGTCGCATGCGAAGCGAGCGAGGTTCGACTGCCACGGGACGGGCGTGTAGCTGTCGAGATCGGGGATCGCGGCGATGTCGGGATCGCTCGGCACCTGGCCGATCTCGCCCGCGGCGAAGCCGGCGAAGCCCGCGCCGTCTCCGAGGAGCCCGTCGAATGCCTCGCGCGAGCCGACCGGCACGAGCTTCGCGCTCGGCCGCGCGTACATGTCGACGAACTGCGCGAACACGAACTCGATGCCACGCGTCTGCATGTCCTTCCAGATCGCGTCGGCCGATGCGGTTCCAACCATCGAGGCTCCTCCTTTGATTTCGGTGGCATAGCCCTACCAGGCCGGGCCACACGAGTGAAGGTGCGGGTTCCACACCTTCGCATGCCGCTATGTGTGCGGTTTCGCCGTCTCCCATGGCGTGCTGGAGCTTGCACCATCTTCACGGCGATCTCGATCGGCGAGCCAGTCGTCGCGTCGGAGATCGAGCCCCGAGAGCTCGCGCGATGCGGCGCAACCGCTGCCGCAGCGTGTTGGGATGGACGTAGAGCGCCTCGGACGTTGCGCTGATCGAGCCGTGCCGGCGAAGGAACTCCTCGAGCGTCGCGAGAAGCTGAGCGCCGCGTTGTGCGTCGTACTCGGCGAGCTTTCCGACGGCATCGACGGTCGCGTCGCGGATGCCCACCGTCGACGGCCACGCGGAGGAGGTACTTGTACGCCCGAGGTCGTCGTAGGCGAGGACGGTCGGCTTGCCCGCGAGGACCACGGTGCCGACGAGCGCCTGCTGCGCCTCGGCGAAGCCAGCGGTGAACGCGGCCTCGTCCCTGGCAGACGCTGGACACGCCGATCGCGACTGACTCGGCCGAGCTCATCGTGGATGCCGCGCAGCGCGCGCGAGGAAGGCCTCGCTCGACGGCTGCGTCGAGCCGCACGAGCGCGCGGAGCGAATCCTCACGATGGTCGAACAGCGAACCGGGTGCGGCGGTGCGGAGCGCGCGGGCGAGCGCCTCGCTCCACGGCTCGGCGACGAGGACGACGTGAGGCTGCTCGAGGTCGCACCCGAGCCGCGCAGCGCGTCCCTCGAGATCGCCCGTGAGTGCCCGCCGGCGAGCTCCTCGAAGAAGTCCTTGATGAGGTTCTTCTCGGTGAGCTGCTCGATCACCTGAACCTTCTTGATCCCGACGGCAACCTGGCTCGCAACCGCGCGACCGAGCTCGACACGCGTGCTTCCCTCGGCGACGAGCAGGCCGATGAGCTCGCCGGCAGCGACGAGCGGCACCGCGAGGCGCGTGCTGCGACCGCCTCGGGCGAGCTCTGGGCCGAGCTCGGCGAGCCCGAGCGTCTGACGGGCGTTCCGGGCTCGGGATCGCTCGCGATGCGGTCGAGCTCCTCCCGCGAGGGGTCGAGCAGGTAGACGTGGCACGCCCGAGCGCCGAGTAGCGGGCGAGCTTCGGACACGACGGTCTCCACGAGTTCCTCGAGCGCGTCCGCGCTAGCGATTGCCTCGGCGAGCTCGGTGAGCTGCTCGAGCTCGGCGACGCGCAATCGTGTCTCCTCGTAGAGGCGCGCGTTCTCGATGGCGCTCGCTACGAGCGAAGCTGACGTGACGATGAAATCCACCTCGTCGTCGGTGAACTCACGCGGCGCCTCGGTGTGCGCCGTGATCGCGCCGATCGCCTCGCCCGCCGCGCCCGACGATCGGCAGCGCGACGAGCGACTGGTAGCGCTCCTCCTCGAGCTCCGGCACGTACTTCACGCGCGGGTCGGCGAGAGCGTCGTCGCGGATGAACGCCGGCTCGGCGTGCTCGACCGCCCACCACGCGAGGCTCTCGCCACGCTCGAGCGAGACCTTTCCCGCCTGGGCTTCGTACGGAGACGAAGCCGCACGAAGGACGAGCCGCTCGTCGTCCTCGAGGAGGTACACGAAGCAAGCGTGAACCCCGCTTGCCTCAGATATCAGCCGGACGATCGCGGGGAGCACCTCTGCGAGCTCGAGCGACGATGCGACGGTCGAGACGATCTGCTGCAGGAACTTCTCGCTCGTTTGCAGGGACATCGATCGTGATCGTATGACGCCTCCGGGCGCGAAGTCCAGCGCGCGGACATATCCGGAAGCGTCAGCCGGCGGGTCGGACACGTGTCAGACCGCTTCTGGGGGTCAGTGCAACGCCGCGGCCCCGGCGTGGCGCTCCCACGCGCCCGTCTCGACGATCTCCTCGATCTCGGCGATGACGAGTCGGAGCTCGTCGTCGGTCGTGAAGAAGTGCGGGCCGATGCGGATCCCGGCACCCGGACGAAAGTCGCCGAGGATCGCGCGCTCCTCGAGCTCTGCATAGACCGCTGCGGCCTCCGGCACGCTGATGATGACCGCGCCTCCCCGCCGAACAGGATCGCGCGTCGAGTACACCCCGAAGCCCGCTGCGTCGGCGAGCTCGATGAGCAGCTCGGTCTGGCGCAGCGAGTTCTCACGAATTCGCTCGACGCCGATCTCCTCGATCAGCTCGTAGCCGGCCGTTCCCGCGAAGTGAGCCGCCGGATTCGGCGTCCCAGTAAGGAAGCGCGCGGCGCCATTCGCGTACTCCATCGTCTCCGCGAACGCGAACGGCCGGTCGTGCGCCTGCCAGCCCGTGTACGTCGGCTCGAGTCGCTCGGCGAGATCGGGCCGGACGTAGAGCCAGCCGTTGCCCGGCCCGCCGCAGAGCCACTTCACCGACCCGCCGACGGCGAAATCGACCCCGAGCGCCGTGACGTCGACCGGGACGATTCCAGCCGACTGGTAGCAGTCGAGAATCACGTGCGCGCCCACCTCGTGCGCGCGCTTCACGATCGGCAGAACGTCCTGGATCTCCGAGTCCTTGTAGAGAACGTGGCTGATCGGGACGAGCAGCGTCCGCTCGTCGATCCGCTCGACGATCTCAGCGTCGTCCTCGCACACGACGACCTCGAGGTCGGGCTGCGCCTCGTACAGGTAGCGCACGGACGGGAAGTTCCCGCGCTCGTAGACGACGCGGTTACGCGCCGGGTCGACCGGCCGGAAGCACGAGAGCGCGATCGCCTCGGCGATCGCGACGTTCTGATGCATCACGGTCGAGCCCGCCGGCGCACCGACGATCCGCCCGATCTGGTCTCCGACCGTCATCGGCATCGCCCACCAGCCCTCGGCCCAGGAGCGGATCCCACGCTCCGCCCACATGCGCGCGAACTCGGCAAGGCGCTCCGGCACTTGCCGCGGCATCGGCCCCAGCGTGTGGCTGGCCAGGTACGTCGTATGCTCGAGAATCGGGAACTCGGAGCGGTAGTCGAGGAGGTCGCGCATGAGCCGGAGTCTGCCCGAGATGGGCGATTGGGACGGTGTCTTCGACGAGACGTACCTGCAGACGTATCTCCCGTCCGTCGACCCGGAGCGGACACGGGCCGAGGCACGCGGGGCCCTCGACCTCGCCGGAGTCGAGCCCGGCGCCGAGATCCTCGACTGCCCGACCGGCTTCGGAAGACACGCGATCGTCGCTTGCCGAGGAGGGCTACCGCGTCACCGGGCTCGACCGATCGCCGGCACTCCTCGCCGAGGCCGAGTCGAGACGCGGCGATGCCGAGTGGCCCCGACTGGTGCGCGGCGACTACCGCGAGCTTCCGTTCGAGGACGCAAGCTTCGACGCTGTCTTCAACCTGTTCTCGTCGCTCGGCTACCTCGAGCGCGACCAGGACGTCGGCGTCCTCCGGGAGTTCAAGCGCGTCCTGCGGCCCGGTGGGGCGCTCGTGATGGAGACGGCGCACCGAGACGGCTTCGCCCGCTTCGCGCAACCGTTTGCGAGACGCACCTGGGAGCGACTCCCGGACGGCTCTCTCTACCTCGAGGAGCGAACGATCGACTGGTCCATCGGAACGATCGACACGTACCGCGTAATCATCAGCCCAGAAGGCGAGCGGATCGAGCGGCCGTACGTCCTCCATATCTATGCGGTGAAGGAGTGGATCGAGATGCTGCGCGAGGCCGGCTTCGACGACCCGGAGGCATTCGGCGCCTGGGACGGCGCGACGCCGTTCACGCCTGACGTCTGGCGACTGATCCTTCGCGCCCGTCGCTGATTCCCATGGAATAGGCTCGCGCCCGATGCGCGTTCGGTTCGACAGCTTCTACAGCTACGCCGAGCTGACGGAGACGCTCGAGGCGTGGGCAGCCGCCTTTCCCACGCTCTGCAGCCTCGAGAGCATCGGATCGTCATACGAAGGACGCGACATCTGGCTCGTGACCGTGACAAACCTCGACACGGGTCCTGCACACGAGAAACCCGCGCTGCTCGTCGAGGCGCAAATTCACGCAGCAGAGCTCACGGCGACGACGGCGGCCCTCCACCTCGTCGAGCGCCTCCTCCACGAGTACGGAACCGACGAGCGCGTCACGCGTGCGCTCGACACGCGCACGTTCTACGTCGTCCCCCGGCTGAGCCCGGACGGCGCCGAGGTGGCACTGGCAGGCAGGTGGGTCCGATCGAGCGTCCGGCCGTACCCGCGCGTCGATGCGGCCGACGGCCACCACGAGGAGGACGTCGACGGCGACGGGCGCATCCTCCTCATGCGCATCAGGGACGAGAACGGCGCCTGGACCCCGCACCACAAAGAGCCACGCCTGCTCGTGGCCCGGGCACCCGACGCGAGCGGCGGCGAGTACTACCGCGTCCTGCCCGAAGGGACGATCCGAAACTACGACGGCGCGACGATTCCAGTCGCCCCACCGCTCGAGGGCCTCGATCTCAATCGCAACTGGCCCGGGAGCTGGAAGCCAGAGAACGAGCAGTTCGGCGCCGGCGACTTCCCGACCTCCGAGCCGGAGACACGCGCGATGGTGCAGGCGATCGCCGACCGCCCGAACATCTGCGCGTACATCGCCTACCACACGATGAGCGGCGTGCACCTTCGCCCGTTCGGAGCCAAGCCGGACGACGAGTTTCCGACGCGCGATCTCGACGCGTACAAGCGGATCGGAGAGGAGGCAACGCGCCTGACCGGCTACCCGGCGATCTCGATCCACCATGGGTTTCGCTACGACACGAAGTCAGACGTGATGGGCGCCCCCGATGTCTGGATGTACGAGACCCTAGGCCTGCTCACGTGGGTGACCGAGTTCTGGAGCCCGATGCGACGCGCGGGTTTGACGGACTACGAGTACATCGGCTGGTTCAAGGAGCACCCGGTCGAGGACGACCTCGCGTTGCTCCGCTACGCCGACTCGGTCGGCGGCGGATACATCGACTGGTATCCGTTCGAGCATCCTCAGCTGGGCCCAGTCGAGCTCGGGGGGTGGGACGAGATGCATTTCTTCGTGAATCCACCGTTCTCGCTGCTCGAGGACGAGGTGGCTCCGCATGCCGACTTCGCTCTCTTCCATGCGCTCGTCTCGCCGCGTCTCGAGGTTCGATCGTTCGTGGCCACGACAATCGCAAACGATGCGCGCAGACTCGAACTCGTCATCGAGAACACGGGCTGGCTCCCGACGAACATCACGCAGAAGGCGATGGAGAAGAAAGCGGTGCGAGCTGTCGAGGTGGAGCTGGAGCTCCCAGCTGGGGCGCGGGTCGTGAGCGGGAAGCAGCACGTGGAGCTCGGTCAGCTCGACGGCCGCTCGAAGGAACGGAGTCTCTATTGGATCGAGGATCGCTCGACATCCGACCGCGCGCGAGTCGAGTGGGTGGTCGAGGCGAAGCCGGGGGACCGGATCTCGGCCGTCGTGCGCCATGAACGGGCTGGGACGGTTCGTACCGAGCTCGTCGTCTGATCCGAAGTAGGCTGCCGGCGGCCGATGCGCGTCCAGTTCGACCACTTCTACACCTATGCGGAGCTGACGGAGACGCTTGAGGCGTGGTCCGCCGAGCACCCGCAGCTCTTCCGGTTCGAGGCGATCGGGAGCTCCTACGAGGGCCGCGACATCTGGCTCTGCACGGTCACGAACACCGAGACGGGGCCGGCCGAGGAGAAGCCGGCAGTGTTCGTCCACGCCCAGATCCACGCGATGGAGTTCACGGGAACGACTGCCGCGCTGAACCTTCTCGATCGCCTCCTGCACGCCGACGACGCACGCGTGCGCCACGCGGTCGACACGCGCACGTTCTACGTCGTCCCCCGCGTCAATCCGGACGGCGCCGAGGCCGGGCTTGCCGACGGACGCTTCCGTCGCTCGAGTGTTCGGCCGTACCCGCGCGAGGAGCCCGAGGACGGGCTTCATCGCGAGGACGTCGACGGCGACGGGCGCGTCCTCTTCATGCGGATGAAGGATCCGAACGGCTCGTGGAAGCCCCATCCCGACGACGCGCGAGCGCTGATCGCGCGGAGCCCGGACGACGTGGAGGGCGACTTCTACCGCGTGCTCCCCGAAGGGAGCATCCACAACTGGGACGGCGTCAACATCCCGATCGCGCCACCGCTCGAGGGTCTCGACCTGAACCGCAACTGGCCCGCAGACTGGGCTCCCGAGGCGGAGCAGCAGGGCGCCGGGCCGTTCCCGACCTCGGAGCCCGAGGTGCGCGCGCTCGTCGAGGCGATCGTCGCGCGCAAGAACATCACGTCGTACATGGGCTACCACACGTTCTCCGGCGTCCATCTCCGTCCGTGGTCGGGGCACTCCGACGACGACTTCCCGGTGCCGGACCTGCGCGCGTTCAAGCTCATGGGCGAGGAAGCGACGCGGCTCACCGGGTACCCGTCGATCTCGATCTTCCACGACTTCAAGTACCACCCGAAGATGGTCATCAAGGGCGGCGACGTCGACTGGGTCTACGACCACTTGGGCGCGTACGCGTGGGTGACCGAGTTCTGGAGCCCGCAGCGTCGCGCCGGGATCTCGGACTACCACTTCATCGACTGGATGCGCGACCACTCGCCCGAAGACGAGCTCGCCGTCATCAAGGTCGCAGACGAGCTCGGCGGCGGGTACGTCGACTGGTACCCGTTCGAGCATCCGCAGCTCGGGCCTGTCGAGCTCGGAGGGTGGGACCTCGTCAACTTCTGGTTCAACCCTCCGCTGTCCCAGCTCGAGGACGAGGTGAAGCCCCACGCGGACTTCGCGCTCTATCTCGCGCTCGTGTCGCCACGCCTCGAGATCCGCTCGTTCGAGGCCGAGCCGGTCGCCGAGGGGGCGTTCCGCCTGCGGCTCGTGCTCGAGAACGCGGGCTGGCTTCCGACGAACGTGACGGAGAAGGCGCTCGAGCGGCGCGCGGTGCGACCGATCGAGGTCGAGCTCGAGCTTCCGGAGGGAGCGCGGATCGCGACCGGCAAGGAGCGCGAGGAGGTCGGCCAGCTCGGAGGACGCGTCGAGCGTCGGCAGGTCACCTGGTGGGGCACCGACCACTCGACGGCCGAGCGCACGAAGGTCGAGTGGGTGATCGAGGCGAAGCCGGGAGACCGCGTGGCCGTGACCGCGCGGCACGAGCGCGCGGGCACGGAGCGCGCCGAGCTCATCCTCTAGAGGGGCTTCTCCATGTGGATGTCCTCGGGCTCGAGCTCGAGGAGCTCGGGCAGCGGCTCCTCCATCGGTGCGTAACCCTGCCCGAGGTAGAAGCGGACGGTGTTCAGGGACGGCGTCGCAGAGACGACCATCGACGTGTCGCCGGCCGCGCGAGCGATCTCGTCGAGCTCGGCGGACAGCCGGCGACCGATGCCTCGGCCCCGAAAGGCGTTGGTGACGTAGAGCACGACGAGCTGCGCCACGCCGGGCCGCAGGTGAGGCAGGACGCCACCGATGCCCACGAGCCGCTCCCCGGCGAACGACCCCCGCATCGTGGCACCGCGAGCGCACCCAGTTCTCGAGCGCGCGTCGGAGCATCGCGACGGAGTGCTCACCGTCGCCCTCGGCATCCCACGGCGGTGAGCTCCGGTCGCCGACGACGAGCTCGAGCCGCGAGCCGTGCTGGACGTAGATCGCGTCGATGCGCTCGGTCCGGTCGATCTCCGCGACACGCGCGAGCTCATGGGCAGCCAGCGTGACGTACCGCAGGTCAGTGCTCATGGACGACATCGAGCTCTCCTGGCTCCGCGTCGCGCACGGTCCGCCACGAGTCCCACGTGATCTTGAGGATCACGAGCGTGATGGCGAGGCCGACGATCGGGTCGGCGAGCTCAAAGCCGAGCGCGACGCCGATCGCGCTGACGACGACGCCGAGCGAGACGAAGCCGTCGACCCGCGCGTGGTTTCCGTCCGCGATCAGTGCCGGGCTCGCGAGCCGGCGACCTGCGCGCAGCCGTACCTGCGCCGCGATCTCGTTCCCGACGAAGCCGAGGATGCCCGCCGCAGCCAGCGCGCCCAGGTTCGACAGCGGCTGCGGGTCGATGAAGCGAAGGATCGTCTCGTACAGCGCCACGCACGCCGAGACGAAGATCGCGAGGACGACGAAGCAGGCCCGCGATCTTCTCGGCGCGGAAGGAGCGGAGGTAGAACGCGATCCCGACCGGAATCGCCGTCGCGGCGTCGCCGAAGTTGTGCACGAGGTCGGCGAGGAGCGCGACCGAGCCCGTCGCGACGAAGATCGCCGTCTGCACGAGAGCAGTGACGCCGAGGATCGCGAGGCTGACGAGGACGGCGCGGATGCCGGCACGCGAGCGCATGATCGAGCGATCGACGAGGCCATGCGTGTGACCGTGCTCACCGTGGTCGTGCGCGTGCCCGCCGTGGTGACCGTGGGCGTGCTCGTCCATCACAGGCGGCCGCGCTCGCCGAATCGGCCCGAGCTCGACGAGCGCCGCTTCACCTGCGTGGTCGACCTGCAGCGTCGTGTGCTCGATCCCGAACTCGTCGTGCAACAGCCGTTCGAGCTCGCGGCGGCGTCCGTGGCAGTCCTCGCCAGGACGAACGAGAACGTGCGCCGACAGCGCCGGGAAGCCCGGACGTGATCGTCCAGACATGCAGGTCGTGCACCTCGACCACTCCCGGCGCTCCCGCAAGCCGGCGACCGAGCAGATCGGAATCGATCCCGCGGGGAGACGCCTCGAGCAGGATCGCCGTCGAGTCGCGCAGGATCGACCACGCGCTCGCGAGCACCAGGACGCCGATGAGGATGCTGACGAGCGGGTCCGCCTGCACCCAGCCGGTCGTGAGGATCACGATCGCAGCCACCACGACGCCCAGCGATCCGAGGAGATCCGCAAAGACGTGCCGGAAGGCGGCGTCGACATTGAGGCTGTGTCGCCGAGCCCGAGACAGGACCACACCCGCAGCGACGTTGACGACGAGACCGACCAGGGCGATCGCGAGCATCACACCACCGAGCGGATCGCCCGGGTCGCGCAGTCGCATGAAAGCCTCGACGAAGATCCAGATCGCGAGTGCCACGAGCAGCACGCCGTTCGCGAGCGCAGCGAGCACCTCCGCGCGCTTGTAGCCGAACGTCCGCGCGGCGGTCGTCGGCTTGCCCGCGAGCCACACCGCGACGAGAGCGAGGGCGATCGCGACGTTGTCGGAGAGCATGTGCACCGCGTCCGCCAGGAGCGCCAGGCTCCCGGCGGCGAGACCGCCCACCACCTCGACGACGGTGTAGGCGACGGTGAGTCCGAGCGCGATCGCCAGCGCGCGGCGACTCTCCACCCGTCCGTGGTCGTGACCGTGGCTCACGACGCGGGTTCTACCGGGCCGACCGGGCGACGGGCGGCGTACCGGTGTCGACCGGCGGAGGCGCCACGTTCGTCAGGATCGCCGCCGCGAGGAGGACGGCGAACGCGACGGTGGCCTCACCGACGAGGCTCGGGTGCACGTCGGGATCCTCACCCGCTTCGAGCCGAGGCCTGACGACGAAGTGGTGCACCGCGCCCCAGATGAGCGCGACTCCGACGATCGCGACCTTGAGGAGCAGGAAGCGACCGTACAGCGTCTCCCACAGATCGCTCACCTCGGCGAGGCGGACGAGAGCGAGATAGGCACCCGCGAGCACCATCACCGCCACCAGAACGACGGCGAGCCGAGCGAAGCCGAGAAACGCCGTGCGACGCAGCGACGGCGCGACCGGCCACACGAGGAACGCGAGCGCCGCGAGGCCGCCGACCCAGACCGAGGCCGCGACCAGGTGCAGGAAGTCCGCGACCTCGGAGATCCACGTCGCGTTGGGCTCGGTCGCCTGGTGACCCGAGAGCGAGAGCCCCGACACGAGGGCGAGCGAGAGTACGAGCGCGGGCCAGCGCAACGCAAGCCGATCGAGAATCCAGGTCACGAGGAGAAGCGCCGCGACGATCCCGAAGCCGAGCGTCATCACGAGAAACGCGACGCCGAACCGTGTCTTCTCGGCAAACGGCTGGAGATCGCCGTACGGGAAGTCGGCGATGGGGAGCTGCAGCGCGTTCGATGCGCGCAAGACGAATGCGGCGATGCCGACGTCGATCACGAGAAACGCTGCGACCACCGAAACGACGTGGAAGCGACGCTCGAGCGCCTCGGGCACCAACGACCCTCTCAGGATCACGAGCCGGACGACGAGCGGCCCGATCAGCAACGCGAGCGCGGCGAAGAGCCCCCACCGGGCGAGGTCGTCCCGCCACGTGGTGCCCGATGCGCCGACGGCCTCGGTCGGCGGTGGCGCGGCAACACCGACCCCGAAGGTGAACACCCCTCCCGGGCTGTGCCCGTCGTCTCCGATCACCCTCCAGCGGACGGTGTATCCGTTGCCGCGGGCGAGCCGAGAGACGGGCGCGACCACGACGTAGCCGTCGTCTTCGGTCCTAGCCGTCCCCGAGACGACCGTTCCGTCGGGCGCGAGCACCTCGATGGCGTTCGGCGAGATGGTGACCGGCTCGTTGAAGCGAAGCCGGACTGCCGTCGGCGGCGTCTCGAGCCGCGACTGCGTGACGGGGTCCGAGCTCAGGAGGTTGACGTGCGCGAGCGCGGCAGGCGGCGCGACGAGCGCGCACAGCGTCACGAAGAGAAGGACGAGCCTGCGCGTCACGGTCCGCGCAGCCCGAAGCGGCCGAAGATGGGAGCGGCGTCCCGATCGGCGAAGAGGAGGACGGCGAGCAGCACGAACGTGAGCGCGAACCCCGCGCGCCACACAATCCTCCGCGGCTCGAGCGCCTGCCCGAGCGGGAAGAGCGCGACGACGACGAGCATCCAGCCGATCGCGTGGTGGAGGAACGCCGAACGCGAGTAGAGCCAGGCGTACTGCTCGTGCACGAGGAACGCAACCCCCGAGACGAAGAGCGCGAAGGCGGGGACGAGCGACCAGCGCGGGCTCCGCAGCTTTCCCCGGACCACCGCGAGCTCGACCGCGCCCGCGACGAGAGCCGCCTGCGCCCAGATCGCATGCGCAAGGAGGTGCAGCATCGAGAACGTCGAGAAGATCGTGATCACCCACAGCAGCACGCTCGAGGCGATCACGACCGCGGGAAAGAGATGTGCGCGCCACGCTCGCTGCCGGAACACCTCCTGTCCGACGATGAGCTCGGAGACGAGGAGGAGGCCGATCAGGAGCGCGACCGCGGCCGCGAGCCAGTGGGCTTCCTCAGCCTTCGGGATCACGCGACACCCCTCCGGCAAGGTCTTCGACCAGGCCTGGAGCGATGGCCAGCGCAAACACGAGACCCACGAGGATCACGAGCAGCGGACCCTGGAGCAGGTAGTCGTAGAAGCCCCTGCCCTTCGGAGTCGAGGAGGACGATCCGGTAGGGCTGAGCGACTGCCCAGACGATCCCACAGACGACCGTCACTGGACCGAGCACCTGAACGGCGAGCGCCCGCACCGGTCGCCGCTGAACACCCAGCTGCGGGTCGTCACTCGGGATGTTGGTCACGATCTCTGAGCTCACCCGTGCCTCCCGCTCCGGAAGTCGTGCGACCCAGCAGCGTCGTCCGCAAGCCTCTGTTCAGAAGTCATCCGCCTCCGTCGGGCACCATCGAGGGGTGCACGTCCGCATCATCGGCATCGTTGCAGTCATCGCGACGGCCGCGTCGATCGTCGTCGTCGCAGCCGCGAGTACGTCCGCAGGCGGCTTGCCCCCGTACACGAATGGCTACGCGAAGTGGCACCGGATCAACGCCAGGCCGTTCACCAAGTGCGGCCCGCCGTGTGCCCACAGCGGCGTCAAGAACGTCTACGTGAGCAAGCGGAAGGTCGGCAGCTCTACCCGAACGGAACCGTCGTCGTAAAGACGGTCGCGCAGTCCAGGCGACAAGCCCGCGCTACCGAGCCAGGTCGCGACGATGCGCAAGCTCTCGGGGAAGTGGCGGTACGTCGAGTACGGGCTTTCAGGCTCGCGCTACGCCGTCATCGGGCAGGGGTCGTTCTGCCAGAGCTGCCATGCGCGGGCGCGCGCGAACGACTACGTGTTCACGAAGCGGTAGCCGTCCGCGCGGGTGCTACGCAGTTGCGCGCCGCTTGCGCTGCCAGGTCAAGAAGAGGGCGCCCACTCCGCCGATCAGGCAGATGGTCGCCGAGGATCCAGACGACGAGCCCGCCCATGATCAGGAAGATGATGCCCGCGACGATCAGACCCAGCCCGATGATGTTGACTGCCATGGCAGCTCCATTCGACGGCGTCTCGCTGTTTCCTGGGCGCTCGACGGGACGGCTCTCAGGCCGTCCGCGTACTTCTTGCGCCGGTACGTCATCCAGAGCGCGATGATCCCGCCGATGATCATGATCAGGCCGATGATGATCCCGACGAAGTTCAGGAAGTACGCGAAGAGGATCCCGGCGACGAGAGGCCGAGGCCGACGATGTTGACAGGCCAGTTTTCCATGGCCGCATCTTCGTGCGGAACGCTCCGGTCCTCGTCCCCTATTCGGCGTCTTCACTGCGTACTCGAAGGCCGCGATCGCGCGCTCGAGGTGCTCTCGCTCGAGCGCCGCCGACATCTGAACGCGAACCCGGGCTGTCCCCTCCGGAACGACCGGGAAGCCGAAGCCCGTCACGAAGACGCCCTCGTCGAGGAGTCGCGCCGAGAGCGCCATCGCCTCGGAGGTCTCGCCGATGATGATCGGGACGATCGCCGCCTCGCCGTCGAGCGGCGCATAGCCGGCCTCGGTGAGCAGCTCACGGAAGACCCGCGTGTTCTCGCGCAGTCGCGCGAGGAGCTCGGGCTGCTCGAGCATGAGCTCGATCGAGCGGAGCGCGCTGCACGCCACGGTCGGCGGAAGCGCGTTCGAGAAGAGCTGCGGGCGCGAGCGCTGCGCGAGGACGTCGCAGACCTCTTCCGACGCCGCGACGTAGCCACCCGCAGCGCCGCCGAGCGCCTTGCCGAGCGTCCCGGTGATGACGTCGACCTCGCCGAGGAGGCCGAAGTGCTCGACCGTCCCGCGCCCCGTCTCGCCGAGCACGCCGACGCCGTGCGAGTCGTCGACGATCACGACCGCGTCGAACTCGCGCGCGAGCTCGACGATCTCCGGGAGCTTCGCGAGATCGCCTTCCATCGAGAACACGCCGTCGGTGACGATCAGCTTGCGTGCGTCACGTGGAGCGGCCGCGAGCCCGTCGCGCAGCGCGCCCATGTCCGAGTGCGGGTAGATGACCTTCGACGCCGGCCGTGAGAGCCGGATCGCGTCGATGAGGCTCGCGTGGTTGAGCGCGTCGGTGAGGATCACCGTGGTGTCGTCCGTGAGGCTGGGGATGCACGCCTCGTTCGCGTTCCAGCAGGAGACGTACGTGAGCGCCGCCTCGGTCCCGGAGAGATCCGCGAGCGCGCGCTCGAGCGCCAGGTGCGGCTCGAACGTCCCGCAGATGAACCGCACGGACGCCGTTCCGGCCCCGTAGCGCTCCAGACCCTCGATGCCCGCTCGCACGACCTCCGGGTGACCGGCGAGCCCGAGGTAGTTGTTCGACGAGAGCACGATCACCTCGCCGCGTCCTTCCATATGCACGACCGGCCCCTGGGCCGACTCGAGGGTCAGGAAGCGCTTGTACGTGCGTGCGTCGCGAAGCGCGTCCAGCTCCGCGCCGAGCTGCTGGTCGAGGGTCGAGGTCACGGCGTTGCTCCGTTCGGTCGCAGGACGATCTTGCAGGCCTCACCCGACTCGAGCAGCGCGAACGCCTCCTCGTAGCGTTCGAGCGGAAGCTCGGCCGTGATGAGCGGGCGCAGGTCGACGACGCCGTGCTCGAGGAGCCAGCGCGTCGTGTACCACGTCTCCCAGATCTCGCGGCCGTTGACCGCGGTCACGGTGAGGTTCTTGAAGATCAGCGACTCGGCGATGTCGATCGTCGCCGGCCGAGCCGGAATCCCGAAGAGGACGAGGTTGCCGCCGTGCCGGACGATGCCGAACGCGTCCTGGATCGCTCGCAGCGCGCCGGACATCTCGAACACGACGCCGACCCCCACTCCTTCGTTCTGCTCGACGAACCATGCCGGGACGTCCTCGACCTCGTCGACGTTGACGACCGCATCGGCGCCGAGCGTCCGCGCGAGCTCCATCCGGAACGGAACGTGATCCGAGGCGAAGAGCCGCCCCGAGCCGAACGCCTTCGCGATCGCGATCGTGAAGAGGCCGACAGGCCCGCAGCCGAGGACGGCGACGGCCCGCCCGGCGAGATCCTGCGTCGACGTCGCGAAGACGGCGTTCCCGAACGGCTCCTGCAGGCACGCGATCTCGGGCGGGAGCTTCGAGCGATCGTTGCGCCACACGACCGAGGCCGGAATGGCGACGTAGTCGGCGAAGCCTCCGTCCCGATCGACGCCGAGGATCTGCGTCTGCTCGCACATGTGCGCCTTCCCGGTCCGGCAGTGGAAGCAGACGCCGCACGTGACGTGGCTCTCCGCCGAGACGTAGTCGCCCTCCTGGACGTCGCGGACCGCACTCCCGACCGCGACCACCGTTCCGCACAGCTCATGCCCGAGCGTGAGTGGCGGCGTCACGCGCTCCGACGACCACTGGTCCCAGCGCGCGATGTGCAGATCGGTGCCGCAGATGGAGGCCGCCTCGATCCGGACGAGAACCTCGTCCGGCCCGGGTGTCGGTACGGGGACCTCGTCGAGCTCGAGGCCTGGCGCTGACGCTCGCTTGCGGATGGCCCGCATCGTCTCCACGGCCGAGCGATCTTGCCACGACGGTCACTCCGAGCGAGCGAGGAGCCGCCGGAAGCGACGGTCAGCGAACGACGACCGGCGTGCCGACGTCGACGAAGCGATACACACGATCGGCTTCGCCGTCGGGCAGCCGGACGCACCCGTGCGAGGCCGGGTACGACGGAACGTCCGGCGACTGGTGCATCGCGATGCCGCCGCGGAAGTAGGCCGCGTACGGCATCCACACCTTGAACGGCACCGACCACGAGTACAGCGACTTCGCGTAGACATGGAACTCGCCCGACGGAGTGCGGCCGAGGGAGCCCGTCGACGTGTGGACGGCGCGGACGACCTCACCGTCTTCGGCCATGAGCACCACTCCGAGGTCGCGGTAGATCTCGACACGCTTCCCAGGCCGGCGGGCCGCGGGTCGCGGGGGCGACGCGCGAAACAGCTCGACCTGCGTCTGGCCCGTCACCGTGCCCGTCCGATCCAGCCTCTCCCAGCCCTGGAACGCGAGGAGCGCCTGCTCGGTGAGGTAGTTCGTCGAGCCGGAGACGTCGGCGCGGTCGAGGTAGCCGAGAGCCTCGAGACGGAGCTGGACGCCGCGAACGGCGTACGGGTAGTCGTTCTCGCCGGTCTCGGCGCGCCAGGCACCTGGACGCACGCCGAGGCGCACTGTCGTCACGTATCTGCCTTCGGCCGCCAGAGCGACGACGTCCTGGTCGCCGAGCGGAGCCAGTGTCGCGGCGATCTGCCAGAGCCGCATCCGCTTCGTCTCGGCAGAGCCGGACCCGAGCGTCGAGCGCGAGAAGCTCGCGAACCAGGTCTCGTCGTCGGAGCGGAGCGAGCGCAGGCGCGCGGCGTCGGGCAGCGCGGTTCGGATGCCCTTGCGGCGTTCGGCCCGCGTCGGGCCTTGCGTGAGCTCGCGGAGCGCAGCCTCGGCCGGACGTCATTCGCTTCGGGACCGTTCGCTCCACGCGGACGACCCAGCCGTTCTTCACGAACGCGACCTCGACGGTCTTCGGCGTCGGCCGGACGCTGGCGAGGGCGCGCGTCGGAGCGGTGACGGCAGCGTGCGGAGCCGAGGTCGACTGGAGGTCGACGGCGAGCAGGCCCGCGAACGCGAAGACGAGAACGACGAACGAGATGCGCATGGTCGGGCTGAATCCGTTCGCCGTCTCGCGCAAGATGCCTGCATGCCGGTGCGCACGCTCACGCTCCGCGAGCTGAATCGGGCGACGCTCGCTCGCCAGCTACTGCTACGCCGGCATCGGCTCTCCGCGACGCAGGCCGTCGAGCGCGTCGCGGGTCTGCAGGCGCAGTGGAGCCCGTCGCCGTACGTCGGGCTCTGGACACGCCTCGACGGCTTCGAGCCTCGCGCTCTCGACCGTGCGCTCCTGACCGGGCGAGTGGTGAAGGCGACGCTGATGCGACTGACCGTGCATATCGTGTCGAGAGCGGATTCCCGATTGGAGGCGTTCGTCGACGCAGCCGGGAGCTCCCGCTGAGCTGGCTCGACCCAGGCGAGCTTCGGGTCGGCCTCGGCTGCATGCGCCTCTCGACCGACGCCGATCGCGACGAGGAACGCGCGCTCGCGACGATCGTCGCCGCTGCTGAGAGCGGGCATCACCGTGTTCGACACGGCCCGTGCGTACGGGGACAACGAGCAGCTCCTCGCCCGCACGCTGCGGAGCGCCGATGCGACGACGGCGCGCATCGTGACGAAGGGCGGCATGACGCGGCCGGGCGGAGCATGGGTGCCGGACGGCAGAGCACGCTCGATACGAGCCGACTGCGAGGCGAGCCTCGAGGCGCTCGACGGCCTGCCGATCGACGCCTACCTCCTCCATGCGCCCGACCCGCGAACGCCGTGGCGGACATCCGTGCGAACGCTCGCGAAGCTCGTCGACGAGGGACTCGTCGCGCGTGTCGGTGTGTGCAACGTCAATCGCGCGCAGCTGGACGAGGCCCTCGAGCTCGCCCCGATCTCGGTCGTGCAGGTCGCGCTCAGCATCCTCGACGACACGGCTCTTCGCGGCGGGATCGTCGAGCGCTGTGCGGATGCCGGGATCACGCTGATCGCGCATTCGCCGCTGGGCGGTCCACGCCGTGTCGGCCGACTCGCACGCGAGAAGCCACTCGCCGCGATCGCGCACGAGCGTGGTGTCTCCCCCGCCGAGCTCGCGCTCGCCTGGCTCCTCGATCTCGCGCCGAACATCGTCGCGATACCCGGGGCTCGACGACCGGAGACGGCTCGCTCGTCTGCTCGCGCCGCGTCCATGCGCCTCGACGAACACGAACGCGCACGGCTCGGTCGAGCCCGCCGCCCGCGCCCGCTCCGCGGCGCCGGCAAGGGTGACGTCGTCATCGTGATGGGGCCGCCGGGAGCCGGAAAGTCACGCGTCGCCGAGGACTACGTGGCGCGTGGCTACCTCAGGCTCAACCGCGACGCGCGGGGCGGGACGCTGCGGGAGCTCGCCGACGCGTTGGACGAGGCGTTGAGACACCGGGCACGCGAAGTCGTCCTCGACAACACCTACCTCACGCGCGCCTCGCGCAGTTACGTCGTCGAGACGAGTGCCCGCAACGGCGTCGCTGCGCGCTGCATTTGGCTCGATACACCGCTCGCGCAGGCACAGGTCAACATGGTGGAACGCCTGCTCGACCGATTCGGCGGGCTCCCGGAGCCGGAGGAGCTGAGGAAGGCCGCGCGCTCCGAGCCGGGACTCCTCGCACCGACGCAGCAGATGCGAGCGTTCCGCGAGCTCGAGCCGCCGACCGACGACGAGGGCTTCGCGAGCGTGGAGCGCATTTTGTTCGCGCGTGTGCCGCATCCGGATCGGCTCGCGGCAGGCGTGTTCGTGGCTGCTGTCGAGGATCGCACGCCCGAGTGGGAGCGAGCGCTCGCATCGGCCGAACCCGCGGCGCCGCACCTCGTCTTCGACTGGAGCCCCGACGGCGCATCCGCCCGGCTCGAAGCTACCGGCGGCGCCGTTGCAGGGATCGTGTCCGGAGCCGTGGAAGCGGCGCTCTGCCCGCACCCTGCCGGACCGCCGACCTGTTGGTGCCGACCGCCACTCCCCGGTCTCGTGCTCGAGTTCGCGCGACGGCACGCGGTCGACCCGGCGCGCTCGCTCGTCATCGGCGCGAGCCCGGCGCACGCAACCCTCGCGAAGACGCTCGGCGCCCGATCTCAGCTCCTCTAGCGGCTCTCTGGAATCGGCTCCTGAGCCGAGACGCGCGGAGCCATCACGCACGCGGTGCCAACGGCGGCGACCAGCACCCAAGGGAGGTCTTTCTCCCATCGACCGAGCGACGTGAGATCGAGCGACACGAAGCCCCACGTGATCAGCGCGTATCCGACCCCGATCCGGATCGCCTCGTTCACCGGCCGCAGCACGCCCCCTGCGCTCGCGTTGCCGTGCACGAGCGAGGCGACGAGAGCGCCGAAGACGAACGTGAGCGTGCCGACGACGCAGTCGAGCACGTAGTGATTTCCCGTGCCCACGATGACGACGAACACGAGCGCCGGGTACGCGAGCGTCGCCCGCGCGAGCCACGACCGTGGGAAGAGCCAGATCGACGTCGCGGCCACGAACACGGCGAAGCCGAAGTGCTGACTCGCCGCCGCGGCGGTCGTGTTGTGGAACACCGCGCCGCTCGCCGTCAGCTCCGCGTCGGTCGGCGGCCCGCCGAGGCCGAGCTCCGGCAGCCAGTGCGGCGGCGCCAACGGATAGAGGCCGATCACGAAGATCGCGGGTAGGAACGATACGACGAAGGTCGTGCGAATCCGCGGGTAGCGATCGGGAGCGAGCACGCGAAACGCAGCCATGAAGCCGAAGAGCACGGGAAGGTGGACGTTCGTATAGAGCCAGGCTAGGGCGGTCTCGAGCGCCGAGCCGGCGGCGACCCCCACGAGCCACGGCTCGACGTCGAGCCGCAGGGCCTCCTCCAGGCCGACGACGGAGCGCGCGTGCGCGAGCGACACGCCGACGCTGCCTTCGATCGGAATGCGCGCCGCCTGCCAGGCAATCAGGACGAGGGCAACGAGCGCCAGCTCCGCCTCGACCGAGTAACACCGCCGCACCGCACGCCACATCGATTCCATCGCGTGGAGATACCACCATATTTTGCGTTTCTCACGCGGCACTTCGTTGATCCCGCCCGGTTCGCGGTGCTTCTCTCCCCGAGTGGGACGAAGGGCCCGCTCGCGCGGGCCCTTCGTCTTTCGACAGGTTGCTTCGACCTATGGCGTCGCCGCGAGGGCCGCCTGCGCGTTCACGAGGCCCCACCCGTACGTCGTGTCGTAGTTCGGGACGCCGAGGTTGGTCGCCGTCCGCTCGAGGATCGTCTCGACCTGGTCGGGCGTGAGCTTCGGGTTCTTCCCGAAGACCAGCGCTGCGACGCCCGAGACATGCGGCGTCGCCATCGACGTACCGCTGAGGAAGTTCCAGGCCATGGCGATGTTGAACACCGTCGCGGTGGCGGGCGCCGCCGCGGCAAGGGCCTCACCGCCGATCTGCGAGAGCGAGACCGCCGGGATCCACGGCCCTCAGCGAGAGGCCCGCGGTCGCGGGCCTCTCGCTCGTTTTGTTCTTTCCGACGAGGTCAGTTCACGAGATCGTGAGCGGGACGGCGCGGATCTGCCCCCTGATCTCGCCGCCTGGGTTCTTCGGCGTATGGACGTTCACGTAGCCGCGTCCCGCCTGGAGCGCAGCCAGCGTGGCCGCCGTCAGGTTCGCGGTGCCGCGCTGTCCGTTTCGGCAAGGACCGCACAGCGCCACCAAGACCGGGCCGGCTCTGCCGATGCGTCCGACGTGGATGTGCGCTGCGATCGCGCGACCGGTCAGCCTTGAGAACCGGAGCCGCCACGCGATCGTCCCCGTCGTCCCGACCTTCGCGAGCGTGGCCGTGAAGCTGCCGGTCGCACGCTTGACGTTGCCCTTCGGCTTCGGGACCTCCTGCCGCGACGACAGGGCCGTCGAGATGGTCGCGCTCGTATCCAGCTGGCCGCGAATCTCGCCCCCTGGGTTCGTCGGCGTGTGCACGTTGACATACGCGGTGCCCGCCTGGATGGCTTCGAGCGCAGCCTGGGTCAATGCGCCGGTCCCGCTCGCCGGGCTCGTGCACGGCCCGCACAGGGCCAGTACGACCGGCCCGGGCGATCCCACCGCGCCGGTGTGGATGTGCGCGGCGATCGCGTTCGCGGTGAGGCCGTTGAAGGACATCTGCCACGAGATGGATGCTCCCGTCTCCGACTTGGTGACAGTCGCGGAGAACGTGCCTCTTGCGTCCGACACCGCGCCGGTGGGCGACGGCACCTCCTGGGCGGCGTTCATCACGGTCCGGATCTGGATGTCCGTGGCCTGCGGTCTTGCGGACGCGCCGACGGTGGCGACGAGCGCGCCTGCGAGCGCGAGAGCCGGGATGACTGCACGAGTTCTCATGAACCCCTCCTTCCGAGCGTCTGTAACTCCTCTATGGAGAGGCACTACGCGCGTACCGGTATGGCGGATTGGAGATGCGTTGGGCTGCAGCTGACGCGCTCTGAATGAGGCCAGCAAACAGAGCCGACGCCCGGACTCGAACCGGGGACCCCTTCATTACGAGTGAAGTGCTCTACCAGCTGAGCTACGTCGGCGAAGACGGATGAGTGTAGCCAGGGTCAGGCGTGCGAAGCACGCGCCGCGCCGGCCAACGCACGCCGCAGACGGACGAACAGCGCCTCCAGCGCGAGCGACGGATTGAGGTTGAACTCCTCCAGCGCGCGCCACGTCTCGCGCACCGTCTCGGCCGCCTCGATCGCGCCGTCCGAGGCATCCGCGGCGACGTCCTCGCGCAGGTCGTCCACCCGGTCTGCGTGCACGATCGCTCCCTCCGCTCCGGCCGCGACGACGACGAGATCGCGGTACCACGCCTCGAGCCCCTCGAGCTCGGCGAGGACCTCGTCGCGCTCCGCGCCACGCTGCGCACGCCTCACGCGCTGCTCGGCATCGCGTGCCGGAAGATCCAGTGTGTCGACGACTCCCTGCTCGCGCTCCCGCGCCTCCTCTCCCTTCGCCGACGCGGCGCCGAGGAGCACGCTCACCGCATCGGCGGGCTCGAAGCTGGCCGAGTACACGGAGCGTGCGGTCGCGATGAGCTCCTCGCGTCGAGCGGCCGCCTCGGGATCGAGCAGTCGGCGGGCACGGTCGAGCCGGCCGGACGACGCGCGCGCAAGCACGCGGACCTCATCCGCGGTCCGCTCGGGCGCCTGAGACGCGATCCACTCGCGGACGGCGCTCTCGGACAGCCTCCGGAACGGGATGAGCTGGCAGCGCGACAGGATCGTCGGCGGGAGCGGTCCGAGCTCGCCGGCGACGAGGACGATGACCGCGTAAGCAGGCGGCTCCTCGAGGTCCTTGAGCAGCGCATCGGCGGCGTCCTCGTTCATGCGATCCGCGTCGAGGATCACGTAGACCCGGCGATCGGCTTCGAACGGCCGCATGTGCAGGTCGTGGCGGAGCGCGCGAATGTCGTCGATGCGGATCATCTCGCCGAGCGGCTGGAGCAGGTACAGGTCCGGATGCGCGCGGGATTCGACACGGCGCGCGTCTCCCAGCAGCGCCGCCGCGAACGCGAACGCCGCCGTCCGCTTGCCGACGCCCGCGGGGCCGTGCAGGAGGTACGCGTGCGAGACGCCGTTTTCGAGCGCGGCGGTCAAGAGCCGCTTCGCCTCGGGCTGCTCAGGTACGGACGCGAAGGGCTCCATACACCTCCTCCGCGAGCTCGTCGGCGGGTCGCTTCGCATCGAGGACGACGATCCGCTCCGGGAACCGGGCAGCGAGCTCGCGGTAGCCGGCTGCAGCGCGCTCGTGGAAGGCCTCCGACTCACGCTCGAGCCGGTCATGCTCGCGATCGAGCCGACTACCGATCTCGGCAGCGTCGAGCGCGAGCAGGAACGTGCGGTCCGGCAGCAGACCACCCACGGCGGCGAGATTCAGGTCGAGGACGCGGTCGAGTCCGAGCTCCCGGCCGACACCCTGATACGCCACCGACGAGTCGAGGTAGCGGTCGCAGATGACGGACGCGCCGCGCTCGAGCGCCGGGCGGATCACGATCTCGACGTGCTGCGCGCGGGCTGCCGCGTAGAGGAGCGCCTCCGCCCACGGGGTCACGTCGCCTCCGTGCAGGACGAGGTCGCGGATCTTCTCGCCGAGCTCCGTCCCCCCTGGCTCGCGCGTCGAGATCACCTCCAGGCCATCGGCGTCGAGCCGTGAGCGGAGCAGTTCCGCCTGCGTCGACTTCCCGGATCCGTCGAGCCCCTCGAACGTGATGAACATCGGCTCCATCCTACGGTCGTCCGTAGGATCCGATCGTGCGGTCAATCGTCACCGGAGGCGCGGGTTTCATCGGGTCGCACGTCGTCGACGCGCTCGTGGCGCGGGGCGACGAGGTCGCCGTGATCGACTCGCTCGTCCACGGCAAGGAGGAGAACGTCGCCTCCGGCGCCGAGCTCCACGTGCGCGACATCCGCGAGTCGCTCGACGACATCTTCGACGCCGTTCGGCCCGAGGCCGTGTTCCACCTGGCCGCACAGGCGGACGTGCGGGTCTCCGTCGAGCACCCAGTGGAGGACGCCGAGGTGAACGTGCTCGGCACCGTTCGCATCCTCGAAGCGGCGCGCAGACACAGCGCGCAGGTCGTCTTCTCCTCGACCGGCGGTGCCATCTACGGCGAATGCGTCGAGCCCGCAGGCGAGGACTCGCCGTGCGAGCCGCTCTCGCCATATGGCACGGCGAAGCTCGCCGGCGAGGAGTACATCCGCTCCTTCAACCGTCTCTACGGGACGAAGCACATCGCGCTGCGGTACGGGAACGTCTACGGCCCGCGGCAGGATCCGCACGGAGAGGCAGGGGTCGTCGCGATCTTCCTCGGCGCGCTCGCACGCGGCGAGCAGGCGAAGATCTTCGGCGACGGCGTGCAGACGCGCGACTACGTCTACGTCGGCGATGTCGCACGCGCGACGACCTCGACGCTCGGACAGGACAGCGGCGTCTTCAACGTCGGAACCGGACGCGAGACGTCCGTCGTCGAGCTGTACGAGCTGTGCGCCAAGGTCGCCGGCTCGGACACCCCGGCCGAGCATGCGCCTGCACGCCTCGGCGAGCTCCAGCGCAGCTTTCTCGATCCCGAGCGCGCGGCGCACGAGCTCGGGTTCAGCGCGATGGTCGAGCTCGAGGACGGTCTGCGCGCGACCTGGGACTGGATTCGAGGAACCGAGAAGGACTGAGCTGACGTCGGGCGAAACGTTCGCCCGTGGATCATCCGCTCTCTGCTCCCGACGCGCTCGTCCGCCCCTGGCGCACCGCGGCCTACGTCGCCGTCGCCGTCGCTGCGATCGAGCTGCTCCTTCTCCTTCTGATCGGAGGGGGCAAGCTCGTCGGCTGGGCGTCCGACCGCGTTCAGCTGGCCGCGGAGAAGCACGCGCTCGCGCCCGTGAAGCACGCGCACCAGACCGTGGCGCACAAGCCGGCGCCGACGCCCGCCGCCAAGCGGGCGCGCTCGAAGACTGTCGTTCTCGTCCTGAACGGGAACGGCCGGACTGGCGCCGCCGCCTCCGCAGCGTCGCGCGTGCAGTCGCGCGGCTACAAGATCGGAACTGTCACGAACGCGCCGGAGCTCGTCCCGCGCAGCATCGTGATGTACAGGCCGGGCTTCGCGGGTGAGGGCAAGCGGCTCGGCAAGGACCTCGGCGTGAAGCTCGTCACGCCGCTCGACGGCATGCGGGCCAAGGAGCTCGGCCGCGCGCAAGTCGTCTTCATTCTCGGTCCCTAGGACCCTGGCGCGCACCCGCCGTCGTTCACCGCGTCGCGGGCGACGTCGAGCGGACCGCCCTCCTGCCACTGGTTCCCAGCAGGATCGAGCGTGTAGGAGTTGTTGAGGAAGCGGTACGCGGCGCAGAGGTTCTCGCGTACGTCGAACTCGAAGATCCCGAGCGTGTACCAGGTGAGCGGGTTGTCCGGCTGCAGCTCGACCGCGCGGATGTACGCCCGCTCCGCTCGCAACTGAACGCGCTGACGCTCGGCGACGCGAGCCTGCGCGAAGAGCGGATCGGCCGACACCGGGTTGAAGCGGTGCGCCCAGCGCGCCTCGTCGAGCGCCTTGTCGAGGTCGCCGGCGACGAGCGCACGGGTCGAGCGGCGCTCGGCACGATCGGCGAGGCGTGGGAACGAGAACGACACCAGGACGACCGCCGCCAGCAAGACGATTCCGACTCCCAGGATCGGTCGTCTTCGGCGCCGCGACCGACTCGCGACCCGCGACGGCGAGCACGCCGAGCGCGACCATCGTCGGCGCCGTGACCGCCAGGAAGTCCCAGTTGTAATCCACGAGCGCATGACCGACGTACGCGGTGGGGGCGGCGACGAGCGCGACAGCGGCTGCGCGCTCCGGGCCTCCTAGCCGGCGGAGCGCGCAGACGCACACGCGCTGCTCCGCCCAGGATCAGCACGACGAACAACCCGAACGCGGCCACGCCTCCGTCGGCGAGCTGCTGAAGCGGGACGCTGTGCGGCTGGAGGACCGTGTCCGCGTTCGGCCGGAAGCGTTTCCGCGCGATCTCGAACGTCCCCGCGCCTGCGCCCTCTGGCGCGTGCTGCACGAACACGTCCCACGCCTCGCCCCACCAGCACAGGCGATTGCCGACGTCGAGCGAGCCGAGTCGGCTCGGGTCGTTCACGACCTCGGAGCAGTCACGGCCCGATGAGACCGCATCGGCGGCGGCGACCGATGCAGCCGCTCCCGCGGCGAGAACGAGGATGACCGCGGCGATCGCGAGAGCGCGGCCGAGTCGACGTCGCGCTTCGTCGGTGAGCGACCGTCGAAGGCCGACCATGACCAGCGCGACAACGACGGCCGCGCCGACGAGCGCGAGAACGCCGAACACCGCACCGTCGGCCTCGCGATCCGACAGGGACGCGAGATCCTCCGACAGGCCCGAGCGCGTGAACGCCCAACCCGCGATCGCGAGCGCCGGCCCAGCGGAGGCAACGAGCAGCAGGCCGCTCTGCACGCGCTCCGTCGAGAGGAACAGCCAGAGCGCGAGCACAACGACGCCGACGACGACTCCGGCGCGCGAGAGCGTGAGCATGAGCGCGAGCGTCGCGACGTACACGAGCAGGGCGCCGGCCACACGAACAGCCCGTCGATGCTCGCGCTCCGTGCCGAGCCAGAGGCCGAGCACGATCGCGATGTCGGCGAGGAGCGCGAGCGCATTCCAATGATCGACCGGCTCGTTGAGGCGCGCGACGCGCTCGTCTTTCGCGAGAGCGGGCACGGCCTTCGTGACGAGAGCCCACACCAGCGTCGTACCGATGACGATGGAGAGCATCGCCCCCGTCAGACGGGCGGCCTGTGCACGGCCTGCCGCCGCGAGCACGAGCCCGAGCCCGAGGAACACGGCGTACGCGACGCTCTTGTTGAACGCGTCCCAGCTGAGATCGCCGACGATCGACCACCAGACGGTCACACCGGTCCAGGTCACGAGGAGGACAAGCGACCAGACGAGCACCGCTCCCGAGCGACCTAGCCTGGGCGCAGGGAGCCGCCCGAACGCAACGGCAAGGAGCGCTCCGACGAGCGTGAGGAGGGCGGCCCCGCCCACCGGCAGCGTCCCGCCGACGCCGGATCCGTCGCCGGCGAACATCGCGCCGAGCAGTGCCGCACCGACGAGGGCGGCAAGAACGCCAGCCCCAGTCCCGGACGCGCGCTCGGACGGCTCCGACGCCGAGTCCATGGCGGGCCACGCTAGCAGCGTGCTCCCGTTTACCTCAATCGGCAGTCCGGCAGGGATATGCAGGCTCTCCGTCTAACAATTCGTTTACTCTCCCCACACCACCGGCTCACCGCGCACCGGAAGACTCCGCACAGCCGGGTCTCCGGCCTTTCCCCGTGAGAACTCACTCGTGACAGCCACCCGCTCACTCCGCACGTTCCTCGTGGCACTCGTGCTCGTCCTGAGCGCGGTCGCGTCGCTCTCGTTCGCCAGTGCCGCCGGAGCGGCGACCAAGTGCGGGCAGAAAGTGCTCGCCGACTGGTACGACAACGGGCGCATCGACAAGCTCTACCCGCTCAATTGCTACGAGGAGGCGATCGACGCCATCCCGGACGACATCGGTCCGTACGTCGACGCCGAGGACGTCATCACCCGTGCGCTCCAGGGAGCGATGCGCAATGAGCTCGACCCCGGTGGGTGCGACCCCACTGCGGACGGCTCGGCGGACGACTGCAAGAACCAGGGCGGCAACGGCAAGAGCGGGAACGGCAATAAGGGGAACGAATCGAACGACGGCAACAGCGGCCCAGATAGCACGGGCCAGGCGCTTCCACCGGTCGACACATCCGGGCCGTCGTCCGTTCCGGTCCCACTCCTCGTGCTCGGCGGGCTCTCGCTCGCGCTCCTTGCCGCAGGTGGCCTCGGATACGTCTCGCGACGCCGCCAGGCCGCGCACGCCGACGACGTCGGCGACGACAACACGCTCGTCTGAAGCCTCGCTGACCGACGGCGGCAAGGCGTTACCGGGTAGAATGTCCGCCTGGTCCGTTTAGTCCTATTTGCAGGGATTTTTCCGTCGCGACATACCGTCCGGCCTGCGACCTACCATCCCCTGCCCGCTCGCATGACGAACGTCGCTCACCTGGGCGGGAAGACGTAATGTCGAACTCGGTCCGGGAGGAAACAATGGCAACCGCGGGGCAAGCGCAGGTTCTGGAGACCACGACCGACGAGGTCGTGAACACGGTCGTCGACGCGGATACGAGCGTGGCTCCGACGCGCTACTTCACGGTTCCGGGCATCGATCCGTTCGATGCGATCGAGTGGGAGCTGCGCGACGCGCACATCCCCGGTCGCGACGGCCCGACGTTCGAGCAGAAGGACGTCGAGTTCCCGAAGTTCTGGTCGCAGACCGCGACGAACATCGTCGCGCAGAAGTACTTCCGCGGCCGCATGGCCTCCCCGGAGCGCGAGCGCTCGGTCAAGCAGATGATCGGCCGCGTCGTCGACACCATCGGCGGCTGGGGTCGCGACGGGGGCTACTTCGCGACGGACGAGGAAGCGGACACGTTCGAGGCCGAGCTCAAGGCGATCCTGGTCAACCAGTACGCGTCGTTCAACTCCCCGGTCTGGTTCAACGTCGGCTTCGAGGCGCAGCCGCAGTGCTCGGCGTGCTTCATCCTCTCGATCGACGACTCCATGGAGTCGATCCTCGACTGGATCCGTCGCGAGGGGATCATCTTCCGCGGTGGCTCGGGCTCGGGGCTAAACCTCTCCCGGCTCCGCTCGTCGAAGGAGCAGCTTTCCAAGGGCGGCTACGCGTCCGGGCCGGTGAGCTTCATGCGCGGCGCCGACGCGTCCGCGGGAACGATCAAGTCGGGCGGAAAGACGCGGCGCGCGGCCAAGATGGTCGTGCTCGACGTCGATCACCCCGATGTCGAGGAGTTCATCTGGTGCAAGGCCAAGGAGGAGCGCAAGGCGCGTGTCCTCGAGCAGGCCGGCTACGACATGTCCCTGAACTCTCCCGACTGGGCGTCGATCCAGTACCAGAACGCGAACAACTCGGTTCGCGTCACGGATCAGTTCATGGAGGCGGTGGTCGAAGGCAAGGAGTGGACGCTGACCGCGCGCACCGACGGCTCGGTCGTCGAGACGACCGACGCTCGCGGCCTGCTGCGCCAGATCGCCGAGGCGGCGTGGGAGTGCGCGGATCCGGGCGTTCAGTACGACACGACCATCAACTCCTGGCACACGCTTCCGAACACCGGGCGCATCAACGCGTCCAACCCGTGCTCGGAGTACATGTCCATCGACGACTCGGCGTGCAACCTCGCCTCGCTGAACCTCATGAAGTTCCGCCGTGACGACGGCGAGTTCGACGTCGCGGCGTTCGAGCACGCGGTCGACGTCGTCTTCCTCGCACAGGAGATCGCGGTCGGCTACTCGTCGTATCCGACGCCTGAGATCGGCCGCAATGCACGGGCGTTCCGCCAGCTTGGGCTCGGCTACGCGAACCTCGGCGCGCTGCTCATGGCGCGCGGGTTCCCGTACGACTCGAACGAAGGTCGAGCCTACGCCGCGGCGATCACCGCGTTGATGACCGGCCGTGGCTACCGCAAGTCGGCGCAGGTCGCGCGGCGGATGGGCCCGTTCGCCGGCTACCAGCCGAACGCTGCTGCGATGACGGGCGTCATTGCGAAGCACCGCGCGGCGGTCGGCAACATCGACCACTCGACGTCCGTGCCGGACGATCTTCTGGCTGCGGCGCGACGCGCCTGGGACGACGCGCTCGAACTCGGCGAGGTCTCCGGCTTCCGCAACGCGCAGGCGACCGTGCTAGCGCCGACCGGGACGATCAGCTTCATGATGGATTGCGACACGACCGGGGTCGAGCCCGACTTCTCGCTCGTGAAGTCGAAGCGCCTCGTCGGCGGCGGCGAGATCACGATCGTCAACAAGACCGTGCCGATGGCGCTCGCCAAGCTCGGCTACGCGCCGACCGAAGGCGACGAGGTCGTTGCGTTCATCGACGAGCGCAACACGATCGTCGGCGCGCCCTACGTGAAGACCGAGCACTACCCAGTGTTCGACTGCGCGATCGGCGACCGCGCGATCAACTACATGGGCCACGTCAAGATGATGGGCGCCGTCCAGCCGTTCATCTCGGGCGCCATCTCGAAGACGGTGAACCTTCCCGAGGAGATCTCGGTCGACGAGATCTCGCAGCTCTTCACCGAGTCGTGGCAGCTCGGCGTGAAGGCGATCGCGATCTATCGCGACAACTGCAAGGTCGCCCAGCCGCTCTCCGGGAAGGCGAACGCGGGCGCGACGACACTCGCTCCGGTCTCGGGTGTCGTGGGTGCGCTGCCCCAACGGCGCCGGCTGCCGGACGATCGCGTCGAAGTCGGCCGCAAGTTCAAGGTCGGCGAGTACGAGGGCTACATCCACGTCGGCCTCTTCGAGGACGGGACGCCCGGCGACATCTTCGTGGACATCGCGAAGGAAGGCACGACGCTCGCCGGCCTGATGAACTCGTTCATGATCTCCGTCTCGCTCGGACTCCAGTACGGGGTGCCGCTCGAGGTGTACGTCTCGAAGTTCAGTCACATGCGCTTCGAGCCCTCGGGGATGACGAACGACGCGGACATCCGCATCGCGAAGTCGATCGTGGACTACATCTTCCGCTGGATGGGGAAGAAGTTCCTCTCCACCGACCAGCAGGAGGAAGCCGGCATCCTCACCGCCGAGGTGAAGCAGCGGCTCGCCGCCGCCTACACGGAGGCGGGCGACCACGCGTCGGCGGCCGAGACGATGGGCGTGACCGTCGCGGCCCCGGGCCAGACGGCGCTCTTCAACCAGTGGGAGGACGCGCAGGAGTGCGCCCGCTGCGGTGGCCGCATGGTGCGGACGGGCAGTTGCTACACCTGCCGCGACTGCGGCACCAACACCGGCTGCTCGTAGCCTTCAGCCAGAGCTGAGCAAGCGCCCCGTGATCACGGGGCGCTTGTCATTTCGCGCATCGGGTCGCGCTATAGCCGCACTCGAAACGCCCTCCTGAAGACGCGTCCGCCCGAGTCGGGCGCGAGCTCGATTCGAGCTGTGACGTGGCCGCGCGCACGACCGCGGTAGCGGAACTGCACGAGGCCCTTCGTCCCGGGACGGAAGTCGCGAGGCTCTCCTACGAGCCGGGCAAGACGCCGTCCACCCCGGAAGAGAGAGACCGTTGCACGTGCACGGCCAACGGACTCGGTGACGTTTCCCCGATTCGCGACGACGAGCTCGAGAACTCTGACTCGGCCGTTCGGAGTCACACGAAGCGCCTGTAACGAGACTCGATGCACGACGGCGCCTGGCGCACGCACCACGACGACCACCCCCATTCGTACCCGAACCGCGAGGCCATCCGTCACTCGGCGTCGCGTGGTGAAGAGGACGAGAGCATCGTGGTCGCCCGGCTCGGCGCGGACAGGCACCGTCGAAACGATCGTGACCGATCCCGTCGCACCCGGCTTCAGCGAGAGCGTTCGCGGTCGGAAGCCGAGCCAACCCGCTGCCGTACGGCGAACGTCGTGCTGGCCGACGATCTTCGGGCGACCTCGCAGATCGAGCGCGAACCCAGCACGACGAACGTCGAGAACGACGGGATTCGTGCCGGAGTTCGTTACGCGTACCGTCGCCCGACCCGCACCGGCGAGCTCGAGATGTGCCGGCGACGCAGTGAGTGCGACAGGCGGTCGTGCCCCGCTCGCGCCCGCCGAAGCGGACGCGAGCGCGAGAAGAATCGGAAGCGCAGCGACGCGGGCAACGCCGACGATCATCGCCCGATGACCGTGTACGTGACGGTTGCCGTGTACCTCCCCGGCGGAACCACCGGGAGCGCCGAGAGGAAGCTGACGTTCGTCGGCCACGCATCGCCACCTGCACCGCTGCTTGACGAGGTCGTCCCGATCAGGAGATCGGGCGCCGGAGCGATCGGGATGGCAGCTTTTGCGCCTCCCGCGAGCAGTGCGCCGATCTGACCGCCGCTCGGTGCCGACGCTGTCATGCCGAGTGGGAGGTCGGCGGGCTGGAACGCCGAGCGATGAACCGTCAGTGCGTACCCAGCCGCGTTTGAGCTCGAGACGGTCACCCGCTCCGAGATCGCCGCCGGGCTGTCACCGGTCTGCGCGTTGCCGAAGCTGATGTTTTGCTTCTCGAGCGCGATGGACAGGACACCCTGGATGTCGATGTCGACGCCCGCACTTCCGGACGCGGTCTCGTCGGCCGGCGGCGGGCCGCCCGCACACGGCGCGGCAGCGACGGCGGAGTTGCGCGGCGACGGAGTCGCGCCCGCGAAGTCGCTCGCATTCGCGTCTGTATCCGTGCACCCGTCGTCGGCGCGTAGAGCTGCCGTCGTGTTGCTGAGACCGGTCGCGGCGCCCGAGCCCTCGAAATCGCTCGCGGATCCGTAGCCGATCAGATCGGCAACGCTGGCGTCAGCGGAGCAACTTCCCGCGGATGCGCCACACGTGAGGGCGGTCGCGCTACGGACAAGCGCGATCTTTCCTCCGGAGTTGGCGAGGTTCGTCGTGCCGGTCGCGTCCGGTGTGGGAAGGGCGGCACCGACCGCCGCGGCGGACGCGAGCTGCACGAGGAAGAACTTGCCCGGCTGGACCGATCCGCTGAGCGGCGTGACCTGCCAGCTCGTCCCGGCCGCGGATGCGTACTGGATCGACCAGCTGCTGATATCGATCGCCGAGGCGCCGCGGTTGAACAACTCGACGAAGTCGTTCGCATAGGTCGCGCCGCTGTTGCCGCCGCCCGCGTACACCTGGCTGACGACCATGTTGGAGGAGGCACTCTGCGCCGCCGGCACGATCAGCAACGCGCCGGCGAAGAGGAGGGCAAGGACGAGTCGAGCTCGATGCATGGACTGCTCCGATCGGGAGAGGGACATGACCACCCCTCTGGTACCGGGCTGCGGCCCCGCTCGAAACTGTCCTTTTGCGAATCGACGCTCGTTCGGCGCACTCTTGTTGCGAATCACGGTCTCCGAGCGCTCAGCGCGGCGGCAGAGGCCCTCTCGCTTTGAGCGCCAGGACGCGCGCGGCCGACTCCTCGACACGTGCGCGGAACGCCGAGTCCCGACGCGCGACTGCGAGCAGATACCTGTACACGGGCGCATACGAGCCGCGCCCGGTGAGAAGCACCAGATCCGCGCCGGCGCGAATCGCGCGCTCGGAGACGGTCGTGATCGAGCCCGTCGCCAGCGAGGCCCGCGCCTCCAGCGAGTCGGTCACGACGACTCCCCGAAAGCCGAGCTCCTGGCGAAGTACGCCTTCGATGATCGGGCGCGACTGCGACGCGACACGCGCACGATCGAGCGCTGGGTAGCGCGCGTGCCCGACCATCACGAGCGGGACTCCCGCCGCGATCGCCGCGGCGAACGGGAGGAGATCGACCTTCTCCAACGCCGCGCGAGACCGCCTGATCGTCACGACCGCGTCGTCCGTCGTGGCCGGCGCGGCGCCGATACCCGGAAAGTGCTTGACCGCCGCCGCGATGCCGCCCGCTCGCCAGCCGCGAACCGACTCGCGTACGGCCTCGCTCACGACCCGCGGATCCCGCGCGAATGCACGCGACGAGATCGCCGCGTCCCGCACGCTCGGAACGTCTGCGACCGGAGCGAGGCTGGTGGTGATTCCGAGCGAGCGCAATCCACGAGCCGCAGCCTCTGCGTCGGCACGCACCGATCCCGCGGCGACCTGTTCCGGTGCGGAGCGCGAGGGTCCGACCCATGGCACCCGCCGAATCAGGCCTCCCTCCTGATCGACGGCAACGATGGGACGCCAGCCAGCGCGGCGCAACGACAGCGTGAGTGCTCGAAGCTGGGCCGGATCCACGATGTTCTTGCCGAAGAGGATGACCCCGGCCGCCCGGCGCTCGTCCAGCGCATCGCGAACATATGGAGGAACGGTCGTTCCGGCGAAGCTCAAAACGATGAGCTGGCCGACCTGCTGCTCCAGGGTCAGCTCCGTCGACCGCGCCGCGCGCCGCGCCTCCGGGCTGCAGCGCGACGAGGAGCCCGAGGCCGAGCGTCACGAGCAACGCGCGGAGCCGGACGACGTGCGCTCGGTTGCCGGGGTGATGCATGGGCGCGACGCGAAGCGTAGATTCCCGGTCGTGAGCTTCGCCGTCGCCGGGAGCGCCTACGACCGGTTCATGGGCAGGTACTCGACCCCTCTCGCGGTCCCGTTCGCGGACTTTGCGGGCGTCGTCAGCGGTCAGCACGTGCTCGACGTCGGCTGCGGCCCGGGTGCGCTCACGGAAGAGTTGGTAAGCCGTGTCGGCCCATCCGCCGTCTCCGCGGTCGATCCCTCCGAGCCGTTCGTCGACGTGCTCCGCGAGAGGCAACCCGAGATCGCGGTTCAGCAGGCGACGGCCGAGGAGCTCCCGTTTCCGGACGAGACGTTCGATGCGGTGCTCGCGCAGCTCGTCGTCCACTTCATGGACGATCCGATCGCGGGCCTCCGCGAGATGTCCCGGGTTGCACGTAAAGGCGGAGTCGTAGCGGCATGTGTCTGGGACTACGGTGGCCAGAGCGGGCCGCTCGGCCCCTTCTGGAAGATCGCCCGTGAGCTCGATTCGAATGTCGCGGACGAATCGGAGCGCGCGGGTACGGCGGAAGGTGACCTCACGCGGCTCTTTCACTCCGCCGGCCTCGACGCAACCGAGGAGGGTGTCCTGTCCGTCGAGGTCCACCATGCGACGTTCGAGGACTGGTGGGAGCCGTACACCCTCGGCGTCGGCCCTGCCGGAGACTACGTCGCGAGTCTTGACGGCGACCGGCGCGAGCGCCTTCGCGCGCTCTGCGAAGAGCGGCTTCCCGCGCCGTTCGTGCTCTCGGCTCGGGCTTGGGCCACGCGCGCACGCGCCTAGCTCAGAGCTCGAGAGCCTCCTGGAGATACGTGACGACGGGCCAGGCGCCGTCGCTCCAGTTCGAGATGACCGTGCAGGTCAGATCGGCTCCTGGGTCGGTGCAGCGAGCGGAACGAGACGCCGGCGTCGTAGCCCTCGAGCGCCACCGCCTCCGTCGACGCGCGTAGCCAGAAGCCGAGGCCGTACTGCCAGCCGTCTCTCACGTCGCTCCGCGGCCTCGTCATCTCGGAGACCCAGTCGGACGCGACGATCCGTCCGCCGACGAACGCCGTCCACAGCGCCCGGACGTCCGCCGTCGTCGTGTAGATCCCGCCGTCGCCGACGCCCCGTACCGGCAGGTGGAGCACGTTCGTGCGCAGGCCGTCGGCAAAGAGATAACCGATCGCTGCTCGTCCCGGCAGCTCGTTCGAGGTGAGAAACGCGGTGTCACGCAACCCGGCCGGCGCGCACACGCGCTGTGCCACGAGCTCGTGATACGGAATGCCGCTCGCCCGTTCCGCGAGCACGGCGAGCACGACGAAGCCGCCGTTGCAGTACGAGAAGCTCTCCCCGGCGGCGAACTTCGTCTCGTGGCCAGCGAGGATGGGGACGTACTGCTCCGCAGTCGCGAGCTGGTGCACGGGCACGGGCATGACGTAGTCGGTGATGCCGCGGCCGCCGTCCTCATCGAGATAGTCGCCGATCCCCGACCGGTGCGCGAGAAGGTGCTCGACGGTGACGTCGTCGGCGATCAGCGGCAGGTCCTCGCCGAGGAGCGAGCGCGCGGTCGTCCCGAGCTCGAGCGCGCCGTCCTCGATGAGGCTCACCACCGCGAGCGCCGTCAAGCCCTTCAGCCCGCTTGCGATCGCAAACTGCGTGTCGACCTCGTTGGGGATCTCGTGCCCGCGGTCGGCGAGGCCGTACGCCTTCGTTACGACAACCTCGTTGCCGCGATCAACCCGGACGACACCCGAGAAGCGGGCTTCCGCGGCGATCGCATCCAGGTCGTGCTCCGACACCATCGCTAGACGCCTTCGGCGAGTTGGCGTTCGTACTCCGCCTGGTCGAACGTGCCCACGGACGAGGCGACCAGGCCGTTGTCTCCGATCGTCCAGGTCTCGAACCCGCTCATCCGAACGTGGTTGCCCGTCCCGCCCGGACCCGTGTTCGTGCCGTCGAGCGTCCAGTGGTATTCGATGCGCTCGTCCTCACGCTCGATCACCTCGTCCATCGAGATCACCATGTCCGGGAACGCGGCCATGAATGAACCGGCGACTTCCAGAATGGGGGCCGGAGCCGCACCGTTGACTGCAATCCTGCCGTCGGCGGCGTAGTGCGCGGCGACGCGCGTCGGCTGCTGGCTGCACCAGGCCTCGGTGTAGCGGCGGGCGAAATCACGGAGCTGGTCGGGATCGTGTGGCATCGGGCTCTCCTGTTCGTCTGTGTGTGCCGAGCATCATCTAGCCAGCGTGCTCGACATGCACACTGTGCGAACATATGTTCGTGTCAGGAGCGACGATCCTTCACGCGGATCTCGACGCGTTCTTCGCCTCGGTGGAGCAGCGCGACGATGCGCGCCTACGTGGGCGACCCGTGATCGTCGGTGGCGGGGTCGTGCTGGCAGCCAGCTACGAGGCGAAGGCATATGGCGTCCGAACGGCCATGGGCGGAAGGCGCGCGCGGCAGCTGTGCCCGCATGCGATCGTCGTGCCTCCGCGGATGAGCGCGTACTCGGAGGCGAGCAAGGCCGTCTTCGCGTTGTTCGAGGACACGACACCGCTCGTCGAGGGACTCTCCATCGACGAGGCGTTCCTCGACGTCCGCGGGCTCGAGCGGCTGGCAGGGCCACCCGATGCGATCGCGGCGAGGCTGCGTCGAAGGGTGCTCGACGAGGTCGGGCTACCGATCACCGTGGGAATCGCACGCACGAAGTTCCTCGCGAAGGTCGCGAGCGCGGTGGCGAAGCCGGACGGGCTCCTCGTCGTGCCGCCCGACGACGAGCTCGGCTTCCTCCACCCGCTCCCGGTGGAGCGGCTCTGGGGCGTCGGACCGGTGACGGCGACGAAACTCCACAACCGGGGGATCAGGACGGTGGGCCATGTCGCCGCGCTCGACGAAGCCTTGCTCGTGCACATGCTCGGGCGAGCTTCGGGCCGCCACCTCCATGCGCTCGCACACAACCGCGACCCCAGACCTGTCCGGACCGGTCGGCGACGCCGCTCCATCGGCTCGCAGCGAGCTCTCGGTCGTCGGCGCACGTCGTTCGAGGAGATTGACTCGTCAGTCATAGCCATCGTCGACCGCGTCGCCCGGAGACTGCGCGCTGGCCGAAGGCGCTGTCGCACCGTGGTTCTGCGGCTCCGCTTCGACGACTTCTCACGTGCGACGCGGTCGCTGACGCTGCCTCGATTGACTGATCAGTCACACATGATCTTGACCGCCGCTCGCAGCCTCCTCGCGAGCGCGACGCCGCTGATCCAGAGCCAGGGGCTCACACTGGTCGGCATCTCGCTCACGAACCTCGAGGACGCCGACCGGATCCAGCTGACACTCACCGAGGACTGGCGGCCCGACGCGCTCGACGCGGCGCTCGACGAGGTTCGCGACCGCTTCGGCTCGGCGGCCGTCACGCGCGCAGTGCTCGTCGGCCGCGATCCCGGGATCTCGATGCCGCTCCTTCCCGACTGACTCCACCTCCGCCCTACGACTGGGTCTAATCCTTCCGCACCTCCTGGAGCACCCACGTGTTGCCGTCCGGATCGGCGAAGTCGGCGAACGACGCGTAGTCCGCGTGCTCGGGATCGACCCCGTCCACCCAGCCGTTGGGAGACATGTGGCGAATGTCGCTCACCTCGACACCGCGCTGCGTCAACGCGTCGCGCGCGGCCTCGATGTCCGTGACGACAAGGTGTGTCCCGCGGTACGAGCCCGGCTCGGCACTCGTGATGCCCTTCCCGATGGTGATCGAGCACGCCGATCCCGGCGGGGTCATCTGCACCACGCGGAACTCGTCGTTCGGGGCATGGTCGACGTCGAGGCTGAAGCCGGCCTTCTCCGTATAGAACGCCTTCGCCCGATCCACGTCCGAGACCGGGACGAGCACTAGCTCGAGCTTGAAGTCCATTTCAGTCCTTTCATCGATGACGCAGGCGAAATCGGCGTAACGTCGAAGGCGAGATCGTGAAGATCGCGCTCATCGCCCTCGCTGTCGTCGCCGCCGCCGCCGCGGTGACTGCCGGCGTCTTCGCCGGCCTGTACTTCACCGACGACGAAGACGAAACCGCCGCGACTGCTTGCGGCGACCGGTCCTTCGGCCACATCGCCACGCTGACGCCCGACGGCGACGGGTATCGGATGCGGTTCGATCCGGCGTGGTTCACCAGCGGTGAGACGGCGAACGTCGCCGCTGCCGAGGACGGAAAGGTCGAACCGGGCCAGCCCGTCCCCAACGACAACTACCGAATCGAAGAGGGTCACCGGCTCCTGACCTACCTCGTGCCCGCGGACACCCCCGTCACCGTTCTGACGAGGGAGGGTGATCCGCAGAGCTTCGGCGCAACGCCGATCACGGTGGCGGAGCTCGCGCAGCTCGTCGACGGAGAGAAGCCGGTCGAGCTGTACGAGCCACTCGACACGGGCGTCTGGATTCGTGTCCACATCGACACGGTCTGCGCGATCGACCAGCAGTACGTCCCGTAGACGGGCACTCACGCGGGGTCTGCGAGCGACGCGTCAGCGTGCTCCGCATGCATCGCCGTCGCCCCGGCAGGACGGAGCATGAGCGCGCCGATCGCCGCCGCACTCGCGGCGAAGATCGCACCGACGAGGAATGCGGCGTGATAGCCGCCCGCGAGCGCGGCGAGCTCGCTGCTCCCCTCGCTCGTCAGCGTCTCGGTACGTGACGCAGCGAGGCTCGCGAGGACGGCGAGGCCGAGCGCGCCGCCCATCATGAACGCGGTGTTGACGACGCCTGACGCGAGGCCGGCCTCCTCCTGCGGGACGTCGCCCATCGCCGCGAGCAGCAGCGGATTGAACGCCATCCCCGCGCCGATGCCGAGCAGGACCATGCTCGGGAGCACGTCGATCAAGGATCCGTCGACCGGCGCGCGCGCGAGCAGCAGCAGTCCGAGAGCCGCGAGGCCGAGGCCGACACCGAGCGGCGCGCGAATCCCGAAGCGCATCACGAGCCTCGCCGAGAGGCCGAGCGAGAACACGGCCATGATGAGGTTCCCGGGGAGGAACGCGAGCCCGACCTCAGCGGGCTGTAGCCGAGCACGAGCTGGAGATAGAGCGCGGAGAGGAAGAACCACGCGAACATCGCCGCGGCCCAGAGCACGCCGACGACGTTCGAGACAGCGAGGTTGCGCAGCCGGAAGAGCCCGAGCGGCACGAGCGGCGCCTCGACCCGCGACTCGATGACGAGGAACAGCGCCAGCAGCGCTCCTGCGACAGCGAGCAATCCGAGCGTCCGCGTCGTCGCCCAGCCGACCTCGTTCCCGTTGACGATCGCGTAGACCGCGACCATCAGCGACGCCGTCACCGTCACCGCACCGGCGACGTCGAGCCGTACCCGCGAGCCCACGCCGCTTCCGCCGGGAAGCACCATGAGCGAGAACGCGACGACCGCGATACCGATCGGGACGTTGACGAGGAAGATCCAGTTCCAGGCGAGCGCGTCCGTGATGATCCCGCCGAGCAACACACCGATCGAGCCTCCGCCTGCCGCGACGAACCCGAAGACGCCCATCGCCTTCGCGCGCTCGGCGGGCTCGGTGAAGAGCGTCACGATCAGCGAGAGAGCGACAGCCGAGACGACCGCGCCGCCGACTCCCTGCACCGCCCGTGCGCCGATCAACGCAGCCTGCGAGCCGGCGAGCCCGCACGCCAAAGAAGCGGCCGTGAAGAGCGCGATCCCGGCGATGAAGAGGCGCCGGTGCCCGAAGAGGTCGCCGAGCCGTCCGCCGAGCAGCAGGAACCCGCCGAAGGTGAGCAGATACGCATTCACGACCCATGCCAACGACGTCTCCGAGAACCCGAGGTCCTCGCGGATCGACGGCAGCGCGACGCCGACGATCGTGACGTCGAGGACGATCATCAGATCGCCCAGGCAGACGATCAGGAGTGCCAGCCAGCGGGTTCGCGAGTCGAGAGTCATGCGGCGTCCTTTCGCGGTCGTCGGTATCTGAAGATCAGACAGCCGACGACCGCGAAACTCATCGCTGAAGCGTCAGGCCCCCTCGGGCTCCGCCGTGCCGATCGGAGCTCGTGCGGGCTCGTCGCCGTCGTGGGGCGGCTCGATCGTGATGTTCGGAAGGATCCGGTCGAGCCAGCGCGGGATGTACCACGTCTTTTCGCCCATGAGCGTGAAGAACGCCGGGATGAGCGTCATCTTCACCACCAAGGCATCCGTCAGGATCGCGACGGCGAGCAGCAGGCCGAACTCCTTCGAGATGCGGTCCGGCGTGACGATGAAGGCCGAGAAGACCGTGGCCATGATGATTGCCGCCGCGACGATCACGCGACCGATGGCGGCGATGCCGTGCTCGACTGCGTCACGGGTATTCAGGCCGTGGACGTGCTCCTCCCGAATGCGGCTCGTGAGGAAGACCATGTAGTCCATCGAGAGCCCGAAGAGGATCGCGAACGCGATGGGTGGTACGAACGTCTCGATCGGGCCTGTCCGGTCAAGGCCGGTGAGGCCGAGCAGATGGCCTTCCTGGATGACGAGCGTCAGGACACCGAACCCGATGAACGCCGAGAGGATCGTCGTGATCGCAGCGGTCAGCGAGACGACGATCGACCTGAACGCCATCGCCAGCACGATGAACGTGACGCCGATGATGTAGAGGAGGAAGATCGGCAGCCGCTGCTGGATGCGGCTGGCGATGTCGATGAAAGCCGCGTTCAAGCCGGAGACGTACACGGCCGCGTTGCCGCCTTCGGTGGCTTTGGGGACGACATCGTTCCGCAAGCGGTGGACGAGCTTCGCCGTCGCCTCGTCCTGGGGAGCGGAGTTCGGCGTCACGAAGACGATCGCGACCGTCTTCGCATCGTTGAACTGCGGCTTGCCCACCGACGCGACGTCCTCGAGTCCGCGAACACCGTCGTACACACGCTGCGGAGCTCCCGAATCGCCCTTGACGTCGACGACGATCGGGATCGGGCCGTTGAAGCCCGGCCCGAACCCTTCGGCGAGGAGGTCGTACGCCCTACGAGCGGTCTGGTTGGTCGGCTGCGTTCCCTGATCCGACGCTCCGAGTCGAACGAGCGCCGAGGTCCCGGCGAGGAGGAGACCGATCGCGAGCAGGATCCAGAACACCGGCTTCGCGTGGGCGGTCACGAATTGACCCCAGCGTGCGATGAGCGTGTTCTGGCGCGCCGCCTCGGAGTCGTCGATCGGCTTCAGGAACGGCACCTTCAAGCGGTCGATCTTGTGTCCGAGCTTCGCCAAGACGGCGATGAGCAGCGAGTTCGCGATCAGCACGGTCGTGAGGACACCGAGCGCTGCACCAATGCCGAGCTTCGTGACGAAGTCGAGGCCGAAGAAGGCGAGGCCCGTCACCGAGATCGCCACAGTCAGACCGGCGAAGATAACGGCTCTACCGGCCGAGGCTCCCGCCTCCGCCGCCGCGTCACAGGGCGGGAGGCCCTCATGCAGGTACTGCCTGAAGCGGGTGACGATGAAGAGCGAGTAGTCGATCCCGACGCCGATCCCGATCATCGAGACGAGGATCGGCGTGATCGTGTTGATGTCGGTGAGCCCCGCGAGGATGAAGAGAAGGATGAAGGCCGTTCCCACGGCCACGATGGCAAGCGCGATCGGGATCGTGGTCGCCACGAGGGTGCGAAAGACGATCAGCAGCACGATGAAAGCCGCCATGAACCCGAGCAGCTCCTGTATCCCCTGCTGGATCGGCGGCGACTCGGCTTCGCCGTTGAACTCCGCCGTCACGCCCGCGGGCTCGACCGTGTTCCGCACGGCGTCCTGCACCGCCACGACCGCATCACGATCCTTGGTGTAGATCACGCGATCGAACTGGGCTTCCGCGTACGCGATCCGGCCGCTGTCCGCAAGCGTGTTCTTGCTGAACGGGTCGCCGACGCTCTCGATCCCGGCCCGGTCCTTGGTCGCCTTGAACTCGTTCGACTTCAGCAGTGCGATCGCCTTCGCGATCGCGGCCTTGCGCTCCGGGGTGTCGAGCCGCTGACCCTCGGGAGCGGCGAAGACGAGGTTGAGGATGCTGCCCTGCTCGGAGGCAAACTGCGCCTCGATGAGATCCGTCGCCTTCTGCGCGTCCGAGCCCGGGATCTCGAACTGGTCCTTGAGGCCACCGCCGACGGTGGCGACGAGCACGATCAGACCGGCGGTGATCGCGAGCCAGGCGATGACGACTCGCCATGTGTGGTTCGCGCAGGCGCGCATCCAGCGCGCGAGTGCGCCGGTCGACAGTCGTTCGTGTGCCGCGAGTCGTTCCTGCTCGGACATGCCAAAAACCCCCCGGTTGGTTGCTGCGGGTAACGACCCGCCTACGCGTCGAATCTCATCGGTCGAACTGGACGGCGTGTGCCTCGCCCACGGTTCTACCAATTCGGTCGCGCTCCGCGCGTGCCGACCGCTCAGTTTCCGGAATTCCGCCCGTCTAACGAGCGATGCCCACATCGGCGCCGCACGAGGTCGCCTTCGCCATCCGCGGCCCGATTCACCGCGCCGACCTCCCCGGCCTCTGCGACCGCGTCTGCCGTCTCCTCGCCAGGTCGGGCGGCGTCGTCGTTTGTGACGTGGCCGGCGTCGGGCCGGATGCGGTGACAGTCGACGCGCTTTCGCGTCTCCAGCTCGCCGCGATGCGACGCGGCTGTGCCGTGCGCCTCAAGAACGCGTCGGAGCCGCTCCTCGAGCTGGTCGAGCTCATGGGCCTGACGCATGTGTTGCCAGAACGAACGGGCGGGCTACTCGGCGAACTCGAGCGGAAGCCCGAAGCGCGGGAACATGCGTCTCGACGTCGAGGAAGAAGGTGAGCTCGACGATCCTTCCGTTCTCGATCTCGAGCACCTGTAGCGCCCAAGGCTCATAGCCCTCGCCGCTCTCGCGCGGCTTGTACTGGCCGAACGCAGGAGCGCCGTTCGCCGACTCCACGGGGATGACGCGCGAGTCGCGGCAGCCGTTGCCGGGCCCGAACCACCACGTGAAGATGTCGTCGCGGCCGGTGAGCCAGAGGTCGAACGGCGGCATCGACTGCGTCGCGTCCTCGTGGATCAGCGACGTGAGAGCGTCCATGTCGTACTGCTCGAACGCCGCGACGTAGCGGCGGAGGAGCTCCTCGTCGGCGCTGTCGACGGAGGGCGCAGTGGTCGAAGGGGTCGCGTCGCTCGCCTCGAGCGTCGCGCGAGCGCGCTGGAGCGCGCTGTTCACCGATGCAACGCTCGTCTCGAGGAGCTCGGCGACCTCGCTCGCCTTCCAGCGAAGCACCTCGCAGAGGATGAGAACCGCACGCTGTCGAGGTGGCAGATGCTGGAGCGCCGCGACGAACGCGAGCCGCACCGACTCGCGCGCATCGGTGATCTCCGCCGGATCGCCCTCGCCGATGACGCGGCTGTCGGGCATCGGCTCGATCCAGAGCTGGTCGGGCGTCCGCAGGTTCTCGACGATCGGCGCCCCGGAAGGCCCGAGATCCATCGGCCGCGCCCGCCGCTTGCGGCTGTCGAGCATGTCGAAGCAGACGTTCGTCGCAATGCGGTAGAGCCAGGAGCGAAGCGCGGAGCGACCCTCGAAGCGGTCGTACGCGCGCCATGCACGAATGAAGGTCTCCTGCACGGCGTCCTCGGCGTCGGCCGACCCGAGCATCCGGTAGCAGTACGCCGTGAGTTCGACGCGGTACGTCTCGAGCTGCTGCTCGAGGGCGAGCGTGGCCGTAGACACGCAAGTCACCGTAGCGAATGCGGTCAGTCGCGCAGCAGCGGGAGGACGCGATCGCAGATGAGCTCGATTCCGGCGAGCGGCGTCCGTCCTTGCGGCGTGCCGAGCTCGACGCGGCCGGCGCCCGCATCCCAGAGCTCGAGAACCCGCGTCGCGACCTCCTCCGGCGTCCCCGTGATGCAGAAGCTCGCGGGCTACGTGAGCTCCTCGGTGACGAGCGTGCGCTCGCCGATCCGCTCGATGCGCATGACGAGACGCTCGTCGGGATCCGGGCACGCCACGAGCGAGTCCTGCTCGAGCCAGTCCTCGTCCGGAAGCCTGCGCATCTTCGCGGGGAGCAGCGGCAGCACAGCCTGGATGGCGAAGAGGCAGAAGTGCTTGCCCACCGGAATCCGGACCCGGCTCGACTCGGTCACATCGAAGAAGTCGCCCACCTCGAGCCCGCAAACGGAGCGGCCCTCGATGCGCTCGACGGTCACGCGCAGGTCGTAGAGCCGCATTTCGGTCACAACGGCTACCAGACCGCCTTGGTCACTCGAACCAGACCACCGTGGCGAGCAGCGCATAGGTCGCGACGAGCGCGAACCCCTCGTACACGGCCGCCTCGCCGTCACCCGTGATCTGCCAGATCGCAAGCGCTGCGAACACCAGCGCGACGACAAGGACGAGCCCGCCCGACGGCACGCCGAAAGTGAGCCGTTGCGTGAAGAGCAGCGAGATGAGCACGAGCGCCGGATAGAGGAACGCCGCGATCTGTGCGACCGAGTTCTTCACGACCGAGACCGCGAGATCGAACCGCCGCTTCCACGCCAACTGGATCCCAACGACATTCTCGACCGCATTGCCGGCGATCGCGACGATCACGAGGCCTGTGAACGCCTTCGAAATGCCGAGATCCTCGGTGGCCGGATCGATCACCGCTACGAACCATTCGGACGTGAAGGCCGCTGCGACCCCCGCCAGCGTGAGGACGACGATGCCCGACCGAAAGCTCATCGCTGGTGCATGCTCCTCCCCGATCGCCGGCTCCTGCTGCGCGCCCGCCCTCAGGTAGTTCACGATCCAAGCGCCGTAGACGCAGAGGATCAGAACCGCACCGATGACCGAGATCGTCTCCGCGTTGTCCGACGCCTTGTCGCCGAGCGAGATCGAGGTCGAGATGATCGCGATCATGAAGACGACGAGCATCAGCAGCATCGTCGTGTCGTTCGGCAGGCGCCTGTGGAAGCGCATGACGCCGTCGTCCGAACGGTATGCGCCGGCGATGATCGCCAGCCCGAGGATGAGCAGCGCGTTCGCGAGCAGCGAGCCGAGGATCGATGTCTGGGCAACGACGATCTCGCCTGCTCGTAGGGCGAAGACGACGATGAAGAGCTCGGGCAGGTTGCCGAGCGTCGACTGCAGAACGCCCGTCGTGGCGGGGCCGAAGCGAGAGCCGACCGTCTCCGTGCCGACACCGACCGTCCACGCGAGCAGCGCGAGCGCGATGATCCCGACGACGAACTGCAACACGGCGTTCGCTTCGGCGTAGTGCAGCGCGCCCAGCATCGCGGCGACCCCGAACGACGCCCCGATCCCGATCCACGTCTTCATCAGCGCGCCGAGACTATCTTCCGGCCATGGCCACCTGGGACACCGTGCGCGAGCTCGCCTCGTCGTTCCCGGGTGTCGAGGAGTCGACCACGTACGGTCAGCCCGCGTTCAAGGTCAAGGGCAAGCTCTTCGCTTGGCTGAGCCCCGATCGCGCTGCCGAGGGCGCACTCGCCGTGCGCGCGGATCCCGGTGAGTTACCGCTCCTGCTGGAGACCGCGGCAGACCGCTACTTCCAGACGCCGCACTACGACGGGCATCCGATCCTGCTGATCCGGCTGGACCGGATCGATCGCGAAGAGCTGCGCGAGCGGATCGAGGACTCGTGGCTCCTGCGAGCGCCGAAGCGGCTCGTCGACGAGTTCGTCGCCGGCGCGGACTAGGCGTGGCCGACTGGGACACGGTCAGCGAGCTCGCGCTCACCTTCCCGGAGGTCGAGGCTGCCACCTCCGGTCGAGTCGCGTTCGGCGTCCGCGGCAAGGGGTTCGCCTGGGAAGCACGCGAGCGCGACGGCGGCGGGCTCGCAGTCCGCGTGGATCGCGACGAGAAGGAGCTCATCCTCGAGTCGAATCCGGACGTGTACTTCACCAGCCCGCACTACACGGGCTTCCCCGCCGTCCAGATCCGCGTCGAGGCGATCGAGCGGGAGGAGCTCCGCGAACGGCTCGAGGACGCCTGGCTCATCCAGGCGCCGAAGCGGCTCGCGGCCGCTTATGTCGCGGAGCGCAGCTAGCTGGTTGCGTCGGCGACGAACGCAGTAATCGCGGCCGTGAACGCGTGCCGGCTCGTCTCCCACGCGTAGAACATGTGCCCGCCGCCGTAGTGCTGAACGGTGAGGCGGCCGGCCATCTGCGGATCGAGCCGCATGAGGTTCCGGAGGCGATCGCTCGCGAAGTACGGCGTGATGAGGTCGTACTGCCCGTGCGTGATGAACGCCTTCATGTGCGGGTTGAGCGCCATTCCGTAGCGGAAGTCGTCCGTCGCGCCCGGCGGCGCAGCGAACGCATGATGCTCGGCGTCGTTCTTCCACGCGAGATTGACCTCGTACGAGAGCAGCGTGTACTCGCGGTCGGTCTCGACGCCGATCTCCGAGCGCAGCATTCGGTTGACGGCCATGGTGTACGCGGGGCTGATGCCGGAGAGCGTCGGATCCGGCCAGGCGAATCCGTCGCGGTCGGGGAACGGGTCGGTCGTCGTGATCGTCGCGTCGTAGAGGCCGAGCACCTTGCGCTCGTCGCGGAGAACCTCACGTACGTACGTGAGGATCCCGACGCGGCCCTCCGCGCGCAGCACGACGTCGAGCGAGACGCCGAGGAGGTCGGCGAGCTGCGTGAGGATCCGCGTGCGCTCCTTCGCCGGAAGCGACGCTCCGCGCGCGAGGAACGACGCGTAGTCGCCCGTCGCGAATTCCTCTGCCACGCGCAGCGCCTTCTCGAGCGAAGTGCCCTTCCGAAATGCACGGGAGCGCCCGTGGTGCAATGCGGCCGCAGCCATCGTCGGAACGCGGTCGATCCAGCCGAGAATCTCGTAATCGGTCGGATCGAGCCCTGTGATCTCGAGCGCAGGCGAGATGAGGATCGCGCCGTTCAGGCCGATGCCCGCCGTCTCCTGGAGCATGCGGGCGAGGCGACCGACGCGATAGCCGCCGTAGCTCTCGCCGGCGATGAAGACGGGCGAGCCCCAGCGGCCGTGCTCGGAGAGCCAGCGCCCCATGAACTCGCAGAGCGACTCGAGGTCGCGCTTGTAGCCGAAGTACTCCTTCGGATCGGGCGCGTCGTCGGGCTTGGCGCCGTCCTTGGCGTCGCCGCCCTTCGGCTCGGGCTCGATCACCCGGCTGAAGCCGGTGCCGACGGGGTCGACGAACACGAGGTCGGAGAAGGCGAGCCACGACGACTCGTTCTCGACGAGGCGCGGCGGCATGGTCGGAAGCGTTCCGTCCGACGGGAAGTCGACGCGCTGCGGCCCGACGGCGCCCATGTGCAGGTATGCCGACGCCGCACCGGGACCGCCGTTGAAGACGAACATCACGGGGCGGGCGGGATCATCGCCCGTCAAGACGTACGAGACCGAGAAGATCTCGGCCGCCGGCTTCTCCTTCTTGCGCAGGACCGTCCACGTGCCTGTCGCCGTGTACTGGATCGCCTTGCGACCGCGTCCCCACGTTCCCGTGGTTTCCGCGCCCTTCGGCGGCTCGTGGTCCGGCTTCTTCTCGCTGTCGCCGTTCTTCGCGTCGTCGCTCATGGGCGCGCAGGCTACCCGTTGTTCTCCGCAGCTGAGCGCGGACAACTCCGGATGACGCGCTGTGCAGGTCGAGGAAAGCTAGGGGCGAGAGAAGAGAGGCGTACCGATGACGCAGATTGCTGTCGAGCGAGTCGATGCCAAGCGCGTCGCCGTCCCGACGCAGGTTCCTGGATCGACGTTCTTCGCTCTGATGGCCGGTCTCTGGGGCTCGTTCGTGACGCTGCTCGCGGTGTCGCCGACGACGCTCGCGGACGCATACGACTGGTTGACGGGGCTCCCGATCGTCTGGGAGATCCTCATGTGGATCGTGACCCTGCCGTGGACCCTCGCCTACCTCGTCTACGAGACGTCCTGGGAGCACTGGCTCCGCGTCGCTCGTCGTAGCGCTCATCGTCGTCGTGCACCTGAGCATCGCGGCTCCGCGCGCTCCGAAGGCGTAGGCGCAAGGGACGACCGACGAGATGCCGTCATCTCCCCAACCAGAGACGGCGACATCGCCTAGTCTGGTACCAGCCGGCCGAGGAGACCCGTGAACGCCCAGCAGCCATATCCCGTCCGCATCGAAGGCGAGCTCGACCCAGGCGTCAGCCGTTGGCTCTGGCTCGTGAAGTGGCTCCTCGCCATTCCGCACTACATCGTCCTCGCGTTCCTCTGGCTGACGTTGCTCGTGCTGACGGTGATCGCGTTCTTCGCGATCCTCTTCACGGGTCGGTACCCGCGAGGCATCTTCGACTTCAACCTCGGCGTCCTGCGCTGGACGTGGCGCGTCGCCTTCTACTCGTACGCCGCCCTCGGGACCGACCGCTACCCGCCGTTCACGCTCGACGACGTGCCGGACTACCCGGCACGTCTCGACGTTGGGTATCCAGAGCAGCTGTCCCGGGGGCTCGTCCTCGTGAAGTGGTGGCTGCTCGCGATCCCCCAGTACATCGTCGTCGGCATTCTCCTCGGGGGAGGGAGCTACGCGGCGTCGCGCGCGTACGACCGCGCCTGGGGATTCGGCTTCCAGACCGGCTTGATCGGCATCCTCGTCCTCTTCGCAGGGGTCGCGCTCCTCTTCACCACCCGCTATCCGCGCGGGATCTTCGACTTCGTCCTCGGGCTCGACCGCTGGGTCGCGCGCGTCGCCGCGTACGTGCTCCTGATGCGGGACGAGTACCCGCCGTTCCGGCTCGACCAGGGAGGGACGGAGACGAGCGAACCGACGGAGCCGGAGACGCCCCCAGCTCCGGAAGTCGCGGAGCAGGCCGCGGAGCCGGCCATGCTCGCCGAGGAGCGGCGCGGCGGAGGGACCCTTGGCAAGGTCGTGCTGATCGTCGTCGGGGTGATCGCCGGGGTCATCGCGTTCGGTCTCCTCGCAGGGGGATGTGCGCTGACGGCCGTGGACCGGACGCAGCGCGACGACGACGGCTTCCTCATGTCGCCGACCCAGGACTTCGCGACGCCGACGTACGCGATCGTGTCGGACAGCGCTGAGATCGACTCGAACGGAGCGGAGTGGGCTCTCGACACCTTCCTGGGCACGATCCGGATCCGGAGCGAAAGCGACCGTCCGCTTTTCGTCGGAATCGCGGACGCCACCGACGTCGACAGCTATCTGGGGAACGTCGCGCACGACGTCGTCACCGATCTCGACAGCAGCGGAGACCCGGAGTACTCGCGTCATACTGGCACCGCCCCACCGAGCCCGCCCACCGAGCAAGAGTTCTGGACCACGTCCGTCGAAGGGCGAGGGGAACAGACCCTCGACTGGGAGCCAGAGGACGGCACCTGGCGCGTCGTCGTCATGAGGGCCGACGAGTCGCGAGGCGTTTCCGCAGACATGAGCATCGGTGCGGAGCTCGACTCGGTGCTGTGGATCGCGCTCGGCATGATCGGCGTCGGGCTGCTCTTCGCCGCCGGCAGCGCCCTCGCGATCACCGGCGCCGTACGCCGCCGCCGCTGACCGTCCGCGACGGGTAGAACCAGGTCGTGGAGATCGGCGTCTTCACCTTCGCCGACATTCGCGCCGGCGAAGGCGGCGCGGAGCAGCGCTGCGCGAGCTCATGGAAGAGGTCGAGCTCGCCGACGAGGTGGGGCTCGACGTCTTCGGCGTCGGCGAGCACCACCGGCCCGAGTTCGCCGTCTCTGCTCCTGCCGTCGTGCTCGCGGCGGCCGCGGCGCGTACGAAGCGCATCCGGCTCACGAGCGCGGTCACCGTACTCAGCTCGGCGGTTCCGATTCGGCTCTACCAGCAGTTTTCGACGCTCGATCTGCTCTCCGGCGGACGCGCGGAGATGATGGTCGGGCGCGGCTCGTTCATCGAGTCGTTTCCGCTCTTTGGCTTCGACCTTCGCGACTACGACCGCCTGTTCGAGGAGCGGCTCACCGAGCTCCTCCACATTCGCGAGACAGGACACTCCCCGGCAGGTCACGCCGTGTATCCGCAGCCGGTGCAGCATCCGCTGCCCGTCTGGGTCGCGGTCGGTGGGACGCCCGAGTCCGCCGTGCGCGCCGGAATGCTCGACCTGCCGATGGCACTCGCGATCATCGGCGGGCTGCCGGAGCGATTCCGTCCGTTCGCCGACCTCCATCGCCGCGCCGCCGCGGAGGCCGGCCACGAGCAGCCGCGCCTGAGCATCAACTCGCACGGCTACATCGCCGAGAGCAAACAGCAAGCGCTCGACGAGTCGTTCCCGTACGTCTCCGCGGCGATGAACAAGATCGGCCTCGAGCGCGGATGGCCACCGATGTCACGTGCCGACTACGACGCGGCCGCATCGCTCCGCGGCGCGAACTTCGTCGGCACGCCGGAGGACGTCGTCCAGAAGATCCTCTTCCAGCACGAGATCTTCGGGCACGACCGTTTCATGATCCAGTTCACGATCGGCGGAATCCCGCACGAGGGGATCCTCCGCTCGATCGAGCTGCTCGGCCGCGAGGTCGCGCCGGCTGTGCGCGAGGGGATCGCTGTGCGCGAAGCCGGCACGAACGCGCGCTGAGTGGTCACAATGAGACGCGCATGTCCCAGCTGATCGACGCGCTCGACGACGCACGCGCAGCCGCTGCGAAGCAGTCGTGGCGCTCGGCCTATGCCGCGTATGCCGATGTCGACGCCGAAGTCCTGACAGCCGGCGATCACGAGAGCTTCGGCGAGGCCGCGTGGTGGAGCGGAAAGATCGAGGAAGCCATCGCCCACCGGGAGCGTGCGTACGCCGCCTACAGGAGCGATGGCGACGCTCTCGGGGCAGCTCGAGTCGCTCTGGCGCTGTGCTGGGACCACGAAGGCCGCGGCTCGTTCGCCGTCGCAGGAGGCTGGCTCGCGAGCGCCGAGCGTCTGCTCGCGGATCTCCCGGAAGCTCCCGAGCACGGCCGGCTCAAGCTCATGCACGCGCTGGCCGCGATGTTCGCCGAGGGCGACTTCATGCGCGCCGCCGAGCTGTTCGACGAGGCCTACGAGCTGGGGCAGCGGGTCGGAAGCCGCGACGTCCAGATGCTCGCGCTCTCCGGCAAGGGGCGCAGCCTGATCAAGGCCGGCGAGATCGACAAGGGGCTCGCCCTCCTCGACGAGGCGAGCGCGTCGGCGATGTGCGGCGATCTCCGTGCGCACTCGGCCGGGCTCGTCTACTGCATCACGATCAGCTCGTGCCAGGACGTCGGTGACTTCCGGCGCGCGGCCGAGTGGACGGAGGCGGCGAACCGCTGGTGCGACACGCTCGACGTCACGGGCTTCCCCGGTGCGTGCCGAATCCACCGCGCCGAGGCTCTCCGGCTACGCGGGGACTGGTCGGCCGCCGAGGCGCAGGCCGTGGCGGCGTGCGAGGAACTCCACGACTTCGACCAGATGATCACGGCCGGCGGCTACTACGAGATCGCCGAGATCCGGCGTCGCCGCGGCGACTTCGCAGGCGCCGAGCAGGCCTATCGCACCTCGAGTGAGATGGGACGAGATCCGCAACCGGGCCTCTCGCTCCTCCGGCTCGCCGAGGGCAAGATCGACGCGGCCGTCGCAGGAATCACGCGCACGCTCGAGGACGCCTCGCAGCCGCTTTTCCGTTTCCGCCGACTTCCAGCGCAAGTCGAGATCGCCGTCGCCGCCGGCGATATCAAGACGGCTCGCGCCGCGGCCGACGAGAGCGACAGCATCGTCGATGCGTACAAGATCGGTGGTCGACGCGCTGCCGCGTTCGACGCGACCGTGCACTTCGCGCGTGGCCAGATCGGGGTCGCAGAGCGCGACTGGCCGGTAGCGATTGCGTCTCTGCAGCAGGCACGCGAGGATTGGCAAGGAGTCGGTGCACCGTACGAGACCGCCCGCGCGCGAGCGCTACTCGGCGTCGCCTACATGCGGAGTGGAGACGAGCACGCGGCTACGGTCGAGCTCGAGGCGGCGCTGTCCACATTCGAGCGACTCGGCGCCCCCGTCGAGGAGGCACGCGTCAAGGAGCTGCTCGGCCGCGTCGAAACGCGTCGCACCTTCCTCTTCACGGACATCGTCGACTCTACGAAGCTCCTGGAGACGCTCGGTGACGACAAGTGGAAGCGCCTGCTCGCGCGCCACAACGAGCTCGTCCGCGAGCGCATCGCCGACGCCGGCGGCGAGGTCGTCAAGCAGACGGGCGACGGCTTCTTCGCGTCGTTCGAGAACCCGAAGGCCGCGATCGACGCGGCCGTAGAGATCCAGCGCGCGCTCGCCGACGAGATCGTCGCGCCCGACGTCCGGATCGGCGCACACTCCGGCGGAGCGTTCCGGACCGGCACCGAGTCGACCGACTACGGCGGCCAGGGAGTGCACGTGGCGTCGCGGATCGGCTCGGCGGCGCAGGCGGGCGAGATCCTCATCAGCGCCGAGACAGTCGACGGCATCGGCTCGTCGTTCCGGCTCTCCGAGCCGCGCACGGAGACGCTCAAGGGGTTAGAGCAGCCCGTCGAGGTCGTCTCCGTCGACTGGCGCTAGGCGCCAGCGGGCGACACGACCGAGTACCTGGCGCAGGCGAAGTCGCCGTTGCGAGCGAGCTCCTCGAGGCGCAGCTCGACTCTGCGCGCGAGGAGAGGCTTGCCGCGTCCGAGCGTGACGGGCGCGATGTAGACGATCACCTCGTCCAGAAGCCCGACATCGGCGAACTGCCCCACCAAGTCTCCTCCGCCGACGATCCACACGTTCTTCCCGCCGGCCGCATCCACCATCTCTGCGTGCACGGAGGTGACGTCCGCGCTCGTGAACACGACCTGGGCACCGGGAACGACCGTCAGCTCCCGGTGCGTGAAGACCCAGCACGGGATGTCGTACGGCCACTTCCACTCGGCGGGGTCCTTGCCTGCGAACTCGTGGCCGATGATCCACTCGTACGTCGTCGAGCCCATCGCGAGCGCGCCGACTGCCTGAGATGAACTCGGCGTAGTTGAGCGGCCCGTCGAGATCCTGATTCCGCGTGAAGAGCCAGTCGAGCGAGTCGTCCGGATCGGCGATGAAGCCGTCGAGGGTCGTTGCCGTGTAGTACTGCGTCAGGCTCACTTCAGCGATTTGCGTCGTTGTCGAGCCACGTGCCGACGACCAGCGACCAGAACTCCGGCTGCTGCTCGAAGCCGAGCGACTCGTACAGCGCCTGCGCGTCGTCGGTCTGGAGCCCGATGTGGTGCCCGGGCACGCGGGCGATGAGCTCGCGCATCATCGCCGACGCGATGCCCTGCCTCCGGTACGACGACATCGTCCAGACGTCGACGACGTACGCGTTGCAGACGCCGTCGGAGAGCATCCGGGCCATTCCGACGACTCGTTCGCCGTCACGTGCGAACGCGACGTGCTGCGACTGCTCGAACGATCGTCGCAACGCGTCGGCATTCCGACCGTTGTCAAAGTCGTCCGCTTGCAGATCGGCCTTGGCTTGTGCCCAGTCGATCCCCTCGAGCGATCCGTCGATCCGCACGGCCACCGCCGAACCATGCCACGCGCGCGACTGGCTCTCTGGCGTTGTTTCGGTCCTTGACGTAGCTGCTCCGACGTGCTTTATTTAGCCGAGTCATTAATTAGCAACATGGCTAAATGAAGACTGATCAACTCAGCCTCACGTTCGCAGCACTCGCCGACCCGACGCGACGGGCGATCCTGGCCCGTCTGACCGAGGGCGACGCAACGGTCACCGAGCTCGCCGCTCCGCACGCGATGAGCCTGCCCTCGGTGTCACGCCACCTCAAGGTGCTCGAGCGGGCAGGCCTCGTCATCAAGGGCCGGGCGGCGCAGTGGCGCCCGTGCCGTCTCGAAGCCAAGCCACTCGCCGAGGCAGACGCGTGGATGGCGCCCTACCGCGCCTTCTTCGAGACACGGTTCGCCCGCCTCGAGCAGCAGCTCGCAAACGAACGAACACGGGAGGAACGATGAACACGGAAACGCGACGCGACTTCACGCTCACCTGGACCCTCGATGCCACTCGGGCGCAGGTCTTCCAGGCATGGACCGACCCGGATCACCTCGGCTGGTACTACAACGATCACCAACCGATCCCGAACGAGCCGATCGAGGTCGACCTGCGCGTCGGGGGAGTCTGGCGCCAGCGGATGGTCATCGACGAGAGCACGAACTTCGTCACGGGCGGCATCTACCGTGAGATCGTCGAGGACGAGAGGCTCGTGTTCACCTGGGGCGCGACGGATGGATGGCCGAAGATCGATCCCGAGCGGCTCGACGACGCCCCGCTCGTCACCGTCACGCTAAGTCAGATCTCCGGAAAGACGGAGATGACGGTCCACGTCGAGCTGCCTGCGAGCCTCTCCGAAGCCGAGGTGCACGAGTGGCTCTCGCTGGGGATCCAGAACGGCTGGCGGGACACTGTGGATCGGCTCGCGGCTGCGCTCGCCGCACCGGCTCCGATCAACGTGTAGTTCGCGTCCGGAGCACCGCTAGCCGGCGAGGAACGCCTCCAAGCGTCCCGCCTCGTCCTCGAGCTCGAGTCGAACCGAGCGTGAGAGCGCCACGAACGGCTCGAGGACGACGCGACCGTTCTCGACGCGCCACATGCCCGCGACGAGCCCGTCGACGAGGAACGTCTGCGCGACGTCGCCGTTCGTGCGGATCACGGTCTTCCGGTACTCCTCCGGGAGCACGCGCGTCCGGTCAGCGAACGCGAGCAGGACGTTGTCCCACTTCGGCAGGAAGCGGACCGGCGCAGGCGTGTCGGGATCCGGCAACGGTGCGCGTGGGACGTCCAAGAGCTCGCGGCCCTGCTCGTCGCGGAAGCGACGCAGCGGCTCGAGCACGTCGAGCGCTCGCTGCAGTTCGGGCACGTGCATCATGCTCCAGGCGACGATGTCGCGGCGCGAAGCAGGCCCGAACGCGGCGAGATAGCGGCGCAGGATCTCGGCGCGCGCCTCGAGCGGGTCGTGTGCCTCTGGCTCCTCGATCGCCACGAACCTCCCCTCGGGTCGCCCGTGCCAGAGCGCCGTCTCGTGGTGATGCAGCACGTGTGCGCGCACGCGAGCTGCGCGCCAGGCGCGCCGCGCGTCGATCCCGGTGAGCCCGTGCTCCCGCTCGACGTGGGCGAGCGCGTCCTGCGTAGTGACCGGTCCCGCTGCCGCGAGCGACCGCACGGACGGCGCGAGGCTCTTCGCCTGCGCCGCCTCCCCACGGGAGATCATCTCGCTCATCGCCGCGCGGAGGAGCCCGTAGTCCCGCCGGGTGACGAGGTGCAGCGTCTGCCGCATCACCGTTGCCTTGACGACGGCCCCACGCGCGAGCTCGCGCTCGAGCGTCTCCCGCCGGAAGCTCGCCGTGCGCGTCCAGATGCCGACGTACGGCGCTGACGGCCACTGCGCCTGCATGCCGACGAGACGCTCGATCACCGCTGTCGGCGACAGCCGCTTCCGCTCGAGCAGGAGCTGACGCGCGAGCGTTGCGCGCCCCAGCTCGCGCTGTGTGAGAACGCGCGCGGTCACGTGTCAACGCTACAGAGGCACCGAATCCTTCTGACTCGGGAGCGCGAGCGTGCGCGCTCCGACGCGGGCTTCTAGGGCATCATCGGATCGGCCGGAGACATCGACCCTGTTCCCGGAATGGTGAAGGCGGGGATCACATCCGGAGCGACGAGCAGGAGGACGCCGAGCACGAACAGCACCCCAGCCGTTCCGTATGTCGCCACGCGGCGCGAGGGGATCAGCTTCTCGAACGCGATCAGACCCGCGACGACCGCCATCCAGACGATGCTCATCACTCCGAGCGCGAACAGCGACGCCATGAGCGCCCAGCAGCAGCCCACACACCAGGCGCCGTGCCGGGCTCCCATCTGCAGTGACCCCGAGAGCCCGTCACGCCACGAGCCGAGGAGGAAACCGAGCGGGGTGCGGCACTTTCCCAGGCACACGTCCTTCAGGGGCGTCAGCTCGTAGACGGCAGCCACGAGCAGCGTTACTCCTGCGACCCACCGACCTCCTCGATCCCAGGCAAGTACGTCTCCGGCAAGCCGTCCGCCAGCGATCGCAAGCGCGAAAGCCAGTACTCCCACGGCACTCCACACAAGGAGATAGCCGGACGTGAAGACGAGCGGCGCCGTCAGTGATCGCGACCTCGTGAGCTTCGAATAGAGAGCGACCGTCGGAGCAACGGACGGGAACATCATCGCGGCCATCATCACGACCCACACTCCGACGAACCACGCAAATGTCCCGAGGTCCGTCCAAGCCCCTCCGTCCATGCCCTGCATCTCCCTGGCGGTCCACCACCACCCAAGGGCGGCGAGAACGAGGAGCAGCGCGATGAGCCCGACCCGCACACGCGCAGCCGCGAATGCCGGCGCGAGGCCCGAACCCCGCGACGCCTCAGCCTGGACCGAGGCGGTCAACCGCTCAGGCCGCCCAGGAGAACGCTGAACTCGAGAGCCCGGTCTTCCCTTCGAACTCGATGCCAAAGGCGCTGATCTGTGAGCGTGTTGCCTCGGCCGCCGTGAGCTCGGAGGCAACCGGGTGGAAGATTCCGGTGAGGCGGACCGGCTCGCCGGTCTCGATCCCAAACGGGACGATGTCCTCGATCTCGAAGTCGATCGCATCTCCGACGCGGACGCTGTGGCGCAAGCCGTCGTCCACGACCTCGATGTGCGCCCGCTCGACGCCGAGCATCTCGCCGACGAGTGGCGCCAGCCCGGCCATCGGCCCGCCCATCTGTCCACCGAAGACGCCGGTGAGCTTCTGCATCTGTTCATCGGTGGCGTGCTCGTCGACGAACATGCCGAGGCGCCAGTTGCCCTCCGTCATGACCTTGGGCGTGTCCGCGATGGCGACAACCTTGAGGCCACTGACGTCAGTGCCCTCGATCTCCCCCTCCTGAATGTTGAAGGCGAGCGTGACGCGGCAGTAGTCGTACGTCGCACCGTGGTCGAACGACATGTTGCACGGACACATCAGCTCACACGAGCACGTCTCCACATAGCTGCCCTTCAGGCTCCACGACATGCCGACCTCCGTTCCTCGGGGGCACGAACGACCGATTCTCAGCTCATTCGCCACGTCTGTCAAACCACGGTGAGGCGATCGAGGTCGCTCAGGGAGATCAGGCCGCCCGCAGCAGCTCTTCGACCGTCGCCGTCTGGACGACCCCTTCCACCCGGCGCGCAAGCTCTGCGTCCAGAGTCACGAATGCGTCCGCCTGCAGTTGAGTGAGTGCAACGTACTCGGCCTCGTAGGTCTCGGCCCATCCCAGCTGCTCGGCAAGGTCCCAGGCTCGACGCCGGAGAACGGCGTCGCCGAGAACGCGGATCCGCATCGCCGAGATGCGCACGAGACGGTCGAGAGCGACATCCGGCGCGATCTCGCCGCGGTGGACGGCCTCGTGTAAGGCCGACAGCGCCTGGGAGCGCAAGAGCGTCGGCGCGAGTAGCTCATGCTCGGCCGGAACCTCGATGCCCTCACTCGCCAAATGGAGGACGACGCCGCAGTCGACCACGAATCGGTTCATGCGTCCGACTCTGACTTTGGATGCGGTGCCGCCCAGTGCCACAAACCCGGACGCACCTCGCGCACGGCCCGATGCTACTCAACGCAGCGCGCGCGGAAATGCGCCGTCCGCCGATTGACCTAGCTTGCGTGCGCAGTGTTCTTCCGGCTGAGCAGTTGGGAGCTCGGGCTCCTCATCGTCCTCGTGATAGGCGGAGCCAGCGCTCTCGGCGTGCTCGCCGGGCGCTCCATGGGCGCGCATTCGGAGAGGTATCGAGAGCCGATCGGTGTCCTGCAGGGGGCACTACTGGGCGTGGTCGGCCTGATCCTCGCCTTCGGCCTCTCTCTCGCGGTCGGCCGATACCAGGACCGCCGTGCGGACGTCGTGACCGATGCAAACACGATCGGCACGACGTACCTGCGGGCACAAACGATCGCAGAGCCGCAGCGCAGCCGCTCGCTCGCACGCCTGCGCAGCTACAACGATCTGGCGATCCGCGTCACGTACGAGATTCCAGGCAGCGCGGCCATCCGTGCCACAACGGCGCAGCAGGGCCGGCTGCAACGCGCCCTGTGGCGACTGGCTGGCGAAAGTCTCAACGCACACCCGCGCGACACGGCGCCGCGCCTCTACGTCGACAGCCTGAACAACATGATCGATCAGCAGACCGTCCGGCTCTCCGGGCTGAACAACCGCGTGCCCGATGCAGTGCTGTGGCTCGAGCTGCTCGGCGCCGCTCTCGCGCTGGGCCTCCTCGCTCTCTACCTCTCGGTGCTCGGAAAGGGGCTGATTCCGATCGCCGTCGCGGCGGTCATCGTCAGCTTTCTGGTCCTCGTCACGTTCGATCTCGACCGTCCGACGCGAGGCCTCATTCAGATCCCGGCCACGCCGCTCTTGGCCGAGAAGGCGACGATGAGCCTGCCGCCGGCAGCTCCCGCGCCCGGCTAACAGCCGCCTCACGCAGCGATCTTCTCCAGCAACGCGTCGACGCGCTCGAAGCCCTCCTTCGCGCCCTGCTCGACGCCGTACTGCATGGTGGTGTCTCGCTGCTCGGCCGTCTCGAAGAGCATCGTCTGGGTCAGCTTCGTCTGCTCACCGAGATCCTCGAACTCGAGCGTCTGCAGGTGATTCTGGAACGTCTGCACGAGACGCACGGGTGGCACGACCTCGCGAAACTCGCCCTCGACGATGCCGTAGGCGGTTCGGAACCGGTAGGTGCCGCCGGGACGGACGTCCATCTCCTCGACGACGGTGCCGTCGCCCCACCATTCGGGGATCAGCTCCCGATCCGTCCAGACCGAGAAGACGTGCGTGCGCGGTGCGTCGAAGACCCGCTCGACCCGGATCTCGAGCTCGTTCGGGGTGGTGACGGTGGTCTCGTTCATCGTGCTCCTTTCGTCGGTTCGATCACCTGTGCGAAGCGGTCGCGCCGCTGCCGCCCTCAGCTCACGGCTTGTTTCACGAGCGCGGCGATCTTCTTCTCGTCCGCGGCGGTCAGCTCTTTGAGTGCGAAGGAGGTCGGCCACATGGCGCCTTCGTCGAGGTTCGCTGCTTCCTCGAAGCCGAGCGTCGCGTACCGCGATTTGAACTTCCCCGCACTCTTGAAGAAGCAGACGACCTTGCCGTCCTTGGCATATGCGGGCATCCCGTACCAGGTCTTCGGCCAGAGGTCTGGCCCGCTCTCTTGCACGATCGCGTGGAGCCGCTTGGCCATAGCGCGATCCGGTTCCTTCATCGCGGCGATCGCCGCTAGCACGTCGCGTTCCCCCTCCGACCTGTTCTTGTTCGCGCGCGCTTCCGCCTTCAGCTCCTGCGCACGAGCCTTCATCGCGGCTCGCTCGTCGTCCGTGAATCCAGTGGACTTCTTGTCCTTCTTGGTGCTCTTGTTAGTAGGGGTACTCATCGTGCTCCTTTCGTCCGTTCGACGACCTGCGCGAAGCGGTCGAGTCGCTGCAGCCACGTGCTGATGCCCTCGAATGCGTAAGGCACGAGCACGCATCTGCGGATACGGCCGACCTTCTCCGTCGTGACGAGGTCCGCCTCCTCGAGCAGCCGAATGTGCTTCTTCATCCCGGTCAGCGTCATGCCAAAGGGCTCGGCGAGCTCGCTGATGCTCGCGCTCCCCACGCCGAGCCGTTCGAGCACGGCGCGCCGAGTCGGGTCGGCGAGGGCCGAGAACGCACGGTCCACATTAGGCTGATACTGAACCATTCAGTTCAGTATTGCAGAGATGTCCGCGAACAGCAAGAACCGCCGGTGCTCTCGCCACTGTGCGTCTGAGCGTCGAGCCAGCGCACCCCATCCGCCGCGACGGTGCCGGGAGGGAGAACTAGGCCCAGGGAAGCTGGTCCCAGTAGGACGGACGCTCCCGACGTGATGACGCGAACCGGCCCACGGATGCCACTTCGAAATCGGTCGTCTCCTCCTCCACGCTCGCGCCGTAGCGCGCCGCGAGCTCCGACACCGGGTAGAGCAGCTGCTCGTCCGGCGTTCGCGTACCAGCCATCAGGATCACGCACGGCTCGTCGCCGGCGCCCACGAAGATGTGCTCGGTCCATGGCGGGCAGTGGAAGAAGTCCCAGGGCCGAAGCAGCCGCTCCTCATCCTCGACGAGCAGCCTGCACTCCCCTGAGAGCACGAGGAATGCCTCTTGCTGATTCTCGGAGTGGTAGAGGCCGTTCGGTTGGCCCGGCTCCAGGACGCGGAGCTTGATGGCGAACTGTGGAAACCACGCCTCCTGGCTCTCGAAGCGGCAGTCCGAACCAGGCGGCTTGTTGTCCGCGTTCTCTGCCGTCAACCACTGGGCGTCCCGCACGTTCACGACGAACCAGCCCTCGCCGGCGGGCGCGAGGCCTGAGCCGAGATCGTTGAGTGGCGCCTCGGGCACGCCGCGAGCCTATCCGGCCGCGGTGAGCCGCGTCTACGAAAACCTTCAGTCGCCCCGTGCCAGCTCGAACCGAGCGATGACTCCTTCGTCGCCGCCCTCGGGCACCGCGCGTTCAGGATGGCGCGTCGCCACCCAGGCAACTCCCCGCTCCGGGTATGCGACCACATCTGGGAACCGCTTCGTCGAGATGCCAAGCATCCTCACGGGCTCATCCGTGGGGTTCGAGAAGGTGTGCAGCCCGTCCGGCCCTTCCGGGAAGTAGACGACGTCACCGGGTGCCAACTCCTCCTCACCCTCTGGCGTGCGGACCGTCAGCGTCCCACTGAGGACGAAGAACATCTCCTCGACGCCGTAGTGCATGTGCATGGGACTGTCAGGCGACCGAGGTAGATACTCGATCAGCGACGCCCCGAGCTGATCGGTCACAAACGGGTGCCCGAACCAGCGGACACGGTTGATGTCGTCGTTTACCTCATCCCAGGGCTCGTCTGCCAAAAAGTTCAATCGGCGCATGCGCTCCTCCGTTTCCGTCGGGTCTCTGCGAGGAGATCATGCTCGCCTGCGCGAGTCTGCGGCAATGGCGCCACTCGAACCGCCGCGTCTGCGTCACTCCATGTGGAAGACCAGCGTCTCGTACAAGTCTGCCGAGACGACGGAGAGGCCAACTCCCCCGGCGAACTGTGTCCGCCGCTCCCGGAGGGTCTCCTCCGCGGACTCCGCCGAAGCCTCGTCCTCCCAAAGCAAGATCGCCTTGGCGTCCTGCTTCTCCTTGTCCCAGAGAGCGATGTAGCCCTTGAAGCCACTGTAGTCGCGAAGAGTCGGGATAACGGTCCCGTTGATCATTTCGAGCGCCGCTTCCCGCTTTCCGGCATCTGCGCCGGACATAGTGACGAGCCGTGCGTACATGCTCGGTCCTTTCGTCGAGATCGAGTCGCGGCGAGTCTATGACACGATCACCGACCCAACAGCCCGAGCACCGCGAGGTCCGTGTGCGGGCCATAGGATTCCGCCGTGCCGTTCACGCTCAGGAACATCAAGGAGGATCTGGAGGACATCGGCTCTAGGTTCGACGGCGCGCCGGACCTGGAGTTCCGCTCGGCGACCAAGGCGCTCGAGCTTCAGAAATCCGCCCTCAGCTACCAGCGTGTCCCGCCCGGCTATCGCTTTCCGTACGGCCACACGCACAAGAAGCAAGAGGAGGTGTACGTAGTCCTGCGCGGGAGCGGACGGATGAAGGTCGACGACGAGATCGTCGAGCTCAAAGAATGGGACGCGGTGCGCGTCCCGCCCGGCATGTGGCGAGGTTACGAGGCTGGGCCGGAGGGCCTCGAGATCCTGGTTATCGGCGCGCCCAATCTCGGCGAGGCTCCGCGCGAAGACGTCGATGGCCAGCGCGACTGGTGGGCTGACCCGGAGTAACGCGAACGCCGCGTAGCCAGTGTTCGGGAATGTCCCGTGGTTAGCGGTGCCGGCGGTACTGCAGCTCGACGATCCCGCTGCGGGAGGCGGTGCTAGAGACCAGGTCGAGCCGGTAGGACTTGGGGACGCCGTCGAACAGCCGGGTGCCCTCGCCAGCAACATAGGGGAACAAGGACACCTGGAGCTCGTCGATCAGGTCGAGCTGCATGAGCGACCGCCAGAGGCTGATGCCGCCCCAGACCACGATGTAGCCGTCGCCGCCCAGCCTGAGCTTGTCGATCTCTTCTGCCGTGTCACCGGCGGCGATGGTGGTGTTGGCCCAGTCGGCCGTCTTCAGCGTCCGGGAGAAGACAACCTTGCGCCCGGCGTTCAGGATGTCGGCGAACGGGTGGTCGATGGACGTTGTCATCGCCACGGAGATGCCCTCGTAGGCGGTGCGGCCCATGATGTGCGCGTACGCGCCCCGGAGAAAGTCGAGTTGCGCCGGGTCGTCGGGCTCACGGTTTTCGGGCAGGTCGAAGCAGAACTTCCAAAACTCGGTGCCCTCGTCGGCCAGAAGGCCGTCGAGCGAGTAGTTGAACACCGTCGCTATCAGCTTCCGCATGATCAGCCTCCCTGGTCTCGGTTCGTCGGGGACCGTGCTTGCTACGGGGAACGCACCTGTTCCGGGCCGCAGCGCAGGGGTGGCCGCGGCGTCTATGGCCTGTCGCTATTGCTTCAGACGCCACTGCCTCTCGGAAGTCATCGGCGCGCTGGTTCGTAGTCAAGGTCCGGGTCGCCAGCCTGCGGGGGTGCGCGGGATGTCGCTTGAGGTTCTCGGGCTCCGTGACTTAGGCTGGCACCGGATTGTCGAGTGACGCGGAGAACGTGTGGGCGGACGTTCCTGACTGGGGCGGGGTTGGAGCGAGACGGTTAGTGCGAGCAGACGGCGGATCGCTCGGCGGCTCGATCTGGGAGTTCCAGCCCGGTGGATCTCAGTTCGTCTACCACTTCCACCACGGAAGCGAGGAGCTCATCATCGTCCTTCGTGGTGAGCCCAGCGTCCGGCTGCACGACGGGGAACGCCAACTCCGCGAAGGAGACGTCGTGCCGCTGCCACGGGGCCCCGACGGCGGGCACCAGATCCGAAATGAGACAGATGCGATGGCACGAGTCCTGATCGTGTCATCGAACACTCGCCCGGACGTGGCCGAGTATCCAGAGACCGGCAAGCTCGGCGTCGCGCTAGAGGGAGCCGAGTGGGCGTACCACCGGCGTGACGACGCCGCGCCGCACGCTGGCCCTGAGTAGGGAGTTCTCGCCCGCATGCGCGGTATTCGGGAATGTCGCTTGAGGGTCGTACAAAGATCGCGCTGGAGCTAACGTCAGCGTCACGGTGATCGGCCCGCTTGGATATGGCCGAAGCGGTGAGTCCCCGTGGTTGTGGCTGATCATCATCGGGGGCGGCGTCGGTCTCTATGTGTGGGGCCGCGTCCGCGGGTGGCCGCAGGCCCGAACATGGAGCGACGTCGGAGACCGCCTGTTTCTCATAGGCGCGCCGTGGTGGCTCCAGGCTCTCTTCCTCGCCATCGTCGGTGGCGGTTCGCTCTACCACATCGCCACGGGGCACTACCGGTGGTACTGGTGGTTCTTACCGGCTGTCGCTTGGCTCGCGTTTGCCGAGGTGGTCGTGAAGAGGAAGAGGGCTCGTAGCGAGTGACTACGAGGGAGAGGGACGCTCATGGGCGAGCGTTCTCTCGCTGGACCGTCACCGACACGGCGCGACCGAACGACCCAAGAAGCGGAGCGCTCCTCGGCAGAGCCCAATCGCGGCGCGTCGTTGATATGCGGCCGTCGCGAGGAGCCGGTCCTCGGTCGGATTCGTCATGAAGCCCATCTCGACGAGGATCACGGGCACGTCCGCCCAGTTGAAGCCGGTGTAGTCGGTGCGCTCCTGCAGTCCTCGGTCCGGGAAGCCGAGCGCCGCATGGAGATCAGCCTGGACGACCCGGGCGGCGTGCTTGCTCTCCGAGTAGATGTCGTCCGTCCAACCAGCGCGTAGGGCCGGGTAGAGCGTGTGCGTTCCGCGGGCGGTCGAGTCGGTCGATCCGTCCGCATGGACCCGGAGGAACAAAGCGGCGCCGGCGCGGTTCGCGATTCTCGCGCGCGCGATGTTCCCGATGCTGGTGCCGGCAGTCGCCGTCCGTGTCATGACCACCCGCACGCCGGCCCGTTCGAGCAGCGTTCGGAGTCGGAGACTGACGCGCAGGTCGAGATCGGCCTCTCGGAGCCCGCTGACGACGCCGCGCGTCCCGCCCCCGTCCTTGATCTTCCGCGTCGACGAGCCTGGGCCGATGGGCTCGGTCTGCGTGTTCGCACGTTGGTCGTGCCCCGGATCGATCACGACGACCGGGCGCTGTTGCGCGGCTGCAGCGGGCACGAGTAGGAGCGCGACGAGCAGGATCGCAAGCCGTACCGGCACGCGTTTAGCCCGCTGCGCGGACGAGACGTTGGAGCTCGGCCGCAGGGCCGAGGCGTCGCGCAGGCCTCTGATCGGTCGCGGGCAGCTCGAGCGCGTAGCGGTACTGGCGTCCGGGGTCGTAGACCCTGCACGGGTCCTTGCGGCACGGCGTCATCGACATCCTGCGAACACGTCTGCCTGCCGTGTCGAAGTAGACGATCGTCAGCGGCACGAGCGTGTTCTTCATCCAGAAGCCGCCCGACGTGGCCTGCGAGAACACGAAGAGCATCCCGTCGGCGGGCGCTTTCTTGCGGAACATGAGCCCCCGCTGCTGCTGCCCTGAGGTCAGCGCGAGCTCGGGGTGAAAGGGGATACCGTCGAGACGGAGGTTCGCCGTCGCCGACGACGCGCTGCCTGATGGCGCGACGAGGACGACGGTGCCGACGAGCAATCCGAGAAAAGCCGACGCGCGCACGGCGACACGATAGGCCACGGATGTGGTCATCCGCGTCACCCACGAAGCCCGCTCTCGACCGGGCTTCGTCCTTCGGCGGCTACTCCGTCACGGTCACGCTGACGCGCTGCACCGCATTGTTCACGTAGCCGCCGACGTTCCATGCGGGCTCGAGCGGTTGCTCGTTGCCGGCGGCATCTCGCGCGCGACAGCAGAGCTCGTACTCGCCGGGCTCGGCGCTCCACACGAAGCGCCACGAGCGCCACGCCCAACGGCCGAGCGTTGCAGGGCCGAGTTCCGCTGCCGACCAGGTCTCGCCGCCGTCGCTCGAGACATCGACGCCGATGATCTCGGCCCGACCTGACCACGCGCGTCCCGAGACCTCGCAGGTCCCTGCCTCGACCACGCGAGCGCGGGTCGCGAACTCGGGAACGCCGGGCGGTGTCATCAGTGAGCGTGGCGCGATCGTCGTGATGGGCTCGCCCGGCTCGTCTTCGTCATGGCGGACGCGATACGAGTGCCGCATCTGATAGCCGTCGAACGGTTCGTCGACGAGTGTGATGCGCGAGAGCCACTTCACGCTCGTCATCCCGTACCACCCCGGCACCACGAGGCGGAGCGGGAAGCCGTGCTGCGGTGGAAGCGGGACGCCGTTGACCTCGTATGCGAGGAAGGCATCGCCCGCCATCACCTCCTCGACCGGAAGGCTCCGTTCGTACGCCTGTTCCTCGCCACCTTCGACGCCACGGTCGAGCCCGGTGAAGAGCACCTCGATGGCGTCGTCGTGCACGCCGGCTTCTTCCAGCAGCGCGGCAACGGCAACACCGCGCCAACGCGCCGTCCCGACAGCCTCGAGCAGCCACGGCTGACTGACGACATGCGGCTCGATGTGCACGCGGCCGTTGCCGGCGCACTCCATCGTGACCGCGACCTCCACAGCAGGCCGGGATCGCAGGTCGTCGAGCGAGAGCGACAGGGGACGCTCCACCAGGCCGCCGACGTCGAGCCGCCACGCGGCCGCGTCGACATCAGGGATGTCGTAGTGGGTGAGGAGGTAGTGCAGGCCGATCGGCGTGACGTCCCAGCGCAGCGCTTCGAGCGGTATTCCGTGGTTCCGCGCCGCGAGCTGGAGCTCCTGGAGGCTGATCCCCTCGGTCACGTCCCGAGCACGTTAACCGCACGAGCAGTGACGAGCACGATGATCACGAGCGACACCGTCGACTCGATGCCCATCAGCAGCTTCGCCTTCAGCGTCAGCGGCATCGCATCGGTCGGGCTGAACGCGCTCGCTGCCATCAACGAGACGTAGAGGTAGTCCCACACGAGCGGACGCCACGGCTGCCGCGCAACCTGCGGGTTCTCGTCCTGCGGGAACTGGAAGTCCGGCGTCACTCGCTCCTTGTGAGCGCGCTCGAACGGCCCACCGTCGTCGACGTCCCAGTACCAGACGCCGAAGGCGATGACGTTCGCGGCCCAGATCACCGCGGCCGTCAAGAGCAGCTGCCCGCCGCCAATGTCCTCGCTACTCGTCGTGATGAGCGCGGTGATGAGGAGCCCGAGCCCGACGAGGTTCCCGGCGACGATGACGGTAAGCAACGCCATCGCCGGCGTGCGTCTCGCCGCCAGCCCGACTCCGCGCGCGCCGATCCAGAGGTCGAGGCAGAGAAGAAGGCCCGGCACGGCGAGTACCAGCCAGATCCACCACGGGAATCCGACGAGCTCCCAGCCCTGGTGGCGGCTGACGAGCGCGAGGAGCGTGAGCAGGAGCGACGAGCCGAAGGCCACCCAAGCCGCCTCGCGACGCACCTCGTAGTGCGCTTCCAGCTCTGACCGCGACGGCGCCATGACGTGTGCTCTATCAGACGAGGCGCGCGCAGCGATCTGCTTGGATCGAGCGAATGCAGCCCGATCGTGTCCTGACGCGGCCGTTCGTCCTCGCGGTGCTCGCGATTCTCGGCGTCTCGTTCCCGATCGGGATGCTGCTTCCGGTCCTGCCGCTCTTCGCCAAGGGTCCGCTGGGAACGGGGAGCGTCGGCGTCGGCGTCGCTATCGCCGCCGCGAGCCCGACAGCTCTCCTCGTCCAGCCGCTCGCGGGACGGCTGGCCGATCGCCGCGGGCGACGAATCCTCGTCATCGTCGGCCCGCTGATCGTGGCTGCATCGGTGGCGGCGTACACGTTCGTCGACACGCTCGCCGTGCTGGTGCTCCTGCGCCTCGTCACCGGAATCGGCGAAGGCATGGTCTTCGTGGGAGCAGCGACGGTGGTCACCGACGTCGCACCGGAGGAGCGGCGCGGCGAGGCCGTCAGTCTCTACTCGCTCGGAGTCTGGGGCGGGCTCGCCATCGGCCCCGTCGTCGGCGAGGCGATCCACAGCCACGCGAGCTATGACGCGGTATGGAGCGCTGCCGCGGGCTGCGCGCTCGTTTCCGCACTGGCCGGGATCTGCGCTCCGCGAGACCAAGCCCGCCACGACGGAGACACCGCAGAGCCGCCTGATCCATCCCGCCGCGCTTGCCCCCGGGCTTGTCCTCATCGCGTCGGCATTCGGGTTCGCAGGCTTCAACGCCTTCGTCGCGCTCTACGCGCGGGAGCTCGGTCTGAGCGGAGCAGGTTGGGTGTTCTTCGTCTACTCCGCGATCGTCATCTCGATCCGGATCTTCGGGCGGCGCCTGCCCGACCGCCTCGGCGCCAAGCGCGCGTCGGGCGCCGCGCTCGGTCTACTCGCCACCGGGCTTCTCACTATCGGCCTCTGGCAGACGCCGGTCGGGCTCTACCTCGGCACTGCCGTCTTCGCGGCAGGCACCGCGTTGGCGTTTCCCGCCTTGCTTACCCTCGCAGTCGATCGTGCGGACGTCTCCGAGCGCAGCTCCGTGATCGGGACGTTCAGCGCCTGCATCGACGTCGGTTTCGCGCTCGGCGCGCTCAGCCTCGGCGCGGTCGCATCCGTCACGGGCTACTCGGGCGTGTTCGTCGCTGCAGCCTTTGCAGCGATTGCTGGTGCCTTCGTGCTGTTCCGCATCCCGGCGCAGCTCCGCGTCCGCGCTGCCGAGGCCTCGTAGGATCACGGGATGGAGCGGCGAGAGCTCGGGCGCAGCGGGATTTCGGTCACGCGCATCGTCCTCGGCTGCGGGAACTTCGGCGGTGTCGGCTCCGCGCCTGCGCTCTTCGGGCAGGGCATTTCGCGCGAGGAGGCGCCGCGGATCATGGATGCCGCCTGGGACCTCGGGATCACGACGTTCGACACCGCGGACGCCTACGGCGGCGGACGCAGCGAGGCCTGGATCGGCGAGTGGCTTGCGACGAAGGGCTCCGCTGTCAGAGACGCGGTCACGATCGAGACGAAGACGTTCAATCCCATGGACACGGGCAAGGACCGCGGCCTGTCGCGGCATCGGATCACGCGGCAGATCGAGACGAGCCTCGAGCGCCTGGGAGTCGACCGTGTGGCGCTGTACATGGCGCACGCGCCCGACGACGAGACGCCCGTCGAGGAGACGATGTCCGCCTTCGACGCGCTCGTGCGCGCGGGGAAGGTCGGCGCCGTCGGCGCGTCGAACTTCACCGCGGAGCAGCTCGCGGAGTCGGTGGAGGTCTCGGAGCTCGAGGGACTCACGCGCTACGAGTGGGTGCAGAACTCGTTCTCGCTGCTCGACCAGAGCGACGCCGATACCGTGTTCCCGGTCTGTCGCGAGCACGGGCTCGGCTTCCAGGCGCACAGCGGGATCGCGGGGGGCTGGCTCGCCGGGCGCTACCGGCGCGGCGCGAGCTACCCGGAGGGATCGCGCATGACACAGCGACCCGAGGGGTACCGGCAATTCGAGTCGGAGAAGACCTTCGACGCGCTCGAGGCGTTCGAGGCCGCAGCGCGCGAGCGCGGCGTGTCGATGGCCGGTCTCGCGATCGCGTGGCTGCTCGGCGTGCCAGAGCTGACCGCGGTCGTGTTCGGGCCGACGCGCGCGGAGCAGCTCGAGCCCGGTGGGCGAGGCGCTCTCGCTCGACCTCACGGCGGAGGAGCACGCGCATCTGCGAGGGTTATTCGCGTGATCGTCCTGTCGGAGCACGACGTGCGCGAGCTCCTCGACATGCCGTCGTGCATCGAGGCGATGGAGGAGGTGCTCGCGTCGCTCGCGCGCAGCGAGCTCTACAACCCACTCCGCTCGATCGCGCGTCCCGAGGGCGCGGACACGCTGCTCGGCCTCATGCCGTCCTACCGTGGTGGCGCGACGCCTTCGTACGGGCTCAAGGAGATCGTGGTCGTTCCAGCCAACCCCTCACGCGGCCTGGACACGCACATGGGCGGAGTCCTACTCCACGACGGCGACACCGGGGAGCTGCTGGCGATCATGAACGCGTCACCGATCACGGAGATCCGCACGGCTGCCGTGTCCGGCGTCGCGACGCGCGCGCTCGCGCGACCGGATGCGCAGCGAGTCGCGATTCTCGGCGCGGGCGCGCAGGCTCGCGGCCACGTCCACGCGATGCGTGCCGTCCTCGACGATCCGGAGATCCGAATCTGGGCGCGCCGGCTCGAAGCTGCCGAGGAGCTCGCGGGCGAGGTCGGAGCGACGGTCTCCCCGTCCATCGACGCTGCGCTCTTCGGCGCCGAGGTCGTCTGCACGACGACCGCGTCCGTCGAGCCGATCGTCGAGAAGCGCTGGCTCGCCCGCGGCGCGCACGTGAACGCGGTCGGATCGTGCTTCCCGAGCGTGCGCGAGCTCGACACCGAGACGGTCGCGCATTCCTCCTTCTTCACGGACCGGCGCGAGTCGTGCCTGAACGAGGCGGGCGACTACATCATCGCCGCGTCGGAGGGGGCGGTCGGCCCCGACCACATCAAGGCCGAGCTCGGCGAGGTGCTCGCCGGGATGCACCCCGGTCGCGAGCACGAGGACGAGCTGACGGTGTTCGAGTCCCTCGGCATCGCCGTCGAGGATCTCGCCTCGGCGGAGCTCGTCGTTCGACGCGCGCGCGAGCGAGGCGTCGGCGTCGAGGTTCCATTCTGATCCCGCTCGCCGACATCGAGGCAGCTCGTGAACGGATCGCGGGCCAGGTCATCCGCACGCCGGTCGTCCGGCTCCGCGTGGACGACGCGCCCGCCGAGATCTGGCTGAAGCTCGAGAACCTGCAGCCGATCGCGTCCTTCAAGCTGCGCGGCGCCGCGAACGCCGTGCTGAGCGCGCCGCCGGAGGAGCTCGCCGACGGTCTCGTCACGACGAGCACCGGGAACATGGCGCAGGGCGTCGCGTGGATGGCACGCGAGCTCGGCGTGCCGGCCACGATCGTCGTCCCGGACAACGCGTCGATGACGAAGCTCGCAGCCGTCGAGCGTCTCGGTGGACGGATCGTCCGCGTCACGTGGGAGAAGTGGTGGGCGGCGGTCGACGCGGACGACGAGCGCGACCTCGGCGAAGGCGTCCACGGCTTCTACGTCCACCCCGTCCAGGATCCGCCGGTGATGGCGGGGAACGGAACGATCGGCCTCGAGCTGGCCGAGGATCTCGACGACTTCGACGCGGTGCGTCATCCCGTGGGGCGGCGGCGGCCTGACCACAGGGATCGCAAGCGCGCTGCGGGCGGTACGGCCAGAGGTGAAGGTCTACGTCTGCGAGCCTGAGAGCGGCGCTCCGTTCGCGGCAGCTGTCGCGAACGGGCGCGTCCCGGTCAAGGTCGACTACCGACCGTCGTTCATCGACGGCGCCGGGTCGGGCTCGCTGCTCCCGAAGATGTGGGAGCACGCACGCGACCTCGTCACCGATGCGTTCGCCATATCGCTGGCGGATGCGGCGGCTGGCGTGCGACTGCTGCTCGAGCGTGCGCGCATCGTCGGCGAGGGCGCAGCGGGCCTGCCCGTCGCGGCGGCGATGGCCGGGCTCGCCGGAGAGGGGCGAGTGGTGTGCATCGTCTCGGGCGGGAACATCGACTCCGCAAGGCTCGCGGCGATTCTCGAAGGCCGCGTCCCCGACTAGTCGATCAGCGTTCGCTCGAGTGCTGCGACCGCCTCGCGCTGCAGCCTCGCATGCCCCGAGTCATGGGCATATCGGACCGAGCATCGAATCGAGAACGAGCGCGAGGACGCGAGATCTGAGGTGTTGCTCGGCGGTGACCGGGCCGTATTCGGCTCAGGAACCGCGCGCGTCCGGCAGGAGAGAGGAGTGACCAGACGAGCATGAGATCGATGCACGGATCCGCGCGACAGACGTCACCCCAGTCGATGACGCCGGAAATCGATCCGCTCTCGACGAGCACGTGTCGCAGATGCAGGTCCCCGTGCACGAGCACGAGCTCGCTCGTTGTCGGAGGGAGTTCCTCGGCGGAGGCAAGGATCCGCTCCACCGCGGCAGGCGCAGTCCAGAGCCCGAGTTCCTGCAGCTTCGCGAGATTCTCGCGGGCGCGAGGAACGCGCATCGCCATGTCCGCACGACCGTTGACGTCGACCGGCAGCAGGCGAGCAGGATCGACGGCTTCCAGCGTTTCCCGCGCATGCAGGACGCGCAGGAAGCGACCCGAGCTCCGCACCAATGCTCACGCGCTCGTCCTCGGAAAGACGTGCGTCAGCCGGCTCGACACCATGCAGTGACCGGTACGCGAAGAACGGCCGGGGAAAGCGCGTCGGTCTCTTGCCCGACGAAGGTCGGAACCGGGACGGGAACGGGAAGAAGCGGAGCGACGCGCGGGAGGACCGCGAGCTCGCGCGCGACGAGCGGGACGGCGATCTCGCGGCGCGGGAAGCGGAAGGCCCATCTCTCCTCGACGAGCCACACGGCGTTGTCCCACCCGCTGCCGAGCGAGACGCGCGGAGCTCGCGTCGAGCCGAGGGAACTGCTCTTCGATCAGACTCCGCGCGAGCGCCTCGTCGACATCGAAGTCCGCATCCCACTCGGGCATCGCTCGAACCTACCCTGCCAACGGGCCGGCGCCCTCTGCGAAGCTCCGCCCGTGCACTGGCAGCTCGTCGCGCTCTCGGTCGTCCTCCTCGTCTTCGCGGCGATCTCACAACGGATCGAGGGGACGTGGATCACCGCGCCCATGTTCTTCATGGCAGCCGGCCTCGTCGTCGGTGTGGAGGCGCTCGACCTCGTCGATCCCGCATCGACCGGGCTCGAGGTCAAGACGCTCGCCGAAGCAACACTCACGGTCGTCCTCTTCTCCGATGCGTCGCGCATCGACCTGCAGGCGCTTCGAAGCGCGCTTGGTGTGCCCACGCGGCTGCTGGGGATCGGGCTTCCGCTCACGATCATCGCCGGGTTCGTCGCCGCGATCGCGCTCTTCGGAGACCTCGCGTGGCCCGAAGCTCTCGTGCTCGCGATCATCCTCGCCCCGACGGATGCCGCGCTCGGTCAGGTCGTCGTCACGTCGCGTCGTCTCCCAGTCCGAGTCCGTCAGAGCCTCAACGTCGAGAGTGGCCTCAACGACGGGATCTGCGTGCCGCTCTTCCTCATCGCGCTCGCCGTCGCGCTGGCGGAGGAAGGAGCGATCGGAAACGGCCACGCCGCCCAGCTCGTAGCCGAGAAGATCGGATACGGCGTGCTGGGTGGCGTCGTCGCGGGCGCAGCTGCCGCCGCGATCGTCGTCTACGCCGGCGGCCGGCGCTTCGTCGACGAGACGTGGCTCCAGGTCGTTCCGCTGGCCGGAGCGCTGCTCGCCTTCGCGTTGGCCGAGGCGATCGGAGGCTCCGGGTTCATCGCCGCGTTCGTCGGCGGTGCGATCTTCGGCGGCTTGAGACGACATCGCGGCGGCGACGTCTCCCAGCTCACGGAGCAGGCCGGCGCCGTCCTCGCGGCCGTGACGTTCGTCGTCTTCGGAGCGGTGCTCCTCGGTCCCGCACTGCACGATCTCACATGGCAGGTTGCGCTCTACGCGGTGCTCAGCCTGACCCTCGTGCGCATGCTTCCGGTCGCAATTGCCATGTTCGGCACCGGAGCGCGCAGGCCGACTGTGGCGTTTCTCGGCTGGTTCGGGCCACGCGGGGCCGCGTCGATCGTCTTCGCGCTCCTCGTCCTGGAGGAAGGCGGCCTCCGGAACGAGGAGCTCATTCTCACGACCGCGTTCGTGACGGTCGGGCTCTCGGTGCTCGCGCACGGGGCGACGGCGGCGCCGCTTGCCGCGCGGTACGGCAGCTGGCTCGAGTCTCGCTCGCCGGAGGAGCTCTCAGAGCTCGAGTCAGGAAGCGACGCAGAGATCCGCTGGCGGCTCCAACACGACGCGGCTGCACCGTGAAGCTCGTCTCGACGGAGGAAGCGCGCCGGATCGCCGTTCGTGCCCAGCTCCTCGACGGATCTGCGACGGACGTGCTCGACACCGTTCGCCGCCTCGGCTTCCTCCAGATCGATCCGATCTCGACCGTCGCGCCGCCGCAGCAGCTCGTGCTCTGGAGTCGCCTCGGGGCGTACGAGGTCGCCGAGCTCGACCGCCTGCTCTGGGACGAGCGCAAGCTCTTCGAGTGGAACGCGTACCTGTGGCCGATCGAGTCGCTGCCGCTCGTGCAGGCTCGGATGCGACGGCGGAGACGCAGCCGGCACTACGCGCACGAGCGCTGGAGCGCTGAGTTCCTCGCCAAGAATGCGCGCTTCAAGCGCTACGTGCTGCGCGAGCTCGGGCGGAACGGGCCGATGCCGTCGCGCGAGCTCGAGCACGAATCCGCTCCGCGGCCGCACGAGCCGCACCGCTGGTGGGGAAGCCGCGAGGTGACGCTCATGCTCGAGATCCTCCACGCCTACGGTGTCGTCGCGGTCGCCGGCCGACAGGGGAAGCAGCGGCTCTGGGACCTCGCCGAGCGCTGGTATCCGAAGGTGGACACGATGACGGTGCGCGAGGCCGATCGCGTCCTCGCCGAGCAGCGGTTCAAAGCGCTCGGCGTGCGGCTGACGCGCCGAGGCTGGGAGGCGCACCCCGACGCAGCCGACGCACCCGTCCCGGAGCGCGTGACGTTCCTCTCCCCGTTCGACCGCCTCATCCACGACCGCGACCGCGCCGAGGCGCTCTTCGACTTCCATTACCGCCTCGAGATGTACGTGCCCAAGGCGAAGCGCGAGTACGGGTACTACGTCCTCCCGATCCTCGTCGGCGACCGCCTGGTGGGTCGCATCGAGCCCCGGTTCGACCGGAGGAGCGGGACACTCGAGGTCCTCGGCGCCTGGGGGGACACATCACGCGCTGACGAAGCGCTCGCGAGCCTTTCCTCGTGGCTCGGGTCCCAGGCGCGTCAGTAGCATCCGCCCGATGCACTTCGAGACCCGCGCGATCCACGACGGACAGCAGCCGGACTCGGCGACGGGCGCGCTAACCACGCCGATCTACCAGACATCGACCTATGTGCAGGACGCGGTCGGCGTACACAAGGGCTACGACTACGCGAGGGTCGCGAACCCGACCCGCACGGCGCTCCAGGAGTGCCTCGCGTCGCTGGAGGGCGCAGCTCACGGGCGCGCGTTTTCGTCGGGTCTCGGAGCGGTGACGACGCTCATGCACCTCGTCTCGCCCGGCGATCACGTCGTCGCGGTGAACGACGTGTACGGCGGCATCTACCGCATGTTCACGCAGGTGTACGAGCCGAAGGGGTATCGGTTCACGTTCCTCTCCCCGGAGCAGATCTCGACCGAGCTAGCCGAGCACCTCGACGAGCGCACGAAGTTCGTCTGGCTCGAGACACCGACGAACCCCGCGCTCAACATCGTCGACATCGCCGCCGCGTCCGAGATCGCGCACGGCGTCGACGCTACGGTCGTCGTCGACAACACCTTCGCGACGCCCTACCTCCAGCAGCCGCTCGCGCTCGGCGCGGACGTGGCGCTGCATTCGACGACGAAGTACATCGGCGGCCACTCGGACGTCATCGGCGGCTTCGTCGCAGTAAACGACGACGCGATGGCCGAGCAGCTTGCGTTTCTCCAGAAGTCGCTCGGGGCGATTCCCGGGCCGTTCGACGCCTGGCTCGTGCTGCGCGGCGTGAAGACGCTCGCGGTACGGATGGACCGGCACTGCGCGAACGCCGTAACCGTCGCATCGTTCCTGGAGCGACACCACCGTGTCGAGCGCGTCCTCTACCCCGGCTTGCCCTCGCACCCCGGCCACGCGGTCGCGGCCCGCCAGATGCGCAACTTCGGCGGCATGGTCTCGTTTCTGCTGGAGGACGAGCGCGAAGCCGTCGACCTCGTCGCGCGAACGAAAATCTGGAAGCTCGCAGAGAGCCTGGGCGGCGTGGAAAGCATGATCGAGCATCCTGCCCGGATGACGCACGCGTCCACTGCGGACTCGCCGTTTGCAGTGCCGCCGACGCTGATACGCCTCTCCGTGGGCATCGAGTCGGTCGACGACCTCGTCGACGACCTCGAATCCGCGCTCGCAGCTTAGGCCCGCGGGATTACCGACGCGCGTCGGTGGGTACATGGAGAGCGACAGAGGAGGTCGCATGGCCAATCACGTGGCAACCGCAACGGTCGAGATCGACGCGCCGCCGGCGCGCGTTTGGACCGCACTCACAGATCCCAGCCGAGATCGAGAAGTACATGTTCGGCTCCCACGTCGTCACCGACTGGAAGCCCGGTAGCTCCATCGTCTGGGAAGGCGAGTACGAGGGCAAGAGGTACGAGGACAAGGGAGAGATCGTCGAGATCAAGCCGGCGCGACGCTTGAAGGTCACGCATTTCAGTCCGCTGAGCGGACAGGAAGACGTCCCGGAGAACTACCACACGCTCACGTACGAGCTCGAGGCCGCGGGCCCCGTGACTCGCGTGGCGCTGAGTCAGGACAACAATCCGACGGCGGAAGCAGCCGAGCACTCGAAGGCAAACTGGGAGAAGATGCTCTCCGGGCTCAAGGAGGTCGTCGAGACGAGCGAGTGACGCTCGCAAGACGACTCGAGCGCTCGCCCTCCTAAGATCGGGGCATGAGCGTCGCTCCGATCGACCTGCTGCATCTCGAGTCGCCGGGAGTCATCGGTTGCTACTTGCTGGAGACGGAGGACGGGCCGGCGCTGTTCGACTGCGGCCCGACGACCTGCGTCGAGCATCTGAAAGCCGGGCTGCGCGAGCGCGGGCTGGCGCTCTCGGACATTCGACACCTTCTCCTATCGCACATCCACCTCGACCATGCGGGAGCGGCGGGTGTGCTCGTCCGCGAGCATCCCTCGCTGCAGGTGCACGTCTCCGAGGTGGGCGCGCCGCACATCGTCGATCCTTCGAAGCTCGAGACAAGCGCTCGCAGGCTCTACGGCGATGCCTTCGACGCGCTCTGGGGCGAGCTGGCGCCGGTGCCGGCGCAGAATGTCCACATCGTCGGCGACGTCGTCGTGGGATTCGAGTGTTTCCCGACGCCCGGGCACGCATGGCATCACGTCTCGTATCTCGACGCCCAGGGCACGCTCTACGCCGGCGACGCAGCCGGAGTGCGTGTCGGACGAGGGTCGTTCGTCATGCCGCCGTGTCCTCCCCCGGAGTTCGATCTCGCCGCCTGGGAGCAGACGATCCACGAGATCGGGCGCCGCGGCCCCGACAGGCTCGCACTCATCCACTTCGGCGTGTACGACGACGTCCAGGAGCACCTGACGGGACTCCGAGAGACCCTGAGTCGCTGGGCCGAGTGGATCGAGGACGGCATGGACGAACAGACCTTCGTGGCCGCCGCGCGCCACGACGTCTCGCAGACCGACTCCGATCTCGCCGACCAGTACGACCGTGCCGCTCCCTACTGGCACCACTACCAAGGGAATCGAGCGGTACTGGCGCAAGCGCCGAGAGGCAGCGACAGCGAGCTAGCCGAACGCGTGCGCCTCGAGGTCGGCCATGGCGACGAACTCGAGCGCCGAGGCGTGCGTCGCCTCGAGCACCACGGGAGGCGCCACGCCCGCCTCGAGCGCCTCCTGCCAGCGCGCGGCGACGACGCACCAGCGATCGCCGGGCACGAGGCCGGGGAACATCCACTGCGGCTGCGGCGTCACGAGGTCGTTCCCGGCAGACACCGAGAACTCGAGGAACTCCTCCGTCATCACGGCGCAGACGACATGGAAGCCGAGATCGGAGCCTTCGGTGTGGCAGTAGCCGTCCCGGAAGTAGCCGGTCACGGGATCGACGGAACAGGGTTCGAGCTCACCGCCGAGGACGTTCACGCCGGAAGGCACAAACGCCTCGACGAGTAGGATCGGCCGCTCGACATCGCGCGCCGCGTTCCGCCCGCAGGCGTACGCTTCGCTGCCGATGCAGGCGGGCTCGAAGTCGACGCGCGACTGGCTCGATCGGGGTCGCGGCCAGCGCAGGCCTGGTCGCCGCCGTGACGGTCGCGATCGAGCTCCTCGACGACTTCGTGCCTGTGCTCAGCCTCGGCGTGCTCTACGTCTTCGCAGTCCTGCCGATCGCGATCTTCTGGGGACCGCTGCTCGCGGTACCCGTCGCCATCGCGAGCATGCTCGCGTTCAACTTCTTCTTCCTCCCGCCGCTCTACACGTTCACGCTCGCCGACCGGAGCAACTGGTTCGCCCTCGCCGTCTACGTCGTCGACCGCGATCGTCGTCGGCAGCCTCGCCTCGCGCTACCGCAGGCGCGGCGACGAGGCCGAGCAGCGCGAGCGCGAGGCCGCACTCCTCGCCGACATCGCGGCAGACCTCCTTCGCGGGGCTGAGCCGGGCGACGGAGACTCGCGCAGATCGAGGAGCGCACGGCGGCGAGTTCTCGGCGTCTCGTCGGTGAGGATCGCGCTGGGCGAGCAGCCCGCGCGCCTCGTCGCAGGAGTCGCCTCACCCGCTCACCGTCGAGGGGCGCACGATCGGCGTGCTCTTCACGCCCGAGAAGGAGGAGCCCGTGCTCGGGACCCAGCGTCGCTTGCTCCCGGCGCTCGCCGTCTTGCTCGGCGTCGCACTCGAGCGCGAGAGCGCTCGCGCGCGACGCGCTCGAGGCGGAAACGCTCCGCCGGAGCGATACCGTCAAGACGGCGGTGATCCAGGCGGTCTCGCACGACCTGCGCACGCCGCTCGCGACGATCGAGCAGGCGCTCGACGGGCTCGAGAGCGGCGATCTCGTCCTCACCGACGATCGACCGGCACGGCGCTGCTCGAGACGATCCGCGCCGAGCACGTGCGGCTGAAGCGACTCGTCGAGAACCTCCTCGACCTCTCGCGCATCCAGGCCGGGGCGGCCGCGGCGCGACCCGAGCTCTGGACGGCCGAGGAGCTCGTCGCCCAGGCGCTCGACGAGCTTCGGGCGAGATCGAGCGCGTCGTGGTCACGCGCCCGACGACCTGCCCCCGGTGCGCGTCGACGCAGTCCAGATCCAGCGCGCGCTCGCGAACGTGCTCGAGAACGCCCTTCGCGTCTCCCCTCCCGGCGAGCCCGTGCAGCGTCCGGCTCACGGCGACGCGGAAGGAGGTGCTGATCCGCGTCACCGACCGCGGCCCCGGCATCCCCGAGGCCGAGCGCGAGCGGATCTTCGAGCCGTTCCATCGCGTCGCCGGTCGCTCCGACGAGCCCGGAGCAGGCCTCGGCCTCGCCATCGCGCGCGGGTTCGCCGAGGCGAACGGCGGCCGCATGTGGCTCGAGTCGCGCGAAGGGCAGGGCGCCTCGTTCGTGCTCGCGCTCCCGCTGGTCGAGCTGCCCGCGCCGGTCACCGCATGACGCGGGTCCTCGTCGTCGACGACGAGCCGCAGTTCCTTCGGGCGCTGCAGACGAACCTCCGGGGTGCCGGCTACGAGGTCGTCACGGCGACGCACGGCCGAGGAGGCGCTCAGCTCGGCGGGGCTGCATCCGCCGGAGGCGATCATCCTCGACCTGCTCCTGCCCGACGGGCGCGGCACCGACGTGTGCCGCGACCTCCGTACGTGGACCGACGCGCCGATCATCCTCGTCTCGGCGGTCGGCGACGAGGACGAGAAGATCGCGGCGCTCGACGCGGGCGCGGACGACTACGTGACGAAGCCGTTCGCGATCGGGGAGCTACTCGCACGCCTGCGCGCCGCGCTCCGCCGGGTCGGCCCCGCGACCGAGCCGACGCTGACGCATCGACGAGCTCGTCGTCGACCTCGACAAGCGCGCCGTGACGATGCGCGGGCGAGCCGGTGCACCTCACACCGCACGAGTTCGAGCTCCTGCGCGTGCTCGCTCAGAACGAGGGCAAGCTGCTGACGCACAAGGCGATCCTCCGCGAGGTCTGGGGGCCCGCGTACCAGCTGGAGTCGAGCTACCTCCACGTCTTCGTCTCGCAGCTGCGGCGCAAGCTCGAGGCCGACCCCGCCCGGCCGCGGTACATCCTCACCGAGCCCGGCGCCGGGTACCGCCTCGTGAACCCGGCCGATCGGCATTAGGCAATTCCTTAGACCGGATCGCGAACCCTTAGACCGCGCTGAGGGCGCGCCGTCCTACCTTCGGGGCATGGACGGAGCTCTCTCCCGGCCGAAGCTCCGTCGGAACGCGGCCACATGCGGCTGCCGTGCGAGGCTTGCTGACCGAGCTCGAGCGCGTCAAGGCGCGCCGGGCGCTGCGCGCCGCGCGCCGAGCGGCCGACGCCGAGTCGCCCATGCGGGAGAGCCCGCCGCTCCGCCTCGCCTGGCGCGTCGAGGAGCTCGTCTCGCACGAAGAACCGCCTCGATCTCGCGCACATCCCTCCGCTCGCTCGTGCGCGATTCGAGCCTCGCGTACCTCCCGACCGCCTCGCCGGTCAACCGCGTCGCCGTCCGCGCCGAGTCCGACAGCGCTGCTCGCAGATCGCGCGCGCCTCGCCGATCTCGATCGGCCGGTGGCCGCGCGCGGGCGTCGTGCTCGTCGACCGCCTGCTCGTCGGACGGCTCCGGGCCGCTCTACGACCGCGAGCGCGTCGGGCGAGCTGCCTGCCTATCCTCGACGCGACGCTGTCGCGCTCGAAGCCCTGGAGCCGCACTGATGGTCGAGCTCCTCGGCATCGTCATCGCCGTTCTCTGCTTCGTCGTCAGCGTTCGGGCTGATCGTGCTCCTGGACCGCGTCTGATGTCCGGCGGCGACGTCTTCGGCCTCGTCGTGGCCCTGCTCGTCTTCGCCTACCTCGCTCTACGTCCTCTTCCGAGGCGAGAAGCTGTGACCGGCAACGGCATCGCGCAGATCTCCGTCTACCTCGTCGTCCTCACGCTGCTCGCGTATCCGCTCGGCATCTACATGGCGCGCGTGTACTCGGGAACGCTGCGGATGCCCGCGCTGGCTCGACGGCCCCCGAGCGCGGCTTCTACCGCCTCGTCGGAACGCGCGCCGACGAGGAGCAGGGCTGGAAGCCGTACGCGATCACGGCCCTCGTCTTCATGGCGCGTCTTCGCGGTCCTGCTCTACGCCCTCCTTCGGCTTCAGGGACACCTCCCACTGAACCCGGACGGGCTCGCGGGCGTGAACTCGTGGGTCTCGATGAACACGACCGCGAGCTTCGTCACGAACACGAACTGGCAGTACTACGGCGGCGAGTACACGATGTCGTACCTGAGCCAGATGGCCGGGCTCGCGGTGCAGAACTTCGTCTCCGCCGCGCTCGGAATGGCCGTGCTCGCGGCCGTCATTCGCGGCTTCGCGCGCCGCTCGGCGAGCACGGTCGGGAACTTCTGGGTCGACTTCTACCGGTCGCTCGTCTACATCCTCCTGCCGCTGGCGCTGATCCTCGCGGTCATCCTCATCTCGCAGGGCGTCGTGCAGACGTTCGACGGCGCGGCCACCGCGACGACGCTCGAGGGCGCCCAGCAGACGATCGCTCGCGGCCCGGCCGCAACGCAGATCGCGATCAAGCAGCTCGGGACGAACGGCGGCGGCTTCTACAACTCGAACTCGGCCGTCCCGTTCGAGAATCCGAACCCGTTCACGAACCTCCTCGAGATGCTCTCGATCCTCCTCATCCCCGTCGCGCAGGTGTTCATGTTCGGCCGCATGGTCGGCTCGCGCCGCCAGGCGTACCCGATCTACGCGGCGATGATGGCGATGACGATCATCGGGATCGCCGTCGCGCTCCCAGCGGAGCAGCACGGATCCCAGGTCCTGCGTGACTCCGGCGTGAACATCGCTGCCGGCGACGGCTCGAGCGGCGGGAACATGTCCGACAAGGAGACCCGGTACGGGATCGCCTCCACCGTCAACTGGGCGGTGGCGACGACGAACGCCTCCAACGGCTCGGTCAACGGCGGCCACGACGCACTCACCGCGACGGGCGGCGCCGTCCCGATCACGAACATGTTCACCGGCGAGGTGATCTGGGGCGGCGTCGGCTCCGGCCTCTACGGGATGTTCTTCTACATCGTCATCGCGGTCTTCGTCGCCGGACTGATGGTCGGCCGCACGCCCGAGTACCTCGGCAAGAAGATCGAAGCGCGGGAGATCAAGCTCGCCGCCGTCGGCGCGCTTCTCGTGCCGACGCTGGTGCTCGTCCTCACCGCCATCGCCGTCGTCACGAGTCGCGGGCTCGCATCGATGTACAACCCCGGCGCGCACGGCTTCTCCGAGGCGCTGTACGCCTACGACTCACAGGCGAACAACAACGGCAGCGCGTTCGCGGGCTACGGCGCAACCGAGTTCTCGACGCTCGTCGGGCTCGATCGCTCTCTGGCTCGGCCGCTTCGCGCCCCTCATCGCAGCACTCGCCCTCGGCGGCGCGCTCGGCGGCGAAGAAGACCGCCCCGCCGTCGGCAGGCACGTTCCGGACCGACGGCGCGACCTTCGCAGTCCTCCTCGTCGGCGTCGTGATCCTCACCGCCGGCCTGATGATCTTCCCCGCGCTCACGCTCGGGCCGATCGTGGAGGCGCTCTCACCATGATCCTGCGCACCCTCGGCCGCTCCGTCATCGCCGTCGTCGTGCTGACGGTGGTCTTCGGGCTCGATCTATCCGATCGTCTTCACGGGCTTCGCGCAACTCGCGTTCGCGGACAAGGCGAACGGAAGCCTGATCGAGCGCGACGGCAAGGTCGTGGGCTCGAAGCTCGCCGCGCAGGCGTTCACGAAGCCGCAGTACTTCCATCCCCGACCTTCGGCGACCGCGCCGGAGTACAACGCCGCGGCAACGACGTTCGCGAACCTCGGCCCGACGAACCCCGACCTCGCGAAAGCAGTCCGGGAGCGCACCGCGGCGATCCTGAAGCTCGAGCGCCCGTACAACCCCGGGCTCCGGATCGGTGACATCCCGGTCGACGCCGTCACCACCTCCGCCTCGGGCATCGACCCGCACATCTCGCCCGCGAACGCGCAGATGCAGACGGCGCGCGTGGCGAAGGAGCGCGGGCTCTCCGTGCAGCGCGTGCAGGAGTTGATCGACGAGAACACGGACGGGCGGTGGCTCGGGATCTTCGGCGAGCCCGGCGTGAACGTGCTCGAGCTCAACCTCGCGCTCGACGAGGAGACGCACGTGACCAAGCACACGCAGAGCATCTTCTCGCGCGACATCGTCGTCGCGCGCGATCGGCGACTCGTTCCTCAAGCTCGACCCGCGGACGCTCTTCCGCAACCCCGTCATCTTCATCGTCGAGATCGGCAGCGTCGTCACGACGGCGATCTTCTTCCGCGACCTCGTCTCGTCCGACGACACCGAGCCGCTCTGGTTCACCGGCACTGTCGCGCTCTGGCTCTGGCTCACGGTTCTGTTCGCGAACTTCGCCGAGGCGATCGCCGAGGGGCGCGGCAAGGCGCAGGCGAACGCGCTCCGCGCGACCCGCACGACCACGGTGGCGTTCCGGCGCTCGGACACCGGCGGCGTCGAGGAGGTTCCCGCGCCCGAGCTCACACCGCGGCGACGTCGTCGTCGTCGAGGCGGGCCAGATCATCCCCGCGGACGGCGAGATCATCGAAGGCGTCGGCTCGGTCGACGAGTCCGCGATCACCGGCGAGTCCGCGCCGGTCATCCGCGAGGCGGGCGGCGACCGCTCGGCCGTCACCGGAGGGACGCGTCTGCTCTCCGACCGGCTCGTGATCGAGGTCACGCAGGAGCCGGGACAGTCCTTCCTCGACCGCATGATCGCGCTCGTCGAGGGCGCCGAGCGCCGCAAGACGCCGAACGAGATCGCACTCAACATCCTCCTCGCCGCCCTGACGATCACGTTCCTCGCCGGCGACGGTGACGCTGCGGCCGTTCGCGATCTACGCGGGCACCGCAGCTGTCGCAGACGGTCCTCATCGCTCTCCTCGTCGCCCTGATCCCGACGACGATCGGCGCGCTGCTCTCGGCAATCGGCATCGCGGGGATGGACCGGCTCGTGCAGCGCAACGTCCTGGCGATGTCGGGCCGCGCGGTCGAGGCCTCCGGCGACGTCGACGTGCTCCTGCTCGACAAGACCGGGACGATCACGCTCGGCAACCGGCAGGCGGCCGAGTTCCTGCCCGTCAGCGGTGTCGACGAGCTCGACCTCGCCCAGGCCGCGCAGCTCGCGTCGCTCGCCGACGAGACGCCCGAAGGTCGCTCGATCGTCGTGCTCGCCAAGGAGCGCTTCGGGCTGCGCGAGCAGGAGCTCGGCGAGCACGAGTTCATCCCCTTCTCGGCCTCGACGCGCATGAGCGGCGTCGACCTCGACGGCCGCAGCCTGCGCAAGGGTGCCGCCGACTCGGTCAAGCGGTTCGTCTCGGAGAACGGCGGACAGGCGCCCGAGCGAGCTCGACACGCTCGTGCACGGTGTCGCGCAGTCGGGCGGCACGCCCCTCGTCGTCGCCCAGGACAACTGGGTGCTCGGCGTCGTCCACCTGAAGGACATCGTCAAGGGCGGGATGAACGAGCGCTTCGACGAGCTGCGCCGGATGGGAATCCGCACGGTGATGATCACGGGCGACAACCCGGTCACCGCCGCGGTCATCGCGCGAGGAGTCGGGCGTCGACGACTTCCTCGCCGAGGCGACTCCCGAGCGGAAGCTCGAGCTGATCCGCGAGGAGCAGGCACGTGGCCGGATGGTCGCGATGACGGGCGACGGGACGAACGACGCCCCGGCGCTCGCGCAGTCCGACGTCGGCGTCGCGATGAACACGGGCACGACCGCGGCGAAGGAGGCCGGCAACATGGTCGACCTCGACTCGAACCCGACGAAGCTCATCGAGATCGTCGAGGTCGGAAAGCAGCTCCTCATCACCCGCGGCGCGCTGACCACGTTCTCGATCGCGAACGACGTCGCGAAGTACTTCGCGATCCTTCCGGCGATCTTCGCCACCACGTACGCGACGACTCCGGGCGAGGACGGCCCGCTCGAGCGACCTCAACGTCATGAACCTCGGCAGCCCCTACAGCGCGATCATCTCGGCGATCATCTTCAACGCGCTCGTCATCCCCGCGCTCGTGCCGCTCGCCCTGCGCGGCGTCAAGTACCGCGCGATCGGCGCGACGGCGCTCCTCCGCCGCAACCTGCTGATCTACGGGCTCGGCGGCATGATCCTGCCGTTCATCGGCATCAAGCTGATCGACCTCCTCATCCACAACGTCTTCGGCGCCTAACCTCCTGCCATGCGCGGCCGGTACCGCATCCTGCTCGGAATGGCGGCCGGCGTCGGCAAGACGTACCGGATGCTCCAGGAGGGGCGCCAGGCGCAGTCGGAGGGGAAGGACGTCGTGATCGGCTACCTCGAGCCGCACGACCGCCCGCAGACCGCGGCGCTCGCCGAGGGGCTCGAGGTCGTGCCGCGGCTGCGGCTCGAGCACGGCTCGCTCGAGCTCGAGGAGATGGACGTCGACGCCGTCGATCCGGCGCTCTCCCGAGCTCGCCCTCGTCGACGAGCTCGCCCACACGAACGCGCAGGGGGCGCGCAACGAGAAGCGCTACCAGGACATCGACGAGATCCTCGACGCCGGCATCGACGTCATCTCGACCGTCAACATCCAGCACCTCGAGAGCCTCAACGACGCCGTCTTCGAGCTCACCGGCGTGCGGGTGCGCGAGACGTTCCCCGACCGGATGCTCGACGAGGCCGACGAGGTCATCCTCGTCGACATCTCACCCGAGGCGCTCCAGGACCGCCTGCGCGCCGGAAAGGTCTATCCGGGCGGACAGGCGGAGCGCGCATTGCTCAACTTCTTCCGCCAGGACAACCTCTCGGCGCTCCGCGAGCTCGCGCTCCGCGAGGTCGCCGAGGACGTGGAGGCCCGCCGCGGCACTGCGGTTCTCGATCCGCTGAGCAAGCAGGCGGTCGGCGAGCGCGTGCTCGCGCTCGTCGAGCCGCAGCCACGCTCGCAGCGCGTGCTTCGCCGCGCGTGGAGGTCGTCGCAGCGGCTCGGCGGCGAGATCGACGCCCTCTGGATGCGGCGGCCCGGGCAGGCGCTCGACCCGGAGGAGGCGACGCAGCTCGCCGCGCTGCGACGTCTCGCCTCGATCCTCGGAGTCCACTTCCTCGAGGAGGAGGGCGACGACCTCGTCGACGATCGTGCGGCGCGTTGCCGCCGAGCGCGGGTCGACCTACATCTTCGTCGGCACGCCCGACGAGCGCCGCTGGGTCGAGATCATGCGCGGCTCGCTCGTCTCCCGGATGGTCCGCGAGCTGCCCGGGATCGACATCCGCGTCGTCGCACACCGCGCGCTGCGGGACGAGCTGCGCTCGTGAGAGCTCCCTGGCGGAGACGCGATCCCGAGCGCCGACCCGGGCAGCCGCGGCTCCTCGTCCCGTTCGCCGATCGCCAGCTCGATCCGACCGTCCTCGACGCGGCGCTTCGCATCGCGCGCGCCGAGGATGCGGTGCTCGTGCCCGCCTACCTCCTGGTGGTGCCGCTCGAGTTCAGCCTCGACGCGCCCGTCCAGCACGGGGAGCTCGGTCGCGCGATGCCGATCCTCGAGGCGGTCGAGCTCGCCGCCCGACGCGCAGGCGTACCGGTCGATGCCCGCATCGAGCGCGGGCGCTCTCCGATCGACGCGCTCGGCCGCCTCTGGGACGTCGAGTCGTTCGATCGCGTCGTCATCCCGGCACCCGCGCCGGGCCGGGCGGGCTTCACGTCGAAGGACCTGACGTGGATGCTCGACGCACGGCCCGGGCGAGATCATCGTGCTGCGCCCGGCACCAACGGTGCGAACGGCGTGCGCCGACGTCCTATGACGCCGCGTGCCGGCTCACTCAGCCCAGCCGGTCACGAGCCAGCGGCCGCGCCGGAAGCGGGTCGTCATCAGGCCAGACGGACGACGATGAGCACGACGAGCGCCGCCCAGACGCCGCGGATCCCCCAGTCGGCCTCGAGTGCGGCGAGCAGCACGGCGGTGCACGCGACGAACGCCGCGACCATCGACATGGCCAGAAACGGCCCGTCGCTCGCGCCGATGAGGATCCCGTCGAGCGCAAACACTGCGCCGTTCAGCGGCTGCATGAGCGCGAAGATCGGCCACAGGAGCGCCGTCTCGTCGAGCACAGACGCGTCGCCGGTGAACGCGCGCGGCAGCACGCCCGCAAGAACGAGCATCAGCGCCGCGAACGCGCCACCGAGCGCGACGGACAGCCAGATCATGCGCTCGCTCGCGCCGTAGGCCTCCTCCCTCCGACCGGCGCCGAGCTCCCGCCCGACGATGATCTGACCGGCAATCGCGACCGAGTCGAGGACGAGCGCCAGGAAGACCCAGAGCTGGAACGCCACCTGGTGCGCCGCGATCGCCGAGTCCCCGAAGCGCGTCGCCACCGCACCGGCGAGGACGAACGAGAGCATCAACGCCGTCGTGCGGATGAAGATCCACTTCCCGAGCGAGAGCACGCGGCGCGCGAGTTCGAGCCGCACGCGAGCTTCGCCCGGCTCGAGCCTCTGCAACACGACGACCACGAACGCCGCCCCCATCCCGAGCTGTGCGACTGCCGTCCCCCACGCCGAGCCCGCGATCCCCCAGTCGAAGCCGTAGACGAAGAGCAGCTCGAGGACGACGTTCGCGACGTTCCCGGCGATGAGCACGACGAGGGGCGTGCGCAGATCTGCGACGCCACGGAGATATCCCTGCGCGCCGAGCGCGAGGAACGCGGCCGGGAATCCGATTGCCGCGATGCGCAGGTACGTGACGGCATAGTCGGCTGCCTGGCCCTCGCCTCCCATGAGCGAGACGAGCTGCGGAGCGAGCACGGCGATGAGCCCCGAGACGGCGATGCCGAACGCGAGCGATAGCCAGACCGCCTGCGCGCCGAGGCGCCGCGCGGTCTCTTCCTCCCCGGCGCCGCCCGCACGAGCCACCTGCGCGGTCGTGCCGTACTGGAGGAAGTTGAAGATCGCGAAGGTGCCGCCGAGGATCGTGATCGCGATCCCGAGCGCGGCGAGCTGGGACCGACCGAGATGTCCGACGATCGCCGTGTCGACGAGGAGGTAGAGCGGTTCGGCCGCGAGCGCGCCCAGGGCGGGGAGCGCGAGCCGGAAGATCTCGCGGTCGTACTGGGAGTGGAGGGTCACCCGGTCGCTTGGATGGTCGCCTCGTACGCGGCGACGTAGTTCGCGACCATCATCTCCGGCGAGAAGCGCTCCTCGACCTCCTTGCGGATGACGACCGGGTCGAGCGTGTCAGCGAGCTCGAGGACGGCCGGATCCTCCATGTCGCGGTAGTTGTCGACGACGACGCCGGTGCGGCCGTGCTCGACGATCTCGGGGACGGCGCCGCGCCGCGTCGAGATGACCGGCGTCCCGCACGCCATGGCCTCGATCATCATCAGCCCGAACGGCTCTTCCCAGTCGATGGGCGAGATGAGCGCGCGGGCGCCCATGAGGAGCTCCACCTTGTCCGCATGCCCGACCTCGCCGACGTACTCGATCGAGCCGCCGAGATGCGGGCGGATGAACTCGTCGAAGTAGCGGATCTCGAGCGGCTCGCGGCACTTCGCGGCGATCTTGAGCGGGATTCCCGTCTCGAGAGCCACCGCGAGGGCGCGATGCGCCCCCTTGTCCGGGCTCATGCGGCCGAGGAAGACAAGGTAGTCGCCTCCTGGCTTGCGCCGGAACGGATACATGGAGAGGTCGAGCGCGTTCGGGCAGTTCGCGATCCACGGAAGGTGCTCTTTCGGCCTCCGCTGGTTCATCGAGATCGAGATGAGCTTCGCCTTCGGCGCGAGCCCGAGCACCTGCTCGTACATACGGCCCGGCTGTCCGTCGAGGGGCCCATGCACCGTGTGACAGAACGGCGTGTCGATGAGCCCGCCGAACGCGAGCCCGAGCATCCCGGTGTGGTCGTGCAGGACGTCGAACTCGTCGGCTTTGAGGAACGCGTGCACCGAGTGCTGCATCTCCCAGTACGTGTGCCCGATCCACTCGCTCGGCGCCGTGTGGAAGACCGACTCGAGCCGCGCCCGCGTCTGCGAGTCGCCCGAAGCGAAGAGCGTGACGTCGTGGCCGGCGTCGACGAGCCCGTCCGCGAGGAGCGCGACGACACGCTCGGTCCCGCCGTACGCCTCCGGCGGCACGGGGAACCACACAGGGCAAACAAGTCCTATTTGCATCTACACACCCTCGGCAATCGTGACATGGCCGCGCTCGACCGCAACGGTCCACGTCCTTCCGTATGCCCTGACGCCCTCGATCCGTAACCCGTCGAGCCAGCTCGGCAGCTCGTCCGTCACCGTCGAGACGAGCCGCTGACGCTCGCGATCCGGCTCGATACCGAGGAGGACACGGACGAGGAGGATCGGCGTGCCGGCTGCCCAGGCCTGCGGCCGCGCTGCCGTCGGATACGCGATCGGGAACGGCGTCTCGTCGCGCGCGTAGCCGGCGAAGACCTCTGGGAGCGACCAGTCGAAGTGCGCCGCGGCCTCGATCAATGCACGCCCGATGCGCCGGGCTTCGGCGACGTAGCCATGACGCGCGAGCCCCCAGGCAGCGAGGGCCGAGTCGTGAGGCCACACGGTTCCGTTGTGGTAGCTGATCGGGTTGAACGCAGCGGCATCGCTCGCCATCGTGCGGATCCCCCACCCCGTCCACAGTTCTTCGGAGAGCAGCTGGTCGACCACCGCGCCGACGCGCTCCGGAAGCACGATCCCGCTCCAGAGGAGATGGCCCATGTTCGAGCTGCGCGAATCGACGCGGCGCTTCTTCCCGTCGAGCGCGAGCGCGAAGAAGCCACCGCGCTCGTCGACCCAGAACGCCTCGTCGAAACGCACGCGTAGCTCGTCCGCCTCCCGCTCGAGCCGCTCGGCCAGCGCCTGGTCGCGCCACACCTCGCGCGCAAGCTCGGCGAGACGGCGCTTCGCGTCGTACACGTACCCCTGCACTTCCACGGCCGCGATCGGCGCCTCGGCGAACGAGCCGTCCTGGAAGCGCTGCGAGTCGCCGGAGTCCTTCCACGACTGGTTCGCGAGGCCCGAGTCGACCATGCGGCTGTACTCGACGAAGCCGTCGCCGTCCCGATCTCCGTAGCGATCGATCCACTCGAGCGCGAGCAGAGCAGGCTCGCGCAGGCGCTGGGCGAACGACGCATCGTCCGTCCAGCGCCATGTCTCCGCGAGCAGGACGAGGTAGAGCGGCGTCGAGTCGATCGAGCCGTAGTAGCGCGGGAACCACGTCTCGGCGCAGCGACCCTCGCGCACCTCGTGGACGATCTTGCCGGGCTCGGCGTCGATGGTCGTGTCCACCTCGTGCGCCTGAAGCTCGGTGAGCGCGTCGAGCGCGCCCATTGCGATCTCAGGCCCGAGGAGCAGCGTCTGCAACGACGTGATCGCCGTGTCGCGCCCGAAGACGGTCATGAACCACGGCATCCCGGCGGCGAAGAGCGGACGACGAAACTGGCCCGTCCGCATCCGCAAGGCGGCGAGGTCGCCGATCGAACGGTCGAACGAGCGGCGCAGGTTCTCCCATCCTCCGCGCACGCGCGGGACACGAAGCGTCCAGGCAGCGACGACGTCGCTCGCGCTCTCGCGCTCCTCGTCGAGCTCGAACGTCTCGAGCTCCTCGTCGAGCCAGGGCAAGGCGTCGACGCTGAGATCCCAGCGCTCGTGCGGGTCGAGGGAGAGCGCGAAGGTCATCGCGTTCCCTTCGAGACGACCCGGCTTCGAGAAGACGAGACGTGTCCCGAGATCGCCGCGCGGGTCGACGATCGAGACCTGGCTGCGCGCCTCGTCGTGCGTCGTCGGCGCCGGTGGGGGCAGCGGCTGCGCCAGCTCCGGGTCGCCGAGCGAGAAGTCGTGCAGCTTCACGGAGATGATGTCCGCGAAGTCGGCCTCGGCCTCGAGCGCGACGTCGATCTCGAGGCGCTCCGGGCTCTCGTTGCGAAGCGTGATCCGCTCCTGCATCCCCGAGCCCACGAACCGCTCGCGCGCGATCGAGATCGAATCACGCGGCAAGCCGTTGGTCGTTCCGTTCCGGAGGTAGAAGGCCGCCCTGAAGTGCTCGACGCGCCCCGACGAGAGCAGGAGCGGTGCGGAGCCGCCGACCGTCAGCACGAGCCGGGAGAGGAAGCGCGTGTCGTGCGCGAAGAAGCCACTCGTCTCCGCGGCGATGTCACCGCGGTCGTCCGAGATGCAGAACGTGGATCCCTCGAGGATCGTGAGCAAGCGCCTAGCCTTCGCTGCGAACGATCCGGCCGCCGCTCGACTGGGCGAGGGCCTTGATCACGATCTCGTCCACGTTCACATGCAGCGGGCGAGTGAGAACGAAGAGGACGCAGTCGGCGACGTCGTCCGCGGTCAGCGGCTCGACGTTCGCGTACGGCGCCTCCGCGGCCTCGGTGTCGCCCTTGAAGCGCACGAGCGAGAACTCGGTCTTCGCGAGCCCCGGATCGACGGTCGTGATACGTATCGGACGGCCGAGGAGGTCTTCCCGCAGGCCGTAGACGAAGCCGCGGAGAGCGAACTTTGCAGCGACGTAGACAGCGGCATTCGCGTACGCCTGGCGCCCGGCGATCGAGCCTGTGAAGAGGATGTGGCCCTCGTCGCGGACGTGCGGAAGCGCGAGCCGCGTGACCCGGATCGCTCCGTCGACGTTCGTGTGCAGCACGGTCGCCTCGTCCTCCGGCGTCGACTCCGTGAACGGGTAGCGCCCGAGAGCGAGGCCGGCGTTGTTGTAGAGGATGTCGATGCCGCCGAGCTCCGCTGCTGCGCGCGCGACGAACGCCGCGCAGCTCTCCTCGTCGGTGACGTCGAGGGGGAGCGCAACGTCCGCGTCGATGCGCTCGACGCGCCGCGCTCCGCCGACGACGCGCACTCCGGCCTCGCGCAGCTTGCGCACGGTCGCTGCTCCGAAGCCGCTCGATGCGCCCGTGACGACCGCGGTCTTGCCGTCGAGCTCCATGCGCCGGAGCCTAGTGGCTAGACGATCGTGATCGACTCGATGAGGACCGGCTCGAGCGGCCGGTCGCGGCCGTCGCGCTCGACGAGCGAGATCGCGTCGACGACGTCCTGCCCGGACGTCACGCGTCCGAACACGGTGTGCTTGCCGTTCAGCCAGGACGCATCCTCGGCGGTGACGATGAAGAACTGCGAGCCGTTCGTGTTCGGGCCGGCGTTGGCCATCGCGAGATATCCGCGCGCAACCGGGTGCTCGTTGAACTCGTCCTCGAACGAGTAGCCGGGGCCACCGGTCCCATCTCCGCGCGGGCACCCGCCCTGGATCATGAAGTCCGGAATCACGCGGTGGAAGCCGAGCCCGTCGTAGTACCCCTCGCCGGCGAGCTTCGTGAAGTTCTGGACGGTCTTGGGGGCGTCGCCGTCGAAGAACTCGAGCTCGATCGTTCCCTCGCTCGTTGTCATGACCGCCGCGGACACGGCCGCGACGCTAGCAGCCGCCGCCAACCTTCGGCCCGTCGAGGCGTCCCTACACTTCGAAGGTGGCGACCGAAGCGCAACCGGTTGGGGGATTCCAGCAGGCCGAGCTCTCGAACGAGCTGGCCAGCCAGTGGCGCCGTCTGACGCGGGTCGCCACGGCAGTCGCGCTGATCACCGCCCCGGCACTCGTCGTCTGGTTCAACCAGACCCAGGGCTGGGCGTGGTACTGGTCGATCCTCGCGGCACTCCTCGTCGTCGTCTGCTTCCGCGGCGCCTTCGACCTCCTCTTCCACCGCCTGATTCCCCGCCCGAGCCTCTTCGGCCTCGAGAGCCAGCAGCTGCGCGAAGAGGACGTGGTCGCGCGCCGCCGCGTCTGGTTCTGGCGTTTCTGGCTGAAGATCGCCGTGATCTTCGTTGTTGTCGGCGCGCTCTTCTACGCCTTCGGCGGGACCGGATACATCGTCGGGATCCTCCCGCTCCTCGTGATCTTCCCCTTCTACATGATCTTCAACTTCGCGATCCTCTTCGGCCCACTGCTGCTCATGAACCTCTCGCAGATCCAGGGCTTCGAGCCCGGTGACGCAGAGTGGGGCGTGAAGCTCGCGGACGTCCGTGGGCAGGCGGAGGCGAAGGAGGAGGTGCGCCGGGTCGTCTCGATCTGGCAGTCCGGCGACGCATTCGAGCGCGCCGGCGGCAAGCGTGAGCGCGGCCTCCTCTTCCTCGGCGCCCCCGGCACCGGGAAGACGATGCTCGCGAAGGCACTCGCCACCGGCTTCAACTCACCGTTCATCTCGATCCCCGGCTCGGGCTTCGCGGCAACCTTCATCGGCATCGACGCCATCATCGTCCGCATCCTGGCCAGGCGCGCGAAGCGCCTCGCTCGCAAGTGGGGCGGCCAGTGCATCGTGTTCATCGACGAGATCGACGCGGTCGGCATGCGCAGGCAGGCGCTCAACCCGGGCTTCGGCGGCGCAGCGGGCGGATCGCGGCCGGCGGACGTTCACGACTACCTCTTCTACGGCCCGTTCGGCGCCCTCAATCCCTCCGGCGACCTGATCCTCGAGAACCAGCAGTGGCGTGAGCGCCTGTTCGCCGAGCGCGCGCCGCAGGCGCCCGGCCCGTCCGCGTTCACGAACCGGATGAACGGCGTCGTCGGCTTCATGTTCCCGGGCGGGATGGGTGGTGGCGGCTCGCTGGCGCTGAACCAGCTGCTCGTCGTGATGGACGGCATCGACAACCCGCCGTTCTTCAAGAAGTTCTTCACGAGCAAGACGAACGCGCTCCTGGACGGGATCTACATCGTCCCGCGCCGGATCGGGAAGCGCTCGTTCCGGATTCCGGCAGCGCGCCCGCGCCGCGAGCAGATCTACTTCATCGGCGCGACCAACGTGCCTGTCGATCGCCTGGATCCGGCGCTGACTCGCCCCGGTCGCATGGGACGCCACGTCTGGTTCCGCACGCCGACGAAGCAGGATCGCCTGGACGTGCTCGACCTCTACCTCGGAAAGGTCGCGCACGAGCCCGAGCTGGACCAGCACCACAAACGCGAAGAGATCGCGCGCGTTACGAACGGCTACGCGCCCGCGATGCTCGAGCAGGTGACGTCGATGGCCCTGACGATCGCGCACCACTCGGACCGAGACGCGTTGAGCTGGGACGACCTCGTCGAAGCAATGACCACTCTCGAGGCCGGCACCGCAGTCGGCATCGAGTACATCCCGGAGGAGAGCCGCGCCGTCGCAATTCATGAGGCGGGCCATGCCGCCGCCGGCCACGTCTACTTGAAAGGCGCGGAGTCAACGCGGCTCTCCATCCGGATGCGCGGAGGCGCGCTCGGGCACCATCAGGCGCTCGAGAAGGAGGAGCGCTTCAGTCGCTTCCGGAGCGAGGAGTTCGCGCGGCTCGTCTGGGCACTCGGCGCCATGGCCGCAGAGCGCGTGTTCTACGGCGAGAACTCGAACGGCGTCGGCGGTGACGTCATGAGCGTCACCGCGCAGGCGGCGTACATGGTCGGCGCATCGGCCATGGGCCCGGAGCCGTTCGCGATCACGCCGCGCGAGGACGAGACGGCCGAAGAGGCGCGCGAGCGCATCCTCAAGCGCTTCGAGAAGATCGGCCTTGCGATCGTGAACCGCACGGGCGGCGGCGGGCCGTTCGCGGAGAACCCGATCGGTGCGGTGCTCGGGGACCAGGACAAGCGCGCGATCGTCGGCCAGCTCGTCGGGCAGGCGTACGTCGCTGCGTACAACCTGATCGTCGCGAACCGCGATGCGGTCGACCACATCGCCGACGTGCTCGCCGCGCGCCGCGAGCTCTTCGGCGACGAGTTGCTCAATCTGCTCGACGAGTCGAAGATCACGATTCCGGACGTCGATCTCTCGGAGGAGAGCTCGTGGCCGACGATGTGATGGACAAGGCAGCTGCCGAAGCGAAGCCGGTGCCGGGGAACGGGATCGGCGCCACCGTCGCTCCACGTGAGTCGCGCGCCGAGCGTGCGCGGCGCGTCGCCTACCGCAATCGGTTCGCAGCGTTCTACGTCCTGCTCGCGATCATCGCCGGCGCAGGCGTCGGTGCGCTGCTGGTCCTCGTCGGCCGCGGGAGCCCTGCCCCCGCTCCCGCCTGGTCGGCGTGGGAGCCGATCGGAAGCTCCGAGCGCCGCGCCGCGCAGATCGGAGACCACGTCGGCGACCAGTACCGCCTCCCGAGCGGACATGCGCTTGGCGACGATCACGTATGCAGGGCCGCCGACGGTGACCGGCCCCGACGGCTCCACCTTCCAAGTGCGAGCCATCGCGATTCGGCCGGACACGACCGCCGGACGGGCGGAGGCCGACGACATCGACACCGTCAACGCTAATAACACCGTCATGTACACGCTCTGCGGGCTCGGCACCGCTTGCTCGATCGCCGAAGGCAAGCCGACCGTCGCCCGTGGGCAGCTGCTTCGCCGCGAGGCCCTCGAGCTCGCGCTCTACTCGTTCCACTCCCTCGACGGCATCGACTCCACGCTCGTGCTTCTGCCACCCCGCGCCGACGGGAAGGCTGCGACGGCCGTATTCGTCGAGCGAAGCGACGTTCGCCCCGAGCTCGGTCGCCCGCTGCAAGAGACGCTCACCGCGCCACTCACGCCCGGCGTGGGTGAGATCAAGCCGGACGAGCAGCGCGTGGTCGACCGGACGACCCGCTCGCGGCTGTACGAGTACAGCTACCTCCAGGCGCAGGACGGAAGCCCCGTGATGGTGCTCACGCCGGCGCTTTCTGGTTGAGCGCAAGATCGAGATTCGCTCGCGCTGCTCGTACGAGGCGAATTGCGCTCGGTGGCTAGCGCGTCCCTCGGCGCCGCGGTCGAACGCGCCAAGGCCCGCCTCGACACGCTCGACTACTACCCGAAGCCCGTGCGCATCGAGCGCGTGCGCATCTTCGTCGCGCCGTGGTTCTTCCGGATCCCGGGGTTCCGGCGCTACCACGGCTACGCGTTCTGGCGGACGATCCTCTTGAAGAGCGCCGACACGCCCGACGATCTCGTGACGCACGAGCTCTGCCACGTCTGGCAGGGACAGCATCGCGCCCTCGACATGGCCCTCAAGCACATGACCACCCGGTACAGGTCGAACCCGTACGAGATCGAGGCGCGCAGAGCGGTTTCGGAGACGCAAATCTCCGCCGTCCCTCGATCGAGGGACACCGCGCCCTGATCGCGGTGCCGACGTTCATCGAATGCTGCGGCGTTCGGCTGCTCTATCTCTGCTTGCGCTGAGCGCGTTCTGCGCGCTTGCGTCGAGCGGCGCGAACGCCACTCGCTCGCTCGCCCCGGACATCATCTCCGTCGACTCGTATCCCTTCTCGGCCGTCGTGAAGTGGCAGGTGCCCGACGCTGCTCGAGTCGTTCTCGAAGTCGGCGTGGACGACCGCTACGGGATCTGGTCGCCGACCACGGTGACCCGAGGAGAGCTCACCTCGCGCACGACGCTCGCCGGCCTCGAGCCTGCGACGACGTACCGCTTTCGCGTCGTCACCAGGTGGCGGAACGGGATGACAGCAGAGGCACGAGGATCGTTCCGGACCGATCCGTGGCCCGGCGCGACAGCGGCCACGGCAGTGGCCTCGGCCGCCGACTCCGGCCCGTCGACAGGCGGCGGCTCTCCGTTCGTCCTCCCGCCCGCACTTCCGCCCGGCGTCTCGCCGAGCCAGCCCGCTCCGCCCGGCTCGAGCACGCTCCCGCCTGGAACACCGGCCGTCGAGAGCTCGTCGCCACTCCGCGTCAACGGCAACGCGATCTTCCCCCGCATGGTCTGGCGCCAATGCCCGTCGTACTACCCGACGTCTATCGGCGCCGGCATCAACCTCTTCCTCGGAGTCGAGTGCTCCAACACGGACGAGCAGTTCGCCCGCCTCGGCGGTCGCGCGATCTCCACCGTCGACGCGAAGACACCGGGCATCTCCGGCCCTGGGGACATCGGCTGGCACCTCCAGGACGAGGCCGACGTCTCGGTGGGCGACGCCAGCAAGCTGCCGCGGCCGAAAGGCGCCGGACGCGTCACGTTTCTGACGCTCACCGACCACTTCTCGCAGCGCGCAGCGCCACCGTCGAACGGGCGGCAGATCTATCAGGGATTCTTCGACAGCGCGGACGTCATCGGCTTCGACACCTACCCGGTCGAGGGACGCTGCTCGATCGCCCAGATCGACAACGTCTACTGGATGCAGCGCGAGCTCGTCTCGCTGACGCGCGGCAAGCCCACCTTCCAATGGATCGAGGCAGGCCCAATGGAGCACTGCCTCGAGAACCAGGATCCGACGCCCGCAGTCGTCCGCGCCGAGACCTGGCTGGCGATCGCTGGCGGCGCACGCGGAATCGGGTACTTCCCCGACTGGTGGGAGGAGAAGATCCGCGGTGAGGTGCGCCTGACCGACCGCGAGATCCTCGCCCTCGCGCCGGCGCTCCTCTCCCCCGTCGCCAAGGCGAACTGGTCGACCGACGGCCCCGTCCGCATCGGCGCGCGGCGCTACAACGGCGCGACCTACGTCATCGCGGTCAACACCTCGACAGCGGACGCAACCGCCTCGTTCTCGCTTCCCGGCCTCGGCGGTCGCACACTGCGTGTGTTCCGCGACGGCCGAACAGTCAAGCCGCTCGGCGATCTCGTCACCGACAAGCTGCCCGGGCTCGGCGTCGCGATCTACGTCGTCTCGCCAAGCGGCTGGTAGAAGCACACGCGCGCTACCGTGGGTGCGATGAGGTCGGCTCTCGCTCTCGTCGCATTGCTCCTCGGAGTCGCAACATCGTCGACCTCGGCTCTGGGCGCGGAGAGCACCGCATCCGTTGGCCCGCGCGTCACCATCTTCGGCGACTCAGTTGCCGACTCGCTCTCGTACGTCCCCGACGCTCGACAGATTCTCGGCGAAGGGCTCGATCTCCGGCTGGAGCTGGCCCCCTGCCGGAAGCTCGTTCCGCAGGGCTGCGTGTACCGGGGTGAGCGCCCGCCCTCGGTGCTCGACATCGTGAAGACGTCGTCGCTGTCGCAACTCGGCAACATCGTGATCGTCGCCGTCGGCTACAACGATCCGGCGAACAACTACGAGACGGACATGGCGCAGGTCGCCATCGCGCTCGTCGATCTCGGGGTCGCGCACGTGATCTGGCTCACGCTGCGCGAGCAGACCGACGACTACCGCCAGATCAACGCTGCGATCCGCAGCCAGGCCCGCCGCTGGCCGCAGCTACAGATCGCCGATTGGGAGAACGCGAGCCGGGGAAAGGACTGGTTCAACGAGGACGGGCTCCACCTGAACGCCGACGGAGCGGTCGGACTCGCGACCCTGATCCGGCCCTTCGTGCTCGCGGCCTGCGGATCGGCATGTAGTGCAGCCACGCCGAACGCGCCACGGAACTTGCGCCCGCCGACGCTCCGCGGTACCCCGGTCGTCGGCAGCATCCTGACGTGCCGACCGGGCTCGTGGGCAGGCACCGGCCCGATCGTCTTCTCCTACCGGTGGCTTCGCGGAACGAAGGTCCTCGCGCGCGTGATCGGCAACTCTCGGCGTCTCGGACGCACCGACGCGGGCCGGAGCGTCTCGTGCCGGGTCTGGGCGGGAAACGCCGACGGAGCGACGGCCGCGACGTCGAGAGCCGTGCAGATCCGAGCGTCCGGGTAGCCGCCCACGCGGCAGTCAGCGCCGCGATCAGAGCGAGCTCGCAGGCCGATCAAGGGTAGCCGGGGCTCCGAACTTGCATCAGCCAGCAGGTCGATCGTCAGCATGATCTAGGGTCGGCGAAAGCCTCCCCAGGTCAGTACACGCTCTCGCGGGCGCAGAACAGCCAGTCAATGGCGAGCGTCGTTCAGCGTGAGACGCGAGCTATGAGGCTCCGACCGATGTCGGCGACGAGATCGCCGTCATTGCCTTTCGTGTCAATCCATTGGGCGCTGAACTCGATCTCCGTTCTTCCCTTGACGAGGATGACATTCCACCGATAGGCCGGGTAACGCACCGGTCGGGTGGCCCCTCGTTTGTCCAGTGCCAAGGAACGCGGTCTGGTAGGGCGCGACCTTCGCGATCCCGACCTTTCTTGCCGTCAGCGTGAGACCGGCGGAACGACTGAAGCTGTGTCAATCTGCATCGCTGCGCGGCCGGTGCCACGGCGGTGCGCTGCCAATCTGTGTGCGCCATCTGCGCCGTGCGGAAGACCTTGACGCGGACGTAGCTGACCGTAGACGAAGCGTCAGAGGCCTCCGCAGCGCCCGTGACCAGCAGATCGCCCTTGCGCGGATGGAACCCCTGGCAGGTGGTAGAGCCGTCGCTCATCGCCGTGAAGCCTGTCCGGACGATCTTGAAGTCGGTTTCGGAGTAACACTCGCCGCGCCATCGCCTGGTCGGAGTGATCGAGGACGACCTGGTAAGAGTCGCCAGTCGTCGCGGATGCGGTGACCGCTGCCATCGCAGCAACCGCGATAGCCATGAACAGGAGCGTCGCCCTCGGCGGCAACATGGGGCCTTAGTCTCGCTCGCGCTTACGCGGATTGCAAGCCGAGCGCGAGCTGGACGCAGGAGTCGCGCACTGGGGCGAGTAGCAGTCGGCGCCTCGCGCACGTAGCCGCGCCGAACTCCTCGACTCCCGTTCTCTACTCGCCCTTGGCAAGGCCCTTCTTCGCGAGGGCGGCTCTGACGCGGGCGTCAATCTCGTCGCCGAGCGAGGACATCCGAGCCGCGATCTCATCCACCGCGGAGGCATCTTCGGTGGCCTCGGTTGCCTGTTCGCCGGCACCGCCGAGTGAACGAAGCACCCGCTGCTGGATATCGGCGGCGAGGCGGGTACCGAGATCCTCGAAGCCGCGCGCGATGTCGCGGTCGAGCTCGTCTCGGTCCACCGTGGCTGGGAGCGGATCGGAGGGAGGTCTCGACGCGTCCGTCTGCCCGTGCTCGAGATCGTCAATCGCGACCTCGAAAACACGCTCTGGCTCGTCGATGCCCCGCAAATGTCGCTGTCCTAGTGGAAACACTGAGACCCCTTCCGGGAGTCCTGAGCCGAGCAGGGCGCGCGTCGTCTCGGAGAGGAGGATCTGCCCTCCGTGCCCGATTGTGCAAATGCGAGCCGCGCGCACGACGTCGAGACCGACGTAGCCCTCCTCGTGTATCGCGGGCTCGCCGGTATGCAGTCCTATGCGCACGCGGACGGCCTCCCCGCCTGGCCAGTCGGCGGCCGCATGTGCACGCTGTGCTTCGACCGCAGCCGCCACCGCGTCTCTCGCGCGCGGGAAGGCGAAGAAGAATGCGTCTCCCTGGGTATCGATCTCGATGCCGTCGCGCGTATTGAACGCGCCACGAATGATTCGTCGGTGCGTGGACAGGACTTCGGGATACCCGTCGCCGAGCCGCTTGAGCAGCTCCGTCGAGTCCTCGATGTCGGTGAAGACGAACGTCACCGTTCCAGCAGGCAGCGCGGGCATGACGGCGATCGTACTGCGAGGACTCCCACTCGACGCTCATAGCGCCAGAGTTCGACGCATCTGCTCGGCGACACACCTAGCCGCGGGGATGATCGCCGAATCGAGCTGCGCTGACTGGCACTCCCCCAATCCGAAGGCACGCGCGTGCACGGTTACGAGCAGAGCCGTCGAGAGGGTGTGGCGGGGCGCTCCACCAGCTCATGGGACACGTCGCGAACGGACGCGACTCCCGCAGTGAGGAGACTCATGCCGCCGAATGCGTCCCAGCTTGCTTAGACGACAGCGACGATACCGAGGACGACCACAGCCCAGAACAACAGGCAAGCGCACAGGCTGACTACCAACGGCCAATTCAGCGACTGGCGCATCGCGTCGTGAGTCGCGCCGACTACGCGATGTGAAATCTCCACGGACAGAAGTGTCCGACCCGGCTCGGACAGTTTCGTTCCCCTTTGTGCTTAGCGACGATCCCGAGATCGGCGAGCTAGCGCGCTCGCGGTTGGATCACTCGGTTGCGTTCCTCGTTCTCGTCCGAGAGGATCGCGCCGAGGTCCACACGAATGTCGCGTCGAGCCCTCACCGCACTCAGTGCAGGCGCAGCAGCGCTTGCGGTAACCGCGATCGGTGCCGGCGCCTACATCCTTTCATCGGGCGACTCTCCTAGTCCAGGAACGGGCGATGTCATCGCCTACAGCTGCAAAGAACGAAACAACGTCTGGTACGCGGTCTGCGTCATGAAGGTCGACGGGAGCGAAAAGCGGCGCTTGACGGACCGGCTAACCACCACCGACCCCGCGTGGTCTCCGGACGGTCGTCAGATCGCGTTCACCCGTAACGAGGACGTCGGCGAATACACAACCTTCACAGACGACGACGTGTTCGTGATGGATGCGGACGGCGGCAACGTCCGGCAGCTGACGCGCGAGAAGGACGGAAGCTCCTCCAGCCAGCCCGCCTGGTCTCCAGACGGGCGGCGCATCGCGTACGTGCGCGGACCATCGATAGCCTCGGCCGTGGTGGCTTCGACCCCGCTCGCGTTCGGAGAGCTCGTTGTAGTGGACGCCGCGGGAGGCGAGAGCACGCGGTTGACGAGGGGCGAGCCGGACGCGGCTCCCGCCTGGTCTCCCGATGGCCAAGAGATCGCCTTCGTCCGCGGCCACGACCTCAACAAGTCCAGCGGAGACATGGATCTCTTCATCGTTGACGCGGCGGGAGGTAGACCGCGACGCCTGACGCGTACTCCGGGCTCGTTGGAGACTGCGCCTGCGTGGTCGCCGGACGGGTCGCGGATCGCTTTCGCACGCAGTTCGTCGGGCTCTGCATTCACCGGAAAGGCAGCGATCGTCGTCATCAAACGCAATGGATTGAGCGAATCGCTCGTACTCGAGCACAAGCTCTACTCCGAAACGTCCTACGGGCTCAGCTGGAGCCCGGACGGGCGGAGCATTGCGTTTGAGACGGGAGAGCTGGACTGCACGGTCGTTGCGACGGTTCAGATCTCCACCGGACAGGTACGTCGTCTGACCTCTTGCAGTGGACCGTTCCGTGCGTCGGTCGGGCCATCGTGGCAGCCTCGAGCTACCCAGGAGGAGTGAGAGCGGCTCCCCTCTCGAGGGCTTGGTCGAAACGCCGGGATCGCAAGAACGACGACGAGAAGAAGAGAGCTGCAAAGGACTGCGAGCTCGTTCTTGTCGGGCATGGGGGTGCATCATCGCGGTGCCGGCGGCCGACAACCTGGAGGGGGTTCGATGACGCTGCAACCCCGGAGTCGAGACGGCGTGACAACCTCAACCGCGAATAGGATCGGTCTCGAAGGAGGTCGGATGACAAAGATCTGGGGTCTCTCCAAGCGTGAAGCGGAGTACGGACCTGCCCCGACGCCCGATGTGCGCTGCGACAAGTGCAAGTACATGTTCCCACCGCTCTCGCTCGGTGGCTGTCGGTTGGTACGCGGTGTGATCAGCGGTTCGTCCAGCTGCAAGGAGTTCGTCCCACGGCGTCCAGCTGGCACGAATACCGATAGCTAGAGACCATCGAACACTGACGCACTAGTGGCCGCTCGGGGCGCGGTGCGGTGACCAACTCGAGGCGCTCGCGAGGCGAGCCAAGGCCAAGAAGCTCGGGCTGCGGTGCGTGCCCATGAACCCCGTTCGACCCGTACCACGGGTGTCGAGACTCGCGGCTCGTCGCTCGTCGGGGAACCCGCCGCGAGACATCAACCGAGCATGGTCGCGAGGCGCCGTTGCTGCGCCGACACGACTGCTTTGAGCACCGCAAGAGGCGGCGGCGTGCGTCCAAGGACGGAGCAGACCGCAAGGACGTTCCGGTGCTGCCAGCTAATTGCGAGTCCCTTCATGCGACCAAGATCGAAGCGAACCGCATCCGCGTCCTCCACGAGTGCTCCCACCGATGTCGGTCGCCCCAGGAGTCGGGCCGCAACGAATGCATGGAAGCGCGAACGGCGCTGTTTGAGGATCTGACGCGCTCCGGTACTTGAGCGGTAGACAGCAACCGAACACTGGATTCGTTGATGCTTGGGGTTCCAGACTGACGTTTGGAAGCCGCCGAGGCGCTCGCGTCGGATTTCAGCTTCCAGGCCGGTTGACCACGGGTCCGCCAGGACGCTCTCCAGCGGGACCGGAATCGTTTCTCCGGGAACCAGGCTGTAGCGAGGCGGAAGGTCTGTGAGCCTGACGACCAATTGCTTCGGGTCAGGAGACGACTCGCGAGACGGCTCTGGCTCGGTTCGTCCGCATGAGACCAGCATCAGCACGACGGCACATAACACTCGCATTCCCGCGACCATAAGGCCGATCCTCACGGGCGGTCATGTACGACCTCGCGGACGCCTGACCGGGGCAGTGATGCTCCTCTGATCGACGGGCGGTTCACCTAGCTCTACTGCGACCTGACGTAGTCGATGTACCCGCGCACGTCGGCGGCCGGCTCCGAGTAGGCCTCACCGAGCGCCGACTCCATCGCGGCCATGTACTCCTCTGCCCAGGCCGGGAAGTCGTAGTCGATGGCGCGGAGGAACTCGAGCGTGGCCGCGAAGCGTATGTCCGCGATCGAGGGCGTGTCACCGCCGATGAACGTCCTCCCGTCGAGGAACCACGCGCGGTACACGTCGAGCGGGCCGGCGAGCGCGTCCTCCGCGTCCTGCCTCGCCTTCTCCTTCAACTCGTCGGAGACCTCCGCCGTGGCGACCTCACCCGCGTACTGGCCGAACGCCAACCGCGGATACGTCGCCCGCGCGACGAGCGGATAGACCGTGCCGATCAAGTAGAACATCGCGCTGTCCACCATCGCGCGCTCGCCCGGGTCGGTCGGGTAGAAGCGGTCGAGGCCGTGCTTGTTGCAGAGGTACTGCATGATCGCGCAGCTCTCCCAGAGCGCGCCCTTCGGCAGCCCGTCCTCCTCGAGAAGGGGCGTCAGGTCCGCGGGATCCTTGGCGAGGAACTCGGCGGTGGACTTCTTGCCCCAGACGTCCTCCTCGGCGAAGTCGAGCTCCGCCGCGCGGACGAAGATCCGCGTCGTCAGGTTGTTCACGCTCGGCTTGAGGATGCTCAGTGTGTGCGTAGCCATCGTCTCGTTCTCCTCCTTCTAGTACGGATTCTTGGGGTGAGCGCATCGTCATCGCTCTACGAGCTGGCCTTTGTACTCGGATCGCTCGAGACTCCCCCAGGGCACGAGCTCCACGTGCGTCTGCACCACGAGCACGGCGCGGATTCTCTCACGGATCGTCTCGGCGAGGTCCGCGTTCGGCTCGACGCCCTCGGCGAGCTCGACCGCCACCGGGAGCGGCGGCTCCTGCTTGACGCCCTTCCCTGAAGGTCTCAGGCGAATGTGGCCGCTGACGCGCGGCGCGAAGGAGCCGACGACGTCTCGCACAGCTGTCGGAAAGACGTTGACGCCACGCACGATCAGCATGTCGTCGGTTCGTCCCACGCAGCGCACGCGCGGGCTCGTACGTCCGCAGGGACACGGGCTGGTTCGGACGTGGACGTGGTCGCGCGTACGGAACCGCAGAAGCGGCGCCGCCTGGTGGCGCAGGTGCGTCAGCACGAGCTCCCCCGATGCGCCGTCCTCGATCGGGATGCTCTCGCCCGTCGCGGGATCGATCAGCTCGGGGTGGACGAAGCCCCGTGCCCCGAGGTGCATCCCGTCCTGCTCCTCGCACTCGCCCCAGAGCGAGATCCCGATGTCGCCGATCCCCATGGCCTCGGTCACGCGCGCGCCCCAGCCATCTTCGAGCCTCGCCCGAAACGCCGGCTCACCGCCACCCGGCTCGCCCGCGACGAGCACGCGTTCGACGCGCGAGCCGCGCAGGTCGAAGCCACGCTCACCCGTCCACTCGACGATGTGGGCCGCGTACGACGGAGTGAGGACGGCAGCCTCCGGCTGCAGGAGCTCGATCGCGCGAACGAGCCGCTCGGTGTTCCCGGTCCCGACGGGGATGTGGCAGAGCCCGATCAGGTCGAACGACGCGAGCGCGGCTCCAGCGACGAATGGGCCCGCGTTGTAGGTCGAGACGATCCGCTGGCCCGCGGTGATCCCGGATGCGGCGTAGCTTCGTGCGGAGCCGGTGACCCAGTCGTCGAGGTCGCGTGCCGTAAGCGGGATGTAGCTCGGCGTTCCCGTCGTGCCGCTCGTCGAGTAGATGCGGACGATCGCCGTGCGGTCGACGCAGAGGTGCGCGCCAACGGGATTCTCGGCAGTGGCGGTTGCCTTGAGCTCGTGCTTCTCAGTCATCGGGAGCCGCCCGATGTCGGCCAGCCCACCCGCTTCCACAGCGGAGGTGAGGTCGAGCTTCTGCCGGTAGAACGGCGAGCGCTCGAGCAGGTACGCGAGCTGCTCGCGAAACGCCTGGTCGTCGAGCGCGAGCTGCTCGTCCCACGGGCGCGTCTCAACCGCCGGCTCGAGCATCACTGGGTGTGCGGCGGCTCGTACGCGACGGCCTCTTCGGCCTTGCCTGCCATGAAGAACCCGAGCGGGTTCTCCTGCTCCTCGGCGAGATGCGCGAGCAGGCCTGCGGTGCGCGCGAGGATCGGAACCGCCTTGACCGTCGACACCGGGTAGCCGAGGTCGAGCATCACAGCGGCGATCGGGAGCGAGACGTTCATCGGCAGCGGCTTCCCCCACTCCGCGGCGACGGCGTCGCGCAGCAAGCGCGCGAGCTCGACGTGCTCCGCGCCGACGCCGCGCTCGTCGGCCAGCTCGAGGATGCGCTCGGCACGCGGGTCGACCGGCCGGTGCACGGGATGCCCGAAGCCGGGCACCCTGTCGCCGGAGTCGTGCGCAGCTCGCACGACGTCGGCGACGACGTCCTCTGGTCGTTCCCCGGCCGTGACGCGCGCGCTCGCGTCGGCGAGCAGCCGAGCGCACTCTTCCGAGGCCCCCAACACAACCGTGCCGGCGCCGAGGATGCCTGCCGCGACGGCCGCTTGCAGCGCGGTCGGGTCCGCCGCGAGCGTCATCCGCGCTGCGACGTTCGTGGGCATCATCCCGTGCTCGGCGATCGAGACGAGCAGCAGGTCGAGGAAGAAGCGTTGGGCATCGGTCGGCTCGTCCCCGGTCAAGAGCAGGTGGACGTACTCGGTGAACGTCAGCCGACCCATGAGGTCGCCCGTGAGGTCGCGTCCCCGGACCTCCACGCGGTCCGGGTACGCCTGGGAGATGCCACTCACCGGACGGCTCGGCTCCCTCCCGATCGGCATCACGTCACGCCTGCAGCTCGGCGTCGACCAGGCGAGCGCCGTCGACCATCGCCTTCAGCTTCGCGAAGGCGAGCTCGCGCGGCAGGTACTTCATGCCACAGTCGGGAGCGACGACGAGACGCTCGGGCGGAACGACCGTGAGCGCCCGGCGGATACGACCCGCGACGATCTCCGCGGTCTCCGCCGTGGGATCACCGAGGTCGAGGACGCCGAGCACGATGACCTTGTCCGGGACGTCGCGGAGCACCTCAGGGTCGAGGTCCGGCTGCGCGGCCTCGAGCGACAGGTGCGTGGCGGCGCAGCCCTGGAGCTCGTGCAGGAACGGATACCCGGGTACACGGTCGTGGACGATGTGCGCGTACCCGAAGCACGTGTGCAGGACCGTGTCGCCGTCGACCCCCTCGAGCGCGCGGTTGATCGCCTCGATCGCGTACTCGCGAGCCGGCTCGGGGCGCGCCTGCAGATAGGGCTCGTCGATCTGGACGACGTCGGCGCCCGCCGCCTTGAGATCGCGGAGCTCTTCGTTCACCGCTTCGGCATACCCGAGCGCCAACGTTCGGGCGTCACCGTAATGGTCGTTCTGCGCCTGCTGAGTCATCGTGAACGGCCCGGGCACGGTGATCTTGATCCGCCGGTCCGTGATCGAGCGCAGGAATTCGACGTCTCGCACCTCGACCGGCCTGGTGCGGTGAATCGGGCCCACCACGCGTGGGACGGGATTCGGGTGACCGGTCCGATCGAGCGCGACGCCCGGCGTGTCGAGGTCGACACCGTCGAGCGCCGTGGCGAACCGGTTCGAGTAGCTCTCGCGGCGCATCTCTCCGTCGGTGACGATGTCGACTCCTGCACGCTCCATGTCGGAGACGGCGAGCCGGGTCGCGTCGTCCTGGGCCTCCTCGAGATGCGCTTCCGCGATGCGCCAGAGCTCGCGAGCCCGCACCCTCGGAGGCAGCCGCGACCCCAGCCGCTCGCGATCGATGAGCCAGTCGGGCTGCGGGTAGCTGCCGACGACCGTCGTGACGAGCGCTGCCATAGCGCGGAACATATCCGCGCAGCGGCCCGGGCAGCCACCGCGATACGGAGGTGATGCCGACGCGAGCTAGCGCGATCTTAGGCCGGGCCGACGCCGTTCGACCCGAGGGCGGGGGATTCGAGATCCCCCGGCGCGTCCTCGCCCGGCAAGCGTTCAAGCGATGCTCCGCTGGGTAGCGTCAACGTTTCGGCAAACGAGGTAGCAGATGAGAGCGGTTGTGTATTCCCATACGGGTGGGCGCGAAGTCCTTCGCCTCGTCGAGCGGCCTGTGCGCGAACCGGGACCTGGCGAGGTGCGGGTCAAGATGCAGGTCTCGGGCGTGAATCCCACCGACTGGAAGGCACGCCGCGGGGGACGCGCGGGTGCCGAGCTTCCGTTTCCAGAGCTCGTCCCCAACCAGGACGGCGCAGGAACGATCGACGCCGTCGGCGATGGCGTCGCGGACAAGCCGAGTCGGAGAGCGCGTCTGGCTTTGGGAGGCGGCGTGGCAACGCGCAGACGGCACGGCGCAGGAGTTCGTCGTCATCCCGAGCCGTCAAGCGGTGCGACTGCCAGATGCAGCTTCGATGGACGTTGGAGCGAGTCTCGGGATCCCCGCTCTGACCGCGCACCGCTGCCTCACGGTCTCGGAGCTCGGCCCGCGGAAGCTCGCAGCCGGGAGCTCTCCATGGTCAGACCGTGTTGGTTGCGGGAGGCGCGGGAGCGGTGGGCCATGCGGCGATCCAGCTCGCGTGCTGGGCCGGCGCCCGCGTGATCAGCACGGTCAGCAGCGACGAGAAGGCGGGACTAGCCCTAGTCAGCAGGGGCAGAGCACGTCATTAACTACCGGGCCGGCGAAGCTGCGGACGAGATCCGGGCGCTCGCACCGAAAGGCATCGACGTGATCGTCGAGGTCGCGCCTGCCGGAAACGCCGTCCTCGATAGGGCCGTGCTCGCCCCGAACGGCACGGTTGCCGTCTATGCGACGGATGGCGGCAGCGAGCTCGAATTGAACGTGCGTGACCTGATGTCCCGCAACCTTCGCTACCAGTTCGTCCTCGTGTACACCGTGCCCGCCCTGGCGAAAGACCAGGCTGTGTCCGACGTCGCCGCGGCGGTCGAAGACGGCGCGCTCGAAGTCGGAGAGCACGTCGGGCTTCCACTCCACCGCTTTTCGCTCGAGCGCACTGCGGACGCGCATGATGCCGTCGAGCACGGCGCCGTCGGCAAGGTTCTGGTCGACATCAGCTGACGTCACGACTCCGTGCAGCCAGACGAGCGTCGCTGGGGTCGGGGCTCGAGCGGAGATCGAATCTGGGATCAAGCCACCCGTACACAGGTGCCAGGGAGTCAATCCCTCCCAGTGAGACGCGGAGTCGTTACGGCACACTGGAACGGCTATGACCAACGGGCGGCAAACATGAGCGAATCGCGCACCATCGCGAACGAGACTGTCGAGCTCACTACAGGCACGAAGATGCCCATTCTCGGGCTCGGAACGTGGCAGCTGCGGGGCGGCAGTGCGGTGAACGCGGTGCTGCGCGCGCTCGAGGTCGGCTATCGGCACATCGACACGGCGACCGCGTATGGCAACGAGGAACAGGTGGGGCAAGCGGTAGCGCAAAGTGGCGTTCGCCGCGAGGACATCTTCGTCACGACGAAGCTGCCGCCCAGCCGCGCAGGGCGTGAGCGCGAGACGCTCGCGGCAAGTCTCGATGCGCTGGCGTTCGGATACGTCGATCTGTGGCTCATCCACTGGCCGCCGAGCGGAGGTGCGCGAGCGGACGTGTGGGAGCGGCTTCTCGAGTTGCAAGCGGAAGGACTGACGCGGGAGGTCGGCGTCAGCAACTACTCCGTCTCGCAGATCGACGAGCTTCAGCGCGCGACAGGCCAACTACCGGCGGTGAACCAGATCGAGTGGAGCCCACCGCTCTTCGATCGGGACGTGCTCGAGGGACACCGGCGCCGTGGTGTGCAGCTCGAGGGTTACAGCCCGCTGCTGAACATCAACCTGCGCGACCCGCGGCTCGCACGAATCGCCGGCGATCACGGTGTGACACCGGCACAGATCGTGCTGCGTTGGCACATCGAGCACCAAATCGTCGCAATTCCAAGGTCGTCGAATGCGGAACGGATCGCCGAGAACGCGGACATCTTCAGCTTCGCGTTGACTTCGTCCGAAGTCGAGATCCTCGACACCTTCGCCAGCGGAATGACGCGCGAGGTAGGCGTCAAAATGCGCCACGGCGCCATTTCTCGGCCTCGGGGGCGAATCCCTCGGGCGTGTCACCGGAGCGAGGGATGGGCAGACGCCCGATCTGAGCCCATACTCGCGGAGTGAGCGCCGCCGCCACGCTCGTCAACGCTGTTTCTGCCGCATCGTCTCGGCTGCGCCTAGACATGGAGCAGCTGCATGGGCGTCAGGACAATCGCGTACCCGCCCTCGACCGCCTCGAAGCAGCAGTTGGCCGCGATCTCGCCGAGCGCCTCGTTGCTGAGCTCTCGGAGCGGGATCGTCGCCGGCTCGAGGCAGCGCTCAGTACGGAGTTCGCCGACCGCATCACTTCTCTGCTCGCGGAGGAACGAGGCGACACCGACTAAGACCCGGCTGGGCGACGCTGTCGAGACATTCATCCGTCGCGAAGACGCCGAGCGCTTCATCGACGGGCTGAACTAGGGCTGAAGTCTCAATCGGAGTGAAGCGTGTGTGGAGCGAGGCCGATGGCCTCGGCTCCGCGAGACGTGAGAACGTAGAACGTGTGCTCGTGCGCGGGCGCAGTCTGGCGCGGCTGCGCCTTGACGGGGTTGGTCCGACGCAGCCGAGCTAGATCGGCTCGTACGAGGCGCTCTAAGTCAAACGCTGGAAAGCGGTCGGAAACCTGCTCGGCCGTCTTGCCCGGATCGCCGATGAACTCGAGCACCTCACGATCAACCTCTTCCATGAGGCCACGGTACTCGTAATCGCGGAGGAAGCGGATCGCCTACATGTGAATGCGCAGTCGCCGCACTTTCTTTCCCCGTATCCCTCTCAGGTCTGCGGGTAACCCGATGGAGCGGGCTGCCGCCGCCAAGCCGCACGCGCCGCTCCACACCGGGTTTCTGTCTTCCCCCTGGTGAGATAGATGCGCCGTTCGGCTGAATCTTGCGCCGCAAGGTGAGAAAGCCGGGCCAGCCACCCAATCGTCCCCCAAGGAGGGGAAAGGGATCCTTGAGGACGCCAAAGACCGACCCGGCCACCGATCCTCTTCGCCAACCCGCTAGGAGCACCTTCCTCGGGAAGATCCAGACCGTTGCCTGCCGTGCGCGCGGCCCGAGCATCGCTGAGGGGCGAGCCGTCGCCGCCTCGCCCCTCGCGAGAGTGGTCGCTACCGGAGCTGGCCGCGAATCGCGCCGCCCGGGAACGCCGTCGTGTGGTAGTTGACGTAGTAGGCGCTCGGGTTTTGGCAGATTGCGGCGCCGGTTGTTCCGGCGTTCGGGGTAGCGGCGCCGCTCTGTTTGATGTGGCGAGCGCTTGTCGACGCGGTGGGCGATACGAACAAGGGCACCACAATTGGGCCGGCGACGCCGGCTGGTGCCTGATGGATATGGCCGGCCACGAATGTCTCGTGGTCTCGGTTCAAGATCTGGGTCTTGAATCCGATCGTGCCGTCGTTGCGGACTTTGATCAGCGTGTGGCCCTTAGCGGTCGAGGTCGAGCCAGTGGTCTCATTCTTCGCCGCCAGCTTCGCGTGCAGGACGCACAAGACGCCCTGACCGTTCTTCGCAGGCGCCGTGCCTACGGCAAGAACGGCGACGGCGCACGCGGCCACGAAACAGGTAATGAAACGTCGCATAGCCTCACTCCCCCTCCTTTAGTGGTGGATCGGCTTGCGAAAGCAAGCTACCCGGAGCAGCAACTTTGCAAACTCGCCGCCGCCACTCCGCGGTCACGCTGGGACGGGTGCTCCACCTGGCTAGACGCAGGTCGCGGGAGTGGTGAGCGGGGAGGGAGGACCAGGGCCGCAGCCCTGGTCCTCCGCAGTGAGACGTACTTAGCGCTGCGAAGCTTGGAAGCACGCGACGTCATACTGAGACACGGCGTGGTCGCTGTTGGCGTGCGATGCTGACGAACCGTTACCCGCGTAATGCTCCTCCGCATTCGCGAAGCCACCCGAGCCAAAGCCGGGCGGGCCTGAAGGCTGCTCTTCGCAGGACTGGTTGGGCTGCCCCGTGCCGGGAGGGTTGGCGGCAACCGCCGGCGAGATGAGGACAGCCAACGCCACAAGAACGATGAGTGACGCGACTAGAAGACGCATCCTTCTCCTCTCTTTGGCTTGACACAGGTCCTACGGGGGCGCCTCAGCCTTGGATTGCACGCCAGCGTGTGGCGGGACGCTCTGCTACGGCGCTCGCTGCGCAACGCTCGCCACGGTCTCCGCAAAGTGCTGCAGCCTCGGCGAGTTCTCAGTCAGGGCGCGTAAGACATCCGCTTCACTTTCTATAGCTACGTCACTTTACTTGCGATAGCATCGACCCACCCCTGCGACGGAAGGAGACGCGATGACCGTCATCGACGAACTGCTCGAGAACGCCAGCGCCTACGCGCAGAGCTTCGACAAGGGCGAGCTCCCACTGCCCCCGGCTCGGGGGATCGCGATCGTCGCCTGCATGGACGCGCGCCTCGATCCGCAGGCGCTGCTCGGGCTCGAAGAGGGCGACGCCCACGTCATCCGCAACGCCGGGGGCGTGATCACCGATGACGAGATCCGCTCGCTCGCAATCTCGCAGCGGCTTCTCGGAACCGAAGAGATCATGCTCATCCACCATACGGACTGTGGAATGCTGACCTTCAAGGACGACGATCTCCGTCGCCAGATCCAGGACGAGACGGGCGTGAAGCCGACCTGGGCCGCGGAGGCGTTCGACGATCTCGAGGAGGACGTCCGCCAGTCGATCGCGCGGATCAAGGCCAGCCCCTTTATCCCGCGGAAGGACAAGGTGCGGGGATTCGTGTACGAGGTTGAGACCGGTCGTGTACGCGAAGTCGTCTGAGGCGACACAACGGGGCTCGATTGTGAAGTGAATCGATCGTGGCGCTGCCGTCCAGACGCGCGGCTCCAGCCGCGTCGGCTCCAGGTCACGGTGCTGCGTGGAACCGTGACTCATCTTGGATGACGCCTTGCGTGGAGCGCGGTGAACTGACATGAGCGTGTGACGCAGTCGTCGGACGGGCATTCTGCGGCCATGCCCGAGACCCAGCCCGAGGAGATGTCGGGCCATCTCCTCGCGATCCCTCGCACACTGGAGCGCGCCGCAGGCGATCTGGTCCACCATGCATTCGAGCGCCTGGTCTCTTCGGAGGTCGATGTCAAGACCGCTGCCGAGGCAAAGCGGCTGCTCGCAAAGGACGAGGACACAGAGGAGATAACAGACGCGATTCAGCGATTCGTCGCCATCGCAACGCCCGCCGCTCGGATCGCGCTTCGTGGAGCCCGCTTTACCCGCGTCCCGTGGGTGCTTGTGGCGTCATCGGCCGTGTCGATCGGCGTGACGGTCCGAAACGGCGTCCGAGAGCTCCGGGTAATCGCCGCGCTGTTGGCGCACCGCCTCGAGCAGGAGACGGGGTCGCCCCCCGATCCTGCGCTCCTTCGCAAGCTGACGCTCGAGCTCTATCTCAAGCCGCGGCGAGTTCCCGACGCGTCCGATCTCAGCCTGCCGCTCGCCCGACTCGCCCGACGCTGGATCGTCAGCGGCGCGCTCGGTCGGAACACCCGGAAGAAGACCGAGAAAGCCCTGGATTCAGCGGAGCGTCTCGACCTCGCGGCGGTCGCTCGGCGAGTACCCATTGCGACCGGCGCGCCGACATCCTCGAGCGATGCGCCTGTCGCTCCCCGGCCCACGCGGGGGGCATCCATCTGAAAAGAATTCACCGAGCCGGTGGCGCTTTCGTCCACTCGACCCGATGACCTTCCGCTTCCGCGTACGGCCTCCGGGCTGAGCTTCGACCTACTCGCGCTCCGTGCTCGGTGCGTGGAGGAACTTATGGCGCGGAGCCGACCGGGTCAAGCTCGCTCCCGATCGAATGCCGCAGTTTGCGTCCTTCTTCGTTTGTCCAGCGGATCGACCGCTTCCGCGAGTCGCGGTGAGCGGGTCGTCTCCAGTACGCCAAGGACACAAGCCGACACAGCTCCCCCTTTGAGGAGCACGCGTCGGTAGATACCCGCACGTCCTCTCCGAGCCGGGCCGGAGGCCCCGTCTCCTCCCTGCCCCGAGCATGAGGCTATGCAAAGAACCACGACAACGAGCTACTGCGTGTATTCGGGCAAACGGGCAGTCGGGCTGCAGAACGCCTGGTCACCGTCCGAGGCGGTGATCGAGTACATGCGTGGGCAGGGCTACCGGAATGACGAGATAAGGCGGATGGGCTACGACTCCGCCGCATGGCGGGGTGCGACATACACCGCTCGAAAGGCGAGCGAAGCCGCATAGCTTCCGTTCGGCAGCTCGAACCGAGATCGCGGCGCGGCGACGCACCGGATACTCGCAGACCTCTCAAGCGACAAATGATCGTCACTGCCCGAGACCGCAGCGCGTCCGCCCGAGCGAGGCGCTGTTCCATGACCGTGTCGATCTCTGGGGCGTCCGCTCGTCTTATCTCGACGAGCCGGATACGCCGGCTCTGAGCCGAGAGAGAGGTCCTCCATGAGTCACCCGGTCATTCACGCCGAGATCCGCTCCGCAGACGCCGACGCGACGCGAGCGTTCTTTTCCGAGCTGTTCGGCTGGACGTATACGGACGGTGCGTTCCCCGGCTACACCTTTGTCGACACCGGCGTCGACGGAGCACTGCCGACTGCGATCGGCCCGCTGCAGGGCGGCAGCGACACGGTGCTCTTCTTCGTCGGGGTCGAGGACGTCGCGGCGACTCTGGCGCACGCGGAGCAACTTGGAGGGCGGACGATCCAACCACCTCAGGAGGTTCCGGGCGTGACATTCGGCGTCTTCGCCGATCCGCAGGGTCACGTCGTCGGCGTCGCGGCGAACTAGGGGCCGTTTGTCGAAGGTGCAGGCAGCCACCACAGGTGATTGCCGACGCGAGCCAGCGCGATCTTAGGCGGGGCCGACGCCGTTCGACCCGAGGGCGGGACGAGTGAACGACGATGTGATGTCCACTGCGCGGCCCTCCGCGACCGATGTGGTCGTCGCGTCGAGGATTTCGACGATGTGGGCGGCGTGGGCGCCGGTCGCGCGGTGCGGCCGGCCCGACACGATCGCGTCGCTCAGGTCACCGAGGGCACGGCCCCAGTCGGTGCCGGGGAACGCCCTCTCGACGGGCACGGGGGTGTACGGCTCGCCGAAGCGAGCGAGCTCGACCGTGGCGTCGAAGAGCTGCCAGTCGGAGAGATGGATGGAGCCCAAGTCTCCGTGGAGCTCGATCCCGCCCTGCTTCGTGAGACGCGAGACGTAGAAGTTCGCGGTGAGACGCACGACCGTTCCGCTCTCGAGCTCGACGACCGCGACGCCGAAGTCCGGCGCCTCGGGAGTGAACGACTCGCCGTCCATCGTGGTCCGGTTCGGATAGACGACCGTCCCGAACGCGGTGACGCGTCGTGCGGGCCCAAATATTGCGGTGAGGATCGTGAGCGGGTACACGCCCACGTCGGCGAACGGGCCGATGCGATAAAAGGGCTCGGGTCGCGGGTGCCAGCTCTCGATCCGATTCCAGTTGACCTCGGCGTACGCGACGCGCACTGCGCCGATCGCACCCGTCTCGACGAGCCGCCACATCGTCTGCTGCGCCTCGCCCATGAAGGTGATGGGAGAGCATGAGAGCCGGAGGCCCCGTTCCGCTGCGAGCTCGACGAGCGACCGGGCGACCCCATAGCTCCCGGCGAGGGGCTTCTCGCTGTGTACGTGCTTGCCGGCGTGGAGCGCCGCGCTGGTCACGTCCGCGTGGACGGCTGGGAAGGTGAGGTTCACGATGGCGTCGACGTTCGGGTCTCCGAGGACGTCGTCGAGCGCGGGATAGTCGACGCCGCCGAAGCGGTCGACGAAGGCTGCGCTGAGCGACCGGTCGACGTCCGTAGCACCGGCGATCCGGACCGACGGGTAGGCGCTCATCGTCTCGCCGTACGCGCCGGAGATGTTGCCGCATCCCACGACGGCGACGCGAAGCGCGCGCTCAGACATGGTGCCCAGTTCCTGCCCTCGTGAGCTGCTCCCGAAGGAGCGTGAGCATGCGCGCACACTCCGCGGTCGGATCGCGGTCGTACGGCTCGTGCTCGACGGTCAACGCGCCGGAGTAGCCGAGCTCGACGAGCGCGTCGACGCAGTCGGTGATCCGCGCGCACCCTTCGCCGTGCATGCACGAGACGTGCGTTCCGGGCTTCTCCACGTCCTTCAGATGGACGTGGAAGAGGCGGTCGGAAAGCTCGCGGATCGCGTCGACGGGGTCGTAGCCCTGGGTCGCCCACCAACCCGTGTCGACGGCCGCGCCGAGTGAGCTCTCGTCACCGATCGCAGCGAGCACCTCGGCCGGCGTGCGCTCGGGGTGGTTCTCGAGTCCGAATCGGACGCCGTGCGCGGCGAGCACCGCGGCCGCACCGGAGCGATTGGTGTGGACGATCCCGCCGAGGCCGGCGATCAGGTCGACCTCCAGGTCGTTCGCGAGACGGCAAGCAGCCTGCACGTCGCCGACCGTGTCTCCGATGCCTCCGGCGAAGGCGACGACGCCGACCCCGTGGCGCGCGAGCGAGTCACGGGCGATCGCGACATGATCGGGCGTCGCCCAGCGCCAGTTGAGGTGCGCGAACCAGAGGTCGATCGTCTCGAAGCCGATCTCCGTGATCGAGCTGAGGAGGGCGTCGAACCGCGCCTGAAACGTCTCGATCGGCTCGGAATGCCGCGTTCGTCGCGAGGTCGAACGGTCCCCACTCGTCGGCCGCGCCGTAGCCGAGCTCCTTCCCGACGTAGTTCGCGCTCATGAACGAGAGCGTCATGGGAGATGCGCTCATCGGTCTCCCCGAACGAACTCGACGATCTCCGACAGGTGTCCGTGCGCGAGGCAGACGACCGTGTCCGCTCCGCCGTAGTAGATCGAGATGCGGTCGAGCTCGCGATCGACGAGGGCGGCGCACGGAAAGACGACGTTCGGCACGTCGCCGACCTGCTCGTACTGCACCTGCGGCGCAAGCAGGTAGTCGCGGCCGCGAGCGAGGACGTTCCACGGCTCGTCGAGGTCGAGGAGCGCCGCCCCCATCGAGTACACGAAGCCGTTGCAGGACGTGAGGACGCCGTGGTACAGGACGAGCCAGCCGGCGTCGGTCTCGATCGGGGTCGGACCCGCGCCGATCTTCGTCGACTGCCAGGAGAGCGGCACCGGGGCCATGACGTGACGGTGTCGACCCCAGTGCACAAGATCCGGACTCTCGGAGTAGTGGACGTCGCCGAACGGCGTGTGGCCGTCGTCGCTCGGGCGGCTGAGCATCGCGTAGCTGCCACCGATCTTCCGGGGGAAGAGCACACCGTTCCGGTTGAACGGGAGGAAGGCGTTGTCGAGCTGGTGGAACGTCTCGAAGTCGTAGGTGTACGCGAGGCCGATCGTCGGGCCGTGGTAGCCGTTGCACCACGTTACGTAGTAGCGATCCTCGAGCCACGTGACGCGGGGGTCGTAGGCGTAGAGGAAACGCTCCTGGATCTCGGGCACGCGCGCGTCCGCCGGCGCGAAGACGATCGGATCGTGGTCGATCTCCCAGTCGACGCCGTCCGCGCTGCGACCCGCGTGGAGGTTCATCACGCGCTCCCGGTCGTCTACTCGGAAGACGCCGGCGAACGCCTCGCCGAAAGGGACCACGGCCGAGTTGAAGATGCTGTTAGCGCGCGGGATCGCGTCGCGAGCGATGATCGGGTTTTGGCTCGATCGCCAGACGACGCCGCCCGCTCCGGCGGGCCGCTCCTCCCACGGGATCGCCGCGCGTGCCGTGAGCGCGAGTTCTCGCTCGTCCCCGACTGCCGTCATCGGCGCGCCGCCGTCTCGCCCGTGGTCAGGACGAAGTGGTCTTGCTCGATCTCGACGAGCGTTCCGGCCTCGGGCGCGTCGTCGTCGGCCTGAGGCGTCGGCCGCCCGAGCGTGCTCCACTTGGTGTGCAGCTGAGGGACGGAGGCGAGCAGCGTCTTCGTGTACGGATGCGACCGGGTTTCCGAAGACGAGCTCGGTCGTGCCCAGCTCGACGACGTTCCCGTGACGCAGGATCATCGTCTTGTCGCTGATGTAGTTGCCGAGCGAGAGATCGTGGGTGATGAAGAGAATGCCGAGCCCGCGGGACTTCAGGTCTCCCAGCAGGTTCAGCACGTCGATTCGGGTCGAGGCGTCGAGCATGCTGATGATCTCGTCCGCGACGAGCAGTCGGATGTCGAGCATGAGCGCGCGCGCGATGAGCATGCGCTGCAGCTGGCCGCCGCTCAGCTGGTGGGGGTACTTTCCGAGGACGTCGCCGGGATTGAGGCTCACGGCGTCGAGCGACTTCTCGAGCTTCGCGTGCCAGTCGGCCGCACTGAGCCCGGAGAAGTACTCGCTGCGAAGCATGGTGAACACGCGGTCGGCCTTGAAGATCGGGTTGTACGAGCTGAACGGATCCTGGAAGACACCCTGTACGTCGGCGTAGTACGCCTTCAGCTGCTCTGCCGCCGAGCGTGGAGATGTCCACGCCGTCGAAGACGATGTTCCCGCGGGTGACCTTGAGGAGCCGGAGGATCATCTTCCCGATGGTCGACTTGCCGCTGCCGCTCTCGCCGATGAGCGAGACGACCTCGCCGGGGTGGACGTCGAAGCTGACGTTCCGGACCGCGAGGAGCTCACCGCCGCCGAAAGCGCCGACGCGGTACGACTTGCAGCAGGTGTCGACCCTCAGCATCAGGCTGCCGCCTTCCAGCACGCGGCCGCCTGACCGGGCACGACCTCGACGAACGGTGGCTCTTCGGCGCACTTCTCGAACGCGAGTGGGCATCGCGCCCTGAAGCGGCAGCCCGTCGGCGGGTCGAGCAGCGACGGCGGTCGGCCGGGAATGCCGCTCAGCCGCTTCTCCGCGTACCGCACGCCGACCTCCGGAAGCGACGAGAGGAGCATCCGCGTGTAGGGGTGCGCCGGCGCGTCGACGATCGTCTCCGCCGGCGCCTTCTCGGCGAGCTTGCCTGCGTACATGACGAGGATCGTGTCGGCGATCTGGTACAGGACCGAGAGGTCGTGCGTGATCACGATCATGCTCTTGACGAATTCGCGGTCGCGGAATTCCACGAGCAGCTCGGAAACGGCTCGCTGGGTCGACACGTCGAGCGCTGACGTCACCTCGTCGGCGATCAGGAGCGAGGGGTCGAGCAGAGAGGAGAGCACCATCACGACGCGCTGCTTCATCCCCCCCGAGAGCTCGATCGGGAATCGCTCCAGCACGTCCTCGGGCAGCCCGACGAGCTTCAGGCGGCGTTTGAACTCGTGCACCACGCCGTTCAGCGGGATGTGCCGCGATGCGAGGAGCTCCGTCGCCATCGTCCCGATCTTGCGGGTCGGATTCAGCGCGCTCAGCGCGTACTGGGGAATGATCGAGACGTCCTTGAACCGGTGGGGATTCATCTTCCTGTCGTCCCAGATCGGAAGCTCCTTGCCGTCGAGCTCGACGTGGCCGCCGACGTACCGCATGCGCGTATCCATGCGAATCAGGCTCTTGCCGAGCGTCGACTTGCCGCACCCTGACTCGCCCGCGAGCCCCATGATCTCGCCGTCGGCGATCTCGAAGGTAGCCCCGTCCACCGCCTTCACGTCGCCGCGCAGCGATTGGTAGTACACCGTCAACCCGTCGACCTTGAGGCTCATCTCACTTCTCCCGGAGCTTGGGGTTGAAGATCTCGTCGAGCCCGACGTTCATCACGTACAGGCCGCCGACGATCGCGATGATCCCGATTCCCGGTGGCACGAACCACCACCAGGTTCCGAGGAGCAGGGCGCTCGAGAGGAACGCGTTGTTCATCATCAGCCCGAGCGACATCGATGTGGAGGGGCCCAGGCCGAGGAAGTCGAGGGAGGCTCCGATGAGGATCGCGCCGCCGAACAGGAGGATGAACATCATGAGCAGGTACGAGCTCATGTTCGGCGCGATCTCCGTGGTGATGATCTGCCGTGTGCCTCGCCCGCTCAACCGGGCGACGTCCACGAACTCCCGCGTCTTCAGCGAAAACGTCTGGGCTCGCACCGCCCGCGCCGCCCATGGCCACGACGTCAGCCCGATGAGGATCGCCTCGGTCGCGTAGCTGTGCACGTTGATGTACGCGGCGACGATGATGAGGATCGCCAGCGTCGGGATCACGAGGACGACGTTCGTGAGCATGTTCAGGACGTCGTCGACCCAGCCTCCTCGATAGCCGGCAGTGAAGCCGACCGTGGCGCCGAGGAGCCAGGCGATACCCCCGCCCAGGATCCCGACGAGGAATGCTGCTCGCAGCCCGTACACGAACTGGGCGAACACGTCCTGTCCGAACGACGTCGTCCCGAACCAGTACTCGGAGGACGGCGGCTGGTCGGTCGGCCCGCTGAACTCGAACGGCGTGTTGTCCGTGAGCAGGGGCCCGACGAGTGCGAGCACGAAGAACGCGAGCACGACGCCGAGGCCCACCACGAACTTCCAGTTCCGGAGCGCGAAGTAGACGAACTCCGACCGGCGCCGCAGCGGGGTCGCGGCCAGCGGCCTGCCGCCTCCCGGCGCCGTGGTCGCAGTGGTCTCGAGGGACGGAGCCGGCGCTCCGGTCGTCACGACTCCCGCGTCTCGGTCCGAGGCCGCCATCACGCGCCGCCCTGCATCCCGACCCGCGTTCGCGGGTCGATGAAGACGTATGCAATGTCGATGATGAGGTTCGCGATCAGGACACCCGTGATGAGGAAGAGGAATATCCCCTGGATGAGGAAGTAGTCGCGATTCTCGATCGCATTCAGGGTCAGTGTCCCGAGACCCGGATAGGAGAACACGATCTCGACGACGATGGCGCCCGCCACGACCGCGCCGAGCGCCAGCGCCAGCCCGGTGATCTGCGGGAGGAGCGCGTTGCGGTACGCGTACTTGCGGACGAGCTTCGTGGGCGCTCCCAGGCTTGCGAGGTAGTTCGAGTAGTCCGCCTCGAGCTCGTAGATGATCAAGTTCCGCATCCCGATGGCCCAGCCGCCGAAGGCGACGAGGAAGAGGGCGGAGAAGGGCAGGATCCAGTGGTGCAGGAAGCTGCGCGCGAACTCGATCGACCACTCCGGCTGCAGCTCTAGCCCGTACGCGCCCGAGACGGGGAAGAGGGCGAGGGTCGAGGCGAACAGCCAGGCGAGGATGATTCCGAGCCACATCTGCGGGGTTGCGGTCAGCACGTAGCCCACCGGGAGCACGGTGTTGTCGAGCGTCTTTCGGCGGGCTGCGAGCGCGCCGACCTTGTTCCCCGCCCAGAAGCTGAGCAGGATCGCCGGGACGAGCAGCGCGAGCGTGTACGGCAGGGCGCCCATGATCAGCTCCGAGACAGGGGTCGGGAAGTTGGTGATGCTGAGCCCGAGATCGCCCTGGAAGAGAGCCGCCCAGAAGTTGACGTATTGCTTCCAGAGCGGGACGTCGAACCCGAACGCCTTGGTGTAGAAGCCCGTCAGCTCCTCCGATGCTTGCGGTTGCGCCTGCATGCGCGACAGGAGCCCCTCAATCGGGGTCGCCCGGCATGAAGCGCGGGATCGCCCAGTCGATCGACACCGCGACGACGAACGTCACGATGTAGATGGAGACCTTACGGAAGAGGTAGCGCCACACTGGACATCCCAATCAGATCGTCCCGCGGAGTGACAACACCCCTCCCGGATGATCGCCGGGAGGGGTGTTGCTCGATCATTGGTGGTGCCTTCGGCCTACGTGCCCTTGACCGGCTTGAGATGCGTGAGCATGTCGATGCTCGTCATCTGCCAGTAGTTGTTCCAGGCCGTGGGCGTGTACTGCCCGGTCTTTGCTGACGGCCAGTTCGTCCAGTGCGTGGTGTTGAACATGGCCCACATCCCGTTGTACCAGAGGGGAATGGCAGGCAGATTCTGCATGAACGTCGTCTGCAGCTTCGACATCACTGCCTGATAGGCCTTCGTGTTGGTCGTGGGGGTCCTGTCGAGCAGCTGCGTAAGATGCCCATGCCTTCTGGCTCGAGAACCGCTCGTAGTTCACGGTCGTCTGGTTGTCCAGAATCGGCAGCTGGAAGATGTACTGGTAGTAGGTCCAGGGCGTGTTCGAGTACTGCCTGTCGTTGGCGAGGACCAGGTCGTACCGCGCGTGGCCGCGATCATCGACCAGCGTTCCGTAGTCCGGGTATCCCGGCGTGACCTTGATCCCGACCGCCTTCGCGCTTTCGGCGATGACCTGGATCGAGGTCATCCAGTCCGACCATCCGTTCGGGCACTGGATCGTGAGCGAGATGTCGGACCCGTCCTTGTTCTCGACATACCCGTCCCCGTCCTTGTCCTTGTAGCCGGCTGCGGCAAGAATCGCCTTCGCCTTGGTCGTGTTGTACGAGAAGCCGTACTTGGCAACCGCCTTCTTGTCCACCCACTTGTTCCAGATCGGTAGCAGGCCTGTCGGGCTCGCCTTGTCGACGAGGCCCTGGTAGGCCTTGGCGAGGATCTGGTTCATGTTGACCGAGTACGCGAGCGCGCGGCGGAACGCCGGATCGTTGAGCGGCTTCTTCGTCGTGTTCGGGAAGAGCCACGTCGTGTTCGCACCCAGGTGATACGGGGCCGTGTTGTAGAAGGTCTTGAGCTTGCCCGTGATCGCCGATCTCGGTGCGAAGTTGTTGAAGAGATCGATGTTCCCGGCCTGGAAGTTGGCGAGCGCCGCCTGATTCGACGAGTTGTGGATGTCGACGACGTACTCGCGGCGCCGGCCTGAGGCCCAACGCCTTGGTTGCCCACCAGTCGCTTCTCCGCTGCCAGACGAAGGTCTGAGCCGTGGAGCTCGCACCTGACATATACGTGTACGGGCCGGTACCGGTGATCTGGCTCGCGTCGAGATTGCCCGTCGTCAGTTCGGTGACGCTGTACTTGCTGAAGACGTGTCGCGGGACGATCGCGACGTTGTAGCGGTAGAAGTCGAACTGCTGATAGCCGGGCTTGCCTGCGAACGTGAACACGATCGTGTTCCCGACAACCTTGACGCTCTTCAGCCCCGTCGACGCCCAAAGCGCGTTCTGCGGGTGCGTCGGGATCTTCAGGAGGTCGAAGCTGTACTTCACGTCCCCCGGCGTCAGCGTCGTGCCGTCGCTGAACTTCACGCCGCGACGGATGTTCATGACGTAGACGTTGCTGGTTCGCCAGGTGCCACTCGTGGCGAGCCACGGGATGAACGCACCTGTCAGCGGGTTGAACCGAAATGCGCGTCTCGTACGCCAGACCGATGGTGCCGGTGGTGAAGTCCCAGGTCTTGGCGGGGTTGACATCACCGTACGGTGCCCACTGGCTCCCGCTCATGTAGAACGTCTGTGCGCGGGGAAGCGCGAACGCCGACCGTTCGCCGGCTCCGGCCCCTGCGACTCCCAGGGAGACGGCGGCGACGAGGGCGGCGAGAGCCAAAGCGCCGACGATCGTCACCCTCCCTCTCTTACGTGGTGACATTGAAATCACCCTCCTCTCGTGCCTCACTGGCCTCACGTTGACTCTCGGCGAGGCTTGACCCATACCGACTCATCTGCCATGCGTCCCTCCGTTCTCGCGCGAACACATCCAAAGCGTGGCCCACGCGACGCAGCGCTCCATCGGGGTTGACCCTGATGCGATGCGTGAGAACTGCGGAGGCAACCATTCGATACCGGGAGTCAACAACTTATCCGGTTCAGTGTCAAGCCTCTGTCCGGGGTGGAGATGTCGACGCGCGAGCGTCAGCGAGCGGTCGACGCGACGCGCGGAGCCGTGCTGCCGCGTGTCGTCAGCTCTCCGCGGGCCGTCTCGACGTCTCCGTGGGCAGCGCCGTCGATCGCAGCGAGGAGGTGGCGGGCGGCCGTGGCGCCGTAGGCGGTGATGTCGCGGGTGATGGCGGTCAGCGGCGGATGGACGACCTGGCTGATCAGCGAGTCGTCCCATCCGACGATGGAGAGGTCGTCAGGCACCGCGAAGCCCATCTGCTGGGCGACCCCAAGCCCGGTGACCGCGAGGAGGTCGCTGTCGAAGAGGATCGCGCTCGGTGGCGCCGGTAACGAGAGCAGCGTGCGCGTCGCCCGGGCGCCGCTCTCGGCGCTGTAGTCCGTCTCGACGGTCTCTCCCTCGAGTCCCGAGCTCGCGAACCGTTCGACGGAACGCCTCGACCCGCTGCTGCGTGTGCACGAACTCGGCGACGCCCGTGATATGGGCGACTCGCGTGTGCCCGAGCGCGCCCAGGTACCTGATCGCCTCCGTCACGACTGCCGCTTCGTCATGCCAAACTGCAGGCAAAACGCGATTCTCGACGGGTCCGCCGACGACGACCGCGGGGAGGCCGAGACGGACGAGCTCGTCGACGCGAGGGTCGTCGAAGCGCAGGTCGACGACGAGCACGCCGTCCACCCGATGCTCGCCGAACCAGCGGCGGTAGACCTCGATCTCGTCGCGGACGTCGCGGACGAGCTGGAGCGTGAGTGCGATGGAGCGCGTGGAGAGCTCCTGCTCGACGCCGGCGATGAACTCCATGAAGAACGGCTCGAGCGCGATCGTCCGCGCGGGCCGTGCGAGCACGAGCCCGCACGCGTCGGCGCGGGCCGCCGAGAGCGCGCGCGCCGCACGATTCGGATACCAGCCGAGCTCGTTCGCGATCGCGACGATGCGATCGCGCGTGTGGTCGGAGACGCCCGGCCGGCCGTTGAGCGCGTACGAGACGGCGCCCTTGGACACGCCGGCGCGCTCGGCGATGTCCTTGATCGTGACCCTACCGCTCCGCTGCTCTACCACTCGCGTGCCTCCTTCAGACGGAACGCTATCCGCCGTAGTATGCTCTTGACCGGTTAAGTGACCAGCGCATTCTCGCACATCGATGGTCGGACACTCCCGCCTGAGTTCGTCTGGGGCGCAGCGGGCTCCGCCTACCAGGTCGAAGGCGCGGTCGCCGAGGACGGACGCGGCGAGAGCATCTGGGATCGCTTCGCAGCTGTACCCGGCGCGATCGTCAACGGCGACACCGGCGTGGTCGCGTGCGACTCGTATCACCGCTTCGGAGACGACGTCCGGCTGATGAAGGAGCTCGGCATCAACGCCTATCGGTTCTCGATCTCGTGGCCGCGGATCCTCCCGTCCGGCCGTGGCGGCGTGAACCAGGCGGGCCTCGACTTCTACGATCGGATGCTCGACGAGCTCCTCGCGAACGGGATCGAGCCCTACGTCACCCTGTATCACTGGGATCTTCCGCAGGAGCTCGAGGATCGCGGCGGCTGGCCGGCCCGAGACACCGTCGGCGCCTTCGCGGAGTACGTCGAGGTCGTGGCGTCACGGCTCGGCGACCGTGTGCCGAACTGGATCACGCAGAACGAGCCGTGGGTGATCTCCTGGCTCGGCTACGGCCTCGGGGAGCACGCGCCCGGTCGCCGGAGCGAGGCGGACGCCCTGGCTGCAGCCCACCACGTCCTGCTCGCGCACGGGCGTGCGGCCGAGGTCCTGCGGCGCGAGGCGCCGGCGGCGCGCGTCGGCGTCACGGTCGATCTCTACCCGATGTACCCGCTCACGGACGCCGACGAGGACATCGACGCAGCACGGCTCCTGGACGGCTCGCGCAACCGCTGGTTCCTCGACCCGATCTTCGGCCGTGGGTACCCGAGGGACATGCTCGAGCACTACGAGCACATACTTCCCAGGATCGACGACGGCGATCTCGAGTCGATCGCGGCGCCGCTCGACTTCCTCGGGGTCAACTACTACAGCCGCGCCGTCGTTCGCGCCGGGCCGGATCCGTCGCGGCCGATCGCGGTCGACGTCGCCGATGCCGAGCGCACCGAGATGGGGTGGGAGGTGTATCCGGACGGCCTGAAGGATCTCCTCGTCCGCCTGCACGGCGACTACGAGCTCCCCGACGTGTACATCACCGAGAACGGCGCGGCGTATCCCGACGCCCGCACCAACGGAAGCGTCGCCGACCCGCAGCGGATCTCCTACGTCGAGCGACACCTCGCCGCTCTCGAGGATGCGATCTCGGAAGGCGTTCCCGTGCGCGGGTACTTCCTCTGGTCGCTGCTCGACAACTTCGAGTGGGCCTTCGGGTTCTCGCGCCGCTTCGGGATCGTCTACGTGGACTTCGACACGCTCGAGCGTGTCCCGAAGGACAGCTTCAAGTGGTACCGGGACCTTATCGCGGCCCACGGCGCAAAGAAGGCATAGTCGTGAGCTACGCGGCGTCGAGTGCGGCGACTGACCGCGACGTCGTGATGCGTGAGAGCACGAGGACGCCGTCGTAGCCCGTCGCCGAGGCGACTGCGGCGACGCTCAGAGCGCCGAAGAGGGAAGCCGAATTCGGTGAAAGCGCTGAAGCTCCCGACGATCGAGCTGAGCGACGAGAGGACAGAGGCTAACTAGGGCCTTGAAAGGTCTGGTTGACGGACTTTCTCTGATGGGCAGGGCAGGGAGCGAACCTGCGACCTTGGGATTAAAGGTCTTGCCGGAACATCCGCGGCGAACGGCGACGAGCTGAAACAGGCCGGATTGCTTAGGCGATGCCGTCACTGGGTAAGGCCTAATCAATCAACAGAAGGAGTACCGCATGAGTGAGATCAGGAATCCCCGCCAGCTCTTCCTTCATGAGCTCGGCGACATCTTGTACGTCGAGCGGAATCTCGTGGAAGAAGCACTGCCCAAGCTCATCGACGAAGTGCAGGACACTGAGCTAAAGACGGGCCTCAAGGAGCACTTGTCACAGACGCGGCAGCACGTCTCGAACGTCGAGCAAGGTCTTCGAGCTACTCGGCGAAACGCCGCACGAGGAGGAGTGCATCGCCTTCGAGGGGCTGAAGAAGGAGCACGAGGAGATGGTCAAGGAGTCGTCCTCGTCTCTCATCGACCTCGTCGACCTCGGGGCGGCAGCGCGCACGGAGAACTACGAGATCGCTGCCTACGAGGGGCTTCGGCGCATGGCGAAGGCTCTCGGTGAAGAGAAGGCCGTCGAGCTACTCGACGAGAACCTTTCTCAGGAGAAGGAAGCGCTTCGCTCGGTCGAAAAGATCGCGACACGGGTGAGCAACGAGTCGTTCGCGTCAGCAACGGCATAACGTCCACGAAGGGTTGGGTTCCGCTGTTTAACCATTGATCTGGCGCGGCGAAGTCCAACGTCGACCAGCCGGGGCCCCCCGCACATCATGCGGTGCGGGCTCCGCCGGTCGTCGGTTCGCCAGCACCCCTCTCGGTGCGGGGTAGCCTCGCGGCGGAACCCGAACCTCAGGTGTCAGTTCCACTTGGACGAGCGCGGTAAACGCGGTGCGCTGTCTACGACAAGTCGGTCATTCCGCGTTCCACAACCGGACGTCAGTCTTGATGATTCGTTCGTCCTTAGTCCGGTGGCAAATACCCGTTGAGCACAAACGCATGGCACGCGAACCGAGCGACTGCCCTCGAACACGTCCATGAGGTGCTCGTCCATGCACTTGATGGTTTTGAGCGAACGACACGAGGGCACCCGTCCCGTAGACACGAGAGGAGGTGCCGCATTCCCGCAAAGGCCCTTTTGATCCGCTACCCGAACGGTGACTTCGAGTACGACTTCACCCGTCGCGTCTTTCCGGCGATCGGCGAGAAAGTGCGACGCAAGGGCGAGCTTTGGCGCGTGACGCGGATCGCCGAAACCCCCGTACCCACCGCGTACGTGGAGCCGGTCGAAGAAACGCAAGACGCGTCTCCGTCCGCGCCGATGTAGGCTGGACGAATCCCGAGAACGCCGATCCTGACCCTTCGATTCCCGGACGGCGACGTCGAGCATCGATCTACGCGCGGAGAGCTCCAGCTGGGAGCACTCATCCGAGCACGCGGAACGCTGTGGCGCGTGCGCGAGTACGTTGGCCCAACCGTGCTCCTTGAGTCCGCCGACCCACTTCCCCTCGACGGGGCTCCGACTCCGAGCGCCCCAACGGTCATCCCGACAGGGCTCGGCGATGGGCCGCTGACGGTCGAGATCCTCTCGGCAGCCTGACCCGGTTTCACCCTTTCGCTTAGGTCACGGGGCCCGAATCGGTGGTGCCCGTGCCGAAGTCATCGGTGCGCTCCGTGAGCCGCGCTCCAAGAGCAGTATCCGCGAAGCGACACTCTTGAAACGTCGAGTGTCCTTTTCAGTCCGTAGTGCCGACGGCTAGCCCCGCGCTGCAGCCTGGAGCTCAACCTCGGCCGGCTCGCCTCGGCGGAGCTCGCGACTGCGCTCCGCCTCCGCGTTGAGTTCTGCGCCAAACAGGAGAGCGAGCGCACTAAGCCAGAGCCAGGTGAGCATGACGATAACTGCCGCCACCGATCCCCAGGCCTTGTTGTACGAGCCGAACTGGCTGACAAAAACAGCGAACGCACCGGATCCAATGAGCCATACGACAACTGCCGACGCAGTACCGAAGGTCAGAAACTGCCACCGGGGATGGTCGACGTCGGGGCCCAGATAGAGAATCGCCGCGAATGCGACCAGAAGACCAAGAATCAGCACCGGCCACTGCGCCGTCCACCACAGCCAGTCGATGAAGGCCTCAATGCCGACAGCTTCACCTATCCACCCTGAGAGCTGCGGGCCAAGCACGAGGAGCGCGAAGGCGAGGACAAACGCGAACAGCATCAAGATCACCATCACCAGCGCAGTCAGCCGGCGCTTGAGGAAGCCTCGCGTCTCGTCGCGTTCATAGGCGCTATTGAGCGCCCACATGAGCGTCTGCATCGCGCCGGTCAGCGACCATGCGGCCAGCACCGTCCCGACAAGCGCCATCGCGATCCCCGAGCTTGCGTTGTTTTCCGATGACTCGCGTCAGGCTGTCATCGACCAACGTCAGCGCCTCGCGCGGGACGACGCCTGCGAGCTTCTCGGTGATTGTCCCGATCGCATCGGGACTCGCAAACAAGCTGAACAACCCGACGGCGACGAGTAGCAAAGCCGGAATCGCCAAAAACGAGTAGTAGGCGATGGCGGCCGCAAGGTTGGTGATGTGGTCATCAAGCGCTTCCTTGCTGGCTCGAACGACGATCGCCTGATAGTCGCGGAGCGAGAGTTCGGCTAGTGTCGGATCTGGAAGGCTCGGTTCGTCGTGCTCTGGTTGCGGCTGGGGCGCCGCCTCGGGCGGACTAGTAGTCACGGACTTTTAGCGCGCAGGCACGTCCGCGGGATCCGGCGGAATCTGACGGTTGAGCTTCCGGCGGTTGCGGATTCGACCGAGGCTCCCGCTCCGGGATCAGACCTGGGCCAGACGGCTCAGGCACAGGCACCGGAACGCCTGGTCCGGGTGCAATTGGGCTCGGTTCATCCATGAGCCATTTGATGCCCGTGGGACGTGCGCGGCAAACCCGCTTGGCGAGCTCTCGCACGTACTCGTCGGGAATCCGCAGACCGGCGAGATACACGGAGCCGAAGGTACCCCGGGAGCGAGCGTTTCTTAACCGCCCCAGCGGCGCCGGCGTAATAGGGCGCGCACGATTTCAGGCGCCGCGTGGCTGACGAAGTCGCCATCCTCGGGGCGGCGGTGAGCCGAGGTTCGCTGCCGTCTTGCACCTAGCCGGACGTTGCCGTCTCGTCGTGCGGCGCACCGACAGGCTTGGATTCGGGAGATCCGCGCTGACGAAGGTAGATCGTGAAAACCACCATCGTGCCGACGGCGAGGAACTCGGACTGCCAATTCTGGAGGGTCTTCTCCCAGAAATCGGGGTCGAGGAGATAGCGGCTCCAGGAGACGGGCGCCGCGTCGTGCGTCGCCTGCTCTGCGTTGAAGACACGCCAGTTGTTGAGGGATTGGCCGAACCAGGTCGCAAAGAAGATGAGCGTCATCACGATCAGCAGCGAGTTCTCGTAGATGCGCGTGCGGAAGTCGTCCGCCTTCGCCCACCGTGAGCCGCGCATCGGTGTATGGGGCCCAATCTGCTGCTGCTCGTCGCTTTCGATCCCTGCGTCGCCGAGGGCCTTCGACTCGTTCGAGCCCTTCTGGACGAGCCAGATCGTCGCGCCGATGAAGAGCGAGAACTGCAGGAACTCGGACTGCCAGTTCTCCATCACCGCACCGCCGAAGCTCGGCGAAAGCACGTACTGCCACCAGGAGAGGGTTTGCTCCCCGTGCGCTGCCTGCTCCGCGTTGAAGTTGCGCTGGCCCGCGAACGCTTGGCCGACGAGCGTTGCCAGGAAGATCGTGGCGAAGAAGAGCGAAAGTCCGTTTTCTCGGGCGAAGCGTTTCATTGCTGGGTAAGCCCGACGGTGACGAAGAGGACGATGCCCCCCACGATCAGCACCGAGTACAGGACGAACATCGCGCGCACGATGTGAGCCGAGTTCCTCTCGAAGGCCGCCGGCCCTGCTGGGCGACGCTCGGATCACATGACGACGGTGCGCTGTGCGGGTTCCGGACGGGGATCAGACCGATGCTCTGACGATGAAGCTCGCCAGCACCTCGAAGTACCCTATCCCGCGAGATGACGGAGTCCGCTGGATGCAAAATTTGGCTCTATTCTGTCTTTTCTTCGATGGGCCGGGCAGGGATCGAACCTGCGACCTTGGGATTAAAAGTCTCGACAAGGCGGGCGCAGGTCAATGCAGCCGACTGAAAATGCCTGCAATCTGCACGGAGCGATGTCGCAGGGAAGTGCAACGGAATGCAGACGGCGGAGACACGGCGGTACTCCGATTCGTACTCCACCCGACGCCTGGGCGAGAGTACGCTCGCGGGCTGCTGTCGATCTTGCGGCACTGGAAGGCTCGATCCCGCTTGTCGCAGCCCCATCACTTCGTCACGACCACGAGGACGGGCCGACCGCTTGAGCATCGCGAGGCTGCCCGTCGTCTCGCAAGCGTCGTGAAGAGGGCCGGACTGGACATCGATGGCCTGCCCAGAATCACGCCGCATCAGTTGAGGTACGGGTCATCTGCGTAGACCTTGTCGGAGGTTCGAATCCTTCAGAGGCATGGCATCAAAGCCCCTGGTGCGAATCCATGCGATCTGGCTGTCGTACCCTAGAATTCTTCGCCGAATCGAAAGGACGCGCGATGGCCCAGGTGAGCTACGTCAACGCAACCTGCATATATGCGAAAAACCCTGTCCCGGCCGTCAACGAACTCAACCTAGAGATCGCTGACGGTGAGTTCATGGTGCTCGTCGGCCCTTCGGGCTCTGGCAAGTCGACGGCCCTGCGCATGCTCGCCGGGCTCGAGCCGGTCAGCGGTGGAACGGTACAAATCGGCGGCGAGGACGTCTCAGACAAGGCTCCGAGGGACCGGGACATCGCCATGGTTTTCCAGAACTACGCGCTGTACCCCCACATGTCAGTCGCAGAAAACATGGGCTTCGCCCTGAAGCTGAGGGGCGTAAAGACGAAGGAGCGGCAGGCGAAGGTGCACGAGGCAGCGGCGATGCTCGACCTCGAGGAGTACCTAGACCGCAGACCCGGCGCGCTCTCCGGCGGCCAGAGACAGCGCGTCGCAATGGGCAGGGCCGTCGTGCGAGAGCCGAGTGTCTTCCTCATGGATGAGCCGCTGTCGAATCTCGACGCCCAGCTGCGCGTCGAGACGCGTGCGCACATCGCCGCACTTCAAGCGCGGCTCGGCACAACCACGATCTACGTCACACACGACCAGGTCGAGGCGCTGACGATGGGACATCGTGTCGCGGTGCTCCGGGACGGGCTCTTGCAACAGGTTGACACGCCGCGCAACCTCTATGACTCCCCGGTGAATGAGTTCGTGGCCGGTTTCATCGGCTCCCCGGCGATGAACCTCCGCGAGGCACGCCTCGTTCCAGGCGGCGCTCTACTGGGCGAGATCGTGATACCGCTGAGCCAAGAAACGCTCGCTGCGGCACACCGAGCCGGCCTCGAGACCGTGATACTCGGCCTCCGGCCCGAGGCCTACACGAGTAGCCCTGACGGCCCCCTCCGGCTGCACGTGGCCCTCATCGAGGAGCTCGGCGCCGACGCGTACATCTACGGACAGCTCCCTGGAGACGACCCGAACAGCAAGCCGTTCGTCGTGCGTCACAGCGGCCGCGTCCCGCCGGTCGTCGGAGATGTTGTCGGCCTCGACGTGACCCCGGGCACCGAGCTCATCTTCCATCCGGCCACCGGCGCGCGGGTGAAGTAGGGAGGCGCCGGGCGAGCGGCTCGCCGGTCCCGAGCTGCCGTGGTGCAGAGGTTTCGGACCGTTTTGCCGACAGTCGACGTTCGCCGATTCCAGGAGATGGATCGATGTCCCGCAAGTTCCTCACGCGCCCAACCGGGGCGCGCCTGCAGAGTCAGTCCACCGTGTCCGCGGTTGCAGCGTTCCCGGGCGCGCCGAGTCCGAGCGCATCGTTCGACTGGCGTCGGCGAGCGATCGACTACGACTCGTTCGTCTACGACTGGTCGCAGCCAGGCCGGTTTCCGACGATCGCGTGGGATCACACGCACTACAACATGCGTGACGACACCTACAAGATGCCGTCCTACTACGGCGATGGCCGGCTCGACACGGACGGCACGCAGGAAGCGCTCGGCCAGATCGCATCCGTCGTCGGGGCGACGCTCGTAGGAATCGACAAGTCGAGCCAGGACGGCATCGACTACGTCGACATGCTGCGCACGTTCTACTCGCCCCGCCTCGGGATCGCACTGAACCAACCCACCGTGCAAACCGCCCTGGCGGGCCAGGCCGACCTCCACGGCGGTCACAGCTACTGGTACACGACTGCAGCGAACGTCCTCTACTACATGCTCGGCGCGCAGTACCCGAATGCGACGAGCATGACCGACATGTTGCGGAGCATCGCCGACACGTTCTGCGATCAGGTTGTCGCTCTCGGCGGCGCGAGCGCGAACTTCGACGGGCAGGGATTCGACTTCTCGACGGGGACGAAGAACGCCGGCAACCGAAACGAGGGTGGCGACGGGGCGGCCGGCACGGCTGCGATCGAGCTGTGGGCCCATGCCAAGTTCGGCGACGCGAAGTACCTCCAGGCGGCGATGTGGTCGATGGACTACCTCGAACGCTCAGAGTCGAGTCTCTTCTACGAGATGCTGCCCCAGATGGCGCCGTACCTCGCGGCGAGAATGAATGCGCAATTCGGCACCGACTACGACGTCCGCAAGTACTTCGACTGGATCCTCGGCGGATCAGTCGTACGCCCCGGGTGGGGAACGATCCTCGAGCGCTGGGGGAGCTACGACGCCTACGGCCTCATCGGCAGTCAAACCGACGGCGGCGGCTACGCCTTTGCGATGAACACCTTTTCCGCACCGCTCTTTGCGGCCGCCGCGAAGTACGACCCGAGGTTCGCGGACACTGTCGGCCGGTGGATGTTGAACATCCACAATGCAGCCCGCTTCTACTACCCGGACCAGATGCCGGTCGGGAATCAGTGGTACGGAGCCACCTACATCGAGGACCCGGCGCACGTCATTCCATATGAGGGGCTCCGCGCGACGGAGAACGGCCACACTCCGAACGCGACGGGCGACCCCGCCGCCTACTGGCAGCAGTGGGGGCTGAACCCCGACGTCACCAGCGACCTCGGTCTCTACGGCGGGAGTTGGGTCGGGTTCCTCGGGGGCTCGGTCAGTGCCACGAACGTCCCCAACGTCCTGCGGACGGACCTGAATGCACTCGACTTCTACGCGACCTCGTCGGATCCGACCTACCTCTACTTCAACCCGACGTCCGGCCCCGTCGGCGTCGAGGTGACGCCGGCCGGCGCATCGGATCTCCATGACGAAGTCACGGGCCGGGTGCTGCCGCAGAACGTCTCCGGAACGCAAACGGTGACGATCCCGCCTGGTTCGACGATCCTCGTGGTCGCTCCCACCTAACGGTCGTGCGGTGTCTCAACACGCGCGGAGCGGTAGAAGGAGAGCTCGCGGACACCGGCGGACGCGTCCCATCCCTGGGCGAAGAGCCAGGTCCCGCCGTGCTGGAGCAGTCCGCCCCAGGACAAGGATCCGCCCTTGTTGAGCGAGATCTGCCTGAACGGGCTGTCGCGGTGGTAGAGAGCCTGTGCTGCGAACGTCCCCGCTGCGTCCGCCCTGCAGAAGATGTCGAGGACGATGCGCCCGTCGTCGAAGGCGGCGGCGCATGCCACCTCGTGCAGGAGACCTTCGAGCGGTGCGAGGTCGAGGTAATGCCGCTCTTCGAACTGCCAGTGAACGAGGTCCTCGGACAGGCCTATCTGCAGAGTTCCATTGCATCCTTCGGACAGATACATGAGGAATTCACCGCCGACCCGAACGGCATCGCCGTTCGCGTCACGCGGGATGACAGCGCCCTTGCACCACAGTCTGGAGACCTCGTGCGGGACGATCGGTCCGATCTTCGTCCAGTTGACCAGGTCGTCGGAGACCGCCAGGTTGATGTCGCACCCGATGTCCTCGATCGCGTAGTTGGGTGAGAGATGGCGAGCGGCGTCAGCAGGGTCGACGGGAAAGACAGCGTTGTAGAAGAGGAAGTACCGTCCATCCGCGCGATAGATCTTCGGGTCCTCGCAGCCGTGCAGCTCGTTGTCCATGGTGGGGTAGATCAACGGATTGCGGGAACTGTCGGTCCAGCCTGTGGCGGGATCGTGGACGGCCATGCCGATCCGGCTTGCGGTGGACTCCATGCTGGGCGATGCCCGGTAGAACACCACGAGTCGACCGTCGTGCCGGATCAGCGACGGGTTGAAGATGGCTGAGGCGGTCCACCCGATGCCGGTTGGGTCGGGCCATTGGCCGCTCGGCGCGAAGGTGAGCGACGAGTCGCGACGGAACGGGCCGATCGCCCAGTCGGGGGTGTGTTCATAGTGGGCCGAGAAGTGATCCTGGGAAAGGTGCTGCTTGGTGAGGGCGGCCGCGTCGTGGTAGTTGGCGGCCAGCCCATGCTGGGTCAGCGGTAGCATGATCTCCTAGGTGGTGAGCTGGGCGCCGACGTCGAGCTCGTCCATCACAGCGTGGCCGGCAGCCATATATTCCCGAACGATTCTTGATCCGCGGTCTGATCGATGGTGCGGCCACGAGATGACGACGACTGCGCATCAGGACGCCGGACACTCCCTGCTCCTTCAACCGATCGAAGGAAGTCCATGACCTCCGGTTCAGCCCAGTCGCCTCCTACGCACCTCCCGAACGTCCCATACAGACTCACCCGCCTCGGCATCATCATGTCAGGCGACCCGAACGCCCCGTACGAAGTGGAAGGCGTGCTGAATCCGGCAACGGCGTGGGGAGCCGACGGTGAGCTCTATCTCTACCCGCGGCTGGTGGCCGAGGGGAACGTCTCACGCGTGGGTAAGGCGCGCGTGGTCTTGGCCGACGGGGTACCGACCCAGGTGGAGCGGCAGGGCGTCGTTCTGGAACCTGATCGCCCCTGGGAGCACGGCCTTCGGCACGGGGGCGTCGAAGACCCCCGCATCACCTGGATTCCTTCCCTCGACGTCCACGCCATGACCTACGTCGCGTTCGGACCGTTCGGGCCCCGGCCCGCGGTCGCGATCTCGCGCGATCTGGAGCGTTGGGAGAGGCTGGGACCGTTCCAGTTCGAGTACGACGACGCCCTCGAGATCGACCTGAATCTCTATCCGAACAAGGACGTCCTGTTCTTCCCGGACGTCGTCCCGGATCCAGACGGTCGACCGAGCTACGCGGTGATCCATCGTCCGATGTGGGAGTTCTGGTTCACGCAAACGGACGAGGTTGCGACCCTTCCGGCCGGCACGACCGATTCTCGTGCAAGCATCTGGATCTCGTACATCCCGGAAGCGGATGTGCGGGCGGACATCTCGGCGCTCACTCGCCCGAGAGGACATCGCTTCGTAGCCGGCTCCCAGTTCGAGTGGGAGAGCCTCAAAGTGGGGGGAGGGCCGCCGCCGACCAGAGTGGACGAGGGCTGGCTCCTGATCCACCACGGCGTTGCGGGCACGATCAGCGACGACCCGTTCGTGCCGCAGACCGACGTGTTCTACTCGGCAGGAGCGCTGATCCTCAGCGACGCCGATCCGTCGCAGGTCATCGCGCGCACGCCTGAGCCGCTCCTCGTGCCCGAGACACTGGATGAGCTTGTCGGCACAGTGGGAAACGTGGTCTTCCCTACGGCGATCGAGTCGATCGAGGGTACGCGCTACGTCTTCTACGGCATGGCCGACGCGAAGATCGGTGTCGCTCGTCTTGAGCGAACCTAGTCCTGCGCGGAGTCGCTACCGGTCCGTCGTAGGTCGACGATCGCGTAAGGGGCCGTCGAGACAGGAGGCACAGCGTCGTTCTCCACTTGCGCGACTCCGCGAAGAGGGATAAGTTCCTCTCACGCCATATGGCATACCATTATACCGAGTTGGCGAGCATCGACGGGCGCCGCGTCGAACAAGCCCCGGATGAGGTTGCCATGCAGCCCGTAGCTGGGCAAGGCGCGCCTTCGACAGCTCTTCACCCTTCGCGCGTCAGCCCCCCGGCGTGCGTGGCGGTAGCGGGTGCCGGGGGCTTCGGTCAGTTCTGCCTCGAGGCGTACCGGCAGACCGGTGACATTTCAGTCGCGGCAGTGGCGGATCCGAATCTGGCCGGGAGCGCGCCTCTGACACACCCGGAGCTATCCATCACGGCGGATTGGCGGAATCTCCTCGACGTTCCGACGATCGAGGTGATTCACCTCGCCACGCCACCCCTCCTCCGGGCGGAAATTGCCGTTCCGGCTCTGAAAGCCGGGAAGAGCGTGTTTTGCGAGAAGCCGCTGGCCCTCTCTCTCCGCGAAGCAGACGAGATGCTCGACGCTGCGCGCCTCGCCGGCCGCAGCGTGGGCGTGGACTACGTTCTCCGTCATCATCCCGCGTTCGAGTTCGTTGCTCGGCTATCTGCTTCTGCGCTCCTTGGACCGTTGCGGACGTTCTCGCTCCAAAACTTCGCACAGGTCCTGCCCGGCGATCACTGGATGTGGGATACAGACAAGAGCGGAGGCATCCTGGTAGAGCACGGCGTCCATTTCTTCGATGCATATGGGCAGATTGCCGGCGCTCCGGAGGAAGTCCAGGGCAGTGCGCCACGGAAAGAAGCGGTTGAGGTGACCGTCCGATATGTGAGTGGTGCGATCGGCCGCTTCTATCATGAGTTCGCGTGGCCGCAGAAGGTGGAGCGCACCCACGGAATCATGTTTTTCGAGCATGGCTACGTCGAGATCGACGGTTGGATTCCTGAGCGGGTGCACGGTAGAGTGGACGTACCAGCAGCGGCGTTCGAGGCTGTCGTCCGGCCCCTGTGCCCCTCAGTTGAGGTGCGCGAGGATTCTGGTGCCATCTCTTTCGACGTTCGGTTTCCAGATCGCCAAGCCGCCTACCGGTCCGCAATCGTCGACGGGATGCGCGACCTCATTACGAAACACCGTGGGCCGAGCCATCGCATGGTCGTCTCCGCGCACGACGCCCGCGACAGTTTATCTCTGGCGCTAGTGGCTCGGCGCGCTGTCGAAACAGGAGGGCGCGAGCGATTATCCCGCTGAGCGCGGGGTTTCAGGATCGGAGACAAGAGATAAGGAGCAGCAAGCGGACTGAGGCAGCAGACTTCATTTGAGGACAGGCGAAGAGCCAACAAAGCGAGGAGGAGATTGAAGTGAAGAAGCGATGGATTGTGTTGTTGGGGGCGGCTCTGGTGGTTTCGTCCATGGTTGGTGCCCAGAGCGTGTTGGCACGCGGCCATTCGGCAAAACTATCCGGATCAGCCGCGCAGAAGATTCTCCGCTGCACTGCCAAGGGCAGCGTCACGTACATGTACTGGGGTGACAGCGGGGACAACGCTGCCCATAAGTCGAGCATCGCGGTCGCCGAGAAGAAATGCCCGGGCCTGCACGTGAACCCGATCTGGGATTCGGGGAACTACGACACCGATCTGGCCACGAAGATTGGCTCCGGTAATGCTCCGGATCTCTTCCAGCTCGACGCCTCGAAGCGCATTCCGCAGTATGTGAGCCTAGGCGCCCTCGCACCCCTGGACAAATTTGTGAAGCAGCAGAAGGTCGACCTGGCCGGGACCTACTGGCCGCAGTGCGTGAACGAACTGACGTACAAGGGTCATGTGTACGGCCTGCCGCGCACTTGCAGCAACCAGAGCCTGCTCTTCTACAACAAGGAGATGTTCCGAGCCAAAGGGGTGGCATTCCCGACGAACAACTGGACGTACACCGACATGGCAAAGGCAGCCCAACAGCTGTCCGGAACCTACTCCTTGCCGCATGACGAGACGTCTCAGTTGCGGTTCGGCATGGCCTTCAACACCGACGACTTCCGCACCGAGCAGTTCATGTGGGGCTGGGGCGGTGACTGGCTAAACAGCACGCTCAGCCAGTGCACGATGACTAGCCCGGCGGCTCGGGCGGGTCTGCAGTTCCTGCACGACATCGCGTACACGTACCACGGTATGCCTACCGCGGCGCAGGCCAGCGGCCTTCCGGACTACTTCGGCGGATTCCAGAAGGAACGCTATGCCATGGCGTTCATGGGTCCGTGGGCGCTCAACTATGCCTTCGGCAAGAAGCCGGGCGGTCAACCGCAAGTCAACTTCGATTGGGCCGCGGTTCTGACGCCGAAAGGGCCGAAGTCTCGCCAGGCGGTGATGGCCTCAACCGGACTGGTGATCGCAAAGAACTCCCCTCACAAGAATGCGGCATTCTGGCTGGCTCGCTTCGATAGCGTCGGCATCGGTGCGGTGTTGGTCGGCGCCTACGGCGTCGACATGCCGGGAGCGAAGGCGCTCTGGACCCACCCGGCGATTGTAAGCGAGTACGGCAAGTCGCTCCTGGCCACGATCAGGAAGAGCAATGCGACCGGCCGTTACCCGAAGCTGGTGCCACAGTACGACAAATTCTGGAACGTCATCAGTACCGACCTGCAGCCCTTCTGGCAGAACCAGGCGTCGGTTCAACAGGTGACAGCAAAAGCCTGCGCCGATGTCACCAGCCAGGGGCTACTGCGCTAGCCACAGTAACTGCCGAGGGCGGGCCCCCCGGCGGCGCCACCACCTGCTGATGCAGGTAGCGCCGCCTAGGCCCGCCCTCGGCAGTTCGAGCGGCGCGTGAACACAGCCGAGAGATTGGAGGAGATAGCGCATGTCGGCAGCAGAGACGGCGCCACGGAAAGGCGGCTGGGCGCGCCGGTGGTCGCGCCGGTGGTCGCGGTCTCGCGAGGCGCGCTGGGGAGTCGGTCTGACCTCTATTTGGCTGGTCGGGTTTCTGGCATTTGCGGCGGTCCCGCTTGCGATGTCGGTCTACATCAGCTTCACCGACTGGGCGCCGATCTCCGGACCCTTCTGGGACGCCGACACCATCGGGCTCAAGAATTATCACACCTTTCTCACCGACCGCGTGTACTGGCATTCAGTGTTCAACACGATCTACTACGCGGTTGGCAGTGTCGGTGTGGTCAATTTGGTAGCGCTGCCCATGGCCTTGCTGCTCAATCAGGCGCTGAGGGGTTTGAATTTCTTTCGGACGGTCTTCTACATGCCGGCAATCCTGCCGGCGGTTGCGGTCGTTCTCGTCTTCAGGCTGATCCTTTTCCCGGGAACCGGACTCGTCAGCTGGATACTCACCAAGGTCGGCGCTCAGTGCGACACCAGCCAGGTTACGTGCAACCCAGTCGACTGGCTTAATAATCCGAGGCTGACCATGCCGGCCGTCATCCTGGTTTCGGCCTGGGGTGTCGGGGCGACACTCCTGATTTACCTGGCGGGCCTTCAGGGCATCGACCAGGCACTCTATGAGGCTGGCGCGGTTGATGGTACTAGGAGCTGGTCCCAGTTCCGGTACATCACCCTGCCCCTCCTGACTCCTGCCATCTTCTTCAACATCATCGTCGGACTCATCGGGGCATTCCAGGAGTTCACCAAGCTGGTGATCTTCGCCGGTGGCGCGACCGCCACCGGGGGTCCCCAGCAATCGCTTCTGACGACCTTCTGGTACGTCTACGTCGAAGGCTTCGACTATTACCACATGGGACTGGCAACGGCTATGGCCTTCGGTCTTTTTGTCCTCATCCTCATCTTCACGGCGCTGAACTTTCTCGGCCAGAAACGGTGGGTGTTCTATCAGGAGGAGCGTCGCTGATGAGCACCGGACTCGAGCACACGCCACCAGTCCCGGCGACCGCACTTCCTGACGGTGTGCTGAAACCAACCCGCCGTCGCCCGGTGCTGCCTGCGCGTGGTTTTGGCTCGAAGCTGGCGGCCTACGTTGTTGTCGTGCTCATCTCGATCGTCTCGCTGTTCCCCCTGTACTGGATGGTCGAGAACTCTCTCCGCACCGCCGTGGACGCAGGGGCCAACGTCACCTTGGTGCCGAAGCTGCCGTTGCAGTGGTCCAACTACTCGACCATGTGGAACTACCTGCCGTACCCCATGAGCACCTTCCTGGTCAACAGCTTCGTCCTGGCAGGGCTGGTCACGCTCGGGACAGTGATCTCCAGCGCGCTGATCGCGTATGGCTTCGCTCGCTTCCGCTTCCCCGGTCGCCAAGTCTTTTTCGCCGTGATCATCAGCACCATGATGATCCCGTACGCAGTCATGATGATCCCGCAGTACGCACTCTTCATCAACTTCTTCCACTGGGGCAGCGGCGGCTCGCTCTTCGGCTACCACAACCTCTTCCAGTTCCTGCCTCAGATCGTGCCTGCGTTCTTCGGCTCGCCGATCTTCATCTTTCTGCTACGTCAGTTCATCAGAGGGATTCCATACTCTCTGGACGAGGCGGCCATGGTCGACGGCGCCGGGCCGCTACGGATCTTCTGGACGATCATCCTTCCCGAGCTCCGGCCCGCGCTCGCCGCCGTGGCGGTTCTGACCTTCATCGGCAAGTGGAACGACTTTCTCGGGCCGTTGATCTACCTCCAGGATCCACACAACTGGACCATGGAGCTGGCGCTCAACGGTTTCGTGGGTCGTTACGGCACCTCATATCTCAATCTGCAGATGGCGGCTTCCGTGATCGCCATTGCGCCCATCGTGTTCGTCTACTTCATCGCCTCGCGACAGATCATCCAAGGCGTCACTCTGAGCGGCGTCAAGGGCTGAGCGTGGCGCGTGCACGTTGACGGTTGAAATGGAGCAGGCGCGCGTGCTACCCCGCATCGGCAGGTCTCGAGCCACCTTGCTCCTCGTTGCAGCGGCGCTCATCGGCCTGACCGGGGCGTTCTTCGTTGCACGGAGCGCCGACAGACAGAGCCATGATGCGCGTCCGCAGCACGGCGGCCAGGCTGTGCAGACAACACGAGAGCGGCCCGGCTCCTGGACAGCGGCGGCTCCTCTGCCGGTTCCGGAGGTGTCGCAAGCCGCACTCCTCCTCGTCAACGGCGATGTGTTGATGACGGGTGGGGAGGACGTGAAGGACGGCCGTCCGACCAATGTGGTGCAGCGATATCACACTTCCGCCGGAACGTGGTCGACCGTGGCCGCGATGCGGCAAGGCCGCATCGGCCACACGGTGACCCTGCTCAAGGACGGCCGTGTTCTTGCCGTGGGCGGCCTGGGGAAGAAACTCGAGCCGCTCAGGTCGGTCGAGATCTATGACCCGGTTCGCGACAAGTGGGCTTCAACGGCGCAACTACCGGACGTTCGGTTTTCGCAGACTGCCACGCTGCTTCCCGACGGCCGCGTCCTGGTGGTGGGCGGGATCGTCCATGGCGCGATCTCCCGCAGTGTTCTCATCTTCGATCCGCGCAAGCCTGCATGGCGAGCAGGTCCGCCGACGCTCTCTCCGCATGCGCAGCAGGATGCGCTGGCTCTTCCCGACGGGCGAGTTCTGATCGCCGGGGGTTACCGCGGCGGGGCAGAGGTCTACGACTCGAGGGCCGGCAAATGGACGGCGGTGGGAGGTCCTGACGTCCTCGCCCATCCGATTCTTGCCTCCCTGCGAAACGGGCATGTTCTGCTCGCGACGGGTGTCGACAACGCGGGACAGGCCTTCAACTCCGCCAGCCTCTTCGATCCGAAGACGAACCGCTGGAGGTCGGCTGCACCGATGGCCACCGGGCGGGACTCTCCCAGCGGTGCGGAACTGCGCGATGGCCGCGTCCTGGTTGCAGGCGGAGCGGCGAACCGGCACGTGCTGCGATCGGCCGAGGTGTACGACGGTCAGAGCAACCGATGGGCGCGCGCAGCCCCCATGCGTCAGGCACGATCCGCGGCGTCAGCCCTCTTGCTGCGGAACGGAAACGTGCTCGTCTGTGGCGGCTCCTGGTACGGCACCGTCCTGAGTAGCTGCGAGCTCTACCACCCCTGATGCGCCTCGGACTCCGGGCTGTTGGATCAGCTTGTTATCAGGTCTTCTCGCACTTCACCGTGTCGTTCGCCGGCAACCTACTCGCCATGCTGCTCTCGCTTCCAATCGTCCTGGTATTGATCGTCGTGGCGTTCGTTGTTCACTCGCTGAGTGTGGTACCGCTGGGCATCGCCATCCTCGTCGGTGCGTTGCCCAATCCGGCGTGCATGGGACTCCAGACACTCGCGCGAGAGCTCGCCCGCGGTGACAGCCTGAATCTCGGCGAACAGTGGCAGGCACTCCGCACCTACTGGAGGGTGAGCCTTAGAGCGTGGCTGATCGCTGCGGCAATCACCATCACCTGCGCGCTCAATGTGGCGTTTTGGGCAGCACAGGCCGCGGACCCCGCTACGAGCTTGCACGCCGTCGCCGCGCCGCTGTCCCTGGTCTGGGCTCTCATCCTGCTCTTCTGGCTCGGAGTCCATCTGTATGTAGCTCCGCTGCTTGTCGCCCAGGCAGAGGCACGTGTGCTCCTCGCCTACCGAAACGCCGCCGTGATCATGCTGTCGAGACCGGTTGCCAGCTGGACAGTCATCCTCATCTGGCTGGGTGTGCTGGTCTTCACATCCGCCACGGCACTGGCGACCATCATCGGCCTGGCTTTGGCCGTGTGCATCCAGCAGAACACATTCAGGGTCTTTCTTCCCAACGTTCTACCAGCGCAGGGATAAGCGTCTTGGGTCAGCTGCAGCCGGCAAACACGAAGATGCTCACCGATCCTCTCGACCCGGACTGCGCGCCGGCAGAGGCGTCCGACTCAACCATGTTCGGCGGCGTCGAGGCCGGTGGAACGAAGTGGGTGTGCGCCAAGGGCACCGGCCCACGCAATCTCACCGAGCTCAAGGTCATCCGGACGACGACGACGACGGAGACGCTCGGTCGCGTCGTCGAGTTCTTCAAGCGCGACGGTGTCCGCGTTGCCGCCCTCGGCGTCGGCTCCTTCGGGCCAGTCGATCTGCGAGTCGGATCGGAGACGTTCGGCTGGATCACAAAGACCGCGAAATCGGGTTGGAGCAACACCAACGTCGTCGGCGCGCTCAGCGAGGAGCTCGACATCCCCGTTGCCTTCGACACCGATGTGAACGCGGCAGCGCTTGCCGAGCAGCGCTGGGGCGCCGCTCGGGGGCTGTCGAACTTCATCTACATCACCGTGGGCACGGGCATCGGCGCCGGCATCGTGCTCAATGGCCGACCCGTCCACGGGCTTGCGCACCCCGAGTTCGGCCACATCCTCATCCCGCATGACAGCGACGATCCGTTCCCCGGCTCCTGTCCGTTCCATCGTGACTGCCTCGAGGGCGTGGCCTCCGGCGAAGCGCTGCGCGCTCGCTACGGCAAGCCGGCCGAACAGCTCGATGATCAGGCCGCCTGGGCGCTCGAGGCACGCTACCTTGCGATCGGGATCATGAATGCCGTCCTCACGGTTTCGCCGGAGCGCGTGGTACTCGGTGGCGGTGTGGTCAAGAAGCCCGGCCTGCTGCCGATCGTCCGGACTCAGGTGAAAGAGCTCATGAGCGGCTACAACGACGTCGGCAGTATGGACCAGTTCATCGTCCCGCCGGACCTCGGCGATCACGCCGGCGTCCTCGGTGCGATCCACCTCGCAATGGCAGCACACCGCGGATTGGCGAAGTGAAGGCCTCTCGCATAGCTGCTGTCACGGTTCTTCTTCTCGTTGCCGTCGCAGCAGCAGCCGCCTCAGCACGACAAGCGAATACCGCGAATCAGATCAAAGCGCGCGTGGGCGCCTACACGCTGGCGTTCACTCCCAAGTCAGGGACGATCGCGGTGTCTCATGGTGGGAGCGCAGCTCTCCAGATCAGGGAGCTGGGCGGGAACGCCAAAGTAAGTCTCCTCAAGTGGACCAAGAGGATCACCCATTCAGGCACGAACTGGACGCTGTCCGGCAACGCGCCGTGGGCGTCATTTCAGCTCAGGCTGACTGCTTCAAGTCCGACAAGTGATGGGCAACCATCCGGTAACGCTCTCATCGGCCTGACGCTGAAGGTCACACCGACCAAGGACGCGCCGGCAGACCCCGGTCCGGATGTGACACGTCGTCCACGCGCCTGCCGCCGCGTTGAAGGAGTACGCGGCGGCACCCCCGGTCGCCGGAAACAATCTCTTCCTCTCCAACACCAAGTTACGCAGCACGATCCTGTACTTCTCGAACTACACCGCACTCGGTCCGTACTTCGACCGCACACGGTCGGGGGTGACCCAGCCAAACTTCCCCTATCTGCGTGCCGGCACCAAGGGGTCATTGGTCGGCGTGTCCGGGAACTCCTTCGGCTACGTTCCGCCGCCCAGCAGTCTCGGCTCGCTACCTCACAAGAAGACGACTGTCGTCGTCTCCAGCTATCTCTACCTCGAGCCCGCGATCCCGTCCGCTGAATCAGACATCGCTACGGCGTATCTGCGGGCGCTGGACACCGTCGACTCGGCAATCGCTCAGCCGTCCGTTCCCACCGCCGACTGGCAGACCCTCGCGGCAAGATCTGCGGACGACATCGCCGATCCGGCGAATTGGGTGACCGTCAACGGGCATCAGTACCTGCGCTCGTACGTCTCCGACACCCGTACCGCCCCCGAGCTGCTGACCCAGGCGGGCGTGCTGGCCGGGGTCAGGGCATACGAAGCCCGATCCAACACGTCAGTGCCCTTCGACGCGACGCTCGATGCCGATCTCGCCACGTACTACGACCCGGTCTACGGCACCGTAATGAACAGCCTTCCCCACGATCCGTCGGCACGGGGAGAGAGCTGGTACTTCGTCAACAACCTGATCTCACTGTTGCAACTCGCGCAGACCGGCGACGGCACAGCCAAGAAGTTGCTGCTGCAATCGGTGGACGCGGTCATCAAGCTGGCGCATGTCAACGGATACGAGTTTCCGCAGAACTTCGCCTACAGCGACTTCCGCGGGTCGGGCTCGCAGGTCGAACATGATGTTGCGGGAGGGTATGCGTGGTTGATGCTGGGCCTGCACGAGCTCACGGGCGACGCGCAGTATCTGGATGAGTCCAAAGCTTCCATCGCCCATGTCGCCGGCACGGGCTTCGACCTGTCGTACGAGACACACATGTCGGCGTACACAGCCGCTGCCGCACAGACGGCTCTACACGATGACGGGGGACGCCGCCTACCACGGGTACGCAGTGCTCGCGCTGGCCAACCTCTTCCACGCGGTCCGGCTCTGGGACTGCACTTACGGAATGTGCAAGAAGGGATCGGGCTATCACACGTACATGGGCCTGAACCCACTGCCGTGGTCGGACTATGTCGCCATGCTGGAGCAATACGAGGCGTGGCTCGGCCTTCAGAGCTACATGCGATACGCGCAGAATGAGCCGGCGTACCTGGTGAACCTGGTCAAGCGGTTCATCCAGGACTCACCGCGGACACTGCAGTACTCGTTGCCGCCGTTGCTGCCGCCCGGCGCAGCGTCGTCCGCTGCCGGGGAGTACGCGTTCGTGCCGCGCAACAACCTCACCTGGCACATCCCTCTGGAGGATCTGCGGGAGGGTGAGGTCACCAGCGGGGCAATCGGCCAGGAGCTCTACGGAGCGGGCGGCCCCTTCATGTTTGCGGCCTACGCGAAGTAATCAGGTGTTGTAGAGCTCGCAGCTATCCGAGGACAGAGCCACACCACGTACCGAGTCGTACTGGGTTCAGCACGGTGGCGTTCAGCTCCACGCACCACCAAATGCGCCCTCCGTTCAGAACAACCGCGGAACAACAGCCGGTGGAATCACGGGGCGCGGCTTCGTGCCGGGTCAAAGGCGGCGGCATGATGCGCTCTATGAAGACCCATATCCGCCCCGACGGACGCCACTTCGTGTGGGATCCTGACGCAGGTTCCGTCGCCGAAGCTAAGGCCGACCTCTATTGCACTGTCGAATCGACCGAGGTCGATCCGTACTTGGCGCTCGGCTTCGAGGTCAATCGCCGAGAAGGCATGTACCTACTTCCGATCCGCGCCGTGCGTATCGATCCGCTGCAGGGCGTCGACTTCGCTCAAGCTGATGAGGTCGACGAGGCAACCCTTCGCCTACTCGACGACGAGCTACGCCAGGACGTCCCCGGCACGAACGGCTGGCAGTGGCCGGAGGCCGGCTTCCGTGAAGAGACCTACGAGGCGGCCGAGTTCGACCCGACGACGTATCTCGTTGCGGTCGACAGCGCAACGAGGGAGTACATCGGCATCGTCCGCGTGTGGATGAAGGAGCCGACCCCGCGACTTGGCTTCATCGGGGTGCATCGGCGCTACCGACGCCGAGGTATCGCGCGCGCGCTGCTCGCGGAGGTCTTCTCCCGTCTCGTGGCACGTGGTGTTTCCGAGGTATCGACTGAGATCGACGAGACGAACACGGCGTCGCGTGCCCTGCTCGAAGGGCTCGGTGCTCGCCGCACCGGCACCTCGGTCGAGTTGGTCAGGCGATGGGCCGGACAGGGATCGAACCTGCGACCTTGGGATTAAAAGTCCCCTGCTCTACCAACTGAGCTACCGGCCCCGCGCCGGTGGAGTGTAGAAGTCGCGCCGCCCGAGAGACGATCGCCTACCCCACGCGAAGCACGAGCATGTGCTCCGCAGCCCCGAGCTGCGACGATTGCCGAATGGACGTTCCGGACGTGCAATACGCCAGGAGTGGGGACGTCGACATCGCCTACCAGGTGGTAGGAGAAGGCCCACGCACTCTCGTGTTCGTTCAGGGCTGGGTCTCGAACATCGAGTGGGCCTGGCAAGAGCCGTCGCTCGCGCGCTTCCTGCGCCGCCTGGCGTCCTTCTCGCGCTTGATCATGTTCGACAAGCGCGGTACCGGCCTGTCGGACCGGGTCGCTGTCGACCACCTTCCGACCCTGGAGTTGCGGATGGACGACGTTCGCGCGGTGATGGATGCCGCCGGAGCGGAGCGTGCTGCGCTCTTGAGCGTCTCCGAGGGAGGTCCGATGTGCATCCTGTTCGCGACCACATACCCGCAGCGAACAGATGCCCTGGTGATGCTCGGAGGGTACGCCAGACGCTTATGGGCGGAGGACTATCCGTTCGGGGCAACTCCCGAGGAGTACGAAGGTTTCCTGCAGAGCATCCAGGCCGGATGGGGCGGTGCGGTCGGTATCGAAGCCCGGGCTCCGAGCATGCTCGACGACGAGCGCTTTCGGACGTGGTGGGCGACATACCTGCGCATGAGCGCGACCCCCGGCGCTGCCTACGCGCTGACCCTGATGAACGGCGCAATCGACGTCAGGCATGCGCTACCGACGATCCGTGTTCCGACGCTGATCGTCCACCGGACGGGCGACCGGTCCCTGCCCGTCGAAGGTTCCCGCTACATGGCTGACCGCATTCGGGGCGCCAAGCTCGTCGAGCTGCCAGGTGTCGATCACCTTCCGTGGCTCGGCGACCAAGACGAGATCCTCGACGAGGTAGAGGAGTTCCTGACAGGCGTGCGACGGGGCCCAGACCCCGATCGGGTGCTCGCGACCATCCTCTTCACAGATGTCGTCCGGTCGACGGAACGGGCGGCAGAGCTCGGTGACAAGCGCTGGCGCGAGTTGCTCGCGAGTCACCACGCGGCCGTGCGGCGCCAGCTCGCGGAATGGCGGGGAACCGAGATCGACACGACCGGCGACGGTTTCCTCGCGACATTCGACGGTCCAGCACGAGCGATTCGCTGTGCGTGCGCCGCGCGGGACGCTGTGCGCGAACTCGGGCTCGAGATCCGGGCGGGCCTCCACACGGGCGAGTACGAGATCTTCGGATCCACGATCGCAGGCCTCACCGTGCACACATGTGCACGCGTGGCCGCGCTCGCCGGTTCGGGCGAGGTTCTCGTGTCGAGCACCGTCAAGGATCTCGTGGCCGGTTCGGGGATCGAGCTCGACGATCGCGGAGAGCGCGAGCTGAAGGGCGTTCCTGGCACCTGGCGGATCTATGCGGTACGGAGTGGAGCCACGTAGCAATCTCTCTGACTCGAAGCCAGGCGGCCAAGCCGACCGCGTCCAGGCGCCTGCGATGTGTGCATTGTGCGTGCCCCGTCCCACAAACCCGGCGTCTCTATGGACGAAGAGACAGACGCGATAGTCGGGTACTCGGCCAACTTGACCAGTTGGTTCTACTTCGGAGAGATCGCGTAGCAGAGACTCTCCGAGCCGTATGACTTTTCGCGCCAGGGTGGATAGAACCGACCGCCAGTGTGCGTTTCCAGCGCCTGGACCAGGGCGTTCTGCCCGGAGACGCTACTCAGCGTGGATCGTTAGGGCAGAACGACGTTGGTTAGGCGAGAGGACGCTCGCCCAGCCGAGGGCAGTTGCGGAGGAGCCGCGGACTAGGCCTCGCGCGCGAGCGCATTGACCGGGTGACAACAAAGGTGACAAGCTGCTCGCGTCGGCAACGAAGGAGGGCTTCATGTCCACCACATCTCGCGAGCGGGCAAAGCTCGGGTACGGGTTGCGTGAGGAGGAAGGCGAGGATTTCTGGCTGTTCGGCGCGCTCACAACAATCAAGATCAGCGCCGAGGACACTGCTGGCCAGTACTGCGTGATCGATGTCGAGGTGCCACCGGGCGTGGGCTCCCCTTGGCACGTCCACCACGATGAGGACGAGTGGTTCTTCGTCCACGAGGGCGAGTGCGAGGTCTACATCGGCGACGCGCACCTGACCCTGACAGCCGGTGGGTTTGGCTTCGGCCCCAAGGGCGTGCCTCACACCTTCTTCGGCGGGCCCAATGGGGGGAAGATGCTTGTCTGGGCGGAGGGGCATAAGTTCGAGGGGCTCCTCAGAGAGATCGCTGAGCCTGCCCCCGAGCACGTTGTGCCGCCGCCGCCCGACGGTCCACCGGACATGGAGCTACTCCTGCCCATCGCGGAAAAGTGGGCGTACGGCATCCTCGGGCCGCCGGGTCCACCGCCCGGGCGCTAAGTCAGTCACTCTCCCATCCGGCACGTGTGACGTCCTTCGGTCGCGGGTCCAGAGCACTACGCGCGTGGCTGGAGTCGTTGCCCGCCGACCGGCTTGACGCGCTACTGCGCCATGTGAGCCTGCTTAGGGTCTACAAAGAAGTCCAGTAATCAGACCAGAGCCTGCGTTGGAGTGAGGCGGGCGTTCGGGCGTACGATCTCGCGAACCGGGTCCGGTGACGGCTCGGCCCTCGACGTGGAGGAGGCGCGATGCCCACCGACCCGCACCACCCCGACGTGTCTGAGGCCGTGCGCGTACAGATCCTCGCGACCGAACATTGGAGCCTGCTCGCGGCGAGGAACATCACCTACGGAGCGATCTACAGCCGGGCCACCATCTTCCTGACTGTCGTGTCCGCGAGCGTCGTTGCGTTGGCCCTTGCTGCCGAGGCGACCGAGTTCGGCGACCGTTTCTACGTGTTCGCACTCCTCGTTCTGCCGGTTGCGTTCTTCATCGGGGTGGGGACATACATCCGCCTCGTCGACGCCCGGATCGAGGACTTCTGGCTCCTGTCCGGCCTGAATCGTCTCCGTCACGCCTATCTCGAGATCGCGCCGGGACTCGAGCCGTATTTCGTGACGGGCCATCACGACGACGAGCGAGGCCTGTCCGAGACGTACGGCCCAGGTACGGAGAACCGGGTCCTCCGCCTGATTGCCAGCACGTCCACGGTCGTCGGGGTGCTCGACGCCGTTCTCGCCGGGGTCGTTGGGGGCCTCGTCGCAAAGGTCGTGGGCGCAGGATCCGAGCTGAGCCTGCTCATCGGCGCGGTGGTGACTTCAGTGGTCGTCGCGCTGCTTGTCCACGCCGACAGGCGCATCATTGCGCGCGGGCGTCGCAGGCTCAAACCCCGCTTCGCCCGATCGGCGGAAGCCGGACGCATGCACGAACAGCAGGAGCCGCCGTCGTCTCCGCGCGCCGACGTGCCCCAGAGCGTGCGTGCCCAAATCCTCGCGACCGAGCATTGGAGCCTGCTCGCGGCGAGGGACGTCACCTACCGCGCGGTCTTCAGTCGGGCCGCCATCTTCCTGACTGTCGTGTCCGCGAGCGTCGTTGCGTTGGCCCTGGTCGCTCGTGCGACGGAGTTCGGCGATGGTTTCACCGCGTTTGCACTCCTCGTTCTGCCAGTCGCTCTCTTCGTCGGGGTGGCGACATACATCCGCCTCATCGAAGCCCGGATAGACGACTTCTGGCTCCTGTCCGGCATGAATCGAATCCGTCACGCTTATCTCGAAATCGCGCCGGGGCTCGAGCCGTATTTCGTCACGGGCTACCACGACGACGAGCAGGGTCTGGACGAGACGTATGGCCCAGGCACGGGGAGCCGGTCCTACCGCCTGATCGGCGAGACTTCCACGCTCGTCGCGGTGATCAACGCCGCTCTCGCCGGGGTCTTCGTGGGGCTCGTCGCAAACGCTGCGGGCACAGGATCCGAGCTGAGCCTCGTCATTGGTGCAGTCGTGACGACGGTGCTCGTCGTAGCGCTGGTCAGCACGAGCAGGCGCCTCATCGAACGTGGGCGTCGGTTGCTCGAGCCCCGCTTCGCACGACAGGTCGAAACGGTACGGCGACGCGGGTAGCTGAAGCGTCGCGCACGCTGGCGAACCCGCTTGACTACGAAGGCCTGTCGTCGCACGGGCTCACGGCGACGGGAGGGCGGCGCACCCTCGTGGTGTTCGCACTCTTGTTGATCGGCGTGGTCACGCTGGATGCCGTCGGCCGGGAAGTCGTCGCTGTTGTCCGCCGTCTCATCCTGGACGGTGGGCTCAGGCGTCGTTCCTGAACGCTGGCGCATGGCTCTCGTTCGGGCTCGGACGCCCGCTTAGGTAGTTGACTAAGGGCAGAACGATCTCAAGCGAGAGGACGCTCGCACATGCCTGCGCCATCTCCCATCAGGTGCCCGCGCGCCGACTGAAACAATCTTGGTGTGACGGGCGATCCCAACGGCCTGAGCCTTCATCTGGAGGTGGTTCTAGACGCGCCGACGCAACGCGTCTTCGCTGCGTGCGTCGAGCCCGAGATGCTCGCCGAGTGGTGGGGCCCTGCGGGCTTCATCACTCGCAGCGTCGATCTCGACGTGCGCGATGGAGGGGCGTACCGCATCACGATGCAACCGCCGGACGGAGAGGCATTCCACCTGCGCGGGGAGTATTCAGAGGTCGATCCGCCGCGGCGCCTCGTCTACACGTTCGAGTGGGAGGAGCCGGATCCCGACGATCAGGAGACGGTGGTGACGCTCACGTTCGTCGACGATCGCGAGGGAACGAAGCTCGTGCTCGATCAGGGACCGTTCGCAACTCAAGCGCGACACGCTCTGCACGAGGCGGGCTGGAAGGAAACACTAGAGCGACTCGAGCGGTTCCTCGCCTAGGTCCTGTTCAAGGGACATTTCCGCACACTCGTGCACGACACGGTTGCTTTGCTCGGACGGCGCCTGCGCCAGCCTGAAGCGAATTGACGGAGAATCCGGCGTGTGGAATCGGCTGACGTCGTCATCGTCGGGGGCGGCATCGCCGGAGGTGCCCTCGCAACGATCCTCGCAACCGCCGGCGTGCGGGTCCTAACGCTCGAGCGGCAACCCGAGTACGGGGATCACGTCCGCGGCGAGATCCTCTGGCCGTGGGGTGTGCGTGTCGCACGCCGCCTCAACCTCGAGCGGCTACTGCTCGACGCGGGCGCGAAGGTCGTTCCTCGCCTGGATCTCTACGACGAGGGCTCGGCCGAGCCACTCGCGATCGAGATCGGCGAGGTGCTCGGTGGTCGCAGGGCCTGCCGCACAGCTCGCGCGGCAGGCCCCGGGCGGTAACTATCTAGCCTGGCCCAACCAAATAGCTGTGAACGTCGATGAACTGAATCTCCGGCGCAGGCATACCAGTCTGTTGCAACGCCGGCACGATCTTGTCCTGGGAGAAGCTCTCGAATTGTTCTCGTGAGTCCCAGACATCGATGACACGAACACCGTCACTCGTGACCATCGCCACGTGAAAGAGAGCGCCCCCGACATGCGGGGTACCCGTAGGGCCGTGACCAATCACTTTGACGGTTGCGTCGTACTGGTCCGCCGTCGCTCCGGGGAAGTTGAGGTCTACTGCAATCGCCATGCAGAGGCTCCCTTCTAGGATGAACCGCCTATTCCGGGCGGCAGCGAACTAATAACAGGTCGCACAAGCGAGCGCTCGGGCACCAGAGATGACGCCCCGACACGTTCTGGTCTTCTCTAACTAACTACTCAGGCGGTAGCGCCCTGACGTGGGCCAATGAGTTCGGGAATAACACCAGAACGGATCGGGCCATACTGCGGGCGTGCATGGACGCTACGCGGGCGAATCAGCGGGGCCGGCACGCGGCGGGATCGTTCTCCGAACAGCGCGTCTGATCCTGATCCCGCTGAGGCGACTCGACGAGGCCGAGCACGCACGAGCGTCGAACAACCCCGCCGACGCATTGCGCGACACTCGCGCCGCCGAACTGCAGTGGCGAGAGCACGGCTTCGGCCCCTGGGCGATCCGGGACAGACGAGACGAGAGCTTCCTCGGCGTCGCCGAGCTGCGCCTTGCCGGTCATGGCATCGAGGGAATCGCGTCCGACGAGGTCGAGGCGGGCTGGTGGGTGACCGAGGAGCGGCGGAGGGAAGGCATCGCGACCGAGGCGATGGAAGCAGCCATCGATGACCTCTGGGGCCGTACCGACGTCGAGAGCATCACGGCCTACATCGAGGAGGGAGCGAACGAACCATCTCGTCGCCTTGCCGCCAAGCTCGGATTCGCAGCGCGTGGCCCAGGCCGCGGGCGCTCGGGCGAGCCGATGACGGTGTACGAGGTTCGCCGAGACGATTAGCTCCGACGAGGACTCTGAAGCCAACGGTGCGAGAGTGGCCTGGGCGAGCGTGTTCCCACCTAGCGCGACTGTTATGCCCTATTGATCCACGCTACTGAGTGTGGCGAAAGTGGGCGTGAGAGCACGCCGCCTTGCGCGACGGTGCTCTCGCGTTCGCCCAGCCCTCCCACTTGGGCTGGACTCAGCACGTCGTTTTGGAGCAGTGCCTCCATGCGAGATACTCGCGCGATGCGCGTTCGTGCGGTCGTTGTTCTCGCTGCGATGCCGCTGTTGCTCGGCGCATGGACGCTGTCCGACAACGGCGTCTCTCAGTGGCGTCCCAAGGGAAAGGCGGTCGTGAAGACGCCGGACGGGGTGTCGCTCGTCATCCACAGCAGTTTCTGCAGCTTCGGGCGACACGGTTATGTCCGGTTGCGGTTTGGCGGCAAACAGGCCGGTCTGCGTGTCACGACAGACAGGCCGTACATACACCTCGTCGCGAAGACGCGCGAGGGAAATCCCGCCGTCCTCGACATCTTCGACGGTGTGGTCAACTTGGGCCCCAAATGGGCTGACGCGCCCCACTTTGGAACAGCCCACGTCCAAGTCGCCCGCAGACGCGGCACGTTCGTTCTCTTTAGACCTGGGGACGTAACCGGCAAGCCGCGATACACCGGCTCTTGGAACTGCGGTTGAGCGCCCGGCCTTTACGGAGGTAGAGAGCGGGATTAGTGTTGCCTCGTGCGGCTCCGCGGTTCCATCGCGATCGGAGGCATCCTTCTCCTCCTGGGCGCGGCCGCGGCCGCTCCTGCGACGACGACGACAAGGAGCCCTACCCGGGTCACGATCGTGGCACCAAGACTTGCTCAGCCGGGAGAGATCATGAGGGTGGACGGGAGGGTAATCGGTGGCTCGACGATAGTCGCGCCCGCTCTTTTCCGGGTCTCCACGGGGAGCACGACGATCCTCAGCAAGATCATCAAGATCCACGAGAGTCGCTTCAGAACATGGGCTCGCTTCTCAAGGCCGGGCGTATACCGTGTTTCCGTCTCCTATCGAGGAGACGATGGGTCTGGGGGAGGCTCGGGCCACTTGCCCAGCAGCGCGAGGGTCTACATAACATCCGGGCGACTTAGCAGTCGAGCGTTCCACGCGCCCTAGTACGCATCCATTTGTTGCGCCGCGCGGTGCGGTAAGTTCACGCCACTTAGCGTGAAGTAATTGGTCAGAACACGCTTGCCTGCGCGAGCGTTCAGGAATGACGCGGCCAAGCCTGCCCGTCCGGTGATATGTCGCGAACGGCGGCGATCATCCGCGACCTCGCCAGCGAGCGTACGTAAGAACGGGTCGGCGCTGCCACCCTTCGCAGGGGGCTGGTCAAAGACCGGTCCCCCCAGGTGCCTAGGGGGCGCGGAATCAGGGTCCGAGCGTAGATCTGTGTGCGTTCCCGGCGCCCTGTCCCTAAACCCCGGCGTCTCTACACTCCGACGATTAGGCGGCCCCCATCGACTAGCGGCCTAGGTCACCACCCTTTCAAGGTGGCAGCACGGGTTCGAATCCCGTTGGGGGCATCGGCCAAAAGCCCAAACTAGGACCCAGTCACGCTGTGCTCGTGAATGCGCGACCATGCGGGAGTGCGCCTCGTTTGCAAAGAGAGGGAGAAGAAAGGAGCGATTAGCTATGAGCGCACAAGTGCAGGCGGCATCGCGGGAAGCTGTAGAGCGCCTCCACACTGCAATGAACCAGCACGATCTGGAGGCATTTCTCGCCTGCCTCGATCCCCACTACCGAAGCGAGCAGCCCGCTCAGTCCAACCAGAGGCTACCGAGGTCGAGAGCATTTCGCGAAGCAGTCGGCGCCGTTCGAGGGCATACCTGACTCACGCGGCGCGGCCGCCACTGCGACGCGGCATGACATCACTGGGACCAGTGTCATGGACAGGCACCCTACCATATGAGGCCTCGAATGCGCGGAGTACAGTCGAGCTCAAGAACTCGATCAGTCTCAGGACGGCTCTACATGGAAGAGGTCGAAGAGGCCGGCGCAGATATTCGCGAAACGGTACGCGGCCTCGCACAAGGGGATCGGTTGGCGGGCGAGTAGCGCGTGACAGGCGGCTTGGCGGCCTACTCGTACCTTGTTCCAGGCGGGAACAGCTTCACGTCGCCTTCGTACTGCGGGTCCAGAACGGTAAGTCCATGTTCATGCGCCAGCGCAATGATGCAGGGCACGACCCGCTGCCATTCATCGGGGGCAACCGCAAGGGAGACGTGCTGGGGGCAGACGATCGGGTCTCCCGCGAACGGCCATTCATCGTCCGTGAAACGTACGTCATGTCGGCTGCAAACTGTGCCGGCTCGGTTCTCCTTCGTAGTCGGCTCGCCGATGCGGCGTCCTTCTCGGTCGATAGCGACGGGACTTAGTACGCCAGGCCAAGACTCGCTTCCGATCGGCACCCGTACTGCCATTGGACGAAAACCCACCTGCTTGGGCGGAGCTACGTCGAGCTAGCTGCCTGCGGATCGAGGAGCGCGAGTTCGAGGCGGGCGGCTGAACTAGGCGGAGGTGACCGCGTGAAGTCTCCACGTGCCCGGAACGCCTTTTAGCTCGTGCTCGCCCCGATCTTCGAACGCGATCTCAGAGCCTGCAACGAGATCCTTGACGGTGTTCGAAGCGAACACCTCGCCAGGCGAAGCGACCGAGGAGATGCGCGATCCGACGACGACGGCGAGGCCCCCCGGCTTACCGTCGATGATCTCGCACTCGCCGGTGTGCAGGCCCGCCCGGACGTCGAGTCCGAGTTCGGGCACTGTGGCCACGATCGCGTGGGCGCAGCGCACCGCGCGAGCGGGCCCGTCGAAACTCGCGAAGAAGCCGTCACCGGCCGTATCGATCTCGCGTCCGCGAAAGCGGACGAGCTGTTGCCGGACAAGAGCGTGATGTTGCTGGAGCAGATCGCGCCAGCTTGCGTCGCCCAGTTCCGCTGCGCGCTCCGTGGAGCCGACGATGTCGGTGAAGAGAAGCGTCGCCAGGACGCGGTCGGGCTCGGCTGGCTCCCACGCTCCTGCCTCCCACGCGCCGGTTAGGAACTCTCGAACGGGCTCAAGGAACTCGCGCTGATCGACGGCCCAGACGACGGGATCACCGGGTGGCACCTCGACGAATCGTGCGCCTGGGATCCGCTCGGCTACGTGGCGGCTCGCTTCGACGCGTAGCGGGACTAGGCCTTCGATATCGGCGTGCTTCCTGTCCCGCTGAGGGCGCTCGTGGTGGAGCACGAGCGTCGGGGCACGGATCGTTGAGAGCGCCTCCCGTACGTCGATGGCGAGGGTCAGCTCGAGCAGATTCGCGAAGGTCGTCGGGCTGGCGGCCAGGCGCAGGTAGGACGCTGTTTGTCGTGCGAACTCCTCGTCGCCCGCCCGACCCGGCACTTCCACGGCAACCATCTCTTCGATGGCTTCACGTGTTGCCCAGTCGGCCGCGAACGAGGCGACGCTGTCGGGCTCGTCCCGGCTTCCCCACGGGTAGTCGGACGCCCACCTTCCGCGAACGATGGGACTGTTGAGAATGACGGCGGCCGTGCGTTCGGGGTAGGTGGCCGCGAACAAGGCGGCGATTGCTGCGCCGTCCCACGAACCGATCAGTGCAGCCCGTTCCGAGCCCACGGCGTCCATGACCGCTCGCACATCATCCATCCGTTCTTCGAGCGAGGGCGCACCGAGCATGGGATCCGAGATACCGGTGCCTCGCTTATCGAAGAGGAGGACGCGCGCGATAGTGGCGAGCGCTCCGTAGTAGTTCCGCCAGCTCTCGAACTCCCAGCCGTAGTCGATGTTCGAGAGGGCGCCTGGAACGACCACGAGGTCGAAGGGGCCCGAGCCGAACGCCTGGTACCCGATGTAGACGTTGCCGCTGCTGCGGGCGTAGTGGATCTCCGGCCGGTCCACCCAAAGAGTCTCCCACTTTCAGACTGGCGCGAGCTCCCGAACCTGCCGCTCGAGGACGCGCTTCAGCTCGTTCATCAGCCGGCTCACTCTTCGCTCGATGCGGCCCAGATGTTGATCTTGCCGTCGGTCGCGTAGCGGTCGATCTCGGCGAGCTCGTCGTCGGTGAACGTGAGCCGCTCCAGCGCCGCGATGTTGTCCTCGAGCTGAGCGACGCTCGACGCTCCGATGAGCGCCGACGTCACGCGAGCGTCACGAAGCACCCAGGCAAGCGCCATCTGCGCCAGCGTCTGACCGCGAGCGGCGGCGATGTCGTTCAACGCACGGATCTTCTCCAGCGCTTCGTCCGTCATGAGCTCCGGCGAGAGCGAGCTCGGCCAGCTTGCACGCGAGCCTTCGGGGATCCCGCCCAGATACTTGCTCGTCAGCATTCCCTGCGCGAGGGGCGAGAAGGCGATGCAGCCGACCCCAAGCTCCCCGATCGCGTCGAGCAGCTCGGGCTCGATCCAGCGGTTGAGCATCGAGTACGACGGCTGGTGGATGAGGAGTGGCGTTCCGAGGTCGCGGAGGATCGCAGCCGCCTCGTGCGTCTTCTCCGCCGAGTACGACGAGATCCCGGCGTACAGCGCCTTTCCGGCTCGAACGGCCGAGTCGAGCGCGCCCATCGTCTCCTCGAGCGGCGTGTCGGGGTCGAAGCGGTGCGAGTAGAAGATGTCGACGTAGTCGAGCTTCATCCGCGCGAGGCTCTGGTCGAGGCTCGCGAGGAGGTACTTGCGCGAGCCGTGGTCGCCATACGGTCCAGGCCACATGTCGTAGCCGGCCTTCGTCGAGATGACGAGCTCGTCCCGGAAGGGGCGCAGGTCCTGCTCGACAAGCACGCCGAAGTTCTCCTCCGCCGAGCCGTACGGCGGCCCGTAGTTGTTCGCCAGGTCGAAGTGGGTGACCCCTAGGTCGAATGCCCGGCGGACGATCGCGCGGCTCGTCTCGAGCGGACGGTCGTGCCCAAAGTTCCACCACAGACCAAGGGAGATTGCGGGCAGAAGCAGTCCGCTGCTGCCGGAGCGGCGGTAGTGCATCCGCTCGTAGCGGTCCTCAGCTGGCGCGTACGGCATCGGTCGGAGAATGTCACGAATGCGAGCGGCGACGCCGGCCGCCGCCGGCCGCCCGGTCTTCGGTTTCAATACAAGCTTCGGGCGGTTAGCTCAGCTGGTAGAGCGCCTGCTTTACACGCAGGTGGTCGCGGGTTCGAGTTCCCTCACCGCCCATAGAGAAAAGCCCGGTGACGGGGCTTTCTGATTATGGCGGGGCTGCTAGCGCTGGACAGGAGCGCGCTAGTCAGATTTAGTCAGCACTGGCGGGAAACGTCGCCTCGTCTCGCTCAGAGCGTGCGATGTGACGCGCAGCCGCCAGCACGACGCCGTCGGTGAGTATCACACTGACGATTCACCAATCGAGTGCGTAGGTAGTCGATCGCGACGCCGTAGGCGTCTGGCAGATAACGAGGCTAGTCACGCTTCAGAGCGGCTATCGGCGTCGATGCGCTCTTGGGGGCGAGATCCGTTGGGACTCGAGCCCTCGGTACTTCAACTCGATCTCGGTGATGTGGTGGTACCACGGTGCCGCACTGAACTTCTTCTCGAACGCGGCGCGGAACTTCACTTCGTCGGAGTCTATAGCCGCAGCCGCACCTGCGACGCGATGGCGCTCAGACAGGCAACAGCAATGGCTTTCGGAGACACGCGACACGCAGTCGGCGGGTAGCGCACGACCCACTCATGTGGACTGCGAGGGAGTCAACGACGCCGCTGCGAACTGAGACTGAGTCGCGCAGCATCGACAGGAGTTCTGGGGAGCCAGCGAGTGATCGCAGGAACTCCGGTACGCCGCCCGCAGGACGCCCTTGTCGACACGATGGCCGAGGCGCATGCCGTAGTTTACGTCACGGGGCTCGACTCGGAGGTGCCCTGCCGAACTCCTCGGTGCGCTCCGTGAGAAGCGCTAGAATCTACGGGAACGAAACAAAGCCTGACAAGACTATAAAGAGCATGAGCACGAAGTTGCGAAGGAGATGGCTCTTCCAGCGCACACGACGGCTGGCCGCATAGAGATCGTCGAGCATGGCTCGAAGGTTCTTCCGGAGCTTCTTGTCATCCGCCAGCCGCGAGTAGATCCCGCCCGCCTGGATGTCCTTCTGAGATAGACGGTGGCCTTGAGCCGTGTGCAAGAGCTGCGCACACATCCGCCCGAAGCCTTCGTCTCCGGCGACTGCTGAGAGTGTCTGACAATGTCCTGAAGTGTGCGCTTTGCTTTGTCTATCTGAGTGTTCTTAGAGAGGGTCAACATCGCTAGCTCTCTTGCCTACCTGTATGAGGCAGCGCGACTCTCGGCAGACGAAAGGATGGAATCGGTACGCTTATCGGCGGACGTAGACGCCGCCAGTCAGGAGCAGAAAAAACAGCACGATGATGAGTACCAAGCCCACACTGGCATGACGACCTCTGTTGATGACTGACGTTGCTCAAGAGCAGTACAGCGAAGAGACAAACTTGAAACGTAGAGTGTCCTCTTCTGTCCGTAGTGCCGACGACTAGCCCGCGCTGCAGCTTGGAGCTCAACTCGGCCGGCTCGACTCGGCGGAGCTCGCGGCTTCGCTCCGCCCGCGTAGAGTTCTGCGCTAAACAGGAGAGAGAGCGCGCTTAGATAGAGCCAGGTGAGCATGAAGATGACTGCCGCGACCGATCCGCAGGCCTTGTTGTACGAGCCGAACTGGCTGACAAAAACAGCGAACGCACGGATACAAGGAGCTATACGACCACTGCCAACGCGGTACTTAAGGTCAGAAACTGCCACTGGGGATGGTAGACGTCGGGGCTTAGATAGAGAATAGCTGCGAATGCCACGAGAAGACTAAGAATCAGCACGGGCCACTGCGCTGTCCACCACAGCCAGTCGATGAAGGCCTCAATGCCGACAGCTTGACCTATCCACGCTGAGAGCTGGGGGCTAAGCACGAGGAGCGCGAAGGCGAGGACAAATGCGAACAGCATCAAGATCACCATCACCAGCGCAGTCAGCCGGCGCTTGACGAAGCCTCGCGTCTCGTCGCGTCGATAGGCGCTATTGAGTGCCGACAAGAGCGTCTGCATCGCGCCGGTCAGCGACCATGCGGCGAGTACCGTCCCGGCAAGCGCGATCGCGATCCACGAGCTTGCGTTATATTCAATGACTCGCGTCAGGCTCTCGTCGACCAGCGTCAGCGCCTCGCGCGGGACGACGCCTGCGAGCTTCTCGGTGATCGTCCCGATCGCATCGGGACTCGCAAACAAGTTGAACAACCCGACGGCGACGAGTAGCAAGGACGGAATCGCCAAGAACGAGTAGTAGGCAATGGCGGCCGCAAGGTTGGTGATGTGGTCATCGAGCGATTCCTTGCTGGCTCGAACCACGATCGCCCGATAGTCGAGGAGCGAGAGTTCGGCTGGTGTCGGATCTGGACGGCTCGGTTCGTCGTGCTCTGGTTGCGGCTGGGGCGCCGACTCAGGCCGACGAGTAGTCACGGACGCTTAGGGCGCAGGCACGTCCGGTATCTCCACGATTCAGGCGGTGCGGGATCCGGCGGAATCGGCGGATCCGGTGACGGGTGACCGTCAGGCGGTTGCAGATTCGACCGAGGCTCCCGCTCCGGGATCAGATCTCAGGCCAGGTGGCTCAGGCACAGGCACCGAAACGCCTGGTCCGGGTGCAATTTGGGCTCGGTTCATCCACGAGCCATTGATGCCCGTGGGACGTGCGCGGCAAACCCGCTCGGCGAGCTCGCGGACGTCCTCGTCGGGAATCCGCAGACCGGCGAGATACACGGCGCCGACGGTACCCCGGGAGCGAGCGTTTCCTAACCGCCCCAGCGACTAGCTGGCGCGCGAATCGTCCATCCGCAAGAGGTCGAGGAGCTCGCCAATCTCATGTTCGCGTTGCGAGGGGTGTCGCATGTGCGCCTTGCGATTGAGCGTGTAGTGATTCCGCCTTCCCTCACGCTCGCGGGACACGTAACCAGCCATGACGAGGTCAGAGACGATCCGCTGCGCCGCGCGCTCCGTTATTCCCACGGTTTCTGCGATATCGCGCAGCCGCGTGCGTGGGTTGCGCTGGAGACAAAGGAGCACCTGCGTGTGGCTCGTGACAAAACGCCAAGGTGCTGATTCAGGACTTGACATACCGGACATATATTACGTACTTTACGAGTCGTCGATGAGCATATCCAACTTCTCGGAAGGAGGGACCGTGATGTCTGTGTTTGAGATATCGCCGCTCGTGAACGGGAAGGGCCTGCGCTTGGAAGGAGAGCTCGATCTCGCGGCCTCGCCACGACTCACGGACGCACTCCTCGACTTCGCCACGTCGGAGCGTGAGGTGCATCTCGATCTCAGCGAAGTTAGCTTCATGGACAGCTCCGGGCTACGTGTGATCCTGGCGCTTGCCCGCTCGCGCGCAGATACTGGGTCGTCCGTCGTCCTCCTCGATCTGTCTGCCGCCGTCGTGCGAATCTTCGAGATCATGGGGATCGACGAGCATCCGGGGGTCGAGATACGGCACCCGGGCGCCGAGCCGGTAACCGTCTGAGCTGCCGGGGTCGCCCCCGCTGCCAAGTTCGCGAGCTACCTGCGGATCGAGGAGCGCGGGCTCGGGACATGTCGCAGCAATGCGACCGCTCGAGTTCCCGCGAGCGACTCTCCGATTTGCCTGATCCAGCGCGTCTGGCTCACTCCACGGCAGCGGGTCGTCTCGGCATCGTTGCGCTGGCGCATGAACCATGGACTTACCGTCCTGGACCCGCAGTAGCGAGACGCGGTTGGTACCGGCTCGCCGTTGAGTTCCCCGAACCGACCGTTGCCGTGGCTCGCGACCGGTCTTGGCCGACCGCGAACTTTGGCGGGAGTGGTACTAGGCAGCTCCGAGCGCCTGTGTGATCTTCGCGATCGCCGCAGTCTCCTCGTCCTTCACGCCACCCTTGGCCTCCGCTACTGCCGTTGCAACGTCGAGCACCAGGCCACGGTAGGCGTCAAGTTCGTCCGGGGCCTTGGCGCCGAGCACTGCCACCGCCGCACCTAGAGCGTTCATCGTCCCCTCCATGACCTCCTTCGGTGACGCAACCAGGCCGAAGCCAGTGCCATGTGTTCCTGAAAGGTCGCGTACGAGCTGGCTGTCGCTCTCGCGATGCGCCGCGAGTTGCTTCGCAACCGCGCTCGCCTCACCGAAGCTGTCGGTGAAGTCGCGGTGTGCCGTTGAGACGAGCAAGCCCGCGCCCGTGACGCCTTGCTGCAGGTTCTTCCACTCGTCCTCGGTGAAGTCCGTCTTGCCTGCCATGTGTCCTCCTTCGATCGGTGTGACGCTGTTGAGTCAAGTCTGATGCCTAGCAGAGGCGCGGGCCACAACGCTGTCCAGGCCGATCCCCTCCCCCTCGCGAAGCGATCGGGCGTCGGGGGCGTGCTTGCGGGTCACGGCCTCGGTAGCGTCTTGTGGCTTCGATGGGAGACGTCGAGATCCGAGAGTTCCAAGAGAGCGACCTCGACACGATCGTGGAGTTCTCGCTTCGCGCATGGGATCCGGTCTTCGCTTCGTTGCGCGATGTCCTCGGCGACCCCATCTTCTTTCGCCTTAAGCCCGACTGGAAGGCAGCTCAGGCAGAGGAGGTGCGAGCGAGTTGCACGAGCGACGAACGAGATGCCTTCGTTGCGCTCGTGGACGGTCGGCCGGTCGGGTTCGTCACCGTCGCCCTCAACGCCTTCAACGAGCGCATGGGGGTGATCGACATCATCGGGGTGGATCCCGACTTCCAGCGGCGGGGCATCGCCTCGCAGCTCACGAGACACGCGCTCGACCACATGCGTCGATGCGGAATGGACATCGCAGCCGTGGAAACGGGCGGCGATCCGGGCCACGCGCCGGCTCGGGCAGCGTATGAATCGCTCGGGTTCACGCCCCTCCCCGTCACGCGGTACCTGAAACTGCTCGACGAGTAGTCCGCTTCGCACCATGATCGTGCGCCGACGACACGCGCCTCCACGCACGGCAAGCGTCCGAGTCAGTGGTCACCACCATCGCACCGCGACGCGCTCGGGTGGTGGGTGCTCTCGGGGGATGGAGGCGTGGAGCCGCTAGTACGTGATGTTCTCGACCAACTCCACGACCGTCGGCGGCGTCAAAACGGTCGTCCTGTCGAGTGCGCCCGACGCGAGGAGACGGTCTCGGAACGCCTTGGCCTCCTCAAGCGAGTTGAACTCCACCCGTGTGAACACCTCGTTCGGGTTGTCAAGACTGCGCAGCATGAGGTGGCCCTTCGCCGCCTGCTTACGGCCGACCGGATCCGAATCGAACAACGACTTGAACTCGTCGAAGTCGTCGACCTTGAGGTGATGAACCATGAAAGCCACAGTGCCTCCTGTGTCCGGGGGGCTGCATCGGGATGATGCTTCCCGCTCGCGATCATCCTGACAGGTCGCGTCGGGATGTTGCCCGGAAACGGCACGGGTCGCGACGTCGTCGGGGTGATCGGAGACGGCGGTGGTACGACGGTGTTGGGAGCCTTGCGGGTACTAGGATCCCCGCGTGCTGGCACGTATGGGGATCCGCATCGTGGCCTCGCTCGTGGGCATCCTGATCGGGATCATCGTGTCGGTAGCCCTGCTAGACGGCTTTTCGGCCACGACGAAGGCGATCGTCGTCTGCACCCTGCTCTTCTGGGTCGTGAACCTCGTAGTGAACTTCGTCGCCGTGCGGATCCTGATCCGTCAGCCGTCGGTCGGGACTGCGGGGCTGCTCGCGCTCGCCTCGACGATCGTGTCGCTATTCATCGTCAACATCGTCGTTTCCGGCCTGACGATCCACGGCGTGAGCACCTACCTGATCGCGACTCTGATCATCTGGATCGCAACCGCGCTCGCCGACATGATCGGCCGCCGCAAGATCCGCGAGCGGCGAGTCGAGCGCCTCGCCTGACTAGGCAGCGTCGCTCCGAGCCGCCACCGACCTCCGGCTAGGTGGGCTTCGGCGCGCTCGGAAAATGGAACACGGGGCGCATTTCGGCACGTGGAGCCTCTACTGCGATCCGCCCTCCACGCAAGTGGAACCCCCTCCCCGCGAACTGCGCCTGTTCGGACTTCCGAGCGAGACGCGACCCGCGCCTCGCTGGCAGAGACGTCATCCCGAGGCGTTTACAGGAAGTAGCTCAGCTTGTCCCAGAACCAACTCTTGAAGCGTTCGTGCGTTCCGGCCGGCGGCTCGCCCGGCTTCGAGCGGGCGATGTCAGGCTCGAACAGTCGCTTCTCGAATAACGCCGCCGCCTCCGGACTACGAGCGATCATCATGATCTCCGAGTTGCGGTAGAGCGCCCACGAGTCGAGGTTCACCGTTCCGAAGCTGACGACGTCGTCGGCGACCACGACCTTCGCATGCACGACCGTGCCCGGGAGCTCCCACACTTCGACGCCCGCCTCCATGAGTGCCGGATACCAGTGCTCCAGCGCGGCCGACGCCTGGTCGTTGTTCGACTTCTCGGAGACCACGACCCGCACCCTCACGCCGCGCTGCGCCGCGCCGACGATCCGCTGAAGCATGTCTGCGTCCGTGAGGTACGGGTTCATCACGTCGAGTCGCTTGCTCGCGCCGTCGATCTGCTCGCGGATCGCCTGCGATGCGGCGACGAATCCACCGGGAATCACCTGCGCGAGTGCGATCGGCGTCGAGCCGGACTTCCCGGCTCTGGGAAGTAGGGCGAAAGGTCGCTGGGCAGCGGGCCGCCGTGTCCGCGGAAGCTGGTCAGGAAAGCTGCTTGCGCCTGCCTGACGACGTCGCCGGTGACCCGCACCATCACGTCGTGGAAGCCGCCGTTCTCGAAGTGATCTTCGATTCCGGCACCACCCGTCCACGCGACGGAGCCGTCGATCACGTACAGCTTGCGGTGGTCGGCGCGACCCACTTCGTCCTGCCGCCAGTCGATGTGCTGGTGGTCCGGGTAGAGGCCGTCCCGGTCGAGGGGGAACACGTCGTTGACGACGATCTGCGCTCCAGATGCTGCGAGCTGCGTGAACATCTCCTGCGCCTCGCCGTGAGGCCTGGAGCCGTAGCCGTCCACGATGACACGCACCTCGACCCCCTCCGCGATCTTCCGCTCCAGCAACCTAGCCATCTGCATCCCGACGGAGCCTTCGCGCCAGCCGAACATCAGGATGTGGACGGACGACTGCGCGCCTTCGATGTCCTCGAAGATGCGGGGGAAGAAGTTCGCTCCCTCGACCCACGGCTCGATCGTCGCCGCCGTCGACCACGCGAAGTCGAGTGCGGCATCGTGCGGCCGCATCCCGCTGCGCTCGGCGAACGCACTCGTGGCCGCCTCCGCTCCGGCGGACGTGACGGCATCAGGCGGCGGTGGCCAACTCGGCTTCTGAGTGACCCCGAGTACCTGCCTGTACACAAGGACGAATAGGGCCCCAGCAACGAGCGCGACGACCGCGAGGCCCTGGCGTCCGCGCTTCCGAGCACCCGTGTTAGCGTCGTCGCGCATTGCCCGAGGAAGCTACAGGCCGCAGCGCGAGGGCATGGCGCGTGGGGTGGGTTGCGTCCATCGCCGTCGCCGTCGCGGTGCTGGGTGTGTTCCTGACGTGGACGAGTGTCGGGAGCGCGAGCCTCGATGGGACGCAAGGCCCGAACAACGGGTGGCTCGTCGTCATCGTCGGGGCCTTCACATTCGGCTTCATCCGCCCGATGGCTCGAGGCTCACGGGTCGGAGTGATCGGAGTGTTCGCCGCATCGATAGTCATGTTCTGGACGGCCGCTGAGAACTGGCTGGACAACCGGCGAGTGTTAGCCGGTACAGCCAGCTACGGGCTTGTTGTCGTCATCGCAGCGAGCGCGGTCCTCGCAGCGACCGCTGTAACGACGGCTGTGGGCCGCGGACTCAGATGTCGAGGCGCTGGTCTTCGAGGTCGAGGTCGCGTCCCACCCTGATCCAGACGTCGTTCGAGATCGCACCGCTCCGCCGAAGAGCGGAGAGCGCATCGCGTTCGGCGTCGAGCAATTCGCGGCGGAGGCGTTGGTAGTCCTGCGATCGGCTCTCGATCGCACCGTCGTCTCCGTCGTCGAGGCGCGCGCGGAAGCGAGTCGTCCGGAATCGGTACGCGCCTCGCATGCGTTCGGCGGTGTCGTCGCGCACCCAGTCCTCCTGCACGAGCATCTCGAGCCGCGCCAGCGCCGCTTCGGCGGCGTGAATGCGCGCCTTCGCATCCTCGCGCGACTCGACGCCGTCGTCCTCGAGCCCGAGTCCGCGTATTACGAGCGGCATGGTCAGTCCCATCCCGACCAGCGTCGCCAGGATGACCGAGAAGGTGAGGAAGAGGATGAGTGCCCGTCCGGGGAACGCGGAGCCGTCATCGGTCTCGAGGGGTAGGGCGAGAGCCGCTGCGAGCGACACGGCGCCGCGCATTCCCGCCCAGGAGACGAAGACTGCGACTCGCCAGTTCGACATGCGTCTCGCGATCACCTTCGGGGCATGGAGTACGACGAACACCCAGGCGAAGCGCAGGAGAATCACGGTCAGGCTCACGAGGACGGCGTAGCCGAGGAGCCGTAGTGCGGACACGTCTCCGAGCGCGTCGAGGACGACCGGAAGCTGGAGGCCGACGAGCACGAACAGGAGCGCATTCAGCAGGTACTGGACGATCTCCCACACTGCGAGCCCCTGGAGCCTCACCTGCGCGCTCGTCAACTCGGGCGTGTGCCAGCCGAGGTAGACGCCGGCCGTCACGGTGGCGAGCACCGCGGAGACCCCCATCAGGTCGGCGGGAATGAACGCGACGTACCCGGTGAGAAGCGAGATCGTGATCTCCGCCGGCGGGTTGTCCAGCCGACGACGAATCTGGCGGACGAGCCATCCGACAAGGAGGCCGAAGGCGATTCCGCCGCCGGCTGTGACCAGGAACAGGCCGCCCGTGTAGAGGGCCGAGAAGGAGCCGGTGATCACCGCCGCGACGGCCACGCGGTAGAGCACGAGTCCCGTGCCGTCGTTGACGAGGCTCTCGCCCTCGACGATCGTCACGAGCCTGGCCGGCACGCCGAATCTGCGCGCGATCGAGCTAGCGGCAAGCGGGTCGGTCGGGGAGACGATCGCGCCGAGGACGAACGCGCTCGGCCACGAGAGACCGTCGATGAACGCGTGCGCGACGACAGCCACGCCGACGGTCGTCGCGAGCACAAGGCCGAGAGCGAGCAGCCCGATGGGCCGGACATTCGATCTCAGCTCGCGAAGCGAGGTGAAGAAGGCCGAGCTGTAGAGGAGCGGTGGGAGCACCCCGAAGAAGACGAGCTCCGGGTCGAGGTCGAACTCCGGCATGCCAGGCACGACGCCGATAGCCAGGCCGCCGAGGACGAGCAGGATCGGATATGGGACCCGGAGCGCCGGGGCGATTGCCAGCATCGTTGCGACCGCGAGGATCAGGGTGAGGGCGACCAGGCCGTCCTGAAGCTCGAGATGCATCGGCTAGCGCCGCGACCTGCAGCCGGGATGGGCGACCGCCGGTCAGCGCGGGATCCGCCGGAGTGGTGGCCTCGACCTTCCTGCGTCCGGCGTAAAACGACCACAGGAAGGCTGCGTTGAACGGACGGCCGGAGAACAGCACGCGCTCGCGCCTCTCACTCAGAGCGGTTTGCGGTAGGTCGTCAAGGTGCTGACGACCTCGTAGCCGAGGCTCTCGTAGAGGTCGTACGCGCCGTTCGGGTTCTCCGTGTGCACGCCGAGAGCGACCTCGGTCATACCACGGTCGGCGAGCTCCCGGATCGACTCGACGATGAGCGCTTTCGCGACGCCACGACGCCGCCAGCGGCGCGATGTCGAGATCGCCTCGGTCCAGCCGCGCTTGCGATCGAACTCGTCGTTCTGCGCCGTGTCGATGAACGACTTCACCTGGCCGGCGACACCCTCGTCGTCCCACGCGATCTTCCAGAGCGAGAGGTCGTTGTACGGGAACGCGAGGAAGCGCTCGTATCCCGCCTCCGTCGGCTCGACGTAGCCCCAGTGGTCGCGGAACGCGTCCATGTCGGCCTCCCAGATCGCGCGCAGGTCTTCCTCTCGCGCCGGGCGGATATCGACCCCGTCCGGGAGCCGATGGTCGGGGAGGTCGTCGACCGAAGGTCTGACCATCTCGGCCATGTACGTACCGGGCTCGTACCCGGCGGCGCGGATCAGCGCAGTCGCGGCCTCGTTGCGGTTGCCCGCCCAGGCTTCAAGGACCTTCTCGGGCGAGTCGTGGTCCGTCGCGATCTCGCGCAGACGAGCCTCGTTCCAGCCAAGGAGCGCACCGCCTATCCCGCGACCGCCATACGCTGGGTCGAGAAAGCACACCTGTCTTAAGACCAGCGGGCCGTCCGCCTCGGGATCCCACCAGACGCGGCTGTAGCCGACCGGCCGGCCGTCGACCTCCGCGACGAGCAGGTCGCGCGCCGGGTCGCAACGTTCGAGGTGGTCGTAGCGCAGATGCGAGCGCCTCCGGCGTCTCGACGCGGTCGTCTCCCTCACCGCGCGCCGAGGCGGTGATGATGCGCGCGAAGTCCGGGTAGTCGGCGTTGCCGCGGAACATGCGGAAGTCGACCCCCTCGAGCTGCGGGAGAGCGGCCATGCGGCCATTCTCCATGCTCGCGGCGCTAGACGGCGATGCGCAGCGCGAGGTGGAGCGGACAGCCCGCTCCGATGAGGGACCGCGTCAGCTGAAGATCGGCGCCCGAGTCGACGAGCATCCATGCGTCCTCGTCGCCATAGCCGAGGAGGCGGAACTGGTCGAAGCGCCAGCCGACGACCCGTTGGTCCTCGACGGACAGCTCGAACGCCTGATGTGGGTGCTCTGCCGCCGACATGTACATGCTGAAACGACTGGAACGCGTCTGAGTTGTTGGCAGAACGTAAGGCCTGGTTGCGGAGGCGTTGCGCGCGGTCGCGGCTACGGGCGTTAGAGTCGCGCGACGGCGAGCGAAGGAGGCGAGATGGCCGACTACACGATCAAGCGGCTCGAAGACGTGCAGGACGTCCTCGGCGACTATCCCGGCGAGATGCGGATGATGACCGGCGACCTCGAGGCCGAGCAGGTTGCGTTCACATACCGGCGCATGCCCCAGCACACGGGCGGCAAGGGGTCGTACGGCCATCGCCACAAGGAACAGGAGGAGGTCTACTTCGTCGCGTCGGGGAAGCTGCAGTTCAAGCTGAACGACGAGATCTTCGACCTCGAGCGCGGCACCGCCGTTCGCGTTCCACCCGAGACGTGGCGCTCGATCTGGAACGACGAGCCCGAGGAGGCCGAGCTCATCATCGTCTCGAAGGTCGTCCCCGGCGGCTCGCGTGACGACGCCGAGTACCTCGAGAACTTCTGGCCCGGAAGTCAAGTCGCGCGAGCGCAAGATCCAATAGTGCGCAAGTCCGGAACTCGCTAGCGCGAGATTCCGGACGCGCGAAGATCCCTGAAGGCGGCCGCTTCGCGGCCGCGGGCGGACGTTGAAAGAAGACGCCGGTCAGCCGCGCGGCCAGCTGAGCGCTTCGGCGACGGGTCGGCGCCACTGGGCGTGGAACGCCGGCCCCCGCGGGCCTGCTCCGGCCGGGATCGGCTCCTTGTCCGGTGCGTGCAGGTAACCGGTCTCGCCCCACGCGCCCGCGAACTCCATCCAGGACGGGCTCGTCGCGGTGACGCGAACGAGGCGCGGCCTGACGACGCGGCCCTTCCCGGTGTGATCGGCGGGAACAGCGACCCCGTACGCCTTCAGGATCGCGATGAGCGCCGGGTCGACGGTGCGTGGATCGAGGGGCTGCTCGCCGGGGCCGAAGAAGTTCGCGTGCGAGCCCAGGCCGACGTAGACGAGCGGCCTCGAGCCGGACTTCGGCACCCTCGACCACACGCGGCGCTTCCCCTTCGCGTGCTGTGAATAGGCCGCCGCGAGCGGAGCTCCCGCGTCATCGAGGACGACGGACACCGCCTCCCAGTCGCCCTCGTGGACCTGCCAGAGCTCTCCCGGCGGAACGGTCGCCGTGTAGTCGTCGTACGGGTACCAGAACCAGTACTGGAGGTCGATCCTGCGTCCGCGCCGGAACGCAGCTCCGTACACGACCGGTGTGGCGGCGTGCGCAGCCTCGCTCTGCGCGTAACACGGCGACGCGGCGAGACCTTCGATTGCGTGGCAGAACCGTTGGTCGAGCCTGAGGTCGGCGCCACCGGCCGGAACCGGACCGGGGATCGTCAGCCAGCCCGTCGGTTCCTTTCGCTGAAGGTCGGAGTCGGCGAGGAAACCGTCGACCGGAACAGGCGCGAAGCGCTCCGCCGGATGAAGCACGAGAATCGGCACATAGCGGGCGAGAAGCGTCGGCAGCGACGGTGTCCGGCGCTCCGCGGCGGACGTGCGCGGCGGCCAGCACGAGCGCGCCGACGAGGCCGACTGCGACGAGGCGCAGCGCCGAATGCACGCGCCGAGTATGAGCGCTATGCGACGCGAGCGCGGAGCAGCATCGAGTCGAGCTCTTCGGCGGGAACCGGGCGCGAGTAGAGGAAGCCTTGCCCGTATCGGCACTTGAGCGCGCGCAGGCGATCGCGCTGCTGCTCGAGCTCGATCCCTTCAGCGACCGTCTCGAGCCCCATCGTCGAGCCGAGCCGGAGGATGGCTGCGACGAGCCGATCCTGCTCGCGGCTCGTGCCGAGCTCCTCGACGAACGCACGGGCGATCTTCAGCGAGTCCACCGGGAAGCGCCGGAGGTAGTTGAGCGACGAATACCCGGTGCCGAAGTCGTCGATGGCGATGCGGACACCGAGACCGCGCAACTCGTCGAGACGACCGACGACCACGGGACTGTCGAGGAGCGTGCTCTCGGTGATCTCGAGCGTGAGCGCGGCAGCCTCGAGCGACGAGCGCGCGAGCGCATCCGTCACCTCGAGCGGGAGATTCTTGCTCGCAAGCTGCTTCGCGGAGATGTTCACGCTGATGCCGAGCGCCGGATGGCCGCGCTTGCGCCAGATCGCTGCCTGCCTGCACGCCGTGTCCAGGACGTGCCGCCCGAGCGGGAGGATGAGCCCGGTCTCCTCGGCGAGCGAGATGAAGTCGCCCGGAAGCACGAGCCCGCGATCCGGGTGCTTCCAACGCACGAGCGCCTCGACACCGACGATGCCGCCGTTCTGCAGCGTGACGATCGGCTGGTAGTGCACGTCGAACTCGTCGGCGAGGACTGCACGCTGGAGGTCGGCCTTGAGCTCGAGCCGCTCGAGGACGAGCTCGTGCATCGACGGCTCGTAGAGGGCATACCTGCCCTTGCCCTCGCCCTTAGCGCGGTACATCGCGAGGTCGGCGCTGCGCATGATCTCGCTCGCCGTCTGGCCTGCCGACGCGAGCGCGATTCCGATGCTCCCCTGCACGGCGACATCCGATCCTGCGATTGCGAGAGGTTCGGCCATCGCGCCGATGATCCGCCGCGCGACCGTCACGGCGCCTTCGGGGTGCGTGACGCCCTCGACCATCACGGCGAACTCGTCGCCGCCGAGGCGGGCACACGTGTCCTCGGGCCGGATCGAGGAACGAATGCGCTCGGCGACCGTTACGAGAAGCTCGTCCCCCGCGGCGTGACCGAGGCTGTCGTTCACGGTCTTGAAGTCGTCGAGATCGATGAAGAGGACGGCAACGAGGTTTGTGCGACGGATGCCGCGCTCGAGCGCGTGCGTGATGCGCTCCGAGAAGAGCGCGCGGTTCGCGAGACCCGTCAGCGAGTCGTGGAAAGCCTGGTGGGCCAGCTGATCCTCGAGCGCTCGTCGCTCCGTGACGTCGCGCGCGGTGACGACAACACCACCGACGTTGGCCACTCCGAGGAGGTTGTTGAACACGCTCTCGAGCTGGACGAACGAGCCGTCCTTGCGGCGGAGCGGCAGATCGCGCGGCATCGGAGTGCTCGGGATGGCGCGGACCTCCGAGAGGAAGCCTCCGAGCCGA
>CAVZNF010000003.1:0-203845 GCA_963776565.1 uncultured Gaiellaceae bacterium
CGTGCTCTACGGCGACGTTCTCGAAATCACACAATCGGCGCTCACGATGAACGCTCATGAGGCGGCCGCGGTACTCGTCGACAGGACTGGAGCTTCCACGACCGGGCTCGTGGCTCTTGCGAGGGGCTGGCCGGCCGTGATTGGTCTTGCGAGTGTTTCGTCGGCCGAGGTTGGGCCTGAGATCGACCAGGTGCCCGAGTCGCTATACCGATTCTTCGCCGACGAAGTCTTCAGCGCGTTGGATCCCGATGTGCAGAGGGGTCTAACCACGTTGTCTGTGGCTCCAGTGCTCGACCGCGAGCTGGCGGTCGCGTTGCTCGGGTCGCCGGATGCGGACTCGGTCTGCTCTTCCGCCCTCGATGTTGGTCTCTTCGTCGAGCGTGACTGTCGCCTTGAGCTTCATCCGCTGGCGCGGGTATTCCTCGATGAGCGAAGCAGAACGCTGGGTCTCGTCTCGGACGATGTGGCCGCACGGACGTGCTTCACCTCCTACCGGGTGCGTAAGGACTGGGATGCTGCGTTTGAACTGGTGGCCCGGGTTGGCCTCCTCGGCGAGCTTCCGGATCTCATGTCCGCTGCACTCGATGAACTACTCGACACCGGCCGGTTTTCCACGCTTGAGAAGTGGTGTGAGCTAGCGGTGCGGACAGGTGTGCAGGCGCCGATTACGGCGCTCGCTCAGGCGGAAGTCGCGTTTCGTCGCGGTCATTACGTTGAAGCGGTCGCGTACGCCGAGAGTGCCGCGATTGCCGAAGCGATCTCATATCGCGCACTCTCGGTCGCTGGGCGCGCTGCGCATCTCGCATCGCGCGAGGTGGACGCGCTCAGCCTGTTTCGCCGTGCGGAGCATGTGGCCGCGACCGATGAGGAGGCGCGAGATGCGAGGTGGGGACAGCTTGCATGCTCGATCGACCTCGAGCTACCGGACGCTGCTCGTGTGCTCGATCAGCTTTCGGACGGTGTGAGCTTTGGTGACGTTCGCGCCGTCGTCCGTATGGCTGGACACCGCATCTACCTTCAGCTTCGCGCAGGGGCATTGACGCTCGACGATGCCGATACCGCGTATCAGCTTCTCGATGCAGTGGGCGATCCGATCGTTGAAGCCTCCTTCTTGAGCGGATACGCGATCGCTCTCGCTCTTGCTGCACGATACGACGAAGCGGCGAAGGCAGCGGAGAGTCTTCGGCTTAGAGCGGACCGTTACCGGCTCGACTTCACAGTGCCGTACGCGTTGTGTGCTTCGGCAACGGCTCTAACGGGTCTTCGAGCGTGGTCTCAGGCAGAGGACGCCGCAGCCGATGCGCTCGCGAGGGCTGAGGCGAGTCGCGATGTCCATGCAGAGTTGCTGAGCCGCTCGATCTTGATTCGCCTGTTCACGCAGCAAGGTCGCATTCAGTCAGCGCTTGATGTCAATGTGAATAAGTCGCGCGGAGCGCTCAATGCTTCGATCGCCGAAGCTCGTGTCCTCGCGTGCCCTGGCCCTTGCGTGTGCCGGTCGGTTCGACGACGCATTGGAGCTTGTGGAGGAGGTTCGAGACACCACACGCGCTATAGAGCCAGCCGTACTGATACCGGCTGTAGAGGCGGTCTGCGCCTTGCGGAGTGGTGAACCCGACGGTCTCGATCGAGTAGCCAATCTCGGTCGAACTGGGTTTGCGACGGGCGCCGTCGACCTATTGGTTACTTCATATCGCGCATGTCCCGAGTTGCTCTCGGTGCTTCTCCGAGCGCCGGACAGCCGTGCGTTTCGCGAACTGGTCGAGCGCGTAGGTGACGGCGACCTGGCGACAGCGGCCGGACATCCGATCGCGACACGCGACGATCGCCGGCTCCTTCTGTCACCACGAGAGCGCGAAGTCTTTGAGCTATTGCGCAATGGCCTAACGAATCGTCAGATCGCAAAGATCCTCTTCATTGAAGAGTCGACGGTCAAGGTTCACGCACACCACATCTACGACAAGCTCGGAGTCCGGTCGCGAAGTGCTCTAACGGTGCAAGCGGCTCTGGAGCGCGCGGCTCACGCGACCTCGGCGATTGAGCCCACGCCCTCGGGCGACGGCTCGTCGTAGCTCTGCGCGAACTGTGTGAAGTCCGGCCGTTTTGCGAGTCGATACTCCTCATCTGCGCTCGCGAGGATCGCCTCGAAGGCCGCTACTGCCGCCGTATCGAACTGGCTGTCAACCGCTTGTGCCAGCCGGAGACGTGCAACCCGACTCGGCATCGCGTCGCGGTATGGCCGATCGGACGTCATCGCGTTGTAGGCGTCGGCGACCGCGATGATTCTCGATACGAGCGGAATGTCGACTTCGACTAGACCGTCCGGATAGCCCTGCCCATCGATCCGCTCATGATGGTGGCGGACGATCGTTGCAATCTCCGAGTACTCGTTCACGTGAGCGAGGATGCGCTCGCCGATTGCCGAGTGCTCCTGCATCTGCCGGCGCTCCTCGAGCGTGAGCGCGCCTGGTTTTTCGAGGAGTCCCGGAGGGAGGCCGATCTTGCCAATGTCGTGCACGAGGCCACAGAGGTACGCCTGGTCGCGAATCTCGTCGGCGAGCCCCATGCGCTGGGCGATGTCTCGCGAGTAGATCGCGACCGCGGCCGAGTGGCCCGCCGTGTAGCGATCTCGCGCGTCGAGAGTGGCGATGAGTGCGGCCGCAAACTGAAGGTTCGCGCGTTCGAGCGTTTCGTTTACTTCGGAGAGGTCGACAGCCAGTTGCCGCTGCTCTTGATACAGGCCATAGAGCCTCTGAGCCGCCATTGCTGGGACGAGGAACAACGCCAGCGTCCATGGCGAGACGCGGACGTACATGAAAGCCAGGAGCGCAACGATCGGCGCGTAGACAGGCGCGGAAGTCAGCACGACCGGAACGATCGTGCGAATGGCATCACTGATCGGCCGTCCTCGGACGCTGTGCAGTAAGAGCAGAAAAGAGAACATCAAGAACCTCGCCAACCACGGCGCCTGCAAGCGACGCTGCAACGAGTTTGCCGAACTCGGACGGGACAGCTGCCAACGTCGCCTGTGCGGCGAACCCCATGGCTGCGCCTCCAATGAACCGCGTGCTCGTGTATGTCGCCCACTTGAGTCGCGGTGCCCGATCTGGGTCGCGTCGAGCGATGAGCTCTGGATCGCCGAGCATCGAGGCGGCTCCAACAACGCCCGCGGCCAGCGGTCCGAACAGCACGGCCGCGAATAGCGTCGGAAGCAGGTGAGATTGACTGCTCTTCTGTGCGATGTGAGGCCGCGCTTGCGCTACCGCAAAGCGCACGCTGATTCGCTCCGCGACTGCTGCCGCGACAGATAGCGCGAGCACAGTGAAGGGTGACTCGAGCGTGTAGCCAGCACCTATCAGGCTAGCTGCGGCAACGAGTGCGGCGACGCGAAGTAGCGTCGGTGACGTAGGCGATCGTTCGCCGTTGCGGGTGGCGATTGACTCTCGGGCGCCTTGCACTATCCCTCGAACGGGGTATACGATACGGCTGCCGTCAGTTCCCAATCGAGGAGTCATTGCCTATGGCCAGGGGTTCGAAGATCTGGTGATCCGTCGCATCCTCGGTTCTCCACCGGGGGTGGGCATCCCTCTTTCGGGGGTAACCCCTGAGGGACGGCTCGGATGGAGATTGGGATGCAGACGGATGAGTTACGCAATGAGCCCACGCCGGAAGCCAACCGCTACGGCGTGGGCTCGACTTCTTGCTTGAAGCTTCGCCAGCAGGTGGCGGACATGCGACTTGACGGTTTCCTCGGAGAGGAAGAGCCGTTCGCCGATTTCGCGGTTCACGAGGCCGTCGGATACGAGCTGTAGCACCTCGATCTCGCGAGCCGTCGGTTCCTGGCCGACCTCGCGCGATGCCGGCGGCGTGAAGGGAATGACCGCGCCACGGCGGCTCGAGCTGCGCCGCGCAGCCGCGGCTTCGAACCGGCGGCTGTGGTCGCGGTACCTGTTCAGGATCTCTCGGCGCTCAGCAGCGTCCACGAGTCCGGTATCGGCGCGGGGAACGTACCCCTTTAGAACCTTCGGAGCCGTTTGGCCCGAATGGGGTAGAGCCGGGTCGGGCTACGCCGGGTGCTCGAGCGGGTAGTGGCACGCCGCGACATGGGACGAGTCGCCGGGCGTCGGCTCGAGAATGGGCTCGACGACGTCGCAGTGGCCCTCGTGGAACCGTGGGCAACGCGTGTGGAACACGCAGCCACTGGGAGGGTCTACCGCCGAGGGGACATCGCCGCCGACTACGACGCGCTCGCGCCGGTCGCCGTTCACCGAGACGCGGGGGACTGCGGAGATCAGCGCCGCCGTGTAGGGATGCCTCGGCCGCTCGAAGATCTGCTCCGAGTCTGCGAGCTCGACCACGTGCCCGAGATACATGACCGCTATGCGCGAGCAGATCTGCCGCATGACGGAGAGGTCGTGGGAGATGAAGACGTACGTGAGGTTGAACTCGGCCTGGAGCGAACGTAGGAGATTGAGGATCTGCGCTTGGACGGAGACGTCGAGCGCCGAGACCGGCTCGTCGCACACGATCAGCTTCGGGTTGAGCGCGAGCGCGCGAGCGATCCCAATCCTCTGTCGCTGACCCCCCGAGAACTCGTGTGGGTAGCGACTCGCGTGCTCAGGGCTGAGCCCGACGACCCGCAAGAGCTCACGCACGCGCAGCTTCGCTTCGCGCCTGGACAGGCCACCATGGATCGCGAACGGTTGGAGCACGATCTGCTCGACCGTCTTTCGCGGATTGAGCGACGCGTACGGGTCCTGGAAGATCATCTGCATCTCACGACGAAGCGGGCGAAGGCCTCGCGTCGACGTCCCCGTGATGTCGCGTCCGTCGAACCGGATCGTGCCGCCGGTCGGATCGATGAGGCGCAGCATGAGACGGGCCGTCGTCGACTTCCCGCACCCCGACTCGCCGACGATACCCAGCGTCTCACCGCGTCGGACGGTCAGGCTCACGTCTTCCACGGCATGGACTCGGCTCTTTGTTCGCGAGAAGACACCGTGTTGCACGGGGAAGTGCTTCGTGACGTGCCGTAGCTCCATGATCGTGTCGGTCGCGGTCTCGCTCAACTGGCTGCCCCGAGTCTCAGGGCTCGCACATCGGCCCAATGGGAGCGCTTCACGTCTTCCGGCAGGTGGCAGCGATCGAGGTGGCCGTCCGGGATCGGGCGCAACTCGGGGAGCTCGACGGTGCACGGCGCGAACGCGTATGCGCAGCGTGGGTTGAACGGGCAGCCAGTGGGGACATGGAGAAGGGAAGGAGGCGAGCCCTCGATCGCGAGCATGGTCTCGAGCCTGTGGTCGATCGTCGGCATCGACTGGAGCAACCCCCACGTGTACGGGTGCTGCGGAGCGGCGAACACATCACGCGCAGATCCCGTTTCCATCGGCCGGCCCGCGTACATCACGAGGACGGTGTCCGCCGTCTCCGAGACGACCCCGAGGTCGTGTGTGATGAGGATGACGCCGATGTCGAACTCGCGCTTGACCTTCTCGATGAGCTCGAGGATCTGCGCCTGCACCGTGACGTCCAGCGCGGTCGTGGGCTCGTCCGCGATGAGGACGGACGGGTTGTTGACAAGCGCCATGGCGATCATCGCGCGCTGGCGCATCCCGCCGGAGAACTGGTGGGGATAGTCGCGCGCGCGGTCTCGTGCCTTGGGGATGCCGACTGCTTCCAGGAGCTCGACCGCACGATCGAGCGCCTTCGACTTCGAGACCGACGCGTGGGCGGTCACCGCCTCGGCTATCTGATCGCCGACGCGGTACATCGGGTGCAGGCATGCGAACGGGTCCTGGAAGATCATCGCCACGTCCTTGCCGCGGATTTCACGCATCTCGCTCGGCGAGAGCGAAAGCAAGTTCCGTCCTCCGAACAGTGCCTCCCCGCTGATCTGGGTGCGCTCCTCGTTCAGCAGCCCCATCAACGCCAGGCTGGAGACGCTCTTACCCGAGCCGGACTCGCCGACGATTCCCAGCGTCTCACCGCGATGAAGTGTGTACGAGAGATCGGAGACGGCTTGCACATCGCCGTCCAGGGTCGGGAACACGACCGAGAAGGCCGCGGACCTCCAGGACCGTCTCCCTCATGCGTATCGCACCCGCGGGTCGAGGAATGCGTACGCGATGTCGACGATGACGTTCATGATCACGACGGCTACCGCTCCGAGCGTGACCACGCCGACCACGGTGGGCAGGTCCTGATTGAGCGTGCTGTCGATGGCGAGCCACCCGAGCCCCTGGATGTTGAAGACCGACTCCGTAATGATCGCGCCGCCGACGAGAAGAGCGACGTCCATTCCGAACATCGTCACGATCGGGATCAGGCTCGCTCGCAACGCGTGGTGGACGATCACCGTTCGTTCTGAGAGTCCCTTCGCTCGGGCCGTACGGATGTAGTCCTCTCCGAGTGTCTCCAAGAGTGTGTTGCGGGTCATCCGCGCGTAGGTCGCTGCGAACAGGAGCGCAAGCACGGACCACGGAAGGATCATGTGCGAGAAGAAGCCAGAGACGCTCTCCGTGACTGGGATGTAGCCCGTTCCACCGGTCAGGTGAAGCTTCTTCCAGAAGATGAACAGAGCCATGAGTCCCAGCCAGAAGACGGGCGCCGAGATCCCGAAGAGCACGAACCCCATCGCCATCCTGTCCGCAGCCGTACGGCGCTTCACGGCGGAGAGGACTCCGACCGAGACGCCGACGATGATCCAGATCGTGGCCGCGCCTACTATCAGGAGCAACGTGCGCGGTGCGCGTTCGCGTACTTCGCTGAGCACGGAGACGCTACCGCCGTACGAGTATCCGAGCCCTGGCCAGCCGTACTCGTCGCCCGTGAAGAAGTTCTTCACGAAGAGCGCGTACTGCTCGTACCACGGCTGGTCGAGACCCAGTCGCTCCCGGATGAGGGCCAGGTTCTCCGGCGTCGGCGACTTTCCGGCGAAGCGCAGTGCAGGATCGCCGGACGGCATGAGGTAGAAGACGGCGAACGTCAGCATGAGGACGATCAGGACGACGAGAGTCGCCCACAGGAGCCGCCGGACGATGTACAGGAGCACGATGCAGAAAGTAGAGCGAAGCGCGGGGCCAAGGGGGGCCCCGCGCTTCGCTTCAGGTCAGCTCTTCGTTGGCTTGATCACTTGTTCAGTTGGGCGTGCGCAAACCCGGCTAGGCCGGCGTTCTGATCGAAGGACCAGGTTCCGACCTTCGGCCCAATAACGTTGACCTGGTTCGCCCACATGTACGGAATCCACGGCACGACTTGCTCCGTCAGCACGCGGTCTAGTGCCGCATAGCAGGTGAGCCGAGGGTCGCCGACCTTCGCAGCACACGCGGTCGCTGCTTTGTCGATGCTGGGGATGTTGCGAGTGGTCCCCTTCACGCCCATCTGCTTCGCCTGCGTCGGGGTCAGCCCGACGAGCGCGTAGTTCCTGTTGCCGACCGGCTGGATGTTGGCACCGACGAACAGGGGGTCAATGAACGTGGACGGGTCCGCGTAGTCCTTGCCCCAGCGAGGGCGAGTGGAGATCGGGATGTTGTTTCCCACCGTTTGGATCGTCGGGTACGCGCCCGTGACGGTCCGCACCGTGAAGGTGATCCCGATCTTCGCGGCGCTCGCCTGAATGGCGGGAAGGATTCCCTTGTCCGCGGTTCGCACGTCCTGGATCAGGAGCACGCCCTTGCACTGCTTCGCGCTGCACACGCCGCCCTTGTTGGCGTACTTCGAGAGCTTCATCTCGGCCTTCGCCTTGGCGACGCTGCCCCGGCCGCCGGCCGTCTTGAACGGCGCGTAGTTCTTCAGCTTCCCGCCGGTCAGGGAGTTCGGCATGATGTGCTCCGCGATCTCGCCGGCGATAGGGCCGCCCCACGCCTTGCGCAGTGCGTTGCGATCCGTCACCCAGTTCATCGCCCGGCGGACGTGCACGTCGTCGAACGGCGGCTGGGTCAGGTTCATCGTGATGAAGTACGTCTGGTCGGCGGAGTTCGACTTGATGTACTTCCGCTTGCTCGGATCTGTCGAGTACTCCCGGAAGACCTTCGGCGACGCCGTTGCGTACTCGTCCTCGAGCTCACCCGCCGCGATCTTGTTGTAGATGTCGTCGAGGTTGGTGTCGACCGTGAACTCGAAGCGGTCCGGAAGGTTCTGACGGGCCTTCGGGCTGTCCGTCCTCGCGTTGTAGTTCGGGTTGCGAACGAAGGTGAGACTCGTTTTGCCGTCGTACCCGCTGATCGGCTTCATGGCGTCGCACGACTTGATGTCGAGGTTTTGCGAGCCTTCGATCATGTACGGCCCGGACGCGATCACGTAGCGACCGTACTCACCCGGCTTCCCCTTGAAGCAGTCGGCCACCTCGTGCGGGATCGGGCCCGCAGCCGGCATGCCCAGGCGGTTCGGGAAGTCGCCCGTGGGCCTCGTCAGGTTGAACACGATCGTCTTGGCGTTCGGCGTCCTGATGCCCGAGACCGACTGCGCCTCGCCCTTGCCGACTGCCTCGAAGCCCCTGATCACGTTGAAGTAGAACGCGTACTGCCCGCCGTTCTTCGGGTCTGCGAGACGGTCGAGCGCATACTTGATGTCGCTCGAGGTGATCTCGCGGTTGACCGGCGGACCGAACCTGATACCAGTCTTGAGCCGGAACGTCCACGTCTTGCCACCGTTCGTCGGCTTGGGGATGGCGGTCGCCAGATCCGGAACAGGGACGTTCCCGGCGGTGCCGACCAGGTGGTTGTAGCCAATCAGGTTTCGACCCAGCAGGTTCGGTGTGGATAGCGATGAAGTTCGCGAGGTACTCGCCGGTCGGGTCCATGCTGTCGGACCAGCCGAACGTGGACTCCCAGCCGACGCGGTAGGTACCGCCCCTGACGTCTTTCACCATCAGGGCCCGCGGACGCGAGGCCAGCGGTGAGCGCGATGGCACCCGCGGCGGCCGCGATCACCACCGCGACCCGTCGTCTAATGGATTGCACTTGCCCTCCTTCCCCCGCCCTCGGGGCGGGAACTCCTTAGATCATCACTCCCGCAATTGGGACGTCGCGATGCCGTCTGAGTTGGCAGAGGCGGTCACCGGTCGGTCCGCACGTCGAGAGCATCTCGCAAGCCGTCACCGAGCAAGTTGAAGGAGAGGGTTGTGACGACGAGGAAAGCTCCCGGAAACACCATCAGCCACCATGCTACGTCGTAGAGACCCGAGGCATCGGCGAGTATCTGCCCCCACGATGCCTGATCGGGCGGCACGCCCAGTCCGAGATACGAGAGCGCAGCCTCGAAGAGGATGCTCTGCGGGATGAGCAGTGTCGTCAGCACGATGATCGGTGCCGCGAGATTCGGCAGGACGTCTCCTGCGATGATCCGCCCGCTGCTGGACCCGATGGAACGGCTTGCTTCCACGAACTCCTTCTGCTTGAGCGACAGCGTGTTTCCGCGTACGACCCGCGCGACGTATGGCCACGAGAACAGGACGATCACTGCGATGACGATCGACAATCCCGGCTTGATCAGCCCATGGACGCAACCCTCTTTCGTCGTACTGCACGAAGCGACGATGCCGATCGAGATCAGCAACTGCGGAACCGCGAGCATGACGTCCGCCCCCCTGGACAGCGTCGCGTCTGTCCAGCGGCCGAAGAAACCTGCAAGCACGCCGATGAGCGTGCCCAGAGCGACGGCGAGGCCGGATGCGACGAGGCCGACGAGCAGCGAGGTGCGGGCACCCCACATCGTGCGGACGAAGAGATCTCGACCCGCGACGTCGGCGCCGAACCAGAAGGTCGAATTCGGCCCCTTGGGAAGGCCAAAGTCATCCGTCATGTTCGAGAACGGCTCGTTCTGGCCGTGCCCCGTCACGCGTTCCGCAACCGGTCCGCCGAATATCGCGAAGAGAATCAGGACGAGCACCACGACGCCTCCGGCCAGAGCCGCCTTGTCCTGCTTGAAACGAGCCCAGAACAGTTGGCGAGGACTGCGCGGGGCGTCGGTCGCCTCGAGGCCACCGACGACGACGTCCGCGGTGCTCATGCGGCACCCAACTTCGAACCCACGGTGGTCGGCACGGCGCGAGTATAGGTGTGCCTCACAAGGCGAATACGGCCCCGATATCGGGGCCGTATCGCTAGTGGATTGTCGAGCCTCGTCTAGGCAGCGAGGCCTGCGAGATCCCGCAACGCCTCGAGGCGCTTGAGCGCCTGACCCTCGAGCTGACGAACGCGCTCGCGCGTGAGGTCGAGCTCGTGGCCGATTGCCTCGAGCGTCCACGGCTCGCCCTCGAACCCGAAGCGGAGCTCGAGGATGCGCCGCTCGCGCTCCGGCAGGGCGTCGAGCGCTCGGCGGATGCTCTGCCGGCGAAGCGACTCCTCGGCCTCGTCGAACGGATCCGCAGCCTCGCGGTCCGCGAACAGGTCGCCGAGCTCGCCCTCGTCGTCCGCGCCGACCGTCTGGTTCAGCGAGACCGATGCGTGGGCAGCTCCGAGCGCCTCTTCCACGTGCTGAATCGGGAGGCCAGTCGCCTCGGCGAGCTCCTCCTTCGTCGCCTCACGGCCGAGCTCCACCTCGAGCCGGCGGGCGGCGCGAGAGAGCTTCTGCTGGCGCTCGACGACGTGCACGGGCACGCGGATCGTCCGCGCGTGGTTCGCAACGGCGCGCTGCACCGACTGGCGGATCCACCAGGTGGCGTACGTCGAGAACTTGAACCCGCGCCGCCAGTCGAACTTCTCGACCGCGCGGTTCAGTCCGAGCGTTCCCTCCTGGATGAGGTCGAGGAACGGGACGCCGAGGCCGCGATAGCCCTTGGCGATCGAGACGACCAGGCGGAGGTTCGACTCGATCATTACGCGCTTGGCGACCGGATCACCCCGTTCGATCCGCTTCGCGAGCGCGACTTCCTCGGCCGCTGTGAGCAGCTTGTGCCGACCGACGTCCGCGAGGAAGAGCTGGAGGCTGTCCGCCGCGCCCGAGACAGGACCTGCCTCGTAGCGCTTCTCGGCAACGGCCTCTTCCTTCTCGTCGGCGTCGGGCTGCGTGATCTCGATGTTGTGCGCCTCGAGCTCGCGCTGAAGGAGCTCGGCGTCCTCCTCACCGATGTCGTGCTCCAGCACGAACGCCTCGAGCTCGGGGGCTTCGAGCTGCCCACCGTGCTCCTCGGCACGCTCGATGAGGGACTTTACGTGCTCCGATTCAAAGAGCTCAATGAGCTGGTTTTGCGTCAAAGTCCTGTTTCAGTCCTTTCGAATCTGTTTCCACGATGCGACAAACTTACGAAGTGTATGACTGTTTTTTGGCGATTTCCAGCTGATCTACGGCGGCGTTCGTGTCACAAGCTCATAAACGTTCACGCCCTTGAATGCTATTCCGTCGCTGAAGCCTCAGCGGTTCACGGGCGAACGTCTCGAGCCCGATCGGCTCACTTCACCTGAGACGCTCTTGGCCTCGGGCTAGTTAGATAATGACCGCTCGGACGGACGGCGAAAACCCCCTCTCGGGAGGCTTTACGCGCTCTTAGCGCGTCTTTCGGCGAGCAGCTCGACGGCTCGCTCGAGCGTGATCCCCTCAGGAGTGTCGCCGCGCCGCAAGCTTGCGTTGGTCTCGCCGTCGGTGACGTACGGGCCAAACCGACCATCCTTGACCACGATTGGCTTCCCGCTCGCAGGATCGGGTCCGACCTCCTTGAGCGGCGCCTTCGGCGCGCCTCGGCCCCGCCGTTGCTTCGGCTGGGCGAGGAGTGCCTCCGCCTGCTCGACCGTGAGTGTGAGGAGCTGCTCCTCGGACTCGAGCGAGCGCGTCTCGGCTCCTCGCTTGACGAACGGGCCGTAGCGCCCGTTCGCGACGACGATCTCCTCGCCCTCCGTGCCGTCGAGGGTTCGCGGCAGCGTGAGGAGCCGAACGGCCTCGTCGAGCGTGATCGTGTCGAGGGACATCGACGCGAAGAGCGATGCCGTTCGTGGCTTGCCGTCCTCGCCTTCGGCGAGGACTTCGGTGACGTACGGACCGTAACGGCCATCCTTGGCCGCCACGTGCCGGCCCGTTTCCGGATGCGTCCCGAGCGTGCGCTCGGCGCCGGAGGGCTGGGCCAGTACCTCTTCGGCCAGTGCCGGTGTGAGCTCGTCGGGCGCGAGGTCGTCGGGAAGGCTCGCCCGTTGCTCGCCTCGCTCGAGGTATGGCCCGTAGCGCCCTACCCGCACGACGATGTCGGATCCTGGTATCGCGATCGAGTTGACGTCGCGGGCGTCGATGCCCTGAAGATGATCGGTCACGAGTGCATGGAGACCGGTGTCGCCGTCGCCGAAGTAGAAGCGGCGGAGCCAGGCGACCCGCTCCTCGTCTCCGGCTGCGATCCGGTCGAGATCGTCCTCGAGCCTTGCGGTGAAGTCGTAGTCGACGAGCTGGTCGAAATGCCTTTCGAGAAGCTGCGTCACCGAGAAGGCAACGAACGTCGGCACGAGCGCGGTGCCCTTCTTGTAGACGTAGCCGCGGTCGAGGATGGTCCCCATGATCGAGGCGTACGTCGACGGTCGGCCGATACCGCGCTCCTCGAGCGCCCGTACGAGGCTCGCCTCCGTGTAGCGCGCGGGCGGGCTCGTCTCGTGGCCCTGCGGCTCGAGCGTCGACGCCTGGAGGGTCTGGCCGACCGTCAGCGCCGGCAGCCGGCGCTCCTCGTCCTCGTCCGTCGGCTCGTCGCGACCCGATTCGTAGGCCTTCAAGAAGCCGGGGAACGTGATGACCGTGCCACTCGCGCGGAAGGTCGCCGCGCGGTCGTCGGTCGTCGTGGCAGCAAGCTCGATCGAAACGGTCTGACCGCTCGCGTCCTTCATCTGGGAAGCGACCGTTCGCTTGAAGATGAGGTCGTAGAGGGCGTGCTCGTCACGAGAGAGCTCGCCGCGGAGCTCGTCCGGCGTCCGGAAGACGTCCCCGGCGGGCCGGATCGCCTCGTGCGCTTCCTGCGCATTGGCGACCGCCCGCTCGTACCGTCGGGGCTCGGCGGGCACGGTCTCTGGCCCGTAGACGCGTGCAGCATGCGCGCGCGCCGCATTGAGCGCGGAGTCGGACAGCGTCACCGAGTCGGTTCGCATGTACGTGATGTGGCCGTTCTCGTAGAGGCGCTGGGCGACGCGCATCGTCGTCTGCGACGAGAACCGCAGCTTGCGGCTTGCCTCCTGTTGCAGCGTGGACGTGCGGAACGGCGCCGCGGGTCGCCGCGTGTAGGGCTTCTCGTCGACCTTCTCGACGGTGAACGGCCGTCCGCGAGAGTGCGTCGGCCAGCGATCTCGCGCCGTCCTCGTCGAGCACCAGGACGGCGGCTGACGTCGGTGATCCCGTCTCGGCGAAGTCGCGGCCCTGAGCGATGCGCTTCCCGTCCAGGCTCGAGAGGCGGGCCTCGAACGTGCCCGGCTCGAAGATGCCGAGGATGTCCCAGTAGGCGGCCGCGACGAAGCGCATCCGCTCCCGTTCGCGGTCGACGACGAGGCGCGTGGCGACCGACTGCACGCGGCCCGCCGACAGCTTCGGCATGACCTTCTTCCAGAGCACGGGCGAGACCTCGTACCCGTAGAGGCGGTCGAGGATCCGCCGCGTCTCCTGCGCGTCGACGAGCCGGTCGTCGATGTCGCGTGTCTCCGACACGGCGCGCATGATCGCGTCCTTCGTGATCTCGTGGAACACCATGCGCTTGACCGGCACCTTCGGCTTCAGGACCTGCACGAGATGCCAGGCGATCGCCTCGCCTTCACGGTCCTCGTCCGTCGCGAGCAGGAGCTCGTCGGCCTCCGCAAGGCGCTTCTTCAGGTCGGCGATGATCTTCTTCTTTCCAGGGTCGACGACGTAGTAGGGCTCGAAGCCGTCGTCGACGTCGACACCGAGCGCCCCGAACCGCTTTCGCTGGGCCTCGGGGACGTCCTTCGCACGATCCGGAAGGTCACGGACGTGTCCGACGCTCGATCCGACCGCATATCCGCTCCCGAGGTAACCCTCGATCGTCCGCGCCTTGGCGGGTGACTCGACGATGACGAGACTCGTGCCCATGGGCGCAACACGTTAGCGCCGCGGTCGACGGTCGCAAGGACGCGATACTGCCCGCGTGGCTGTGACGCCCCGTCCGAGCTGGCTCTACCTCCTCGTCGGCGGCGCCAGCTGGCCGGTCGTCAAGGTGCTGTTTCGGCACCGCGCGCGGGGTGTCGAGAACGTCCCGCGCTCGGGTGGTCTCGTGCTCGCCGCGAACCACTGGTCGAACTTCGATCCCTGGCCGCTCGCGATGCCCTTCTTCCCGCGCCGCTTCTTTCGATTCATGGCGAAGGCCGAGCTCTTCTGGTTTCCGCTCGGGTGGATCGTCACTGCCGGCGGAGCCTTCAAGGTGCGCCGCGGAGAGCAGGACGAGGAGGCGATCGCGACGGCGATCGAGCTCGCGCGGGAGGGAAGCGTCGTGGTGATGTTTCCGGAAGGGACGCGTCGGCAGAAAGGGCTGCGGAAGCGGCGTGAAGCGCGTTGGCGCAGTGGTGCCGCGCGCATCGCGCTGCGAGCCGACGTGCCGCTCGTTCCGGCCGGGATCTCCGGGACGGAGAGGCTGGCACGGCTCGGGCCGCTGCGGGTCGCCTACGGCCCGCCGATCGACACCGGCGATCTCGTCGCGCTCCCGGAGAGCGACGCGGCGCGGATCGCCACCGACCGGCTCCGTGACGCGATCGCCGAGCTCGAGCGGAGCCTCGCGTGAGGCCGCTCCTCGTCATGGACGGAGACTCGTTCGTTCATCGCGCCTACCACGCGCTCCCGAAGTCGATGCGCCGTCTGGACGGCGGGCCGGCGAACGCGCTCATCGGGTTTTCCGACATGTTGATGCGACTGTGGCGTGACGAGCGGCCGCGTACGGTTCTCGTGGCGTGGGACACGCTGGACGTCCCGACGTACCGTCACGAGGCGCTCGAGGCGTATCAGAGTGGAAGGGTGTTCGACGCCGAGCTGCTCGAGCAGCTCGATCTCCTTCCCGCGCTCGTCGCGTCCACCGGATTCGCGTGCGCGAAGACTGCTGGGTACGAGGCGGACGACTTCCTCGCCGCAGCCGCGACGCAAGAGGAAGCGGCCGGCGGCGAAGCGCTCGTCGCGACCTCGGACAGGGATGCGTTTCAGCTCGTCACGGAGCGCGTGACCGTTCTCCAGCCGGCGCGGGGTGGGCCGGCCCGGATCGGCCCGGCCCAGGTGCGGGAGCGCTACGGCGTCGATCCGGCCCAGGTGCCGGACTTCATCGCGCTCCGTGGCGATCCATCGGACCGAATCCCCGGCGCGCGTGGGATCGGTGAGAAGCGCGGGGCGGAGCTCCTGGGTCAGTACGGCTCGCTCGACGCCATGCTCGACGCGGGTCGCTTCACGACCGAGGCGGAAGCGCTTCGTCTCTTCCGCAGGATCGCGACAATGGATCGCGAGGCGCCGCTGCCGCCGCTTCCGGATGTCGCGCCGGATTGGGCGAGCGCCGCCGCTCACGCGATGGAGCTCGGCGCACCAGGTGTTGCGCGCAAGTTCGAGGAGGCGCTGACGTGGACGTGATCAGCCATCCGTCGTTCGCGACCCTCCACGCGCCCGAGTCCAGAGGCAACGACGAGCATCCCGGACGCCTCCAGTCGCTTCTCGACCGCTTTCCCGACCACGTCGTGGGCGAGCCCGCGCCGAGGAGCCGGCTCGAGGCCGTGCACTCCGCGGGCTACGTCGACTCGATCGAGGCGGTCTCGAGCGAGGTCTGGCTCGATAACGACACGTACGCCACCGCGACGACCTGGGAGGCGGCATGCCTTGCCGCCGGGTGCGCGATCGAGGCCGTCTCTCGCGGCGGGTTCGCGCTGGTTCGCCCGCCTGGGCACCACGCGCTCGAGTCGGCTGCGATGGGGTTCTGCATCTTCGCGAACGTCGCCATTGCCGCCCGGTACGCGCAGCTCGAGCTCGGGCTCGAGCGAGTCGCCGTCGTCGACTTCGACGTTCACCACGGAAACGGCACGGAGGCGCTATTCGCGCACGACCCGTCGGTGCTCACGGTCTCGCTCCACCAGTGGCCGTTCTGGCCCGGGACGGGTGGGCCGGCGTCGAGCACCGATGGCATCGTGAACGTCCCGCTCGCGGCCGGCTCTGGCGACGACGTCTACCGCAGCGCGTTCGACGAGGTGGTCGAGCCTGCTGTTCGAGGTTTCGATCCGGAGCTCGTCATCGTCGCGGCAGGGTTCGATGCGCATCGCGACGATCCGCTCGCGGATATGGAGATGAGCGCTGAAGGCTTCCGCGATCTCGCTCGGCGCTCGGCTGGGCTTGCGCCGCGGGTCGCCGCCGTGCTCGAGGGCGGGTACAACCTCGACACGCTGCCGGATCTGGTCGCTGCTGCTCTCGCGGGATTCGAGAGCGCCGCCTAGGCGGCGCGCGCGGACTCGAGACGCTCGAGCGCCTCTCGCCGAGACGATACGCCGAGCTTCTTCAGCAGGCTCTTGACGTGCGAGCGCACCGTGTGCTCGGAGATGAAGAGCCGCTGCGCGATCTCGTCCGTCCCGAGGTGCTCGTCGAGCAGGAGCAGCACCTCGACCTCACGCGCCGAGAGCACGCGCGTGACCTCCTCCGGGACGCCGCTGAGCCGTCCGCCTTCGCGCACGCGGTCGAGCAACCGTCGCGCGACACCGCCCGACAGGGCCGCATCGCCTCGCGCGACACCACGGAGAAACGCCGCGATCTGCTCCGGAGGCTCGGTCTTGAGGAGGTAGCCGGACGCGCCGGCTCGGATCGCCGCGAGCAGGTTCTCCTCGGCGTCGGATGCCGTCAGAACCACGATCTCGGACGAGGGGGCATGTTCGCGGATGCGGGGGAGAGCGGTGAGGCCGTCCATTCCCGGCATCGTCAGGTCGAGCAGCACGATGTCCGGCTGCAGCTCGATGGCCGCGGAGATCGCGGCCGAGCCATCCTCGGCCTCGCCGACGACGTCGAAGCCCTGCTGCGTCAGAAGCGCCGCGAGGGCGTCGCGCGTCAGCGGGTGATCGTCGACGATGAGGACGCGATCAGCCACCTCCCTCTTATCGGCAGGAGGCGCGCTGCCGACAAGTGAACCGTGGACCACGCTCGGTCCCAGACATATCGGTCGTGGCTCCTCGGAGAGATCCTGCTCGTCTGCCTGCTCGCGTCCGGGACTGCGCTCTTCGCGGCGAGCGACTCGCTGAAGTCCGCGTACGAGCTCCACGACGCACGGCTCGCGTTCGATACCGCCGTGGCAGTCGTCGCGACGTTCGTCTGCGTGCTCACGAGTGTTCGCTTCATGGTCGAAGGGCGAACACTGGACCTCCTGCTTGCAGCCGGTTTCTGGAGCATCGCCCTCGGCACGGTTGCGTTCGGCCTCGTACCCGTCTTCGGCGGAGGCTCGCTCGCCCCGACCGCGGCGTGGCAACTGGTGGGTGCGCGCCTTCTCGGAGCCGGTCTCATCGCGATCGCGCCCTACGCGGACGGGCGGATGGCGGCGCGCCGTCGCTCGCTCCTCTCGGTGGGAGTCGGCGTCGTTGTGGTGCTGTCCGTGGCAGCAGGTGCGATGAACGTCTCCATCAGCCGTGTCCCGCTCGCCGGCGACATGGTCGAGGGCGCGTACGTGCGCCTCGCCGCGGCGCTGCTCACGAGCCTCTGGCTGGTCGCTCTCGTCGGCTTCGCGCTCCGCTATCGGCGTTACGGACGGGATCTCGACAGCTGGATGTGCCTCGCGGCGACGCTCGCGGTCTTCGCGGATCTTCACCTCGTGCTCACTCCCGTCGTCTCGAGCGATCTGGTGTTACAGGGCGACTTTCTTCGCGTGGTCGCCTACGGCGTCTTGCTCGTCGGCGTGTGGCGGGCGATCAGCGAGGCTGAGTTCGGCCGAGCGGTGGCGGACGAGCGGGCCCGCGTGGCGCGTGACATTCACGACGGTCTCGCGCAGTACCTCTTCGCTATCTCGACGCAGGTGAGCATGCTCGAGGAGGGCGCCTCACTCGATGAGGTCTTGCCACGTCTGAAGCGCGCCGCGACGGCCGCGCAGCAGGAAGCACGGTTTGCCGTGCTCGCGCTCTCGTCGGCGGGCGGTTCGGCGCGGTTCGACTCGGCGCTGCGCCGGTACGTCGAGGTGTTGACGGCGGACGGCGAGATCGACGTCGAGCTCGACGTCGATCCGCAGGTCAGGCTCGCGCCAGACGAGCAGATCGAGGTGTTCAGAATCGTGCAGGAAGGTCTCGGAAATGCCCGCCGCCACGCAGGTGCGAGTCATGTCGACGTCTCGATCTCTCAGCGAAACGGTCGACGCATCGTCTCCGTGGCGGACGACGGCGTCGGCTTCGACGAGACAGCGGTGCTCGCCGGCCAGGGCATGACGAACATGCGCTCTCGGGCCGAGGCGATCGACGGCGCGCTCACTCTGCGTTCGAACCCCGGTCGCGGTACGGCGATCGAGGTCGTGCTGCGCCCTGCGTGAGCGCGGGCTTCTATCTCGCCAGCGGCGCCGCGCGCTGATCGCGCGACCAGCTGTGCTCAGGCCGGCGCGAGCGGCACGGAGACGCCGATCATCGAGTCTCGCGTGACGAGCGCTGCGAGCGCGTCCTCGTCGAGCGAATCCGGTCATGGCAGGACGGCGCGGCACGACGAGATAGCGGATGTCCGCCGTCGAATCGACGACATGCACCTCGACGTCGTCGTCGAGCGTGAGGCCGAACTCGCGCAGCACGCCGCGGGGATCAGACACCGCGCGCGATCGATAGGGCAGGCTCTTGTACCAGTCGGGCGGCGGGCCGAGCAGCGCCTTCGGGTAGCAGGAGCACAGCGTGCAGACGACCATGTGATGCACGTTCTCGGTGTTCTCGAGCGCGACGACCTGCGGGGACTCGCCCGGCTCGAGACCGAGCTCGAGCGTGGCCGCACGCGCATCTGCAAGCAGGCGTTCCTTGAAGGCCTCGTCGACCCAGGCGCGCGCGACGATCCGAGCTCCGTGTGCCGGCGTGCGGGAGACGAGCCAGTCGACCCGCGCACGCACTTCCTCGCGCGTGACCACGCCCTTCTCGACGAGCAGCCGCTCCAACGCCCGTACGCGCGCTGCGGCGGGCGGTTCGCCGTCGCGCTCGATCGGGTCGTGCGCGTGGTCGTGCTCGTGGTCGCTCACGACGTCGGCTCCAGCCAGTGCTCGAAGACGTCTGCGTAGACCCGATCCGAGTCGTTGCCTTTCGAGGGGAAGACATCGCTGCCGCTCGAACTCGACGAGGTAGAGACGGACGGGCGGCTGCCCATCGCCGCCGTAGGCGCGCGTCTCGGGGTTCGTGAACGTCGAGTGCACCCTCGCAACCGTGCCTCGCTTGCCCTTGAGATAGCCGGGCGTACGGTGGTGGCCGACGTGCTGGCGCTCAGCGACACGGACGCTGTCGCCGCTGCGGTACGTCATCCGTCGACCCTCGCGTCGAGCTCGCCTGCTGCCAGGACGCCCTTCTCCACGAGAATCGTCTCGGTCGCGTAGAGCCAGCGCTCGTAGTACGACGCAGCCTCGTACTGGGCGCGCGGCATGCTCTCGATGCCGCGGCGCATCTCGTCGACGTTCATTACGCCGCGGCGCTCGAGGACGTTCTCGATCGAGTCCATGAGGATCTCCCAGTCGGCCAGCTCGTGCTCGGTCCGGTCGATCGGCTCGTCGGTCGGCCACCCGCCCCGGTCATGCACGGCTCGCTCCACCGCGCGATCGTAACCGGATTTGACATATTCCGATATCGGTATATATTGTCTGAATGGCACGCGCGGCGACGACTGCAGACGCATTCAACGCCGTGGCCGAGCCACGGCGAAGGCAGATCCTGGACGTCCTCGCGAGCGGCGAGCGTCCGGTGAACGATCTCGTCTCGCAGCTCGGGCTGGCTCAGCCTCAGGTGTCGAAGCACCTGCGTGTGCTCCGAGAAGTCGGAGCTGTCGACGTACGCGAGAACGGGCGCCAGCGGCTCTACCGGCTCAACGGCAACGCGCTCAAGCCAATTCACGATTGGGTCAAGGAGTACGAGCGCACGTGGTCGGAGCGGTTCGACCAGTTGGATGTCGTGTTGGAAGACCTCATGGAGAAGGAGGAAGACGATGGCAATGACGACTAGCGGGACGGCAACCGTTTCGCTCCCGACGGACACGCAGATCCTGATCACGCGGGAGTTCGCCGCTCCCAGGCACCTCGTCTACAAGGCGTGGACGACGCCCGAGTTGGTGCAGCGCTGGTGGCATGCGAATCGCGGCGAGATGACCACCTGCGAGATCGACCTTCGCGTCGGGGGCACGTGGCGCTATGTGATGGTGACGCCGGACGGGCTCGAGGTCGCGTTTCACGGGGAGTACCGCGAGATCGTTCCGAACGAGCGGCTCGTGTCGACCGAGGTCTACGAGGGCATCCCGGACGCGGAGGAGCACGCTGCGCTCGACACCCTCACGCTCACCGAAATGGACGGGCGAACGACCCTCACGATCCTCGTCGAGCACCCGACGAGGGAAGGGCGCGACATGCACATCAACTCGGGCATGGAGGACGGCATGCAGGACGCGATGGATCTCCTCGAGCAGGTCTCTGTCTCGCTCGGCTGAGTCAGCGCACGGGAGGATTGGAGAAGCCCCGCTTTCGCGGGGCTTCTCTGTAGCAGGCCTGTAAGCCGGATTCTGTCGAGGGTGACCATCTCTCTGTGCGGTGTACCCGGCTCCTCGGCGGGCCGCGTCAACGGAGCCTGCTTCACCTTGCACCGGACGGGGTTTGGCAAGCCGGCCGTGTCGCCACGACCGCTGGTGGGCTCTTACCCCACCGTTTCACCCTTACCGACCTCGGTTGCCCGAGGCAGGCGGTCTCCTTTCTGTTCCACTTTCCGTCGGCTTTCGCCGCCTGGGTATGCCCCGAGGGACAACCCAGCGTCCTGCCCTGTGGTGTCCGGACTTTCCTCGAGCTCCCCGAAGGGAGCCCGCGGTCACCCGGCCTGCACGACGGATGGTAACGGGATCTCGGCGATCCGCTCTTCGCTTTCGGCCAGGATCGTGCGGCACTCCGGGCACGCCAGCGCGCCTCGCACATGCAGGACGAACTCCCCGCACACGAGGCATTCGAGGCTGATGCCGCGGATCAACGCGGCGAGCTCCTGGTCGAGCGTCCTGTTGAGCGATTCCACGGTCATCATGTACCCCCTAAGCGAGAGTCCTGAACACGCCCGTCACCTTCCCGAGGATCTCCACGTGCTCTGGGTAGAGCGGCTCGAGCGCGGCGTTCTCGGGCTGAAGGCGGATGCGACCGTCGCGCTCGCGATGGAAGGTCTTGACCGTCGCCTCGTCCGCGGACTCGTCGTCGCCGACGAGAGCGACGACGATCTCACCGGCCCGGGCGTCGGCTTGTTTGCGGACGACGACGATGTCGCCGTCGAGGATGCCTGCCTCGATCATCGAATCGCCCTTCACGCGAAGGAGGAAGTCGGCGTCGCGACCCAGTGGCTCGGGAACGGCGATCTGATCCTCGACCGATTCCTCGGCGAGAAGCGGACTGCCCGCGGCGATGCTTCCCACGAGCGGCAGCGTGGGAATCGACATCGGTCGGGCGTTGGTCGGAGCGTCCTGACGCTTGCGTCCCACGAGCTCGATTGCTCGCGGCTTCGTCGGATCGCGCTTCAGCAGACCCGCGCGCTCGAGATTCGCAAGATGTGCGTGCACGGTCGAAGGGGAGGCGAGCCCGACCGCATCTCCGATCTCCCGAACCGTCGGTGGATAGCCGTGCGCGTCCACGTACTCGGCGAGGAACTGCCAGATCTCCTGTTGTCGTGTCGTCAGCATCGGATCTCCAGTGTCGTGGGACGAACGTATGTTCGTCACAGGAGGGTAGATCCCTTGTCGGACGAGGTCAAGTCGTCGCGCGACGGCCCACGAACGCGGCCTGCTCGAGCTCGTATGGGTTCTCGACGGTCGTGTCGACGAGCTCCAGCCCGGCTTCGGCGATCAGTCGCGTCCACGTCGTCGTCGGGGAACACTCCGAGTGTGTGCCGGTCGTGGACGACGCGAAGCTCGTCGCCGGGACCGCGAGCGATGATCAGGTAGTCGACGTCGTAGGTCGAGCCTGTCGCCGGGTGCGTCCACTCGAGGTAGCGCAGGCTGCGACCGTCGTCCCCGTCATGTCCGCCGTGATCGGTGGCAGGCTTGAAGATCTCGGTCGTTGCGTCGGGTGTCAGAATCACGACACCGCCGGGTCGCACATGGGCCGCGGCAGTCTCGATCGCCGCACGGAGATCCTCCTCCGTCGTGAGATACGAGATCGCGTCGTGGATGAAGACGACGTCGAACTCGCGGCCGAGCCTCAGCGTTCGCATGTCGCCCTCGAGGTGCTCGCACTCGGGGTTGAGCGAGCGGCTGAGCGCGAGCATCTCGGGCGAGATGTCGGTCAGCGTGCAGTCGAAGCGCGTCTTCAGGTGCGACGCGTTGTTCCCGCCGCCCGATCCGAGCTCGAGCAGTGTTCGGGCGTCGCCGATCGCCACGTCGTCCACCACCCGGCGGACGAACGCCGCCTCGTCCTCGTAGTCGGACGGATGCGTGAGGAGGTGGAACCACGGCGCGAGGTCCGAGTACATATGCAGAGGGGCCAGACTCGCAGTCTGACCCCTGTGTGGTTCTCGCGTCATGCGCTGGAGAGGACTTGAACCTCCACGGCCTAAGTGGCCACTAGGCCCTCAACCTAGCGCGTCTACCAATTCCGCCACCAGCGCGCGTGTGACCGATTCTAGAGAAGGTGGAACAGGAGGATCGTGTTGATCCCGAACACCGTCGCGACGGCGACGGTGAGGCGCGTGAGGTTTCTCTCCACGACGTGCGTTCCGCCTTGCGAATGCGGCGTGAAGCCGAGCCCGCCCATGCCAGCCTCGCGCCCGGAGTGCATCAGGACGAGGGTGACGCAGCCGGCAGCCAAGAGCACCTGGAGCACGGCAGACATCTGAAGCCACGGCATGGGCGCAGAAGGGTAGCACCGAGGCTACGCTCCTTCGATGGCCGACGAAGCGCGCGAGCGCATCCAGAAGCTGCTCGTCACGGGCGACAACCGGCTCAAGCAGGGCGTCGCTCCCGAGAAGGTCCGCGAGACCTACGAGGAGGCGCTGGTCGTCGCGCGAGAAGCGGGCCTGGAGGACGTGATCGGGCCACTCGTCGAGGTCAGGCTCGCCGATCTCGAACGGCTCGCAGGAGGATCTCCTCCACCCGGCCCGCCTGCAGCTTGACGTCGTGATCGCCGGCCGCGTCCCGCCCGGCGAGGTTCGGACGCGGGAGAGCCGCCGCTTGCGACAGGGCTGAGACGAGCGCGTCGTCGTCGAGGGGATCGACGAGGACACCCGACTCCGGCGTCACGAACTCGGGCGGCCCGCCGATGGTGGTGGCGACGACGGAGCGGGCCGACGCCATGGCCTCGAGCGTTGCGAGACCGAAGGGCTCCTCGACGCTCGGCTGGCAGAGCACGTCACATGCCGCGATCCATGCAGGCACCGCCTCGTGGCCGATGCGTCCCGCAAGCTGGATCCCCGGCCGGCCTTCGAGCGCAGCGCGGAGCGGGCCGTCGCCGACGAACACGAGCGAGCCCTCGCCGCGCTGCTCGAACGCGCGCGCGAGCCGGAGGACGTTCTTGCGTTCCGACAGGCTCCCCAGGCAGAGGAACGCCGTCCCTTCGGAAGCCCAGCCGACCTCGGCTCGAGCAGCCTCCGTGTCTCGTGGCGCAAAGCGCGCCAGGTCGACGCCGCAGTCGACCACCTCGGTCTTGCCTTCTGCCTCCGGCACGGCCGCGTACAGCCGGTCCCGTAGCCACCGTGAGACTGCGATGACGGTCGCCGCGCGACTCACGACATGACGTGTGGCGGCGCGGACGCCCGGGATCGATCCGATGTTCGCGACGTCCTGCCCGTGCGCCGTGACGACCAGCGGAGCGCGCGTCGCGAGTGCTCCCGCGAGGCCGGCAGGGACGAGGAAGTGCGCGTAGACGACATCGGGATGGAAGCTGCGTGCCTTGCGCCTGGCATCGCGGAAGAGCGCGACGTGACGGCGCTTCCCGCCGCTGCGCGAGTCGATCACCGCGCGTTCGATCTCATGGCCGCGCGCGACCAGCTCGGCCTCGAGGTTCGCGACGAAGACCCCGAGGTCCGGGTCATTCGGGCCTGGGTACATCTGTGAGACGAGAAGGATCCGCATGCCGTGCGGCAATCGTGACGCGGGCGTCGTCCGCGGGCTACCCGCGCGTGACCTGCAGGATTCCGAGGCACATCTCGTCGGTCGTCCCCTCGCCCCAGAGGATGTAGCGCGGCGTCTTCGGCACGCCGTGGCCACCGTGGAGTCGCTTGCGCACGTCATGCCGGCAGGTGACCCGCACGACGTCACCAGGCTCCGCCTTGACCGGATCGGCGAGCGTGTAGGCGTTCTGCCAGTGGAAGTCCCAGCGCGGGATGTCGAGAAGCACCTTCGCCTGTGGAGTTCCCGGATTCAGCTCGAGCTTGATCGACGCGCCGAGCAGATGCATGTGGCCTGCTGCGATGTAGATGGTCGTCGGCGTCGTGATGCGCCGATCGCACGTCGAGACGGCACTCGCGACCGGGTTGGCGGCGTTCCCGCGGCAGAGGATGAGGAGACCGGCCGGCGCGAATGCGGCGCTCGTCCCGTACTTCCTCGCGAGGTCGAAGAGAGCCTCGTTCCGGTCGCAGAGCTTCCCCTTCTCGCTCTTCGTGCAGGCGAGCTCGACGGGGCCGGGCATGAGCACCGTCTGGAGCGGCGTGAGCTTCGCCGACGCGGGCGCGACGGTGAGCAGCGCCCGCGAGCGATCCGGCGCGCGGCCGTTGAGCAGGTTGTAGTGCACCTGCATCACGATCTTGCTTCCTGCCGGGAGCGTGACCCCGGTACCCTCGGGGAGGCGGTTCCCGCCCCAACCCGGCGCCCAGGCGGCGACCCAGTTCGCGTTGTTGAGCGAGTCGGCGATCCCCGTTCCGTCGCCTGCCGGAAGCCCGGTCCCGCCGAAGCACGACCAGCCCGCGCCGGCGTCGCCGCCGTCGAGCCGCTTGGCATCCGCGAGCTGGGCCGCGCCGACCTTGAAGAGGATCACGTGGTGCACGATCTTCGGCTGACCGGGGACGATCCGTGCTGATGTCACGAAGGAGTCGCCCGCCTGCTTGGGGTCGAGCAGGAAGCAGCGGTAGTCGTCGGTGATCCCCTTGGGCTGCCGTCGGCATGTACGTCGCCTGCATCCTCAGGTCGAGGAGCGCCTCACCCTGACGCACCTCCGGGCCTTTCTGTGCCGTCGGCTTGCGAGCAGGGCCGTCGATCTTCCCGCCGGCACGTGCCCACGCGAGGATCGACGCGCGCTGCTGCGCGCTCAGGATCCTGCTGCTCTGGCCGACGTATTCCGGCGAGCGCTTGCCGGGGGGCCATGGCGGCATGATGTTCGCCTGCACGGCTGCCGCGATCGCGGCGGAACTCGACGAGATCTGCCGCGCGGTGACGAGTGAGAACGGAGCGATGCCGCCCGGTCGATGGCAGCCGCCGCACTTCTCGGCGACGACCGGTGCGACGTCCTTCGCGAAGCTCGGCGCTGCGGCGGTGCTCGCTCCCGCGGCGTCTCCGCGGGCGAGCGCGAGCGCTGCGAGCGGCGCCGCGAGCGCGACGAGAGCCGTGGCTGCCAGCGCGATCCGGGTGCCGTTACGCATGTTGCGCGTCATATGTACCCCAAAGCTCGCGGAGGACGCCACAGATCTCGCCGACCGTGCACCGCGCATGGAGAGCCTCGCGCATGGGCGGCAGGAGATTCGCGTCGGTCTCGGCGGCGACTCGGATCTCCGCCAGCGACCGCGCGGCAGCATCGCCGTCGCGCTCGGCGCGGACGCGCGCAGTGCGCTCGCACTGGCGCCGCTCGATTGCCGGATCGACCTGCAGGAGTTCCACCACCCCGCCGGTGTCCTCGGCGAATGCGTTCACGCCGACGACGACTCGCTCGCCCGACTCCACGTCGGTCTGAAAGCGGAACGCCGACGCTTCGATCTCGGCCTGGACGAAGCCCTGCTCGATTGCTGCCACCGCGCCCCCGAGTTCGTCGATGCGTGCGATGAGCTCCGACGCCCGCTCGGCGAGCTCGTCGGTGAGCGCCTCGACGAAGTACGAGCCGCCGAGCGGGTCAGCGGTGTCGGTGGTGCCGGCTTCGGCGGCGAGGATCTGCTGCGTGCGCAGCGCGATCGTGGCAGCGTGCTCCGTCGGCAGCGCGAGCGCCTCGTCGAACGAGTTCGTGTGGAGCGACTGTGCGCCGCCGCTGACCGCGGACAGCGCCTGGATGGCGACGCGCACGATGTTGTTCTCCGGCTGCTGCGCCGTGAGCGTCGAACCGCCGGTCTGTGCGTGAAAGCGCAACGCCAGCGCTCGCGGGTTCGTGGCGCCGAAGCGGTCGCGCATGATCCCGGCCCACATACGGCGGGCGGCGCGGAACTTCGCGACCTCCTGGAAGAAATGGTTGTGCGCGTTGAAGAAGAAGGACAGCCGCTCCCCGAAGTCGTCGGGCGAGAGGCCGGCACCGACCGCGGCTTCGCAGTACGCGATTCCGTTGGCGAGCGTGAACGCGAGCTCCTGCGCAGCGCTCGCTCCCGCTTCGCGGATGTGGTACCCGGAGATCGAGATGGTGTTGAACGCCGGGAGCCGCTCCGCGCAGTAGGCGAAGAGGTCGGTCGCGAGCCGCATGGACGGCCGCGGCGGAAAGATGTAGTTGCCCCGCGCGACGTACTCCTTGAGGACGTCGTTCTGCACCGTCCCGCGCAGTTTCTCTGCCGACACGCCCTGCGCCTCCGCAACCAGCTCGTAGAGAAGGAGTAGAAGAGCCGCGGGAGCGTTGATCGTCATCGACGTCGAGACGCGATCGAGCGGGATCCCGTCGAGCAGGACCTCCATGTCGGCGAGCGAGTCGATCGCGACGCCGGTTCTCCCGACCTCGCCTTCGGCGAGCGGATCGTCCGAGTCGTAGCCGAGCTGGGTTGGCAGGTCGAAGGCGACCGACAGGCCGGTCTGCCCGCGCTCGAGCAGGTAGCGAAACCGAGCATTCGTCTCCTCGGCGGAGCCGAAGCCCGCGTACTGACGAATCGTCCACGGCCGTCCGCGATACATCGTCTCGTACGGCCCGCGCGTGTACGGATACTCCCCGGGCGGCTCGAGCTCGCCGCCGGTGACGTCGCCCGCCGTGTAGACCGGCTTGACCTCGATGCCGGAGTCGGTCAGCCGCCGGTCGTCGATTGGAGCCATGGCGCGCATCGTACGTTCGTTCCGAGCACCCTCATTTCACGTCGCGGATCGAAGGTCAGAGAACGCCGCCCGCCCGCTCGATCGCGTCGAGGGCGATGCGGCGACCCGTGTCGATGTGCTCGCGGATGGCACGCTCTGCCGCGTCGGGCTCGCCTCCCGCGAACGCGTCGACGATGTGGCGGTGCTCGGTGACGAGGTGCTCGTGACCCTCGACGTGGCCGCCGCGGATCACCTGCATCATCAGGTTTACGGAGAGCTCCCGGTAGAAGCGCGAGAGGAGCGCATTGCCGGCGAGATCGATCTGGTGCTCGTGGAACGCCGCGTTGGCGGTATCCCACTCCTCGTGCGAGATCGCGGCGTTGGTTCTCTCGAGGAGCTCGGCGAAGCGGGCGAGCTGCGCCGGGTCGACGGCTGCCGACCGCGCGCTCGGCAGCGAGGAGCTCGAGTGCGAGCCGCACGTCGTAGCCCTCGGCCACCGCGCGCGCTGTCACCGGGGCGACGAAGTAACCGCGTCGCGGTCGCACGGTGAGCAGGCCCTCGGCGACGAGCCGCGTGAGCGCGTGATGAACGGGACTGCGGGAGACTCCCAGCTCGGCCGCGAGCACGTGGAGGCTGAGCTTGCGTCCGGCCGGCTCCTGCCGCGTGAGCACTCGCATCCGCAGCTCGTCGTAGACGCGCTCGTTGAGGTTCGCCGTGGCGAGCGTCTCGGACATCGTGCGGGACCTAACATGTCACGGGTCTGGAGGCAACCGGCGGCTACCCTCCGAGCCGTGAACGTACGGGTCAGGTTGTTCGCCGCTCTCCGCGAGCAGGCGGGTTCGGGAACGCTCGAGATCGAGCTCGCAGACCGCGCGACGGTGGCGGATGTCTGGCCGAGGCTCGGTCTCGGCGGCGAGCCGTCAGGACTTCTCTACGCGCGCAATCGGGCGTATGTCGATCGCGCTGAGTTGCTGAGCGAGGGGGACGAGGTCGCGGTCATACCGCCGGTATCGGGCGGTGACTTCCGGCTCTCAGCGGATCCGCTCTCGGTGGACGCGGCGGTCACCGAGGTGCGAGACGACTCCGCCGGCGCGATCGCGACGTTCATCGGGACGACGCGGGCGAACTCGCGCGGCCGCGACGTCGTGCATCTCGAGTACGAGGCGTACGAGGGTATGGCCGAGCAGGTCATGGCGGATCTCGCGTCTCAGCTCACCGCTCGACACGAGCTGTGCAAGGTCGCCATCCACCACCGCGTCGGCCGCGTCGACATCGGCGAGACGAGCGTCGTGATCGCCGTCTCGGCGCCGCACCGGGCGGCCGCACTCGCGGCGTGCAAGGACGCGATCGACGAGTTGAAGGTGTCGGTGCCGCTCTGGAAGAAGGAGACGTACGTGGGTGGTGAAGAGTGGATCGGCCAGGGGTCGTAGACCCGTACGAGCCGGTCGACGCTCCGGACGCGCCGAGCTTCCCGGATCCCGATGCCTCGGTCGACGGCGAGCGCGGCTACGAGCCGATCAAGCCGCGGTCGGGGATGCGTGACCTCTTCCGCAGACTCACTGCGCCCTTAGTCGCGTTCGGCCTTCTCGTCCTCAAGTTCGGAGGCCTCCTGCTCAAGTTCAAGGTGGTGACGACCGGAGCGTCGATGCTCGTCTCGATCGCCGCCTACGCGTGGATCTGGGGGCTGCCTTTCGCCATCGGGTTCGTGATCTTGATCTTCGTGCACGAGCTCGGGCACGTGATCGAGCTTCGCCGCCAGGGTGTGCCCGCGAGCGCGCCGCTGTTCATCCCGTTCCTGGGCGCAGTGATCGGAATGCGGGAGCTGCCCGACGATGCGTGGAAGGAGGCGAAGGTCGCTCTCGCCGGACCGATTCTCGGCTCCGTCGGTGCGGCTGCTTGCTGGATCGCCGGTGAGGCGACCGGGTCGGAGCTGCTCGTCGCCCTCGCGTTCACCGGCTTCTTCCTGAACCTCTTCAACTTGATCCCGATCGTTCCGCTCGACGGGGGTCGGGCCGCCGGTGCGTTGCACCCGGCGTTGTGGTTCGTCGGCCTGCTGCTGATGGTAGGCCTGGTCGTAGTACGGCCGAATCCGATCCTCATCCTGATCGTGGTGATCGGCGGTCTCGACCTCTGGAACCGCTGGCGAGCACGCGGCGACGCGGGCGACTACTACCGGCTCTCGGTCGGGCAGCGCGTGACGGTGGCCGTCGTCTACCTCGGCCTCGTCGCCGCGCTCGGCCTCGCGATGTCCCTGACGCACGTCGAGCGCACGTTCTGATGGCGAACTCTGCGGGGGCTCCGCGCCGGATCTTTCGGCGAAGCGCCGAGCCGCTGGCCGCAGACGTGTCGCTCATCGCATCCGAGTTCCTCGCCGGATTCCAGCTCGTCCAGCAGATCGACCGACCCGCGGTCTCGATCTTCGGCTCGGCTCGGATCGCGGAGGGGACCCCCACGTATGAGCAAGCGCGAGCGACCGGTCGCGCATTCGCCGAGGCGGGCTTCGCCGTCGTCACCGGAGGAGGCCCCGGCGTCATGGAGGCGGCGAATCGCGGCTGCAAGGAGGGCGGCGGCCTCTCGGTCGGCTTCAACATTGCGCTTCCGTTCGAGCAGGGGATCAACGCATGGTGCGACCTCGCGCTGACCTTCGACCACTTCCACGTGCGCAAGGTGATGTTCGTCAAGGCTGCTGAAGGGTTCGTGATCTTCCCCGGCGGCTTCGGCACGCAGGACGAGCTGTGGGAGGCGCTGACTCTGCGGCAGACGAAGAAGATCGGCGACTTCCCGATCGTCCTCTTCGACTCCGACTACTGGGGCGAGATGCTCGGGTGGGTGCGTGACGAGATGCTCGACGACGGGCTGATCTCGCGCGAGGACTACGCCGGAATGCTCCGTGCCGACGTTCCCGCGGATGCGGTCGAGCTCGTCGTGTCGCTGTACGACCGCCGCGTCGCCGAAGGCTCGACGTGAGCCTGGACGACGCCGTCGGGTTCGTTCGCGAGCAAGTCAAGGTCGAGCCGCGCGTCGGCATCGTCCTCGGAAGCGGGCTCGGCGGGCTCGCGGACGAGCTCGAGGACCGCGTCGAGATTCCCTACTCCGAGATCCCCGACTGGCCCGTCTCGACGGCGATCGGGCACTCGGGCGTCCTCGTGCTCGGCTCGCTCGACGGTGTGCCCGTGGCGGTCATGCGCGGACGGGCGCACCTGTACGAGGGGATCGGAGCAGACAGAGTCGCGTTCGGTGTCCGGGTTCTCGGACGACTCGGAGTCCGCTCGCTCGTCGTCACGAACGCGGCGGGCGGCATCAATCCCGACTTCTCGCCCGGCCAGCTCGTCCTCATCTCCGATCACGTCAACCTGCAGGGCGCGTCCCCGCTCGTCGGCCAAAACGACGAGTCGCTCGGGCCGCGCTTCCCCGACATGAGCGACGCCTACGACCCGGAGTTCCGAGCGCGGGCGCACGAGGCGGCGGCCCAGCTCGGGATCGACCTCGGCGAGGGCGTCTACGCCGCGTGGCTCGGGCCGCAGTTCGAGACGCCGGCGGAGATCCGCTTCATGCGAGCCCTCGGCGGCGACCTCGCAGGCATGTCCACCGTGCAGGAGGTCATCGCCGCGCGGCACATGGGGATTCGCGTCCTCGGCATCTCGGTGGTCACGAACATGGCCGCGGGCGTGCTGCCGGAGAAGATCGACCACGAGGTCGTGCTCGAGGTGGGAGCACGCGCGGCCGGGTCGCTCACCGCTCTTCTGCGCGCGCTCGTTCCTACACTCTCCGCGTGAAGCTCCGCGATCTGCCCTCCGTGGACGAACTGCTCCGCGACGAGCGGCTTGCCGGCGAGCCGCATGACCTCGCCGTCGAGGCGGCACGCTCTGCGTTGGCGCGGGCGCGGGAGGAGATCGCCGCCGGGAACGATCCCGAGCCGCTCGTGGATGCGGTTCTCGAGGAGCTCGGCCGCGCGCGCTCGCCGTCGCTGCGGCGTGTCCTGAATGCGACAGGTGTGCTCGTCCACACGAATCTCGGACGCGCGCCGCTCGCGGAGGCCGCGCTCGCGCGCGTGGCCGAGGTCGGCGGTGGCTACTCCAACCTCGAGTACGACCTCGCGCGGGGCGAGCGGGGATCGCGGCAAGATCACCTCGGCCCGCTGCTCGAGCGCCTGACCGGGGCCGAAGCCGCGCTCGTCGTCAACAACAACGCCGCGGCGGTCCTCCTCGCGCTCGCTGCGCTCGCCGAGGCACGCGAAGTCGTCGTGTCGCGCGGCGAGCTGATCGAGATCGGAGACGGCTTCCGGATCCCCGACGTGCTTGCGCGTTCCGGCGCACGGCTCGTCGAGGTGGGAACGACGAATCGCACGCGCGCTGCCGACTACGAGCAGGCGATCGGGCCTGAGACGGCTGTTCTTCTTCGCGTCCACCAGTCGAACTTTCGCGTCGTCGGCTTCGCGGAGCGGCCGCAGCTCTCGGAGCTCGCCGCGATCGCGCGCCGCCACGAGGTCACGCTCGTCGACGACCTCGGCTCGGGATCGCTCGCGGGGATCCGCGACGAGCCGACCCCGGCGGAGAGCCTTCGCGCGGGCGCCGACCTCGTCTGCTTCTCCGGCGACAAGCTGCTCGGCGGCCCGCAGGCGGGCATCGTCGTCGGGCGCGCTGACCTCGTCGAACGGCTGCGCCGGCACCCACTGCAACGCGCGCTGCGCGCGGACAAGCTCACGCTCGCTGCGCTCGAAGGGACGCTCGCGCTGGCGCTCGACCCAGCGACACGCGACGACGTTCCCGTGCTGCGCATGCTCCACGAGCCGATCGAGCTCGTGCGCGCCCGGGCCGAGCGTCTCGCCGAGCTCGTCGGCGGCGAGGTCGAGGAGACCGCCGCGCGTGTCGGTGGCGGTGCGCTTCCGCTCGCGGAGCTTCCAAGCGCTGCATGCGCGGTCGAGGAGTCGCTGGCGGAAGCGCTACGACTCGGTGAGCCGCCCGTGATCGCGGTCGTGCGGGACGGGCGCACCCTCCTCGACTGCCGGACGCTCTCGGACGCCGAGGTCGAACAGGTCGCTGCCGCCGTCCGCGCTGCGCGATGAGCGTCGTCGAGGTCGAGCTGCCCGCGGAGCGCTCGCGGCTGTGCGAGCACGTCCTCCGCGACCTGCCTGACTGGTTCGGGATCGAGGAGGCGACGGCCGCGTACATCTCCGACGTCGCGGCGCTCCCGACCTTTGCGATCGGCGACGACGCGCTGCTCTCGCTCAAGCTGCACACGCCGCGCGCGGCGGAGGTCTTCGTCATGGGAGTGCGCCGAGCGAGGCACGGGCAGGGCCTCGGCACGGCGCTCCTGCAGGCGGCGGAGGAGTACCTCGGGGCGCGGAACGTCGAGTATCTCCAGGTCAAGACGCTCGGGCCTTCGTACCCCGACGAGGGCTACGCGCGGACGCGTGCGTTCTACGAGGCGCGTGGCTTCGTGCCGCTCGAGGAGCTCCACGGCCTCTGGGACGGACAACCCGTGCCTGCTGCTCGTCAAGCGCCTCTGACATGCCGCTGACGGTCGGCACCGCGGGTCACATCGACCACGGCAAGACGTGGCTCGTGCGAGCGCTGACGGGGAAGGACACGGACCGGCTTCCAGAGGAGCAGCGACGCGGGATCTCGATCGACCTCGGCTACGCGCCGCTCGAGCTTCCCGACGGGCGTCGGCTCTCCGTGATCGACGTTCCGGGCCATGAGCGCTTCGTGCGCACGATGGTCGCCGGCGCGACCGGGATCGATCTGTTCCTGCTCGTGATCGATGCGGGTGAAGGCGCGCGCCCGCAGACGCACGAGCACCTCGCGATCCTGCGCCTGCTCGGAATCGAGCACGGTGTCGTCGCGCTGACGAAGGTCGATGCCGTCGACGAGGAGGCGATCGAGCTCGCCGAGGCCGAGGCGGTCGAGCTCGTCCCCGGAGTCGAGGTCGTGCGCGTGAGCGCGCGCACGGGCGAAGGTCTCGACGAGCTTCGCGCCGCACTCGCGCGTGTCGCCGACTCCGTCGAGCATAGGCGCGCCGACCGCCCCACCAGGCTCTACGTCGATCGTTCGTTCTCCGTCCCGGGCTTCGGCACAGTCGTTACAGGAACGCTCTGGTCGGGCTCGATCGGTGCAGGAGATCAGCTCCGGCTCGAGCCGTCCGGCCGCGACGTCCGGGTGCGGAGCGTCCAGGTGCACGACCGCGACGTCGGGCGGGCGGAGGCGGGCCAGCGCGTCGCGGTGAGCCTTCCCGGAATCGATCGACGTGATGTCGCACGGGGAGAAGCGCTCATCGAGCCTGGCGGGTATCCGACGTCGTATCGGCTCGACGTTGCTCTCGAGGAGATCGCCCCGATCGAGGACGAGGCGCGCGTGCAGGTGCACCTCGGCACGACGCATACCCCGGCGCGGGTCGTGCGCCTCGGCGAACGCTTCGCGCAGCTACGCCTCGCTTCGCCGGTGATTGCAGCGAGGGGCGACCGGCTGATCCTTCGCGGTGAGACCACGCTCGGCGGTGGCAACGTCCTCGATCCGATACCCCCTCGGCATCGCGACGTGGCGCGCATCGAGCGACTCGCCCAGGGGGATGTTGTCGGGACGATCCATGCGCCGGTCCTGGCCGACACGTTGCGCTTCGTTCTCGACGGCGAGCTTGCCGAGGTCGAGCGCGCCGGCCCGTGGGTCTTCTCGGCGGCATGGCTGGCCGCCTACGAGGCCGATCTCCGCGAGCGGATTGCCGGCGCAGACCCGATAGACCCAGGGATCTCGGTGCCGGCGGACGCCTGGGCGGACGATGTCCTCGCTCTCCTGCCGCTCGAGCGACGCGGGTCGAAGCTGTACTTCCCGGGGGCGGTCGCGACGCTCGAGGGGCGAGAAGCCGAGTCCGCCGCGCTCGAGCGCGAGCTCGCGAGCGCAGGCGTCCACGCGACGAAGGTGTCGGACGAGGAGGTCGCCCGCTTCCTCGAAGCACGTGGGCGCCTCGTTCGGCTCGGCAACGGCTACGCGATCGGCATCGACTCGTTCGACGTGGCGAAGGACGTTCTGCTCGCGGAATGTCGAGCCGCCGGCGAGATCTCGTTGGCCCGCTTCCGTGACCTCGTGGGAACGGGACGCCGAGACGCGCAGCTCCTCCTCGAGCGCTTCGACGCCGACGGGCTCACGCGTCGCGTCCGTGATGTGCGCGTGTTGCGTCGAGAGTCCGGGCGGGCACACTGAGAGCGGTGCGCCTGGCGTGCCTAGCCGTCTTCGCGGCTTCCATCCTCGTCGCCGGTGCAGCTGCAGCGACCCTCGATCCGCGCTCGCTGGTCGTCCGTGGTGCCGACGTTCCGTCCAGCTACCGGCTCGATCCTCGAGAGAGCGGCGTCCGACCGAACGACGGTGCGTCTGTGCACGCGACGGAGCAGGCGCTCTACTCGCGTTCCGGGCGGATCACCGGATACGAGGTGACGTATCGACGGGGCAGCACCTACATCCGCTCGCGAGCGGACCTGTTCCGCGCCCCTGGCGGGCCGAAGGTGGTGTTGGACTGGTTCGATGCCGAGACGAAGCGAAGCGGGATCAAGGGGCTGAGGCGGGGACGCGCCGGGATCGGGTCTGAGAGCTGGGTCTACTGGGGCGGCACGCCGCCGGTGAGCGTCAACCTCGTCGCGTGGCGGCAGGGACGCGTGTTCGCGGGGATCGTGGGCTTCGGGGTGACGAAGCGACGAGCACTCGACCTGGCGCGAGCCCAGCAGCGACGGATCGTCGCAGCGCTGCGTTGATTCGAGGTCGGTCGGCGCTCCGGCGGCCTGTTCGTACCGCCCGCTCGATGCCGGCCCGTCAGCGCACGGGTCCGTAGTTAATACGACGACCTGTCCGTCCGAGATCGCGTACGTCGACCTGTGCACGAGGCGCGATGTCGGCCGATCGATCTCGCCCACGTGCGGAGCTTACGAAGTCGCAGAGCTCGCGCGCCGACCAGCCTGCGGAAGCGTGCCGGTCTCCTCGTCTGCGCCCTCGACGGAGGTGTCGGCATGCGCGGACGTTCGTAGCGGCAGACTGCTCGGCTCGGTCCCTCGCGCTCCTTCCGCGACAGGCCGGATCGCGATCGCCCTGAGCTCCATGACGCCGAGCACCACGGGAGGCTCTCGACTTGAGGATGTGAAGACCTTCCCCGCCCGCTCGATCGCGCTCATCCTCCTTCGATCGGCCTCGCTCGTCGATCAGCCGGAGATGCGGCACGCCCTACCGGGTCTGCGGGAAACCAAGGTCGACGCGGCTCGTGGCCGGGTCCGGCCAGCGGCTCGTGACCGCCTTCGTCCGCGTGTAGAAGTCGATGCCCTCCGGGCCGTAGATGTGCCGGTCGCCGAAGAGGCTCGACTTCCAGCCGCCGAACGAGTAGTACGCGACGGGGACTGGGATCGGCACGTTGACTCCGACCATGCCGACGTTGACGTCGAACTGGAACTGCCGCGCGACGCCGCCGTCGCGCGTGAAGATCGCGACGCCGTTTCCGTACGGGTTGTCGTTCACCAGCCGGAGGGCCTCGTCGTACGTGCCGACGCGGACGACCGACAGCACCGGCCCGAAGATCTCGTCGCGGTACGCGTCCATCTCCGGCGTGACGTCGTCGAGGAGCGAGACGCCGAGGAAGAAGCCGCCGTTGTCGGGCGCGGTCTCGCGGCCGTCGGCGACGAGGGTCGCTCCCTGCGCCGGCCCTGAATCGAGGTACGACGCGACCTTGTCGCGGTGCTCGCGCGTGACGAGCGGCCCCATCTCCGAAGACGGATCGAGCCCGTCGCCGACCTTCACCTTGGGGAGGCGGTCCTTGATGGCACCGACCAGAGGGTCTGCTGCGTCACCGACCGCGACCACGACGGAGATCGCCATGCAGCGCTCGCCCGCCGAGCCGTAGCCCGCGCTCACGGCCGCGTCCGCGGCCATGTCGATGTCGGCGTCGGGGAGGACGATCATGTGGTTCTTCGCCCCGCCGAGCGCCTGCACGCGCTTGCCCGCCTTCGTTCCGGTCTCGTAGACGTAGCGCGCGATCGGCGTCGAGCCGACGAAGGAGACCGCGGCGATGCCGGGGTGCTGCAGGATCGCGTCGACCGCGACCTTGTCGCCCTGCACGACGTTGAAGACGCCGTCCGGAAGCCCGGCTTCCTTGAGCAGCTCGGCGGTGAGGATCGACGCGGACGGGTCCTTCTCCGACGGCTTGAGGATGAACGTGTTCCCGCAGGCGATCGCCGGCGCCCACATCCACATGGGCACCATCGCGGGGAAGTTGAACGGAGTAATGCCCGCCACGACGCCGAGCGGCTGGCGGATCGAATAGACGTCGATGCCGGTCGAGGCCTGCTCCGAGTAGTCGCCCTTCAGGAGCTCCGGAATCCCGCAGACGTACTCGATCACCTCGATGCCGCGCTGCACCTCGCCGAGCGCATCGGACAGGACCTTCCCGTGCTCCGCCGTGAGCAGACGCGCGAGATCCTCACGATGCTCGTCGAGGAGCTGGTAGATGCGGAAGAAGAGCTCGGCGCGCTTCGAGAGCGACCAGTGGCGCCACGTCGAGTGGGCGGCCGTGGCAGCGTCGACCGCGCGGTCGATGTCGTGGGTCGACGCGAAGTCGACCTCACCGGACTGCTCGCCCGTGGCCGGGTTGAACACCGGCCCTTTTCGCCCGGATTCTCCGCGGATGCCCTCGCCGCCGATCCAGTGGCCGATCGTCCGTAGCTCAGTCGTCACCGCTGCTGCCATGTCGTCCTCCCAGCTCCGCCTGCTCGTCGTCGTAGCGTATCGCGGTCGCTTGCGTGGGCTCGCTGCGCGTCGCGATCGTTCTCTTCACGCGCGACCTGCCGCGAAGGCGGCTACGCCGGAATGACGAGGCTCGCGATGTCTCGCGGGTAGTACGTGAGGATCTCGATGCCGGCATCGGTCACCAGGACGGTGTCCGAGTGCCGGTAGCCGCCGAGCTCCGGCGAGTACAGACCGGGCTCGACCGTGAACACCATTCCGGGGCGGATCTCCGTGTCGTCCCCCGAGTCGAGGAACGGCCCCTCGTGGTAGCGAAGGCCGATCGCATGGCCTGTGTGGTGGCGCCAGTGCGGCCAGAGCTCGTGCTCGTCGAAGTACGCCCGGACCGCTAGGTCGACCTCGGAGCACGCCCGGCCAGGCCGGATCGCAGCGAACGCGAGATCCTGGAGCGCGAGCATGTGCGTCGAACATCCGCCCCTGCTCGGCGGACGGCTCGCCGACGAACATCGTTCGCTCGAGCTCAGAGAGGTAGCCCCACACGGGAGCGCTCGCGCCGGTGACGAGGACGTCGCCCGCGGCGAACACGAGGTTCCCGGCGAGCGCGTGCGGAATCGCGGAGTTTCGCCCGATCTGGCCTCGGTAGCCCGGCGCTGGCGCCGCTCGAGAAGAAGCTCTGTGCCGAGTAGATCTCGCCGATCGCGTCGAGCATCGCGAACGTGGCCTCGTCGCTCGCGCGCTGCGAGACCTCGGTCTCCGTCACGCCGACCCGCGTGTAGCGCTGGAGGAGCCGGTGCGCGAGGTTCGACCAGCGGATGCTCTCACGGATCAGCGCGATCTCGGCCTCCGACTTGATCGCCATCTGCGCTTCGATCTCGGCGACGAGGCGGACGACGCTCGCGCCGGAGAGCTCCGAGAGCGTGGGGCCGCGGTAGCCGAGGATCCACGGGTAGCCGTCCTGATCGGCCCCGATCGAGCCGGTCAACCCCATGTCCGAGAGCGTTCGTGCGAACACGTCCTCCGCCCGAGGGTCGCCCGGGTACTCGAGGTAGTGCTCGACGCGGTCGAGGGTCGACTTCGCCTCCGCGTGCTCGACTTCGAGGCGCGGGACGACCAGCGCCCGCGTTCCATCGGCTCCGAGGACGAACGCGATCGGCCGCTCGGTCGGCACGAACGCGAAGCCCGCGTAGTAGAGGACGTAGTACGGGTCGAAGAGCACGACACCCGACAGGCCAGCCTCCTGCGCATTCCCGAGCAGCGCGTCGCAGCGTGCCCGGTGCTCCTCGGGCGTGATTGCGATCGACGTCACCACGGAGCGAGAGCCTAGTGCGCCGGACTGGATCCGACCGCGAGCGGCTCTACAGTCAGGGCATGAGGAAGTTCTTGATCGCGCTCGCGATCGCCGGTGTGTTCGCACTCATCCTTCTCGTCGCGGCAACGGCGCAGAATAAGGGCTGCTTGCCGTGGAAGACGCCGATCACGGTCGGAGGCGGCGGCCCGTTCTCGGAAGATCGGGGCACCAAGGTCTGCAAATAGCAGCCGTCCGACGGAGCGGCGCCGGAGTCGAACCGACCGAGCCGTGGGTTGCACGACCGCACGAGTTTTGAAGACCCGCTGGGCCACCGGGCCCATGCCGCTCCGCGGCGCAGGCTAGCGGCGCTCCGGGATAGGTGGGCATTCACCTCAGAAATTGAAAGCGGGGCCCTGCTGAGGGCCCCGCTCTTGCTGGGGAGGGCGCCCCAACCCTTAGGCGTGCTTCGGCTGACGGCTCCGCCCGTGCACGGCCACGCCGACGCCGAGTCCGCCGACGAACAGCATGAAACCGAGCGTGGCGGCTGCCCCGATGCCGGCGTCGCCCCAGTCGAAGCCGCTGGTGGTGGCGACCTCAGACTGTGACTGCCTTCGGCTCGTGTTCAGGACCGCCTCCGAGAGCGCCGCGTATCCCTTGGCCTCGGTCTGTGCCGCGGGGTTCTGGCTCTGCAGCCGGCTTGTGTTCAGGATCGCCTGCGAGAGCACCGCGTATCCCTTGGCCTCGGTCTGTGCCGCGGGGTTCTGGCTCTGCAGCCGGCTTGTGTTCAGGATCGCTTGCGAGAGCGCGGCGTACCCCTTGGCCTCGGTCTGGGCCGCGAGCTCCGGGCGAATAGAGCCAGCCTGAGCCATCGGGACTGCAAGGGCAGCGACAGCGAGCGCCACGACGATCGAGCGCGAGCACGTGTGAAGAAGAGTCACTCTCTGCTCCTTTCGTTCTGCGACCGCCCTACACGGTCGACCTGCGGGTGAGAATGCGCTCGACGGCTAACTGCGCGCTAACGGCGCACTGACGACGGAAAGGAGTTCATGCAGTTTCGGATCCTCGGCCCGCTCGAGCTGAGCGACGAGAACGGCGTTGTCGAGCTCGCCGGCTCCAAGCAGCGCGCGTTGCTGGCAGTCCTGCTCCTGCACGCGAACTCCGTCGTGTCCAGCGATCGGTTGCTCGATGACCTCTGGGTCAGGAACCGCCCGCGTCCGGTGTCACCGCTCTGCAGGTTCGGGTCTCGCAGCTGCGGAAAGCGCTCGGCAAGGCGGCGGCCCTGGTGGAGACGCGCGCGCCGGGGTACGTGCTACGGCTCGGTCCAGACGCACTTGACCTCCACAGGTTCGAGCAGCTGGTGACCGAGGCAGCCGCGGCAGAGCCGGCGCAGGCTGCGGAGACGCTCCGCCAAGCACTCTCGCTGTGGCGCGGCCCGCCGCTGGCCGAGTTCGCGTACGACGCCTTCGCACAGGCGGCGATCGGGCGACTGGAGGAGCTGCATCTCACCGCCACCGAGTTGCGGATCGAGGCGGATCTCGCCCTCGGGCGTGAAAGCGAGCTGATCGGCGAGCTCGAGTCGCTCGTCCTCGAAAATCCACTCCGCGAGCGCCTTCGTGGCCAGCTGATGCTGGCGCTCTATCGGGCCGGCCGCCAGGCGGAGGCGCTCGAGGCGTACCAGTCGGCCCGCCGCACGCTCGTGGACGGTCTCGGGATCGAGCCGTCGCCCGCCCTCCAAGAGCTCGAGAGGATGCTCTTGCGACAGGATCCGGAGCTCGAGCTGGCCACGCTCCCCGCCGTTGAGCGCTCGATCCTCGTCGTGTCCCGCGACGAGAACAGCTTCGGGTCTCTACTCCGTCTGGCAGAGCCGCTCGCCCGACGACCGCCGAAGGAGCTGATCCTCACTCGAGTCGTTGCTCGGCTCAGACGAGCTGCCCGGCGCGGCGGCGGCGCTCCAGGAACGCCGTTCGGTGCTGCTCGGGCGCGGGATCTCAGCGCGGGCGGCGGCGTTCGTCTCAACGGCCCCGGCTCAGGACATCGTTCGGGTCGGGAGCGATCAGGACGTCGACCTCATCCTCGTCGACGGTACGCCGGAGCTGCTCGCGGATGCTGCGCTCGGGAGGGTGCTCACCGACGCACCCTGCGACGTCGCCGTCGTGGTCGCCGGCGTCGAGCAATCTGGGCCGGTCCTCGTACCGTTCGTCGGCGCCGAGCACGACTGGACCGCCGTCGAGCTGGGAGCGTGGATTGCGGAGCGCTGGGCGTCTCGCTGCTCATCGCCGGGCCGAGTGAAGTCGGAGGCGGGCGCAACGCAAGTCGCCTGCTCGCGAGCGCCTCACTCGCCGTCCAGCGCGCTCTCGGGATCGCCGCCGAGCCTCTGCTTCTCGATTCGGGCTCGCAAGCGCTGGTCTCGGCTGCCGAACCAGCCGGCTTGGTCGTCATCGGGCTCACCGACACGTGGCGAAAGAAGGGGCTCGGACCAACGCGAGAAGCGCTTATCTCGGGAGCCCGGCCACCGGTCGTGCTCGTCAGGCGCGGCCTCCGACCGGGCGGCCTCGCCCCACAGGCGAGCATGACCCGATTCACCTGGTCGCTCGAGTGTGACTAGCGGAGTGTAACTATTGTGCCCACGGGGGCGGGTTGCCCTTGCGGCAGGCCGGCGTTGTCTCGCTCGCCGGTGGGTCGCTCGGCTTGAAGTAGCCGCCGAAGGTCGTCTCGACGTTCGGGATCGTCCGATACGGGCGGCCGACGTTCGACGTCCGAAAGCGAAGCAGGTAGGTGGGCGCGACCGCCTGGTGATTCCGGTCGAGGCGAACGTGACCGTTCGGAGCATCGAGCTCGACCTTGGCGAGCGTGGCCATGAACCTCCGCTCTCCGTCCGAGAGGTCCCCGCCGGTACCGGCGAGGGCCTTCAACGTCGCTGCCATGGCATCGCGGTAGTCGACGTCGAACGCGGTTCCCGCGAAGTCGGGCGCAGGCGAGGGAAGGTCCTTTGCAAAGCGGCGAAGTACCTGTCGAGCGCGTGCCCAGGTCCCGAACCGAAGTACGACCCACCGCCGACGAGGCCCGAGATCCGTCTTGCGGTGAGCCCGGGAGAGAGCCCGATCGCGCCGACCATCATCTTCCTCGACACGTTGCCCCGGAGGGGTGGGTAGCCGTTCGCGAGCGCGAGGACCGTGTCGGGTCCCGTCGCCGCGAAGAGCCCGTCCACACCGGGCGGGATCTGGGCGATCACGCTCGAGTAGTCCTGGGTTGTCGGCGGGACCCAGATCCGCTTCATGACGACGCCGCCGAGCGAGCAGAACTCGGCGTCGAACCCGGTGGTCTGGGCCCAGTCGAAAAGAGGATCGGCTTCCTCGGCCACCGTGACGACCGTCCGCCAGCCCAGCATGCGGTAGGCGTAGTCGCCGAGCCCCGCAGCCCACCCCGCTCCGTCGAGATGGAAGCTGAAGAAGTTCGGAGCAGGATCGAGCTGCTGCGCCCCGGACGTGCCGTTGACGAAGGCAACGCCGGGACGGCGCCTCGCGTATTCCTGGAGCGCCAAGCCCTCCCCTGCCGGAACAGGTCCGATCAGGACGTCCACGCCGACCTTCTCCACCAGCCGCCGTGCCTCGACGAGGGCGGAGGTGGTGACTTCCGTCGGCGCAACCGAAGAAGAGCAGGACCGGCCGTCCGCCGATCGAGACTCCGTCGACGCCGTCCGTGAGCCTTGACCCGGCCAGCTTGCCGCCTCGCTGGAGAAGCGGCAACTCGGCGCCCGCGAGGGTGTCGTCGTACACCTGGCCATATGGCCCCGCGCAGTCCGAGAGCACGCCGATCTTGATCGCTCCCGGTGGCGGGGCGGCAGCCGGCTTGGCAGCCGTGACCCAGACACCGCCTGCGCCCGTAGCGATCTCGCCCGGTGTCGAATCGAGCTGCACCTTCGCTACCACCCGGTTTGTCTTCGGGTCGATTCTCGTGACCGTGTCGTCGATCGAGCTCGTAACCCAGACTGCGCCCTCGCCCACGGCGATTCCGTCGACGCCGCGTCCGACGTGAATCGTCGCCGTGATGCGGTTCGTCTTGGGATCGATTCGCGAGACGGTGTCGTCGAGAAGCGAGGTGACCCAGACGGCTCCCTCGCCCGCGGCGATGCTTCCGGGTACGAACGACAGCGGGATCGAGGCGACGACTTTCCCGGCCGGGAGGTCGACCCGCCACACGGTGCGGCCGAGCGCGTCGCCCGCCACCCACACAGCCCCTTCCCCGACGGCGAGGCCGTCGAAGGCTTCGTAGCTCGAGACGAGGCTGGTCCGGTCGGGCGGAATGCGTACCTGTTCGCTCACGGTGCCGCCCTTGAAGGCCTCCTCGACGCTACCGACGATCCGCTCCCCCGAGTCGGCGAACCCGGCGCCAGCTTTGTCGCCGGTGACCTGGAGACTCAGGCCAGGGCTGCCCGGGAGCGCCGTCACGTAGCTCACCGATCCACTCTCCGGGTCGATCGCAGCCAGCCTGTGCTCCGGCCCGTCCGCGACAAGCACCAAGTGTCCGATGGCGACGCCGGTCGGCGTGCCGCGGGCCGCGACCTTGAGCATCGTTCCGGTCTTCGGGTCGATCCGCCAGATGGTTCCGTCGCCCGCATTGGTCACCCAAACGAACTCGCCGGCGGCCGCGACGCCGCTCGCCTTCCTACCGACCGGCATCGTCTCGGTCACGCGGTTCGTCTTGCGGGTCGATGCGAACGAGCGAGTCGGCCCCGGGCTCTGCTTTGGCACTCGCGTCGCCCTGCGAGAGAAAGAAGGCGAGCAACGCTGCGCCGATCAGCGCGACGCCGACTGCAGCAACGGCGAACGGCCAGCGGCTGGGCTTCGTCTCCAGCCCGAGCGCGGAACGCGTGGCTTCGACCAGCTGGTAGCAGGTCTCGTAACGACCGTCGGGCTCCTTGGCCAGCGCTTTGGTCATGACCTGTTCGAGCCCTGGCAGGCCTGCGGGCTTCTCCTCCAGGTGGGCAAAGAGGACAGCGGCGTCGGTGGAGCGGCGGAAGGGCGGCTCGCCGGTCAGACACTCCTGCAGCAAGCAACCGAGTGCGTATACGTCCGCTCGGCCGTCGACATCCTCGCCACGGATCTGCTCGGGGGCGACATAGTCGATCGTGCCCAGCGACTGCGTCGCGCCCAGGCTCGACCCGGCCTCGCCCAGGCTCCGGGACAGCCCGAAGTCGGCCAGGTAGACGTGCTCGTCGGCAGCGACGAGCACGTTCGAAGGCTTGACGTCCCGGTGGACGAGACCGCGCGCATGCGCGGCGTCCAGCGCACCGGCCACCTGCTCGACAATGTGCAGGGCTCGCGCCGGCGCGAGCGACCCCTCGGCCTTGAGCAGCGCTTTCAGATCAGTGCCCTCGACCAAGCGCATGGCGATGTACAACTGCCCGTCCACCTCGCCCGCGTCGTGGATCGGAACGACGTTCGGATGCTCGAGCGAGGCGGCCAGCCGCGACTCGCGGAGGAAGCGCTCGCGGAAAGAGGCGTCGGCCGCGACAGCAGGCGAGAGCAGCTTTAGGGCAACGTCGCGGTCGAGAGCGAGGTCGTGAGCGCGGTAGACAACTCCCATTCCACCTCGGCCGAGCAGCGCGTCGATCCGATACCCGGCTAGCTCGCTTCCGATGCGTGGATCAGCCTGAATGGACACTCATGCGCCTCCAGCTCACGGGACGATAGAGCCCAAAGCCTCAAGGGGCTAATCGGCGGAGCCCCGCCCGCTCGCATTCGCTCGCTCATCATCTCTGGCGTCCGCCGCTTGCACAGATGCCGTGACGATGAGTGTTCCCGCTAACGGGTGGCTAACGCGTCCCATACGAAGCCGCCGCTTGTGACGCTCCGACTGATTTTCAAGGAGCCTGCCCACCTATCCCGCTAGCGGCGCGCTGGGCTGGGTGGGCGGGCGCCCCTGAAATATCAGGAGGCGTCACGATGCTGGCTAATGCTCGAGCCGACCATCGACGCCCCCACATCGTCGTCTGAATCGCGCCTTGCGGACCACGGGGTTCTGACCCATTCTGAGAAGCGAGGGGCCATACGCCAAGGAGGCAGTGTCGATGAAATGGATGATGCTCATGGCCGCGTTGCTCGCAGCTTTCGCGTTCGCGGCTTCGTACTCGACCGCCGCCACCAACAACGGCAGAGGCGCCTCGACCGCCGCCGGCTCACCACAGGGACAGGGTGGCGCGAAGGTGCTCATCTGTCATCGCACTCTCTCTAGGACGAACCCGTACGTTCTGATCTCGATCTCTGTCAGCGCCCTTCCCGCACATCTGGCACACGGAGATGCCTCTCCGACCGAAAGCGGAAACCCGAACCACCCCTCGCTGTGTTCGACGTCTGTGGTCTCGGACGCTGCGACCAGCGGCACGACGGACGAGAGCGGGACTTCGGACACGAACGGCAGGGGCAAGGGGGGCAAGGGCAAGGGCTAGCGCTAGCGCCTGCGCGATCGCCTGGCGTCTGGGCACTCGGAATCCTGGTCGCGCCTGGACGTGCGGGATATAGCCTCCGGTCGTGACCGAGGTCGTCGTTTTTCACCACGCGCTCGGGCTCACAGAGCCCGTTCGCCGTTTCGCCTCCGCGCTGCGCGACGCCGGCCATACGGCGCATACCCCCGATCTCTACGACGGCCGGACGTTCGACTCGATCGAGGACGGGATGGCCCACTCGGAGGAGATCGGCGGGCCGATGGCGATGGTCGATCGCGCCCGCGCGGCCGTCGAGTCGCTGCCGAGCGAGGTCGTCTATATCGGCTTTTCGCTCGGAGTGCTGTCGGCGCAGTCGCTTGCCCAGACGCGTGCCGGTGCGCGCGCAGCGGTGCTCTGCTACTCGGCCCTGCCGCTCGGCCAGTGGGGCGACAACTGGCCGGCAACGTGGCCGGAAGGAGTGCGGCTGCAGATGCACATCCTCGACGGCGACGAGGACTTCGAGATCGCCCAGGGGCTCGCCACGACCGTGTCCGGAGCCGAACTCTGTGTCTATTCCGGCACCGAGCACTATTTCGCCGAGCACGACGATGGGGCCGCCGGAGTGCTGACGCAGCGCGTGCTCGACCTCCTCGCAGCGACGTAGTGGTCCTGCGGGTACCGTGGATTCAATGGACTGGTCGCTGTTCCACGCAATCAACTCCGCGGTCGCGACCCGAGACTCGATCGAGGATCCCGTCACGCTCCTGGGCGGAATCGCCGTAGCGCTCTACGCGGCTGCGATCGTCGCGCTGTGGTTCATCGCGCGACCCTACGGCGATCTGAAATGGAAGCTGGCCTGCGCATCTGGCCTCGTCGCAGCCGCGGTGGCGATGATCACGAACCAGGCCATTTCGCACCTTTGGGAGCGTCCACGTCCGTTCGTGACACATCAGGCGCTCACGCACCTTCTCTCGGCACCGTCCCCCGATCCGTCCTTTCCGAGTGACCACGCTGCGGTCGCCTTCGCCATCGCGTTCGGTGTTCTCGCGTTCTCCCGCCGCGCCGGCATCCTCTTTCTCGCGGCGGCGACTTTGATCAGCCTTTCCCGAATTGCGCTCGGCCTGCACTATCCGAGCGACGTGCTCGCCGGTGCGCTCGTAGGCTGGGCGGCCGCGCTGCTCACCATCAGCCTGGGCAGGTTCTGGGTGGCACGGCTCGTCGTCATCGTGAGCCGGGTCTCTGATCCGGTGCTGGAGCGCGTGTGGGCTCGGCTCCCACAACGGTTCCTCGCGCCGCGCCGCTAACCGCGGTCCCCGTTTTTCCTCCCGAGCAGGCGGGGTACGAGGGTTCATCGGAATGAAAGGCTGGTGACTCGTGGGGAGATTGATCGTCTCGACCCAAATGACGGTCGACGGCGTCATCGACGTCGGCGAGTGGTACGTCGCGGACGGCCAGCACGATCGTGCTGGCAAGGACCAGCTCGGTCACGCGAGCGCGGTGCTCGTCGGGCGCAAAACGTACGAGGGACTCGCCGCATACTGGTCACCATTGGATGACGACTGGGCGAATCTGATCAACCCGAAGCCGAAATACGTCGCGTCACGCACACTGCACGGCTCGCTCGAGTGGAATTCGAGGCTTCTCGAAAGCGATGCAACCGGCGCCGTCTCGAGGCTCAAGGCTGAGCTCCCATCCGATTTGTTGTTGTATGGCTGCGGCGAGTTGGCCCGATCTCTTCTTGCGGCGAAGCTCGTCGACGAGCTCCGATTCTGGGTTCATCCAGCGGTATGGGGCTCGGGAGAGCGCCCAATGCACGGCGAGGTACGGAATCGGCTCCGACTCTTCGGGTCGGAGGCTTTCGATTCAGGCGTGACGCTTCTTCGATACGAGCCGATCTAATCGGTGCGACCGACACCAGACGCACCTCGCGCGATTTCTAAGATGCTGAACATGCGGCTGATCCTGTTCGTGCTCGTAGCGGCGTTGGCTCTGGCCGCTTCAGCCGCTGCTGCAGGGCCCCGTCCGCGCGACGATGTCGACCAGCTCGACTCAGCCGCTCGCTGGCACGCCGTGGCGCTACACGATCGTCGTCAAGGACCGGGCCGGGGATCCGCTCGCCGCGAAGGTCCGGCTGCAGCTTCTCCGCGGAGCACGCGTCGTCGGCTGCTGGAAGACGACGGCGATGGTGCGGTGCTCAGGAGCACGGGCGGGAACGTGGATCACGTTCAAGGGCAAGCGGACGGGGGTGATCGCGTGGCCGGCGAGGTCGGCCGGGGTCAGGCTCATTTTCCGGGCCACCGTGGTCGCAGGGACGCAAGCGCTCACGCTCCGCGCGCCCGTGACCGTTCGTCTGCCCTGACCTAGGGACCACCGCGCCACGACGTGAAGTCGTAACGCTCCTCGAGCCGATCGAGGATCTTCGCGGCGATCAGGTCGCCTGCGGCCCGCTCGAAGTGGACGCCGTCGTCGGCGCGCATCTTCACGAGCTTCCCGGTCGAGTCCTCGATGTACTGCGCGTAGCCGCCGTCCTCCCCCGCGAAGAAGAAGTACGTGTCGAGGTAGGACACGCGACCCTCTCGCTTGGCAGCCTCGGTCTGGACGATCGAGTTGATGACGTCGAAGCGCAGGGTCTGGTCGGCGTCGCGCGTGATCGGAAGGCCGAGCCACACGAGGTATGCGCCGTTGCGCGTCACGGTGTCCATGACGCCGGCCACTCGTCGGCGATACTCGGCGCGCCAGCTCGGGCTGCCGAACGTGCCGACCTCCTTACCTTCGGGAATCCCGGTCATGAAGTCGTGGTCGTCGTTGCCGCCGAACATCAGCACGACCGCGCGCGGCTTGTCTGCCTCCATCACGTCGCGCACACGCGTGAACCAGTTGAAGACGTCGGGTCGCTCGAGCCCGCTCGCGATGCGCCCGTCGATGCCGTCCACGGCGCCGATCGCGCTGTTGCCCGCGACCGATCGCAGAAGCGACTCACCGGGAACGATCACGAGCGAGTCGCCGGCGATCCACACCCCGAGCTTCCGCTTCGGCGTGAACTTCACGCGCTGCGCCGGTGTGTCCGGTGTGATCACCGGCGTCGTCGGCTTCGGCTCGGGCGCCGCAACGGCAGTGTCGACCTCGTCGTCGTCCGAACGTCCGAGCGCCGACTTGAGCGCCTTGCGTGGACGATCGAGCAGCAGAGCTCCGCTCGCGCTCGCGAGCGGCCCGGTGACGCCGAGCGCGACGTCTCGCTTCCAGCCCTCCGGCTGGATCGTCGCCGACTTGTGCAGCCCCGGCGCGTTGAGGAAGAGCGCGATCGTCAGTCCGATGAGCGAGACGACGATCGCCGACCCAGCCGAATGCAGCCGCCGTCCTCCCTCCGCCGTGCGCGGACGGGGCCGGTTTCTGCGTGCCTCGCGCGTCTCCATCAGAACCGGAAGTAGATGAACGGTGCCACGCCCTCCGGCCCCATGGCGTGGATGACGAGCAGCGCGAGGGAGAGGACGACCGCCTGCGCAGGGACGGGGAGGCGCGAGAACCGCGCCATCACCTGCAGCGGGAAGCGCCGGGGCAGGTACTGCGAGCCGATGCCGACGACGATCGCGGCGAGCACGCCCCACGTGACGAGCGGCGAGGGCTGGCCCCACGCGGTGAAGAGCCGCTGGATGAGGTCCCACGCGTCCGCGAACGAGTCGGCAGCGGAAGAAGATCCACGCGAAGCACACGACCTGGAAGGTCACGAAGCGATGCCACGCGCGGCGCCTACGAGTCCACGGACGCTCGACGAACCCGGGCCGCCCGCGCCACCAGCGCTCGACGCACAGCGCGGTGCCGTGGATCCCTCCCCAGACGACGAACGTCCACCCGGCGCCGTGCCAGAGCCCGCCGATGAGCATCGTCAGCATGAGGTTGCGGTACGTGAGGAGCGTGCCGCCGCGGTTCCCCCCGAGCGGGATGTACAGGTAGTCGCGAAGCCAGCGCGACAGCGTCATGTGCCAGCGCCGCCAGAAGTCGGTGATGGACGTCGCCGAGTAGGGCGCGTCGAAGTTCTGCGGGAACGTGAAGCCGAGCAGGAGCGCGATCCCGATCGCGATGTTCGTGTACCCGAAGAAGTCGGAGTAGATCTGGACGGCGTACGCGTAGATCCCGACGAGCACCTCGAGCGACGAGTGCTGGTTCGGCGCGCCGAAGACCTCGTCGACGATGTTCGCCGCGAGGTGGTTCGCGATCACCACCTTCATGAAGAGGCCCGTGCCGATGAGGAAGAACGCCCGTGACGTGTCGACGTAGCGCGGGTCGCGCGGAGACGACATCTGCGGGATGAGCTCGCCCGGACGCACGATCGGCCCGGCGACGAGGTGTGGGAAGAACGAGAGGTACGCCGCGAACGTGCCGAAGCGGACGGGCGCGAAGTCTCCGCGGTAGACGTCGACGACGTAGCTGATCGCCATGAACGTGAAGAAGGAGATCCCGACCGGGAGCAGGATCGAGCGGGCTTCCAGCGGGAGGTCGACGCCGCCGAGCGCGAAGAGGTTGTTCGTCGACGTGACGAAGAAGTCGTAGTACTTGAAGTAGCCGAGCACGCCGAGGTTGCCCACCAGCGCCGCGGCGAGCAGCCACTTGCGCGTCCGCACGTCGCGCCGGCGATGGATCGCCACGGCGAGCGCCTGGTTCCAGACGATCGAGAAGGCGAGGAGGAAGCAGAAGCGCCAGTCCCAGGCGGCGTAGAAGACGAAGCTCGCCGCGATGATGAACGGCCGCCAGCGCGCCGGGCGTGGCTGAAGCAGCCACGAGAGCGGCAGCACGAGCATGAAGAAGATCGCGAAGGTGGCGGTCGGGAAGAGCACGCGTCTCGGGTCGGCCGCGGAAGCGGGGCGGCTACTCCGGCTGCGGTGGCGGCAGGCGCGTCGCGGTCCTGTCGTCTGCCGCGAGGTCCAGCACGGTGTCTGCTCCGCTCGTGGCGAGCCACGACGGATCGTCGGGCAGGCCGCTCTGCGGGACCGTCGTTCCGTACACGAGCGCGTGCTCGCGCATCGAGTTGCGCTCCGCAGCCCACTCTCCGGCCGCGACCAGGAGCCAGGCGCCGACCATCACACCCGCGATCACCGGGGCGTCGAGGCCTGCCGCGGCTGCCAGCGCAGCGACCGCGACGAGGAAGACGATCTCCAGCAGGAGCCACGGCACGGCGAGGCCGCGCGCGCGTGGAGTGTCGACGGATCGCACCCAACTCGGGCTTTCGCGAACAGCGGGCCGTCCTTCGTCCCAACCGGGGTGCTCACCGTTCTCCGAGGGAAGGACACGTGTCTCGTGGCGTAGCGCTTGCACCTCGGCCTGGAGCCCTTCGACCTGCGACGTGAGCGAGCGGACGGCGCCGACGAGCTCCACCGCTTCCTGCTCATCCGGCTCGCGGGAGACCTGCGTCGTCTCGGACGGGTCCGCCACGGTCGCCGGCTCAGCCCTCGTCGGAGGGCTTCATCTCGTCGAGCGCTGCACGGCCTTGCTCGTGCACGTCTGCGCGCCGGTCGTCGACCGACTCCTCCGAGGCGGGCTCGTCGTCCGGCTCGTCGACGCGTGACTCGGCGAGCTTCTGCCTGAGTTCGTCGGCAGGATCCACAGGGGCCGTCCCGGCAGGCGGCGACGGTGGCAGCTCGGCCTCGGCCTTCCGTCGCTTGCGCCAGCGGAGGAAGGCGTAGATCCCGAGTGCGGTGAGCGTGATCTTGATGAGCTTGCGCACGGCGCGATGGTACCGCCATGGTCAGAAGCCCGCCTGGTACCATCCCGCAGCTTCCTGCCTCGCCCTGGCTCCGTCCGTTCCCGGCGGCGCCTTCCGCGGTGGGGCCGATTCAGACCGAGGGAAGGAGAACGGGGACGTGAACGAATACGAGATTCTGCTGCTGCTCGACCCCGAGCTCGACGACGATCGTCAGGGCGAAGTCGTGACGCGCACGCGTGAGCTCGTAGAGAAGGGCGGTGGCACCTGGGACCTGCACGACGTCTGGGGGCGGCGCAAGCTCGCCTACGAGATCGGCCACAAGGGTGAGGGGAGCTATCACCTCCTCCACTTCACATGCGAGGCCGGCACGCTCGACGAGGTGTCGCGCGTCCTGCGCATCGACGACGCGGTCATGCGTCACATGGCGACACGTCGGATCGAGGGGAGTCCCGTTCGGCCCGTAGCGGTGGCCGCCCCGACGCGCGAGGATGCCGTGGTCGCATCCGACGTCGACGAAGAGGAGGAGTAGCAGATGGCTGCCAGCATCAATCGAGTCGTTCTGGTCGGGAACCTCACGCGTGACCCCGAGCTCCGGCACACGCCGTCCGGCACCCCGGTCTGCTCTCTGCGGCTCGCGGTGAATACGCGGCGCAAGGACGAGTCGGGACAGTGGACCGACAAGCCGAACTACTTCGACATCACGGTCTGGGGCCAGCAGGGCGAGAACTGCGCGCAGTACCTCTCGAAGGGTCGTCCCGTCGCGATCGACGGTCGCCTCGAGTGGCGCGAGTGGGACGCACAGGACGGATCGAAGCGCCAGGCGGTCGAGGTGGTCGCCGAGAGCGTCCAGTTCCTCGGCGGTCGCCAGGAGGGCGAGTCGTCCTATGTGCCGGCCGGTGCGACCGCAGCGGCAGGCGGTGGCGGCGACGACTTCCCCACGTCCCCGACTGACGACGACATTCCGTTCTAGGAGAGAGATGGCACCCAAGAAACAGCAACCACGTCGGCGCACAGGCCCGACCACAGCGCCCGGCAAGCGCAAGAGCTGCCACTTCTGCCGCGACAAGGTGCAGGAGATCGACTACAAGAACCTCGCGCAGCTGCGCCGGTACATCTCCGAGAAGGGAAAGATCCGCTCGCGCCGCATCACGGGCGCGTGTCGCCGGCACCAGATCCAGGTCGCGTCGGCGGTGAAGCGGGCGCGCGAGATGGCCCTTCTCCCGTACGTGGGCTAGGCGATGCAGATCATCCTCCTCCAGGACGTCGAGAAGCTCGGGCTGCGCGGGGACGTCGTCGACGTCGCGCGCGGGTACGCGCGCAACTACCTCCTGCCGCGGCGGCTCGCCGAGACGGCGACGCCGGCTCGTGTCGCCGAGATGCAGCGGGTCGACGCGCAGCGCGCGAAGCACGAGGCGCGAACGTCCGAGCAGGCACAGGAGATCGGGGAGCTCCTTGGCAAGACCGTGCTGCGGTTCGAGGTGAAGGCGGGACCGACCGGGTCGCTCTTCGGCTCGGTCACGCCGTCCGACATCGCCGACGAGATCTGGCGCGCGCGGAAGGTCCGTGTCGACCGTCGCAAGATCGCAACCGACCCGCTCAAGCGGATCGGGCGCTACAGCGTTCCGATCGAGCTCTTCCAGGACGTGACCGTCGAGGTGAAGACGCTCGTCGTTCCGGAGGGCGGCGAGCTCCCGCCCGAGGAAGAGCTCGCGATGCTGGAGGCAGCCGAGGCCGAAGCGGCTGCAGCGGCCGCCGAGGAGGCGGAAGTCGAGCACGAGGAAGCGGCGTCTGCGATCGAAGAGGTGCTCACGGAGGGGGAATCCGATTCCGACGTCGAAGAGGACGACGAGGTCAGTGAACCCACGACCGAAGCCGCTGCATCCGACGAGCATCCGTCGCCGACGGCTGCCTGACATCACCGTCGCGACGCGCGTCGCGAAGACGATCGCTGTCGCCGGCGCCATCGCGCTCGCCTGCGCGGCGGCCGCGTTCGCGCAGGATGCCTCGAAGACCCGGGTCACCGTCATCGGCGACTCGATCACGGCGTCCTTCGACTACGTGCCCGCCGCTCGCCGCTACCTCGGCAAGGGCCTCGATCTGCGCTCGGACGCAGTCGTCTGCCGCCGCCTCGTCGCGACGAGCTGCCCATTCCAGGGCTCGACGCCCTCGACTGCGCTCCAGGTCGTCGGTTCGAAGCGCAGCGCGCTCGGACCGGTCGTGGTGGTGAACGTCGGCTACAACGACTGGCCCGCCGTCTACGACGTGGACCGCGTGATGCGAGCGCTCAAGGCGGCTGGTGTCCGCTCGGTGATCTGGGTCACGCTGCGCGAGGCGACGTCGTACGCCGACGTATACGCGAAGTCGAACGCGCGGATCCGCAAGGCGGCGAGCAGGTGGAAGGGCCGCCTCGTCGTCGCCGACTGGAACGCGTACAGCCGCGGCGAGCCGTGGTTCCGCGAGGACGGCTTGCACCTGACGACGTCGGGGGCGCTCGGCCTCGCCCGGCTCCTGCGGCCGCTCGTGCTCGCAGGCGCCGCATCGTCGTAAGAGGCTCGCCTGTCCACAGCCCGTGTGGGCAACGTGCGGAACTTCGCGCTCGGAGCGCGTGTTTCCGGGTGGACAACTTCGCCCAGCCTGTCGACAGGGTGTCCGCTTGCGGGGATAACCTGAGAACATATGTTCTGTTGTCCCTGCACGAGTGCCGACACACGGTCTTGTTGGACGTGGCCGTCGAGGACGGCTTGACTCCCGGCCCGTGAGTCACGCCGAGCTCGAGCGGGTCGGGGAGCGACTGAGCTCCGTCGTCCCGCCGCAGAACCTCGAGGCCGAGGAGTCGGTCCTCGGCGCGATGCTCCTCTCGCCGGTCGCCGTCGGCACGGTGAGCGAGATCCTCGACGCGTCGGACTTCTACCGGGAGAGCCACGCGAAGATGTACCGGGCGGCGCTCGCTCTGTGGGCGAAGGGCGAGCCGGTGGACGCGATCACGCTGTCCAACGAGCTCGAGGAGCGCGCCGAGCTCGAGGCGGCGGGGGGACAGGCGCGCGTCGCCGAGCTGGCGGCGCTCGTCCCGGCGGCGTCGAACGTCGAGCACTACGCGCGGATCGTCAAGGAGATGTCGACGCTCCGCGGGCTCATCCGTGCGGGCCAGGAGATCGTGCGCCTGGGGCAGGAGCGCGATGCAGGAGGGGTCGGAGGCGAGGTTGCCGATCTCGTCGATCGCGCCGAGCAGATCGTCTTCGAGCTCGGCCAGCAGCGCTCGACGAGCGACTTCGCGCACATCCAGGTACTGCTGAAGGAGAGCTTCGAGCGCATCACGCAGCTCTACGAGGCGGGCGTCGAGATCACGGGTGTTCCCGCGGGCTTCCGCGAGCTCGACCTCCTCACGTCCGGGTTTCAGCCCGGCAATCTCGTCATCCTCGCCGCACGTCCCTCGATGGGGAAGTCGGCGCTCGGCCTCTGCATCGCTGCCAATCTCGGTGTACGTCACCAGATACCCGTGGCCCTGTTCACGCTCGAGATGTCGAAGTCCGAGGTCACGCAGCGGATGATGTGCAGCGAGGCGAAGGTCGAGTCGCAACGCCTGCGAACGGGCAGGCTCGCTCCTGACGACTGGCCGAGGCTGACCGCTGCGTGCGACCGCCTCATGAAGGCGCCGATCTACGTCGACGACACCGGCTCGACGACGATCATGGAGCTGCGCTCGAAGGCTCGGCGGCTCAAGTCGCGTGAGCCGAGCCTCGGCTTGATCATCGTCGACTACCTGCAGCTGATGGCGTCCGACCGCAACGTCGAGAGCCGCGTGCAGGAGGTGTCGCAGATCTCGCGCGCTCTCAAGGTGCTCGCGCGCGAGCTGGAGGTCCCGATCCTCGCGATGTCGCAGCTCTCGCGCGCGGTCGAGCAGCGCCACGACAAGCGCCCGATCCTCTCCGACCTCCGCGATTCGGGCTCGATCGAGCAGGACTCGGACCTCGTCTTCTTCGTCTACCGCGACGAGTACTACATGGGCGAGGAGTCCGACCAGCAGGGGATCGCCGAGGTCATCCTCGCGAAGCACCGCAACGGCCCGACGGGCACGATCAAGCTCTCGTGGCTCCGTCGGTACGCGAAGTTCGCGGATCTCGCAGCCGCGTAGAGCCCGTCCAATACGGCGCTGAGTCGCCGTCCGGCGCGCGCTCGAGACTCACGCCGTGCCGCTCGCGCTCGAGTTTCCGCCGACGTCGGCCGAGTGGACGTTCTTCGTCGCGACCGCCGTGATCCTCGTCGGCCCGCTGATCTTCGAGCGCCTCGGATTCCCTGGAATCGTCGGCGTCCTCCTCGGCGGGCTGCTCGTCGGCCCGTTCGTCCTCGGCTGGGTCGAGCGCGAAGGCATCGTCGAGTCGCTCGGCGACCTCGGGATCCTCTTCCTGATGTTCCTCGCCGGCCTCGAGCTCGACCTCGACGAGTTCGCGGCCAACCGGCGGGGCGCGCTGACGTTCGGCGCGTTCACGTTCACGTTCCCGTTCGTGTTCGGCATCCTGCTCGTGCTGCCCTTCGGCTATGGGTTCGCCACGGCGATGCTCTTCGGCTCGCTCTGGGCATCGCACACCCTCGTCGCGTACCCGATCGTGCAGGAGCACGGGCTGCTCAGAGATCGCGCCGTCGGGATCGCCGGCGGAGGGACGGTGATGACGGACACGCTCGCCCTCTCCGTGCTGGCCGTCGTCGCAGGCTCTGTGGCAAGCGACGCGCGTCCTATCGGCGTCCTCCTCGAGGTCGATCGTCGGGCTCGTGATCCTCGCGCTGTTCTGCGCTTTCGTGCTTCCGCGCGCCACCCGCTGGGTGTTCGCCGGCGTCGGCCAGCACCGCGGCGCGCGCTTCCTCTTCGTCGTCGTCGCGCTCACCGCGGCGGCACTCGTGGCCGATCGCGCAGGGATCGAGGGGATCGTGGGCGCGTTCTTCGCAGGGCTGGCCCTGAATCGGCTGGTGCCCGCCCGGAGCAGGCTCATGGAGCAGATCGAGTTCGTCGGAGGCGTCCTGCTCATCCCCTTCTTCCTCCTGTCGACCGGGATGCTCATCGATCCCGCGGCGTTCACCGAGGTGCGCGTGATCGCGATCGCGTGCCTGTCGCTCGCGGTCGTCTTCGTCGGAAAGGCAACGGCGGCAGCTCTCGCGGCTCGGGTCCTGGGGCTCGAACGGCCACAACGACGCTTGCTCTACGGCCTCTCGCTCGCCCAGGCCGCGGCGACGCTCGCCGCGGTCACGATCGGCGTCGAGATCGGACTCTTCGACACCGACCTCCTGAACGCGACGCTCGTCGTCGTGCTCGTGACGGTGCTCGTCTCGAGCATCGTCACGCGCAACGCGGCCCGGCGGATCGAGCCTCCGGCGATCCAGGCGGAGCGGCTGGCGGAGACCGTCTTCGTGCCGGTCGACGTCGTGGACGATCCTGCTGTCGTTGAGCTCGCGGCGCGACTCGCCATGGCGAAGGGCGGCACCGTGCTCGTCGGCGCGGTCGCGGCGGGGCCGGGGCGCCAGCTCGAGGCGGCGCGCGCGCGGGCCGACGCGGCCGAGCGCCAAGTCTCCGGTCTCGGGGCCGAGGCCTCGTCGGTGGTGCGTATCGACTCGTCCGAGGCGGCGGCGCTGTCGGCCATCGTCGCCGAGCACGGGGTCACGCTCATGGTCACGGGCTGGAAGCGAGCCGCGGTCGCAGCGGACGTACGTGCTCGGAGGACAGGACATCGACCTCGTCGCGCTCGCCGACGCGCCGGTGCTAGCCGTGCTGGCCGCTCGCGGCGAGCGACGTCGGGTCGTCCTCGCGCTGGACTCCGAGGATCTCGCCGCTCACGGCGGCGAGCGCGATCTCGCCGTCGCCGCGGCCTCGGTCGCAGCCGCCGCGGCGCGTGGCCGCGCCGTCGTGCTCGGCCCAGACGCTGATGCGGTCAGTGAGCTCGCGAGGCTCGTCGGTGACGGCGCGGAGGTCGTCGAGGATCGGCGGTCGCGGCGTGACGCGTTGGCCGCGCTCGTTCGCGACGACGACCTCGTACTCGTGCCGGCGCGCGCGGGCCGCTCGTCGCTTCCTCGCGACGCGGTGTTCGTCGCAGGGCTGCCGGTCGCGTGCACGGTCGCCGTAGCGACGAGACCCCGTGCGGGCGTGCGCCTCGTGACGGGAACGGCCACGCTCGTCAGCAGCCGGCGCTCCGCGTAGTCCGACTCGCGACCCCTACGCTTGCGACGTGTCGGAGATTCCCGCCGAAGGGATGCCGGCGAGTCGGCGGATCCTCGCCGGCTACTTCACGCTCGCCGGCCTCTACACGCTGTCTGCTGCGCTCATCTGGGGCGTCAACACGCTGTTCCTGCTCAATGCCGGGCTGAGCTTCTTCGAGGTCTTCATCGCGAACGCAGCGTTCTCGGCCGGGATGGTGCTGTTCGAGGTGCCGACCGGCGTCGTCGCCGACACGCTCGGTCGCCGCGTGTCGTTCCTGCTGTCGGTCACGGTGCTCTCCGCGACGACGCTGCTGTACGTCGGGCTGGCGCAGGTCGGCGCCGGCGTCGTTGCCGTTCGCGATCGTCTCTGTCGGGATCGGTCTCGGATACACGTTCTACTCGGGCGCGATGGAGGCGTGGCTCGTCGACGCGCTCGCACGCGACGAGCTACCAAGGGCTTCTCGACCGGGTGTTCGCGCGAGGGCAGCAGATCACGGGCGCCGCCATGCTCGTCGGGACGGTCGGAGGCGGCCTGCTCGGGCAGATCAACCTCTCGCTCCCTTACATCGTCCGGACGGTGCTGCTCCTCGCCGTCTTCGTCGTCGCCTACGTCGGTCATGCACGACCTCGGTTTCGAGCCACGGCGTGTCACCGCCGGCGAGCTCCCCGGCGAGATCGCGAAGAACGCGAGAGCCGGCGTCGAGTTCGGCTGGCGGCAGCGCAACCTCCGGCTGCTCATGCTCGCGTCGGCCGTGCAGCTCGGGTTCTTCTCATGGGCGTTCTACGCCTCGCAGCCGTACCTGCTCGAGCTCCTCGACAGCGACGCCATCTGGATCGCGGGCTTCGTCGCTGCTGGGATCGCGCTCTCGACCATCGTGGGGAACCAGGTCGTGCGCGTCGCCTCTCGCTACTGCGGAACGCGCACGACCCTGCTGCTCGCTGCCGCGGCGATCCAGACGGTCGCGGCGATCACTGTCGGGCTCGCCGGATCGTTCTGGGTGGCGCTCGCCGCGCTCTTGCTCGTCACTGCGTCCATGGGCGTGACGAGCCCGGTGCGATCGGCGTACCTGCACCAGGTCGTTCCGACAGAGCAGCGCGCGACGGTCGGTCTCGTTCGACTCCATGGTCTCGAGCGCAGGAGGGATCGGCGGTCAGATCGGGCTCGGTGCGCTCGGCGAGGCGCGCAGCGTGGGCGTCGGCGTTCGTCGTCGGAGGCGTCGTGACGGCCGGGGCGCTTCCGCTCCTCGCACGGCTGCGCCGGCTCGGCGGTGCGCCGGACGTCATCGCGGGGAAGCGGGCGGGAGCGGATGGCCCGTGCGCAGCCTCGGGCTTGCCAGCGGTCTCGGTGGTCGAGACCGCGCCGCTCGAGGACCCGGAGCTCGCCGCGGCGGCGCGGGCCTGAGTCTGTCGTAGCTGCAAGACTGGCGCGCGTGCCCGCGACCGTCATCGTCGGCGCGCAGTGGGGCGACGAGGGGAAGGGAAAGATCGTCGACCTGCTCGCGCAGGACTCCGATCTCGTCTGCCGCTACCAGGGTGGCCCGAACGCGGGCCACACGGTGGTCGTCGGAAACGAGACGTACAAGATCCGCCAGATTCCGACTGGTGTCATCGCGGGGAAACGCTGCGCCATCGGCGCCGGCTGCGTCGTCGATCCCGGCGTTCTGATCTCCGAGCTCGACGAGCTCGAGTCACGAGGTCACACCACACTCGGACTGCTGTTCGTCTCGGGGAACGCGCACCTCGTCATGCCGTGGCACGTCGCGCTCGACGGGGCGCGCGAGCGGAAGCTCGGACGACTCCAGATCGGCACGACCAGGCGTGGGATCGGCCCGGCGTACGCGGACAAGGCGACCCGAATCGGGATCCGCGTCCAGGATCTCCTCGACCCGAAGATCTTGCGCCAGAAGCTCGAGCTCGCGGCGACGGAGAAGAACGTCTGGCTGCAACGCGTCTACGAGCTCGAGCCGTTCGACGTCGAGGATGTCGTGTCCAACCAGCTCGCCTTCGCGGAGCGCCTCGCCCCCTACGTCGCCGACACGTCGCTCCTCGTCGATCGTGCGCTCCGTGACCGGGAAGCGCGTGCTCTTCGAGGGGGCGCAGGGGACGCTCCTCGATCTCGATCACGGGACGTATCCGTTCGTCACCTCCTCGAGCCCGATCGCGGCCGGCGCGGCTGTCAGCTTCGGGATCGGCCCGCAGCGCATCGAGGAGGTCCTCGGCGTGGCGAAGTCATACGTGACCCGCGTCGGCGAAGGCCCGTTCCCCAGCGAGATCGTCGGGCCGGAGCACGAGCGCGTGCAGACGCTCGGCCACGAGTTCGGGACGGTTACCGGTCGCGAGCGCCGCTGTGGGTGGCTCGACCTCGTCGCTCTGCGCTTCGCCGTGCGCGTGAACGGGATCACGTCGCTCGCGCTGACGAAGCTCGACGTGCTCTCGGAGTTCACGCAGGTTCCCGTCTGCGTTCGGTATCGGCTCCCTGACGGCTCGGAAACGGAGGACTTCCCGGCGCACCAGAGCGACTTTCATCACTGCCGTCCGGTATTCGAGGTGCTCGGGGGGTGGGAGCAGCCGATCGAGGACGAGCTCCCCGACGCCGCGCGCGCGTACGTCCGGTTCGTCGAGGAGGCACTCGGCGTCCCGGTGACGCTCGTCGGGACGGGTGCTGCGCGAGAGCACGTTCTCGCGCTCGGCTGACGAGCCGAGCCCCCGCTCGCGTGCCTACCGAAGGTGCTTCGTAGACTGCTGCGATGCGCGTTCTCGTCGTCGGATCGGGGGGTCGTGAGCACGCCCTCGTGTGGAAGCTCGCGCAGTCGCCGCTCCTGACCGAGCTCCATGCTGCTCCGGGGAACCCGGGAATCGCCGCCCTCGCCGAGTGTCACCCGATCCGCGCCGACGATGCCGAAGCGCTGCTCGGCCTCTCGCGCTCGCTCGGCGTCGAGCTCGTCGTCATCGGTCCCGAGGTGCCGCTGGTGCTGGGTCTCGCGGACGCATTGCGGCGATTCGGCTTCCTCGTCTTCGGCCCGAGCGCTACTGCGGCGCGCATCGAAGGGTCCAAGTCGTTCGCGAAGGAGGTCATGGCCGCGGCCGGCGTGGCAAGCGCCGCTCGGCTCGCCATCGCACGCCCTCCGTGCGTCGTGAAGGAGGACGGGCTCGCGGCGGGCAAGGGCGTCTTCGTCTGCCGCACGCAGGCAGAGCTCGACGAGGCGCTGCGCTCGCTACAGGGCGTCGGTGACGTCGTCGTCGAGGAGCTTCTCGAAGGCCCCGAGGTCTCGCTCTTCGCCATCTGCGACGGTCGCGGTGCGGTTCCGCTCGTCTCCGCCCAGGACTTCAAGCGGGCATTCGACGGCGACAACGGGCCGAACACCGGTGGCATGGGCGCGTACGCGCCGGTCATCGGCGTCGGTCTCGACGAGGCGGCTGAGCTCGTCGGAGCGGTGCACGAGCCCGTGCTCGCCGAGCTCGCGCGACGCGGAGCGCCGTTCACCGGGCTCCTCTACGCCGGGCTCATGCTGACTGCTGACGGGCCGAAGGTCCTCGAGTTCAACTGCCGGTTCGGCGACCCCGAGACCCAGGCAATCCTGCCGCTGCTCGAGACCGATCTGCTCGAGCTCCTGGCCGCGGCCGCGAAGGGCGATCTCGGTGGCTATTCAGCGGCGTTGGCCACGTCCACGGCGGCCGTGACGGTCGTCCTCGCAGCGGAGCGCTATCCGACGGATGGCGATCGCGGTGGCGAGATCACCGGCGTCGACGAGGCCGAGGCGGGCGGCGCGCTCGTCTTCCACGCGGGCACGGCGCGGCACGGGGATCGCCTCGTCACGAACGGCGGCCGGATCCTCGCCGCGACCGGCCTCGGAGAGGACATCGCGGTCGCTCGAGACGCGGCCTACGACGCTGTGCGTCGGATCGACTTTCCCGGCGCTCGCCATCGCTCGGACATCGCGGCGGCGGCGGCGCTCGGCGCGGCCGTGAACGTGGCGGTGCCTCCCGGTTCCTGAGGCACGATCTGCCAAAGAGCGAAGATCCGTAGGGGCCACCCCGCGCCTCCTCCCGCTTTCGAGCCTACTGGCGAAGTCGATACGCGTGGTGAACGCGTTCGTGCCGAATCGGTGACAAGAGGCGACCACAGGGTCGCCGACTAGAATCGCAGCGGTGATTGCCCGCTACGCCAGACCTGAGATGTCCAAGGTCTGGGCGGAGGAGTCGAAGCTCGAGACCTGGCTGGCCGTGGAGCTCGCGGTGCTCGACGCGTGGGCCGAGGTCGGCACTGTCCCGGCGCCGAGTGCGCGCGGCATCCGCGAGCGAGCGCGAGTTCCCAGCCTTGAGCGAGTCGCCGAGCTCGAGCGCGTGACCAACCACGACGTCGCCGCCTTCGTCGACGCGGCGTCGGCGGATCTCGGCCCGGACGGAAGGTGGTTTCACTACGGCCTGACCTCGTCGGACGTCGTCGACACGGCGCTTGCGCTCACCGTCCGGGCCGCCGGCGAGCTGATCCGCGCAGGCATCGATCGGGCTGTGCACGCGGTCGATGCGCGCGCCGCGGAACATCGCGGCACGATCACGATCGGCCGTACCCACGGCGTGCACGCCGAGCCGACGACCTTCGGGCTCAAGCTCCTGGGCTGGGCATTCCAGCTCGAGCGCGACCGCGGAAGACTCGACCACGCGCTCGCCGGCATGCGCGTCGGGAAGCTCTCGGGCGCGGTCGGGACGTATGCGACCACGACACCGGAGATGGAGCGGATCGCGTGCGAGGCGCTTGGACTCGACCCGGCCCCCAGCTCGACGCAGATCCTCCAGCGCGATCGCCACGCGGAGATCCTCACCGCCCTCGCCGTGCTCGCATCGTCGCTCGATCGCTTCGCGCTCGAGATCCGGCACCTCGCGCGGACGGAAGTGCGCGAGGTCGAGGAGCCGTTCGCAGCCGGCCAGAAGGGCTCCTCCGCGATGCCCCACAAGCGCAACCCGATCGTCTCCGAGAGGATCTGTGGGCTCGCGCGGCTCGTCCGCGGGTATGCGATCGTCGGTCTCGAGAACGTGGCGCTGTGGCACGAGCGCGACATCTCGCACTCGTCGGCCGAGCGAGTCGTGCTCCCCGACGCGTTCCTCGCGGTCGACTACATGCTCGACCGCTTCGCGTGGCTCGTCGAAGGGCTCGTCGTGCGGCCGGAGCGAATGCGCGCAAATCTCGAGACGACCGGCGGGCTCTTCTTCAGCCAGCGCCTGTTGTTGGCGCTCGTCGAGTCGGGGCTCGACCGGGACGCCGCCTACCGCATGGTGCAGCGTCATGCCATGCGTGCATGGGACGAGGGGCTCGACTTCCGTGCGCTGGTGCGATCGGACGCGGAGATCGCGGGACGCGTCGATCTCGCCGCGGTGTTCGACCTCGGCGCCTACACCCGGCACGTCGACGACGTGTTCGCGCGCAGGAGCTCCCAGCCAGTGGCCGAGGAGGCGCGCGCGTGACCACCCGTGGAGCGCACGTCGCCAGCGGAAAGGTGCGTGAGATCTACGCCTACGACTCCGAGACGCTGGCGCTCGTCGCGAGCGACCGGATCTCGACCTTCGACGTCGTGCTGCCGACGCCGATCCCGGACAAGGGCCGCGTGCTCACCGGTCTCTCGGCGTTCTGGTTCGGGCGCACTCGGGCGATCGTGCCGAACCATCTGCTCCAACTCGGAGAGGACGGACGCACCATGGTCTGCCGGAAGCTCGAGATGCTCCCGATCGAGTGCGTCGTTCGCGGATATCTCGCCGGGTCCGGGTGGAAGGACTACCGCGTGACCGGGAGCGTCTGCGGTCACGAGCTTCCGGACGGGCTCCAGGAGTCCGCGCGGCTGCCCGAGCCGATCTTCACGCCCGCGACCAAGGCCGCCGAGGGTCACGACGAGAACATCACCGAGGAGCGCGCGGCCGAGCTGTGCGGTGAGAAGGTGTACCGCGAGGCGAAGGCCGTGTCTCTCGAGCTCTACCGATTCGGTCGTACGCACGCGGAGGCCCGCGGGATGATCCTCGCGGATACGAAGTTCGAGCTCGGCGTCGCGCCCGACGGCTCGCTCGTGCTCGGAGACGAGGCGATGACGCCGGATTCGTCGCGCTTCTGGCCCGCCTCGGGTTACGCGCCGGGCGCGCCGCAGCCGTCGTTCGACAAGCAGTTCGTCCGCGACTGGTGCGAGCGGACTGGGTGGAACAAGGAGCCTCCAGGGCCGGAGCTCCCCGACGAGGTCGTCGAAGGAACCCGCTCGCGCTACATCGAGGCCTTTGAGCGGCTCACCGAGGTCGCGTTCGCGGAGTACGTGGCGTCGCCCGGAGATCGTGCTGTGAAGGCGACGGTTCTCATCCGACCCAAGGAAGGCATCCTCGACCCGCAGGGCGACGCGGTTCGGCATTCGCTCCAGAAGCTCGGGTTCGACGTCCACGCCGCCCGCGTCGGGCGCGTCGTCGACCTCGATGTCGAAGCGGACGACACCGACGGCGCGCGCGCGGAGATCCAGCGCATGTGCGAGGAGCTGCTCGCCAACCCGCTCATCGAGAGCTTCGAGATCCGCCTCGAGGAGTCGTGACCGAACCGGCCGCACGTCGCCGTCATCGTCTTCCCGGGCTCGAACGACGATCGAGACGCCGCGTGGGCCCTCGGCTCCGTCGGCGCGGAGCCGGCACTGGTGTGGCACGAGGAGACCGAGCTGCCGCCGGCCATAGGGGCAGTCGTCCTGCCGGGAGGCTTCGCCTACGGCGACTACCTGCGCACGGGCGCGATCGCCAGCGTCGCTCCGATCATGGACGCCGTCCGCGCGTTCGCAGCGAGCGGAGGCCCTGTGCTGGGCATCTGCAACGGGTTCCAGATCCTGTGCGAGGCGCGCCTCCTGCCCGGCGTCCTGCGCCCGAATCGGCAGCTCGAGTTCGTCTGTCGAGACGCGGCGCTCGAGGTCGAGAGCGTGGACAGCGTGTTCATGCGCCGCTGCCAGCCCGGGCAGCGGCTCGTCATCCCCGTCAAGCACGGGGAGGGCGCCTGGTACGCGGACGAGGGGACGTTCGTCCAGCTCGCCGCCCGCGGCCAGATCGTGCTGCGCTACGCCGAGGACGTGAACGGCGCTCTGGGCAACGTGGCCGGTGTCGTCAACGAGGCCGGCAACGTCATGGGGCTCATGCCCCATCCCGAGCACGCTGTCGATCCGCTGCTCGGATCGGCCGACGGAGGGCTCCTGCTTGCCGCGCTCGTCGACGCTGCGGCCGCGCACCGTGCTCTCGCGCACGCCTGACGCGCGCCGGCCGTCGGTTCGCGCAGCGCCGCGCTAGAGACCAAGCGTCTCCTTGAGGACGGGCGCGCGCTCGAGCGCCGCCCGCAGCCGCTCGAGATCGCGCGCCCGCATCGTGACGGGGCCGCGTCGCGCGGATCCGTCCGTCGTGTACGCGAAGCGGATGAGGCGCTCGCCGCCCGGCGCCTCGAGAAGCTGCACGACGACCGCGAACCGCTTGTCGCCGACGCGCTGCTGCATCGTCGCTTCCTCCAGGAGCGCCGAGGCGCCCCACGGAGTCGCGGCCGTGTGGGTCTTCGGAGCGCTCTTCGCGGTTGCCGTCGCCATCTGGCCGAGCGTACGGCGGCGAACCGATACGGGTGGGCCACGGCTTCGTGCCGAGATCGTCACGACCTATCCTCGGCGAGTGCACGATGTCGTCATCGTCGGCGGCGGGACCGCAGGTTGCGTGCTGGCGTCGCGTCTCACCGAGGACCCCGACCTCTCGGTCTTGCTGCTCGAGGCCGGCCCGCGTTCCCGGAAGCTCGAGACCAAGATCCCCGCTGCCTTCTCGCGTCTCTACCGCACCGACGTCGACTGGGGCGACTCGACGACGCCTCAGCCGCGCCTCGACGGCCGCGAGGTCGTGTTCCCGCGCGGGCGGATGCTCGGCGGGTCGGCGTCGATGAACGCGATGATGATCCTGCGCGGGCAGCGTGCCGACTACGACGCGTGGGCAGCTGCCGGCTGCACCGGGTGGTCGTGGGACGACGTCGAGCCCGTCTTCGCGCGCAGCGCCGAAGGCGCGTTCCCCCTCGCCGAGCTGCCGGACCGCCACGTTCTCGCCGACGCCTTCGTCCACGCGGCCCAGGCAACGGGCATCCCGTTCGCGGCGGACCTGAACGGCGAGCACACGGAGGGGGTCGGATTCGTTCCGGTCTCCCAGCGGCGCGGGCGGCGCTTCAGTGTCCTGAACGGATACCTGGGGCCGGCACGCAGGCGGCCGAACCTCACCGTTGTGACCGGGGCGCTCGTCACCAGGATCCTGATCGAGGGCGATCGCGCGATCGGCGTCGCCTACGCGCTCGACGGAGACGAGCTCGAAGAGGAGGCGCGCGCCCAGCGATCGGTCGTCCTCTGCGCCGGTGCGATCGGCAGCCCGCACCTCCTACAGCTCTCGGGCGTCGGCCCGCGCGACGCGCTCGAGGACGCCGGTGTCGACGTCGTTCGGGAGCTCCCCGCCGTCGGCGCGAACCTGATCGATCACCTCGCGAACGGCCTGCTCGTGCGGACGCAGGGTGTGGAGACCCTGGCCTCGGCCGACTCGCTGCGCAATCTCGTCCGCTGGGTGCTTCGCGGCCGTGGCCCGCTCACCTCGAACCTCGGAGAGGCCGTGGCCTTCGTCCGCTCGCGCGACGGCCTCTCGGCGCCGGACCTGGAGCTCGTCCTCGCGCCCGTGCTCTTCGAGGACGAGGGGTTGACGCAGCCGACGGAGCACGGGCTGACGCTCGCCGTCGTCCTCCTCCGGCCGCGCAGCGCCGGAACCGTGCGCCTGCGATCGTCCGACGCGCGCGTGCTTCCGGCCATCGACCCGCGCTACCTCACGGATCCCGAAGGCGAGGACGAGGCAACCCTCCTCCGCGGCCTCCGGCTTGCACGGAGAGTCCTCGCGCAGGAGCCGCTCGCGGCACTCCTGGACGGAGAGATCCTCCCGGGCGAGCACGCCCGGTCGGACGACGACCTCCGCGCGCACCTGCGTGCGCTCTCGCAGACGCTCTATCACCCTGCGGGTACGTGCCGGATGGGCTCGGACGCCGGCTCCGTCGTGGATCCTCGGCTTCGCGTCCGCGGGATCGACGGCTTGAGCGTGGTCGACGCGTCCGTGATGCCCACGCTCCCGCGCGGTCACACGAACTGGCCGACGGTGATGATCGCCGAGCGCGCCGCGGGCTTTCTCGCCGGCGACTCCTAGCCTCAGCGGCGCGGCGGCTGCGGAACGAACCGCGCCGACACGACCTGCGCGTCCTCGACTCTCGAGGATCCACGCGCTCGCGACGGGCGCCTCGAGCGGGCCGTCGAGCGGAACTCCCGACGCGGCGACATCACTCACGACCTCGTAGACGACGTCGCCGTGGGTGCAGCACGCCACGCGGCTCTCTGCGCTCAGCGAGAGCACGAGCTCGAGCGCGGCTGCTCCGCCGGCTCCCTCGGCGAGCTCGTCGGTCGTCTCGATCGCGAGGTCGAGCGCAAGCGCGAGCGGCTCGAGCGTCTGGATGCACCGCGCATACGGGCTCGAGACGAGCCGGTTCGGCGGGTCCTGCTGAAGCCTTTCCGCGATCGCGAGCGCTTCGCGGCGCCCTCGCTTGGTGAGAGGCCTGACGTCGTCCGGCTCGGTCCACTCGAGACGGTTCTTGGCTTTCGCGTGGCGGATGAGGTGGACGACGCTCACTCGGTGTCTTCCAGCAGGTCGAGGAGCTCGACGTCGCGTGCGTACGTCAGCAGCGAGCGCGCCTCGGCGATCGGCACGAAGCGTGCGTCGTCGATCTCGTTCGCGGCGCCGAGCTCACCCGAGATCGGGGTCATGACCCAGTACCGCACCGTCTTCGGTCGTCGGCGCGCGTCGCGGTAGCTCGTCGTCGCAAGCTCGCGCTCGAGGCGGCAGCGCAAGCCTGTCTCCTCCTCGACCTCGCGTATTGCCGCGTCCTCCTCGCTCTCGCCGAGCTCGAGCTTTCCTTTCGGGAACGACCAGTCGTCGTACGCGGGGCGATGGACGACGAGGATCTCGTCGACGCCGTCCTCGCTGCGACGCCGGACGAGCCCGCCCGCGGCCAGAACCGTTCGCGTCACATCCAGGCGCGAAGCTCGGGTTCCGAGAGCTCGTCCAATGCGGCACGCCAGAGTCCTCGCTGTTCGAGCGCGGCCGATCGCTCCAGCGCGGCGAGTGATGCTGCGCCTCGCGCTGCTTCTGCATCGTCGGCTCGAGCGGCCCAGTCGTCGAGCCAGCGGGCAGCGACGACCGAGTCGTTCAGGTCTCCCAGCACGTCCTGGAGAGAGGACGCGGCATTCGCAAATGCGCGCGCCGGCTTGCCGACGATCGGTGCGGCCGCCTCGGCCGCATAGCGGACCCGCTTCGTGCGGATCCTGACCTCGTGGAGCTGCTCGTTGCTCGGCTCGTCGCCGAGCGCCTTCGCGCGCTTCGCGAGCCTGTGCCACGGGCGCCGAACGAGCTTCGGGATGGCCTCGCCGGCAGGCTCGTCTGCGGAGGGAAGGAAGCCGGGTGCGCTCGCAGCCTCGACCAGGCGGTCGAGAAGCGCGACGTAGCGATCGCTTCGGAGCGTCTCGAGGAGCTCGGCGTGCGCTCCGTCACGCGACTGCTGCAAGGTCGTGAGCACGCGCTCGGCCGCGGCCTGCTCTTCGGCCGGAAGCTCATCTGCCCGCCGCCGTAGTCGCTCGAGGAGCACGTCGCCGTCGCGCACGTCGCCGAGGATGCGTGCGATCCATCCGAGCTCGTCGCGCAGTCCCTGCGCCCAGTCTCGGTCGAGGAGTGGACGAAACGTGCGCAGGTCGGAACGCAGCCGACGTGTCGCGACGCGTGTCTGATGGACGCCTTCGGGATCGACGTCGATCCGGACGACGGGGTCGTGCAGGATCAGGCGGATCACGGAGAGGGCGATCGCACGCTGCACGACAGCGCCCGCCGTTGCGTCGGCCCCGAGGTCCGCGACCGAGATCTCGGGAAGCAGCGGGCTGGGCGACGCGAGCGCGCGGATGTACTTCGCGGTCTGGTCGGGCGCCCCCGCGCCGGCAAGCCGGAGCCGTTCCACGAGCGCGTCGAGGAGTCCCGGGGTCATCTCCTCGCCGATCTCGACTTCGAGCTCACGGAACGAGGAAGGGCTGCCACCGTTGATCACCGAAACGGCGTCGTCGACGACGCCGGCGATCAGCCTCCCGTCCGTGTCGTGAAGTCCGATTCGGCGTCGGATCGTCGTCATCCGGACGCTCTCGTGGACGTCCTCGTGACGAACGAAGCTGCGCACGAGCTCGAGAGCAGCGGCCGGCGGACTTGCGCCGTTTCCCTCGAAGACGATCTCCGGACGAACGAGGTACGGCGCGGAGCGCTCCGCCGGAAGCTTCACAGTCCAGCCCTCGCCGGGCCGGTGCCGGAGGCTCGCGCCCCAGCGCGCGAGTCGCAGATCAGCCGTGTCGTAGTAGGTCGTGTCGTTGCGCTCGGGCGGGGCCTGACGCACGATCGGCCCGACCAGGCCGTAGACGCTCGGCATGCGGAAATCGGGGGTCGCGGCGAGCTTCAGCTCGCGTTCGGGACTGTGCTCCACAGTCGTCTCAGCGTAGCGCCCTCCGGTTTCCCAGCCACAGGAGGGCCGCACCGGCGAGAGCGAACCCGGCGGCCAGCAACACGGAGCGACCGAGGACGCCGCCGTAGCCGAGCGTCGAGACGTCGACGAACGGGTACGGGTACCAGTCCACGTCTGCGCCTCGCGCGAGCGTGTAGGCGAACCAGGCGAGCGGATACGCAAGCCAGGCCAGAACCGTCCATCGCGGGAGTCGATTGCGTGGCGGGTCGATCAGCCAGTCGGCGACGAGGACGATGGGCATGAGCTTGTGGACGACGAAGTCGACCCACGGGATCGTCGTCTGGAGATCCTCCTGCAGCCCGGAGAGCAGGAGTGCGAACACGACGCCGGTGATCGCCATGTAGAGAACGGCTGCGGAGCGCGCACCGTCGACGAGCGCGGTGCGGCCTGAGCGCGGAACGAGCACGAGGAGGAAGAGCGCCGCGACCGCGAGGATGTTGGACTGGATCGTGAAGAAGCTGAAGAAGTTCGCCTGCTGGAAGCTGCTGTCGGCAGAGGAGGCGAACTGGTAGGTCATAGCGACGACCGCCGTCGTCGCGAACGCGAGCCGCGCGACGCTCAGCACGAGAGTCGCGCGACTGCCCGATCGCCGGCGAGGAGGGTTAGCGTCCGTCCGTCGAGCGAGTACGACGTCACCCTGCCGAGTGCGTCGAGGAACGTCGCGTTCGCGCAGCATCGCCGGCTCTGGGCCGGCCATCCTCGTCGTCGCGAGCGGCCCGAAGCGCAGCTCGCTCTCGCTCAACGCGAACGTCCCCGTGAATCGGTTGACGCCACCGGAGCCGGAGACGTGTGCCTCTTCGAGGTCGAGCACGAGGTGCGGCGGACGCTCGTCAGGCCCGACCTCGACAGGCGCGCCCCCGAGCTCGACGAGTGTCCACTCGGTGTACGCCAGCTGGACCTGGCCGTCGGCCATGAGGCGACTCTAGTGCCCGCGTCGACTAGGTTGCCCTTCATGCCGAGCCCAGCCGCCGCGCTCGCCAGCAGGTACGAGGCCGCCGCCGCCGCGTTCGTGAAGGAGAACCGCCTGCCGGGGGCTGCCGTCGGCGTCGTGCACGACGGTGAGCTTGCGTGGTCAGGGGGCGTCGGCTTCGCGGACCGGGCGACTCGACGTCCGTCGGATCCGAAGACGCTCTACCGCATCGCCTCGATCACGAAGACCTTCACCGCGACGGCGGTCATGCAGCTTCGCGACGCGGGGAAGCTAGCGCTCGACGATCCCGCGATCGCCTACCTCCCCGAGCTCGCCGCCGCGCAGAGCCCGCTCGGCCCGCTCGAGACGCTGACGATCCGGCGGATGCTGTCGCACGAGTCCGGCCTCCAGAGCGAGCCGCCGGGTACGAACTGGTCGGACGTGCTCTACGAGGACGACCCCAACCGTACGCTCTCGCGAGCTTCCGAGATCGAGCTTTGCGTACCCGTGCACACGCAGTGGAAATACTCGAACCTCGCGTATCAGCTCCTCGGAGAGATCGTCTCACGGGTCTCCGAGACGACGTACCCGCAGTACATCCGCTCGAAGATCCTTCGTCCGCTGGGGATGACGGCGACGTCGCTCGATCCGTTGGCCGCGCGGCTGCGCACACGTTGCGCCAGCGGGTATGAACCGCGGTTCCTCTCCGACGAGCTCGAGTTGGCGCCCGAGGAGGCAAGCGTGTTCGGCGCCGAGGGCGGGCTCTGGTCGTGCGTTGACGACCTCGCGCGCTGGCTCTCGTGCCAGCTCGCCGACGATCCGAAGATCATCGACAAGCAGACGCTCGAGGAGATGCACAAGCCGCGCTACCTGACCGACGACGAATGGCTGAACGCCTGGTGCATCGGCTGGTACGCACAGCGCCGCGAGGACACCGTCTGGATCATGCACTCGGGCGGCCACTACGGCTTCGTCACGAACGCGTGCTTCGAGCCCAAGGAGAAGGTCGGCGCGATCGCGCTCGTGAACGGCAGAGGGGACGCGACCGAGCTCGCCCTCCAGCTCGGGACCATCGCCCGCGAAGCGGTGCGCGAGGCAGCGCCGGCGATCGAGGTGCCGGAGCCGCTGCCCGAGGCCTGGCGGCAGTTCGTCGGCCTCTACACGGCCCCGCACTTCGGGACGGTCATGCGCCTCGAATGGCTCGACGGCAAGCTCACAGCCCTCGACCCGGACGCTCCGACCTGGAAGCCGACGCTCGCGCCGACAGCTGACCCGGATGTCTTCACGATCGAGTCAGGATTTCGTGAGTCTGGCGAGCTCGCGCGCTTCGAGCGCGGCAAGGACGGCCGTGTGATCTCGCTCTTCTTCGCGGCTGCGAGGCTCCAGCGCCTCGAGCCGGTCTCGTAGGGTCTCGAGCATGAAGTGGGTCACACGCGAGCGGCCGAAGACGGACCGGATCGCGTGCCCGTGGCTCATCCTCAATTTCATCGATCCCGACGCCGAGTTCCTCTACGTCCCCGCTGACGAGGTGCTGGAGGTCGCGGAGCGCGAGGGCGCGCTCTCGTACGATGCTCCCGGCGCCCGCTACACCCATCGCGACGGGCTGTGCTCGTTCGAGGTGCTGGTCGAGGAGTACGAGCATCGCTGATCCTGCGATCGCTCTCCTCGCTCGCATCGTCCACGGCGCCGACGTCGCCGAGGACCGCGACGCGACGCCGCAGTCCCGTGGCCTGCTCGCCGTGGCGGAGGGCTTCCATCTGCTCGACCTCGACGATCATCGTCAGCTCGAGCTCAGCCTGCCGGTGTACGACGCGCTCTACGCGTGGTGCCGGAGCGAGATCGCCTGACCGCCGACGCCCGCCGCATCCTCGCCGTCCAGGCGCTGCGCGCGTTCGCCTATGGGCTCGGCAGCATCCTCATCGGCGTCACGCTCGCCCGCCGCGGGCTCTCCGGCTTCGAGGTCGGGCTCGTCCTCTCGGCACTGCTCGCCGGCGTCGCGCTCGCGTCGATCGCGATCGCACGCACGGGCGACCGCGTCGGTCGTCGGCGCTGGTACACGGCGCTCTTCGTCGTCATGGGATTCGCGGGCGCCGCGTTCGCGCTCACGGGAGAGACGTGGCTGCTCGTGCTCGCTGCGCTCACGGGAACGGTGTCGACCGAGGTCGTCGAGTCGGGGCCGTTCACGTCGCTGGAGCAGGCCATGCTCCCGAGCGCGGCCGGCGGCCTCGATGCGACGCGGCTCTTCGGGACGTACAACACGGTGGCCACGCTGGCGGGCTCCGCCGGCGCGCTCGCCGCCGGGCTCGTCGCGCTCCTCGACGTCGCAGCCGCAGCGACTGCTGCTCGTCTACGTGGTCGTGGCCGTCGTCGGCGCGGTGCTCACGCTCGGGCTCTCGGATGCGGTCGAGCCGGAGGTGCGCAGCCCGCGGCCCACGCTCGAGCGCTCTCGTGGAACCGTTCGCCGACTCTCGGGGCTCTTCGCGCTCGATTCCTTCGGCGGCGGCTTCGTCACGCAGGCGTTCATCGCGTACTGGTTCACGGAGACCTACGGGACGTCACCCGAGGTGCTCGGCGTCGCGTTCTTCGTCGTCGGGATCCTGCAGGCGCTGTCGTTCCAGGGCGCGGTCCGGCTGGCGGGACGCTTCGGGCTTCTCAACACGATGGTCTTCACGCATCTCCCCTCGAACGTCCTGCTCGCGCTGATCCCGCTCGCGCCGAACGAGGTCGCGGCCTTCGCGCTCCTCTTCGCGCGCTATGCGCTGAGCCAGATGGACGTCCCGACGCGGCAGGCTTATGTCGTCGGCGTGGTCGACCCGGACGAGCGAACGGCCGCGGCCGCGTACACCAACACGGCGCGGTACATGACGCGGCCGCTCGGCCCGCTCGTCGCGGCACCGATCCTGCAGGTCTCGCTCGGCGCGCCGTTCCTCGTCGCAGGCGTCATCAAGAGCGCGTACGACGTCCTGCTCTTCCGCGCCTTCCGCCGGCATCCGCCGAGCGGGCTCGACTGACTGGGCCGCGTGGGCTCGAGGGTCAGCGCCGTTCGATGAGCTCGATGCGGTAGTCGTCGGGATCTCTGACGAAGCAGATCCGCGAGCCGCCCTCCGAGACCTGGTACGGCGGTCGCTCGGGCTCGATGCCGTGTTCGCTCGAAAGCGTTGCGAGCGTGCCGTCGAGGTCGTCGACGCCGATCGCGATGTGCCCGTACGCGGTGCCGAGGTCGTAGGTGCGCCCGTCGTGGTTGTAGGTCAGCTCGAGGACGTTCTGCGCATCTCCGATGGAGAAGAAGTAGTTCGTCGCTTCGCGCTCGCCGTTTCGGACGATGTCCATGTCGCGCGAGAAGGTGAAGCCGAGCGCCTCGTAGAAGCCGCGGCTTCGCTCCGGATCCGTGATCCGAACCATGGTGTGCAGGAAGGTGGCCATGCGCTCGAGCCTACCCGCGAAGGTCAGGCGTCCGTGAGCGGCGAGGATCTCGAGCACGTCGTCGTGCGGGAGCGCGCGGCCGATGCGGCCTTCGCGGCCGACGACATCCGGCGCAGCCCACAAGGCGTTCAGCACGGCCTCCTCGGTCGCGTCGACGACCGCCTCGAACACGTCGTTCAGGTCTCCGTCGGGCACGCTCGCCGCGGGAGCCTCGCCGCGCGGCCGCCGACCGGGTGGTGCGAATGACACGAAGATCTCTCCGCTCCCGTGGTGCGCGACCGAGCCGCAGCGCGCCAGTCCGAGCCCCGCGCGGCGCGCCACGCGCTCGAGCTGGTGCGCGGACAGTGGAGCGTCGACGGCGACGACCGCGATGCAGCTACCGGCCCTCGAGCGCCGTTCGTCCGGCGGCTCGCCGAGGAGCTCACCGACCGGGACGCCGTCCATGACGAGCGGAGGCGGGGGATAGAAGTTCGAGAGGACGAGGACGCCGACGGCGCCGCCGATCGAGGGTGCGATCCGGCTGGCGGTCCCGATGCCGGCCTTGTAGCCCTTCGTCATCATTCCGGTCCCGGCGCCGACCGCTCCTTCGGCGACGGGTCCGCCAGCCGAGGCAGCGACCGCGCGAGCGACGTCCTCGGCCTCGACCTGCACGATCCGTCCCTCCGAGAGCCAGCTGTCGTCGCATTCGCCGACGACGGGGATGACGAAGTTCTCCGTACCGACGCGCGGCTCGGCGTCCACGGCCACGCGAACCGCGCCGTCGTAGACCCGGCCAACGGCATGGGTGGACGTGAGGTACACGGGCGTCTCGATGCAACCCCAGTCCGCGATCTGCAGCGACCCGGTGAGCTCGCCAGCTCCGTTCAGGACCGCTGTCCCGGCCGGCACCGGCTCGGCGTGCAACGTCTCGACCCGACCGGGCAGCACCGCGGTCACGCCGGTGCGGGCGATCCCACGCCCGGCGGGAGGCTCGGGCTCGTCGCGCCAGACCGTGACGTGGCCGACCGTGACGCCCGAGACGTCGGTGATCGCATTCGCCGAGCCTGCCTCGAATCGTCCGATGTGGAGACCCAGCTCGCGGAGGCGGGGCCCACGTGACGGAGGCGCGCTCACGCGACGAGCGTACCGCGCACCCGGTCCACTTCTTCACATGGTCTGGTTATGCTCCGCGCGGATCGTGCGCGCACGACGATCCGAGGCACGGGCGGGCACAACTTCGATGGTGTCGATGTCGTCAAAGCGTTCGGGGCACAGGACTCTGGACACAGGAGGAGACATGAAGCGAGGGCACACGAGGCGCTTGGCGCTCGCCGTGGGAGTTGTCGCGGCGATCGTCGTGGCGAGCTCGGCAGCGTGGATCGGATCTCAGCGCGCGACAGCGAGCTCTGGAGCGGTTGCCACGCAGGCCGGCGGGAGCGGGATTCTGCGCATCGGGACGGTCAACTACATCGACTCGTTCAACCCCTGGAACTACATCGAGGGCCAGGGCCTGAACGCGATGGTGATGACCTATCCGGTGCTCACCCAGATCGACTACACGAAGGCGAAGGGGTACTACATCGTGGGCGACTGGGCGAAGTCGTGGAAGACGTCGAAGGACGGCAAGACGTGGACGTTCAAGCTCTTCCCGAACACGAAGTGGTCCGACGGACAAGCGATGACCGCCGCTGACGCCGCGTGGACGATCAACACGACCATCAAGTACCAGGACGGGGCGACTGGCGTGCTGGCATCGTCGGTCAGTCACACAAAGCGAGCGTCCGCGCCGAACAGCACGACCGTCGTCGTCAAGTACGACGCGCCGGTCGCGAATGCGCTCTGGCTCCTCGCCGCACTGCCGATCGTGCCGAAGCACGTGTGGGAGCCGCTCGAGCGCAAGCAGAAGGCCGGCGGCGCGCTCAAGACGTATCGCCCGCAGGACAAGCTGCCGATGGTCACGGGTGGGGCGTACACGGTGAAGCAGTACGAGAAGAAGGGCACGACGAGCTTCATCCCGGACCCGAACTACTGGGGGCCGAAGTCGAACGCCGACGCGGTCGCTCTCACCTACTACACGAACTCCGACTCGATGATCGCCGATCTCCGGAACGGCACGCTCGACTGGATCGACCAGGTGCCGTTCAACGCCGTGAACGCGGTCAAGAAGGGGAAGGGCGTCAAGGTCAACGAGTGGCCCGGCGAGGAGATCACGAACATCACCTGGAACTCCAACTTCCGCAAGCTGAAGAACCGTGAGCTCCTCGACCCGCGGGTCAAGAAGGCTCTCTCCATGTGCGTCAACCGCGACAAGATGATCCAGGTCGTCTTCTCGGGCTACGCGACGAAGGTCGAGAGCCTCATCGGTCATATCTCGCCGTTCGAGAACCCGAATCTCGGGCCGACGAAGTACAACTGCTCCGCCGCGAACACCGCGCTCGACAAGCTCGGGTACAAGCGGGGCTCCGACGGCATCCGCGTGGCACCGACCACGAGCGGCAAGTACGCGCAGGACGCACACCCGATGCGCTACGACGTCATCACGCCGACGTCCACCGACTTCAACGTCAACAGGATGTTCGAGATCGTCAAGGAAGGCTTCGCAAAGCTCGGAGTCAAGGTCACGCAGAAGGTTGGCGGCGACTCGACGGCGAGCTACGCGCTCGAGACGGACACGAAGTGCGATGCCTCGAAGAACATCGGCTACTCGAAGTTCGACATCGCGATGTGGGACTGGATCCCCGGTCCCGAGCCGGACGGACAGCTATGGATCGTGACGAAGGACTCCTGGTGCTCGTGGAGCGACACCGGCTGGGACAGCCCGGCCTACGACAAGCTCTACAAGCTCCAGGGCACGACCATCAACCCGGCGAAGCGGAGGGCGATCATCTACCGCATGCAGAAGATGGTGTACGACGCGTTCGTCTACACGCAGCTCACGAACCACGTCGCCCTCGACGCCACCTCGACGAAGTGGGCCGGCTTCAAGAACCAGCTGAACGCGCTACTCGAAGTCGTACTACACCAGCCCGAGGAAGGTGGGCTGAGCCTGACTGACGGATCTGATCGCGAACGGCACCCCTGATGCGCGGAACCGACTACGTCGTCAAGCGGGTGCTGTTCGCGATCGGCACCGTGTTCGTCGCGATCACGCTGAACTTCGTCCTCTTCAGGGCGGTCTCCGGAGACGCCACCATGGCGCTGCGTTGCCGTCAGTGCACGCAGGAGTTCCAGGACTACCAGCGGCACCGGCTCGGGCTCGACAAGTCGAAGTGGGAGCAGTACCGGATCTACCTCGGCGATCTCGCGCACGGAAACCTCGGTCGCTCGTTACGGACGGAGGAGCCGATTCGGAGCGTGTTGTGGGAGCCGCTCAAGAACACCGTCCCGATGGTTGCGCTCGGGACGTTGTTCGCGATCGTCTTCGGCGTCGGGACGGGTGTGGTTGCCGCCTGGCGACGGGGGACGGCCGCGGACAAGGGTGCGCTCTGGGGAGGCCTCGGCTTCTACTCGATGCCGCCGCAGTGGCTCGGTCTCGTGATCGTGCTGTACATCGCAGGCTGGCTCGGGTTACCGACGTCCGGGGTCAAGGACCCGACGCTCGGGATCCTCGACGACCCCGGCGTGATCGAGGTCGTGGTCGACCGCCTCGAGCACATGATCCTCCCGGCGCTCACACTCGGGCTCGTCATCTTCGGCGAGTACACGCTCATCGTGCGCTCGGCGATGCTCGAGACGCTGGGCGAGGACTACATCCTCACGTCCAGGGCAAAGGGTCTCACGAACTGGTCGACGGTCTGGAAGCACGGCTTTCGCAACGCGATGCTCCCGGTCATCACGCTCGTCGCGCTCTCGCTCGGGTTCATCATCGGGGGAGCGATCACCGTCGAGTACGTCTTCTCCTACCCGGGGATCGGACTCCTGATCGTCGAGGCCATCGACCAGCGTGACTACCCCGTTCTCCAGGCCGCGTTTCTGCTCCTCACGCTGTCCGTCATCTTCTTCAACCTGCTCGCCGATCTCCTCTACTTCAAGTTCGACCCGCGGGTGACCGAATGAGCAACGCTCACCTTCGGCTCGCGTTCGCGGGGGAAACCATGTTTCCCCCGCGCGCCCCCTTCTTCTCGAGATCGTGGGGAACCTCCCGGTTCCCCACGCCCCTCCCCGCTCATGGCCCGGAGTCGGCCCATGAGCCCCGTTCAGCCCGGCGTGTCGACTCCCGAGGCTCCGCCTCCCACCCCGTCGCTCGCCATTCGTGCGCTCGCTTCCCCCGTCCTCCGCAACAAGACCGCCCTGGTCGCGGTCGGAGTGCTCGGCTTCTTCGTCTTCCTCGCCGTGGCCGGGCCGCTCCTGATCGACGGTGACCCGAAGGCTCAGGTAGGCGCGGTGTTCGAGCCGCCGAGCCGGGAGTTTCCGCTCGGCACCGACGGTGGTGGCGCGAGCATGGTCTCGATGCTGATCGCGGGCGCCAGGGTCTCGCTGCTCATCGGCTTCTGTGCCGCTGCGATCTCTGCACTCATCGGCGGCACGGTCGGCATCCTCTCCGGCTTCTTCGGCGGGAAGACGGACACCGCACTCATGCGCGTGACCGACTACTTCCTGGTCATTCCCGACGTTCCGCTGATGATCGTCATCGCTGCGCTCTTCGGTCGCAGCACCTGGAACATCATCATCATCATCGGGATCATCTACTGGACGTTCACCGCGCGGCTGTTGCGTGCGCAGACGAAGAGCGTCCGGGAGCGCGTCTACGTGCAGCGCGCCCGCGCGCTCGGCGCCGGCAACTCGCGGCTGGTCATGCGCCACGTCTTGCCACAGGTGACGCCGCTCCTGATCGCGAACACCGTACTGCTGGTCGCGTATGCGATCTTCGCCGAGACGTTCATCACGTTCCTCGGTCTGGGAGACCCGAGCTCGATCTCGTGGGGTCGTTTGATCGAGAACGCGTTCAACGACGACGCGATCATCAACAACGCCTGGTGGGCGATCATCCCGCCGGGCCTCTGCGTGATGTTCGTCGTGCTCGCCTGCACGATCATCGGTCAGACGCTGGAGGAAGCGCTCAATCCACGCCTGCGCACGGGTCATCTCTCGGTGAGGCGCTTCCGGGTGTTGCCGCGATCCGCGCAACCCGAGCATCAGAAGCCGTGATACCGGCCCTGCTGGAGGTCGAAGACCTCAACGTGTGGTTCGACCTGCCGAACGGTGGCACGCTGCACGCCGTCCAGGGCGTGTCCTTCTCGGTTGCCGCAGGCATGAGGCTCGGCCTGGTCGGCGAGTCCGGGTGTGGCAAGACGACGAGCATCCTCGCGCTGATGGGCCTGCTACCACCCACAGCGTCAGTCTCCGGTCGAATCACTGTTCGACGGTGTCGACGTGCTCGAAGGGGGCGAGGAGACCATGGCTCCTCACCGCTGGAAGGACATCGCGATGGTCTTCCAAGGCGCGATGAACGCGTTCGACCCGGTCAAGCGCATCGGCGAGCAGATCGTCGAGCCGATGGAGCTCCACGGGAACGCCACGGGCAAGGAGGCGGCGGCCCGCGTCCGCGAGCTGCTCGAGACGGTCGGGATCCAGCCCGAGCGGGCGAGGAGCTATCCGCACGAGCTCTCCGGGGGAATGCGCCAGCGCGCGGCGATCGCGATGGCGCTCGCCTGCAACCCGCGCATCCTGCTCGCGGACGAGCCGACGACCGCGCTCGACGTGATGGTGCAGGCGCAGATCCTTCAGCTCCTCACGCACCTGTCGGACGAGCTCGGCCTCGCGCTCGTCTTCGTCACGCACGACCTGCCGATCGTCGCCCAGACGTGCACGCACGCCGCGGTGATGTACGCCGGGAAGATCGTCGAGCAGGGCCCGACCGATGCTCTCTACCACGAGACGCGGCATCCCTACACGCGGCTGCTCTGGGCGGCGACTCCCGACCTCGAGTCGCACGACGACGTCGTGTCGATCCCGGGCGTGCCTCCTCGACTCGACGTCGAGCTCCACGGCTGTCCGTTCGCTCCGCGCTGCGACCGGGCCGAGGCGCGCTGCGTGTCGGAGCGTCCCGAGCTGAGAACGGTGGGCGACGGTCACACGAGCGCGTGTCACTTCGCGAGCTCGCTGGAGGTCGTCAGGTGAGCGGCGCGGGGTCGAACGGCGGACCGCTGCTCGAGGTCGAGGACCTGGTCGTCCGCTACGGCGTGCCGCGCGGGCTGAGCGGTGTGCTGCTTCGTCGTCCGCACCGGTACGTGCATGCGGTCTCCGGCGTCTCGCTCAGCGTGCGACGGGGCGAGATGGTCGCGCTCGTCGGTGAGTCGGGCTGCGGCAAGACGACGACCGCGCAGGCGATTCTCAGGCTCGTCCCGACGGAGTCGGGAAGCGTGCGCTTCGACGGGATCGACGTCACGGCGCTCGCGCACGAGCGATCTCCGCCGGCTTCGCCGCCGCATGCAGATCATCTACCAGGATCCGTACGAGTCGTTGGATCCCCGCTTCCGCGTGTCGGCGACCGTCGCGGAGCCGCTCCTGATCCACAAGATCGGCTCGGGCGCGGAGCGGCGAGTCGCGGTCGACCACGCGCTCGAGCAGGTCGGGCTCGCGCCGCCGGAGCTCTTCGCGCAGCGGTTTCCGCACGAGCTCTCCGGAGGCCAGAGGCAGCGGGTCGCACTCGCCGCGAGCCTGGCGCTGGAACCCGATCTCCTCATCGCCGACGAGCCCGTCTCGATGCTCGACGTCTCCGTCCGCGCGGGCATCCTCGCGATCCTCGACGAGTTGCGCGATCGCGGCCTGGCGGTCCTCATGATCACGCACGATCTTTCGACGGCCGCTCGCTTCGCCGATCGGATCTGCGTCATGTACCTCGGCCGGATCGTCGAGGAGGGTCCCGCGCGGGACGTCATCGAATCCCCGCGCCATCCCTATACGAAGGCGCTGCTCTCGGTCGTTCCCCGCCGAGATCCCAGAAAGCGCGTGAGTGCTCAGATCCTGCACGGCGAGACCCCGAACCCGATCGACGTGCCGTCCGGCTGTCGGTTCCACCCGCGTTGCCCCATCGCGATCGAGGCATGTAAGGAGAGCGAGCCCGAGCTGGAAGCAGCTGCGGGGAAGCCCGACCACCGAGCCGCCTGCTTTCTCGCTGACAAGTAGGCACGCGCTAAGTGCGGTCCGGGCAACGGATCGCGCTATTGCAGCCGGCGCGGGATGGTGCGCTCGAAGCGGCGCTCGACATGGCCGATGCCGTCGGGTCCGTCTTCCGAGGCGACGACCTCGACGACGACGTGGTACCGAGCTGACGTGGAGCGAAAGCTGAGGTGCGCTTCGGTCGTGACGGACGCCTCCGGCCACTCGATCGAGTAGCGCGTTCGCGCGCTCGCCCACGCACGGCCGGGGCTCCTCTCGGAGACTCCCACCAGGCCGTCGTAGACCTCCTCGATCTTCGCGTCGTAGGGGCCGTCGTAGCGAGACCCATAGCTCGTCACGACGCGCGTCTGGCGGCCCACGGCGTCGCGCTCGATCAGGCGCACGGTCGGCGGCTGCTCGATGTCCGGCTCGTCGAGCTTGGTCGGCGGTGGCGGCGGAGAGAAGACGGGCGGTGCCGCGACAGGTGGGCCGTCGAGCACGGGGAGCTCGAGCTCGACCGTGTCCCGCGCGACCTCGAGCGTGCCTCCGTGAGGAGGCGGCCAGGTGTTCGGCCAGTCCGAGCCCGCGAGCGCGAGCCGCAGGCGATGGCCCGCCTCGAAGATCCAGGACGTCGCCTCGAGCTCGAGGTCGATCGGGGTCGGAACACCCGCTTCGAGCGGCTTCGGCTGGGAGTGGCTCTCGCGGTGGGTGAGATTCAGGACGCCTCGGCTCACGAGGGCCGATGCGCCGTCGGGGAAGACGTCGCAGAGCCGCGCGGAGAGGAATGCAACGGGATGCGGCGACGTGATCGTGAGCCGAAGTCGCGGGTGGCCGAGGAGCTCGAGCTCCTCCTCGAGCGGCCAGTCGTACGTCAGCGAGAGCGCGTCGTCCTCGCGCTGGTCGTCCGGGAGCGTCCACGGAGGCTTCCCCGCGCACGAGATCCAGGCAGCCGTCCCGACGTCGCCTTGCACCACGATGCGATCGCGCTTGTCACCGTCGGGTCGCCATACGGTCGGCCGGAGACGCTCCGCCGGCCACGTCGGCTCGGAGCGCCACTCGCCGCGCATCTCGGCGATGTCCGGCGCCGGGCGAGTCGACCGGCGCATGAACACCGCGAGCGGCGGCTCACGGTCGATGCCGTTCGGCTCGTCTCGGAGCCAGCGGGAGAACCAGCGGATCAGCTCGGGCACGAGATCGATGTGCGGGCCTGGGATCGACGTGGCTGTGGACGCGTGCGCCCACGGCCCGATGATCACGCGCCGCGGACAGGTCAACGCCTCGTAGGCGCGCAACGCAATGTTCGTGTAGCCGTCCGCCCAGCCCGCAACGATCATCGTCGGGCACGTGATCCGCTCGTAGCTCGGCCGAAGCGATCCGTGGCGCCAGTACGGCCCGTCGTCCTGCTCCTCGAGCCAGCGCAGGAGCCACGGCTCGGTGCCCTCGATTCGGCGGAGCCACTCCTCGCGCCAGCCGTCTCCGTACACGGCGGGCACGGGCGGCAGCACGTTGCAGGCGGCCATGTAGATCACCCAGTCGACGAGGTCGATCGCCTTGAGGATGCCGCCCATGTAGTGGACGTCGTCCGTGTAGCGATCGTCCGAGGCGTAGATCGGGACGATCGCGTGCAGCGCGGGCGGACGCTCCATCGCGACCTGGATCGAGTTGAACCCGCCCCACGACGTGCCGTACATCCCGACCTTCCCCGTGCACCACTCCTGGTCGGCGAGCCACGCGATCACCGCGCAGATGTCTGCCTGCTCCTGCGCGTTGTACTCGTCGAGCGCGATCCCCTCCGAGGAGCCCGTCCCGCGGAGGTCGAGCCGGCAGACGGCGAAGCCGCCCTCCTCGCAGAGCCGCTCGTACTCGCTCGCGTACGACGCCGTGAGATCGTCCATGCGGTACGGAATCGCGTCGACGATGGCCGGGGCTGGAAGCTCGCCGGGGAGGAACAGCCGCGCGGCGAGCCGGACGCCGTCGTCCATCGAGATCCAGACGTGTCGCTGCTCCACGGGCGCGGATCCTATGGCGCATCTAGCATCGCCGCGCGTGGATCTCCGGATGACAGACGCGCAGGTCGCGTTGCGCGAGGAGGCTGCGTCGTTTGCGGCCGCTCTCCGTCCGAGTCTGGAGACGGAGCCGGAATGGCGACGGCAGGGGATGCTCTCCGACGGTGACTCGCGCGAGGTGACCCGTGCACTGGGTGAGGCCGGCTGGATCGGGATGACGTGGCCGGAGGAGCTCGGTGGGCGCGGCCTCACGCACGTCGACGCAGCGCTCGCCGAGGACGTTCTCGGCTACCACTGGCTCCCGCTCTCCCTCTATCTCCTCTCCTACAAGACGATCGGTTGTGCGCTCGAGCGCTTCGCCTCGCCCGAGCTCAAGGAGCGACTCCTCGGCCCGATCGCGCGCGGCGAGCTCACGTTCTGCCAGGGTTTCTCGGAGCCCGGCGCCGGCAGCGACCTGGCGTCGCTGACGACACGGGCCGAACGGCGGGGCGACGTCTACGTCGTCAGCGGTCACAAGATCTGGACGTCGAGCGCGTGGCTCGCCGACTGGATCTACCTGGCGGTGCGAACCAACTCGGACGAGCTCGCGTCACCGCGGCATCTCGGTCCTCGTCGCGCCGCTCGACAGCCCAGGGATCGAGGTGCGCCGCTTCCCGGTGCTCGGCGGCGGCTACCTCTGCGAGGTGTTTCTCGACGGAGTCGAGATTCCCGCCGAGAACCTCGTCGGTGAAGTCGACCGCGGCTGGGACGTGCTCATGCACACGCTCGACTTCGAGCGGATCACCGCCGAGAAGCTCGGAGGGCTCGCGTGGGTGCTCGACGCGCTCGAGCGCCGGCTCGAGGAGACGGACCGCATCGACGCGGCCTGGGCGCAGGTCGGCGCGCTTCGTGGCGAGCTCGCAGGCGCTCGACTGCTCTCGCTCCGCGCAGCCGACCTCCTCGACCGCGGGGAGCCCGCGAGCGCGGCCTCCGCGATGGCCAAGCTGGCCGGAGCGCGGCTGGCGCAGCGGATCGCACGGGAGGGAATCGAGCTGCTCGGCCTCGAAGGGCTCGCCGACGGCCATGCCGCCGCGCCGCTCGAAGGCCGCATCGGCGCTCTCTACCGTGCGTCCGTCGGCTCGACGATCTCCGGCGGCTCCGCGGAGATCCTGCAGACCGTGATCGCTCGACGCGGGTTGGGTCTGCGATGAGCCTTCCGCTCGCAGGTGTTCGGGTCGTCGAGTACGCGCAGTACGTCGCCGGGCCGCTGTGCGGCGTTCTCCTCGCCGACCTGGGCGCGGACGTCGTCAAGGTCGAGCCTCCCGCGGGCGACGGCTATCGGCACGTCATGCCGATCGCGCCGGAGATCGGGCGCTACTTCGTGCCGCTGAATCGGGGCAAGCGCTCGGTCGTGCTCGACCTGAAGAGCGACGACGGGCTCGCGGCGAGCGGGCGGCTCCTTCGACGGGCTGACGTCGTGCTGCACAATTTCCCGCGCGAGCGCGCGCACCGGTTCGGGCTCGACTGGGAGGACGTCCGCGCTGCGTGTCCTGCGCTGGTCGTCGGTCGCATCAGCTCGTTCGGCACGTCGGGGCCGCTCGCGGACGCGCCGGCGTACGACCTGATCGCGCAGGCGCGCGCCGGCTTGCTCACGGCCCACGCCGCACGTGGCGAGGCGGTGCCGGTCCGCGCGGGCGGCATCCCGATGGCCGACCTCACCGCCGGCTTTCTGCTCGCGACCGGGGTCCTGGCCGCGCTCGTCCGCGCGCGCGAGACCGGGGAGGGCGAGCTCGTCGACGTGTCGCTCCTCGCTGCCGCCATGGCGGTCCAGCTCCAGGATCTGGTCTGGCTCGACAGTGAGGCAGGTGGCGACGCGCCGCTTGCAGCGGATCGGGCGCAGCTCGACGCACGCGCGGACGAGATCGCAGGCGGTGTCGCCATGAACCCGTACTACCGCTGCTTCGAGACGTCCGACGGCTTCGTCGCGGTGGCATGCCTCAACCTCGCGCAGCGGAAGGCGTTCCTGGAGCTCTTCGATCTGGATGACGCGACGATCGACGCGCCAGATCTCGTCCCCAGCGAGCCGTCGGTCCTCGCTGCCAAGGAGGAGCTGACCGCACGGATCGCCGCCTCGTTCGCGGAGCGTTCAACGGACGAGTGGATCGGCGCGCTCGAGTCAGCCGGCGTGCCGTGCGGCCGCGTGCAGCAGCGCGAGACCGTGTACGCGGATCCGCAGGTCGTCGCCGAGCGGCTCGTGGGTCGCATCGACCAGCAAGGTCTCGGGAGCCTCCAGCTGCTCGCGCCGTTCATTCGCGTCGGCGGAGAAGTGCGCGGCGCGTCTCCCGCACCATCGCTCGGCGCGCACACGGACGCCGTGCTCGGAGAGCTCTCGTGAACTTTGACGTGCCCTCGGACATCGCCCTCTTCGCGGAGTCCGTCCGCGATGCGCATCGGCGACTGGCAGCCGCCGCGCGAGCCCGAGCTCGGGGCGTGGCAGGACGACCGCGACGACGAGCTCGCCGCGCGTCTCACCGCAGTGGGCTGGACGGAGCTCTGGGCCGGAGGGGAGCTCCTCGGCGCGACCGTTGCCGGCGGAATCGAGCTCGGTCGTGCGGCTGCCCCCGTCTCCCTCATCGACGAGGCGACGCTCGGAGCGCCGCTCTGGGTCGAGGGACGCGCCCGCCACGCACGCGAGACCGCGTCGCTCGCGGTGCCTCGTCGTGGCGGCGGCCTCGCCCTCGGCCCGCCCGCGACCGAGGCCAGGCCGGAGCCCACGCTCGACGGAAGCGGCACCGTGCTCGTCGAGACGAGCGCGCTCGGCGAGCTCGAGGCGGTCGCGGCCGCCGCATGCTGGCGCGCGTGGAACGCGGCGACGCTCGCCTACGTCGCCGGGCTCGCGTCCCGATCGCTCGAGCTCGCGATCGAGCACGCGCGGACGCGGGAGCAGTTCGGCGCGCCACTGGCCACCCTCCCGGCCGTGCAGTCACGCCTCGCCGACGCAGCGCTCGCGACGGACGCGATGACGCTTCTCGCATGGGCTGCGGCGACGAACGACGGCGGCCATCAGGATGCAGAGCTTCGTTGGGCCGGTGAGGCGTGCTGCGGCGTGACCGCGAGCGCGCACCAGGTCTACGGCGCGCTCGGCTTCGCGCTCGAGTCCGGGCTGCACGTGTTCCACCGCCGAGCGCGCTCGGTGAGCGCCTGGGCCGTCGCCGCGTGCGACGCGCTCCGCTAGATCTCTAGTCCGGCAGCCGCGCCCACTGGGGCGAGCGGATCTCGGCGATGGTCTCCTCGAGCCACGCGAGCCTCGCCTCGACTCCTGCGATGCCACCCTCGAGCGCGATGCGGAACGTCCGCGATTTCTTGTCGCGGCCGGTCGGCTCGTCCTGGATGCGGAGGAACTCGTCGAGCACGCCCTGCCAGTACGTGCGCTCGTCCTCGAGCCGCTCCGCCGCCTCGGCCGGCTCGAGCAGCCACAGGAAGAACGTGCGCAGCGCGGCATCGCTGCGCACACGGCGATCCGGCTCGCTCTCGCGCAGCCAGCGGCGCACCTCGGCAAGACCGAGGCCCGTGACCGCGTAGGTCTTCGAGTTGCGCGCTCCCGAGCCCGTCTGCTCGATGAGCCCGTCTGCCAGCAGCCGCGCGAGCTCCGGATAGATCTGGCTGTGGCTCGCCGGCCAGGCATACGCGAGCGACTGCTCGAAGTGCTTGAGCAGCGCGTACCCGGTTCGGGGCTGGTCGGCGAGTGCGCCGAGGAGTGCGTAGCGAAGCGCCATTAATATGTCAATCTTGACATGTAACTTTGGATAGGACATCATCCCAGGCCATGCGGATGCCGAGCCTGCTCCTCGTGCCACTAGCCATGGTCATGTTCGTCACCGGGGCGCAGGCTCGACCGTCCGCGCCGGTCACGACCGCCGACGACGTTCGCGAGCTCGGCCGGTCGATCGAGCAGATTCACCCGAACCCGTTTCGGAGCGTTTCGCAAGCAACGCTTCGAGTCGGAAGTGGACGGGCTCGCGCGGCGCGCGCCGAGCCTCTCCCGCGACGAGCTGCTCGTCGGTGTGCTTCGGCTCATCGCACTGCTCGGCCCGCGGAACGGGCACACGGGGCTCTTCCCGGGCGATCCGGCGCATACCCGCGAGAACCACTCTGTACCCACTCCGCCTCTACGACTTTGCGGACGGGCTCTACGTCGTGGACGCCGTGGACGCGTCGCTCGTCGGCAGTCGCCTCGTTGCGATCGACGGAACGCCGGTCACGAAGGTCTTCGATCTCGTCGAGCCGCTCGTGCCGCGCGACAACGACTCGAACCTCCGCGGCCTCGCGCCGCACTTCGCGCTGACCGCCGAGGTGCTCGACGGTCTCGGGATCACCGACGGCGACTCGGCGACCTTCACGTTCGCCCGCCCGGACGGGCAGCAGTTCGACGTTCCGCTTGCGGCTGTCGGGGCCTCGCGGTACATCGCGCAGTTCAACGACCCGCTCTACGGCCACTATCCGTCGATTCTCCCGGGTGCAGCGAAGCCGCTCTACCTGGCAGGCAGCGCCAAGCCCATGTGGGTGCGAACGCTCGCTGGTGGGAAGGCGGTCTACATGGGCTACAACTCGGTCCGGTCGCCGTCTCCGAGCTTTCTCCGCACGCTCGGGCGCCTCGCGCGTGCGCCGAGCACGAAGCGCGTCATCGTGGACGTGCGTCTCAACGGCGGTGGCGACAACACCACGTATGGACCGCTCACCACGCTGTTCGGCTCGAGAGCGGTGAACAAGCGCGGCAAGCTCTATCTCCTCACGGGCCGCGCGACCTTCTCGGCCGCCGCGAACTTCGCCGCGGAGCTCGATCGCGACACGCGAGCGATCATCGTCGGGGAGCCGACGGGTGGTGGCGTCGAGACGTACGGAGACACCTTTGCCGTCGTTCTCCCGACGACGGGCTGGACGGTTTACATCGCTGCGCGGTATCACGAGCGCAAGAAAGGGCCGCGCGACCGGCGGCTCGCGGTCGCGCCGGATCTGCCCGTCGACCTCACGTCAGCGCAGTACTTCGCGGGCCGAGATCCCGTGCTGGAGCGCGCGCTGCGCGGTCTCTGATCCCCCGAAAAGGGGATGATCCCTCGATCGAGGGATTGCGGTGCCACGCTGTGCCCGTAGCGTCAGTGAGGGGAACGACCGACGCTCACCCTGGGGAGGGGGGCCGACGTGACAAACGATTCGAACGGATCCGTCCTGATCGAAGTGATCGCGCGCGAGGACTGCCCGAACCGCGGCATGGCGCTCGTCGTCGTCGAGCGCGTGGTGGACGAGACGGGTATTCCGGCGGCGATCGAGATCGTCGAGGTCGCGTCCGACGAGGACGCCGAGACGTATCGGGCGCTCGGCTCGCCGACCGTGCTCGTGGACGGCCGTGACGTCGATCCCGACCCGACGCTGCTCGACTACAGCGCGGACGACCGGATCTATCGTACGCATCGTGGCCCCTGCGGCTGGCCCGAGGCGGAGTGGATCCGCGACGCGCTCCTACGCGCGGTCGCGCAGACGACCTCGAACGGCAAGCATTAGCTCTCCAGGTCCTCGGCCACGAGGCCGTAGAGGACGCCGTCGACCCACTCCTCGTTGCGCCAGTACGCCTTGCGGCGGACACCCTCGCGCGTGAAGCCGGCGCGCTCCGCGTGGCGCATCGCCCGCTCGTTGAAGCCGTAGATCTCCATCTGCACTCGGTGGAAGTCGAGCTCGTCGAAGAGGTGTCGCTGGAAGAGACGAGCTGCGGTGTCGGCGACCTTCGCCCCGCGGAAGTCGGGATGCACGGCGAGTCCCCCGAGGTCGGCAATTCGGCTTCGCTGGTTTGCCCGCGTGAAGCGCATGGTGCCCGCAAGCTCGCCGTCCACCTCGATCACGAACACGCCGAACGCCTCGGGCTCGTCGTCCGAGCGGGCGATCTCCGCGAGGATCTCGTCGCGGTCCTTCGAGCCCACCGCGGCGAGGAACGGCTCGACGTCCGCGTGCGTCACGAGCTCGACGAGGAAATCGGCGTCGCCCGTGCCAGCACGCCGGATCGAGACGGTCACGCAGCGCTCTCCTGCGCCTGCACGCCGAAGAGCCGCTGCCCCGAGGCGAGGATGACTCCGACGAGGATCAGGGTGAGCCCTGCGAGTGCGGTCGCGCTGATGGTCTCTCCGAGCAGCACTGCACCGTACGCGACTGCGAAGCCAGGCATCAGGAACGTCACCAGAGACAGGCGGCGACTGCCGAACAGCCGCAGCACGCGAAACAGGAGCAGCTGTCCCAGAAAGGTCGGGATCAACGCCAGAGCGAGAAGTCCCGCAAGCGCCGTCGCACCGGGCGCCTGCGTCGGTGGATCGGCGATCGCGAGCGGAAGGAGCGCGATCGCACCGACGATCATCGACCCCGCAGCGAGCACAGGCCCCGGCGTGTCGTGGATGTGGAGCTGTCCGTAGATGCCACCGGCTGCGTACGACAACGACGACAGGACGACGGCGAATGTTCCCGCGATTGCCCAGGCGCCTCCATCGGGGTGGAAGCCTGTGATGAGCATCACGCCGGCGAGACCGATCGCGAGCCCGACGATCTGCGCCCCGCGCAGCGGGTCGTGAGGCAGGAAGCGCAGGCCGAGGATGGCGACGAAGATCGGTACCGACGACTGGGCGATCCCGGCGATGCTCGAGTCGATGTGCGTCTCGCCCCACGCGACGAGCGTCATCGGGATCGCGGCGTTCACGGTGCCGAGAACGAGGCACGGGATCCACGCGCGGCGGAGTGCCTCGACCGCCGAGGCTGCTCCGGTGCGCTGCACGAGGTATGCGGTCAGCAGCACAGCGGCGATCGAGAGCCGGAGATCGGTCATCGCGGCCGGCGGAATGTCCTCGACGGCGACCTTGATGAAGAGGTACGACGCGCCCCACATCGCCGCCAGGAGCAGGATCAGCGGCCAGTAGGAGCGCATCGCTCCAGGCTACCCAGGCGCGCTCGGCATGCAGCCTCTCGGCCCGTTGAGCAGACTCAGCGCATGGAGCCGTCCGAGGAGATCGCCGGGCGCGCGTCGCGAGCAGGCGCTCGGTCGCCTCGACTGAGCCGTCCGCGACGCGCGGCTAAGCTAGCTCCCTGAGCAGCGTGACGGAACCCGCGCTCCATCGCGCACTCGGTCTCACCGACGGAGAGTTCGAGCGAATCCGCTCTCTGCTCGAGCGCGATCCGAACGACTTCGAGCTCGCGGTCTTCTCCCTTCTCTGGTCGGAGCACTGCGGCTACAAGCATTCGGCGCTGCTCCTGAAGCGACTGCCGTCGAGCGGGACGCGCGTGCTTCAGGGGCCGGGCGAGAACGCGGGCGTCCTCGATCTGGGAGACGGGCTCGCGGTCTGCTTCAAGGTCGAGAGCCACAACCACCCGTCCGCGGTCGAGCCGTTCCAGGGAGCGGCGACCGGAGTCGGAGGGATCCTGCGCGACATCGTCGCGATGGGTGCACGGCCGGTCGCGCTCCTCGACGGCTTGCGCTTCGCCGAGCCCGACTGGCACTTCTCGCGTGCCGTGGGCGGCATCGGCCACTACGGAAACTGCGTCGGCGTGCCGACGGTCGGCGGCGAGGCCGTCTTCGACGAGTCCTACCGCGACAACTGTCTCGTGAACGCGATGTGCGTCGGCCTGCTTCCGGTGGAGCGGCTCATGCGCGCGAAGGCGACCGTTTCCGGCCAGCTCGTCATCCTCTATGGCGCCACGACCGGACGCGACGGCATCGGCGGCGCGTCCGTGCTCGCGAGCCAGGAGCTCGACGACGGCTCCGCCGAGAAGCGCCCGTCTGTCCAGATCGGCGACCCGTTCATGGGGAAGAAGCTCATCGAGGCGTCCGTCGAGCTCGTCTCCGCCGGGCTCGTCGAGTCGCTCCAGGATTGCGGTGCCGCGGGCATCGCGTCGTCGCTGTCCGAGATGGCGACCGACCTCGGGATCGACGTCCACCTCGACCGGGTCCCGCTGCGTGAGGAGGGGATGGAGCCCTGGGAGGTGATGATCTCCGAGAGCCAGGAGCGGATGATCGCGATCGTCCGGCCGCAGATGCTCGAGGCGGTAGAGGCGATCCTCGACCGCTGGGAGCTCGAGCACGCCGAGATCGGAGAGGTGACGACGACCGGGGAGCTGCGCGCGTTCTGGAACGGCGACGTGGTCGGGGAGATCCCAGCGCGCCTGCTCACGGACAGTTGCCCTCGCTACGAGGTCGCGCAGGCGAAGCGGGCTCCGACGGCGGAGCGAGAGATCGTGGGTGGGCCGTCTGCCGCCGACGCCCTGGTCGAGCTGCTCGGCTCGCCTGCGCTTCGCAGCCGCGAGTTCGTGTTTCGCCGGTACGACCAGCTTGTCGGATCGCGGACGGTGCGACGGCCGGGCCTGGACGCCGCCGTGCTCCGGCTGCGGCCGTCGATGCGCGGCCTGGCTGTCTCACTCGACGGCCAGGGTCGAATCGCTCGACTCGATCCCTTCACGGGCGGCGCTCTCGCGGTGCTCGAAGCGGCGAGAAACGTCGCGTGCGTCGGCGGCGAGCCGATCGGCTTCACGGACTGCCTCAACTTCGGCAACCCGGAGAAGGCCGAGATCGGCTGGGAGCTCGCGGAGGCGATCGATGGGATCGCGGCTGCCTGCGAAGCGCTCGGCGTGCCCATCGTGTCGGGCAACGTGTCCCTCTACAACGAGACGAACGGTCGCGCGATCCATCCGACGCCAGTCGTCGGCGCCGTCGGTCTCGTCGAGGACGTCCGCCGCGTGCCGACGGGCTGGCGCGACGGCGACGTGATCTTCGCAGCGTTTGCGTCCGCGCTCTCTCTCGCCGGCTCGGAGTACCAGGCGCGCTACGGTGAGGCGAGCGGAACTCCGCCGCCGCTCGACCTCGCGGCGGAGTCGCGGCTCGTCTCGTTCCTCTGGAACGCGGCGCCGCTGGCGACGCTCGTCCACGACGCGGCCGAAGGCGGGCTCGCCGTGTGCCTCGCCGAGGCAGCGATCTTCTCCGGCGCGGGCGCTTCGCTCGACCTCCGCGACGACGCCGTCGAGCTCTTCGGCGAGGTCGGCGGTCGCGCGATCGTCTCGTGCTCCCCTGCTGCGTGCGACGACGTCGAGAGTGTTGCGGCCGAGTTGAGCGTCCCGCTCCGGCGGGTCGGCGAGGTGGGCGGGGGTACCCTGCTCGGGGTGGCGCTCGACGAGCTCCGCGGCGCCTGGGAGTCGACTGACTGATGTGTGGTGTGTTCGGGATCCGTTCGGAGGAGCGGGACGTATCGCGTCTCGCGTACTTCGGGCTGTTCGCGTTGCAGCACCGAGGACAGGAAGCGGCCGGGATCGCCGTCTCCGACAACGGGCACCTCACGGTCTTGCGGGAGATGGGCCTCGTCGCGCATGCCTTCGACGAGCAGCAGCTGCAGGCGCTGCCGGGCGAGGTGGCGATCGGCCACACGCGCTACTCGACGACCGGCGCCAACAAGTGGGCGAACGCGCAGCCGCTGATCCATCACGGCAGAGCGCGCACCGTCGCGCTCGGGCACAACGGCAATCTCGTGAACGTCGAGGAGCTGCGAGCCGAGCTGGTCGCGGACCGCGTCACGCTCGCGACAGGGCTCGACTCGGAGATCATCGCCGCGCTCATCGCGCGCGACGAGGCGCCGCTCGCCGAAGCCGTTGCCGCCGCCATGTCGCGCCTCGAGGGCGCCTATTCGGTGACGGCTCTCGTCGACGGCACGCTCGTCGCGTTCCGCGACCCGTTTGGGTTCAGACCGCTCACCCTTGGTCAGCTCGGAGAGGACTGGGTCGTCGCGTCCGAGACCTGCGCGCTCGACCTCATCGGCGCCGACGTGGTGCGCGATGTTCGACCGGGCGAGGTGATCTGGGTAGACGACGATGGCCTGCACGCCGCGCAGGCGGTGCCGTCGGGTCGGAATGCGCTCTGCATCTTCGAGCACGTCTACTTCGCGCGGCCGGACTCTCGTGTCGGGGGCGTCGAGGTGCACGGCGCGCGTGTCCGCATGGGCGAGCAGCTCGCGCGGGAAGCGCCGGTCGAGGCAGATCTCGTCATCGGCATCCCCGACTCGGGCACGCCGGCGGCGATCGGCTTCTCCAAGGCGTCCGGCATCCCGTTCAACGAAGCGCTCATCAAGAACCGCTACGTCGCGCGGACGTTCATCCAGCCCGAGCAAGGGATGCGCGAGCAAGGGATCCGGATGAAGTTCAACCCGCTCGACGAGGTCGAGGGGAAGCGCATCGTCGCGGTCGACGACTCGATCGTCCGTGGGAACACCATGCGCCAGCTCGTGCAGATGCTCCTCGACGCAGGCGCCGCCGAGGTGCATGTCCGCATCTCGTCTCCGCCGGTCGTCTCGCCGTGCTTCTACGGGATCGACATGGCCGACGAGGACGAGCTCGCCGCGGCGCACCGCTCGGTGGAGGAGATGCGCGCGCACATCGGCGCCACCTCGCTTCACTACCTCTCGGTCGACGGGATGCAGGAGGCGACGACGCTTCCGGAGGACTCGGTCTGTCGCGCCTGCTTCACGCGCGACTATCCGACGAGCGTTCCGCCGAAGGTCGAGAAGCTCCGCTTCGAGCCCGCGCCCGTGTAAGGAAGTTCGCTCGAGTAGGACTACAGCCGCCGGGAGCCGTCGCAGACGCTCGTCTGCAGGATCCTCTGTGCTGAGCCTCGCGCGAAGATGCGCCAGCGCTGGCCCTTCCTCACGACGATGCTGACCGAGGTCGTGCTGCCGCTTCCGTCGGCGAACACGCCGGTTTCCAGTCTGGACGCGGACGATCGTCGGGCCGCGACCTTTGCGATAGAGCCTGACCTTGAAGCGCTGGACGCCGCTCGCGGTCGGTCTGTCGAGCGCGATCCCATCGAAGATCACGTCGGCCCGCGCCCGTTGCTCGGCGGGCGTCTGGAAGATGCATGACGCTTCAGCGGACGCAGCCCCGATCAGGGCGATCGTGACGGCGCCGAGCGCTGCTGCGCGTCGCATGTCTCCGATACGCCGCCGGCCGGTCACGGCATCACGCGACGAGGCGGGAACGGCACGAACGCGCTCGTCGTCCGCTGGTACTCGGCGTAGTCGGAGCGGGAGCGAAGAGCCTGCGCTTCCGTGGCGGGAATTCCGGTGACGCGGAAGAGGAGGAAGAGCAGGCCGGCGGGGACGATCCACGCGATCCAGCCCCACGGCGCGGTTGTCGCGACGAGCGCGTTCCCGCACCAGTTCACCCACTCGAAGAAGTAGTTCGGATGGCGTGACCAGCCCCACAAGCCTCCATGGGCGGACTTGCCCTTGTTCTCCGGATTCGCGCGCCACTGCGCGAGCTGGCGGTCCGAGACGATCGTCCCGAGGTTTCCGATTGCCCACAGCGCGATCCCGATCCAGGCGAGGACGCCGAAGTCCGAGTCCGGATCGAGCGCGATGAACGCGAACGGGAGCGAGAAGAAGACGACGAAGAGCGCCTGTGCCTGGAAGAAGACGAAGAAGTTCCGGTTCGCGTTCTCGCCCCACTTGCGGCGGAGCTCCTGGTAGCGGCCGTCCTCCTCCTTGCCGCGGATGCGATTGAAGTAGAGGTAGCCCCCGAGCCGGAAGCCCCACAGTGACGCGAGCACGGCCGCGAGCACGCGATGCGTCACATCGCCGTCGGCCAGCAGTGCGTACAGGATCGCCGTGCACGCGATGAGCACGGCCCAGGCGACGTCCACGTGACTCGCGTCCTGGATCCGCACCTGGAGGTACCAGAGGACGGCCATCGCGCTCGACGCGAGGACGAGGCCGACGAGGAGGAGCCCCCAGACCGAGCCGATCACGTCAGCTCGCTCCAGCGGCGGTAGCGGACGGCTCGTCGCGCCGTCCGCTCGTCGACGCCGCTCTCGATGAGCTCCTGCCGCACGTCTCCCTCTTGCGCCATGCGCAGAAAGAGCCAGGCGAGGGCGACAATCGTCACGATCGATCCCTCGAGCATCATCAGCGAGCCGGCAAGGCTCTGGTCGGCGTCGGGCGAAAGCCCGAGATAGTCGTCGCCCGTGTCGTAGACGTCGTAGAACGCGGAGCCGCCCCAGATGAACACGTTGCCGAGAACGGTGGCAACGAGGCGGACGCCGACGATGTACGCCAGCTTCGCTCCCGTGCCGAACCACTCCGGCGCGGGGAGCGTCTCGAGGACGGGGAGCCAGAGCACGATCCCGGCACTGAAGAACGCGATGTGCTCGAAGGCGTGGAGGGCGCTCGACTCGAGAGCGCCTTCGTAAAGCAGCGGAAGGTGCCACAGGACGAGGTTCGCCGTCCAGATCGGGAAGGCGACCAGGGGATTCGCGAGCACGCGGAGTCGCATCACGCCGGGAAGCGCGAGCACCGGTCGGAGGAGCGGTCCGGTCAGGCCGGCGAGGAGGCACAGCGGAGCGAGGTCGCCGATGAGGAGGTGCTGCGTCATGTGGAACGAGAAGAGCTCCTCCTCTCCGATCTCCGCGATCGGTGAGGCGACCGCGACGACGAGCAGCGCGATGCCGAGCGAGAAGAGCGCGATGCGCCAGCCGGGAACGGGCTGCCCGCGATGCGCGAGCGTCCGCGCGCGGACGGCGTATGCGGCGGCGATGAGCACGATCGGCGCGAGTTGGAGGGGCTCGATCGTCCAGCTCGTCAGCAGGGACGGCTCGTCCACGGTGCGGACTGTACGCTCGGGCCGTGGACGCGGGCGAGCAGACCTACGAGGCTGCCGGCGTCTCGATCGCGAAGGCGGACGCGGTGGTCGAGCGGCTTCGTGCCGCAGTCGAGTCCACCGGAGCGATGGGATTCGGCGCGTTCGCGGGGCTCCATCCGCTGGATGGCGACCGCTACCTGGCCGCCTCGACCGACTCGGTGGGGACGAAGCTCATCCTCGCGCGCGAGCGCGGCGCGCTCCGCGCCTGCGGCGCCGATCTGGCCGCCCACTGCATCAACGACGTCAGCACGTGCGGCGCCGACCCGCTCTTCTTCCTCGACTACGTCGCAGCGAATCGGATCGAGCTGGAGACCGTCGCCGAGCTCGTCGAGGGCGCTGCGGAGGTGTGTCGCGCGGCAGGATGCGCGCTGATCGGTGGCGAGACGGCGGAGCTGCCGGGCATCTACCGCGAGGACGAGCTCGACTTCGCCGGCACGTGTGTCGGGATCGTCGAGCGTGGGGCGCTGATCGACGGCTCGCGGATCGAGGCCGGCGACGCGGTGGTCGGTCTTCCGTCGGCCGGCGTGCACGCGAACGGGTTCACCCTCGTGCGCAGCGTGCTCGAGGTCGAGGACTACACGGGTGACGACCTCCTCGCTCCGACGCGGCTCTACCTCGACGAGGTGCGGCGCCTGCGCGGGACTGCTTTGGGATTCGCGCACGTGACGGGCGGCGGAATCGCCGGGCAACCTCGCGCGCGTGCTGCCTGCGGGACTCCGGGCCGAGATCGACTGGGATGCGTGGGAGCGATCGCCGGTCTTCGCGTGGCTCGCGCGCCACGTGTCCGAGGAGGAGCTGCGCCGCGTATTCAACCTCGGTATCGGGTATCTCGCGGTCGTGCGAGATCCCGGCGACGAGCTCGTGCTCGGAAAGGTCGTGCGGGCGTGATCGGCGTGCTCGTCTCGGGCGAGGGAACCAACCTGCAGGCATTGCTCGATGCCGACCTGCCGGTCGTTGCGGTCGCGTCGAACGTCCGCGGCGCGCGTGCGCTCGCGCGAGCCGAGGCTGCGGGTGCCGCGATCGCGACGTTCGCGCTCGACGACTATCCCGACCGCGACGCGCGCGACCTGGCGATGGCGGAGTGGCTCGAAGGCCGCGGGGTCGAGCTCGTCGTCTGCGCCGGCTACATGCACCTGCTGCGGCCGTCGTTCCTCGAGCGGTTCCCGCTGCGTGTGGTCAACGTGCACCCGGCGCCGTTGCCGGAGTTCCCGGGCGCCCATCCGCTCGACGACGTGCTCGCGGCCGGCGCACCTGCGGCCGCGGCGACCGTCCACTACGTCGACGGCGGAATCGATACGGGCGACGTGATCGCGAGCGAGCGCGTGCCGGTGCTGGCCGGCGACACCGTCGAGACGCTGCGAGAGCGTGTGCACGTGGCCGAGCATCGGCTGCTCCCGAAGGTGGTGCGCGAGCTGTGCGCGCGCTGATCTCCGTCTACGACAAGACCGGCGTCGTCGAGTTCGCCCGCGGGCTCGCTGACCTCGGGTTCGAGCTCGTGTCGAGCGGCGGCACTGCGTCTGCTCTCGAGCAGGCGGGTCTCGCGGTGACGACGGTCGAGGACGTCACCGGCTTCCCCGAGATGCTCGGCGGGCGCGTGAAGACGCTGCATCCGAGCGTGCACGCCGGGATTCTCGCCAGGCGTGAGCTCGAGGAGGATCTCGCGGCTCTGGCCGAGCACGGCATCGATCTGTTCGATCTCGTGTGCGTGAACCTCTATCCGTTCGAGCTCGCAGTCGACCGCCCGGAGCTCGACGAGAGCGATGTCATCGAGATGATCGACGTCGGCGGCCCCGCGCTCCTGCGCGCCGCGGCGAAGAGCTTCGCGTCGGTGATCGCGGTCTGCCGGCCGTCGGACTACGAGCCGGTGCTCGAGCAGCTCTGGTCGGGCCGCGGCGCGGCGACGCTCGAGCTGCGCCGTCACCTCGCGGCGATCGCGTTCGCGAGGACGGCCGCGTACGACTCGGCGATCGCGCGTTGGTTCCAGCGCGGTGACGATTTTCCCGAGACTTTCGTCCCGTCGTTCGATCGCGAGCTGGAGCTCTCGTACGGCGAGAATCCGCACCAGGCTGCGGCCTACTACGCGGAGCGCGGCGCTCGCACGCATCTTCTTGCATTCGTCGATCAGCTCCAGGGGAAGGCGCTCTCGTTCAACAACCTCAACGATCTCTCGGCGGCGCGCCTGCTGGCGTCCGAGCTCGAGGGGCCGGCGTGCGTGATCGTGAAGCACGCGAACCCGTGCGGGGTCGGTGTCGCGGGGACGATCGAGGAGGCGTACGCGAAGGCGCTCGCGGCGGATCCGGTCTCGGCGTACGGGGGCGTCGTCGTCCTCAACCGCACTGTCAGCTCGGCGCTCGCCGAGGCGCTCGCGGAGCAGTTCGTCGAGGTTCTGTTCACGCCCGGGTATGACGCGCCGGCGCTCGAGGCATTGGCTCGCAAGCAGTCGTTGCGCGTTCTCGTGCACGCGGAGCAGCGCGGCGTCGACGAAGGCGAACGCGATTACCGGCGCGTGCTCGGCGGCCTTCTCGTCCAGGAGCGCGATTCCAAGATGTCCGGTCGCACGGAGATGCAGGTGGTCTGCGGAGAGCTCTCCGACGCGCAGTGGGACGATCTCGTCTTCGCGTGGCGCGTTGTCAAGCACGTGGCGTCGAATGCGATCGTCCTGGCTCGCGGCGGGCAGACGCTGGGGATCGGCGCGGGTCAGATGAGCAGGGTCGACGCCGTCCGGATCGCGGTCGAAAAGGCCCGGGAGCTCGGGCACTCGCTCGAAGGCGCCGTCCTCGCCTCGGATGCGTTCTTCCCGTTCGCCGACGGCCCGCAGCTCGCGCTCGACGCTGGCATCGTGGCGCTCGTCCAGCCGGGCGGCTCGAAGCGCGACGCCGAGGTGATCGACGCGGTCCGAGCCGTCGGCGCAGCCATGATCTTCACGGGGCGCCGGCACTTCCGGCATTGAGCTGTTAGAGCTTGCGGATGCTGTCGCCCGGGCGGACGGTGCCGGGACTGACGATGCGTGTGTTCATCCCGCGGAGACGGAGCTCTCGGTGGGTCTTCCCGTTGACGAACTGCGTCGCGGCCGACCCGAATCGCGCCGTGAACTTCGCGCACCCGGTGTGGGGCAAGTCGGTCACCTCGAGCACGGCCGACCCGACCTGAAGACGCGTGCCCGGCGGCAGATTCTCGTATTGCAGGTCGAGATCGACGTACAGCTGATCGCCGGCGAGTGGCCAGCGGTCTCGCTGACCGGCGACAAGCTCGATCACGCGTGCGTTCATCACCGTGACCTGGGCACGCTTGCCGTCGTCGTCACCACCGTGGGCGCCGGGCGCGGCCGGCCGCCAGCGGTCGCCGACGAGGCCGCGGTCGAGGTCGAGCACGCCTTCGTCCAGAATCTCGCGCACGCCCTCGGCCGGGCGCCGCACGACGAGCTCGACCGTGCCCAGCTCGGAGGGCGCGGCGAGGATCTCCGGAAGCCCCGCTTCGAGCGTGTCTGCCTCGACGAACGTCGTCACCAGCCGTACGCTACCGGCGGGTCAGGCCGGGGTCCGCCCCTCGCGAAGTAGGCTTCCCGCCCGATGGCGCGCCGCGAGTTTCCCACCGTGCTCGAGCTCGTCGGGCGCACTCCGATCGTCCGCCTCGAGCGCCTCGGCCGCGACGTGCCGGGCGAGCTACTGGCCAAGCTCGAGTACCTGAATCCCGGTGGCTCGGTGAAGGACCGCATCGGCCTCGCGATGGTCGAGGCGGCCGAGCAGGACGGTCGCCTTCGGCCCGGCGGGACGATCGTGGAGCCGACCTCCGGCAACACCGGCGTCGGTCTCGCTATCGCAGCCGCGCTGCGCGGCTACCGCTGCATCTTCGTCATGCCGGACAAGATGAGCCAGGAGAAGATCTCGATGCTCCGCGCGTACGGCGCCGAGGTGGTGATCACGCCCACCGCGGTCGATCCGCACTCGCCCGAGAGCTACTACGCGGTCTCGGATCGGCTCGCGGAGGAGATACCGGGCGGCTTCAAGCCCGACCAGTACTCGAACCCGGCGAACCCCGAAGCGCACTACGAGACCACCGGCCCGGAGATCTGGGAGCAGACCGACGGGGGAGACGTCGACGCGATCGTCATCTCGGTCGGCACGGGAGGGACGATCACCGGCGTCGGCCGCTACTTCAAGGAACACGGCTCGAAGGCCCGCATCGTCGCCGTCGATCCAGAAGGCTCGGTCTTCACCGCCGACGAGGAGCACCCCGAGGGCCCGTACCTGGTCGAAGGCATCGGCAAGGAGTGCTGGCCGGACACGCTCGATGCCTCGGTCGTGGATGAGTGGGTGCGCGTGTCCGACCGGGACTCCTTCCTCACCGCGCGGCGACTCGCGCGCGAAGAAGGCTTGCTCGTAGGGGGCTCGACGGGCTCGACGGCGTGGGCGGGGATCCAGGTGGCCAGGTCGCTCGGCCCCGACGCGCGTGTCCTCATGATGTTCCCGGACTCGGGCCGCTCCTACCTGTCGAAGTTCTACGACGACAACTGGATGATCCAGTACGGCTTCCTCGAGCGGACGACGCCGCCACCGACGATCGAAGAGGTGCTGCGCTTCCGTCGTGCCGGGCACGAGGTGCCGGATCTCGTCACGATCGGCTCGCACGAGAAGGTCGGCGCGGCGATCGACGCCATGCAGCGCTACGCGATCTCCCAGATTCCCGTCGTGCGCGGCGAGCCGGTCGATTCGCTCGCCGACGTCGTCGGATCACTGCAGGAGCGCGAGCTCCTCGAACGGGTCTTCAAGAACGCGGACGCGCTGAACGAGGACGTCGCCGTTGCGATGCAGCCACCGCTTCCCGCGGTCGATGCCGACGCCTCCGTGGACCAGGTCTACGAGGGGCTGTCGGGCGGTTCGGGCGCCGTCGTCGTCGTGACAGACGGCCGGCCGGCCGGAATCCTCACGCGTTCTGATCTGCTGGAGTTCCTCGCGGCGCGACGCTCGCAGGTCGAGCGGTCGTAGCTCTCCGAGGGAACTCCGCGCGGATCGCGACGTACACGGCGCCGATCACGAGCGCGGATCCGGCCAGCGCCCAGGGGCTCGGGCGCTCACCGAGAAATGCCATACCGAGCGCGATCGCGACGAGCGGGTTCACGTACTGGTGTGTCACGACGAGCGAGATCGGAGCGACGCCCAGCAGCCATGCGTAGGCGGTGAAGCCGACGAGCGAGCCCATCACGACGAGGTAGACCCACGCCAGCACGGAGTCGAGAGCGAAGGTGCCGGAGTCGATCTGCCCGTACTCCCCGAACGCGAGGGCACCCGACCATGAGGAACGCACCGCCGAACGCCATCTCGTAGACGGAGGCGACGAACGGATCGCGTGGCAGCGGGAGCCGCTTCGACAGGAACGACCCCAGCGTCCACGACATCGACGCGCTGATCATCACGGCAAGGCCGAGCGCGGTCGAGCCCGCGCCGAGCCCCGGCGCCACCACGAGGACCAGCCCGAAGAGTCCGGCGAGCGTGCTGAGCCGCGTTGCGCGTGCGGGGCTCTCGCCTGCCAGCAGGCGGAGCACGATGATCTGCAGCGGAACCGTTCCGGCGATCATCGCGGCGACGCTCGAGTCGATCCTCGTTTCCGCGACGTGCACGAGACCCACGCCGAGTCCGAGCAGAAGGCCTCCGACGATCGCGGCTCCGCCCAGTTCGCGCCGGCGTATCCGGAGGGAAGTGCCGCGGAGTGCCAGGATCGCCGCGAGGAGCAGCCCGGCCACGAGGAAGCGCGACCCGGCTGCGAGGAGCGGCGGGATCGTCTCGACCGCGATCTTGATCCCGAAGTACGTCGATCCCCACACGACGTAGACCACGGCGAGGGCGATCCAGACGTGCTTGACGGGCGCGGTCATGAACGGACAAACGCGGTCGGCGGCCATACGTGTGAGAACGCCTCGCTCGGCGCTGCCACTCCGAGATGACGATTCGCGCTGCTGCTCGGCTTCAGTGCCGCAGCTAATCCCAGCGCCGCGAGAGGCGGAAGGCCGCGTTGATCAGCCCGACGTGGCTGTACGTCTGCGGGAAGTTGCCCGTCTGCTCGAGCGTGTCCGGGAGGATGTCCTCGGAGTAGAGGCCGAGCCCGTTGTCGAGGCTGAGGAGCCGGTCGAAGAGGTCGCGCGCCTCGTCGGTGCGACCGATGAGCGCGAGCGCCTCGACGAGCCAGAACGTGCAGACCGTGAACGCCGCCTCCATGTGGCCGAAGTCGTCCTGCACCGTGTAGCGGCGGAGGAGTCCGCCGTCCACCGACAGCGAGGCGCGAATCGCGTCGACGTGGCGCGACGCGCGTGGGTCGTCCGGCTCGAAGTATCCGAGGTGGATCGCCAGGAGCATCGCGGCGTCGAGCTGCGGCTCGCCGGCGACCTGGGTGAGCGCGCCGACCTCCTCGTTCCAGCAGCGCGTCTCGAGGAGATCGCGAGCCCGCTCCTCGACTGACTTGGCGTGCGCCGCCAGCTCTGGGCGCCTCGAGCGCCTCCGCCACCTCGACTGCACGGCGTGACCCCGCCCAGTGCATGAGGACCGAGAACGAGTGGAGCCGTGTCTTCCCGCGGAACTCCCACAGACCGGCGTCGGGCTCCTCGAGCCGCGCGTCCATCTGGTCGACGAGCCCCTGGATCATCTCGACCGCGGTGTGCCGCGGCACTTCCCCGACGAAGCGCGCGTCGAGGAAGAGGCGACTCACCGCCAGCACCATCTCGCCGTAGACGTCGTTCTGGACGTGCTCGAGGGCCTGGTTCCCGATCCGCACCGGCCCATCTCCGTTGAATCCCGAAAGGTGTGTGAGCTCGAGTTCGGCCGCCTCCGAGTCGCCGTTGATCCGGTACGCGGGCTGGAGGACGCCACCGCGCTCCTCGGCGAGGTTGCGCAGGTACTCGAGGAAGTGCTCCATCTCCTCCGAGTGCCCGAGCCGCTCGAGCGCGTTGAGCGTGAAGTACGCGTCACGCAGCCAGCAGAAGCGGTAGTCCCAGTTGCGCCCGGACCCCGGGTGCTCGGGAAGGCTCGTCGTCGTCGCAGCAAGCAACGCGCCCGTGTCCTCGTACTGGTGGAGCTTGAGCGCGAGCGCCGAGCGCACGACCTCGTGCTGGTAGTCGCGGGGGACGCGCGTGCCCTTCACCCAGCGCCGCCAGTAGTCGAGCGTGCGCTCGAGGAAGCGCTCCGCGGTCTCCTCGAGCCCCGCCTCGAGCGGCTCGCCCCAGGTGAGGACGAGGTGGCGGTCGTGCTCGAGGAGGAAGGGCCGCTCGTCCTCGACGTAGGTGAGGGGTAGGTTCGTCGTGAGCCGCACGGGCGTCGGGAAGCCCGTGAACTCAATGTGGTTGGACGCACGCCAGCGCCCGATCTCTTCGAGGCCGTACTCGTACGTGGGCCGGCAGCGAACCCGCGCCCGAGGCTCGCCGTCAAGCGGTCGGAGGATCCGAACGAGCATGGAGGGCTTGAAGAAGCGGTCGTAGAGGTTGAACCGCGGCGCGAAGTCGATGAGCTCGAAGGCGCCCCCTTCGCCCGAGAACGTTGTCCGCAGCACGTTGGTGTTCTCGATGTACGACTGCTCGATCAGGGTCGCGTCCACGCCCTCGATCGCGAACGCGCCACCCTGTTCTCGGTCGAGGATCGGCCCGAAGACGAAGCTCGAGTCCGGGCGTGGCCAGCACAGCCACTCGACCGACCCCTCCTTGAGGAGCGCGCTGTACGAGCAGTTACCGATGATGGCGAGGCCGCGTGTCATAGGTGAAGCTATTCGCTGACCCGTAGCTTGTACCTACCCGAGCAGGCCCGAAGGAGGAGAGCTGGCACCAGATGCAGGACACCACGGGCTCGTCATCGCGAGCAACCGGCTGCCAACGCGCCTGACGATCGACGGCACGTCGGTCCAGGTGAAGCGCTCTTCCGGCGGGCTCTCGGCCGCGCTCGCGGCGTTCAGGGGTGACGCGGCCTGGGTCGGCTGGCCCGGGGCTGTCGTTCCGACCGCGCTGGAGAAGCGCGTGCGCACCCGGCTCGCGAAGGACCACCTCCATCCCGTCTTCCTCTCGGCCGAGGAGGAGGAGGACTTCTACGGGAAGGTCTGCAACGACACGCTCTGGCCGCTCTTCCACTACTTCTCCGACCGGCTGCGGATAACGCCCGAGGCATGGGCGCGCTACGTCGAGGTGAACGAGCGCTTCGCCGAGACGATCATCGCGAACTGCGAGCCCGACTCACGTGTCTGGGTGCACGACTTCCACCTCATGCTCGTGCCGGCGATGCTGCGAGCGCGCGCGCCGCGGCTCTCGATCGGCTTCTTCCTCCACATCCCGTTCCCGTCGTCCGAGGTGTACCGGCTGCTTCCCGAGCGCGAGCAGCTCCTTCGCGGCGTCCTCGGCGCGGATTACGTCAGCTTCCAGGTGGGCGACTACGCACGCCACTTCCGCTCGTCGTGCCTGCGGATGCTCGGCGTCGATTCGGAGCCCGACTGGCTCGAGCTCGACGGGCGCCGCGTCGGTATCGGCGTCGACCCGATCGGCATCGACGTCGACGGCTTCCGCGAGGTGATCGCCGAGCCCGAGACCGAGCGGCTTCTTGCCGATCTCGAGAAGCAATACGAGGGCCGTCGCCTCGTGCTCGGCGTCGAGCGACTCGACTACACCAAGGGGATCCCGCAGAAGCTCCACGCTTTCGAGCGCTTCCTCGAGCAGGATCCCGATCGCGCGCGGTCGACGACGCTGATCCAGGTGGTCGTCCCGTCGCGCCTCGACAGCACCGAGTACCGCGCGCAACGTGACGAGATCGAGCTCCTGATCGCGGGCATCAACGGGCGCTTCGCGCGACCCGGTACGACTCCGGTCGAGTACATCCACCGCGACATCTCCAAGCCTGCGCTCGTCGCGCTTTACCGGCGCGCCGACGTGATGATGGTCACGGCGCTCCGCGACGGGATGAACCTCGTCGCGCAGGAGTTCGTCCTCTGCCAAACGGAGCCGGGGCTACCAAGCCGCTGGCGCGGGGCTCTGGTCCTCTCCGAGCTCGCCGGCGCGGCGCAGGTACTCCCGGGCGCGCTCTTGGTCAACCCCTGGAACGTCGACGGCGTCGTCGAGCACCTGACGAGCGCGCTCGAGATGCCGGCGCGGGAGCGACAGCGGCGACTCGAGACGATGTCCAAGCGCGTCGAGGACCTCGAGAGCCGGCGCTGGGCCGAAGGCTTCCTCACGCGGCTCGGGCGGTACTCGCGGCGCGAGCGCCAGACGCGCCGGCCGCCGACCGTGGATGCGACGATCCAGGAGCGGCTCGCGCGCAGGTTCGTACGCGCGCGCCGAAGGACGATCCTGCTCGACTACGACGGCACGCTCCGCGAGTTCGAGGTTCACCCCGATCTGGCTCAGCCGACGCCGGAGATCCGTGCGCTACTCCGATCGCTCGCGGCCCTTCCCGGCACCGACGTGCACATCGTCAGCGGCCGGCGGCGGCGCAATCTCGAGCAGTGGTTCGCGCGAATCCCGATCCACCTGTGTGCCGAGCACGGCTATCTCGCGCGTTCGCCTGGAGAGGAGTGGCGGACGCTGGTCGACCTCGATCTCACCTGGCTGCGGCCGATCGAGCGGCTCTTGCGGCGCGTCGCTGCCGACGTTCCGGGCGCCCACGTCGAGCGGAAGTCGTGCAGCGTGGCCTGGCATTACCGCCAGGCCGAGCGCGAGTACGGGTCGTGGCGAGCGCGGGAGCTGCTCAACGACCTCCACCAGCATCTCGCCGGAGCGCCGGCCGAGATCCTCGTCGGGCACCAGGTCGTCGAGGTGCGCGCGCTCGGGGTCGACAAGGGCGTCTACGTCCGCAGCCTCTTTCCTGATGGGAAGGAGTCGACGCACTTCGTGCTCGGACTTGGAGACGACCGGACCGATCACGACCTGCTCGACGCGCTTCCTTCCGGCTCCGTGGCCGGTCACGTCGGCGGGCTGCTTCCGAGCACGCGGAGCGCGAACGGCCGCCGTGAAGATGTCCACCTCGTCGGGCCGGGCGAAGTGCGGGCGTTCCTGGCAGCGCTCGCTGCGAGCGTGAGCGACTGACCTAGAGGCGGTTGCGCGCTCGTTCGTCTCGCACCGTGCGCAGGAGCGCGAAGCTCCACCACCGCCACGCGGTGAAGGCGAAGAACCCGGCCGACATGAGAATCGCCTCGGGCGTGCCGAAGATCCGCTCGGTAACGAGATAGAGCACGCCCGTGAAGGCGAGCGAGCTCGCCACCGTGCCGGCGATCGCCTCACGGTTCCCTTTGCGCACGATGTTGTCCTTGTCCCCTTCGCGGAAGCGCAGCCGATGGTGGGCGGCGGGCGCGAGGAAGAGGACGAGCGCGACGGCCGTGCTCACGAGCGTCGCGAAGTAGACGTAGCGCTCGGTTCGCGTCAGGTCGCTGAACTGGCTCGTGAAGCTGACGGCGAGCAGGAAGCCGAGGAGGACGTTCGCGCCCGGGATGAGCGAGCGGAGCTCCTGGAGCAGCTCGTTGTGCTCGCGCTCGAGCCTCGCCTTGAGCGCCTCCGCGCCCTCCGCTTCGAGCATCTCGCGCTCGAACTCGTCGGAATTCGGCGCAGTCACGCCGGCGCGGCGACGCCGATCGTCCGCCGGAACGCGGCAGCGTGTCCGCGCGCGTTCGCCTCGCGGAGCCCGTCCTCGTCGAGAGCGCCGATCCGGAGGAGGAGCTCGAGCTCGTCTCGCAGGTGCGTTCGCATCATCTCCGGGCCGTCCGTCGCGATCGTGAACGGCACCTCGTGCTCGGCGAACGTGCGTACGACATCACGCACGGCGTCCTCGTCGGGCAGCGCTTTCGTGAGGAGATTCGAGGTCGGGCAGATCTCGAGCGTGATCCCGAGGTCGCGGATGGACGCCATGAGGCTCGCGTCCTGCGCGGCGAGGATGCCGTGCCCGATGCGATCGGGCCGCAGGTGCTCCACGACGTCGCCGATCTCGTCGCGTCCCATGTCGCCGCCCTCCTCGCCGACGTGGATCGTCACCCCGAGCCCGGCGTCGCGTGCGGTCTCGACGATCGACTCGATCTGCGCGTAGTCGTAGCGGCCGCCTCCGGGGCGCGGGCCTGCGATGTCGACGCCGACGACTCCGCGCCCTGCCCAGCTGATCGCCTTCTCGACGATGATCTCGTTGAGCCGCAGGTCGAAGGTGCGATCCATCATCAGGATGAGCCCTGCGCGCACCTGCGGGTACTCGATGCTGGCCAGGTCGACGCCGCGAATGGCCGCGAGGATGATGTGGTCGAGGTCGCGCTCGCCGCCGCGGTTGCGCTTCATCGGGTTGAACCGCAGCTCGAGGGTCGTGATGCGCTGCGAGCGGTACGCGCCGCCGATCGCGCCGTGCACCGAGCGCTCGACTGCGAGGGGTGAGGACTGGATGAGCTCCGTCCAGTGGTAGATCTGGTCGAGTTCGTCGAGACCTTGGACGCCGTGCGGATCCGAGACGGTGACGAGCGCGTCGAATTCCCAGTAGTCCTTGCATGGCAGGGCGATTCCCTGCTCGTGCGCGATCGACCAGAGGATGTCCGAGGCGACCGAGCCTCCGAGATGGGTGTGCAGCTCGGCGAGACCTTCGCCCTCGAGGATCATCGCGTCACTCTACGCCGTCGCTCCTCGACCAGCGTGGCGTTGAGCGCTGCAGACAGCTCCATCGCGCGACCGATCAGGAAGAAGCCGAAGAGGAGTCCGGCCGCGATGCCGAGCACCCCGTACGTCTCCTCACGCTCGGTGAGCCACGGGAACAGGATGAGCGAGTTGAAGAGGCTGATCACGCCGACCCCGACTCCCACCGCGATCGCTCCGGGGACGAGGTCGCTCCAGTGCGTCGCACCGTGGGGGAGAAGAAACCAGGAGAGCAGCAGCCAGAGCGCCGGAAGCCCGGCGCTGTAAACGATGATGTTTACGAGGAGGTCCAGTGGGAAGCCGAGCGCATGGCGGATCGGAGCTGCCGAGGCGGAGACAGCCATGAAGGCCACGAGCCACACCAAGAAGAGGAGCGTCGACCGGGTCGGCCTCGGGACGCGACCGACGGGCAGACTCCACGCGAGTGCCGTCACCGCTCGAATCGAGCGGAGCAGGGCTGACGACTGGTAGGCGAGCACGAAGAGCGTTGCGACGAGGGCTGATACCACTGCCCAGCTGCGTGTCCCGTCCGTTGCTTCATTGACCGACTTGGCGATGAACCCAGTGAGGCCGGCATTTTCGACGAGGTTCGCGACCGCGCTCTTGTCGTGCCCCGCGATCAGCGTGAGCGTCAGGATCAACGCGAGTGCGAACGGAAGCAACCAGATGAAGATGCGATACGCGAGCGCGGCGCCGAGAACGCTTCCCCCGATCGAAGCATCGCGACGCAGGGTGCGCCAGCCCACCTCGGCGATCGGCGCGAGCGGCCCCCACGTCGTGGCGCGGTGGGCGAACGCGAGTGTGCGAGCGCGCGCCCGATCGACTCGTCCGTCGCCTGCTGGGCGGGCAGACAGCTCGGCGAGCTGGGCGGCGAGGGAGCTCGGCTCGTCGGATCCGACGTCGTCCGGCGGCATGTGCGCCGGAGGTTAGTCTCGTGACGTGGGCGTCAACAGGCTGGCAGCCAGCGCGACGAACCACTGCCTGACGGGCTGCGGGATCGGCGAGGTCCTGGGGATGGTGCTCGCGACCTGGTGGGGATTGGCGAACGTGGCGTCGATCGCGCTCGCCCTGGCGCTGGCGTTCTTCTTCGGCTACCTGCTCTCGATGATCCCGCTCCTCCGCGCCGGGACCGCGCTCGGCTCGGCGATCGGCATCGCGCTCGTCGCGGACACGCTCTCGATCCTGACGATGGAGCTCGTCGACAACGCGGTCTTGCTCGTCTGGCCCGGCGCGCTCGACGCCGGCCTACGAGACGCGCTGTTCTGGATCTCACTCGCGATCGCGCTCGCAGTGGCGTGGGGTCCGACGTTCCTCGTCAATCGCGCGCTGATCCGGCGTGGGAAGGGCCATGCGCTCGCCCACGGGCATGCGCATTAGAGCTGCGGCAGTTGGCGCGCTGGGGGCGAAGTCAGCCCGGTCGACTAGCCGATCGTCGCCCAGGGACGCGGGTCCGGGCAGCGGTGTCAGCAGCGGCTCGACTTGAGCACGCAGGTGCTCGAATGCGGGCGGGAGGATGAGCGTCTCGCCGAGGTGCTCCGGGATCCTCGTCGAGCGAGAAGCCCGGGCCGAGAGTCGCGATCTCGAAGAGGACGCCGCTCGGCTCGCGGAAGTAGATCGAGCGGAACCAGAAGCGGTCGATGATCGGCGACGGGCGCATTCCGGCTGCAGTCACCCTCGCGTGCCACGCCTCGTGCTCCTCGAGCGATGACGACCAAGCGACATGGTGGACGGTGCCGGCGCCACCGAGCCCGCGCTCGGCTGGCGGCTCGTCGTACATCGTAGAGCCCGCCGCGCGATGGGCCGCGCGCTTCCCAGGCGTCCTCGCCGGCCGAAGTGAATCCGAGTGTCTCCTCGAGCAGTGCTCTGCTCGCGTCAGGCGAAGTGGCGAATGCATGTACCGCATCGAAGCCCTGCAGTGCATGCTCGGCTGGAACCTCCGGGTGCTCCGCGGTGAGCGGCGCATCCGCGACCGACGAGACGACGAGCTGGTGACGCAGCCCCTCCGGATCCTCGAACGTGAGCCCGCCGCCGTCGCGCGTCGCGCTCGCCGAGGTGAGTCGTGCCTCCCAGAAGTCGAGCGCCGCCTCGGAGCCGACGCGCCACTGGACGGTGTGAACCATCCCGGCGCCTGCACGACCGCGCTGAACACCCGGGTACTCGAAGAACGTGATGTCGCTTCCCGGTGTTCCGTCCTCGTCCGCGTAGAAGAGGTGGTAGACGGTCGGGTCGTCCTGATTGACCGTCTTCTTCACCATCCGCAGGCCGAGAACGCGCGTGTAGAAGTCGACGTTGCGCGGCGCATCGCCCGTGATGCAGGTCACGTGATGGATGCCGTCGAGCGTCAACTCTTCCAGACCCTAACTTGACAGGACTAAGCTAGCGCCGATGTTGTCGAGCGACGCGGCTGCGAAGCGGCCGCCTTCAGGGATCTCGCGGTCGGAGATCCGCGCTCGCGGATCTGCGACCTTGCGGAAATCACCGTGAAGATCGGGATCGTCGTCCCGTTCTCGTGGTCGTTCTGGGGTGCGGTCGTCGAGCATGCGGAGCTCCAGGCGGCGGCGCTCGAGGATCTCGGTCACGACGTACGCCTGGTGATGGGGAACGATCCGCCGGGCCAGTTCACTCGGGTCCTGCATCCTCGAGTTGGGCGTCACGGCAACCCGCCGCCGAACGTGATCCCCGTTGGGCGCTCCGTCATCGTCCCCGCGAACGGCTCGCTCCCGAACATCGTGCTCTCACCGCGCTCCTTCTTCCGCATCACGCGCGCGCTCGAGCGAGAGCGCTTCGATGTGATCCACCTGCACGAGCCGATGACGCCGACGATCTGCCTGACGGCGCTCATCCGCGCGCGCTGTCCGATCGTCGCGACGTTCCACGCATCCGGCGATCTCGGATGGATGAAGTACTGTGGCCCGCTCTGGGGCTTCATGAGCGACCGCATCGACCACCGCATTGCCGTGTCGGAGCGCGCACGCGAGTCCCAGAACCGATGGCTGCCAGGTGAGTACGAGGTGATTCCGAACGGGGTGCTCGTGCCGGAATCGGCGCCTGCAAGCGACCGCGAGCAACGCATCGTCTTCGCCGGCCGCCAGGAGCCGCGCAAGGGCCTCCAGGTGCTCCTCCGGGCGTGGCCAGGAATCCGTGAGCGCACCGGGCTCCGCCTCACGATCGCGGGCGCGGATCCGCTCGCCGTGCGGCTTCTGCTCACACGCCTCCGTGTCTCCGACGAAGGGCTCGACGTCGTCGGCTTCCTCACCCAGGACGAGCTCACGGAAACACTGCTGCGCTCGAAGGCGCTCGTGGCCCCGTCGATCGGCCAGGAGAGCTTCGGGATGGTGCTGACGCGCGCGTTCGCGTGCGCGCTGCCGGCCGTGGCATCCGACATCCCTGGATATCGCGAGGTGCTGACGCCCGATGCGGCAGTCGCGGTCGCGCCTAACGACCCGGCGGCGCTCGCGGATGCTGTGTGCGATCTCGTCGGGGACGAGGCACGGCGGGAGCGGATGGGCGAGGCCGCGCGCGCGCTCGCCGTCGAGAACTACTCGTGGCCGACGATCGCGCGGCGCCTGGAGCGCGTGTACGCGAGCGTGACAGGAATCGGCCTCGAGGAGGCTCGAGCGGCATGAGCCCCCTTCGTCGCGTGTGGACGTCGGGTTGGACGCAGGTCGTCGTCGCGCTCGTCGCGCTCGTCCTCGCGTTCGTCGCGATCTGGTGGCGCGGGCCGGATTGGGGGAGCGTGCTCGAAGCGTTCCGACTGGTCATCTGGAGCTGGATCGTCCTCGCGTTTCTCCTCAATGTCGTCTCGACGCTCTTCCGGGCGCTGTCGTGGCGGCTGACCATCCGGCAGGCGCTGCCGGACGAGCACCAGCCCCGGCTGGATCACGTTCTGTCGGCGTTCGGCGTCGGTTTGCTCGCGAACGCGGTCGTCCCTGGGAGGCTCGGAGAGCTCGCTCGCGTGGCGACTCTGCGACGGCATCTCCCCGACGCGCCGCCGGGCACGAGCGCCACTCTCATCGGGACGGTCTTCGCCCATCGGCTCTTCGATCTCGTCCCCGCGACGATCCTCGTCGTCTGGGTGCTGCTCACCGCGGAGGTGCCCCACTGGGCCGTCGTCTCGTTCGGGATCGCCGCCTTGGTCGGGTTCGCGCTCTTCACGGTGGCCTGGCTCGGCGCGAAGCGAAACCAGCGGCCGGTCATGAGCGAGGGCATGGGGTCGATCCGGCAGCTCGTCGTCATGGGGCGGCAGGGGCTCGCCGTGCTCAAGGAGCCCGTGCCGCTCGCAGGTGCCATTCTCCTGCAGTGCTGCGGCTGGCTCATGCAGCTGCTCGCCGTGTACGTGGCGATGCAGGCGTTCAACATCGATGCGCCGCTGCCCGCGGCCGGCCTCGTCCTCGTGCTGATGAACATCGCGACGATCGTGCCGCTCTGGCCCGGCAACGTCGGGCTCGTCCAGGCTGCCGTTGCGCTGCCGCTCCGCAACTACGGCGTTCCGGTCCGCGGTCGGATTCGCGTACGGCATCGTGCTGCAGGCGATCGAGATGGCATGCGGGATCAGCCTCGGCCTCATCGCCATCGCGCGCGAGGGGATCTCCTTCGCGGTGCTCCGGCGCATGGAGGACGAGGAGCAGTCCGCCGAGAACGCGCTCGAGGAGGTTCACGAGATGATCGAGGACATCGAGCACGAGACCGAGCCCGAGGCCGCCCGTGAGGGCGCTGCTGTGTCCCGCTAGCCTCAAGGGCGTCCTCACGGCGCGGGATGCCGCCGCGGCGCTCGCGCGAGGAGCTCGCAGCGCAGGTGCCGATGCCGTCGAGCTGCCGATCGCCGACGGCGGCGAAGGGACCGCCGAAGCGCTCCACGCGGCGCTCGGCGGGGAGTGGCGCGAGGCGATCGTCTCCGACCCGCTCGGGCGGCCGAGTCTCGGCGAAGTGGCTTCTCCTGCCGGATGGTCGGGCCGTCGTGGAGGCGGCCGCGGCGATCGGCCTTCCGCTCCTCGCCGACGGCGAGCGCGATCCGCTCGTCGCTTCGAGCCGCGGTCTGGGAGAGCTCGTGCTCGCGGCTCTGCTCGAGCAGCCGCGGGCGCTTCTCGTCGGTCTCGGTGGAAGCGCGACCGTTGACGGAGGTGCCGGCCTGCGGGAGGTCCTGCGCGAGCTCTCGATTTCGACGACCGTGCTCTGCGACGTGACGACGACGCTCGCGGACGCGGCTCGCGTGTTCGGTCCGCAGAAGGGCGCCACGGACGAGGGCGTTGCGATTCTCGAGCGCCGGCTCGCCGGAATGGACGAGCTTCTGCCTTTCGCCGGGCTTCCGGGCGCCGGTGCCGCCGGAGGTCTCGGTGCCGCGCTTGCTGCCCTCGGGGCCGAGCTCGTGCCGGGCGCGCCGGCCGATTCTCGACCTCGTCGGCTTCGACGAGCACCTGCGCGAGTGCGAGATCGCGATCACGGGCGAGGGTCAGGTCGATGCGACGACGGCCCAAGGAAAGGCCCCGGGAGTCGTCGCGGCGCGTTGCGTGGCGAGCGGTGTTCGCTGCGTCGTCTTCGGAGGCCGCGTCGTCGAAGCGATCGACGGTGCGGAGACCGTCAGCCTCTCAGGGGACCCGGCGAGGGCCGTGGAGAACCTCGAAGAGCTCGGCTAGGCGCCTGGTCGCTAGCGGCTAGCGACGACTTCAGCCGCAGCGAGCCGATCGGCCATCGACTCGAGCATCTTCCAGGCGACCTGCGGGCGCGCCTCGACGAACGGCCGGAACACGAAGACCGGCAGTCCGTAGGCAGTGACGTCGCTGACGGCCGTGACCGTCGCGGTGCGCGGACGGCGATCGATGAGTGCGATCTCGCCGAAGGCGGCGCCCGGCCCGATCGTCGCCACGGGCTCGCCGTGAACGTCGATGGAGAGCTCGCCGCTCTCGACCACGAAGAACATCAGTCCGCCCTCTCCCTCGAGCGCCAACTTGTCGCCTGCCGCGAAGCGGCGCTCGTTGAACTCGTCCGCGAGGCTCTCGAGATCTCGCTCGTCGAGGTCGGAGAACAGCCTGACGTTGCGAAGGAGCGCTGGGGTCGGCTTCGCCATGGGGCGATTTCTACACGAACCGCCTACCTCGTGTCACGTGCCGGGGTCCGTCGGTGCGAGCTCCTCGATCCGTAGCTCGGCGCCCTGAAGCCGCTGGACGCACGTTCGGTAGAGCTCTTCGCCGCGCCGGAAGAGCGCGATCGCGTCGTCCACGGGCACATCGCCTCGCTCCAGACGGGTCACGATCTCCTCGAGCTCGCGTTGCAGGTCCTCGAACGAACGCTCCTCGCTCACGGTCGAACCTCGTCGACTCGTGCCCCGAGCGAGCCCGACGCGAGCTGGATGTCGACGCGGTCTCCCGCGGCGACGTCGGTTGCGGCGCGCAGCGCATTCGAGCCCGTGCGCACGATCGCGTAGCCGCGATTCAAGGTCGCGAGCGGCGAGAGCGCCTGGAGCCTCGCGCCCGTGTGATCGAGTGCGGAGCGCCGTCGCTCGAGCAGCAGTCGTGGAGCCCTGCGCAGGCGCTCGCCCTGCCGCTCGAGCGCGTTGCGCCGGCGGTCGAGGTGCGCTCGTGCGGCGAGATCGAGCCTGTCGCCTTGTCGCGGCCAGGGCGAACTCGAGCTCGGCCAAGCTCGGCACGACGAGCGCTCCGGCAGCCGTCGGCGTCGCTGCGCGAGCGTCAGCCGCGAGGTCGCAAAGCGGCGCGTCCTGCTCGTGGCCGACGGCCGAGACGACAGGAACGCGGGAGGCTGCGACCGCGCGGACGACGGATTCGTCGCTGAACGGAAGGAGATCTTCGAAGCTTCCCCCGCCGCGCGCCAGCACGAGCACGTCCACATCGGGATGGCTCGTCAGCGCCGCAATCGCCGAGACGATCGCCGCCGCTGCGCCCTTGCCCTGCAATCGCGTCTCGCAGATCACGACCTTCGCCGCCGGAAAGCGCGCGCCGATCGTCGCGACGAGATCGCCGCGCGCAGCTGCGTCGGCACCGGTGAGGATCCCCACCGCGCGGGGCACACGGGGAAGGCGGCGCTTTCGCTCCGCGGCGAAGAGGCCTTCCGCGGCCAGCTTGCGCTTCAGCTGTTCGAGCGCAAGCAGGTGACCGCCGAGACCGATGCGCTCGATCGTCGTCGCGCGGAAGCCGAGCTCCGCCTTCTGCTCGTACAGCTCCGCGCGGCCGGCGACGTGCACCGACTCGCCCTCTTCGAGGTCGAGGTCGAGACGGTCGAACGTGCGCCGAGCGATCGTCGCGCCGAGCGTCGCTCCGGTCGTGGGGTCCTTCAGCGTGAGAAAGACGTTGGCCCAGGCGTCGTTCCGCCGTAGCTCCGTCACCTCACCTTCGACCCACAATGTCGGTAGGCGACCCAGGTGCAGGCCGATGCCGCGGTTGAACGCCGAGACCGTGAAGACCTTCCGGTCGCCGTAGACGAGGTGCTCGACCTTCGGCACGCCCCGGAGGTTACTGCGGTGTTAGAGCAGGATCTCGGTGGCGGTCACGGGGTCGCAGCCGCGCGTTAGGAGCTGGACGGCGTCGTGGAGATCGACCTCGCTCGCGGCGATCCGCTCGGCGAGATGCACGGGATACCCGGATTCGAGGAGGATGTGCAGCCGCCAGCTTTCGACCTTCGCGGGCTCGTTCTCGTGCCAGAGAGGAGTCTCGGTCGTCTCGGCCATGCGCGAGGGTTTCGCGGTCGTCGCGAAATTCCCTGCTCATGCGCGCGGACGAACCCTAAGGCGGCTGCTGCGCAGCCGCAGCGGTGGTCCGCCATCGTCGCTTAGTCCCGCGACGCGTGCGACGGGTCTTGTTGCCGGGCGAGCTCGACGATTCGCAAATCGAGTTGCTTCGAGGCGGCACTCACAGCTTGCTGGAGCTCGGCGGCGATGAGCCCGTCAGCACGGCGTAGGAACGACTCGGCGATGCGGTCGAGCTCCTCGCGCAGGCGATCGGCGGCCTCCTCGCGGATCGCGCGCATGCGGTTCTCGAACTCCATCCCGCCCGCCTCGCTGCGCGCATCGATCTCGCGCGTCATCGCCCGTTCGAGCTGCTCGATCTGCCGACGCTCCACTTCGGCGAACGCGAGCTCGATACGCGTACGCGCTTCGCTCTCCGCGCGGTCGACCTGCTCGGTGACCGCGTGCTCGTGCTGGCGGAGGCGCTCGTTCACCTCGTCGATCGTCCGCCGCCTGTCGTCCGCCTGCACCTGGAGCTCCTCGAGCGCGCCAGCAAGAGCATCCCGTGTGCTCGTCTCGAGCTCCTCGCGAAGCCGTAGTGCGGCCCCGCGCTGCTCGTCGATCGCCGCGTCGAGCTCGTCCGCTTCCGCCACCCCCTTGGCCTCGACGTCTCCGATGCGTTGGCGCATGCGCTGCTCGAGCGTGGAGACCGCGCCCTGGAGGGCGTTCTGGGCTCGCTCGAGGTCCGACTCCCAGGCCCGCAGCCGCTCCTCGACCCGCTGCTCCACCGCCGCGACGAGCTCGGCCATGCGCTCGGAGAGCTCCCGCTCGCGGACGGCGAGCTCACCGCGGCGCTGGTCGGAGAGCCGGCGCTCCTCCGAGACGTACGCCGAGAGCGAGTCGGCTTGAGCGCGCGCGATCGACACGCGAAGCTGCTCGGCCTGCGTCGCGGATTCCTCCTCTGCCGCGGCGCGAACCGCGCGACGCGCCTCGGTGACGAGCTGCTCGGTGCGTGCCGCGCGAGCGCGCGACCGCTTGAGGCCCAGGAAGAGCACGGCGCACAGGAAAACTGCTGCGATGAGCGCTGCGAGCAGGATCCACGCCAGGGTCGTCACGCCGAGACTCTAGATTCGAAATGCGACGAGAGCCGCCGCGAGCACCACGGACGCAGCCGCGAGGAGCCGCAGCCCGCGTTCCTCCGCCGCGATGAGGGAGTCGGCGTCGAGGCGCTCGCGCGAACCGTCCTCGAGCTCGAGCTCCCCGTCGACGCCCGCGACGCGGCGGCGGACGAAGCGCACGTGGTTCGAGAGCGCGCGCTGCGCGAGCGAGAGGAGAACGGCGAACGCAGCCGCGAGCAGTGCTGCGACGCTCAGGTCTCCGGCGACCGCTGCATATCCACAGACGACGGGAAACCCACCCCACGCGAGACCGAACCAGAGGTCCGAGTGGAACCGTCCCTCGAGGAGCTCGAGGTTGTATGCGAGAACGAGAAAGACGCCGACCGGGACGAGCAGGGCGATCCACGGCTCGAAGGCGATCGCGCCCGCCACGCCGATCGCGCACGCTGCGCCGATCGAGATCGCGGCCAGGACGACGAGCACGGTGCTCGGAATCCCGGTGCGGAGCGGGCGTCCGCGCAGCTCGTCGAGCGCGTGGGCGCCGATCCCGACCGCGAGTCCAAAAGCCGCCACTGCTGCGCCGAGGCGTCCCCAGACGATCGCGGGCGCCAGGCAGCCTCCGATGACGACGTACGAGAGATGCCACGCGGTGTACGGCAGGTGCAGGAGCGTCACGTAGTCGCGCCAGCCTCCGGTGTCGAGCGCGTACCACGACGGTCTCGCCGACGGCGCGCTCACAGCTTCCGGCCCCACATGACGACTCCGCCGCCGAGGCTGAGCCGTCGTGCCTCGACGTCTCGGATTCCCGCTGCGCTCCAGAGCTCGAGCTGGCGCTCGAGCGGATACCGCTCCCAGTACGAGCGGATCGACCCTCCGAGGAAGTCTCCGACCTCGCTCCAGCCGTGTCGCAGCGCGCGTCCCGCGAGCGGGAGACCGGCCCGGACGTAGAGCTCCCACGCAGGGCGCGCGAGCCCGGCCGGCACACCGAACTCGAGCGACGCCACGATGCCGCCCGGCCGCACGACTCGCGCGAGCTCCGCGAGCGTCGCCCCCGGCTCGTCGACGTAGCGCAGGAGATACGTGAAGGTCAGGTGGTCGAACGCCTGGTCCGGAAACGGGAGCTCCTCGGCAGACGCTTCGACGAGCTCGACTCGCTCGCCGAACCGCTCTCGCGCCCGCGCGAGCATGCCTCTGCTCTGATCCACGCCCGTGACCCGGAACCCTCGGCGCACGAGCTCGGCCGCGACGAGGCCGGTTCCGGTCGCGACATCGAGCACGTGACCGCCGTCACGGGGAAGCCGCGAGACCAGAAAGCGGCGCCAGCGTGGGTCCTGTCCGAAGGACAGCGTCGCGCCGACGCGGTCGTACGACTCGCCGAGAGGAGCGAACAGCTCTTTGGCGTCGACCGAAGGCACGGCGCCTATTGTGGGCGACGTGGGCCTGAACGACGAGCTCGAGCGCGCCGCCGAGCTCGCGGTCGCGGCTGCAGAGGCGGGCGCGACGGCCTCGGGCGTTCTCCCGACCGAGGCGGAGCCGGGCCGGCGCGTGTACGTCTGCTCGCTCGACGGAGCCGACGGCACACGCGGTTGGCTCGCCGTTCACGATGACGGCTCGGTCGTGACGAGTCGAGCCGAACTGCGCGCCGCGGTGTCGATCGCTGCACTGTGCGAGGTGGCCGCCGACTCTGCCGGCGGCGGGGATCTCGACGGACTGATCGCCAGTCTCGTCGACCTGCGCAAGCGCGAGGCACCGGAGGGGATCGAGGATGCGGAGGCTGCGGCGCGTGCGCTCCGCGAGGTGCTCGGCGACCCGCCGCAGCTCGCGTCGACCGGCCGGCTCGACGAGATCGGCGTCGCGACGCGGCGCCTCGAGCAGGAGCTCGATCCCGGCGGTGCCTCGCCGTTCGCGGCAGCGCTCAAGTCCGCGCAGGGCGCCGTGCAGGAGCTCCAGCGCGAGGTCGAGGCCGGCTACCTGGTCGAGCTCTCGGCCTGAGCAGCTGGCCGGCGTGGTCTCGCCTCGGACTCCGCCAGCGCCAGTCGCACCGCCTCTCTGAGCTCGCGCATGTTCGCGAGGTACTCGCCGGCCGGGCGCGCAAGATGACGGTTCGACGCGTTCGAACGCAGCCACGACCGCGGGCCAGCCACGGTGCGTGATCCCCCGCCCCTTCGCCGTGAGGACCAGGTGGTACGAGCGACCGTCGGCGGGATTCGGGATCTTGCGGACGTCGCCGCGCTCGACGAGCCGGCGCACGTAGTCGCGCACCGTCGTCGGCGGCAGGCCCGTCTCGGCGGACAGCGCTCCGGGCGTGACCGGCTGGAGGCGCGTCACCCAGCCGATGAACGAGAAGAGCTGGTCGGGAACATCCGTCTTCGCGAGCTCCTCCTCCACGAGCAGCGCGACGAGGAGCCCGGTCGAGTAGAGCTCCTGGAGGAGGTCGGCGTCATGGCGTCCGAGTACCTCGGGCATGCCCGGATCATACGCTGGACGTAGTGCGAGTTCGTCGGTAAACTAGTGCGACTTCGTCGCTACTTTGGAGGTACGGATGAAGCTCGTAGCGCTCCTAGCTGTCATCGTCGGCGTCGCATTGCCTACGGCGGCGTCTAGTGGCACTGTCGGGCGGATCCCTCAGGCGCGCGCGGTGCGCGCCTGCGCCGGGGCAGGTCCGTTCTGGCCGACCATGACGTTGGCCCTGCAGGGACGGACCGCGTGGGTTGCGTGCAAGGAGCAGGCTCGCGTCGTGCGGCTGAGTCTTCCCGCCGGCCGCAAGACGGCGACGATCGGCCTCGACGGACCGGTGACCGCGGTCGCCGTCGGCTTCGGCTCGGTGTGGGCGCTCGACACGGGCTCCACGCTCTACCGCATCGATCCACACAAGGCGCGCGTCACGAGACGCATCCAGCTCGGCACGACAGCGGCATACAACATCTGGGTCGGCGCCCGAGCCGTCTGGGTCGCTGACGACCAGGGCGCGGCGATCGTCCGCGTCTCGCCGTCGTCTGACAAGGTCGTCGCCCGGATCTCGGTCGGAGACGGGCCCGCCGATATGGTCTTCCGCGGGTCGCAGGCGTGGGTCGTGACCCACCGTGACAACACGATCTTCCGCATCGACGCGGCGACGAACGCGCCAACGCGACTCGGGATCGTCGGAGGGAGCAACGCGGCGGCGGAGCGCCTCGCGCTCCTCGGCGACGCTCTCTGGATCACCGGCCGAGGCGTGTCGCTCGTGGAGATGGATCCGGCGACAGGTGGCGTGCGGCGGACGGTCGACGTCGGCGGCACCGGCATCGATGTCGTCGCGGCGGCCGGTGCGCTGTGGGTGCCGGTTCGCACCGCCGCCGTCGACCGGACGGGCTTTCCGACGATGACCGCCGTTCGGCGTGTCGCAGCCGACGGCAGCGTGAAGACGGTGGCGACGGCTCGGGGGCGCGTCGACGTCCATGGTCTCGCCGCCGGACTCGGCTCGGTCTGGATCGCCGACAACACGAGCGGCTTCCTCTACCGACTCGCGACGTGAACCGAGGCCGGGTCGTGGAGCGCTACCTCGGCCGCGATGCGGCGGCTGCGACGGCCGCGTACATGGAGTACGAACGCAGGTCACCCGCTATCGCGTAACCTGGCCGCGATGGAGGGCAGCGGAGGTTTCTTCCCGTTCGGTGGCGGCGATCCCGAGGATCTCCTCGGGGCGCTTCGCGAATTCGCCGAGAAGCAGGCAGACTCGGTGCAGGAGGCGCAGCGCGAGCAGTTCGCGACGCTGACGCTGTCGACGGCTGTGGAGCTCACTGCGGCGGCGCTCGGCCAGATGCAGGTCGACGGCCCCTCCGACGCGCAGGCAATTGCGCTCCGCGACGCGATGCGCGTGCTCTTTCCCGAGGCGGTCGCGCTCGTCTCGGCAGCCCGTCAGGGCTTCATGCGCCAGTCGTGATCGTCGTCAGAAGGCTCCAGCCTCCGTCGACGACGACGGTCTGACCGCGGATCATCTCCGCGTCGGTCGAGCAGAGGAACGTGACGAGCCGGGCGACGTCATCGGGAGAGACGAGCCGGCCCGTAGGGTTGCGAACCCCCATGTCGAGCATCGCGTCGCGGTTCGGGAAGTGCTCGAGCGCGCCCGTCTCGACGACTCCGGCCGACACGGCGTTGACGCGTATCCCCCGCGGAGCCAGCTCCACCGCGAGGTAGCGCACGAGCGCTTCGAGCGCGGCCTTCGAGGCACCGACGAGCGCATAGCCGTCGAGCACACGTTCCGAGCCGAGGCTCGAGATGCCGAGAATCGACGAGCCGGCCGGCATGGACGGCGCAGCCGCTCGCGTCAGTGAGAGCAGAGCGCGCGCGTTCGCCGACAGCGTCCAGTCCCAGTGCTTGTCCTCGGTCTCGAGCGCGGGGCGGATGACGCCGGTCGCGGCTGCGTGCACGAGGACGTCGAGCGGTCCGAGCCCGGCGACCTCCTCGGCGACTCGGGTCGAAGCGACATTTCCGCGGACGAGCGTCGGCTCGGCGCCGAGCGCGCGGAGCTCCGACGCCGTCTCCTCGGCCGGCGTGTCACCGCGCATGTACCCGATGGCGACGCGCGCGGCTCCGAGCGACGCGAAGCGGAGCGCGATCGCCTTCCCGATGCCGCGCGATCCTCCCGTTACGAGGACGGACGCGCCCTCGAAGCTCATTCGGCCTTCGGAAGCGGGTCGTACGCCGGAGCCGACGACGGGATCGTCTCCCAGCCGATACGACTCGGTGGCTCGCGGTCGCCTGTCTCCGCGAGGGACGAGGCGTGTCCGAGCCGGTCGAGCAGGGCCATCTTCTCCTCCCCGTACTTGCGCATCGGGTGGTCGTCCGGGAGGTCCTCGATGAGCTCGCGAACACGGGCGCGCAGCTGGTACGCGAAGTGCGGGGTCGCTGGCCCGACGAGAGCGTCGATGTCGTCGCGCGTAGGTTCGACCATGCCGTGAAAGCCTACCGTCGAGCTAGTCGTCGACCTCCTCCGACATCGCGACGATGTCCTCACGTGACAGCTTGCCGGCGAGCTCGGGATGATCTTCGGAGACGTGTTGCTCGACTTTGGCCACGATCTCGTCTTCGGTCTCGGCCTTCACGACGCGGCCGCACTCGCAATTGATCAAGAGAGACATCCGAGCCTCCTTCGAGTTGACAGCCGGACTATGACCCGATTCGCTTGGCGCGACGTTGCATCGACCTTGGGGAAACCTTGGCGGATCACGCTACGAGAGTTCAGCTGTGCGGCAAGCTCGTCGCCCGGATCGACGGAAGTCGAGTGGACGGTGACCTTCCGGGGCGTCAGGGGCGCCTCGCCTTCGCCTACCTGACGCTCAACCGGCACCGCGTGGTCACGAGGACTGCACTCGCCGACGCAATCTGGCCGGTGGAGCCTCCGGCGTTGGTGGACACGGCTCTGAGCTCGCTGATCTCCAAGCTGCGTAAGGCGATCGGCTCGGACACCGTCGTCGGTCGGAGCGACGTACGGCTCGTGCTCCCCGACGCCTGGGTCGACGTCGAGGCTGCCTCCGAGGCCATTCATCGGGCGGAGGGGGCAGTCGGACGTGGTGCCTGGGCCGAGGCGTGGGGGCCGGGGCGGGTAGCGCTCCACATCGTCCGGCGGGAGTTCCTGCCCGGGGAGAGTGCGGCCTGGGTCGAGGACGAGCGCAGCGCGCTCGAGGACGTCGAGCTGCGCGCGCTCGAGTGCATCGCCAAGTCGAGTCTCGAGCTCGGGCCGAGCGAGCTCGAGTCGGCCGTCCGCTCGGGCCGCGATCTCGTCCGGCTCGCGCCGCACCGCGAGAGCGGGTACCGGATACTCATGCGCGCGCTCGCGGCGGAGGGGAACGATGCCGAGGCGCTCGGTGTCTACGAGGGTCTGCGCGTGCGGCTCCGCGAGGATCTCGGGGTCGCGCCGAGCGCTCCGACCCAAGAGCTCTACCGCACGCTGCTCCGGTAGCACGTCGCTAGCGTCGGGGGCGTGCGCCGTCCGACGACCGTCGAGTTGATGCTCCTCACGACGGTCGTGCTGTGGGCGCTCAACCTGAGCGTGACGAAGTACATCCTCGAGCAGGGCCTCGAGCCGCTCTCGTACGCGACGGTCCGTTATGCGTTGGCAGGAGCGATCTTCGTCGTGCTGACCCTCGCTGGTCGAGCGCACGCTACGGATCGAGCGGCGCCACGTTCTCGTGCTCGCGTTCGCCTCGCTAGCTCTGTGGCTGAATCAGCTCTGCTTCGTCTTCGCGCTCGACAAGACGACCGCGTCGACGATCGGCCTGATCCTTGGCGCGATCCCGATCTTCGCGGCGCTGTTCGGGCTCGCCCTCGGTCGCGAGCGACTCAACCGACGCTTCTGGCTCGGCGCGGGCGTGTCGTTCGTCGGCGTCGGGCTCGTCGCGGTCGGAGCGGGAAGCGAGGTCTCGGGCGGTTACGTGGGGATCCTGCTCGGGCTCGGAATCTGCGCGACCTGGGCCGCCTACTCGGTGGCGGTCGCGCCGCTCATGGCCACGTACTCGCCGTCGCGGGTCAGCGCCGTCGTCATTCCGTGCACGTGGGTCCTCCTCGTGCTCACCGGCATCCCGCAGACGACCGAAGCAGGACTGGAATCTGGGATGGGAGGTCTGGGCGCTGCTCGTGTTCGCGACGATCGGACCCCTCGTGCTGACGAACATTCTCTGGTTCCGGTCGATCTCTCGGATCGGGCCGGCGCGAGCGACGCTGGCGGCGAACCTCCAGCCCTTCGTCGCGGCCGTCCTCGCCGTGATCCTGCTCTCCGAGCCGCTCGGGCTGCTGCAGATCCTCGGAGGCTTGCTCATCGCGAGCGGGATCGCTCTCGCCCGCCGCCGCCGGCCCTCTCCTGCGCGGGCGGCGTAAGATCGGACACATGAGCGAACACGATTTCATGCCGATCGACGGTTGGGACCACCTCGAGATCTGGGTCGGGAACGCCAAGCAAGCGGCGTTCTTCTACGAGACGGCGTACGGCTTCACGCGTACCGCGTATGCCGGTCCCGAGACGGGCGTCCGCGACCGCGCCTCGTACGTGCTCGAGCAGGGTGAGATCCGTTTCGTCCTCACGAGCGGCCTGCGCTCCGACAGCGAGATCTGCAAATGGGCGGCGACCAAGGGAGACAGCGTGCGCGACGTCGCGCTCGCCGTCCCCGATGCGACCAACGCCTATCGCCAGGCCGTTCAGCGCGGCGCCCGCGGTGTCGTCGAGCCGCACTGGGTGGATGACGATCACGGGCGCGTCGAGCTCTCCGCGATCGCGACGTACGGCGACAACATCCACACGTTCGTGAATCGCTCCGAGTACTCCGGCCCGTACCTGCCCGGCTACGTCTCCGTCTCGCCGAACGGCGCCCCAGGCGGAGGAGTCGGGCTGATCTCGATCGACCACGTCGTGGGCAACGTCGAGCTCGGCCGCATGGACGAGTGGGTCGACTTCTACGCGCGCGTCCTCGGGTTCACGCAGCTCACGCACTTCTCGGACGAGGACATCTCGACCGAGTACTCGGCGCTCATGTCGAAGGTCATGACGGGCGGCGAGGGGAAGATCAAGTTCCCGATCAACGAGCCGGCCGAGGGCAAGCGCAAGAGTCAGATCGAGGAGTACCTCGAGTTCCACGGCGGCCCCGGCGTCCAGCACGTCGCCATGCAGTCGGAGGACATCGTGAAGACGGTCGCGGCGCTGCGCGAGCACGGCGTCCTCTTCATCGCGACGCCGGACACGTACTACGACATCGTCGAGGAGCGGGTGGGCGAGATCGAGGAGAACTGGGACGACCTGCGCGCGATGGGGATCCTCGCGGACCGCGACGAGGAGGGCTACCTGCTGCAGCTCTTCACGAAGATCGTCCAGGATCGCCCGACCCTCTTCTTCGAGGTCATCGAGCGGCACGGCTCCCGCGGCTTCGGGATCGGGAACTTCAAGTCGCTCTTCGAGGCGATCGAGCGCGAACAGGCCCTTCGCGGCAACCTGTAGCGATCCGGATGGCCTCACCGCGCACGCAGTACGCGCAGAGCGGCGGGGTCGAGCTCGCGTATCAGGTCTTCGGCGCCGGTGAGCGTGACCTCGTTCTCGTTCTGGACTGGGCGAGTCATCTCGAGGTGCTCTGGGAGCAGCCGCTGATGGAGGAGTTCCTCCAGGCACTCGCACGCATCGGGCGTGTGCTCTGGTTCGATATGCGCGGCGTCGGGATGTCCGATCCGGTGCCTGGCGGAGCGGCGGCGCCCGAGGACTGGGTCGAAGACGTGACGGCCGTCATGGACGCCGTCGGCTCCGAGCGGGCGACGCTCGTCGCACAGGGCCATGCGGCGCAGATGGCAGTCATGGCGGCCGCAACGCACCCGGAGCGGATCTCCTCACTCGTCCTCTACAACGGCTGCGCCCGGCTCGTGCGCGACGAGGACTATCCGGCGGGAATGCCTGTCCGCATCCACGAGCAGGTGCTGGCCATGCTCGAGGAGACATGGGGGACGGGAGCGCTCGCCGCGGCGCTGGCGCCGTCCGTCGCCGGCCGGCCGGGAGTCACCGAGTGGTGGGGTCGAGTCGAACGATTCGCGGGAACACCGGGGACCGCCCTCGCGAAAGCACGAGCGATGGGCGAGCTCGACGTGCGCAACGTGCTGCCGCTCGTCGCAGCGCCGACACTCGTGCTCCACAGCCGCGACAACACGTATCATCCGCGTTGGTCACGGGCAGTACCTCGCCGAGAACATTGCCGGTGCACGGCTCGTCGAGCTTCCGAGCGCAGATCACTGGCCGCTTCCGGAACCGGAGCTGCTCGGCGCGATCCAGGAGTTCGTGACCGGCTCGCGGGCCGAGATCGACGAAGCTGATCGATTTCTCGCGACCGTGCTCGTGGTCGACGTCGTCGGATCGACCGAGCACGCGAGCGAGCTCGGAGACCGCCGCTGGAGTCGCATGCGCGATCGGTTCGAGGACGTGGTGCGCCAGTCCCTGATGGTCCATGGCGGTGAGGTCGTCGACGTCGCAGGCGACGGCGTGCTTGCGACGTTCGACGGCCCGGCGCGCGCCATTCGCTGCGCCGTGCGCATGCGCGACGATGTGCGTCGCGCCGGCCTCGAGGTTCGCTGCGGTCTTCATGCCGGCGAGATCACACGCCGCTCGGGAAGTGTCGCGGGTATCGCAGTGCACATCGGAGCACGCGTGTCGGCTCTCGCCGATCCGGGCGAGATCCTCGTGACCCGAACGGTGCGCGACCTCGTAGCCGGGTCGGGGATCGCCTTCGAGGAGCGCGGCGAGCACCAACTGAAGGGCGTGCCCGACCCCTGGACGCTCTACGCGGTCACCGGCTGACGCCGTAGCCTTCCGCGCATGTCGCCGCAGCGGCGCACCGCGCTCGTCTCGGTCGGGGCCGCATGTCTCCTCGTCGCGATCAAGCTCGTCGCCGGGATCGCGAGCTCGAGCCTCGGCCTCCTCGCCGAGGCGGCGCACTCGGGAACGGATCTCGCGGCCGCGCTGCTGACGTTCTTCGCCGTGTCCGTCGCCGTTCGTCCCGCTGATCGCGGGCACCCGTACGGCCACGGGAAGGCGCAGAACCTCGCGGCGCTCGCCGAGTCAGGGTTCCTCATCCTCGTCAGCCTCGGCATCGCGGCGACGGCGATCCTGCGCCTCGCCGACGTGGTCGAGTTCGACGTCGACCCGACGTGGTGGACATTCGCCGCGATCGGGCTCGTGCTCGTGATCGACGGATCACGAACGATGGTCTCGCTGCGCGGCGCGCGCCTCTACCGGAGCGACGCGCTCGCGGCCAACGCCCTCCACTTCGGAAGCGACTTCGCGGGAACGCTCGCGGTGCTCGGCGGCCTGATCGCTGCCGCCGCCGGCTTCCCCGCCGGCGACTCGATCGCGGCGCTCTTCGTCTCCGGCCTCGTCGTCGCAGCCGCGTTTCGCCTCGCAGCGCGGAACGTGGACGTCCTCATGGATCGGTCACCCGACGACGACGCGCGTATCGCTCGTCTCGCGATCGCGGCGCTGGATCCTCCGGTGGAGCTCCGCCGGCTTCGATTGCGCAGAGCCGGTGGGGAGCATTTCGCCGACGTCGTCATCGGCGTCGCGCCGGGAGCCGCGATCGGCCAGGGCCACGCGGCGGCGGACCGTGTCGAGCAGGCACTCCGCGACGCGCTCCCGGGAATCGACGTCGTCGTGCACGTCGAGCCGCGCGGCGGCGATGGCGGAATTCGCGAGCGGGTTCTCGCGGCCGCGCTCACGGTCTCGCACGTGCGGGAGATCCACAACCTGACGGTGCTCGACCTGGATGGTGCGCTCGAGGTGTCGCTCCACCTGAAGCTTCCGGGCGACCTCGAGCTCGACCGCGCACACGAGATCGCCGAGCAGGTCGAGGCTGCGATTCGGGGCGACGTGCCCGAGGTTCGCTCCGTTCAGACGCACATCGAGCCGCTGAAGGAGACGGCGGCCGGGGAGGAGGTCGACATCGACACCGCAGCCATCGAGGCTGCCGTGCGCGAGGAGACAGGCGCGGATCCACGCGAACTGCGTTTCGTTCGCACCGACGACGGCATCGTCGCGTTCCTCACGCTCGGGCTCGGAAGCGCGGGATCGGTCGCCGACGCGCACGGTCGCGCGACGGCGATCGAGGAACGCGTGCGCCGTGCCGTCCCGGCGATCGCGGACGTCGTGGTACACACCGAGCCGTGAGCCGTCTCTGCATGTTTCACCCGGTCGGGCATCCGCTGGAGCGCGGCTGGGTCGGGCGGGTCGACGGCGACAGGGTCGTCCAGCTGGCCGCGCAGACCCTGCAGTCGTTCTTCACCGGAGGCGGTACCGCCCGTGAGCACGCGGAGTATCCGCTCGCAGAGGTCGAGCTCCTGCGCCCGTGTTGCATCCGCCCTCGATCCGGATCTTCGACGAGCAGGACGCCTTCGTGTTCGCCAATCCGGCCGCTGTGCGCGGCCCTGGCGCGGAGATTCCCGGAACGGACGGTCTGGCGCTGGCGCCGAGGGTCGCCGCCGTCATCGGCGCCGACGGGCGTTCCTGCCGCGTTCACGATCCTCGCGGAGTGGCGGGATCCGGCCGAAGACCGCCGAAGGATCGCGACTTCGCGCTCGGTCTCGGGCCGGTCGCCGTCACCGCGGAGACGTTCGAGCCCGACGCCTGCACGCAGCTCATACGGGTCGACGGGCTCGAGCGCGTCCGCCAGCTCTCGCCCGCCTTCGACTGGCACGAGGCGGTCGGGCTTGCCGCCGATCGGACGAAGCTCTACGCCGGAGACCTCGTCGCCGGGCCGAGCTGCGGCGTCGTCGAGCCGATCGCTCCCGGCGTCACGCGGTCGGGTCGTCGTCGACGGGATCGGCGAACTCGACGCCACAGGTCGCTCGGCTCGAGCTGCGCGTGCGAGCTCGTCGTCGACTGGGACGGAACCGTGACCGAGGTGGACGGCCTGCACCTCGTCCTGTCCGAGTTCGGTGACGTCGACGTCTACGCGAGGCGGAGGAGCGGCTCGGGCGCAGCCTGACGCTCCACGAGGTGATCGCGGTCGAGTTCGCGACCGTCCGAGCGCCGCTCGACGACGTCGTCGCGTGGGCTGCGCGAGAACGTCGCGGTCCGTGCCGGCTTCGCCGAGATCGCCCGACGGCGACGGCCCGCTCGTCGTCTCGAGCGGCTTCCACGAGCTCATCGAGCCCGGTGCTGGAGCGCGAGGGCCTGCGAGCTCGAGGTGCGCGCCAACCGCCTCGACGCCGCGCGCCCGACGGATGGCGCACGATCTGTTCGCAGACGACGAGGCTGCTCCGTCTGCGGCGAGCCGTGCAAGCGGTCGACGTGGCCGGCCTCGGTGTCTTCGTCTACGTCGGGGACGGGTTCTCGGATCGCTGCGTCGCGCAGGCCGCGAGCTCGCGTCTTCGCGCGCGATGGTCTCGCCGAGTACCTCGTGGGCGTCGAGGGGTCGCCGTTCGAGCCGTTCGCGCGACTTCGCACGACGCTCGAGCGCGCGCTCGTCTGACGTGCTCCTCGACGATCCCCGAGCCCTACGACTTCGAGCTCTCGACGACGCGCTTCCGCAACTTCGGTTCGGACGGAGCGACGGTGTGGCACGAGGGCGGGCTGCACCGAGTCGTCGCGGGTCGCGAGATTCGGATCACGGCGGCGGACGGTGGTGTCGAGGTCGAGCCATGGAGCGCAGAGACCGCGCCGGAGATCGGCCTCTTGCTCGGCCTTCCGTTCGACCTCGACGCGTTCCGCGAGTGGGCCTCCGGTGACGCGACGCTCGCGATGGTCCTCGACATGGTTCCCGGATTCCGTCCGACGATGAACCCCCAGCCATTCGAAGCCCTCGTTGTCGCGATCACGACGCAGCAGATCTCGCTGCAGGCGGCGGCCGCGATCCGGCGGAACCTCGTCGAGCGCTACGGCGTCCGGCACGAGCGTGGCCTGGGAGTTTCCGACGCGTGAGCGCATCAAGGAGCTGCGCCCGCGACACTTCACGCCGCTCGGCTTCTCACGTGCGAAGGCCGAGTACGTCCTCGAGCTCGCGCACTCCGACCTCGACCTCGAGCGCTCTCGCAGCGCTCGACGACGACGAGGTCATCGCGCGCCTGACGTCAGTGCGCGGCATCGGTCGCTGGACCGCGGATTGGTTTCTCGCGCGCCATCTCGCGCGTCCTCACGCATGGCCCGCGGGCGACCTCGGCGTGCGAAAGGCCGTCTCGACGTTCTACGCTGCCGGTCGCTCACTCTCGATCGAGGAGGTCCGTACGCATGGGCGAGCGCTTCGCGCCGTTCCAGAACCTGTCCGCGCAGTTCCTGCTCGCAGGCGCGAGGATGGCGGGCTGAGATGAACGTGCGGCGTGCGGCAGCCGAGGACTTCGACGCGATCGCCGATCTCTGGCGGCAGTTCGACCACGAGATCCCGCCCCCGACCCACGAGGGGCCGGCAGACGAGGAGAAGGAGCTCGCGCGAGGTGCGCGAGATCATCGCCTCCGAGGTCGCGTTCGTCGCCGAGGACGACGGAACTGCGGTGGGTTTCGCGCTCGCGAGACGCAGAGCGCCGGGATTCGGGACGCTCACGGATCTCTACGTCGCGCAACGAGGCGCGGCGAAGCGGAATCGGGACGGAGCTCATGCGCCAGGTGCTGTCGGCGTTCCGGGAGCTCGAGATCGAGCACTTCGACCTCGAGGTGGTCGCGTCGAATCACGTCGCGCGCTCCCTGTACGCGCGCTGGGGATTCAAGGACGACGTCATCGTCATGACCGGCTCGGTGTCCGGGCTCGAGGAGCGGCTCGGCTCGCAGGAGGCCTCCTCGTTCGGATCGATCCATCTCCAGTCGGACGACCTGAGCGCCGTCGAGCAGGCAGTGCGGCAGTTCGTGCCACGGCTGCCGGGCGGCTCGCGCGGCTCGGTCGTCGCGCCGCCCCGGGGCGGCTGGATCGCCGTGTACGACGACGTCTGCGACCGGAACCCGGAGATGCTCCGCCGCCTCGCGCGCGAGCTTTCCGACAGGATCGGTGCCGTGACCTTGCTGCTCGGCGTCGAGCGTGAGGAGCTCGTGCGAATGATCCTCTTCGAGCGAGGGCGGATCGTGGACGAGTACCTCTCCGTCCCCGAGTTCTACGGCCCGCTGCCGCCGGGCGACGTCATCGGTCTCGCCGCGAATCCCACCGTGATGTCGCGCCTGACCGGCGCCGACCCGGAGGCGGTGCGACGCGTCGCTCGAACGGCTCCCTCGCCTGCCGACCTGCCTCCGGCGCGCGAGCTTCTCGCGGAGCTCGCCGGCGTCATGCACGTCGAGGGCGCCGGAACGGGGTGGGCCGATGCGCAGGAGCATCGACGGATCGGTGAGGATCGAGCGGTGAAGGTCCTGCTCCTGCACGGCTGGCCCGTCTCCGAGCGGGTCTGGGTGTCGCAGGTCTCGGCGCTGCGCGACGCCGGCTTCGACACCGGTCGCACCGCATCTGTACGGGCGCGGGCGCGTCGATCGACGACTGGGCCGCGCACCTGTTGCGCGACATCGACGGCTCGCTGGTGGTCGTCGGGGCATCCATGGGTGGCTATTGCGCGCTCGCGATCGCGCGCCGCGCGCCCGAGCGGGTCCTCGGCATGGTGCTGGTCGCATCTCGCGCCGATGCCGATTCCTTCGACCGCAGGAAGTATCGGCTGGAGCAGGCCATCGAGCTCCGCGCGGGGCATGCGCCGGCCCTCGCCGAGCCGGACGCGGACCTCGAGTACCTCGCAGTTGCGCAGGAGGCGATGCGCGACCGGCTCGACCTCACGGGAGTCGTCGCGTCGTTCGGCGGCCCGCTCCTCGTCTGCGTCGGCGACCGCGACGAGCTCGTCTCCGTCGCGGAAGCCGAGGAGCTCGCGGCGACCGCGCTCGACGGACGGCTCGAGGTGTTCGCGGACGCGGGTCACTTCGTCGCGATCGATCAGCCGGCGAGGTTCAACGCGGTGCTTCTCGACTTCGTGAGCCAGTGGAAGACGTGACGCTCGCCGAGCTGCGCGGGCGGCTCGGCGAGGACGGGCTCGTCATCGTCGACGTGCGGACGTCGCTCGAGTTCGACGGCACTGCCGGGGCTCACTGCGATCCGCGGCACGGCCACATCCCCGGCGCCGTCAACCTTCCGCTCGAGCGAATCCTCGAGTGCCGGAGCGCGAACGAGGTGCGCGGCGTCGTCGGCCTGCCCGAAGGCACGGAGGTCGTCGCGTACTGCCACGTCGGAAGCCGGTCGCGCTTCGCCGCCGAGGTGCTGCAGGGTGCCGGCTACCGGGCGCGCAACTACGTCGGCTCCTGGCACGAGTGGTCGCGCGAGGTGCCCGCGGACTGAGCTAGCGCGGCTCGCTTCGCGGAGGAAGGCGTCCGCCAGCGCGCGGCCCTGCGCGTTCGACCGTTCGATCGACCCGCGCGGACTCGGCGCGCAGCTCCGCCGGGGGCATCGGGAGCTCGTCCGGGTCTTCCTCCGTCCACGCGGTCACCATCGGGAGCGTCACCTCGGCGTGGAACTGGATGCCCCAGGCGGGCTGGTCGGCGAGCCGGAACGCCTGCGTGCAGATCTTCGCTGCGCGCGAGCTCGGTCCCGCCCGGCGGGATCTCGAAGGTGTAGTGGTGCCACTGGAAGACCTTGGCCGTCGGCGGAAGCTCGCCGAGGACCGGGTCGTCCGATCCCGGCAGGGGTGAGAGACACGTCGAGCCAGCCGATCTCGGGCTCGCTCGCCGGCTTCACCGTCCCGCCCGCGGCACGTGCGAGCATCTGCGCTCCGAGACAGACCCCGAAGACGGGAATCCGCGCGGAGAGGACGTCCCGCAGGAACTCCTCCTCGCTCGCAAGCCAGCCGAAGCGGTCGTCCTGGTCGGGGTGCATCGAGCCGCCGAAGACCATCACCGCGCCGTAGCTCTCGGCCGGGTCGGGCTTCGCGCCGTCGGGCACCGACCAGCGCTCGAGGAGGTGCCCGGCGGCTTCGACGGCCTCGTCGAACACGCCGCCCGGCACCGAAGGGCCGTGGTTCACCGAGAGAACGCGCACCGGCGTGACTGTAGTCAGAAGAGCGTTGGCGTCAGCGGTGGCGGCTCGATGCCGCCGGCGGCCGGGATGCCGGCCTCGTCGAGAAGCCCACGCAGGATGACGGCGCTGCGTGGAGCGAAGTCGTCGCGGTTGTTGTTGAAGAGCGCGTACACCTCGTCCGCCTCGGAGGAAAGCCGGTCGAGCTTCTCGACCCACTCCTCGAGCTCCTCCGGGCCGTACATCCAGTCGAAACGATCCGATGACTTCTCCGACTTGATGTTCCATGTCTTCTCGTTCCGTCCGTGGAAGCGGACGTAGGCGACCTGGTGGGTGGAGGCTGCGTGCCGCGCGATGACGTTCGACGCTCGCGTCATCGGCGTGTCGACCGAGACGTACGCGAGGCCGTTGCGCTCGAGGAACGCGAGCGTGTCGGCCCGCTCCTCCGGCTCCATCCACGACCGGTGCCGGAACTCGACGAGTGGGACGAGAGGATCGATCCGCGGCCGGACGCGTTCGAGCTCGGCGAGCGCGTCGGGCGACTTCACGAACCGCGGGTGGTACTGCAGGAGGATCCCGCGGAGCTTGCCCGACAGCTCGAGCGGCTCGATCGACCTCCGGAACTCGGCGAATGCCTCGTCGGTCGGCTCGCCCTCGTGCCACGTCATCGTCTTGTGCGCCTTCACGTGGAACGATGAACTCTGGCGGCGTGCGCTGCGCCCAGCGCCCGGTCACGTCGGGATCGGGCAGGTGGTAGTACGGCGAGTCCACCTCGACGGTGTCGAAGCGCTCCGAGTAGTACGCGAGCCGCGCCTTCGACGTCGAGACGCCTCGCGGGTACCACGTCTTGACGAGACCCTCGTCGGCAAAGCTGCAGGTGCCGAGGCGGACGGTCGCGGACATGCGGGCAACATAGAGGCGTAGTGGCCCGCGGACGTCGGATATAAGCGTCGCGGCATGGAGAGCTGGAGCGCTGAGGTCGTCGTCACCGGGCCAAGCGGGGCTCGGTGGAGAGCATCGCTCTGTCCGGCGACCGCGTGACGTCGGTCGGCTTCCGAGCTCAACGACATCGCCCTGCAGCCCGACCCGGAGCTCTACGTCTCGCGGACCGCGCATTGCACGTTCGAACGTGAAGGAGCGAGCTGGGTGCTCGTCGATGGAGGGAGTGTCAACGGGACCTATGTCCGCAGAGGAGAGGAGCTCGAGCGCATCGGGCGCAGAGCAGCGCTGCGGGACGGCGACGTCGTGTGCATCCTTGCTGCGGTCGAGACGGATGGAGCGCGCCGCTACTTCGAGCTCGCTTACCGACAGGTCGCGGATGCGCAGCGGACCCGTGCGGCGCCGGTTTCGAAGATCCGGGACGTGGCCGATGCCTCGTCTACGAGGCGGACGCGGCTCGACTGTTGCTCGTCCAGGGCGCTGCACGCCACGAGATCCATCTCCGACCGCAGGGGCATCTCCTCGTCCGTTACATGACCACGCGTAATGCCTCGGCCGGCGGAACGCCGGTGCTTTGCGGGCACGACGAGCTCATGCACGCCGTGTGGGAGGACGAGCCGATGCACACGAGGCTCGAGCTCGCCCGGCTCGTCTGGGAGCTCCGGCGCGAGCTGCGACGATTCGGTGCCGAGAGGCTCGTCGAGAGCGAGCGTGGAAGGGGCTATCGATTGAGGACGTGTTCCGACAATTGAGGAGACGAGCGGGGTGACGGTGTCGGGCCGAGTGCCGGGTGTGGGCGACACGCTCGGCGGGTACACGCTCGAGTCGTTGCTGGGACGTGGCGGGATGGGTTCAGTCTACCTCGCGACGCACGACCGCCTCGAGCGGAAGGCGGCGCTCAAGGTCATCTCGCCCGAGCTCGCGCACGACGACGAGTTCCGGGCTCGCTTCCTGCGCGAGGCCCAGCTCGCTGCTTCGCTCGACCATCCGAACGTCATTCCCATCTTCGATGCCGGCGACGCGGACGGCGTTCTGTTTCTCGCCATGCGCTACGTCCAGGCTCGAATTTGCACGAGCTCCTGGGCGAGCGCGTGGCACCTGACTCCCGCAGGAGACGCTTCATATCGCTGAACAGGTGGGCGGTGCACTCGATGCGGCTCATGCGGCCGGCCTCGTCCACCGGGATGTGAAGCCGGCGAACATCCTGCATCGCGGAGCGCCGGGTGGACACGTCTACTGTGCGACTTCGGCCTGGCGAAGCGCATGAGCTCGTCCTCGACCACCCAGACGGGCTTCTTCCTCGGAACGGCCGACTATTGCGCACCGGAACAGATCGAGGGCAGGCCGCTCGACGCACGAGCGGACGTGTACTCGCTCGGGGGTGTCGTGTTCCACAGCCTGACGGGACAGCCGCCGTTCGCCCGGGGAAGCGAGTTCGCCGTGCTCCAAGCGCATCTCGCGGATCCTCCTCCGCTTGTCTCGGAGCTCCGGCCCGAGCTTTCCCGCTCACTCGATCGCGTGGTCGCCACGGCGCTTGCGAAGCGGCCCGACGACCGATACGCGAGCGCGGGCGCATTCACGGAGGCGCTCCGAGAGGCGCTCGCGGACGGGACCGACGCCGGTCGAGCGACGAGGGCGGCGCCGATGCTGCCCGTCGATGATGCGGCGCCGACTCGCCTGGCCGGTACCGAGACCGTGCCTCGATCGGGGTCGACGCGCCGGAGATGGCTGCCCTGGATCGCGGCGGGCATTCTCGCGGCGCTCCTGGTCGCCGGTGTCGTCGCGATCGTCGCGTCCAGAGGACCATCGGGAGCGAACGACACGGACGGGCAAGCCGCCGCGCTCGGGACGTTCCTGGACCGGATGGAGAACGTCCTCGATCAGTCCGCAGCGGGACGGCGCGAGATCCGGGACGCGCTCACGGCGGGCCTCGACTGCTCGATCACGCCGGCCGAGGCCGCACGCCGGATCGGCAGCGTCGCCGACAATCGGCAGAGCATCCTGGGGCAACTGGGCTCGCTGTCGACGCCCACGAGCGAGACGGCGGCCCTCGTGACCCTCCTCCAGCGCGCGCTCCAGGATTCGATCGAAGCGGATCGCCACTACCGCGACGGTTTCCGTGGCATCGGAGCGGACGCGACGTGCCCGTTGCCGAGCACGCGCGACTTCGAACTGGCCGCCCGCGCGGACGCTGCTGCGACGGCGGCGAAGGTGCGTTTCGCGAAAGACTTCAACGTCCTCGCGAAGCGGTATGGCCGTTCGCCCTGGTCGCCGGTGGGCTTCTGACCGGGGCCGCGCCTCGTCTTCCGCGATCTTCAATCGAACGCCCATCGTCGCGTCATGGATCTGCCGAGCCGGAAGAGCGACCCTCTCTCCGACACCACGTTTCACTCGAAGGAAGGGAGAGATCATGAAACGCTCGCTACTCGTGCTCGTCGGGCTCGCACTCGTCGGTGGATCGCTATGGGCTGCGTCCGTTGCGTCGAGCGCCCCCGTGACTCGCACAGAAGCCATGGCGCCTGGGTTGCTCAGCCTGCCGCGCGCGACGCCTGCCGGACAGACGAGCACTGTACGGTCACATCGCGTCGCTCTCGCGGCAGCACGGCCGCTGGATGATGCGCTTCGATCCGGCGCTCTTGCTCAGGGGGGTGACGGCTGCACAGGCGGCACGCGAGGACACGGGCTCGAGCGACGTCCCCAACGACTCGGACACGCTCGACGAGAGCCATCGTCTGCTGACGTACGTCGTCTCCCCGACCGCGACGGTCACAGTGCTCCTGCAAGGGCCTCCGACCGATCGAGATCCCGGTCTCGGAGCTGGCACAGATCACGCAGGGCAAGAACCCCGGGCGCCGGGCGCTGTTCGATCGCGCGAGAGGTCTCGGCTACTGGATCCGGGTCGGTGACAAGTACCCGAACCCGGTGCTCTCGATCGACCAGCAGTACCACCCGTAGCTGACGCGCGGCACAGGGGCCGGTCCCCGCGGACCGGCCCCTGCGCATGCGTGCGACGTCGCTACTTCTTCCTGACGACCTTGCTCTTCGCGACGAACCCGTTCACCGTCGGGTTGACGCACGGGATGCCGCCGAGGAGCGGCTGAGCTTCGCGCACACCGAGGGTGCCGACCCGCCCGCTGCGACCGCGTCGGCGCGGAAGAACGTTCCGGCCCTGGCCTTGAACGCGAACTTGCCGTTCGCGGCCACCTTCGCCTTGCCGAGCCGCTTGAGCCCGGTTGCCTTGCCGAGCCGCCGAAGATCGTGACACTCGCTCCGCCACGTGCCTGACCGGCCTGGGTCACGGCGCCCGCGAGCGTCGCGCCGGGACCCGACCGCTTCGCCGACAGGCTCATCGCGCCGGGCGCAATCGCCGCTGGAGCGATGACCTGTGCCCGCGGGATTCGGCTTGCCCGCGCCCGGCGTGTACGGCACCCAGGTCGGAGACCCAGGCGCCGCTCGCGACCGGCGAGAAGACGCCGTTGATCGTGAGCTCGGCGCTGTAGACCTTGGCTCCGAACGTCGCGCGGCCGGGTGTTCCGACGGGAACGTCCGGAGGCGGCAAGCAGATCGCGATGCACTGCCGGGCCGATCTGCGCAAGCGCGGCATGCGTCGTCAGGAGGTAGGTCGGCACTTGGAGCGTCTGACCTGCGGCCGTCAGCACCATGACCCACGTCGCCAGCGGGACGACGCCTGAGCCGATGCACGCGCCCTGGGTCGCGGCGGGGATCTGACCTGGAGCTGCGACGATCAGCTGGCCGTCGAGCGGAAGGTCGGCGCCGGCGAGGTCAAGCGCCTTCACGATCGCCTTCACGGGGCCGAGCACGGTGCCCGGCGCCTGGGTCGTCGTGAGCTGCGTCCCGATTCGGCGCGACGATCACGACGGCGGCCGTCGGGTCGTCGTTTGGGTCGAGCGATGCCTTGACGATGGTGCCTGTCGCTGTCTGCGTGATAGTCGAGCTTCGGCGATGAGTACGCGGCCATCGCGGCAGGTACCGCGATGAGGGCTACGACCGCTGCCAGCCCGATCGCAACGGTTCCGATTCGTTTCTTCATCTGACCTCCTCTTCGAGTTGATGAGTCTGTCACAGCGGCAGCACGATCATCCCCGCGCCAGAAGGAGCCCGCTTGCCTTGACCCACTGCTTGTTGTCGTAGCGATAGAGATAGACCTGCTCCATTGGTCGATAGTCCGTTCGCGACGTCTTCAAACGTATTCCCGGGAGCATGAACGGGTTCGCCAGCGTGTCGAGGCTCTGTGCCGCCTTCAGGAGCCCGGCGCGCGTGAGGTTCTTCCCGGCCTTGCGCAGCGTCTCCACCATCGTCCAGGCAACGGTCATGCCGTACCAGTTGTAGACGTCGGTCGGCTTCCCGCTCGGGGCGTACTTTCGCATGATCGTGCGGTAGAGGGCGACGGCCTTGTCCTTCGCCCAGATCGGGTCGTTCGGGTTCTTGAGGAACGCGATCGAGAGCGCGCCCTTCGTCAGCTCCGGCGCGTTGAAGCGGGCGATGCCCATGATCGTCGGCTCGATCGAGACGGACGCGATGTAGACCTGCGGCTTCCAGCCGAGGTTGTGTGCGGCGCGGATCCCGTTCAGGAAGAACTTGGGCGTTGCGAAGAGCATGAGCGTGTCGGCGCCCGACGCCTTGAGGAGCGCGACCTGCGCCGAGACGTCGGCGCCCGTGAACTCGTAGCCCTGCTTCGCGACCACGCGAGGCCCCTTGCCCGCGATCGCCCGGGTCAGTCCGGTAAGCATGTCGAGCCCGAGCTCCGTGTTCTCGTAGAGCACGGCGATCTTCGCCTTCGGGCGTGTCTTCACGATCGTCTTCCCGTAGACGTCGCCCTCGCCGCGGTAGCTCATGAGGAAGCCCATCGTCCACGGGTACTGCGCGGAGCTGCGGCCGATCGACTGCGAGCCGTCGGCGGCGAAGAGCTGGGGCACCTTCTGCGCGTTCAGGTAATCGCGGATCGCGAGGTTGTTCGCCGTGCCGATCGAGTTGAAGACGGCGAACACCTTGTCCTGCTCGACGAGCCGGCGTGTGAGCTGGACGGTCTGCGCCGGGTTGTAGGCGTCGTCCAAGTAGCGGTACTCGATCTTTCGGCCGTTGACGCCGCCCTTCGCGTTCACGTAGTCGAAGTAGGCCTTCGCGCCGGGCCCGACCGTCCCGAACGCCGCCGCCTCGCCCGTCAGCGGAACGGTGCCGCCAAGCAGAACGGTCGACGACGTGACACCGGGGTCGGCTGTGGTGGCGCCGCCGGCGCTTGCGACGAGCGCGAGCGCTCACGAACGCGACGGCCGCGACGCGCGACGATCACTTCGTGACCGGTGTGCGCAGGCCCGGCAGCTTGAGGATCGCCGTGCCGACGCGTGCCCGAGCGCTCTGCGCCATCGGGAGATCGAGGTAGAGGAGGTTCGCGCTCGACTGCGCGGTCGACGACGACGCCAGCGTGAGCGTGAGCCGCGAGCCCTTGCGGGACGAACGTCGCCTGGCTCGCCGAGCTGGATCGTGACCTCTGCGCGCCCGGCTTCGTCGGGACGCCGCCGGCGCGACGACGATCTCCTCGCCCTGCGGCGTGCGAGCGGTGAGCACGGCGACGAGCCTCGACCAGCCGCCGCTCGCTGCGATCGACGTCTGGACGGTCGGTGCTCCGAACATCTCGATTCGGCTTCGGAGCGGCGCGGACGTCCGGACGGCCTTGCCGCTGCGCGCGAACGTCGTGACGCCCGGGAACGAGACAGTCGTTGGTCGAGACGGGAGGCAGCGTCGCGTTCGCGGCGGCGCGACCTGGCCGGCGAACTTCTCGGGCGCGATCGCGACATCGATGCCGGTCCGCGTCGCAGGCCGAGCTGCGCAGGTAGCAGTCGAACCAGGCGCGCACCTTGCGACATGAGGAAGCCCGTGTCGGCTGCCGGGAACGTCGAAGGCGCGTGGCCGTGCAGGCCGACGTACAGCACCTTCGGGCCTTTCGAACCGCCGAAGGCCGCGCGCCCTGGTCGATCCCGAACAGGAAGTCGCGCCGCCCCTGCGCCATGAAGACGGGCGTCGTGACCGAGCCGAGCTTGGAGATGCTCGAGCGTGCCTCGGCCCACGCTCGGACGACTGCGCTCGTTCCCGGCGAAGGCGGCCGCCTGGACCGCGTCGAGCGACGGATCGCGTCTGTCGGGCGGGATCGAGCCCGCGAGCCCGGCGACGAGGCCGGACTTCACGAGCCCTTGCGGCATGAGCGCCGGAGTAGAGGTCGGTCCACGTCTCGACCGTCGCGACCGCCGCCCACGGCACGCCGGCCACGAGCGAGTTGAAGACTGTGCCGCCGCCGTAGGAGATGCCCCACGCGCCGATCCTCGTGTCGGAGACGTCCGACCGCGCGGCGAGCCAGTCGTGGATCGCGCGCGTGTCTGCGATCTCGCGCGGGCCGTCGATCCCGACGAGCCCTCCGGACTCGCCATGCCCGCGGGCGTCGAACGTGAGGATCGCGTAGCTCCCGTCCAGTGAACCCGTATCCCTCGACGAGCGCGTTCATCTGCTCCGGTTGCCGGCCGAAGCCCGTGGAGGAAGACGATCGCCGGCCAGCCGCCTGCGGGCGGCGTCCCGTCCGGGACGTAAAGCGTCGCGGCGATCGAGACGCCGTCGTCCATCGGGATGGAGAGGTCGTGCCTGGCCGCAGGCGACCCGGTGCGCTTCGCCGGAGACGAGGACGAGCGCGGCTGCCAGCGCCGCTAGCCAGACCTTCAGCACGAGGCGGAAGGGTACCGAGGAACCGGAGCGACTCCTAGAATCCCCGCGCATGGACTCCCGCCCCATCGGCGTGTTCGACTCCGGCATGGGCGGCCTCACCGTTCTGCACGAGTGCCTGGTCACGCTCCCGCACGAGGACTTCGTCTATCTCGGCGACGGCGCGCGACTGCCGTACGGGCCGCGGCCGTTGGACGAGATCCGGCGCTTTGCCTTGGAGATCGCCGGTTATCTCGAGCGCCAGGGCGTGAAGCTCATCGTCGCGGCCTGCAACTCGGCGACCGCGGCCGCGCTCCCCGATCTCCAGCGCCAGCTCTCGGTTCCCGTCATCGGCGTCCTCGCGCCCGAGGCGCACGCCGCCGTCCTCGCCACGCGGAACCGCCGGATCGGTCTCCTCGCGACGGAGGCGACGGTCGCGAGCGGGAGATACGTCGAGCTCGTTCACGCGCTCGATGCCGGCGCGGAGGTCTTTCCGGTGGCCTGCCCGAGGCTCGTCCCGCTCATCGAGTCGGACGACGCGTTCGGCGAGGAGATCACGGACGCGGTTCGCGCGTATGCCGAGCCGCTGAAGGAGGCCGGCGTGGACACGGTCATCCTCGGCTGCACGCACTACCCGCTCATCCGGCCGATCCTGCAGAGGGTCTTCGGTCGCGGCGTCACGCTCGTCTTCTCGGCAGAGGAAACCGCGCGCGAGGCAGCCGAGACGCTCGCGCGGAAGGGGATCGAGAACGACGACGGCCGCGAGGGCGCATACCGATTCCTCACGACCGGCGATCCCGAGCTCTTCCGCGAGCTGGGCCGCCGGTTCCTGCAGCTTCCGATCGAGAGCGCGGAGCGAGTCGAGGTCGCCGCGCTCGAGGCCGTCGCGTGAGGCACGACGGCCGGCGTCCGGATCAGCTGCGCGAGCTCGACATCGTCGGGGACTACCTCGAGCAGCCGCACGGCTCGGTGCTCTATGCGCAGGGGAAGACGATCGTGCTGTGCACGGCGACGGTCGAGGAGGGCGTGCCGCGCTGGCTCTACAAGTCGGGCCGCGGCTGGATGACGGCCGAGTACGCGATGCTTCCCGCCTCCACGGGCGAGCGGACGCAGCGCGCGGTGTCGCGCGGGCGCCCGGACGGCAGGACGGTCGAGATCCAGCGCCTCATCGGACGGGCGCTCCGCTCGGTCTGCGACTTCCAGGCGCTCGGCGAGCGCACGCTCTGGCTCGACTGCGACGTCCTGCAGGCCGACGGCGGCACGCGCTGCGCATCGATCACGGGCGCGTGGATCGCCGCGCGCCTCGCGCTCGACCGCTTCGGGCTGTCGAAGGCGCTGACGGGCGGGATCGCCGCGGTGTCGGTCGGGATCGTCGACGGCGAGCCGGTGCTCGACCTCGACTACGAGGAGGACTCGAGCGCAGAGACCGACATGAACGTCGTCATGACCGGGGACGGCAGGCTCGTCGAGGTGCAGGCGACCGCCGAGCGCGACCCGTTCTCGCGGGAGCTCCTGGATGCGCTGCTCGATCTCGCCGCCGGCGGGATCGACGAGCTCACGGCGGCGCAGGCCGAAGCTGCCGCTGCGCCGGCGCTGAGTGAGGCTGCTCCTCGCCTCCCGCAACGAGAACAAGCTGCGCGAGCTGCGGGCTGCGCTTCCCGACTGGGACATCGCACTCCTCGACGCGCCGGATGAGCCCGTCGAGGACGGTGCGACGTTCCTCGACAACGCACGCATCAAGGCGCGCCACGGGCGACTGCACGCGCCGGCGCCGCCTGGGTCGCCGGGGAGGACTCGGGGATCGAGGTCGCCGCGCTCGGAGGACGTCCCGGAGTCGAGTCCGCGCGCTGGGCCGAAGACGGCGTCGCGCGGCTGCTCGCGGAGCTCGAAGGAGAGAGCGACCGCCGCGCGCGGTACGTCTGCGAGCTGGTCGTGCTCGATCCGAGCGGCGTCGAGCTCAAGGCCGCGGGCGCCCTGGAGGGAGAGATCGCCGCGGCCCGTCGCGGCCACGAGGGCTTCGGGTACGACCCGATCTTCGTGCCGCGGGGCGAGTCGCTGACCGTGGCCGAGCTCGGGGATGCCTGGAAGGCGGAGCATTCCCATCGCGCCCAGGCGGCACGCGCGCTCGGGCAGCTGCTCGCCGAGCGCTGAACGTTGCTAGCGTCGCTGCTATGGATGCGACCCAGGCGCTGCGCGAGCTGATGGAGCTCTCGTCTCAGATCACGGCTGCCGTCGTGCTCGACGCCGAGGGAACGGTGCTGGCGGGCGCTCCGGACGACTCAGCGGCCCCGACCATGCTGGCAGCCACAACCCTCGAGCTCGTTTCGACGGCGGCGGATCTCGGCGCCGACGGCCGCGACGTGACGCGCGTCGAGGTCGAGCTCGAGGACGGAGCGGTTTTCGTCGTTCGCGAGGGCGGACGGACGATCGGGGCGGTCACGGGGCCGAAGCCGACCTCGGGCCTCGTCGTCTACGACCTCCGCACCTGCGTGCAGGCGATCGAGACGGCTCAGCCGAAGAAGCGGCGCTCGGCGCGCAAGCCGAAGGAGCCGTCCGAGTGAAGAAGCTCATCCGGCTCGCCATCCTGATCGCACTCGCGGTCTGGGCGTGGCGCAAGCTCTTCGGCCCGTCTGGGTCCGAGGAACGCGCAGGCGTCTCGTACGCCGACGGCTCGGCGGTCGTCCTCGAGCCGGGGTCTCCCGGCTTCGAACGACTCGCGTCGGTCGCGCGCTCCGCGCTTCGCACGTGACGCACGACGAGCTCGGCGCGCTCGTCGTCGAGCGCGCCCTGCTGGAGGGCGACTTCGTCCTCCGGTCCGGGCGCCGGTCGTCCTGGTACCTCGACAAGTACCGCTTCGAGACCGAGCCGCGAGATCCTCCGCGCGCTCGGCGAGGCTCTCGCGGCGGCCGTCAGCGAGTGCGAGCCCGACGCTGTGCGACTCGCCGGACCCGCCCTCGGCGGGGTCGCGTTGGCAGCTTCGGCAGCGATGGCGTCCGGAGTGCCGTTCATCATCGTGCGCGGTGAAACCAAGGAATACGGCACGGCACAACGGATCGAGGGCCCATTCAGTCCGGGCGAGCTGGTGTGCCTCCTCGAGGACGTCGTCACCTCCGGCGGCGCGCTCGCGGAGGCAGTGTCGGCCGTCCGCGCGGAGGGGCTCGTGGTCCGAAACGCCGTCTGTGTGGTCGATCGGGAGGAGGGCGGCTCGGACGCTCTCGCCCGCCTCGGTGTGCGCCTCAGGGCGCTCTTCCGGGCGAGCGAGTTGCTGGAGTTGCGTAAAACCCCCGGAAAGCAGCATGGTTGAGCCAAATCCGAAGGGGTGTTAGGCTCCTTCGGTTCCGTGAACCCGAATCCGACGTCAGGAGGAGAGAAGTGACCAAGCAGGATTTCGTGGACGCCGTAGCCGATTCGGCCGGCATGTCCAAGCGTGAGGCTGGCGCTGCGGTCGACGCCATGCTGGACACGATCACGAGCGCGCTGAAGAACCGTGAGACGATCACCTTCACGGGCTTCGGCAAGTTCACGACTTCAGCGCGCGCGGCGCGCATGGGTGTCAACCCGCGGACGGGTGAGAAGGTTCACATCGCCGCGACGACAGTCCCGAAGTTCACGGCTGGGAGCGCGCTCAAGGCGGCAGTGAAAGGCGGCTGAGCGACTCCGAACGGAGGCTTACGAAGGGCCGTCGGGAGGCGGCCTTTCGTTTCACCTTGAACACGAACATATGTTCGTATACGGTGAAGCGCCATGCAGCTCTCGTTCGATGCAGCCGATCGCCTCGTCGAGCTGATCCACGCACGCCGCGGTGCGGTCTCGCCGGAGGACGCCGCACGCGCGCTGTTCGCGCTCGAGCGCGCGCCCGCGACACTCGCGCACTCGCTCCTCGCCGACGTCGTCGAGGGCGACGCTCGGCTCGAGTGGCGCGGAACGCGGGTCGCGCTCTCGGACGGCACCGAGTCGGAGACTCTCATCGAGGACGCCGAACTCGTCGTCTTCGACCTCGAGACCACCGGCCTCTCGGCCACACGCGACCGGATGTGCGAGATCGGCGCTGTCCGGGTCAAGGCGCTGCAGCTCGACGAGACCTTCGAGACGCTCGTTCGTCCCGGCGTCGCGCTTCCGCCCACGATCGTTCGGCTGACGGGGCTTCGCGACGCCGAGCTGCGCACCGCACCGCGTCCGGAGCTCGCCGTGCGTCGGTTCCTTGCGTTCTCGGGCGACGCGCCGCTCGTCGCCCACAACGCGCGCTTCGACGTCGGCTTCCTCGATCGCGCCGTCGCCGACCTCACCGGCAAGCGCGTCGCCGCGCCGGTCGTCGACACCGTGTGGCTCGCGCGGAGGCTGTTGCATCGCCGGAGCGAGCGCTTCTCGCTGAGCCAGCTCGCGCACTTCTTCGGCACGTCGTGCGACCCCTGCCACCGCGCGTTGCCCGACGCGCTCGCGACGGCCGAGATTCTCGTGGCGCTCCTGGGGCTCGCGCAGGAGCGCGGCGCCCGGACGCTCGCCGAGGTGATCGAGCTCGCGGCGCCTCGCGCCCGGAAGCTGCACGCGCGCCGCTCGCTCATCGCCGGCGCACCGACGACGCCCGGCGTCTATCTCTTCCGGGACCGGAACGACACGGTGCTGTACGTCGGGAAGGCGCGCGACCTGCGGGCTCGCCTGCGGTCCTACTTCTCGGGTGACCGCCAGCGACCCGCGGTGGAGGCCGCGCTCGGAGCGCTCGCGCGCGTCGAGTGGCGCGAGCTCGGCTCCGAGCTCGAGGCCGCGCTCGAGGAGCTCCGCCTGATTCGTGATCTCCGTCCACCCGCGAACGCGCGCGGTGGCCGCCCGCAGTCGTACCTGGAGCGGCGGGCCGATCGGTGGGCCGTCGTCTCGTCTCCGACTCGCTTCGGCCCGATCGCGAGCAAGCGCCGTGCGCAGCTCGCGGCCCGCGCGCTCGGCGACTTCGACGGCGACGACATCTCGTCGGTCCTCCCGGCGCTCCGCGCCAAGCTCCCTCGCCTCGCGCGCGACCTGCGCTTCGAGGACGCGGCGCGCCTGCGCGATCGCGTCGCCGCGCTCGACGAGGTTGCGGCGCGTGTGGACGAGCTCGACCGGCTCCGCGCCCAGGAGCTCTGCGTGCTCGCCCCCGCGCGCGAGCCGGCGTTCTGGCGAGCGTTCTTCGTGGCGCGAGGACGCGTGACGGCGCGAAGCGTCCCCCGCGGCGCGGCCGGGAGACTTGAGATCGAGGCGGGGCTGGCCGCGGCTGCGAACGGAGATCTGTCGCTCGCCCCGGAGGATGCCGCGGATCTCCTCGTCGTCGCCGGCTTCCTGCGACGTCCGCCGCCGGAGCTCCGGATCGTGGGACTGCGCGCCGCCGAGATCCTCGCCGCGTAGCCTTCGCGTCATGGAGGCCGCCAACTTCGCCGACCGCCTCGCGGAGGCCGTCACGCGCAAGCAGAGCCAGCTCGCCGTCGGCCTGGACCCGCGCCTCGACCTCCTTCCGATGGAGCTGCGCGGCGAGGCCGTGCTCGGCAGAGCCGCCGCGGCGTCGGCGGTCGCACGCTTCTGCAAGGGGATCGTCGACGCGGTCGGGCCGTACGTCGTCGCCGTGAAGCCGCAGTCCGCATTCTTCGAGGCGCTCGGCGCCGACGGATTCCGTGCTCTCGAGGAGGTCTGCGACTACGCGCGAGCCGCAGGGCTCCTCGTGCTGGTCGACGCGAAGCGCGGCGACATCGGTTCGACGTCGCGTGCGTATGCCGAAGCGCTCCTCGAGCCGCGCGACGACGGCCCGCCGCTCGCCGACGCAACGACTGCGAGCCCGTACCTCGGTTACGACTCAGTCGAGCCGTTCCTCGCCTCGTGCCGTCGCCACGGCGCCGGCGTGTTCTTCCTCGTCCGTACGTCCAATGCCGGCGCCGCCGACGTCCAGGACCTCGCGCTGTCCGACGGGCGACCGCTCTGGAACCACGTTGCCGAGCTGGTTCGCGAGTGGGGCGAGCCGCTCATCGGGGAGAGCGGCATGTCGAGCGTCGGCGCCGTCGTCGGGGCGACGCTTCCGCGTGCCGTCTCCGAAGCGCGCCGCCTGCTTCCGCACTCGCCGATGTTGCTCCCTGGCGTCGGCGTGCAGGGTGCCACGCCGGCCGACGTTGCCCGTGCGTTCACCGCGGGACCTGCGAGTGCGCTCGTCACGGCCTCGCGCTCCGTGATCTACGCGTACCGCGACAGCGAGGCGGACTGGCGCGCCGCCGCAGGCGCCGAGGCGCAGCAACTCTCCGCTTCCGTGTGGGCCGCCGCAGGCTGGTAGGCGCGGCCAGTACATTGTCGCCCGCTGATGCGCAGAGCACCGCTCGCCGTCGTCGCTCTCGTCGCTGCACTCGCGACATCCATCCTGGTCTCGAGCGCCGGCGCTCAATCCGCCCAGCCGCAGATCGCGGCTGCCTCCTGGTACCTCGTGGGAGGCGACGGCGCCGTCCTCGCTCGCCATGACGCGGCCGATCCCGCGCGCGATCGCCAGCATCACGAAGCTCATGACCGCGCTGGTCGTCCTCGAGCACGCGCAGCTGGACGATGTCGTCCGCGTGAGCCCGCAGGCTGCGAGCGTCGGCGAGTCGACGGTCTACCTCCGCGCGGGTGAGGAGCTCACGGTCGCCGAGCTCCTGCGCGCGACGCTCATCCCGAGCGCCAACGACGCGGCCGAAGCGCTCGCGCTTCACGTCGGGCGAGGATCTGCCGATCGTTTCGTCGGGCTGATGAACGCGAAAGCCGAACAGCTTGGCCTCTCGGACACGCACTTCGAGAATCCGCACGGGCTCGACGAGCCGGGCCACGTCTCGAGCGCGCGGGATGTGACCGCGCTCGTCCGCTACGCGCTCGGCATTCCGTTCATCCGTGATGCGCTCTCGCGTTCGAGCGTCTCGCTTCCCGGAGGAAGGACGTTCGAATCGACCGACGATCTGCTCGCGTCCTGGCCGCCGCTCGTCGGCGGGAAGACAGGCCACACGCGCGACGCGGGCTGGTCGCAAACGGCAGCCGCTCAGCGCGGCAGGACGACGGTCTACGGCGCAGTCCTCGGCAGCGACACGCGGAGCTCGCGGAACGCCGCGCTGGAGGAGCTGCTCACCTTCGGGCTCGACCAGTACCGCGCCGTGCAGCTGATCGACGGAGCGCGCGTCTACGCGACCGCCGAGACCGGGTATGGCCAGCCCGACGTCGAGCTCGTCGCGCCGCGCGCGATCGTGCGCTCCATCCGGGTCGGGCGTCCACTCGTCGAGCGAGTCGTGGCGCCCACCGCGTTGGCGCTTCCGGTGGCCAAGGGCCAGCAGCTCGGTCGCGTCGAGGTCTACGAGGGAGACCGACTCGTCGCGTCGTCCGCTCTCGTGGCGGCGGCCGCAGTCCCCGACGCGGGCGTCTGGGCGAAGGCGAAGTGGCACGCGACGCAGACGGTGCGCAATCTGTGGGGGATGCTCACGTGATCGTCACCGTGACGACGAACGCGGCGCTCGACCGGACACTGACCGTGCCCGTGTTCCAGATCGGGTTCCGCCACCGCTCGAGCGAGGTGCTCACGCTCGCGGGCGGCAAGGGCATCAACGTGGCCCGCACGCTGAAGATCCTCGAGGTGCCGGTCGTCGCGACGGGGCTCGCGGGCGGACGTACCGGGACGCGAATCATCGAGGAGCTCACCTCCGAGGCGATCCTCAACGACTTCGTGCGCATCGCCGCCGAGTCGCGCACGTCGACCGCAGTCGTCGATCCGACCAACGGGACGCACACCGAGATCAACGAGTGGGGACCGGAGGTCACGACGGTCGAGCTCGAGATGCTCATGGAGAAGCTGCACTACCTCTCGCGCGGTGCGGACTTCGTCGTCCTTTCGGGGTCGCTCCCGCGCAAGGTGCCGACGACGTTCTATGCGGATGCCGTCCGCGACCTCGGGCGCCGTGACGTCCGCGTCGTCCTCGACTCGGAGGGCGACCCGCTCCGTCTCGGCGTCGAAGCCGGCCCGTTCCTCGTCTCGCCGAACCAGCGCGAGGCCGAGCAGCTCGTCGGACAGGAGCTCGAGGACGACGACGACTTCCTCATGGCGCTCGACGCGATCGCCGAGATGGGCGCGCGCAACGTCCTGATCACGCTCGAGAACGGATGCTTCGCCTTGCTTCGTGTCGGCCGGAAGACGCGCCGTGTCCGGGCGTTCGCGCCGTTCGTCGAGCCGGTCTCGGGGGTTGGCTCGGGTGACGTGCTCCTCGCTCAGCTCCTCGCCGCGCTGATCGACGAGCGCGAGCCCGACGACTCGATCCGTGCCGCTGTTGCGGCCGGCGCCGCTTCCGTGCGTGAAGTCGGTGCAGGACGCTTCGATCCTGCGTTCGCGGCGACGCTCGCCGCGAGCATCGAGCTCGCCGAGCTCCAGCCGGTTCGCTCGTAGACTCCGCGGCCATGGCGGCTTGCCCGAACTGCGGGCGCGAGAACGAGAGCGACGCGCGCTTCTGCAGCGCGTGTGGGACGGCGCTGGGAACGGCCGAGCCGGCCCGCGAGCAGCGCAAAGTCGTCACCGTTCTCTTCTGCGACCTCGTCGGTTCGACGGCGCTCGGCGAGTCGACGGATCCCGAGGCGCTGCGCGCACGGATGCGGCGCTACTTCGAGGATCTTCGCGTGATCCTCGAGCGTCACGGCGGCACCGTCGAGAAGTTCGTCGGCGATGCCGTGATGGCCGTCTTCGGGATCCCCGTCTCGCACGAGGACGACGCGCTGCGCGCAGTTCGCGCTGCGTCCGAGATGCGCGCCGCCATCGCCGAGCACGGGCTCGAGGCGCGCATCGGGATCAACACCGGCGAGGTCGTCGTCGGCGGTGAAGGTGAGACGCTCGTCACCGGCGACGCTGTCAACGTCGCTGCTCGGCTCGAGCAGGCTGCCGGCGCAGGAGAGGTGTTCATCGGAGCCGAGACGCACAGCCTCGTCCGCGACGCCGTCCGAGTCGAGGCGGTCGAGCCTCTTGTCCTCAAAGGGAAAGCGGAGCCCGTCGGCGCGTTCTCCCTGCTCGAGGTTCTCCGCCGAGTCGGAGGGGCTCGCTCGCAACCCCGAGGCGCTTCTCGTCGGACGGAAGCGCGAACGCAATCGTCTGTGGCGCGACTTCGAGGACGTCCTCGACGACCAGCTCGTGCCGGCTCGTCACGCTGCTCGGCCCAGCGGGAATCGGAAAGTCGCGCCTCGTCGCCGACTTCCTCGAGCGCGTCGGCGACTCGGCAGACATCCTGCGCGGCCGCTGTCTCTCGTACGGCGAGGGGATCACGTACTGGCCGCTCGTCGAGATCCTGATCGCGATCGGGGTCGAGCCCGACTCCGTGATCGGCACCTCGCCGCCAGAGACGCAGCTCGCGTTCAGGCGGCTCCTCGAAGCCCGGGCCGCGGAGCGGCCTCAGGTCGTGGTCGTCGACGATCTGCAGTGGGCGGAGCCGGTCTTCATCGACCTCGTCGAGCACATCGCAGACCTCTCCCGCGACGCGCCGATCTTCCTTCTCTGCGTCGCGCGTACCGAGCTCCTCGACGTACGACCCGACTGGGGCGGCGGCAAGATGAACGCGACGTCGATCCTGCTCGAGCCTCTAGGCGACGACGAGTGCGAGGCGCTGATCGGGAATCTCCTCGGAGACGTCGCAACTCGAAGGCGACTTCCGCGACCGCATCACGGCCGCCTCTGCCGGAAACCCGCTGTACGTCGAGGAGATGCTCGCGATGGTGCGCGAGCACGGCGGTGACGGGGAGATCGTCGTCCCGCCGACGATTCACGCGCTCCTTCAAGCACGCATCGACTCGCTCGATGGAGATGTCCGCGTCGTCATGGAGCGAGGCTCCGTCGAGGGTGAGGTGTTCCATCGCGGGGCGGTGGCAGCAGCTCTCGCCCGCTCCTGTTCGCGCCGACGTCGAGTCGCATCTGACGACGCTCGTGCGCAAGGAGCTCATCCGCTCGACGGCCCCGACCTTCCCCGAGGACGAGGGCTACCGCTTCCGCCACCTGCTCATCCGCGACGCCGCGTACGAGTCGCTGCCGAAGGCGACGCGCGCGGAGCTGCACGAGCAGTTCGCCGACTGGCTCTCGACGCACGACTTGGTCGAAGGAGACGAGATCGTCGGGTACCACCTCGAGCAGGCGCATCGCTACCGGTCGGAGCTCGATCCGGCTCCGACCCGGCGCTCGCCGCGCTCGCCGGCCGAGCGTCGCGACTCACCTCGCGGTTGCAGGACGCGGCGCGCTCGATCGCGGCGACTACAACGCCGGGCGTTCGCTCCTGCGACGCGCGAGCGCGATCCTCCCCGAGCGAGACGAGGCACGGCTATGCGCTGGCGGCCGACTACTCAGCCGCGCTGTTCGAGAGTCGGGCGAGCTCGAAGAGGCGTGGGATGTGCTGGTCGAGGCGCAGGCTTCGGACGATCCGCGTAACGCGGCGCTCGCACGATGGTGCAGCATGGCGACTTGGGCGCTGGTCGGCGGATACGACAAGCGACGCGAGCAGCGCGTGATGCGTGGCGCGCCGAGGCGCGTGCGGTCTTCGAGGCGATCGGGGACGACTACGGGTCGGCCCTGTACTGGTGGAGCGTGTCCATGCGAATCGTGGGTCGCGCTCCGCGCGCAGGAAACCAAGAGGGCCTGCGAGCAAGCGCTCGAGCACCTCGACGCGGCTGGTGCTTCGGGGAGGCGCTTGGCGACAACCGTCCGAAGCAGATTGATCGCGGCGTACGTCTATCGTGCCGCAACCCGTCGACGAGGCGATCGCTCCGGGAATCGAGCGCTCGGGGCCGGCAGATTCGGCCTGCTGGCGCAGGCGTGGGCGCGCGGCGTCATCGGTCGCCTCTGCGCGATGAAGGGAGACTTCGATCGGGGCCGCGAGCTCCATGCGAGGGGCGCGCCAGACCTATCTCGATGCGGGGATGATCCAGACAGCGCGGCGGGCATCGCGATGGGCGAAGCCCATGGATCGAGTGGCTCGCCGGCGATCGACGCCGCCGCGGAGAGCGTCCTTCGCGAAGGGATCGCGTCTCTCGAGTCGATCGGCGACCGAGCGTTCTACCCGACTGCGGCTCTGCAGCTCGCAACGATCCTGTACGCGCAGGAACGCTACGAGGAAGTGCGTGAGTGGTGCGCGAAGGCGCGCGCGACCACGGGTGCACGACGATCTCGTCAACTTCCTCGAGCTCGACTGCTCGAAGGGCTGCTGCTCGCCCGCGAGGGGAGTATGTCCGAGGCCGAGGAGGCAGCGGCTCGTGCGATCAGCGCTGCTCGAGCGGATCGAGACGAACGCGACTTCGAGGTCTACGGCGCGACGGTCCACCTCGCCGAACTCTTCGCGCTTGCGTGGGCCGGGCCGAGGTCGCCCGCGAGCACGGGTCGAAGGCGCTGCGCGTTGCTCGACGCGAAGGGTGACGTCGCTTCGGCGCGCGAGACTTCGCGAGCGGCTGGCTGCCGCTGGGCGTCGTAGTAGGCTGATCGCCGTCGGCGGACGCTGCTAACGTCGCTCCATGGAGACCGAGTTTCGCCAGGAGGAGATCGAGCGCCTCATCGCGCTCGAGCGGAAGTTCGGCAAGGAAGGGCTCACCTTCGACGACGTCCTCCTCCTTCCGGCCGAGTCGCACGTCCTCCCGAACGACGTCTCGACGATTTCACGGCTGACACCGTCGATCTCGCTGAACATCCCGGTGATCTCGGCCGCGATGGACACCGTGACCGAGGCGCGCCTCGCGATCGCACTGGCGCGCGAGGGCGGTCTCGGCATCGTCCACCGCAACCTCTCGATCGCCGATCAGGTCGCGGAGGTGGACAAGGTGAAGCGCTCCGAGTCGGGGATGATCGTCGAGCCCGTGACGCTTCGGGCGAGCGACCTCGTCGCCGACGCCCTCGAGCTCATGGAGCGCTACCGGATCTCCGGCGTGCCGATCATCGACGACGACGGCGTCCTCGTCGGCATCCTCACGAACCGCGACCTCCGCTTCGAGACGGACACCTCGCAGCCCGTCTCGGCGCTGATGACGAGCAGGAACCTCGTCACTGCGCCGGTCGGCACGACGCTCGAGGAGGCCGAGGCGATCCTCCATCGCAACAAGATCGAGAAGCTGCCGGTCGTCGATCACGAGGGGCGCCTCACGGGGCTCATCACGGTCAAGGACATCTCGAAGCGGATCAAGTACCCGGACGCGACGAAGGACGAGCAGGGTCGGCTGCGTGTGGGGGCGGCGGTCGGAGTCGGGTCCGACGCGATGGAGCGCGCGGCCGCGCTCATCGACGCGGAGGTCGACGTGCTCGTCGTGGATACGGCGCACGGTCACTCGCACGGCGTCTTGGACGTCGTTCGCAAGCTGCGGGCCGAGCACGACATCGAGCTCATCGCCGGGAACATCTCGACCGGTGACGGCGCGCTCGCGCTCGCCGACGCCGGAGCCGACGCGGTGAAGGTCGGCCAGGGCCCTGGCTCGATCTGCACGACCCGCGTCGTCGCCGGGGTAGGCGTGCCGCAGGTGACCGCCGTGTACGACGCGGTGCAGGCGCTCGCCGGCCAGGGCATCCCGGTGATCGCCGACGGCGGGGTCCGCAACTCGGGCGATATCGCAAAGGCGATCGCCGCCGGCGCCGACGTCGTCATGCTCGGCTCGATGTTCGCCGGCACCGACGAGGCGCCTGGCGAGGTGATCGTCGCGCAGGGCGAGCGCTTCAAGGAGTACCGCGGGATGGGCTCGCTCGGCGCGATGAAGGCGCGCTCGTTCTCCAAGGACCGCTACTTCCAGGGCGACGTCGAGGACGTCGAGAAGCTCATCCCCGAGGGGATCGAGGGACGCGTTCCGTACAAGGGCCCGCTCGCTCCGATCGTCCATCAGGTCGTCGGCGGGCTGCGGCAGTCGATGGGCTACTGCGGCGCGGCCACGATCGAGGACATGAAGACGCGGACGCGCTTCACGCGCATCACGCCGGCGGGCCTTCTCGAGAGCCACCCGCACGGCGTGACCATCACGAAGGACGCTCCGAACTACCGGCGCTGATGGCGAAGGTCGTCCCGCTCCCGACGCCCGAGGCCGTCGCCGGAAGACCGCCCTGTCCTCGTCGTCGACCTCGGCGGGCAGTACAGCCAGCTGATCGCGCGGCGCGTGCGCGAGGCGCGGGTCTACTCGGAGCTCGTGGGGCACCGGCTCACTGCGGCGCAGGTCGCGGCACGCAACCCCGCAGCGCTGATCCTCTCGGGCGGCCCTGCCTCCGTGTACGCGGACGGCGCGCCCGACCTCGACACGGAGATCTTCTCGCTCGGGATCCCGACGCTCGGCATCTGCTACGGCATGCAGCTCATGGCGCGCGATCTCGGCGGCGTCGTCGAGCGTACGGAAGCGTCCGAGTTCGGCAAGGCCGAGCTCGAGGCCGGCGAGTCGGAGCTCTTCCACCACCTGCCGCCCGAGCAGACCGTCTGGATGAGCCACCGCGACTCGGTCACGGCGCCTCCAGCGGGAGCCGAGGTCACTGCGAGCTCTCCGTCGACCCCGATCGCCGCCTTCGAGGATCGCGAGCGCCGGCTCTACGGCGTCCAGTTCCACCCCGAGGTCGTGCACACGCCGCACGGGCAGGAGATCCTCAAGAACTTCCTCTACGAGGTCGCGGGCACGCCGCCGACGTGGACGCCGGCCGCGGTCATCGAGGAGCAGGTCGCGCGGATCCGCGCCGCCGTCGGCTCCGAGCGCGTGCTCTGCGCGCTCTCCGGCGGAGTCGACTCCGCGGTCGCTGCGCTCCTCGTCCACAAGGCGGTCGGCGACCAGCTCACGTGCGTCTTCGTCGACCACGGCCTCCTGCGCGAGAACGAGGCCGAGCAGGTCGTGGAGACGTTCGGCGGCCACTTCCACGTGCCGCTCGTCCACGTGCAGGCGCAGAAGCGCTTCCTCACGCGGCTCGCCGGCGTCTCCGACCCGGAGGAGAAGCGCAAGATCGTCGGCGAGGAGTTCATCCGCGTCTTCGAGGAGGAGGCACGCGGCCTCGGTGACGTGCGCTTCCTCGTCCAGGGAACGCTCTACTCCGACGTGATCGAGTCCGGCGGCGGCGAGGACGGAGTCGCCGCGCTCATCAAGTCGCACCACAACGTCGGCGGACTTCCGGCCGACATGAAGATGAAGCTCGTCGAGCCGCTCCGCCTCCTCTTCAAGGACGAGGTGCGCCGCGTCGGCGAGGAGCTCGGCCTTCCGGAGCGCATGGTCTGGCGTCAGCCGTTCCCAGGCCCCGGGCTCGCGATCCGGATCATCGGCGACGTCACCGAGGAGCGGCTCGCCGTGCTCCGCCGGGCCGACGCGATCCTGCTCGAGGAGATCCGGCGCGCCGACCTCTACCGCGAGCTCTGGCAGAGCTTCGCCGTGCTTCCCGCGATCCGCTCGGTCGGCGTGCAGGGAGACGAGCGCACGTACGCCTATCCGATCGTCGATCCGCGCCGTGACCTCGGAGGACGCGATGACCGCGGACTGGGCGCGGATCCCCTACGAGGTGCTGGAGGCGATCTCGAACCGCGTCATCAACGAGATCCCCGGTGTGAACCGGGTCGTCTACGACATCTCGTCCAAACCGCCGGCGACGATCGAGTGGGAGTGAGCCGACCCCTCACCTGAGGGACGGCACGCGCGCCCGAACCCGCCGATCCTGCGCCTATGCGGCTCGCCGTCCTCCTTGCTGCCCTGACGGCTACCGTCGCTCTCGCCGCGCCCGCCAGCGGGAGCGAGCTCTCTCCAGGATCCGAACGTCAAGCTCCTCTCGATGAAGGTCAACGCAAAGGGCGAGGCGCTGCTGACCTACCGGCGCGCCGACGGGTCTCTGCGTCGCGTCCTCGCCTGGGGCGCGATCAACGCGCGCGCGCCGTCCGAGACGACGCCTCAGGTGCGGTTCCGCTGGGACTACGCCGGCGGCTGGGGCAAGTACCGGAACGGCAAGTACTGGAAAGGCTTCAAGAACCGCTGCGCGGCGTACGACGGGCCGGCGCTCCCGATGCTCGTCGCGGCGTGCAAGGCGCCGAACGGCAGCTACTGGACGGTGCAGGCGTGGCAGCGTCGGATCCCGCTCCTCGGCTTCGACCCGTGGCTCCCGCACCAGACGAACTGGGAGCTGCACCTCTCGCACTTCTCGGGCGAGCTCCCGAAGCTCGAGGCGTTCTCGAACTGGACGTACGGCGGCCGCTGGCAGGGCATCTTCGGCCGCTACACGTATCTCGGCCAGCCGATCTTCGGCTTCGGCTCGAACGCCAAGGGCGTCCCCAAGGACAAGTACGGCCGCAACCTCTACATCGACACGCTCAACTCGGCGTACGGGCCGGGCTGGAAACGTGAGTCAGGGATCCTCACTCACAAGGGCACCGGCACGTTCTGCCACAGCTTCGTCCCGCAGCGCCCGTTCGCCGGATATCCGAGTCAGGAGCTGCGGCCCGCCGCGCCCGGCGAGCGCTATCGCATCACCGTCGGCGGGCCGGGCGTCATGCCCGTCATGCAGGTCGAGGTTCCCGGCCTCACCGCAGCGGATCTCAAGCGTGACGACGAGATCAACTCCGTGTTCGACCAGGTGATGGCAGGCGATCGGATCTGCGCGGCGAGCGGTAGGCTCGCGCGCGACACGGCTCGAGGAGGGGCGATGAGCGACCTGGGAGGACGAGGCTTCGGTAGCGGACGGAGCGACTCGATGCGACGGCGGACGCTGGACGAGGGCGAGGAGAGCTCGAGGCGACGCTCGAGGACGGCTCGACGACGGAGACGACGACGCTCGACGACGCGCTGATGGAGTTCCGGGAGCTGCTCCCGCGCCGGCGCATGGTGCGTCACTACGCGCCGGAGCCGGTTCCGCGAGAAGCGCTCGAGCGTATCGTCGCGACGGTGCGGCGGGCTCCGAGCGCCGGCTACAGCCAGGGGCAGCGCCTCCTCGTCGTCACGGATCCGGAGAAGCGCGCCGAGCTCGCGACGATCATGAGCGACGCCGGGTGGACGACGGTGGACGATCGCGAGCCCTGGCTCGAGAGCGCCGCGGCCCTCGTTCTGGTCTGCACGCGCGAGGACGACTACCACGAGCGCTACCAGCAGGAGGACAAGCTCGCCGCGACCGGCGGCGAGGAGGTCGACTGGCCGGTTCCGTTCTGGTTCGTCGACGCCGGCGCTGCGCTGATGATGCTCCTGCTCGCGGCCGTCGACGAGGGGCTGGCGGCCGGTGCTCAGCGGCGTCGAGGGAGCTGCCGCCGTGCAGATCCGGGAGCGGTTCGGCATTCCGGCGGATGTCGCGATCGTCGCTCTCGTGACGATCGGCGTGCCGCGCTCCCGATCCCGGCTGGAGCGCCGTCACGAGCCGCCGCACGAAGCCTCGGCGCGCGCCTTCGGAGAGCGTCCGCTGGGAGAGCTGGAGGGCTAGCGGATCGAGAAGCCGCTGAGGCCCTCGGCCGCCTCGTCGAAGACCTCGACCCGGTCGACACGCGCGCCACGCGGGCCTTCCCGACAGAACGCGACGAGCGCCTCGACCGCTCCCTGCTCTCCCTCGAACACTCCCTCGACCGCGCCGTCGCCGTGTTGCGCACCCAGCCGCTGACACCGGTGCTCGACGCTCGCCTCCGAACCGAGTCGCGGAAGAAGACTCCTTGCACGAGCCCGTGAACGACGACGCGACGGCGGATGGTCACAAGCGAACGATGCCCTGCGGGTCGACGTCGACGTCGACCCGATCGCCAGCTGCCGGGTGATCGACCGCTGCGACAGCGGCCTCGAGCCGACGCTCGTCGTCGAGGCGAACGACGAGCCGGACAAGTGGTCCGGTCCGGGTGACCCGCTCGACCACGCCGTTGCCGCCGCCCTCGGCTCGTCGGACGCTCACCGCTTCCGGCCGGATCACCTCATCGCCCTCGACGTTCGCGAGACCGAGGAACCGCGCGGTGTCGGCATCGTGCGGGTGCGCCCACAGCTCGTCCGGCGTCGCGACCTGGACGACGCGCCCGTCGCGCATGACGGCGACGCGATCGCCGAGCGTGAAGGCCTCGGTCTGGTCGTGCGTGACGTAGATCGCGGTCGACCCGAGCTCGTCGAAGATGCGGCCGAGATCGTCGAGGAGCCGATCGCGGAGCCGGCGATCGAGCGATCCGAGCGGCTCGTCCAGCAGGAGGACGCGAGGCTCGGGAGCGAGCGCGCGCGCGAGTGCGACGCGCTGCTGCTCGCCGCCCGACAGCGATCGCGACGGGGCGCCGCTCGAAGCCCGGCGAGCCCGACGAGCTCGAGGAGCTCGGCACGCGCCGAGCGGCGACTCGCTCGGGCGAGTCGCCCCGCATCCGCAGCCCGAACGCGACGTTCCCGAAGACGTCGCGGTGCGGGAAGAGCGCGTGATCCTGGAAGACGAGGCCGATGCCGCGCCGGTGCGGCGGCACGCCTGCGAGGTCCGTCCCGTCGAGCAGGACTCGCCCCGCGTCGGGCGGCTGCAGCCCGGCGATCGACCCGCAGCAGGGTGCGTCTTGCCGCGAGCCGCTCGGGCCGAGGACGGTGACGACCTCGCCGTCGCGCGACGGCGAGCGACGCGCCGTCGAGCGCGGCCGCGCCGTCGAAGCGCACGCTGAGGTCCTCCGACGCGCGAGCATCGCAGAACCAGCCGCCGCGCCGCACGCGCACCCGCTCGACCAGCGAGCACCGACGACGACCGTCACGGCCATGAGCACGACTGCGAGCGCGTACGCCTGCGCGACGTTCAGCTCGCCCGGGCCGTCCCAGGAAGCGGAAGATCGCGACGGGGAGCGTCGGGCGATCGGGCCGCGCGAGGAAGACGGTCGCGCCGAACTCGCCGAGCGAGATCGCGAACGCGAAGCCGGCGGCGACGGCGAGGCCGCGCGACGACGATCGGCAGGTCGATCTCGCGCCGCACGCGCCCGGGCGACGCGCCGAGCAGCGCTGCGGCCTCGCGCTGGTGCGGGTCGATCGAGCGCAGCGTCGGAGCACGATGCGCACGACGAACGGGATCGCGACGAGCGCCTGCGCGACGGGCACGATCCACGGCGCGGCCGGAAGTCGAGCGGGGCGGTGTCGAAGGCGATGAGGAACCCGAAGCCCGAGCATCACCGCCGACGCGCCGAGCGGCAGCAGCAGCGAGCCCGTCGAGCAGCCGCGATCCGCGCTCGTCGGCGCGACTGCGAACGCGGCGAGCCCGCCGACGACGACGGCGATCACGGTCGCAGCGGCCGCGTAGACGATCGAGTTCACGACCGCCTCCCACGGCGCGACGAGGAGCACGCTCGTCGGTCGGCCGAGCGCGCGGTAGCGTCGAGGCCGTGGCCGCCGCCGGCTGCGAGCGAGCGCTCGACGAGCACGGCGAGCGGCAGCCCGAGGAAGAGCGCGAGCCCGCCGAGGCTGCGCCCGACGACGAGCCTGCTCGCGCGCCGTCCGCGGCCGGCGGAGCGCCTCCGCTCGGGGGCGCAGCGGCCCGGGCGACGCGCAGTCGGCGCTCGAGCCGCGTCGCGACCCAGCACCGTCGCGACGACGCACGCGAGCTGCACGAGCGAGAGCACGGCGGCGGCGCGCAGGTCGAACAGCCGGACCGCCTGGTTGTAGATCTCGGCCTCGAGCGTCGCGTGCGCGCGGCGCCGCCGAGGATGAGGACGATCGCCGAACGACGTGAACGAGAAGAGGAACACGATCGCCGCGGCCGCGGCGAGCGCGGGCGCGAGCAGCGGCAGCGTGATCTCGCGGAACGCGCGCCACGGCGCGGCGCCGAGCGTCGCCGCGGCCTCGGCCACGCGCGGGTCGAGGTTCGCCCAGAACGTCCCGACGATCCGCACCACGACGGCGACGTTGAAGAACGCGTGCGCGATCAGGATCGGCGCCCAGCCGCGCTCGATGCCGTCGGGGAGGATCGCGAGGAACGCGAGCGCGACGACCACCGTCGGGCAGCACGAACGGGACGACGACGAGCGCGACGACGAGCGCTGCGTCCCCGGAATCGTAGCGGCCGAGGACGTAGGCCGCGGGGAACGCGACGAGCGAGCGTCAGCGCGGTCGACGCGAGCGGCCTGCCACAGCGTGAACCAGACGACATCGCGCGTGAGCGGATCGCTGAGCACGTCGACGCGGCGAGACTGCCGCCCCGACGCAGCCCGCGCTCGATGATGGCGAGCGAGCGGATAGACGAAGAAGAGCGCCGAGGAACGCGAGCGGCACGCCGTACGGCGACGGCCCGCCAGGCGCGCGGCGCTCAGCGAACGACGATGTCGCGTCCACTCGTCCACCCAGCGCTCGCGGTTCGCCTCGATCTCGTCGGGCGGCAGCTCGAGCGGGTCGGTGCGGGCACGACCGCGTACTCGCTCGAACATCGGCGGCAGCGGCGCCTCGTCGCGCGACCGGGAACACGAACATCTGCAGCGGGATGTCCTCCTGGAAGCGCTTCGAGAGCAGGAAGTCGACGAGCTCGCGGGCGCCGTCCGGGTTGCCGCGCGCCGCGCGAGCACGCCGGCGAACTCGATCTGCCGGAAGCAGCGTGCTCGACCACGACGCCGGTCGGCGCCGTCGGCCGGTCGGCGGGTCGCGGAAGATCACCTCGGCCGGCGGGCTCGATGCGTACGAGACGACGATCGGGCGTTGTCCCCCTGCTGCCCGAGCGCCCGGAGAAGCGCGCGTAGTAGGCGTCCTCCCAGCCGTCGACGACGAGCACGTCGTTCGCGCGCAGCTTGCGCCAGTAGCCCTGCCAGCCGTCGTCGCCGAACTTCGCGATCGTCGCGAGCATGAACGCGAGCCCCGGCGTCGACGTCGCCGGGTTCTCGACGACGAGCGGGCCGCGGTAGCGCGGCGTGCGTCAGGTCGTCGAGCGATCGCGGGCGGCGCGATGCCGTGCTCCGCGAACCACGCCTTGTCGTAGTTGAGGCACACGTCGCCGTGGTCGATCGGCGTCACGCGGTGCTCGGGGTCGAGCGGTAGCGTCGGCGTCGACCGTCGGCGAGCGCCGGGCGACTCGTACGGCTCGAAGAGGTCGCCGTCGAGCGCGCGCTGCAGGAGGTTGTTGTCGATGCCGAAGAGCACGTCGCCCTGCGGGTTGCCCGCGGTGAGCAGCGCCGCGTGACGACCTCGCCGGCGTCGCCGGCCTTGAGGATCTGGAGCTTCAGGCCGCTCTCGCTCCTCGAACGCCTGCTTCACGTCGCGGCGAGATCGCGAACGAGTCGTGCGTGACGAGCACGACGTCGGTCGGCGGCTCGTCGCTGCCGCCGCAGCCGGCGACGCCGAGCAGCGCGCGCGACGGCGAGCGCCACGCAGCCCTGTGCGACCGCCGTGTCATGCGGCTCGCCTCCTGGTCGGATCGGCGAGGAGGACGCCGCGCTCGACCGTGATGCGCGCCTCCTCGGCCGCGAAGACGTTCGAGACTCCGCGGCTCGAGCCGGGCTCGAGCGTCTCGCCGCGGAGCGGGTACGCGAGGCCGTCGGTCGTGACGCCTTCGGCCGGCCCGTGACGTGCGAGCAGCGTGATGAGCTCGCCCGGCTCGCCCTCGAGCTCGCGCTCGCCGCGAACGACGTGGACGCGCGCCTCGCCGACGATCGCGTCGATCTGCGACGCGGCGTACGGTCGCGACCCGAGAGGAGGAGCGTCGCGAGCACGTGGTCGAGCCGGCCGCCGTCGCCGCGCGAGGACGAGGATCCGCGCGGGCGCCAGCCGATCGCGGCGTCGAGGGCGAGCTCGAGATCGGTCGCGTCCTTCTCGGCCGGATGGCGCTCGATCGCGTCGCCGGCGCCTCCGCGACCGCGACCGCCTCGGGCGACGCGGAGTCGAAGTCGCCGACGGCGACGGTCACCTCGAGGCCGAGCGCGAGCGCGTGCTCGAGACCCTCGTCGGCGGCGATGACCGGCGCGCCGAGCGGGACCGCGAGCGCGCAGCGCCGGGGCGGGCGGGTCTCCGCCCGACACCACCACCACGAACTCTTCGACACGCCTTCCTCCGCTGGCATTACCCAGATCAGGTTCTGCGGGTCGGCGGCGCTTCAGTCCGCCCTCTCAGCCCGGCTGCCCGAGCTCCCCGTTACGTCCGGGCCATCGTAGCGCGGCTGCGCGGGCCACGAGCGCGACCAGCGCACAGGCCGGCGGCGATGATCTCGCGCGGTAGGCTCGCCCGCAGTGACGAGCCCGTCGCAGATCAGGCGGAACACGATCCTCCTCGCCCTCTGCCTCGTGACGCTCTCCGGCGTTATCCAGCTCGCGGTCGCCGTCGCGACCATCACGCTCGTCCTCGTCACGGGCATCGAGTCGATCCTCGGCCTCGGGCCCGCGATCTTCCTCACGGCGGGCGCGCTCGCCGCGCTTCCGGCCGGACGCCTGATGGATCGCCTCGGCCGCGTTCCGGTCATCGCCGGCGGCTTCGTGATCGGAGCGGTCGGCTGCGCGCTCACGGCCTCGGCTGTCTCGCCGACAACGCGCCGCTCGTGATCCTCGGCTTCATCGGCGTCGGGGCGATGAACGGCGGCGTCCTCCTGGCACGGACGGCCGCGGCGGACATGTACCCGCCGGAGAAGAAGGCGAGAGCGATCTCCTACGTGCTCTTCGGCGCGCTCTTCGGCGCGGCGCTCGGCCCGCTCGTCTTCCGTCCGCTCTTCGCCGGGAAGGACTTCGAGCTGGACACGCTCGTCATCCCCTGGTTCGTCGCTTCCGCCATGGCGCTCGTCGGGCTGATCCTCGCCCTCAACATCCGCCCCGATCCCGGACGATCGCGCTCGAGCTGCAGGCGGCGGACCAGGCAAGCGGCGCGCCCGAGCCGGCTCCGGCGGCTCCTCTCCGGGAGATCCTGCGCCGTCCTGGCGTGCCGTCTGCGGTGATCGCCGCGATCGCGAGCTTCGCCGTCATGGCCGGTGTGATGAACCTCACGGGGTACATCGTCGTGGGCCACCACCACGCGCAGGCCGACGTCTTCACCGTCATCAGCCTGCACATCGTCGGCATGTACGCGCTCGTGCTCGTCATCGGAGCGCTCGTGGATCGCGCCGGACGGCGGCCCACGCTTCTCTGGGGACTCGCGATCATGGCCGTGTCGACGGTGATGCTCGCCTTCGCCGAGTCGATCGCCTGGATGTCCGTCTCGCTCTTCCTGCTCGGGCTCGGCTGGAACCTCTCGTACATCTCGGCCACCGCGGAGCTCGTGACCTACGCGACGCCGGTCGAGCGCGGTCGCCTCGTCGGCTTCACCGATCTCGTCGCAGGCCTGACTGGCCGCCGCGCTTGCTCTTCTCGGCGGCCTCGCGTACTCGGAGTGGGGTGTCGTCGCGATCGCAGTCGGCGCGACGCTCGCGGTCGTCGTTCCGGCGCTCGCGATCCTCACGCGGCGCGCGCCGACCGCAGCGCCGGAGCCGGCCGGATAGAGAGGGCGCCTCGCGGGCGCCCCCTCGCAGCATTCGCCTATGTTGGGGGTATCAGGCCTTGTGGACGACGATGCTTCCGCTGGCGATGCCCTGATCGGTCTTGTTGTCGGAGATGATCGTCCCGCTGACCGTTTCCCGCAGATCTTTATGCGGAACTTGTCTGCGCCTGGTGTGTTGTCGTTCGCGAAGAGTTGGAACGTGTAGTTGTGCGCCGTTGATGGTCCCGCTGCCCTTGAACTGCGCCTTCGAGCGGCCAACGACGAGCCATTCGTACGCAGTGCTCTTGAAGTTGAGTCCGGCCGCGTGGAACTGGAACTCGGTGTTGCCCTCCGGGACGTTCCGTCCCTTCTTGTACTTCGAGACGAAGCCGAAGGTGGCTTTGCCGGTGAGGCTCGGACTGCAGCTGTACGTTGTTCCAGCACCGGTGCAGGACCCCGTCGGGGCGATGATCAGCCGCCGCCCGTTACGAAGCCACCCTCAGGAGATCGTAGAAGACGACATAGATGGGCTCGGCGGTCGAGTTGCTCGGCTTGTGGATGTCACTCTCGCCTTACGAGCCGTCACGATGACGACAGCGGGGACGGACGAGGAGTAGGTGACGCTGCACGAGCTTGACGTCGCGCTTGCTGGGTACAGCGTGCACGGCGGGTTCGTCGTCGCATTGGTCGTCGCGTTGTAGAAGCTGAGGGTCACAGTTCCCGTAGGTGGCAGCTTCGTGCCCGCCGCATCCGTGTCGGTCACAGTGGCCTGTGCAGCTCGAGTTCGTCGTGATTGGGTTCACTGAGGGGGTTGCAGCTCACGGACGTCGAGGTGCTGCGCTTGCCGACGGTGAGCGCGAACGTCCCGGAGCTGGTCTTATGTGTCGGGCTCCCGCTAGACGAGCCCGTGATCGTGTGCGTGCCGGTACTGCGCTGTTGGGCGTGTAGGTGACGGAGCAGTTCGAGGTGGTCGTCACCCCCACCTTGGCGAGGGTGCAGGCGTTTGCCGGCGAACGTGCCGCTGGCAGCGCCCTTGCCGAATGTGACCGTGCCCTGTGGCCACGACTTCTGGCCATTGTCGATGTCGCTGACCGTTGCGGTGCACGTCGTTGTCTGATTCACGACAGACGGAACTGGGAGGCAGTTGACTGCGGTCGAGGTCGTGCGCTCGGTGACGGTGATGTCGTCGCTGCCGAAGCTCGTCTTGTGCAGCGCGCTCGAGGCCTCGTTGTAGTCGGCGCGGGATGGTGTGTGTGCCCGCACCCGAGGTCGGGCGTGTAGGTGAGCGAGCAGGAGCTCGTGTAGCGTGAGCGCGTTGCCGTCGGAGACGAGTGTGCAGGAGCCGCCGCCCTAGAAGATGCCGGTGCCGCGCCCGTGCGGCTGAAGTTGACCGAGCCGGTCGGGTTGGACTTGTCGCCGCCGTCGGTGTCGGTGACGGTCGCGGTGCAGCTGCCGCTCTCGTTGATCGCGCGCGAGGCTGGGCAGTCGACTGCGGTCGAGGTCGTGCGCTCGGTGACGGTGATGTCGTCGTGCTGCCGAAGCTCGTCTTGTGCAGCGCGCTCGAGGCTCGTTGTGGTCGGCGCGGACGGTGTGTGTGCCCGCACCCGAGGTCGGGCGTGTAGGTGAGCGAGCAGGAGCTCGTGTAGCGTGAGCGCGTTGCCGTCGGAGACGAGTGTGCAGGAGCCGCCGCCGCTAGAAGATGCCGGTGCCGGTGCTCGTGCGGCTGAAGTCGACCGAGCCGGTCGGGGTCGGACTTGTCGCCGCCGTCGGTGTCGGTGACGGTCGCGGTGCAGCTGCCGCTCTCGTTGATCGCGCGCGAGGCTGGGCAGTCGACTGCGGTCGAGGTCGTGCGCTCGGTGACGGTGATGTCGTCGCTGCCGAAGCTCGTCTTGTGAGCGCTCGAGGCCTCGTTGTAGTCGGCGCGGACGGTGTGTGTGCCCGCACCGAGGTCGGGCGTGTAGGTGAGCGAGCAGGAGCTCGTGTAGCGTGAGCGCGTTGCCGTCGGAGACGAGTGTGCAGGAGCCGCCGCCGCTAGAAAGCGCCGGTGCCGGCGCCCGTGCGGCTGAAGTTGACCGAGCCGGTCGGGTCGGACTTGTCGCCGCCGTCGGTGTCGGTGACGGTCGCGGTGCAGCTGCCGCTCTCGTTGATCGCGCGCGAGGTGGGCAGCTCGACTGCGGTCGAGGTCGTGCGCTCGGTGACGGTGATGTCGTCGATTGTCTTGTGCAGCGCGCTCGAGGCCTCGTTGTAGTCGGCGCGGCAACGGCGCGTGTGCCGCGCGAGGTGGGCGTGTAGGGTGAGCGAGCAGGAGCTCGTGAACGCGGCCGCGCCGTCGGAGACGAGCGTGCAGGCCGCCGCCGAGAAGATGCCGGTGCCGCGCCGTGCGGCTGAAGTCTACTCGAGCGGTCGGGTCGGACTTGTCGCCGCCGTCGGTGTCGGTGACGGTCGCGGTGCAGCTGCCGCCCTCGTTGAGCGCGCGCGAGGTCGGGCAGTCGACCGCGGTCGAGGTCGAGCGCTCGGTGACGGTGATGCTGCTGCCGAGCTTGTCTTGTGCAGCGCGCCGAGGTCGTTGTAGTCGGCGCGGACGGTGTGTGTGCCCGCACCCGAGGTGGGCGTGTAGGTGAGCGAGCAGGAGCTCGTGAAGGTGAGCGCGCCGTCGGAGACGAGTGTGCAGGAGCCGCCGCCCTAGAAGGTGCCGGTGCCTGGCGCCCGAGCGGCTGAAGTCGACCGAGCCGGTCGGGTCGGACTTGTCGCCGCCGTCGGTGTCGGTGACGGTCGCGGTGCAGCTGCCGCTCTCGTTGATCGCGCGCGAGGTCTGGGCAGTCGACTGCGGTCGAGGTCAGTGTGCTCGGTGACGGTGATGTCGTCGCTGCCGAAGCTCGTCTTGTGCAGCGCGCTCGAGGCCTCGTTGTAGTCGGCGCGGACGGTGTGTGTGCCCGCACCCGAGGTGGGCGTGTAGGTGAGCGAGCAGGAGCTCGTGAAGGTGAGCGCTTGCCGTCGGAGATGAGTGTGCAGGAGCCGCCGCCGCTAGAAGATGCCGGTGCCGTGCTCGTGCGGCTGAAGTCGACCGAGCCGGTCGGGTCGGACTTGTCGCCGCCGTCGGTGTCGGTGACGGTCGCGGTGCAGCGCCGCTTCGTTGATCGCGCGCGAGGTTGGGCAGTCGACTGCGGTCGAGGTCGTGCGCTCGGTGACGGTGATGTCGTCGGTGCCGAAGCTTGTCTTGTGCAGCGCGCTCGAGGCCTCGTTGTAGTCGGCGCGGACGTGTGTGTGCCCGCACCCGAGGTGGGCGTGTAGGTGAGTGAGCAGGAGCTCGTGAAGGTGAGCGCTTGCCGTCGGAGACGAGTGTGCAGGAGCCGCCGCCGCTAGAAGATGCCGGTGCCTGGCGCCTGTGCGGCTGAAGTCGACCGAGCCGGTCGGGTCGGTCTTGTCGCCGCCGTCGGTGTCGGTGACGGTCGCGTGGAGCTGCCGCTCTCGTTGATGCGCGCGAGGTTGGGCAGTCGACTGCGGTCGAGGTCGTGCGCTCGGTGACGGTGATGTCGTCGCTGCCGAAGCTTGTTTGTGCAGCGCGCTCGTGGCCTCGTTGTAGTCGGCGCGGACGGTGTGTGTGCCCGCACCCGAGGTGGGCGTGTAGGTGAGCGAGCAGGAGCTCGTGAAGGTGGACGCTTGCCGTCGGAGACGAGTGTGCAGGAGCCGCCGCCCTAGAAGATGCCGGTGCCGGCGCCTGTGCGGCTGAAGTTGACCGAGCCGGTCGGGGTCGGACTTGTCGCCGCCGTCGGTGTGGTGACGGTCGCGGTGACCTGCCGCTCTCGTTGATCGCGCGCGAGGTTGGGCAGTCGACTGCGGTCGAGGTCGTGCGCTCGGTGACGGTGATGTCGTCGCTGCCGAGCTCGTTGTGCAGCGCGCTCGAGGCCTCGTTGTAGTCGGCGCGGACGGTGTGCTGGCGCCCGAGGTGGGCGTGTAGGTGAGCGAGCAGGAGCTCGTGAAGGTGAGCGCTTGCCGTCGGAGACGAGCGTGCAGGCGCGCGCCGTGGAGGTGAACGGTGCCCGGCGCCCGAGCTGGTGAAGTTGACCGTGCCGGTCAGGATCGGACTTGTCGCCGGAGTCGTTGTCGGTGACGGTCGCCGTGCAGCGCTGCTCTCGATGATGGCGACGCGAGGTGGGCAGGTCGACTGCTGTCGTGGTCGTGCGGTTGAGTGACGGTGAGCGCGAAGGTGCCACTGCTCGAGGAATGGGTTGCGCTCGAGGCCTCGTCGTAGGTGCCGGTGATCGTGTGCGTGCCGGTGCCGATGGCCGTGGGCGTGTACGTCGCCGAGCAGGAGCTCGTGAAGGTGAGCGCGTGCCGTCGGAGACGAGCGTGCAGGTCGCGCCCGGGAGTAGTGAACGCCTGCCGAGCCCGAGCTCGAGAAGGTGACTGTGCCGGAAGGATCGGACTTCGTCCCGGAACCGTTGTCGGTGACCGTCGCCGTAGACGCCTGCCCTGACCGACGGCGACGCTGCCGGGCACGCAGGTGACCCCTGTCGTGGTGGGCGTTGAGTCACCGTGAGCGCGAAGGTGCCACTGCTCGAGGCATGGGTTGCGCTCGAGGCCTCGTCGTAGGTGCCGGTGATCGTGTGCGTGCCGGTGCCGATGGCCGTGGGCGTGTACGTCGCCGAGCAGGAGCTCGTGAAGGTGAGCGCGTGCCGTCGGAGACGAGCGTGCAGGTCGCGCCCGGGAGCGTGAACGCGCCCGTGCCCGAGCTCGAAGAAGGTGACCGTGCCGGAAGGATCGGACTTCGTCCCGGAACCGTTGTCGGTGACCGTCGCCGTACACGCGCTGCCCTCCTGACGATGGCGACGCTGCCGGGGATACAGGTGACCCCGGTCGTGGTCGGGCGTTGAGTCACCGTGAGCGCGAAGGTGCCACTGCTCGAGGCATGGGTTGCGCTCGAGGCCTCGTCGTAGGTGCCGGTGATCGTGTGCGTGCCGGTGCCGATGGCCGTGGGCGTGTACGTCGCCGAGCAGGAGCTCGTGAAGGTGAGCGCGTGCCGTCGGAGACGAGCGTGCAGGTCGCGCCCGGGAGCGTGAACGCGCCCGTGCCCGAGCTCGAGAAGGTGACCGTGCCGGAAGGATCGTACTTCGTCCCGGAACCGTTGTCGGTGACCGTCGCCGTACACGCGCTGCCCTGACCGACGGCTATGCTGCCGGGGACGCAGGTGACCCCGGTCGTGGTCGGGCGTTGATAGGAGCGCGAGTGCTGCTCGAGGCATGGGTTGCGCTCGAGGCCTCGTCGTAGGTGCCGGTGATCGGGTGCGCGCCGGTGCCGATGGCCAGGGCGTGTACGTCGCCGAGCAGGAGCTCGTGAACGTGGCCGCGCCGTCGGAGACGAGCGTACAGGGGTCGCGCCGGGAGCGTGAACGCGCCGAGCCGAGCTCGAGAGGTGACCGTGCGGAAGGATCGGACTTCGTCCCGGAACCGTTGTCGGTGACCGTCGCCGTACACGCGCTGCCCTCACCGACGGCGACGCTGCCGGGGACGCAGGTGACCCCGGTCGTCGTCGGCCGTCGCCCGGTGACGACGTCACGGTCGGCGGTATTATCTACGGGCGTTGCGTTGAACGTGTAGGTCTGGGGCTGGGGAGGCTGGCGTTGGCGCCTTAGCCTGCTTGTAGTTGACAGTGAGGGTTTCGGTGTTGTCGCAGTTGTGGTTGAAGTTGATCGTGTTTCCGACAATCGTGCCAAGCGACGCTGAATCACATGTTCCCGTCACGACGGTCACCTGGCCTGCTCCCAGCCCGCTTTGCGGCGTGGTCAAGCCTGCAGGAACGACGCGTAAGGTTCCGAGAACCTGGCTCCCCCGCTGGCGTTCGTCGCAGTGAAGGTGAACGCGAAGTCGTTCGGTACTGCCCGCGAAACGCTCGATGGACTTACCGCTACGTTGAAGTTGTTCGCAGCCGCCACGTACGGCCCGACGAAGGGGCCGCCGGAGCCGACCGGATCCGCGCCCGCTGGCTGGATCGAGTCGGTCGACGTGTCGGCGACCGCGCGGTCGAGGTTGAGGCGGCCGTTACCGGTCTGATCGACGCGTGCCGACGGCTTCGGCGTTCCGCGCGAGCCGCGAGACGATGACGCCGTTCGCGGCGCCCGAGTCTCGCCTTGAGGAGAGCGGCTGCGCCGGCGACCTCGGCGGCCGAGGCCGATGTCCCGGTGATCGACGTGTAGCCGCCGCCTGCCGACGTCGTCGCGATGCCCGTGCCCGGCGCGCCGAGGAAGACGTCCTGGCCGTAGTTGCTCGAGCCGTTCAAAGCGTCGTCGACTGGTCGGTGTTCGAGACGCCGATCACGCCGCGATCGCCCGCCGGGAAGTGCGGCGTCGACGAGCCGTCGTTGCCGGTCGCCGCGACGAGCACGGCGCCGTGCTCCCAGGCGTAGTCGATCGCAGCCTGGAGCGCTCCGAGTAGCCGGGGTTCGAGAAGGCCATGAGGATGACGTCCGCGTCGTGATCGGCCGCGTAGACGACGCCCTCGATGATGTCCGAGTCCTGGCCGGTGCCGTCGGCTCCGAGCACGGTGACCGGCATGACGCGCACTCCGGCGAAACCGATGCCGGCGACACCCGCGCCATTGTTGGTCTCGGCCGCGACGATCCCGGCCATGGCAGTGCCGTGGCCGTTCGGATCGGTCAGGCCGTTCGGAGCCGTCGAGGATCGACGTGCCGGAGACGAGGTTGCCGTCGAGGTCGGGATGCGAACCGTCGACGCCGGTGTCGAGCACGGCGACGATCGCCGAACCGCCGGACTTGACTCGCCGAAGACGTTGTCCCAGCCGATCTTGGGCAGCGACCACTGGTTGCCGTAGTCCGGGTCGTTGGGTGCTGCGCCTGCCTCGCGCTCGCGGTCGGGCTCGACGCGGGTGACGCTCTGGTACGAGCGCAGCTTGTTGATGGAGGACTGGAGACCGGCGCCGCCGGGAAGGAGGACGCCGTGGATGCGGAGCGGGACGATGTAGTTGTTGTCCTCTGCGCCGGCCGACGCGAGGATCTGAGCCTGAGTCGCGGTCGACGTTCCCGACGCGAAGCGGACGAGATAGGGCTCTGTCGCTGATCCGAAGCCGGCGCTGAACGTTGTGGTCGCGCTTTGGCCGGGCGTTCCCGTAGCGGTGGCGGTGAACGTCGCGCTGAGTGACGGCAGCGAGAAGGAATCGCTGATCTTCCCGTCGACACCCGCGGCGACGTCGGCCGCATGGCTCCACGAGTCACTCTTGTCGTCGTCGATGACGATGTGTACGGCCGAGCCGGGCGTCCAGTTCGTTCCACTCAGGGTGACCTGGGCGCCTGGAGCGTATGTCTCCTTGTCGCTGTCGAGTGTCGGCGATCCCGGGGGTGCCGAGACGCTCGTGAACGTCGCGGTGGCGTTCTTGTCTGAGGAATTGGTCGCCGACGCAGTGAACGTCGCCGCCAGGCCGGTGGGAAGTTCGAACGTGTCACTAAGTGAGCCGTTAGCGCCAGCAGTGACGTCGGCGATGTGGTCCCAGGCATCGCTCTTGTCGTCGTCGACGACGATGTGCACAGTCGAGCCGGGTGTCCAGTTGGTGCCGCTCAGCGTGACGGCGCTGCCGGGGGCGTAAGTGCTCTCGCCACTCGAGAGCGTCGGACTCGCCGCCGGTGGGGGAGGCGGCGGTGCGGGAGCGGTCGCCGTGAATGTCGCGGACGCGCTACCGGAGGGTGCAGTGGCTGAGACGCTGTATGTCCCGGCGAGATTCGGCAGATCGAAGGAGTCTGCGACCGTGCCATCGTCACCAGCGGTCAAGTCAACGTCGTGCGACCACGGATCGTTCTGGTCGTCGTCGACCGTGACGTGGACCGTTTCGCCGTCCAGCCAGCCCGACCCGATGAGCGAGACCGACGCGCTCGGCGCGTAATCCGACTGATCGCTCGCAATGGAAGGTTGCCCCTCGCCAAGCACGGAGCCGGTGGTAATGAGCCCTACTGCCGCGAACGAAAGCATGACGAAGCACAGCTTCAGTAGTCGCCGCGTAGGCCGACGTCGTGCTGTCGGGCCAGAACCCATCCCCATACCCCCTGTCGATTGCCGCAGGCGGCATCCCCATGCCGCTGTCACTCTGTAAGCCGCTTTCGTCACGACGTCAACGCTGTGAGGTCGCGTCTTACCCACCCGAAGGGCTAGGCAGCAGGTGCTACAATCCGCCGCCGGCGAACGACGAGTTCGCCCTCTTTCTGTGATGAAGACGTACACGGCCAAGCCCGGAGAGATCCAGCGCGAGTGGTTCCTCGTCGATGCCGAGGGGCAGACCCTCGGCCGCTTGGCGACCCGTATCGCGGACACGCTGCGCGGCAAGGGCAAGCCCGTCTACACACCGCATGTCGACACGGGTGACTTCGTGGTCGTCGTCAACGCGGAGAAGATCGCGGTGACGGGCTCGAAGCTCGATACGAAGATCTACTACCGCCACACGGGATACCCGGGCGGGATCAAGCAGCGCACGCTGCGCGAGCAGCTCGACCGGCGTCCGACCGAGGTCATCCGCAAAGCGGTCAAGGGGATGCTCCCGAAGAACAAGCTCGCATCGGCGCAGATCACGAAGCTGAAGATCTACGCCGGTCCCGACCATCCGCATGCCGCGCAGGCGCCGAAGACCATGGAGCTCGCGTGACCGAGATCGCTCAGTACCTCGGCACCGGCAAGCGGAAGACGTCGGTCGCTCGCGTGATCCTGCGACCGGGGGACGGCCAGACGTGGATCAACGGCCGCACGCTCGACGAGTACTTCCCGCGCCCCCTCCATCGCAAGATGGTTCTCGCTCCGCTCGAGGTTGCCGAGGCGGCGTCGACGTACGACCTGCGCGTTCGCGTCGCGGGCGGTGGTCCCTCGGGTCAGGCAGGCGCCATCAGGCACGGCATCGCGCGCGCGCTCGTCGAGGCGGATCCGGAGATGCGCATCCCGCTCAAGCGCCAGGGCTTCCTCACGCGTGACGCTCGCATCGTCGAGCGCAAGAAGGCCGGCCTGCACAAGGCGCGCAAGGCGCCGCAGTTCTCCAAGCGCTAGCCTCGGCCGCCGTGGCGCGGCGACACTTCGGCACGGACGGAGTCCGCGGGATCGTCGGCGAGGAGCTGACCCCGGATCTCGTCGAGCAGATCGGGAAAGCGGCCACGCTGTGGGCGCGTGCCGGGCGGGTGCTCGTCGGACGGGACACGCGCAGCTCCGGGCCGGAGCTCGAGCAGGCCGTGGCACGCGGCATCGCCTCAGCGGGCGGGACTGCCGTCCTCGGCGGCGTCCTCCCGACGCCTGCAGTCGCCCTGCTTGCGGACGACCTCGGAGTCGTCGTATCGGCGTCGCACAACCCGCCGGAGTACAACGGCGTCAAGCTCTTCCGGGGCGGAGGGAAGCTCGTCGACGGGCAAGAGGAGGAGATCGAGGCGCTCTTCGACGCGCCTGCGTCAGGGGGCGGAGCGATCGAGTCTCTGGACGACGCCACGGATGCCTATCTCGACCATGTCGTCGCGCACTTCGGCTCGGATCTCACGGGCCTTCGGATCGGCGTCGACTGCGCGAACGGTGCGTTCTCCAGCATCGCGCCGCATGCCTTCACGCACCTCGGCGCGGAGGTGCACACGATCGGAGCGCAGCCCGACGGCTCGAACATCAACGTCGGTTGCGGCGCGACCGACCTCGGAGCGCTGCAACGGCTCGTGATCGCGGAGGCTCTCGACCTCGGGGTCGCGTTCGACGGCGACGGCGACCGCATGCTTGCCGTCGACGAGCGCGGCGAGCCGGTCGACGGCGACCAGATCATCGCCGTGCTCGCCCTCCACCTGGGCGTCGACCTCGTCGCGGTCACCGTGATGACGAACCTCGGCTTCCATCGGCTGATGGCCGAGCGCCGCATCAAGGTCGTGACGACGCCCGTCGGCGATCGCTACGTGCTCGAGGCGCTCCATCGGGAGGGGGGTGTGCTGGGCGGCGAACAGTCGGGTCACCTGATCTGGCTGGGGAACCACGTCACCGGCGACGGCCTTGCGGCCGCGCTGCTCCTGTGCAGTGCCGTGCGTGGCCGCGCGGTGAGCGATGCAGTCGCCGTCATGCCGCGTTACCCGCAGGTCACGCGAAACATCCGCATGGCTCATCCGAACATCTCGACTGGCGTGCTGGCCGAGGTCGATCGTCTCAACGAGTCTCTCGGGGAGCGGGGCCGGGTACTCGTGCGGCCGTCGGGCACGGAGCCTGTCGTGCGTGTCCTGGCAGAAGCCGAAAATGCGGACGATGCGGAAAACCTCTGTGCTAGCATCGCCGCGCTCGTGGAAAGAGAGCTCGGCTAAGCCCGACGGAGGGCGCTGCCGGGCTCTTTCGCGTTTACTGAGACGACCTCATGTGCGGAATTATCGGATACGTCGGGCCGCGTGAGTGCAAGCCGCTGCTCCTCCAGGGCCTCGAGCGCCTGGAGTACCGCGGCTACGACTCCGCCGGCATCGCGCTGCTCGAGGCTGACGGTCTCGACTACGTGCGCGCGGTCGGCCCGCTCGGGAACCTGAAGGCTCGCGCCGGGACGAACAGCTCCTCCGCGACGACCGGCCTCGGCCACACGCGCTGGGCGACGCACGGCGCGGTCACCGAGCTCAACGCGCACCCCCTCGTCGGCTGCGCTGCATCGAAGCTCTCGATCGTCCTGAACGGCATCGTCGAGAACTACCGCGAGCTGACGGCGAGCCTCACGGCCGACGGCCACACGTTCACGTCCGAGACGGACGCGGAGACGGTCACGCATCTCATCGAGCGCCACTACGAGGGCGACCTCGTCGAGGCAGTGCGTCTCGCGTTCAACGAGCTCGAGGGCCACTTCGCGTTCGTCGTGATCCATCACGACCATCCAGGTCTCCTCGTCGGCGCACGCCACCAGGTGCCGCTCGTGGTCGGGGTCGGAAGCGACGAGATGTTCCTCGCCTCGAACGCGGCTGCGTTTCTCCGCGAGACGCGTAGCGTGCAGTTCCCGAGCGACGGCGAGATCGTCACGCTGCGGCCCGAGGGCGCGACGTTCCAGCGCGCGGACGGGAGCGCTGTCGAGCACGAAGTATCCGAGCTCGACTGGGACGACGAGGGCGCGGAGAAGGCCGGCTTCGAGACCTTCATGCTCAAGGAGATCTACGAGCAGCCCGAGGCCGTCGCCGAGACGATCGGCGACCGCGTTCGACATGGAACCCTCGTCCTCGAGGGGCTCAACATGTCGGGTCAGGACGTCAAGGAGCTACGGCGGATCGTCCTTCTGGCCGCCGGGACCGCGTACCACGCGTGCGTCGTCGGCCGGTACGTGATCGAGGAGTGGGCGCGGGTTCCGGTCGAGTTCGACATCGCGAGCGAGTGGATCTACCGCAACCCCGTGATCAACGAGCACGACCTCGTGATCGGGATCACGCAGTCCGGCGAGACGCGCGACACGATCGAGGCACTCAAGCTCGCGCGGGAGCGTGGCGCGCGCACGGTGGCGATCACCAACATGATGGGCTCGCAGGTGACACGCGAGGTCGACTCCGTGCTTTACACGCGCGCCGGCATCGAGATGGGTGTCGCCGCGTCCAAGACCTTCACCGCGCAAGTGGCGCTGCTGTATCTCGTCGCACTCAAGCTGGCGCAGATACGCGAGACGCTGCCGCCCGGCGAGATCGAGTTCATCCTCGACTTCGTCTACAAGCTCCCGAGCAAGATTCAACAGTTCCTCGACGGCGACCACCCGATCGACGAGATCGCCCAGCGCTACCACGACGCGCACTTCTTCCTCTATCTCGGGCGCCACATCGGGCTGCCCGTTGCGCTCGAGGGCGCGCTCAAGCTGAAGGAGATCTCATACATCCCGACGGAGGCGTACTCGGCAGGCGAGATGAAGCATGGGCCGATCGCCCTCCTCGACGACCAGACGCCGGTCGTCGTCGTCGCGACGAACATCCACGTCTACGACAAGATCGTCTCGAACATCCAGGAGGTCCGCGCCCGAGGCGCGCACGTGATCGCGATCGCGACCGACGGCAACGAGGACATCCAGCACCACGCCGACGACGTGATCTACGTACCGAAGACGCCGGCGTTTCTCCAGGTCGTGCTCGCGATCATTCCCCTGCAGCTCCTCGCCTACAAGATCGCGCGGCTCCGCGGCTTGAACGTCGATCAGCCGCGGAACTTGGCCAAGACCGTCACGGTCGAGTAGCCTCGCCGCGATGGCGAAGGTGCTGATCTTGGCCGGCGACGCGGCCGAAGACCTGGAGACGATGTTCGTGAAGTATCGGCTCATCGAGGCCGGCCACGAGCCGTACGTCGCAGCGCCGACGACACGCCCGATCAAGCTCGTCGTCCACGACTTCGAGCCGGAGTGGGACACGTACGTGGAGAAGCCTGGCCGCACATGCCCCGTCGACATCGCGTTCTCGGAGGTCGATCCGGCGAACTTCGCCGCGGTCGTGATCCCCGGGGGTCGCGCGCCCGAGTTCATCCGCGTCGACCCGGATGTCCCGCGCATCGTCGAGCACTTCTTCGCGGAGGACAAGCCCGTAGGCACGCTCTGCCACGGACCGCAGGTTCCCGCCGCGCTCGGGCTCCTGCGCGGGCGGCGCTCGTCGGGATTCGGGCCGCTCGCGCCCGACATCGAGCTCGCGGGCGGGGAATACGTGGACGGCTCAGCCGTCGTCGACGGGAACATGGTCTCGTGCCGCGGCTGGGGCGATCTCGCCGAGTGGTCGCGCGCATTTCTCGACGTGCTCGACCGCGCGGCCGTTCCCTCGTAGCGCCTAACAGAGTCGTCATACCCCGTCTGTACGGTCGTCGCCTTCACGCACGACGACCAACGGGAGGTATCCAATGATCTCCATACGGCGTCCTTCGCCGGCGCTCGTGATCTCGTGTGTCGCCCTCGCTCTCGCACTCGGCGGCACGAGCTTCGCGGCCGTCTCGGCCTTGCCGAAGAACAGCGTCGGCACTCCTCAGCTGAAGGCCTCGGCGGTCACGTCCGCGAAAGTCATGAACCGCTCGTTGCTGCGAGCCGACTTCGCACCCGGCCAGCTGCCTGCAGGGCCCGCAGGCCCCGCAGGACCGACCGGGCCTGCAGGGCCAGCCGGCCCGGCGGGAGTGAGCGCGGTCGAGCGCGTCGAGACTACGACTGTGATCAACTCGGCGAGCCCGAAGACGGCGCAGATGGCGTGCCCGGCCGGAAAACGGCTCCTCGGAGGGGGCGCGAGACTCAACGGCCCGGTTTCGCCACCGGCGAGCGTCGCGATCCAGGCAGTCGTTCCCCGACAACGACAACATCTACCGGGCGATCGGGCGCGAAGCGGTCGCGACCGCGGGCACCTGGTCGCTCACCGTGTTCGCCGTCTGCGCCACCACAAGCTGAAGTCAGCGCGCGTAGGGGCGAGATCCGTCTCGCCCCTACGTCTACGCTGCGCCGCGTGGAGCGGGACACGCAGGCGCCTCCCTACAGCACGACCTCGGTGGAGGCGCTGAGGCTTCCGGGCGGCGAGCGCGAGCCCGACCTCGTGGCCGTCGAGGAGCCGCTCGAGATCCGGATCGGCGGTGTGCCGGTCGCTGTCACGATGAGGACGCCGGGGCACGATGAGGAGCTGGCGCTCGGGTTCTGCGTGACGGAAGGGCTCGAGCCGATCTCCGCGCGCGCTCCGGACGATCTGGCGGCGAACACGGTGGAGGTCGAGGCGCGTGGCTTCGATCCGGATCGGCTCCGTCGGCACTTCTACACGTCGTCGTCGTGCGGTGTCTGCGGAAAAGGAGCGATCGAGGCGATCGAGGTCAGCGCCCCGCGTATCGAGAGCACGCTCGAGGTTCGCTTCGACGTGATTGCGTCGCTGCCGACGCGACTGCGCGAGGCGCAGCGGGCGTTCGCAGTGACCGGCGGGCTGCATGCGACGGGGCTGTTCGACGCCGACGGTGAGCTTGCGTGCGTGCGCGAGGACGTCGGCCGCCACAACGCCATGGACAAGGTCGTCGGCTGGGCCTTCCTGGAGGGCGAACTGCCGCTCGCGTCACGCGTGCTGTGCGTCAGCGGACGTCTCTCGTTCGAGCTCGTGCAAAAGGCGGTCGTGGCCGGCTGCCCGATCCTGGTCGCAGTCGGCGCGCCGTCGTCGCTCGCGGTCGAGCTCGCGACGGATCGCGGCCTGACGTCTGTGCGGGTGGGTGCGCGATGGCCGTGCCACCGTCTACACCGAGCCGTGGCGGATCGTCTAGCCGCGACGGGCGTGCTGCTCGTCGGCGGTGCTTCCGAGCGGTTCGGCTCGCCGAAGGCGCTCGCGCGGTTTCACGGCGAATCGCTGGCCGAGCGGGGATGGCGGACGCTGCGTGACGTCTGCGCGGAGGTTCTCGCCGTCGGGAAGGCGAATGACGAGAGCGCGTTTCCGTTCGAGGTCGTCGACGACGGCACGGACGAGCGCGCAGCGGTGTTCGGCGTCGTCGCAGGACTGCACGCGTCGGCCTACGAGACGTGCGTCGTCCTGCCCGTCGACTGTCCACTGGTGACGCCCGCACTCCTGCGCGATCTCCTCGACGCGCGCGCGGTTACTCAGACCGGCCCTCTACCGGGCGTCTACACGCAGTCGATGGTCGCGCTGCTCGAGGAGCGCATCATGCGCGGCGAGCTCACGCTGCGTGGAGTCAATACCAACGTCCTTGAGGTCGACGAGTCCCTCCTCACGAACGTGAACACGCGGACAGACCTCGTCGTCGCGACGAGCCTCGGGCTCGACGAGGAACTCGCCGATCGCCCGGTCAGCGCGCCGGACGAGGACGCCCTGCTCGATCTCGCGACCGACTTCTGGGCGACGGCGCTGTGGGCGGCGCGGCGGCTTCGCAAGGGCGACGTTTTCCGCTCGGTCGACGCCGTGAACGGGGCTCTGAAGCGATCCGTGGTCACGCTCCTCGGCTGGCATGCGCTCTCCGTCGATCCCACTGCGCCCGTGCTCGAGGCCGGCCGCGGTCTCGAGCGGTGGGCGGACCCTGGCGCACTGTCCTCGCTCGAGCTCGCGTACGCGCACTACGACATCCGCGACGCGGCGCGTGCCCTGTGGGAGACGGTCGACCTCTTCCAGGGCGCCGAGGAGGAGACGGCACGCAGGCTCGGGCTCGAGGTCAAGCTCGACGCTGCAGAGCTGCGGCGCCAGATTCAGGCTGTCGTTCGCGATCCCCGCCCCGGGGCTACCCTTTTGCCGTGAGGCGACTCCTCCCAATGTTGCTCGTCGCGGCGAGCCTCCTCTTGGCCGGGTGCGGCGGCAACTCGTCGAGCGAGACGACCACGACCGCGGCCGAGACGGACTCTGTGCGCGTCTACCTCCTCCGCGACGGGAAGGTGTGGCCGGTCAGTCGCGAGATCGCGAAGACAGGCGTTTTCCAGCTCGACGACGAGCTGGGGCGCGGTCCGACCGAGGAGGAGAGGGAGCTGGGGTTCACAAGCGAGGTCGCGGGGGACGATGCGAACCCGTCTCGTGCTGCCCTCGCACAGATGGTCTACACGTTCACGCAATCCGATCCGACGGGGTCCTTCGAGGTCAACGGAAAGACGTACACGCGAGCCGACTTCGAGGACCAGACGCCGATCATCCTCGTCGAGTCTCCGCTGCCGTTCCAGCAGGTCTCGAGCCCGCTCCGGGTCACGGGCACGGCGAACACGTTCGAGGCGACCTTTCAGTACGAGCTCGTCGACAGCGAGGGGAATGTCGTGGACAAGAACTTCGTCACGGCGACGTCCGGGACCGGGACGCGCGGGACGTTCGACTTCACGACGGGCGACTTCTCCGATGCAGCGAAGCTCGTCGTCTACGAGAACTCCGCCGAGGACGGGTCGCGGATCCACGAGGTCGAGATTCCGCTGACCGTCGCCTCGTAGGCCGGACCGGCGTACTCTCTCGCCGTGGCCGATGCTCCCTGGCGTTGCTCGCAATGCGGCACGGTCAACGAGCCGGTCGCGAACGCATGCCGGACGTGCGGGCGCTGGCCGAGTCTGTTCGACCTCGAGCAGAGCACGATCGAAGCAGACATGCCGGCTTCGGTCGACGACGATCCCTACGCCGCGCAGTCGGTCGACGTGGAGGAGATGGAGCCGGAGGCCTACGACGTCAACGAGGCGGCCCCGTCCGACGAGGTCGACATGCCGCCGGAGTTCGATGAGAAGCCGGAGGAGTACGTGGCACCGAAGCCGCTCTGGCGGCGGCTCGGGCGCGTCATCATCCCGATCGCGTTCGTGATCTATCTTCTCGTCAGGTCCGCGGTCGGCGGCAACTAGCGCTCGAACAGCACCTCGCCCGACTCGATCGCTCGCGTCGGCCCGTGTCCGTTCCCGGTTGCGACCTCTAGCCGACCGTCGCGGAGGATCTGGAGCGCCGTTGCCGCCTCGCCGTCGACCGTGATCCGTCGGCCGCGAAGGAAGTCTCTGGCGCCGATCTCGCCGTACAGGTCGGTCAGCCCGCCGTGGCGCCAGCCGTCGTAGATGCGCTCGAGTCGGAAGAGGAGCGAGCCGAGGAGCGGTGCGCGATCGTACGTCTGCCCGGTGAGCGTGTGGAGCGAGCCGGGCTCGGTCGGCGCATCGAGCGGAAGCTCGTCACGCGTCTGGTTCACGTTCAGGCCGATTCCCGCGACGACGGCACCGGCGGAGAGCTCGCACAGGATGCCCGCGATCTTGCGGCGGTTGAGCATCACGTCGTTCGGCCACTTGATCTGCGCGGTGAGGCCGGTCGCTCCCTCGACTGCCTCGGCGACGGCGAGAGCGGCGACGAGAGAGAGCTCGGGGAGATGGCGCTCCGCGGGCGGGTGCAGCATCACGGAGAAGAGGAGAGAGCTGTCCGGCGGTGCGATCCACTGCCGGCCGTGACGGCCCTTTCCATTCGTCTGGTGATCGGTCGCAACCACGGCTCCCTCGCCCAGTCCCGAACCGATGAGCAGGAGCTGCGTCGACTCGCAGTCGGGCTCGAAGCGATACGGCTTGCCGAAGCGCCCGCGGACATGCGCGGCGACGGCTTCCGGGGCGAGCGAGTTGTTCACACCCGCTCGACGCGCACGGCCGAGACCTTGAACTCGGGCGTCCCGATGAGCGGGTCGCCGACGTCGTGGGTGAGCCAGTTCACCTTCTGCTCGGCGAAGTGGAGCGCCATCCAGACGAGGCCCGGGTAGACGCGCCCCGAGAGGTGCGTCCGCGCCTGGAGGTCGCCCCGCCGCGACACGAGACGCGCCCAATCGCCTTCTGTCAGGCCGAGAGCCGACGCGTCCTCGGCCGAGATCTCGAAGAACGGGTCCTGCTGCTTGTCCGTGATGCCGGACTCGCGCATCGTCATCGTCGCCGAGTTGTAGTGATAGAGCGTGCGCCCTGTGGAGAGCACGAGCGGGTACTCGGAATCCGGCTCTTCGATCGGCCGCTGGTATTCGACGGGGAAGAACTTCCCGCGCCCTGGCGGGCGTGCCGGCGCCGGCGCGTGCAGGACCTGCGTTCCCGGATGTCCGATCTCGGGGGCGGGCCACTGCATGCCGTTCTCCTCGAGGCGGTCGTAGCGGACGCCGTACCACGCGGGCGCGAGGTCAGCGAGCTCGTTCCACACCGATTCCGCGTCCGCGTACTCGGGCCAGTGGACGCCGAGCGCCTTCGCCAGCAGGAGCACGATCTCGAGGTCGGTCTTCGCCTCGCCGGGCAGCGGTGCAGCACGGCGCACGCGGCTGACGCGCCGCTCGGTGTTCGTGAACGTGCCGTCCTTCTCGGCGAAGCTCGAGGCGGGGAAGACGACATCCGCGTACTTCTCCGTCATGTCGTGGAGGAAGATGTCCTGCGAGATCAGGAAGTCGAGCTTCCCGAGTCCCTCCTCCACGTGGCGGGCATTCGGCTCGGTCTGCGCCGGGTTCTCGCCGACGAGGACGAGCGCTCGGACGCGGCCGTCGTGGAGGCCGCTCATCATCTGGTCGAGTCGGTAGCCGGGCGTCTCGGGAACCTCGGCGCCCCACGCTTCGGAGAACTTCCGCCGGATCTCCGGGTCGTCGACCGACTGGTAGCCCGGGAGGTACATCGGGTTCGCGCCCGAGTCGTTGAGCCCCTGGACGTTGTTCTGACCGCGGAGCGCGTTGAGGCCGGTCGACTCGTAGCCGAGGTGTCCGGTCATGAGCACGAGGTTCGAGAGGGACCAGATGTTGTCGACGCCGCAGGCGTGTTCGGTGATCCCGAGCGTGTAGAAGACCGCCGCATGTCGTTCGGTCGCGTACTCGCGCGCCGCGGCGCGGATCTCGTCCGCCGGAACGCCCGTGACCTTCGCCGCGTCCTCCGGCGAGTACCGCATGACGACATCGCGCACCGAGTCGAAGTCGTCCGTGTACTTGCGGATGTACTCCTCGTCCTGAAGGCCCTCCGAGAGGATCGTGTGCATCATCGCGTTCAGCAGCCAAACGTCAGTGCCGGGGCGGAGCTGGAGGTGGCGCTTGGCGATCTTCGTCAGCCAGATCTTGCGCGGGTCGGCGACGACGAGGGTGGCGCCTTTGCGGACGGCCTTCTTGATTCGAAGCGCGAGCACCGGGTGCGCCTCGGTCGTGTTCGACCCGATGACGAACAAGAAGCGCGCATTCTCGATCTCCGGGATCGAATTGGTGCTTGCTCCTCTGCCCAACGACCTGACCAGGCCGTAAAGAGTCGGACCGTGTCAGGTCGACTCGCACGAGTGGACCGAGTTCGTCCCGACCCCCGTGCGCGCGAGCTTCTGGATGAGGTAGTTCTCCTCGTTCGTCAGGCGGGCTGACGAGAGGAAGCCGATCGCCTGCGGGCCGTGCTCGGCGATCACGTTCTTCAGCCCGGTCGCCGCTGTCTCCAGCGCGTGTTCCCACGTCGTCGGGTGGAGCTCGCCGTCGTCGCCGCGGACGAGAGGCTGCGTGAGCCGGTCCGGGTGGTGGACGAAGTTGAAGGCGAAGCGGCCCTTCACGCAGAGGTTGCCCTCGTTCGGGAGGTACTCGTCCTTCGAGGTGACCTTCACGATGTGCTTCGTCTGCGGGTCGAGGTTGAGGTCGACCTGGCAGCCGACGCCGCAGAACGTGCAGGTCGTTCGGACCTGCTCGAGCGTGGTCTCGGGGCGTGACGTGCCCTCCTCGAACTTCTCGTAGATCGCGCCTGTCGGGCAGACGGAGAGACAGCCGCCGCAAAGCTCGCACTCGGTGTCCAGCCAGCTCAGCTCCCAGGTGGGAACGATGCGAGCGTGTCCGCCGCGGCCTTCGAGCGAGAGGGCCGAGCACTGCATGACCTCCTGCGTGTAGCGGACGCAGCGCGCGCAGAGGATGCACGCGTCGGGGTCGTAGCCCATGAGCCGGTTGCGGTCGTCGTACTCGGCGCGCTCGGCGTCGGGGAGCACGAGGGGCGCTTCGGCGCCGAGCTCGTTCGCGAGGTCGAGGAGCTCGTTCGGGCGGCCACCGGGTGATTCGTTCAGGTGCTCCGAGAGGAGCATCTCTGTGAGCGTCCGCTGGAAGTCGGTGATCGGTCCGTTCGTCGAGACGACCATTCCTTCGCTGACGTGGGTCGCACACGCAGGCATCGGCCGCGGCGCGCCCTCGACATCCACGACGCACATGCGGCAGCCGCCGTACGGGTCGAGCTTGGAGTCGTGGCAGAGCGTGGGGATGAACGTGCCGTGCCGCGCGGCGGCGTGGACGAGCAGCTCGCCGTCGCCGGCGGACACCGTGCGCCCGTCGAGGGTGAACTCGACCACGAGGCGATGCTACAGCGACGGCCCGCGGCTCCAGTGACTACGTGGCGGGGAAGTCGACCCGATCCGCGTCGCCGATTTTGCGCACGACCCTGGCGGGTACGCCCAATGCGACCACACCTGCGGGAAGGTCGTGCGTGACGACTGCGCCGGCGCCGACCACGGTGTCGTCTCCGATCGTGACTCCGGGGCACACGACGACAGCACTGCCGAGCCACACGTTGTGGCCGATCGTTATCGGCTCGGCCGACTCCCAGCCGAGTCGTCGCGGCTCGGGATCGACCGGATGCGTTGCGGTGACGATGTGGACGCCCGTCGCGATCTGGCAGTTGGCGCCGATCCGGATCAGCGCGACGTCGAGCATGACGCAGCCGAAGTTGACGAACGTCGCACCGCCAATCGTGATGTGCGATCCGTAGTCGCAGTAGAACGGCGGTCTGACGATCACGTCGTCTCCAACGTCTCCGAGCAGCTCGCGCAGCAGGCTGGACCGCAGCTCCAGCTCCGTGTGTCGGGTGGCGTTGTACCGCTCGAGGAGATCTTCGGCCCGTGCCTGGTCACGTGCGATCTCCTCGCCGACCGGGCGGTAGAGCTCCCCGCTCAGCATGCGGGCTTTCATCTTTTCGGCCGGGATCTGGTCGTCGTTCACGTGCCGAGCGCTGCGAACAGCTCCGGCCAGTACGTCATCGCGTTCCGGACCGGGAACGGCGAAGCTTGGCCGAGCCCGCAGATCGAGGTCTTCTCCATCGCCAGCAGCCACTCGTCCACCTTCTCGCGCGTCATCGCCGCTCGGTCGTGCTGGAGCTCTTCGGCGAGGTGGTGGAGCGCACGGTTCCCGATCCGGCACGGCGTGCACTTCTGGCACGACTCCTCGGCGAAGAAGCGCATCGTCTCCGCGAGCAGGCGAAGCGGCGAGTACGACTCGGGAAAGACCTGGACAGCGGCCGATCCCGGGCCAGCACCCCACTCGCGGAGGCCATCCCGCGTGAGCGGCGCATCGAGCGCGGCTGGCGGAAGGATCCCGCTCGCGGCGCCGCCGGGAACGACTGCTCCGACCTCGTCCGTGAATCCGCCCGCGTGCTCCTCGACGAGTTCGCGCGTCGTCACGCCGTTCGGCGCCTCGTAGCAGCCGGGCTTCTCGACCGCGCCCGTGACCGACCAGAGACGCGTTCCCTTCGCCTCGCGCGTTCCGAGCGCGGCCCACCACTCGCCGCCGTTCCGGAGGATGGCCGGGATGTGCGCCAATGTCTCGACGTTCTGGATCAGTGTCGGTCGCCCGAGGTACCCGACCTGGCTCGGGAACGGAGGCTTGAGCCGCGGCATCGCTCGCCGGCCCTCCATGGACTCGAGCATCGCGGTCTCCTCGCCCGCGATGTATGCGCCGGCGCCCACCACGAGCTCGAGCGACAGCCCGTCGAGCAGTCCGGCGGCGCGAAACTCGTCGAGCGCCTGTTGGAGTCGCGCGCGCGATCTTGCGTATTCCTCGCGGAGGTAGATATGACCTTCGGTCGCAGCGAGCGACCGCATTGCGAGCACCGTCGCCTCGAGCATGAGATGTGGCCGGAGCTCCATCACATAGCGGTCCTTGATCGTTCCCGGCTCGCCCTCGTCTGCGTTCACGACGACGTAGCGCGGGCCCGCTTCACGCGAGACCGCCTCCCATTTCATCCCGGTTGGAAACCCAGCGCCCCCGTACCCCGTGAGCCCCGACGTCTTCAGCTCTTCCACGATCCGCTCGAGTGGCGGAACGTCGCGGAGAAGCGCAAGCCCCCCGCGCGCTTCGTAGTCCGCGAGCGTGGTGTCGCGTGTCCCGAGCCCGACGGCCGGCCCATCGTTCGTGGAATGCGTCACTGCCGGGACGATCTCGTCGCCGCGCGTCATCGCAGGCGCGAGATCGCAGTGCCCGAGGCACGCGACCTCGATCGCTCCTGGCGTCGACTCGAGCAGGTCGCGAGCCCCGAAGCAGTCGCACACGGGTCCGGTGCAGACGCGAACGGCGTCCGTCGGAACCTGAAGGAACGAGTAGAAGGAGACGACCTCGTGCACCTCGCCGCGGCGGATGTTCATGTGGTCGGCGACCGCGTCCGACAGCTCCATCGTGATCGGTCCCACTTCGCGGCGAACGCGTCCGAGGTTGTCGAGCAGGTGGGTTCTCTCGCGTGGAAGCTCAGGAAGCAGCGATGGGAGCCGGAGCACGTCCACCGCGACGAGTCTATTCGGCGGTCGGCGGCTTCCGGAGCGTCTTCGTCCGCGCCCGGCGCTGCTTGCTCTCGCGTCGACGCTCCTTCGCTGCCTTGCCCGGGCGAGTCGCAACCCGGCGCCGCGGAACGGCGAGCGCCTCGCGGAGCTTCTGGACGAGCCGCTCGACTGCGAGCTCGCGATTCCGAGACTGGCTCCGCTCGTCCTGCGCGACGGCGCGCAGCACCGGCCCGGCTCGCGCGACGACACGCCGCTTCTGCGTGTCGGTCAGCGCCGTGGACGCCTCGACCTCGAGGAGTGCCTCGACCCTCGTGGACGACTTCTGGGCGTGCTGACCGCCGGGGCCGCTCGAGCGTGAGACCCGCAGCGTGATCTCCGAGACTGGGAGCAGGACGGAGCGTGTCACCCGAATAGACTCACGCTCCATGGCGTGCATTCTGCTCGACATCGACGGCGTGCTGCACGTCTCCGGTGAGCCGATCCAGGGCGCCGCGGACGCGGTCGCGGAGCTCCGCCGAGCAGGTCATGCGCTCCGCTTCGTCACGAACAACTCGACGCGCCCTCGGGCCCGGCTCGCGGAGGAGCTGCGCGAGATGGGGTTCATCCTCGAGGACGCCGAACTGCAGACGACGCCAGGCGCAGCAGCGCGCGAGCTCTCCGGCAAGCGGGTGCTCGCGCTCGTCATGCCCGCCGTCGTGCCGGATCTCGACGGGCTCGAGCTCGTGGGCGACCACGCGGAGGCCGTGCTCATCGGTGGCTGCGACGAGACGCTCGAGCCCAACCAGGTCTTCAGCTACATGAATCTCGCGCGCGCATTCGACGAGATCCAGATGGGCGCATCGCTCTTCTGCCTGCACAAGAACAAGTGGTGGCAGACGAGTCGCGGGCCGATGCTCGACTCGGGCGCGTTCGTCGCCGGGCTCGAATACGCGACGGGCGTCGACGCGACCGTCCTCGGCAAGCCCAGCCCCTCGTACTTCGCTGCCGCTCTCGACGCTCTCGACGCGGAGCCGGAGCTGACGTGGCTCGTCACGGACGACGTCGACGCCGACGTTCGTGGAGCTCGCCTCTTCGGGATGAAGACCGCCCTCGTCCGGACGGGAAAGTTCCGGCCCGAGGCGCTGGAGGCAGCGGAGGCGTCGCCGGACATCGTCGTCTCGTCCCTCGCGCAGTTCCCCGCGTTGCTCGAGGAGGACCTCACCGGCGGCTTGCAGCCGTGAAGGTCGGCGTCGACATCATCGAGATCGAGCGCATCGAGCGCGCGCTCGAGCGCCCCGGCTTCCGGGAGCGCTGCTTCACGGACGCCGAGCGCGAGTACTGCGACTCGCGGTCTCGCCCGGCGCAGAGCTACGCGGGTCGGTTCGCCGGCAAGGAAGCGGTCGGCAAGGCGCTCGGCTGCGGCGTCCGATTCACGTGGAAGGAGATCGAGATCGTCGGGCGGCCGAAGCCAGGCGTTCGACTTTCGGGGCGAACGGCAGCCTTCGCGGAGCGAGTGCAGGCGGGGGCGATCGACCTGTCGATGACGCATTCGCGGGAGATCGCAGCCGCGATCGCTGTCGTGAGCCCGCGCTCCGGTGGCTGAGAGCTACGAGTCGCTCTACAGCGCCGCTGAGATGCGAGCGGCCGAGGAGCGCTACCCGGGATACCCGTCCACGATCCCGGAGCTCATGGAGCGAGCCGGGACCGCCGTCGCACGCGAGGCGATGCTCGCCTATCCGGCCGCGCGCAGCTTCGCGTGCGTGTGCGGAGGAGGATCGAACGGCGGAGACGGACGCGTCGCTGCTCGCGTCCTTCGCGAGGCGGGCCACGTCGCGGACGAGATCGACGATGGTCTCGACGGCTACGACGTCGTGATCGACGCGCTGTTCGGAACGGGGTTCAGCGGTGCGCCGCGGCCGGAGGCCGCCGCCGTCATCGAGCGCATCAACGCAGCTCGGGCGTCAGTCGTGGCGGTCGACCTCCCCTCCGGAGTCGATGCCTCCACGGGCGAGGTCGCAGGAGCGGTCGTCGATGCAGATCTCACGGTGACGTTCCATGCGGCGAAGGTGGGCCTCGCCGTCGCGCCCGGCCGGTTCCACGTCGGCCGCGTCGTCGTCGCGGACATCGGCCTCGACGGCGAGAAGACTTCGATGCGTCGAGCGCTTCCCGGGCTGCTCCATGCGGTGCCACGACGTGGGGCGCGCAGCACGAAGTACTCAGCCGGCTCCGTCCTCGTCGTCGGAGGTCGACCGGGAATGACAGGTGCGGCGTGCCTCTCGGCGCTGGCCGCGCTCCGCGCCGACGCCGGCTACGTCACGTTGGCCGTACCCGAGGAGTCGCTTCCGGCTGCGGAGATCCTGGCTCTGGAGCCCGTGAAGCTGCCGTGGTCGGACGACGATGCGGTGGCCGTGCTGACGGAGGCCGCGAAGCGGGCGTCGGCGCTCGCGATCGGGCCCGGCCTCGGGCGCTCGGATGCCCGACGCGGCCTCGTTCGCGAGCTGCTGACGCGGGTCGATCTCCCGGCCGTCGTCGACGCCGACGCGCTCTTCGGCCTCGAGCCGGTCGAGCGCGACGCCGCGACGGTTCTCACTCCGCACGCCGGTGAGCTGGCGCGCCTGCTCGACACCGACTCCTCCTGGGTCGACGAGCACCGCCTCGAGGCGGCCCGGACCGCGGCGAAGCGCTTCGGGGCGACGGTGCTCCTCAAGGGCGCCGACACGATCGTCGCCTCGCCGGATGGAGCGGTCGTCGTGTGCGACGCCGGGCCGCCGTCGCTCGCCACCGCGGGAACGGGCGACGTGCTCACGGGCGTCGTCGGCGCGTTCCTCTCGAAGGGCCTCGACGCGCCGACTGCGGCGGCGGCGGCCGCGATGGCGCACGGGCGCGCCGCGAGCCTCGCCCCGCATGCAACGGGGCTCGTCGCCGGCGATCTGCTCGAGCTGCTCCCCGCAGCGATCGACTGCGAGACCCAGATCCAGTAGACAATGACCCCGTGGAGCGGTCGTGCTTCACCCTCGACCTGGGGGCCATCCGGCGGAACGCCGCGACGCTCCTGCGTGCGGCCGAAGGCGCCGAGCTGTGGGCGGTCGTCAAGGCCGAGGGGTACGGGCACGGTGCGGTTGACGTATCGAAAGCGGCGCTCGAGGGCGGTGCGACTGCGCTCTGCGTCGCGACGCTGCCAGAAGCTCTCCACCTTCGTGCGGCGCTGCGAAACGCGCGCATCCTCGTCATGGGGCCTGTCTCCGAAAGCGAGATCGGGGAGGCGCGCGTTGCGCGTCTCGAGCTCGTTGCCGCGGATGCCCGGATCCCGGAGGGCGTGCGTGTCCACCTCAAGCTGGACACGGGAATGGGCCGGTGGGGACTCATGGAACTCCCGGCACCGATGCGCGACGTCGTCGGGGTGATGAGCCATCTCGCGTCCGCCGAGTCCGACCCGGCGTTCACGGCGCTCCAGATCGATCGGTTCCGCGAGGCAACGGCGCCGCTCGGCTCGCTCACACGTCACATTGCGAACAGCGCCGCGACCCTGCGCTACGCGGAGGCCCGCTTCGATGCGGTTCGCTGCGGGATCGCGATCTACGGGATCTCGCCGTTCGGCACCGACCCAGGCGCCGACGGTCTCGAGCCGGCGCTGCGCTGGGAGTCGTACCTGGCGCTCGTGAAGCAGCTCGAGCCGGGAGAGAGCACGGGCTACGGCCGGCGGTTCGTCGCCGATCGCCCGACGTGGATCGGGATCGTGCCGGTCGGATATGCCGACGGCTTTCGTCGCGACATGACCGGTACCGAGGTCCTCGTCGACGGCGAGCGTCGACCCGTCGTGGGAACGATCTCCATGGATGCGCTGGCCGTCGCCCTCGACGCCGAGCTGCCGATCGGAGCACCGGTGACGCTGGTCGGCGACGGGATCCTGATCGAGGAGCATGCGCGAGTTGCGGGCACCATCGGCTACGAGATCGCCACGGGTCTCAACACGGGCTCTGGGCGTGCACGACGGGTCGCGATCGATGGATGAGCGACTCCGCGAGATCCTGAGCGGCGAGGACGCCTGGATCGTCGGCGGCGCGGTGCGTGACGCGCTGCTCCTCCGGCCGGTTCTCGACATCGACGTCGCGTGCGCGGATCCGCGCGACGCGGCACATCGCTTCGCGCGGCGCTTCGGAGGCGCGGCGTTCCCTCTCTCCGAGCGGCACGGCGCGTGGCGTGTCGTCGCCGAGGGCATTGACGAGACGGTCGACTTCACGCCGCTCACGGACGGGATCGACGCCGACCTGGCGTCGCGCGACTTCACGTTCAACGCCATCGCCGAGGACGTCTCGACGGGCGACCCCTACGACCCGTACGACGGGCGTGCCGATCTCCACGCCGGCGTGATCCGCGTCGTGTCCGAGCGCGTCTTCCTCGACGATCCGTTGCGACTGCTGCGTGCGGTGCGCTTCGAGGACGAGCTCGGCTTCCGGATTGACGATCGCACCGAGGCGCTCCTCCGCGCCTCTGCCGCGCTCGTCACGCAGCCCGCGGGCGAGCGCGTTCTCGCGGAGCTCCAGCGTCTCTCGGCGAACGGCTTCCGTCGGCTGCACGACGTCGGCTTGCTCGAGCCGCTCGGAGGCGCGCTCGACGACCGGCTCGACGCTCTCGACGACTCGGACTTCCGGCTCGTGGTCGTCTTCGGCGAACACCTGACGCGCCTGCCGATCTCGAACGAGCTGAAGCGCTACGCAGCCGCTCTGCGTCGTGCGCGCCGTCCGGAGGATCCGTCGCCTCGCGCGATCCACCGTTTCCGGCGCAGCACGGAGCCGTGGGCGCTCGATGCGCTCGCCTACGTCGGCTCGCTGGAGCTGGTGGGCGTCGTCGAGGCGGCGCGGCTCGCCGATCCGTCGGCGCCGCTCGTCCGCGGCGACGAGCTCGGTCTCGATCCCGGCCCCGCGATCGGACGTATCCTCGACCTCATCGACGAGGAACGGGCAGCGGGGACGATCTCGACGCGCGAGGAAGCGCTCGAGCTCGCGCGCTCGCTCGCGAGCGCCGAGGCGGCAACGTGAGCGTGGAGCTGCGCCTGGCCCTGCAGGAGCAGCGGAGCTCCGACCTCGAGCAGCGCTTGCGCCGGCTCCTCGGGCCGTTCACGGGGAACGAGGCGGTCCTCGACGCTGGATGCGGCACCGGCTCCGTGGCGTTCGCTCTCGCTCCGGAGGTGGCGGAGGTCGTCGGCGTCGACACGCGTGTCGAGTATCTCGAGGCCGCGCGCGCAGCCGCGCCCGAGAATGCCCGCTTCGAAGAGGCCGACGTGATGAGCCTCCCCTACGGCTACGCCGAGTTCGATCTCGTCTGCTGTCATCGTGTTCTCCATCACGTGCGGCGCCCCGAGCTCGCCGTCTCCGAGCTCGCCCGCGTCGCGCGATCCGGCGGGAGGGTCTTCATCGCTGATCAGCTCGGCTCGATCGATCCGCTCCTGAGCATCGAGATGGATCGCTTCGAGCGGCTCCGCGACGCGACGCACCAGCGACTCCTGCCCGAAGCGCGACATCCGCGGTTACCTCGACGCGAACGACCTCGTCCTCCTCTCCTCCGAGGTCACTCGCGAGAGCGTCGATCTCGAGGAACGCCTCGAGCTCGGCGGGTTCGACGAGGAAGAGCGCCAGCGGATCCGCGGCCCCGCGCCCGCCGCTCCGTATGAGATCGAGGTCGGCTGGTACGTCGCCCGCAAGCCGGGGATGCAGGACAGCTAGTCCTGCGTGCCCGGGCGGTAGCCGTAGCTCCCGACGAGCCGCGCGAGGACGCCGGGGAAGAGCGCCTGGAAGATCGAGACCGGGCGGTAAGGGAACCAGGGGACAGTCATCTCCTTGCGTCCCTTCTCGACCGCCTTCACGAGTGCCCGCGCGACGTCGTCCGAGTCGAGCACGAACCGGCGCATGAGACCGCTTCGCAGGTTCGTGCGTGGAGTGAAGCCCTCCGTCTCGACGAACCCCGGCAAGAGGGTGTGCACCTGGATCCCCTCGGGATGCAGCGTCGCGGCGAGCGAGCGGGAGAACGCGAGCTGAGCGTGCTTCGAGCCCGCGTACGGGCCGGCCGGCGCGAACGCGATCGTCCCCGCGACGGAGACGACGTTCACGATGTGGGCGTCGCCGCCCGCCGCCGCGCTTCGTAGACCAGGCAAGAACGCTCGCGCGCACCAGACGCCGCCGAGGTAGTTCGTCTCGAGCACCCGCTCGATCGTCTCCGGCGACGTCGAGACGAACGTTCCGCGTCCCGGGACGCCCGCATTGTTGACGAGCAGCGCGATCGCGGCGTGCCGCGCGAGCACGCGCTCGGCGACCGCGTCGACCTCGGCTCGGTCTCGTACATCGCAGGTCTCCCATTCGGCGCCGATCTCCTTCGCGATCGTCTCGAGCCGGTCAGCGCGGCGCGCGAGCAGCACGCAGTGCCAGCCGAGCCGGGCGAGCTCTCTCGCGGTCGCTTCCCCGATGCCCGAGGAGGCTCCCGTGATCACTGCCACGACGTGGTGCCGACATCGCCGCAGGAGGCTAGCCGTTTAGGATCGCCGGATGGCCGGCAGGTTCGAAGGCAAGCAGGCGCTCGTCCTCGGCGTCGCGAATCAGCGCTCGATCGCCTGGGCGATCGCGAAGCGCCTCGCCGACGAGGGGGCGAGCGTGGCGTTCACCTATCAGGGCGAGCGCATCGAGAAGAACGTCCGCGATCTCGCCGCGACCGTCGACAGTCCTCTCGTCACGGAGTGCGACGTCCGCTCCGACGACGACCTCGCGCGTGTCTTCTCGGAGGTCGCGGGCGCGTTCGGCGGAGGGCTCGACATCCTCGTCCACTCAGTCGCCTTTGCCGCCGCCGAGGATCTCGAGGGCCGCTTCGTCGACACGCCACGCGACCGGTTCTGGATGGCGGTCGACATCAGCGCGTACTCCTTCGTCGCGTGCGCGCGCGCGGCCGAGCCGCTGATGGAGGCGCGCGGCGGCGGCTCGATGGTCACGATGACCTACCTGGGCGGCGAGCGCGCCGTGCCGCACTACAACGTCATGGGTGTCGCCAAGGCGACGCTCGACGCGAGCGTCCGCTACCTCGCCTGGGACCTCGGCTTCAAGAACATCCGCGTGAACGCGATCTCGGCCGGCCCGGTGCGCACGCTCGCGGCCCGCTCGATCGCGGGCTTCACGACGATGCAGACGATGTTCGAGGAGCGGGCGCCACTGCATCGGCAGATCGAGTCGGACGACTGTGGCGCTGCGGCCGCGTATCTCCTCTCGGACGAGGCCGCGAACGTCTCCGGTACGACGCTGTACGTCGATGCCGGCTATCACGCAATGGGGATGTACAGTGAGGGCAGCGCTCGTACGTGAGGTCGGCGCGCTCGCCGAGGTCGGCGATGTCGCCGAGCCCGCCGCTGAGACGATCGAGGTGCTCGCGGCATCGATCAACCCGATCGATCTCGCCGTGTCGCGCGGCATCCTGGCAACCGGTCATCCCGAGCTGCCGTACGTCCCGGGCTGCGAGGCCGTCGGTCGAACCGCCGACGGCAGGCTCGTTTGGATCTCGGGCGGCTCGCTCGGGCGGACGTCGCAAGGCGCCATCGCCGAGCGCGCCTCGGTCGGGGACTCACACGTGATCGACGTGCCGGACGGCGCGGATCCCGCACTCGCGGCCGGCCTGGGGATCGCGGGCATGGCCGGCTGGCTGCCGTTCGCCTGGCGAGCCCCGCTTGAAGGGGGCGAGAACGTGCTCGTCCTCGGAGCCACGGGATCCGTCGGCTTCGTCGCCGTGCAGACGGCGAAGCTGCTCGGTGCGGCTCGCGTCGTCGCGGCCGGTCGCAGCGCTGCAGGCCTCGAGCGGGCGACGCAGCACGGTGCGGACGCGACGCTCCGCCTGGACGAGGTCGACGACCTCGTCGCCGCCTTCAAGGACGCGTTCGGCGGCGAGGGCCCGAGCTACGTCTTCGATCCGCTGTGGGGCGAGCCTGCCGCCGCAGCGGTTCAGGCGGCCGTGCCGCACGCCACGATCGTCAATCTCGGCCAGTCGGCCGGCGCCACGTCCGAGCTCGCCTCTGCGGCGGTGCGCTTCAAGAACCTGTCGATCCTCGGACACACGAACTTCCTCGTTCCTCCCGACGAGCTCGCGATGCAGTACCGGCGCCTCGTGAGTCACGCGGTTGCAGGCGACATCCGGCTCGATGTCGAGCGTGTGCCTCTCGACTCCGTCGCCGACGCGTGGCGTCGTCAGGCGGAAGGCGCCGGGACGAAGCTCGTCGTCGTTCCGTAGTTCCCCGCGGACAGGAAGCTCAAGCTCAGCCGTCGTTGAGCGATTCCGCCTCGGCGATGATCGCGTCGATGTCGGGCATCTCCGCGCCGAGCAGCCACGCAGCTTCGACTGTCTCGCCGTCGCGAATGAGGAACGCCGCGCGCATCGGGACATCCGTCATGCCGAGCACCTCGAAGGCGACGTCGAAGGCCCTGGTCGTTTCACCGTTCCAGTCCGAGAGCAGCGGGACGTCGACTCCCAGGGCCTCCTTCCACGCGCGGTGCGACCAGGGCGAGTCGCGGGAGATCCCGAACGCGCGGATCCCGGCGGCCGCGAGATCGTCGCTCCTGTCACGCAGGAGGTACATCTCGTTCGTTCAGCCCGGCGACCAGTCGAAGACGTAGAAGCAGAGGAGTGCGTACCCGGCGCCGAGCACCTCGTGGAGCTGCATGGCTTCCTCGCGTGGCGCTCGCCAAACGCTGACGTCGGGAACGGCGCTACCGGGTTCGAGCATCGCGCGACGGTAACAGCCGTGTCCTGTGGGACGAAATGTCGATCCGGAGTGCGCGCGTCCGTCATGAATGGGCAAGGCACGAAGTCACCGACCACGGGAGGGCCACGATGAAATATCTGATGCTGGTGTGTTGGGGCACGGACGCGATGAACGCGCAGACCGAACCCGATCCGGACGAGACGCCTTCCGACGAGGGTTTTCCATGGCTGGACGACCTCCAGGCGCGGGGTATCTGGGTGACGGGCGATCAGCTGGCGCCGCCGCGCCGCGCACGCTCGGTGCGGGTTCGCGACGGCAAGGCGATGGTGACCGACGGGCCGTTCACCGAGACGAAGGAGGCCGTCGGCGGCTTCGACATCATCGAGTGCGGCAGCCTCGACGAGGCCGTCGAGATCGCGGCCGGTCATCCGGTCGCCCAGATCGGGACCATCGAGGTCAGGCCGCTCTGGGGCAAGTGAGCTTCGAGGGCAGTCGAGGTTTCGACGTCGGCTGGAGGGGCACCACGGAAGCGTGATCGAGAAAAGGAGAGTCGAATCGATGCTCGAGAACGCAAAGGCATTCAGCGGGTTTGCAGTCGACGACGTCGAACGAGCGCATCAGTTCTACGGCGGGACGCTGGGGTTGCGGACGACGGAGGACAACGGAATGCTGACCCTCCACCTCGCGGGCGGGCGGGACACGCTCGTCTACCCGAAGCCGGACCACGCTCCGGCGACGTTCACCATCCTCAACTTCCCGGTCGAGGATCTCGAGGCGGCCGTCGACGAACTCGGGGAGCGCGGGGTGCGGTTCGAGCGGTACGAGGGCTTCGAGCAGGACGAGAAGGGCATCTCGCGAGCCAAGGGCGGACCGCCCATCGCGTGGTTCAGGGATCCGGCCGGGAACATCCTTTCCGTGCTCGAGAACGGAGGGATGTAGCCGATTCAGCCGCGGAGCGCAGCCCCGACCTTCGGTCCGCGGGAAGGTGCGCAATCGGAATTGCTCGACGTTGAGGACGGCACGCTAGACGACGGCAGGAACGGCTTCGGTTGCGTCCGCGATCTGGCGCGCGACCTCGACGATGTCGCCGTTCGCTCGGTGGACCCGGAGCTGGCGGTCCGAGGAGGAGCCGCGTCCGAGGATCGCGAGGATCCCCTCGAGCTCGCGCTCCGAGCCGAGCTCGCGGGCATGCGGTCGCAGCTCGCTCACCGTGCGCCGGATGAGCCGCGCGACCGGGACGCGGTTTCGGCTTCCGGTCGTCGAGATCCATCACCGGTGCCTCGAGCCCGTACCGCGCTGCGAGCCACTTGTTCTCGCTCGTGAGGATGCGGTGGTACGACGGGATCTCCTCACCGGCCTCGTGCTGCTCGCAGAGCTGCTTCACGAGCGCCTGGCAGTACGCCGCGATCGCGACGGCGTCCTCCACACGGGTGACCGCGTCGCAGATCCGGATCTCGATCGTTCCGAGCCGAGGGTGCAGCCGGATGTCCCACCAGATGTGCGTGTAGTCGGCGATGCATCCCGACCGCTCGAGCTGCCCGACCACGGACGCGTAGTCGGCGTAGTCGCGAAAGCGCGGGGGCGGACCCGAGCGCGGGAACGCCGAGAAGACCATCTGGCGGCTCGACGCGAGCCCCGTCGCCTCGCCGCGCCAGAACGGCGAGCTCGCCGAGAGGGCGAGGAGCGGCGCGAGATGTGGGAGCAGCCCGTTGACGACCTGGATCGCCTTCTCCGGATCGTCCACGGCGACGTGCACGTGCATTCCGAAGATGAGCTCGCGGCGGGCGACGTACTGCAGCTGGTCGATCAGCGCGTGGTAGCGGTCCTTCGCGGTGATCCGCTGTCGCTCGAAGAGGCTGAACGGGTGCGTTCCGGCAGAGCCGACGCGCGTTCCCTGCTCGTGCGCGATCTCCGTGACGTATGCGCGCAGCGTCGTGAGCCAGCGCATCACGTCGCCCGCGTTGTGGCAGACCGGGGTCGCGATCTCGAGCACCGACTGCATGAGCTCCGCGTTGATCCGCGCCTCGAGCTCGTGTCCGGTGACCGCGGCGAGCATCGTGTCGATGTGCTGGACGAGGTCGAACGTCTCGGGATCGAGGAGCTGGTACTCCTCCTCGACGCCGAGCGTGTACGGGTCGCCGGCTCCGAACGTGTGGTCGAGGACGCTCCCCGCCGGCTCCGAGCCATTTCCGGTGATCGAGGATGGAAAGGCCTGCTTGCCCGTCATGGGAGAACCGCCTCGACCTCGATCTCGACCTTCCAGCGCGGGTCGAAGAGGCCGGCGAGAACGGTCGTGTTGGCCGGGCGCACGTCGCCGAAGACCTCCGCGTGCGCGCGAGCGAAGCCGTCGAAGTCGTCGGCACTGGTGAGGTAGACGCGCGTCCGCACGACGTGCTCGAGGCTCGTCCCTGCACTTTCGAGCGCGGTGCCGATCAGCTCGAGGCATACGCGCGTCTGGTCGTAGATGTCCTCGGGCGGAGGCGAGCCGTCGGCCGGATTGGCCGCGGTTCCTGACACGTGCACTCGGTCGCCCACGACGACGGCGCGCGAGTAGCCGACGATCGGCTCGTACGCTCCCGTTCCCGAGATGTTGCGGCGCTCCATTGCGTGACTAGTATCGCCGCGCGTGCAGGCACTTCGCCAGATCGACGACTGGCCCGTCGAGTTCGCTGCCGCGGGCGTCGTCGATCCGGGTGGCGAGGTGGCGACGCGCGGCGACGCGTCGCATGCGGTGCGACTGGCTTCCGTCTCGAAGCCGGTGGCGGCCCTCGCGGTCCTCGTCGCGGCCGAGGAGGGCGTCGTCGATCTGGACGAAGCGGCGGGGCCTCCGGGCTCGACGGTTCGCCATCTTCTCGCGCACACCAGCGGCCTGCCGTTCGAGGGCACGGAGCCGATCGCGCGGCCCGAGCATCGCCGCATCTACTCGAACGAGGCGTTCCGCGTGCTGGCGGCGCACCTCGAGGAGCGCGCCGAGATGCCGTTCGCCGACTATGTGCGCGAGGCGCTCTGCCGCCCGCTCGGCATCGGGCTCGATCCGGGCGGCGACCCCGGTTCGGGCATGCACGCGTCACTCAGCGACGTGCTGGCGTTCGGACGCGAGCTCCTCGTTCCACGACTGGTCGCGGACGAGACGCGCGACGAGATGATCGGCGTCCAGTTCCCTGGCCTCTCCGGCGTCCTCCCGGATCACGGCCGATTCGATCCCCTCGACTGGGGGCTCGGCGTCCAGCTCAACACTTCGCCGCCGTCGTGGATGGGGAGCCGGACGTCCCGCCGCACGTTCGGACACTTCGGCGGGACGGGCACATTCCTCTGGGTCGACCCCGAAGCGCGTGTCGTCTGCGCTGCCCTGACGACTCGCGCGTTCGGCGACTGGGCGAAGACCGCGTGGCCACGCTTCGCCGACTCCCGTCCTCGACGAGCTCGGCCCGCTAATCGTCGGCGAAGAGCGGCGCGCACGAGCTCCTCGAACGCCGCCTCGTCACAGCTCGCGACGACGCACGGCGTCATCGCCGTGACCGTCGCGGTGCGGGGGACGTGCATCGCGAGCGCGACCTCGCCGAAGAACTCCCCGGCCCTGAGGATGCGCCGCTCACCGAGCGCCGACTGCGTGACCCCCGCAATGCCCGAGAGCAGGACGAAGAAGCGGTCACCGGGCTCGCCCTCGCGAATCAGCACGGTGCCGGAGGCGACCTCCTCGCGCTCCATGCGGTCTGCCAGCTTCGTCAGCGTCTCGCCCGTCAGATCGGCGAACAGCCCTACCCGGGCGAGCTCGGTGACCGATGCGGGCACATGTCGCGGAGACACGCCCGAACGCTACCCGGGAGCTGTGAACCGCGATCCGGCAGTCACCGCGGCGCGGCCGCGAAGCGGCCGCCTTCAGGGATTTCGCGATCGGAACTCCGCGCTAGCGGAGCTTCTGATCTGCGGAGAAAAGACCGAGGGCCGGCGAACCGGCCCTTCGGTTAGGGGAGGGGGAGGGGGAAGCCTCGAACGAAACTTGCTGCAAAGAGCTTCCTATCAGGTTACGCCCTCGGATGGAAGTGCCGCGGAGCGCGTCAGGCGGCGAAACCGAGCGATCGCTCGAGCATCGACTTCGGCTGAGCGCCGACCGCGGCGGCTGCCGGCTCGCCGTCCTTGAACAGGATCATTGTCGGAATCGACATGACGCCGTACTTCAACGACAGGCCCTGCTCCTCGTCGATGTTGACCTTCACGAGCTTCACCTCGTCCTTGCGCTCCTCGACGATCTTGTCGAGGACAGGTGCGACGGCGTGGCACGGACCACACCACTCGGCCCAGAAGTCGACGATGACGGGTGTCTCGGACTTCAGGACTTCCTCTTCAAAGGTCGCTTCCGTGACGTTGAGTGCCATCAGACTCATTCGTTCCTTTCATGCGTGTCATTTGCGAATGCCTCGGGTTCAACGTCGGAGCCGCCAAAACCCTTCCCTAGACTGATTCCACGTGGCGCCGATCTTTACACCACTTCCGGACAAGCCCGACCACAACGCGCTCGAGCTCGAGATCCTCGAGACCTGGGAGCGCGAGAAGACGTTCGAGAGCCTGCGCGCTCAGAACGCCGGAGGCCCGCGCTTCAGCTTCGTCGACGGGCCTGTGACCGCGAACAGGATGGTGCTCGGCGTCCACACGGCCTGGGGACGAACGCTGAAGGACGTCTTTCAGCGCTACAAGGCGATGCGCGGCTTTCACCAGCGCTACCAGAACGGATTCGACTGTCAGGGCCTCTGGATCGAGGTCGGGAGTCGAGCGGGACCTCGGGCTCAACTCGAAGCGGGAGATCGAGGAGTTCGGGCTTGCCGAGTTCGCTCGCCGCTGCCGCGAAGTGGTCGTTCGGTCGTCGCAGGCACTCACCGACGGTTCCGTCCGACTCGGCCAGTGGATGGACTGGGGGAACGACTACTTCACGTTCTCCGACACGAACATCGAGTACATCTGGCGGTTCCTCCAGATCGTGCACGAGCGCGGCTGGCTCTACCTGGGCCACCGCTCGACCGAGTGGTGTCCGCGCTGTGGCACGTCGCTCTCCCAGCACGAGCTGACGCAGAGCGGCGTCTACCAGGACAGGATCGACCCTTCGCTGTTCGTGCGGTTCCCACTGCTCGACCAGCCGGGCGAGTCGCTCGTGATCTGGACGACGACGCCCTGGACGTTGCCGGCGAACGTCGCTGCGGCCGTCAAGCCCGATGCCGAGTACGGGCGCCGCGAAAACGGCGAGTGGGTCGCGGCCGCGCGGTACCCGGACGAGGCGTTCGCGCGGGTCGTCCCCGGCGCGGAGCTCGTCGGGCTGCGCTACCGCGGGCCGTTCGACGATCTCGGTCCCGGCGCTGAGGTCGAGCACCGCGTGATCCCGTGGGACGAGGTGTCGCTCGAGGAGGGCACGGGCATCGTGCACATCGCCCCCGGCGCCGGACAGGAGGACTTCGAGCTCGGCGTCGTGCACGAGCTCCCCGTGCTCTCCCCCGTGGACGAGGCGGGTCGCTTCTACGACGCGTACGGCTGGCTGCACGGGCTCTCCACGACGGAAGCAGCCGATCAGATCGTCGGACGGCTCGCCGAGACGGGCTTCCTCCTCGAGGCAGGGAGCTACGAGCACCGCTATCCGCACTGCTGGCGCTGCGACACGCCGCTCATCTGGCGCGTGACCGACGACTGGCTCATCGGCGTCGACGAGGTCCGGCAGCCCCTCCTCGATGCCAACGCGACGGTCGAGTGGACGCCGGCGTACATGGGCAAGCGCATGGACGACTGGCTCCGCAACATGGGCGACTGGAACATCTCGCGGCGCCGGTACTACGGGCTCCCGTTGCCCTTCTACCCGTGCTCGTGCGGGGAGCTGACCGTGATCGGCAGCAAGGCGGAGCTCTTCGAGCGCGCGACCGCCCCGGTCGAGGATCTCGAGGAGCTCCGGCGTCCCTGGATCGACGACGTCCGCATCCGCTGCGAGGCGTGCGGCGCCGAGGTCGAGCGGATCGCGGAGGTCGGCGACGTCTGGCTCGACGCCGGCATCGTGCCGTTCTCGACGCTCGGCTGGGAGAGCCCCGAGTACGTCCCGCAGGGCTACGCGACGGGCGCCGCGAAGGAGCTCACGACGGCCGATCTGCCCGATCACGCCTACTGGGAGCAGTGGTTTCCCGCGGACTGGGTCTCGGAGATGCGCGAGCAGATCCGGCTCTGGTTCTACTCGCAGCTGTTCATGTCCGTCGCGCTGACGGGCCGGGCGCCGTTTCGCAAGGTGCTCGGCTACGAGAAGATGCTCGACGAGAAGGGCCGCGAGATGCACAGCTCATGGGGGAACACGATCGACGCCCCCGACGCTTTCGCGCGCATGGGCGCGGACGTCATGCGCTGGCAGTACTGCTCGCAGCCTCCGAACCAGAACCTCCTCTTCGGCTTCGGTCCGGCCCACGAGATCCAGCGGAGGCTGCTCACGCTCTGGAACTCGTGCAAGTTCCTCGTCGACTACGCCAATATCGACGGCTGGGAGCCCGAGTGGGCCGATCTCGAGGGCGGCCCGAACGCGGAGCTCGAGCCGCTCGACCGCTGGCTCGTGCAACGAACGCACGCGCTCGTCAGCGAGGCCACCGAGGGCTACGAGAACTGGCTCACGGTGGATGTCGTCCGTGCCTACGAGGCCTTCATCGACGACGTCTCGAACTGGTACATCCGGCGCTCGCGGCGCCGGTTCTGGGACGGCGACGCGGTCGCTCTCCGGACGCTCTGGTTCGCGCTCGTCCAGGGGCTTCGCGCCGTCGCCCCGCTCATGCCGTTCCTCACGGATCACCTCTGGCGCGTGCTGACGGCGCCGTGCACGGGGGCGCCGGCCTCCGTCCATCTCGCCGGGTGGCCCGACGCCGCCGAGCCGGACACGGCGCTCCTTGCCGAGATCGCCGAGCTGCGCCGGGTCGTCGAGCTCGGCCGCCAGGCGCGGGCGACGTCGGGCATGAAGTTGCGACAGCCGCTCCGCGCGCTCGTCGTCGAGGGCGCGCCGCTTGCCGAGAGTCATGCCGGCGAGGTCGCGGACGAGCTCCGCGTCCGCGAGGTCTCGTTCGGGCAGGTCGAGGCGAGCGAGCTCCGCGTGAAGCCGAATCTCCCGCTGCTCGGGCCGAAGCTCGGCAAGGAGCTCGGTGCTGTGCGCGCGGCGCTTCAGTCCGGCGACTTCGAGCAGCTCTCCGACGGAGGCGTCCGCGTCGCGGGTCACGACCTCACGCGCGACGAGGTCTTGGTCGAGCGGGAGGGCAAGGACGGCTGGGTGGTCGCAGCAGCGGACGGTGTCACTGTGGCGCTCGACCTGCACCTCGACGACGAGCTCGTCCGCGCCGGCCGCGTGTACGACCTGATCCACGCGGTGAACTCGCTGCGCAAGGAGACCGGTCTCGAGATCACCGATCGGATTCGTCTGACGATCCCGGAGGCGGACTCCGATCTCCTCGAGCACGAGGAGTGGATCGCGCGCGAGACGCTCGCCGTCTCCGTCGATGCAGGAGGCGACGAGCTAGCCCTCGCGAAGAGCTAGCTGCGCGCCGCCAGCTCGAGCTCACGCCTGAGCTCGACGGGGAGGCGGAACGTGACGTCCTCCTCCACGAGCCGGTACGGCTCGATCTTCGTCACGCCGCGCGCGCGGAACCAGTCGCAGACGCGCGTGACGAGCTTCTCCGGCGCCGAGGCGCCCGACGTGATGCCGACAGTGGTCGCGCCATCGAGCCACGCCTCGTCGATCTCGGTCTCGTCGTCGATGAGGTGCGCCGGCGTGCCCGCCGCACGCGAGGTCTCGACGAGCCGGTTCGAGTTCGACGAGTTGCGCGAGCCGATGACGAGGAGGAGGTCGATCTCGGGGAGCATCTCCTTCACCGCCCACTGCCGATTGGACGTCGCGTAGCAGATGTCTTCCTTGCGCGGCGCGCGGATCTCGGGAAAGCGGCGCCGCAGCGCTGTGATGATCTCGCCGGTCTCGTCGACGGACAGCGTCGTCTGCGTGACGTAGGCCAGCTTCGTGTCGGGCGTGAGGTCGAGCGCTTCCGCCTCCTCGACGGTCTGGACGAGGACTGTCGCGTCGGGCGCCTCGCCCATGGTGCCGACGACCTCCTCGTGGCCCTCGTGACCGATGAGGACGACCGTGTAGCCCTCGTCGGCGTAGCGTCGTGCCTGCACGTGCACCTTCGTGACGAGCGGACACACGGCGTCGATCACGTTGTGGCCTAGCTTCTCCGAGTTCGCGAAGACCGACGGCGCGACGCCGTGGGCGGAGTAGACGACCGTCGCTCCGCGCGGCACCTCGGTCTCTTCCTCGACGAAGATCGCGCCGCGCGCCTCGAGATCGCGAACGACATGGATGTTGTGGACGATCTGCTTGCGGACGTACACGGGCGCGCCGTAGTGCTCGAGCGCGAGCTCGACCGTCTCGACGGCACGCTCGACGCCGGCGCAGTAGCCGCGCGGCGAGGCGAGGAGGACGCGTTCGACCACCGCCACAGGGTACGCGTGTCAGCGGGCCGACTGGGCCACGAGGATGCCCGCGATCACGACGGCGCCGCCGACGAGCTGCGTCGGCCCGAACGTCTCTCCCAACCAGGCCCACGCGACGACGGTCGCGACGACAGGCTCGAGCGTGGCCACGATCGAGGCGCGCGTCGCGCTGATGTGCCGGAGAGATCCCGTGAGCAGCGAGAAGGTGACCATCGTCCCGATGACGACGATGAACGTCACGAGGAGCCAGACGGGAGCCGAGTATTCCGAGAGGTTCCCCTGCAGCGAGACGCTCTCGCCGAGCGCGCTCCAGGGGAAGTCCCAGAGTGGCTGGATCACCGCCCAGAGCAGCGCGGCGAAGAGGAAGCCGTAGAACGAGAGCGAGGCGGCGTCGCGGTGCTGGCGCTCGCGCTCCGCCATGAGCAGGTAGGCCGTCAGCGCCAGCGCGCCGCCGAACGCGGCCGTTACGCCGACGGTGCTGAACGCGACGCCGGACCAGAGCTCAACGACGAGCGAGAGGCCCGTCAGGCACAGCGCCACGGAGACCCAGATGCGTCGCCGAACGTGCTCTCCGTAGACGAAGCGCGCGAAGAGCGCGACGAAGAGCGGCGCGGTGAACTCGATGAGCAGCGCGACGCCGACCGGGAGGTTCTCGATCGCCACGAAGTAGAGCCACTGCACGAGCGCGATGCCGATGAGGCCGAACGCGACGAGGAAGAGGAGCTCGCGCCGGCCGACCCTCAGACGCGACGGCGCCACGACGAGGAGAAACGCCAAGAACAGGATCGCCGCGCACGTGTTCCGGATCTGTGCCAGCTCGAGCGACGAGAGGCCGGAACCAAGGACGACCTTCGACACGCTGCCGTTGACTGCGAAGAGCGTCGCGGCGGTCGCGACCATGACGTAGCCGCGCCGGGTCTTGTCGTCGGGCGCGCCCTCGGCGAGCAGCGTGGGGGCGTCGACCATGAACCGGCAGGCTATCCGCCTACACTTCTGTCGGCCTCCTCGGGGCGTAGCTCAGCCTGGTAGAGCGCTCGCTTTGGGAGCGAGAGGCCGGCAGTTCAAGTCTGCCCGCCCCGACTTCGTGGTTCCGGGTCTTAGTACGTGATCGAGCGCGCCGCCGGCCGGGAATGGCTCTGGAAGGCGGCGCGCTCGTTCGTCGCCGTTCGACCGACATCGGCGATGCAGGGCGTTAGCTCACACGCGTGACGTCTCGTGCTCGGGATCCGGAGTAGGCCGACGCAGGAGCAGCTGCGCCCAGATCGCCGCACCGAGCACGCCGCCGGCGAGCGGGCCGACGATGTAGATCCAGACGTCGCCCCAGTCCTGGTTGTAGAGAACCGGGTCGAGCGAGCGTGCCGGATTGAAGGAGCCACCCGACGCGGGGCCGACGGTCACGGCTGCGGTGAAGATGAAGAGGCCGATCAGGAACGGAGCCATCACGCCGTTCCACGCGGCCCGCTCGTCGGTCGCCACCGTCAGGATCACCATGACGAAGAGCGCCGTGGCGATGATCTCGAGGACGAGTGCGGCCCAGTCGTCGATGCCGCTCCCGGGTTGCGTCCCGAGCGCGTCGGTCACCTGGCTCGAGTAGACGATCGCCATCACGAGGACCGCACCGAATCCGCCGACGAGCTGCGCGATCCAGTACGGGATGACGTCCCGGCTGGGGAACCTGCCAGCGATCGCGAGACCCGCGCTGACTGCGGGATTGAAGTGGCCACCCGAGATGTGGCCGAACGCCGTGATCGCGAGAGCGAGCCCGAATCCGAAGCCTGCCGCGACCCCGATGGGCGTGATCGCGTCGGCTCCGATGTCGACGACGACGGCAATGCCGCTGAAGCCGAGGAAGAAGAAGAGAAACGTGCCGAGCGCCTCTGCTCCGAGGCGAATTCCCAGTGGCTGATCCATCGTTCGAACCTCCCGATTTCGGTTTCAGGGCGCGGTTCGCCGATTGCTGCTCGGTTCCTTCGCCCGCGCCCGGCGTCCAGCCGTGCAGTGGAGGGTTGTCGCGGCAAGCTCCGCCTGGCGTCAAGTTGTCGCTGACGGGCAGTGGAGAGCGGGCGACCGGGCTCGAACCGGCGACATCCAGCTTGGAAGGCTGGCGCTCTACCAACTGAGCTACACCCGCGTCCGACTAGCGTAGCGCCGTGGATCCGTATTCGTGGTCGTGGAATGCGGAGGCGCTTGTCGTCCTCGGACTGACCGCGGCCTACGTCCTGGCGATCCGCCGGACACACGCACCGGCCTGGCGCATCGCGTCCTTCGTCGGCGCCATGGCGATGCTCCTTACGGTCAGCGTGACGCCGATTCACACACTCGGCATGCACTACCTCCTGACGATGCATCTGCTGCAGAACGTCGTGCTCGCCGAGTGGGCGCCGCTTCTCGTCGTCCTCGCGATCCCGCCCGCGCTGGCCGCAGCGATCGCCGGCCACGGCGCCGTCCGCTTCCTCACCCACCCGGCCGTCGCGCTCCCGCTCTGGCTCGCGAACTACATGGTCTGGCACCTGCCCTGGATCTACGACACGGCGCTCGACAACCCGAGCACGCTCCTCCACCTCGAGCACGCGCTGTACTTCGTCTCCGGACTCGCCATGTGGTGGTGCGTCGTCCAGGACGAGCCACACCGTCTCGGGTCAGGCGCGCGGGCAGCGTACGTCTTCGCCGCATTCGTCCTCGCAAGCCCGATCGGGTTCGTCATGGCGTTGATCCCGAGCGCGATCTACGACTTCTACGTCGAGGCGCACCATCGCGTATGGGGGCTCGACCCGCTCGCAGATCAGCAGCTCGCCGGGATGCTCATGGCGGCCGAGCAGGCCGTCGTGTTCTTCGCCGTGTTCGCATATTGGTTCTTTCGTTTTCTTCTGGAGGAAGAGCGGAGAGCGGACGTTGACCACCCGCCGGCCCACGCGTAGGGTCGAGCCGATGCGACGCCTCGTCGTGCTCGCCGCCGCCGCGATGCTCGCGTTCGCCGCGGTGGCAGCGGAGGCGGCGACTCCGGGGTTTCAGTACGGCGTGGCTGCCGGGGAGATCACACCGACGTCAGCCGTGCTCTGGACGCGGTCATCGAGTGCTGGCGCTGTCAATCTCGAGGTCTCGCGTAGCCGTTTTTTTCAACCCCAGCTCCCACTTACCGGAGCTGCCGCGCGAATGGGTGATGACTGGGCGGTCTCGATTCGGGTTGAGAACCTCCGTCCGGCCACGCGCTACTACTACCGGTTCAGCCGGATCCGCTCGGTGAGTCGAGTCGGCACCTTCGAGACGGCGCCGATGTCGATCAGCGCTCCCAATGTTCGCTTTGCGATCTCGGGTGATGCAGACGCGACTGCCGGTGTGGACGGCAAGCCCGGCTTCAACCGCTTCGAGGTTTACGGGCGTATGGCCGCAGAGCGGAACGACTTCAACGTCAATCTGGGAGACACGATCTACTCCGACAGCGAGATCGGCGGCTCGCCGGTCGCGCGCACGGTCGGCGAGAAGTGGGGGAAGTACAAGCTCGGGCTCACGCTTCCGGCGCTTCAGAAGCTCCGCGCATCGGCCGGCCTCTACAGCCAGTGGGACGACCACGAGTTCATCAACGACTTCTCCCGGGCCGAGCACGGTGGCGCCATCTACACCGCGGGCGTCAAGGCGTTCACCGACTACGCGCCCGTCGCGAAGCCCTCTGCCAACGGGCTCTATCGGACATTCCGGTGGGGTAAGAACCTCGAAATCTTCTTCCTCGACGAGCGCTCGTTCCGCAGCGCTAAGGCAGCCCAGGTGTGCGGCGGTGATCTCGCCCCCACGGCGCCGCAAGCAGTGCGCGATGCGTTTTCGACCCTCGCGCCCGGCCTGAAGAACCCGGTCGCGCCGGCATGTCTCGCCGCGCTCAACGACCCGTCGCGGACGATGCTCGGTGCACGTCAGTACGCGGCGTTCACGAAAGCGATCAAGGCGTCGACGGCGACATGGAAGGTCATCGTCAACGAGGTGCCGATCCAGCAGTTCTATGCGCTCCCGTACGACCGCTGGGAGGGATATGCGGCCGAGCGCGAGCGGCTCCTTCGCTTCCTGCAGGCGAACGTACGCAACGTCCTGTTCCTCACCACCGACACGCACGCGAATCTCGTCAACGAGGTGCGGTACAAGACACTCGGCGGCGCGCCAGAGGGAACGGGCATCTGGGAGGTCGTGACCGGTCCGGTCGCCACGAACTCGTTCGCGAAGGAGATCGACGGCGTCCTCGGCCAGAAGGGGGCGGGGACGGCGATCGGCGCCCTGTTCTTCAAGCCGCCGCCGCCGAACGGCATGGGCATGCGCTGCGCCGCCCTGGACACCTTCAGCTACTCGGAGGTGAGTGTTACGGCCAAGCGCCTCACCGTCTCGACGAAGGACGTCAAGGGCCGGCCGGTCCGCGAGGCCACGGGCGTCGCCTGCGCCCCGCTCGTTCTGACCGCCCGCTAACCACTAGCGGCCGTTACGCCGACTACCCTCACGGCGGGCGCCCGTAGCTCAGTGGACAGAGCGGCGGACTTCTAATCCGCGGGTCGCAGGTTCGAATCCTGCCGGGCGCATAGAAGTCCCTGCAAATCGACCACTTTTCTAGGCGAAATTTCTTGATGCTCTGACGACCTCTACCGAGCCTGCAGTGGCTGTCTTATACGAAATTGCAACGTTTTTCCTGAGGGTCAAGGCGTTACTGATCTCAGCGCCCAAAACTCGATCGTCGCCGTC
>CAVZNF010000004.1:0-375224 GCA_963776565.1 uncultured Gaiellaceae bacterium
GTGCCGACATAGGAGCAGCACGCACTGACGTAAGGAGAGAGGAAGCCATGTCCAATACGTTCACAGGAAAGGTCTCGGGCAGGATGTCGTCGCGCGGGTGGGCCATCGCCCTCGGCATCGGCGCCGTCGTGCTCGCTGCGATCCTGCTCGTGGTCTACCTGGATCGCTACCGCGCCCGTGTCGGTGGCAGGAACGCCCCGACGCCGGTGCTCGTCGCGAATCGGCTCATCCCGACAGGGACGCCGGGCGTCAATTGTCGCGACCAACGCGATGTACACCGCCGACGACGCTTCCCAGGAAGGAAGTCGAGGTCGGAGCGGTTGCGGATCCGTCGTATCTCGCCGGACGCGCAGCGGCCGTCGACATCTTCCCCGGCCAGCAGATCACGTCGACCGACTTCGCGGCAAGCGATACCGCTTCCGTCGACTCGCAGATCACGGGTACGCAGCGCGCGCTCTCGATCTCGATCGACAACGTCCACGGGTCGCTCTCGCAGGTGCAGGTCGGCGACTCGGTCGACGTCTACACGTCGGTCGGCGGCGTCGTGAAGCTGTTCGCGCCGAACGTCAAGGTCCTGACGATTCCGGCCGTCCCCGGCCCGAGCGGTGGCTCGAACCTCGTGCTCCGCATCGAGACGGGCGAGGCGGCGAAGTGGGCTCTACGCGGCCGACAACACGCAGCTCATCTTCGTCCTCCGCCCGGTGGTCGGCGCGAAGCCGACGAAGCCGTCGACAGGCAACTGCAGCTACGGTGCTGAGGTAGAAAGGATCTAGAGGGAAACGATGCCGAGCCGCCCGGTACAAGCACTTCTCGCTGTCGAGCCTGGTGTCGACGCCGAGGACGTGAAGGACTCGCTGCCTGGCGGCGAGGACTTCAACGTCGTCGGTGTCGTCACCGGCACCGAAGAGGCGCTGTCGTGGCTGCGCGGCGGCATCGCCGATCTGCTCCTCGTCGCCTGCGCCGGCTACTCGGACCGCGCCTTGCTGCTCCTCGACGGAGTGGCCCGCCAGAACCCCGGGCTGAACGTGATGGTGCTCGGGCACGGGTCGCCCAACGGCTTCCTCAGGCGCGCGTTCGAGGCCGGCGCAGACGACATCGTCATGCTCCCGGCGACGCCGGAGCAGATCCGGTTCGAGATCCACAAGCTCATGGCCCGCAAGCAGGGCGCGGATCAGCCCGCAGTGAACGAGAACTCGCGGCTCGTCTGCGTCCTCGGGCCGAAGGGCGGCACGGGCAAGACGCTGAGCTCGACGAACCTCTCCGTCTGCCTCGCGCAGCGCGGCGAGAAGGTCGCGCTCATCGACCTCGACCTCCAGTTCGGCGACGTCGCCCTGTGCCTCGGTCTGCCGCCGGAGAAGACGGTCTACGACCTCGCCCAGTCTCCCGGCGTCCTCGACTGGGACAAGCTCCAGGCGTTCATGGCGCACCACTCCTCGGGCGTCCACACCCTCATCGCCCCGCGCCGCCCCGATCAGGCGAGCGCCGTCGGCGCCGAGCTCCTGCGCGAGATCTACTCGATCCTGCGCCAGAACTACGACTGGGTCATCGTCGACACGCCTCCGGGCTTCACGGCCGAGGTCATCACGTCGATCGACCACTCGACGGACATCGTCATGGTCGGGATGCTCGACTCCCTGTCGCTCAAGAACACGAAGCTCGGCCTCGAGACGCTCGAGCTCATGAAGTACGACACCGACCACATCTACCTGCTGCTCAACCGCGCGCACAGCCGCGTCGGGATCAGCCAGTCGGACGTGGAAGCGGTGCTCGGGCGCACGCCCGACGTCTTCATCCCCTCCGACCGCGAGATCCCGCGCACGGTCAACGAGGGAATCCCGATCGTCGTCGCCCGGCCGCAGTCCGAGCCGGCCGAGGCGTTCGGGCGGCTCACCGACCTCCTCATGGGCGAGCAGGTGCCCGTTCCTGTGTCTGCGGCCGTCCCGGCAATGGCAACTTCCGGCGACGGCTCCGCCGCCCCCTCCCGCCGTCGGCTCTTCGGACGAAAGGGCTAATCCATGGAACTCCACGAGCGAATCTCGAGTCAGCGCGGCCCCATCAGAGAGCAGGAGCCGTTCGCCGAGCTGAAGAACCGCGTCCACATGAGCGTCATCTCCGAGCTCGGCCCGCAGCTCTTCAACATCGCCGTCGACCCCAACGAGCTGCGCGACCGCGTGACCGCGGACGTGCGCCGGCTGCTCAACGACGAGCCCGGCATCGCCCGCGAGGACCGCGAGCGGCTCACGTCGGAGATCCTCGACGACATCCTCGGCTACGGGCCGCTCGAGCGCCTGCTCGCGGACGACTCGATCACCGAGGTGATGTGCAACGGTCCCGACGACGTCTGGATCGAGCGCGGCGGCAAGCTCTACGAGACGACCGTCCGCTTCACGGACGAGTCGCACCTGCGCCGCATCATCAACAAGATCGTGTCGCAGATCGGCCGACGCATCGACGAGTCGTCGCCGATGGTCGACGCGCGCCTCCCTGACGGTTCGCGCGTGAACGCGATCATCGCGCCGCTGTCCCTCTCCGGGCCGCTCCTGACCATCCGGAAGTTCAGCCGACGGCGCCTCTCGATGGAGGACATGATCAACATCGGCTCGCTCTCGGAGCAGTCGGTCGAGTTCCTGTCCCGCTGCATCGAGGCCCAGTGCAACATGCTGATCTCGGGCGGCACGGGCTCGGGCAAGACGACGCTGCTGAACGCGCTCTCGGCGTCGATCCCGAACAACGAGCGGATCGTGACGATCGAGGACGCGGCCGAGCTGTCGCTCCACCAGCGCCACGTGCTCCGACTCGAGGCCCGCCCGCCGAACATCGAGGGCGAGGGCCACATCCCGATCCGCGACCTCGTGCGCAACTCGCTGCGTATGCGCCCGGACCGGATCATCGTCGGCGAGGTGCGCGGCGCCGAGGCGCTCGACATGCTCCAGGCGATGAACACGGGCCACGACGGGTCGCTCTCCACGGTGCACTCGAACTCGCCCCGTGACGGCCTCCACCGCATCGAGACGATGGTGATGATGGCCGGCTACGACCTGCCGCTTCGCGCGATTCGCCAGCACATCGCCGCGGCACTCGATCTGCTCGTGCACATCGACCGCATGGAGGACGGCTCGCGGCGCGTCGTCGCGGTCACCGAGGTGCTCCGCATGGAGTCGGACGTCATCCAGCTCCAGGACATCTTCGAGTTCGAGATCGAGGCGGTCGCGCCCGACCGCACGATCACAGGCGGGCTCAAGGCCACCGGCCTCCGCCCCGTCTTCCTCGAGAAGTTCCGCAAGCGTGGCATCGAGCTCCCGCAGAGCATGTTCGGCGAGCGCGTTCACTCCCTCGACGAGCGCCGGGGCGCAACGGCGTGAAGCGCGGCCTGCGGACTGACGATTGCGAGCGCGGCGGTTGCCGCGCTCGCTCTGCCCACCCTCGCCCTGGGGCAGAGCGCGCGGCGCCGAAGCTGAGCGAGTCGACGACGTCGGGGTTCCCGGACAAGGCGTACATCGTCGCGCTCCGACAAGACACGGCCGCTGAACACCTCGCAGGTCAGCGTCACCGAGAACGGCCAGCCGGTCGTCGGCCTTGCCGTCGCTCCGCCCGGCGGCTCGAAGAGCGGCGCGATCCTGCTCGTCGACGCGTCGAACAGCATGAAGGGCGCTCCAATTCAGGGTGCGACGGTCGCAGCCCGTGCATTCCTCACCGAGCGGAAGAGCGACCTGCCGGCCGCGATCATCGCCTTCAACCCGAACGTCGAGACCCTCTCGGACTTCACCACGAACAAGGCGGATCTCGCTGCGGCGGTCGCGAAGACGCCCGCCACGGCCGAGGGAACCCACATCTACGACGCTCTCATCGAAGCCGCGAACAAGGCGAAGGATCAGGGACTCGAGCGAACGACGGTCGTCCTCCTGTCCGACGGCGCGAACTACGACACGAGCAACTTCCAGCCTCGCTGAGGCCCTGAGCCGCGTTGAAGGAAGCCAACGTCCGTGTCATCTCGATCGGACTCAAGTCCGATCAGTACACGCCGGAGACGCTCAAGACGCTCGCGAGGCGCACGAACGGGTCGTACATCGAAGCAGACAACCCCGCAGCACTCGAGCAGATCTACAAGGAGATCGGGCAGCAGCTCTCGCAGCGAGTACGAGCTCACCTACCGCTCGCTGCTCCCGCCCCAGCAGAAGGCCGTCGTCCTCGTGAAGGTCGCGGGCCTGGCGCCCGCGACGGCCAAGTACACGACCCCGGCGCTCGATCTCACGCCGCAGGGGACCTTCGAGACGACGCTGGATCGACGACGTCATCACGTCGCCGTGGCTGATGATCTTCGTGATCGTCTCGGTTCTCGCGCTCATCTGCTTCGCGATCTTCTCTCGGCGGTCGACGTCCGCAACCGCTCGCTCCGGCGGCGCATGGCGCAGTACGTCACGGTGCCGAGCGAGGAAGAGTCGCGGCTGCGCCGTGCCGAGGTCTCGCCGATGCTCGCCGACACCGCCCAGCGCACCGTCGGCGGTCAGCGCTGGTGGCAGCGGTTCGAGACGGATGTCGAGCTCGCCGGCTTCAACCTCTCGCCGCTCGCGATCGCGGGCTGGACGATCGTCGGCGGCATCGTCGCCTCGATCGTCGGGCGCGATCATCTTCCAGTCGCTCTGGGGCCTGCTCATCGGTCTCGCAGCGCCGTTCGTGACGCGGTGGTTCGTGTCGCGCCGGGTCTCGAAGATGCGGAGGGCATTCGAGGAGCAGCTCGCCGACAACCTCGACGTGCTCGCGGGCGCGATGCGCACCGGCCACTCGACCATGGGCGCCCTCAGCGTGATGGTCGACAGCGCGATCGAGCCATCGAAGACCGAGTTTCGCCGCGTGCTCCAGGACGAGCAGCTCGGCGTCCCGCTCGACGACGCCCTGATGGTGATGGCCCGCCGCATGCAGAGCCAGGACGCCGAGCAGATCGCACTCGTCATGCGCCTCCAGCGCGAGGCCGGCGGTAACACGGCCGAAGTGCTCGACCGAGTCGCCGAGGTCATCCGCGGCCGGATGGAGCTACGGCGCCTCGTCGACGTGCTGACGGCTCAGGCCCGTATCTCTCGCTGGATCCTCACCGGCCTGCCGATCTTCGTCCTCCTCGCGCTCATCTTCACGGGCGGCGACTATCTCCAGCCGATGCTCGACTCGCTCGTCGGCAAGATCGCACTCGTCGTCGGAGGCGATCATGGTGATGATCGGCTCGTTCTGGATCAAGCAAATCGCGAAACTGGACGTGTGACATGGGTATCGGGCTGATCGCAGTCGCAGGCGTGCTGCTCCTCGGAGCGGGCGTCATGATCCTCGTCGTCAACCTCGGCAAGTCGCGGGGCTCGTCGGCGACGATCGACCAGATCCAGACGTACGGCTACGTCGCCGAGACGACCGGCGGCTCGGAGACGGAGTCCGCTGCGCGCCGACCGATCGACTCGCTCGCAGGACCGCGTCGGCGACTGGGTCGCGCGTCGCTCTGGACCGCTTCGGCGAGGAGAAGATCCGCGACAAGCTCGATCTCCGCCGGCATGTACGGCACGACGCCGCGCAAGATTCTCGGCTACCAGGTCATCTGCGCGATCGTGTTCTCGCTCGTCGTCCTCTGGCTCATTCCCGCGATGGGTGGCTCGCTGATCTTCGCCGTCGTCGTCGCCGTCGCCGCAGGTGTCGGCGGCTGGTTCGCTCCGACGTACTACGTCGAGCTCAAGCGACGCGAGCGCATGGAGAAGATCGACAAGCAGATGCCGGACATGATCGACCTCCTCGTCGTGACGATCGAGGCCGGTCTCGGAATCCTCGCGTCGATGCGCGTCGCGTCGGAGAGCATGGCCGACCCGCTCGGCCAGGAGCTCCGCCTCACGCTGCAGGAGCAGCGGATGGGACTCTCCGTCGGTCAGGCGATCGAGAGCCTCGGCCGACGCGCGGACGCGCCGAACATGCGCATCTTCGTTCGCGCCATCACACAGGGCGAGCGCCTCGGCGTCTCGATCGGAACCACGATGCGGAACCTCTCGCTCGAGATGCGCAAGCGGCGCAGGGCGATGGCCGAAGAGCGAGCGCAGAAGATGCCGATCAAGATGCTCTTCCCGCTGATCTTCTTCATCTTCCCAGCGCTGTTCATCGTGATCCTGACGCCGATGATCATCGGCATCGTCGACGCGCTCGGCTAGGAGGCACCCGTGGCGACACTGACGCTCCGCCGGGAAGACGGTCGGATCGTCTGCGAGCGCGTCGTCGTGGCCGACCGCGCGCATCGCCGCATGCGAGGGCTGCTCGGTCGCAAGTATCTCCGGCAAGGCGAGGGGATGGTGCTGAGGCCGGGCTGGAGCATCCACACCGCGTTCATGCGCTTTCCCATCGACGCGGTCTTCCTCGACGCCGACCAGGTCGTCATCAAGATCGAGCACGAGGTCGGGCCCTGGCGCACCGTCTCATGCCGCGGCGCGCGCGAGGTGGTCGAGCTCCCGGCGGGGGAATCCCGGCGGCGTGGACTCGAGGTCGGCGACCGCGTAGCGTGGGCCTCGCGAAGCGCAGCGGACGCGCGCGTCGACCGTGGCGCCGTGACATACGACGGCGGCGAAGACGAGCCACGAGCCCGCGTCCTCGTGGCAAGCAGCGATCCCCGCTTTCTACGCCTCGCGCGTTTCCTGCTCGGCGGGCGTGACTTCGAGGTCGAAGAGCTGACGACCCCCGAGCGCCTCCCCGATGCCGTGCTCGAGCCGAGCATCGACATCGCCGTGCTCGACGGTGGTGAAGCGGTGGCCGACGCATTTCGGACCGCAAATGCAGCGCGCGCCCGTCGACCGGAGGTTCCCGTGGTCATCGCCGCGGACACTGGCGGAAAGAGCCCGTCCGGCGTGCGTGTGTTCGATCGCTGGAACGAGACCGAGGAACTCCTCGAAGACGTCGAACGCCTCCTCTCCGACCGCCTCGCGGGAGTGGCTCCTCCGGCACGGAGCTAGCGGATGCGAGGGGATCGCGAAATGGCAGGAGAGTTGCATTCGTGCGGGAAACCACGAAGATGAGGCCGTAACACACGCATGACCGAGGCAGGCACGCACATCGGGTCGGGAGGGCCGGTACCCCTCCCCCGCTCGCTGCCCTCGGAGCGTCCCGCCTATCGCGGGCCCGAGGCGCGGCTCGAGCGCCTGCACGCCTATTTCCTCGAAGGCTGCACGGACGAGATCAGGCCCGTGCTCGAGTCCGTGCTGGGCGACGCGCGACGCGTTCACGCCGGCTACGACGACGACGAGGTCGGCGACGGCCTCGCGTCCGTCTGGTACGCAGCGACCGCCATCGTCGAGCTGGGTGCCGCCCTCGAGCTCGACGACGCCGACGTGCGCGGTGCAGGCGCGGCGATCGCCGAGGCCTGCGCGCTGCCGCTGTCCGCCGCTCGGTACGTCCTCTTCCGCGAGGTCGTCGGAAGCCCGCGGCTGCTCGAGCTTCCGCCTCTCGTCGCGATCGAGCTGCAGCTCGGGCTCCTGCTCGGGCTCGACGTGCTCGCCGACGTCTCGCTCTGGACTCGAACCTCGTCAGGGCTCGAGTGCATCGTCGCGCTGGGCGCCGACGTGCGGCCGAGCCGACGCGTTCGCGCCGAGGCGAAGGCGACCCTTCGAGGGCGCTCGCGTCTCTCTCTTCTCGGCGGCTCGCAGCTGCGCGCCGCGCCCGTGCTCCGCTTCGGCGAGGCGTTCGCGGCCGTCGTGGGACGCATCGGATCGGTGGAGCAGAGCGTGGCCGACGCGTACCTCAGCGAGACGGCGGCGGCGTTGAGCCCGGTCATCGAGCGCGAGCGCTTGCTCGAGCACTCGGCAAGCCGTGAACGCACGTTGATCGCGTCGGCCGAGCGCCGGTTGATGCGGCTCGGCTTCGACCTGCACGACGGGCCGATCCAGGACGTGCTCGCGCTGGCCGGAGACGTCCAGCTCCTTCAGAAGCAGGTGTACCCGTTCATCCTCGAGGACTATCGAGAGCAGGCGCATGGCCGCTTCGACGACCTGTCGGGTCGCTTGGTGGAGCTCGATCGCCAGCTCCGCGAGATCGCGCACTCGCTCGAGACGAAGAGCGTCATCTCACGTCCTCTCGGGGAGATCCTCCATCGCGAGATCGACACCTTCGCGGAGCGCACGGGGATCCAAACGGAGCTCGAGATCCGTGGCGACCCGGACTCGCTGTCCTCCGCGCAGCGCATCACCGTCTTCCGCGCGATTCAAGAGGCACTCGCGAACGTGCGCGAGCACGCCGGCGCGACGCACGTGACGGTGCGCGTCCGTGCGCGCCGAAGCGCGATCGAGCTTCAGATCGTCGACGACGGGATGGGCTTCGAGGTGGAGCGCGCCCTCGCCAAGGCAGCGCAGCGCGGCCGTCTCGGCCTCGTCGGCATCGGCGAGCGCGTCCACATGGTGGGCGGCACGTTCGAGCTCGAGAGCCAACCGGGCGGCCCGACGACGCTCAAGCTCACGCTCCCGCGCTGGGAGCCCCTCAGGTCGAGCTAGCCCGCAGGCTGGGAATCCGCAGAAGCGGATCCCCAGCCGCGAAGATCCCTGAAGCGGCCGCTTTCGCGGCCGGTCGCAGCTCAGGATGTAGTCCGCTCACTCTCAAACGATGAAGGAGGCCTCTCGACCTCCTTCATCTCTTCCCCCTACCGCCGCAACCGGTGCCGCCGCCCCGTTGCGGATCCTGTGAGTCAGCTCACGACGAGCTCTTGGCCTTCGCGAGCTTGCGAGACGCACTTGCCGAAGGCGTTCGCCTTGTTCTTGGTTCGGTGCCGTACTTCTGTCTTGAACGCGGCGATGGGTCGAGTGCGTCGCGCTCCTTCTTGCACTTCTTCGCGGCGTTCTCCTTGGCCTCCTGCGTCGCCTCGGCCTCGTCCTCGGCCTTAGCTTCGCCATGCGCCGAGACGCACTTGCCGAATGCGTTCGGCTTGTTCTTGTTCGTCCCGTACTGCGCCTTGAAGCGGCGATGCCGCATCGTTCGTTCCGCGCGCTCCTTGCACTTCTTGGCGGCGTTCTTGCTCCGCGGACTGACCAGGCGCAGCGGCGCTGTTGCCCGGGCTCTCCGGCTTGCCCTTGTCGGCCGGCGGGACCGCAAGGGCCGTCGGCACGGCGAGGGTGAGGAACACAGCTACGAACGATCAGTATTCGAGGCATGTCTGGTCTCGTCTCTGTCGAGGAGGACGTTCTCGTCCGGCATAGGAGAAGACGCCAGGACTGGCGTGATCTTGCGCCGGAGAGTGTTAAGAATTCGTGAGGTGGGTTGCGAGCAACTCGCGCAGCTGACGACGGTTCAAGTCATGGCCGTCACCGAGACGGGCCACCTCGCTGCGCGCGAGGTCGACGACCTCTATCGGCGCCACGGCGCGGAGGTCTACCGATACGCGTACGCGGTGCTCGGCAACCACGCCGACGCCGAAGACGTCACGCAGACGACCTTCCTGAACGCCTATCGCGCGCTGGAGCAGGGCGTGCGCCCGCGAAAGCCGTCGAACTGGCTCCTCACCATCGCCAGCAACGCGATCAAGCAGCGATTCCGGCAAGAGCAGGCCCGACCACGTCTCGTCGAGCTCGACGAGCACATCGCCGGCCAGGAATCGGACGACGATGGCCCGAGCGTCGGCGAGCTGCTCACAGCGCTTTCGAAGATCCCGCCGCAACAGCGTCAGGCGATCGTCCTCCGTGAGTTCGAGGGTCGCTCGTACTCCGAGATCGCCGAGATCCTCGGCGTGACGACGAGTGCGCTCGAGACGCTGCTCTTCAGGGCCCGGCGTTCGCTCGCGGAAGAGCTCACGCACCAGCTCACGTGCACCGAGGCGCAGCTCGCCATCTCGAAGTCGGTCGACGGACGGCTCGGACGCAAGGAGCGCAGACGGGTGCGAGACCATCTCACCGAGTGCCCCGACTGCGCGCAGTTCGCGCGCCTCCAGCAGCGGCATAGCAGCGCGCTGCGCGGGCTCATGCTCATCCCGATTCCGCTGTCGCTCGCGATCCTCAAGGGCCTCGACGGTGCCGGAACGGCAAGCGCTGCGACCATGCCGGTCGCCGCCGGAGCGGGCTCGATCGCTGCCGGCGTCGGAACGGGTGCGGGAGCTGCGACGGCGACGGGCGGTGGTCTCTTCGCAGGCGGAGTCGCTATCAAGGCAGCAGCGGCCGTCGCGGCCGTGAGCGTCGCCGGGGGCGTCGCAGTGACCGGCGCATCCGAGCTCGCCAAGTCGCCCGCCAAGACCCGCCCGGCTGCGACCAAGCCGGGGCAGCGCCTCGGGCAGGTCGCGCCGCGCGGCGTCACCGTCCCAGGGAATGGAATCGCGCGTGGCAAAGCCGAAGCGCCGGGACAGACGAAGAAGGCGAGTTCCTCCGCGGCGCAGAAGTCCGCGAAGACGAACCGCGGCACCGCGAGGAGCCAATCCGCACGTGCGAAGGCACGCGCGAGCGGCAAGGCTGTGAGCGGCACAAAGCGCGCGAACACGACAAAGGCGCAGCAAGGCAAGGCCAACCGCACGCGCACAAAGCAGGCGACCGAGCGTGCCACCCCGTCGAACAACACCACCTCGAACGGAACGCCTCCGACAGAGAAGGGCAACAACGGCGCGCAAGCAGCAACGCCCAAGTCGAAGGCTCAGGCGAGCCCGGCCGAGACGACCTCGGCCGAAAGCAAGCCGGCGAACGATCACGCCGGCGGCCCGAAGCAGTAGCGACCAGCCTGTTCACGGCGTCCGCCGTCCCCCTCCCCCATACGAGGGAGGGATGCGCCGGGGGAACGGCCGATCTCGTCTGCAGGCATGCGATCTCTCGCCGCAATCGCAGTCGCGCTCTCGGCCGTCCTCGTCATGGCGCCGACCGCAGCGCCCCGGCCATCGGCGAACGTCGAGTCGCGCGTGACTCTCGAGGCCGCCGTCGTCCGCGCGATGAATCGCGTCAGGGTTGCGGACGGTCTGCGCCCGCTGAGGACGTCACCCAGCCTGCGCGCGGCCGCGCGCGGCCATTCGCGAGCGATGCTCGAGAAGGGGTTCTTCGCGCACGAGTCGGCGGATGGGACGGCATTCAGCGAGCGGATCCGCAGGCACTACCCGAGCAGGGGTTGGAGGACGTGGTCGGTCGGCGAAGCGCTCCTCGCGAGCCCGGGCAGCGACGTGGAAGCCGCGGCGGTCGTCGACTCCTGGCTGGAGTCACCCCCGCATCGGGCGATAATCCTCTCGCCGAGCTGGCGGGACGCCGGAATCGGAGCGCTCTACGCGTCCGCCGCGCCGAAGGCATTCGGAGGAACCGCGACACTCGTCGTCACCGCCGACTTCGGACTACGCGACGGCCGTGTCGACGCGTGAGCTGCTCGGCGGGCTACGCAGCGAGCGTATGGATCGGCGTCGCGCCCGGATCGATCTCGGTCGCGAAACCGCGATCCCAGGTCACGACCACTCGACCGTGCTCGTCGATCTGCGCGACGACACCACGGTCGCCGGCGCACAAGCCAGAGTCGTCACGCGGGGCTGTGACCAGCTCGACTCTCGCCCCAACCGCCACACCGGCCCGGATCCTTGCTGCGAGAAGTCTTGCCCCTTGCGTGTCCATACGAGGGGTATCGGTTTCGAGGGCGCAGAGCTTTACCCTCTCCCCTCGCCCGGTGGCTGGAGGACTCACTCACGGTTCGGCGAAGTCGCGTCAGGCCGGCGGATCGCTCCGAACTCGACGGCTTAGGATCGGTCCGTCGGCACTCCGACGCGTCAAGATGAGTAGGCGATGACGAGCCCCGACCAGCAGGACAACGAAGAGGCACGGCGTGGAGGGTTGGTTCGCCGAGTCCTGAACCCGGGCCCGAGCCCCGAGCAGCAGCTCGAGGAGATCATCGCGCAACGCCGAAGCGAGCTCGACGCGCATGCCGAACGGCTGCGAGAATCGATCGCCGAGCTCGAACGGCGCGAGGAGCTGCTCCGCGACTCGCGCGCTTCGGTCGAGCGCATGCTGAGACTCGGAACCGCCGACCTCGAAGCCCGGGAGGCGGAGCTGACGTCGTTCCTGTCGAACCTCACCGAGCGCGAGACCTCACTCTCCGATGCCGAGGCCGACCTCGCTCGGCGGCGGCAGGAGCTCGGCGCGGTCGAGCTCAAGCGCGCCTCGGTCGAACGGCGTGAGCGCGCAGTCGCCGCGCGTGAGAACGAGCTCGCCGAGCTCGAGCAACAGGCCACGGAGTTCGCGCCCGTTACTCCACCGGACGCGGCGCCCGTCGAGCTCGTCTTCGTCCCCGGCGAGCGCTACCGCCTCGTCGAGATCGACGCAACTCCTCTCACGCGCGGATACGTCTTCGACGTCGAGGGGTCGGAGTACGTCGTCGCGCGGATCGGGAGGTCCCCGCTGCCGGGTGACGCGCGGAGCTGCGCCTACCTCGTACGCGGTCGCGACCGCCTTTCCGGGTCCGGCGGCAGCTCGTAGACCGGCGGTCGCTGCTTCCCCTCGTCGGAGGTTGCCACCGTCTCGAGCCGGCGCTCGGCCTGAGAAACGAGGAACTGCGCGACCGCGATGTCGTCCTCCCCGAAGCGACGGAACCGCATCTCGTAGAGCTCGACGAGGCCCCATGAGCGTCCCGACACGCGGATCGGGAGCATGAGCAGCGCGTTCATTCCGAGATCTCGCAGGATGAACGCCTCGGCGGGATCGACGTCGCCGTCCGCGAACGACAAGCTGCGTGGCTCACCGCTCGCGAGCACGTCGGCCGTGAGCGGAAAGTCGGCGATCCGGTAGGCAGCCTCGTCTCCGAGCGACACCTCGCGCAGCGCGTGCTCGGTTGCATCGACGATGAAGTCGCCGACGACGCGCGATGCCGAGCATGCCGTCGCGCCGACCACGAAGACGAGCGCCTTGCACAGGCGCGTGCACACACCCTCGAAGGTTTCCTCCGCCTCGATCGCCGTGGCTGCCGTCATGGCATCAGCGAGCACCGCGCCGGACCCGTCGTTTCGGCCACGCCGCTTGCCGTCGAGCGCGCCCGGAGCCTCACCGATCGGAATGCCGGGGGCTCCGACTGCGAGGTCGCGAAACGAAGCGATCCGATCCTTTCCGGACGTCTTCGCGGCGTACAGCGCCTGATCTCCGGCCCGCAGCAGCGACGTCGGCGTCGCTCCGTCGATCGGGTACGTCGACACGCCGGCCGAGATGCGGAGCGGGAACCCAGCGTCCGTGAGCCCCTCGGCGAGCAGCGTCCGGATCTGACCGCCGAGCGCCTCGGCCGCATCCGCGCCTGCAGCCGGGAGCACCACGACGAACTCGTCACCGCCGAGACGAGCAGCGTCGGCCCCCTCGGGCAGCGCACGCAGCAAGACATCGGCGACCTCGCGCAGGAGCGCGTCACCGAACTCGTGCCCGGCGCGGTCGTTGATCTCCTTGAAGTCGTCGCAGTCGATGACGAGGACGCTCAGCGGTACTCGCTGCTCCTGCGCCTCGGACAGTGCGTGCTCCATTCGTTCCTCGAGGCCGCGACGGTTGAGGACGCCGGTGAGCGGATCGGTGGCCGCGCTCAGTCGCTCGCGTCGGAGAGCGAACGCGGCGTCGAGCGACGTCGCGACATGAGCGGCAAGCACCGCAGCCGTGTCGAGGCCGATCGGATCCACGTGACCGACGTCGCGATTGATCCCCACCAGCGCGCCGAGCTCGCCCGCATTCGCGCGTAACGGGAGCCAGACGACCGACCGAGAGCCTCGGCTCTGGCCGTCGACCGAGAGATCGAGGACCTGGCAGACGACGCTCGGGTCGGTCTGGGCACGTGCGACTTCGAGCTCGATGGATGAAAGCGGTGGCTGGGCCGACTCATCCGATCGCCAGACTGCGAGCTCGGTGGGCGCGCCGAGCTCGTCCCAGACGACGATCTGGCTGGCCTCGACCGGGAGGACCTTCGGAAGCGACGCTGCGCCGAGTGCCGCGATGTCACCCGGCTCGCGGAGGCTTCCGAGGTGCACGAAGAGGCGCGCGAGCGCAGCGAGGTCCAGCGTCCGGCTGGCCCGCAGCTCCTCCGCGAGCGGTGCAAGCGCGCGGACGAGCGGACGGATCGCGTCGGCGGCGCCGTCGGGAAGCGCGCGCTCAGACTCGACATTGAGGACTCCGACAACCACTCGGCCAACGCGGAGCGGGACTGCGAGCTCGGAGACGACGCCCGGCAGCGCTGCGACGTAGTCGGGATCGACCGTGACGTTCGGCGCGAGCTGGGCGCATCCGAGCCGGATCGCGCGGCCCGTGATCCCGGTCTCGACCGTGATGCCATCGGGGACGACTGCGTACCCGCGCTGCGCGACGAGCCACAGTCGACCGTGCTCCAGCACGAACACCGACGGCATGACCCCGGCCACTGCGTCGTAGAAGCATTCCACCGCTGCCTCGATCGACCTCGTCGGCTCGACGGCCTCGTAGATCGCGTCGGCCGCCGCTCGCGCCGCAGCGGTCAGCAGTCCGGCATCGATCGGCCGCACGACACGCGCAGCCGCAGAGGCAGGCTCCATCTGCCGAATATCGGCTCTCGAGGCGTCCCGCTGGAGCCTCGCGAGGGGCCGCCTTTCCTACTGCCCGCCGAGCCCCTGGTACCAGTCGAGGATCGCTCCGCCCCAGAAGAGCGCGATGACGCCGCCCAGCGCGAGGAACGGCCCGAGCGGAACCGACTGCTTGCGCGCTTCCTTGCCGTGCCGCACGAAGAGGACGACGGCCGGTACGAACGCGACGAAGAACCCGACGAACATCGCGACAATGACCGAGATCCCCAGCCCCGCGCCGAGGAAGGCGGAGAGCTTGACGTCGCCCATGCCGAGCCCTCGTGGGTAGACGAGGACGATCAGGAAGAGCACGAGCCCGGCTCCGAGCGCCGCCAGGATCCACTCGATCGACGGATCGTCGATCGTTCGAAGCGCAAGGACGACGACCGCGCCGGGCAGGACGATCTTGTCCGGAATGAGCCGGTGCTCGAAGTCGGTGCGCGTGATCACGACGAGCACCCAGCAGAAGATCAGCGCGGCGAGCGCTTCGAGCGTGAATCCGAAGGCCAGACCGCTCGCCGCTCCCAAGAGCGCCGTGCCCGCCGTGACCATCCAGATACGGGACGATCGCGGCACCGATCGCAGCAGAGGGTCGTGCAGCGGCGCATTCGTTGCGAGGCGGTCCGCGAGCGGGCCGACGACGATCCCGGCGGCGAGACCGACGACTGCGGCACCGACGTCCACGCATCTCGATTCCCCGATGGAGGACGGCTTCCTGCCGATGCCGCACTGTCCGACGTCTGCCTGCCTCACCCGCGGGGACGACCGTCCCTCGATCTGGGGGTAGCCGTCCGCGTTTCCAGCACTACTGTCCGAAGTAACTGCGGCGCCCCGGAGAGCGGGGCAGAAGGCGGCAAGTGGCGACAACAAGGCGGCGGCAACTACGGAGCACGTTCGTGTGGGCGTTGTGCCTGGCCACGCTCGTGCTCGTCGCGAGCTTCGCGACAGCGCTTCTGCGCGAAACGCCCGACTACGTCATCGCCGCGCTCGTCCTGTGCGCGTTCGTGGCAGCCGCGGTCGGCGTCTTCCTCAACCTGAGGCTCGAGACAGCGCACTCCGAGGCCTTGCGCGATCCGCTGACCGGGCTCCCGAACCGGGCGCTTCTGGACGACCGCATCGAGCAGGCGTTCGCGGCGATCACGCCGATCGGGCGAGCCGTTCACGCTGATCGCGATCGACCTGGACGGCTTCAAGGACGTCAACGACGTGAGAGGCCACCGAGCCGGCGACACGGTCCTGAAGACACTTGCGCGGCGGTTCGAGGCCGTCGTCCGTGAAGCGGACACGGTCGCCCGCGTCGGCGGCGACGAGTTCGTCGTGCTCTCCATCGGGACCGGCGGAGACGAGCGTGCGACCGCGCTCGTCGGGCGTCTTCGCAACGCGCTCCGCGGCCGTTCCGCGTCGACGGCGCCGCGGTCGAGATCGACGGAAGCATCGGCTGGGCCGTCTATCCGGACGACGGCACGACCGCGGAAGCACTGCTCGCGATCGCCGACGGACAGATGTACGCGACGAAGCGCGACACGAGCGACGAGACGGTTCTCTTGCGGCGCGGCGTCGACGCCGGCGTCGTCCGCGACGTCGAGACCGCGCTCGAGAACAACGAGCTCCTCGTCGTGTATCAGCCGATCATCGATCTCGCGACCGGCACGCCACACTCCGCGGAGGCTCTGGTCCGGCGCGTGCTTCCGGACGGCACGCTCCTGCCGCCGGCCGAGTTCGTGCCACACGTCGAGCGCACGCCACTCATACGCGACCTGACGTTCGTCGTGGTCGCAGACGCGCTGCGCTCCGCCCAGATGTGGGCGAAAGCGGGCCACGACCTCGGCGTGTCGATCAACATCCCGTACCGGCTCCTCGACGATCCGCAGTTCGCCGATGGCCTGGCGACGATGTTGCAGGCCCACGACGTCGGCACGCAGCGCGTCACGCTCGAAGTGGTCCCGGCCGGGCCAGGGGCCGGCGGGCAAGTCGACGAGGAGGTGCTCGGCCGCTTCGATGCGCTCGGCGTCCGCCTCTCGCTCGACGACGCCGGCCGCGCAGCCTCGTTCGCGGCGCTGCGTGTGCTCCCGCTCGACGAGCTGAAGATCGACGTCGGGTTCGTCCACGGGCTCGGCAAGAGCATTGCCGACGCGGCTCTCGTGCGCGGCATCATCGACATCGGCCACGCGCTCGGGCTGCAGGTCGTCGCCGAAGGCGTCGAGACGCGCAACGCCTGGAGCGTGCTCGCCGAGTGGGGTTGCGACTACGCGCAGGGCTTCTACGTCGCGAGCCCGCGACCGGCGGACGAGCTCGTCGAGTGGCTCGGGGCTAGCTGGCCCGCCGTCGCCTGACGTTCTAGACGAGCGCCTGCACGGCGAACGCCAGCCCCACCACCACGAGCACGAAGCCGAGCGCGAGCCGAAGGGTGTTCTCCGGCACGCGACCTGTGGCTCTCGCGCCCAGCCAGCCGCCGGGAATCGCGCCGGCCATGCCCGCGGCGAGTATCGACCAGTCGACGCCGCCTTCTGCAGCGTGCGTCGCGAAGCCTGCGACTCCGAGCACGAAGCCGACGACCAGGTTCGTGCCCGCCGCGCGCCGGATGTCCATTCCCACCGAGCGGACGAGTGCCGGCATGCGCATCGTTCCGAGAATCACTCCGACGGCGCCGCCGAGCACTCCGATCAGGGTCGAGAGCACGACCCCGCGACCGAGCCGAAGACGACGCTGCGGCCGAGCCTGGATCGGCCTGAGCGCGAGGTCGACCCCGCTCCAGAGGAGAACGACGGCGATCAGGCCGTCGAGGAGCGACTCGGAAACGTCATCTGCGAGGAGCGCGCCGGCGACGGCGCCGGCCGCCGACGGAAACGCGATCCAGGAGACCACGCGCCAGTCCACACGTCCCGCACGCGCGTGCCGGAGGCCTCCGGCCCCGGCAGCCGCGGCCGAGATCGCGATGTTCGTGCCGGCAGCGCTCAGCGGGCTGCCCGTCGCGAGCACGATGAACGGCAGGCGCAACGTCCCGAGGACGAGCCCGAGCATCGAGCCCAGGTAGCCGGCGGCGAAAGCGGCGGCGAACGCTAGGAGGAGCTCCCAGGCCTCCACAGCGGCTCCTCGCGCCCGGCCGCGGCGTTCGCGGCGCGAGCGAGGATGAACAGGAGGTCGGAGAGTCGGTTCAGGTACACGAGCGCAAGAGGGCTCACCGCGTGGCTCTCTGCCGCCGTGAGCGCCTCGCGCTCGGCGCGTCGACACACGGTGCGAGCGACGTGGAGCTGCGCAGAGGTCTCGGTGCCGCCCGGAAGCACGAAGCTCTTGAGCTCCGGGAGATCGGCGTTGAATGCGTCGCAGTCGCTCTCGAGCCGGTCGACCTGCTCCTGCGTTACACGGAGCTTGCGCGGAGTGCTCGATCGGCACGGAGAGATCCGCCCCGAGGTCGAAGAGCTCGTTCTGCACGCGAACGAGGACGCTGCGAATCGGCACGGGGCACTCGCCCGCGACGACGACACCCACGAGCGCGTTGAGCTCGTCCACCGTCCCGTACGCCGCGATCCGGGCATCGAGCTTCGAGACGCGCGATCCGTCGCCGAGCGAGGTCTGCCCTGCGTCACCTCCACGGGTGTAGATCTTCGTCAGCCTGACCGGCTCGTCTCGATCGCGCGGCACGTCCGACCTCTACGAGTGAGCCTCGTGCGCGACGGGCTCTTCGCGCGTCTGTCGCCCGAGGATCGAGCGAGCGATGACGAGCCGCTGGATCTCGCTCGTTCCCTCGTAGATCTCGGTGATCTTGGCATCGCGGTAGAAGCGCTCGACGGGAAACTCCTTCGTATAGCCGTAGCCACCGAGGATCTGGATCGCCTCCGACGTCTGGCGTCGCGCCATCTCGGATGCGTAGAGCTTCGCCTTGGCGCCCTCGGCAGTATGCGGTCGCCCTTCCTGCTTGAGCCACGCCGCGCGGTAGGTGAGCAGGCGGGCCGCGTCGATCTCGGTCGCCATGTCGGCGAGCTTCCACTGAATCGCCTGGAAGTCGCCGATGCGCTTCCCGAACTGCTCCCGTTCCAGCGCGTACCCGCGCGCAACGTCGAAGGCCGCCTGGGCGATGCCCAGCGCCTGCGCCGCGATCCCGATGCGGCCGCCGTCGAGCGTCGCCATGGCGATGCGGAAGCCGCGCCCTTCCTCGTGGAGCAGGCGATCGCGTCCGACGCGCGCGTCTTCGATCGCGAGATCGGAGGTCGTGGACGAGTTGAGGCCGAGCTTCTCCTCCTCGCGCGTGACGCGCACGTGACCGGCGTCGAGGAGGAAGCACGAGACGCCCCGCGCGCCCGCCGTCGCCGGATCCGTGCGCGCGAACAGCACGAACGTCCCCGCGCGCGATCCGTTCGTGATCCACTGCTTCGACCCGTTCAGCACCCACTCGTCGCCGTCGGCCACGGCCGTCGTGCGGAGCGAGCCCGCGTCCGAGCCGGCGCCCGGCTCCGTGAGAGCGAACGCGCCGAGGTGCTCCCCGCGCGCAAGAGGAGGCACGAAGCGGGCGCGCTGCTCGTCGGTCCCGAACGTGAGGATCGGAAGCGCGACGGCGCTCGTGTGCACCGCGACCGTCACCCCCACGCCGGCGTCGGCGCGCGAGAGCTCCTCCAGCACGAGGATGTACGAGAGAAAGTCTGCGCCCGCGCCACCGTACTCCTCGGGGACACACACGCCCATGAGCCCGAGCTCAGCGAGCTTCGGGATCAGCTCGTCGGGGAACCGATGGTCACGGTCCCAGTCGGACGCGTGCGGGACGATCTCCGCCTCGGCGAGCTCCCGGGTCAGCCCCTGGATCGCGCGCTGGTCCACGGTCAGCTCGAAGTCCATCGCTGCTGACTATAGGCCGCGGCGTCAGGCGTACTCGTAGAAGCCGCGGCCGGACTTCCGCCCAAGCCGGCCGGCCGCTACGTGCTGCCGGAGGAGCGGGCAGGGCGCGTACTTCGGATCGCCGAGGCCCTCGTGCAGGACCTCCATGATCGAGACGCAGGTGTCGAGCCCGATCAGGTCGGCGAGCGCCAGCGGGCCGATCGGATGCGCGAAGCCGAGCTTGGCGATCGTGTCGATCGCCTCGGCTTCGGCAACGCCCTCCATGAGCGCGTAGGCGGCCTCGTTGAGGAACGGCATGAGGATGCGGTTCGAGACGAAGCCGGGGAAGTCGTTCGCCTGTGCAGGCGTCTTGCCGAGCTCCTCGGCGAGCGCAACGATCGCTGCTGCCGTCTCGTCCGACGTCTGCGCGGCCCTGATCACCTCGACGAGCTTCAGGACGGGAACCGGATTGAAGAAGTGCATGCCGATGACCTTGTCGGGCCGCGTCGTGGCTGCGGCGAGCGTCGCGATCGGTATCGACGAGGTGTTGGAGGCGAGGATCGCGTGAGATGGCAGGACGGCGTCGGCGCGCCGGAAGATCTCCATCTTCACGTCGGCGTCCTCGACCACGGCTTCGATCAGGAGATCGGCTGAGACGAGGTCGTCGACGGCGGCCACGCGTCCGATCACGTCGTCGGGATCGGCGCCGCCCTTCTCCGCGAGCTTGCCGAGGCTCGTCGCCATCGCGCCGAGCGCTCGGTCGACCGCACCCGGCACCTCGTCGTGGAGCGAGACACGTCGGCCGGAGGCCGCGACCACCTGCGCGATGCCGCCGCCCATCTGACCCGCGCCGACGACCAGGACGTGCTCGAACTGCACGCGCGGAGTCTAGGCCTATGGCTGAGGTGCGCCGGGCAGATCGGGTCGCGTGCCCTTACGAAGCCGAAGGAGCGCCCACAGCAGCACGAGCGCGAGGATCACGATCCCGACGAGCACCTTGATCACGGCGCCTCGCGGCTTCCCGCCCTCGGCAACGAGTGGTCCCGGCGCAACGACGCTGCAGGCTGACGCGAGCCACGCACCGTCGGGCGCGCGGGCGAGCAGGAGGCCGATCGCCTTGTTCATCGGAACCTCGACGTCGCAATCCGATCCGGACGGTGTTCGCACCTCGAGGGTCTGCCCGAAGTCACCCTTGACGCGCTGATCGACGTCGACGGTGAGCAGCGTCACGGCGGCGCCCTTGACCGTTCCCTCCCGCTCGGCGACGACGCGGCCGACGACCGCGCCGTCTGCCTCGTCGAACCGCTGCGAGAGCGGCTCGTTCGCACAGACGCACGCGGCGGCAGGGCCTGCGAGCGCGAGCGCGGCGAACGCGATGAGAAGAAGTGCCCTCAGGCCTCGATCAGGAGCGCGTCGCCCTGCCCGCCGCCGGAGCAGATGGCGGCGAGCCCGAGTCCTCCGCCGTTACGTCGAAGGTCATGGATCATCGTCGCGACGATCCGGCCACCGGAGGCGCCGATCGGATGACCGAGCGCGACAGCGCCGCCGTTCACGTTCACGATCTCCTCGTCAGCGCCGAGCATCCGGGTCGAGTTCTTCGCGACCGAGGCGAACGCCTCGTTGATCTCGACGCGCGCGACGTCGTCGATCGTCTTGCCGGCTTTCGCGAGCGCCTGCTCGCCCGCGCGCGCCGGTGTCCTCGCGAGATAGGCGTAATCGTCGGCGACGTAGCCCTGCGCCAGGATGGTTGCGAGCGGCTCGAGCCCGCGTCGCGCCGCGAACTCCGCCGAGCAGACGATCACGCAGGACGCTCCGTCGTTGACACCCGGGGCGTTTCCGGCGGTCGTCGTGCCGTCGAGATCGAAGACCGGCTTGAGCGACGCCAGCTTCTCGAGGGTCGTGTCGCGTCGAACGCCCTCGTCGGCTGTGACCTCCCCGACCGCAACGATCTCGTCGTCGAAGCGACCCGCATCCTGCGCCGCTGCCGCTCTCTGCTGCGAGCGAAACGCCCACTCGTCCTGTTCCTCGCGGGTGATCCCCAGCTCGCGCGAGACGAGCGAAGCCTGCTCCACCATGTGCAGCCCGTCGAACGACGACGTGAGCCCGTCGAAGACCATGTGATCGACGACCTCGCCATTCCCGAGGCGGTAGCCGAAGCGCGCCTTCGGCAAGAGATAGGGAGCGTTCGACATCGACTCCATGCCGCCGGTGACGACGACGTCGTGGCCGCCGGCGCGGATCATGAGATCCGCGATCTCGATCGCGCGGATCGACGACGCGCACACCTTGTTGATCGTGTCGGCGGGGATCTCCTTCGGGATCCCGGCGCCGACCGCGGCCTGCCGAGCCGGTGCCTGGCCCGCTCCGGCCTGGAGCACCTGGCCCATGATCACGTACTCCACTTCGTCGGGCTCGAGGCCGCCGCGCTCGAGCGCGGCGCGGATGGCGATCGAGCCGAGCTCGGTCGCCGGGCGCGACGCCAGCCCGCCGCCGAGCCGCCCGAACGGCGTGCGGACCGCGGAGACGATGACCGAGCTGCTCACGGCCGGAGCGTAGCCACGACGTGCGCGCCCAGGGCTCGGACACCGGGTCTGACCCTGCCTGTCCCTTCGGGACGGTGGCACACTCGACCCGATGCGCGTGCTCGTCGTCGACAACTACGACTCGTTCACCTACAACCTCGTCCACCTCCTCGAGGAGCTGGGCGCCGAGGTCGTGGTGCGGCAAAGCGACTCAATCGCGGTCACAGAGGCGCGCGCGCTTCGTGCGGACGGGCTCGTGGTGTCGCCCGGCCCCGGACGGCCCAGCGACGCCGGCAACTCGATCGAGCTCGTGCGCGAGCTCGGCGCGACGACGCCGACGCTCGGCGTGTGCCTCGGGCATCAGGCGATCGTCGAGGGCTTCGGCGGTCGGATCGCGCAGGCTCGTTCGCTCATCCACGGCAAGGCGAGCACGATCAGCCACGACGGCCGTGGAATCTACGCCGGCCTTCCCTCGCGGATCGATGTCGGGCGCTACCACTCGCTCGCCGCAGCGGAGATCCCTGACGATCGCTCGAGGTGACAGCGCGGACGGACGACGGAGAGGTCATGGGTGTTCGCCACCGCGAGCTGCCGATCGAGGGCGTCCAGTTCCATCCCGAGAGCGTCCTGACGCCGACCGGCCGCGCGATGCTGCGCACGTTCCTCGACACCCTCCGACCGGCATCGTAGGTCCCCAAGATCCGACTCGCCGTCAGCGATCGCGGAGCCGCACGCGCTTGCCACAACGCTCGCAGCGCTGATAGCGCTCGGTCAGGAAGAACGGCCGTCGGCGACGTGGGAGGCGATGGCCGAAGAGCCGGCAGCGGAGCTTCACTCCGCAGGGCCGACCTTGACGAGCATCTTGCCGATGTTCTCGCCGCGTAGAAGGCCGAGGAACGCCTTCGGGGCGTTCTCGATCCCCTCGACGACCGTCTCGCGATAGCGCAGTCGGCCTTCACCCACCCAGGTGGCCGCCTGCTCGGCGAACTCTCCGAACCTCTCGTAGTGGTCGCTGATGATGTATCCCTGGATACGGAGGCGTTTCGTCACGACGAGGAACATGTTCCGCGGTCCCGGCGTCGGCTCGGCGTCGTTGTAGCGCGAGATCGAGCCGCATGCGACGACGCGCCCGTACGTTCGAAGCGCGCCGATCGCGGCCTCGAGGTGATCGCCGCCTACGTTGTCGAAATAGATGTCGATTCCGTCCGGCGCGAGCTCGGCAAGCGCATGACGTGGGCTCTGCTCGCGGTAGTCGAAGACGTCGTCGAACCCCAGCTCTCGAAGCCACTCCAGCTTTCTTGCCGAGCCCGCACTCCCGATGACCCGGCAACCAGCTAAGCGCGCCATCTGACCGGCCGCGCTTCCTACCGCCCCTGCGGCGCCCGACACGAAGACCGTCTCACCCTCCGTCGGCGTGCCGAGCTCGTGGAGCCCGTACCACGCTGTGAAGCCCGGCATCCCGAGAACGCCGAGGGCAGTCGAGATCGGAGCGACCTCCGGATCGAGCTTCCGGAGAGCCGATCCGTCGGACAGCGCCCACTCGCGCCAGCCCAGCTGATGCACGATCCAGTCGCCTTCGGCGTAGCGGGGATTCTGCGAGGAGACAACACGGCCGACGGCGCCACCCGTCATGGCCTCACCGAGCGTGAACGGTGCGACGTACGAGCGGACGTCGTTCATGCGCGGACGCATGTACGGGTCGACGGAGAAGTACGCGTTCCGGATGAGAACCTGGCCGTCGGCCGGATCGGGGATCGATGTCTCGGCGACCTCGAAGAGATCCTCGTCGGGGAAGCCCTGCGGCCTGGCGACGAGCCGGATCTCGCGGGCGACACCGTCCATGCGGCGATGATACGGCCGTGGAGTCGCTCAAAGGGCATCTGCTCGTCGCGGGGCCGGGCCTGGTCGACCCGAACTTCTGGCGCACCGTCGTTCTCGTCGGCGAGCACTCGGACGAGGGCGCGCTCGGCCTCGTCCTGAACCGGTCGTCGGAGACGACGGTCGACGAGGCGTTACCCGAGTTCGCACTCCTCGCCGAGGGCATGGGTGCAGTGCACGTCGGCGGCCCCGTCCAGCCGTCCGCCGTGGTCGTGCTGGCCGATTTCGTGGACAGCGACGCGGCCGAGTCGCTCGTGGTCGAGTCCATCGGATTCCTACCGGCGGAGGTCGACCCGGCCACCATCGGCGAGCTGAGCCGTGCGCGAGTGTATGTCGGCTATGCGGGTTGGGGGCCCGGTCAGCTCGACGCAGAGCTCGAGGAAGGCTCGTGGATCGTCGAGCCCGCTCTCCCCGAGGACGTCTTCACGGACGATCCGGACGGGCTCTGGAGCGGCGTGCTCCGGCGGAAGGGCGGCCCGTTCGGACTCCTCGCGGCGATGCCACCAGATCCTTCCCGGAACTGACATTGCACCGATGTAGTCTCGGCACCGCTTGACCGACCTCCGGACAACAGTCTCGACGCTCTCGCGCGCCGCCATCCTGCATGCGGCAGAGAGCTCTCGCCTCCAGCATCTCGTGCAGCGGCACGGCCGGCGCATGGGTGCCGCTCGCTTCGTCGCAGGCGAGACGCTCGACTCGTGCGTCGCCGTCCTGCGCAAGCTCAACGACGCAGGCCTGTATGCAAACACGACGCTCCTCGGCGAGGCGATACCGAACGCCGAGGGCGCGGCCGCGGTCACGGCCGAGTACGAGCAGATCATCGAGCGGCTCGTTGCGGAGAAGCTGAAGGCGAACATCGCCCTCAAGCTCACGCACCTCGGCCTGTCCTTCGACGAGGAGACTGCATACGCGAACGTCGCACGACTGGTCGAGCGCGCCGGCGAGCTCGGCACGTTCCTTCGCATCGACATGGAGCAGTCGGAGTACGTCGACGCGACGTTGCGTCTGTACGAGCGGCTGCGCGACGCCGGCCACGACGCTGTCGGAATGGTGCTGCAGTCGTACCTCTATCGGACGATGGACGACCTCGAGCGGTTGCTGCCGAGGACGCCGAACCTCCGCATCGTCAAGGGCGCCTACCTCGAGCCGGCGTCGATCGCGTATCCGGACAAGGCGGATGTCGATCGCGCTTACGTCGAGCTCGTCGAGCGTGGCCTTCGAGGGGGTGCGTACATCGCCGTCGCGACGCACGACGAAGCGATCATCCGGCGCGTCCAGGCGTTCACGGCGCGCGAAGGAATTGCCCGCGACCGGTTCGAGTTCCAGATGCTCTACGGCGTGCGCCCGGGGCTGCAGCGCTCGATCGCGGCTGAGGGGTACAAGGTGCTCGTGGCAACCCCGTTCGGCCCCGACTGGTACCCGTACCTCATGCGCAGGCTCGCCGAGCGACCGGCCAATCTGGGCTTCTTCCTCAAGAACCTCGTCCGCCGATGAGCTCGCTCCCCCCGACCGCCGACGTGGTCGTCGTCGGTGGAGGCGTCATCGGGACGAGCATCGCGTTCCACCTCGCGGAGGCAGGCACGGATGTCTGCCTGCTCGAGCGCGATCAGCTCGCGAGCGGATCCACGAGCCGCGCCGCCGGGGGCTTTCGCGCCCAGTTCTCGGATCCGCTCAACATCGCGATCGGGCTGCGGAGCATCGAGGCGTTCACGCGGTTCGCCGAGCGGCCAGGCGCCGAGATCGACCTCCACCAGGTCGGGTACCTCTTCCTCCTCGACCGAGCCGACGACGTCGCAGCGTTCGAAGAGAGCGTCGCGCTCCAGAACGAACTGGGCGTCCCGAGCCGCTTCGTCGAGCCAGGCGAGATCCGCGAGCTGTGCCCGATCGCCGGCCTCGATGGCGTGCTGGCGGCGACCTACTGCCCGGTCGACGGCCACGCGAGCCCCGAGGCCGTGGCTCAGGGGTACGCAGCCGGTGCGCGTCGCCACGGCGCGACGGTGCTCACCGGCTGCGCCGTGACGGGAGTCACGGTCGACGGCGCGGAGATCCGAGGCGTCGAGACGTCCCTCGGCGCAGTCGAGACCTCCACGGTCGTCTGCGCGGCCGGCGCGTGGTCACCTGCGATCGCGAGTTCCGTCGGCGTCGAGCTTCCCGTCGAGCCGTACTTCCGCGAGGTCGGATTCACCGGCCCGACGGACGGGCTGCCGACGCCGTCTCCCGCTCACGGTCGACTTCTCGTCGGGCTTCTACTTCCACCGCGAGGGGCCGGGGCTCCTCTTCGGTATGGCCGACCGCGACCAACCGCCCGGGTTCGACGTCCCGACCGATCAATCGTGGCTCGAGGGAGTCATGGAGGTCGCCGAACGCCGCTTGCCGTCACTCCTCGATATGGGCATCGCCGGCGGCTGGAAGGGGTACTACGAAGTGACGCCGGATCACAACGCGCTCGTCGGAGAGGCGGCCGGTGTCAGCCGGTTCCTCTACGCAACTGGATTCTCGGGCCACGGGTTCTTACAGGGCCCAGCGATCGGCGAGATCGTCCGTGACCTCGTCTTAGGCCGCACCCCATTCGTCGACGTCGGCCCGCTCGCGGTCGAGCGCTTCGCTCGCTCGGCGGCGCGGCCCGAGCGCAACGTGATCTAGGCGTACTCGACCTGCTCGGTCGTAGTGCTCTGCGGTACCGGAGTCGCACCGGGTTTCAATTACGCTCGGGCGCGATGGCCTCCGACACGCTCGTCTTCATCCCTGCCTGGAACGAGGAGGAGAACCTGCCGGGCGTCCTGGACGAGCTGCGAGCCGGCCTGCCGGCGAGCGACGTACTCGTCGTCGACGACGGCTCGACGGACGGGACGGCCGCCGTGGCGCGTTCGCATGGAGCCGAAGTGCTCTCATTCGGGGAGAACCGCGGCCTGCAGCAGGGGATCGCCGCCGGCTACGCCTATGCGGAGTCGAATGCGTACGCGTACGTCGGCCGGGTCGACGCCGACGGCCAGCATCCCGTGGACGAGCTCTCGCGTCTTCTCGAGATCGTTCGCCAGGGAGACGCCGACGTCGCCGTGGGATCGCGCTTCGCGACCGGCGAGGGGTACGAGGCGTACCGCTACGAGCCTTCTCGAAGCCGCCGACTGGGAACGTCCGTCCTGCGCCGCGCCATGCGAGCCGCGCTCGGGCGCCCGTTCCACGATGCGACGAGCGGGATGTACGCGGCGAACCGACGAGCGATGCCCGCACTCGGCATCCCATACTCCAGCGGCGCGCCGGAAGTCGAGTCCCTGCTCCGGCTACGAGAAGCCGGGCTCCACGTGGTGGAAGTGCCCGTCCACATGCGCGAGCGCGCGAGCGGCGAGTCCAAGCTCCGCGGCAGCAAGGCCGTGCGCCTCGTGCTGACGGTCGTCGGCACGCTGTTCCTGTATGGCGTCTGGCGCCGGCTCCACCGGCCGCGATGACCAGACTCGTAGCCGTGCTCGGCTACTCCGACCGAGGAGCACCCGGACTGCATCCGGTGTGCGCCACACGTCTGGCTCGCGCCGAGCGTGAGGCGTCGCCGCATGACGTCGTCCTCTTCTCGGGTTGGGATCGACGCCGCGGCGCGAGCTCGGAGGCCGATCTCATGGCGCAGTCCTGGAAGACGCCTGTCAGAGCGCGGATCGTCGATCACAGCGCTCGCACGACACTCGGCAACGCGATCGTCGTCGGGCAGGCAACACGGCGGCTCGACGCCAACGAGGTGGTAATCGTGACGTCGAGCTGGCACGCGAGAAGAGCTGGATTCCTCGTTCGTGCGTCCCTGCTCGGATCGGGTGCGAGGCTCAGGGTGGTGAAGACCGAGGAGACGACCACACCGCGCCACGGGCTCCGCGAGCTCGTGGCGTGGGTCGCCGTGCCGGTGCTCGCCCTCGTCGCGGCGCGGACCCGCTAGGTTGCCACCAATGCGTCGAACGTGGACAGCCGCACTGATCGTCGTGGCACTCGCCGGAGTGGCCGCCGGATGCGGCGGCAGTAGTGACGACGAGGCGGATCCGACGGCGGCCTGGGCGAGCGGCTTCTGCAGCGCCGTCACGACATGGAAGGACGACCTGCAGAGCATCACCCAGCAGTTCACGGACACGTCGAACCTCTCACAGGACGGGCTCGAGTCGGCGGCCAAGGACGCGCAAACGTCGACGCAGCAACTCGTCGACTCACTCAAGGGCCTCGGGGCGCCGGAGACCGACTCGGGCGAGGAGGTCAAGAGCTCGCTCGACACGTTGTCGACCACGCTCGATACCGAGACCGCCAAGATCCAGGAAACCGCGCAAGGAGTGACCGGCATCACCGGCGTCCCGAGCGCGATCACGGAGATCTCCGCATCGCTCAGCGCACTCGGCACCGCGTTCTCGGACACGCTGCAGACGATCGAGAACGCCGACACGAAGGGCGAGCTCAAGTCGGCACTCGACAACTCGCCCGACTGCGCGAACATCTCGAGCTAGCGCGCTCGCTCTTCTAGCCGACGCGCTCCCGCTCGGCCGCGGCCGCGAGGTAGTGGTGCACGTGCTGGATCACGACGGAGCCCTCACCGACAGCCGACGCGACGCGTTTCACCGAGCCCGAGCGGACGTCCCCGATCGCGAACACGCCCGGGACGTTGGTCGCGTAGTCCGCGGCCGAGCTCACGAAGCCGCGCTCGTCGCGCTCGATCGCGTCGGGAAGCCACTCCGTGCGCGGCTCGGCGCCGATGAGGATGAAGAGGGCGTCCGCCGGCACGTCCTCGGTGCCATCAGGGTCTCTCAGAGTGAGCGTCTCCAGCCGGCCGTCACCGCCAGCGTCGACGACCTCCGTCGCGCTGCGAACGTGGATGTTCGACTTCGCCTCGATCTCGTCGATGAGGTACTGCGACATGCTCTTCTCGATGGCGCTCCGGCACAAGAGCGTGACGTTCGCGGCATATCGGGCAAGGTGAATCGCGGCCTGGCCGGCCGAGTTCGCGCCGCCCACGACGAAGACGTCCCCGTTCGTGAACTGCCTCGCCTCGGACGGTGAGGAGCCGTAGAAGACGCCGCTGCCTTCGAGCTCGGCGAGCGCCGGAACGTCGAGGCGCTTGTAGGACACGCCCATGGCGAGGATCACGCTCCGCGCCGCGACCGTCGGCGCGCCGGAGATCGACACCGTGTGCATCGTGTCGCCGAGCTCGATGTCGACCACCTCGCGCGTGAGCAGGAACGTCGCTCCGAACACCCACGCCTGCTGGTAGGCGCGCTGCGCGAGCTCGGCCCCGCTCAGCCCTCGTGAGAAGCCCAGGTAGTTGCGGATGCGGGTGCTCGAGCCTGCCTGGCCGCCGATCGACTCGCGCTCGACGACGAGCGCACTCAATCCTTCGGAGGATGCATAGACCGCCGCGGCGAGTCCGGCTGGGCCGGCCCCGACGATCACGACGTCGAACTGGCCTGGCTCGTCGAGCTCCGTTCGCATCCGGGTCCCGTGCTGCGCGAGATCCTCCGCCTTTGGGTCGACGAGCGCCGACCCGTCCGGAAGGATGACCACCGGAACGTCGGCTCCGGGCTGGCCGCAGGTGCGGAGCAGCTCGACTCCCTCGGTCGAATCGCACGTGTGGAATGCATGCGGCACGCCGTTGCGCGCGAGGAGGTTGCGCAGCTCGTAGCCGCGCGGCGACCACGGATCGGCGATCACCGTGAGCTCGCGCCGTCCCGGCGCGTTTTGCCGACGCCACTCCTGCAGGAACTCCGAGACGAGGCGGTGGAAGAGCTCGTCGGGAGTGCTCCAGGGCTTGAGCGCGTAGTAGTCGATGTGCCCGAGCGCCATCGCCGTCCGGATCGCGTCGGCGGTCTCCTCGTCGGCCCAGCCGCCCCACGGGATCAGCAGCGCTCGCTTCGCGTGCGGATGGATGTCGTGGACGCGCTCGAGAAAGTCCTCACCCTTCAAGTCCGCAGTCCCGCGCGCCGCCATCACGATCGCGACGGCGGCGTCGCTGTCGCGAAGCGCCTCGAGCTGAGCGAGCGCAGCCTCGGTCGAAGGCCCGCAGATCACGCGGTAGTCGCGCGCGTAGCGCTGCAGCTCGTCGGTGATCCGCTCGAGCGCCTCAGCGTCCTCGTCGACCGCCAGGATGAGGGGAAGCTCGCTCATCGCTCCGGAACGAAGGCCGACAGGTGCCACTCGCCGTCGAGCCCCTTGAGCTCGTGGACTCCACGATCCTCAAACCGAAGACCTGAGGCTCCGGCGAGCGCGCGTGTGAGCTCGGAGACGAGGATCTCGCCGGGCCCGGCGGCGGCCATTACCCTCGCCGCCTCGTGTACAGCGATCCCGCGAACATCCGTTCCGACGAGCTCGACCTCGCCGACGTGAACGCCGACGCGGATCTGCACGCTGTGCTTCTCGGCGCATCGCAGAAGAGCGGCGGCGCCGTGGAGTGCCCGGGCCGGCCCGTCGAATGTCGCCAGCATCCCGTCACCGGTCGTGTCCACCTCGCGCCCGCCGAATCGCTCGAGTTCGGCGCGGCTCGCTTCGAAGAGCTCGGACAACAACGCTCGCCAGCGTGAGTCGCCGAGCTTCGCGGCCAGGCTCGTCGAGTCCACGAGATCGGTGAAGAGCAGCGTGGCCAGGACGCGGCTGTGGACGCCGGTCGGGAATCCTGCCCACGCTCGAATCCCGGACCATTCGATCTGGACGCACGGCTCGTCGCCGTCGGTAAAACCGTCGTGTCCGGGCGGGATGTCGAAGACATCTCCCGGGCCGAAGACCGCGCGTGTCCCGTCCGAAAACTCGGTTCCGAGCCGGCCCGAGATGACCATGCCGATGTGACGCGCCTGGCACCACTCACCGCCTACGGTCGGCCGGACGTGCTCCGACCAGCGCCAACCCGGCTCAGAGGTGAACCGGCCGACCGTCAGGTCGCCGAGCTCGACGATGTGGCTCCTGATCTTCGGGAATTCGACGACGTCGTCGGGCTCGTCGAAGCTCTTCGAGAGAACGTCGGCCACGGGCTAGCGCGCAGCGACCGTGTCGCCGACGTCAGCGATGGCGCGCATCGCCTGCGCGAGCGCGATCGGGATCGTCGCGATGAAGACCGCAACGGGCAGCCCGATGAGAAGGACACCGAGCGTCTGCCAGAAACCCTCGACCTCGAAAGCCCACACGATCGCGCCGATGAAGGCAGCGATCATCCCGAAGATGCCGACGAGCGTCGCGATGAATGCCCACGCTCGAAGCGTTCCGTAGTGCGTCATGTCCTACCTCCCAGAAGGTCGCTTGCGGACGCCACGAGACTACTCCGCACGAGCGTGAATCGCGCGCACAGCCTCGATCGTGTCCGCTTCCGCAGGTGACTTGTCGGGCCGGTAGCCCTTCACGCGCGCGAAGCGAAGCGCGACCCCGCCTGGGTAGCGCGAACTCGCCTGCACGCCGTCGAATGCGATCTCCACGACAAGCTCCGGCCGGACGTGGACGACATGCCCTTCGCGCTGCGTCTCGAGCCCGAGCAGGTGCTCGGTCTGCCACGCCAGCATCTCGTCGGTCATCCCCTTGAACGTCTTCCCGAGCATGACGAAGCCGCCACTTTCCGGTTCGCGCGCGCCGAGATGGAGGTTCGAGAGCTTGCCCTGGCGCCGTCCGTGCCCCCACTCCGCAGCGAGCACGACCAGATCGAACGTGTGCGAGGGCTTGACCTTGAGCCAGCCCGCACCGCGTCTGCCCGCTTCGTACGGCGCAGTCAGCGACTTCGCCATGACTCCCTCGTGTCCGCGCACGAGCGCGTCGTCGAGAAACGCCTGCGCCGCCTCTGCATCGTCGGTCACGAGACGTGGAACGACGAGCTCGCGCGGGAGGCTCGCTTCGAGAGCCTCGAGTCGCTCGTATGCCGGCCTGTCGAGCAGGTCGTCACCGTCGACGTGAAGACAGTCGAAGAAGAATGCGGAGAGTGGCCTCGCGGCCTCGGCCGATGGAGCCGCCTTCGTCCCGAATCGGCTCATCGTCACCTGAAAGGGCTCCGGTCGTCCGTCGTCACGGAGCGCGATCGCCTCGCCGTCGAGCACGATCGCCGAGACGTCCAGGGCGCGAAGCGGAGCGACGATCTCCGGCACCCGCTCGGTGATGTCGGCGAGGTTGCGGGTGAACACACGCACGTCGTCGTCCACACGGTGTGCCTGGATACGCGCGCCGTCGAGCTTCCATTCGAAGTTCGCCCGCTCCAGCTTCTCCAGCGCGCCCGCCACGTCCTCGGCGGTCTGAGCCAGCATGGGTGTGAATGGCCGTAGCGGCGTCAGCCGGAAGCGTCCCAGACCCTCGACGCCCTCGCGCATGGCGACCGCCGCGACCGTCGGCACGTCGCCGGCGAGCATCGCCGCACGCCGCACGGCTGACGCCGGAACGACTGCGGCCTTCGCGACGGCCTCGATCATCACGCCCTCGAGCGCTCCTTGACGAAGCTCTCCGAGGAAGAGCCCGATTAGGAGGCGCTGCTCGGACTCGATCGCGTGAGAGAACAGCGCCTCGAGCTCACTTCGCCGAGCTCCCTGCGAGCCCGCGCCGGATATGCGCTGGAGACGTGTGATCGCTGCATCGACCTCGAGCAGTCCAAGGGTAGGCGTCTCGGCCGGGGCGGGAAGGTCTCGCAGCGCCGCCCACCCCACCCCGACGGTGCCCTGCGGCAGCACGCCGGAGAGATAGGCGACGGCGATCGCGACCTCGTCGGGTGCCGCGTGCTCGAGACAGCCCGCGAGACGTTCGATCTTCGCGAGCCTCGACGAGGTCGCGGCGACGTCAGTCGATGCGAGCGCGATCTCCGAGAGCAGCATTGCCGTCATTCAACCGCTTGGGGAGCGAGAGCCACACATCGGCCCCGCCGCCGCCGCGGTTCGCGGCGTGCGCACTGCCACCGTGGCCGCGTGCGATCGCATCGACGATCGCAAGTCCGAGCCCGGTCCCGCCGCGGCCACGCGCCTCGTCGTGCCGGCTGAAGCGCTCGAAGGCATGCGGGAGGAACTCCGCGTCGAAACCTGCCCCTTCGTCGGTCACGTGGAGCTCGACCGTCCCGTCTCGATCGCGCGCGGCGAGCTCGACCGTGCCGGCCCCATAGCGGAGCGCGTTGTCGACGAGATTTGCGAGCGCCTGACCGAGGCGAGCCGAGTCGCCCGGTAGGACGAGCCCAGCGGCCGTCTGCGCCTGGATCGGCCGACCCTCGTCGGCTGCGCGGCGCTGGAATCGGCCGGCCGCACTCGACAGGAGCTCGTCGACGTCGAGCTCCTCGCGCCGGATCGGAAGTCGTCCCTGGTCCGCGCGAGACACGAGCAGCAGGTCTTCGGCGAGCTGGACGAGCCGGTCGGTCTCCACCGACGCCGACCGGAGAGCCTCCTCGAGCTCGCCCGCGCTGCGCGGCTGTCGCAATGCGAGCTCGAGCTCGGCCTTCAGGAGCGCGAGCGGTGTTCGGAGCTCGTGACTCGCGTCCGCAGCGAAGCGCCGTTCGCGCTCGAGGCCGGCGTCGAGGCGCTCGAGCATCTCGTTCAGCGTCTCCCCCAGTCGATGCACCTCGTCATGCGCAGCAGGCAGCGGAAGTCGTCTCGACGACGTCGAAGACGAGATCTCGCCGGCCCTGCGCCGCATCGCCTCCATCGGCCGAAGCGCCGCAGCGGCGACGAGGTAGCCGATGCCGGATGAGACGAGCAGCGCGAGCGGCAGTGCGATCAGAAGCTGCGTACGTAAGGCGTCGAGGGCGTCGTCGCGATCCTCGAGCGACTCCCCCACCAGAACCACGCGACCGCTATTGCCGGCGACGGGCTCCGCGACGAGCCGAGCCGGCGCGAGGTCCCCGTCACTGCCCTCGACAATGCGCTCGATAACGATCCGCGCGCCCCGTGCACGTCCCAGCTCGTCGTCGGTGAGGAGCTGGGAACGCGCGGGGTAGCCAAAGGCCGCGGTGATCGATCCGTCCGAATCGATCACCTGCGCCAGACCGTCCTCGTCTCCAACGAATCGAAGATCCTCGACACGCGTCGCACCTCCCGCCGCAGCCGAGACCAACGTGTCGCTGCGAGCTTGCAGCCGCTCGTTCACGCGCTCGTCGAGCGTCGCGCCGAGCCGCAGGTAGAGAAACGCCCCGAGCGCCGCGAGCACAACCGTCATGACGACGGCGAAGACGAGCGTGAGCCGCACCCGAATCGGCAAGCGATTCACGTCCTAGCCGTCCTTCCGTAGCCGGTATCCGGCCCCGCGGACGGTCTCGATCGACTCCCGGCCGAACGGTCGATCGACCTTCTCCCGGAGGTACCGGATGTAGACATCCACGACGTTCGAGCGGTTCTCGTAGGCGTAGTCCCACGCGTGCTCGAGCAACTGCAGCCGCGAGAGCACGAGCCCCGCACGGCGCATCAGCGTGTGGAGGAGCGCGAACTCCTTCGTCGAGAGCTGGATCTCGACAGCCCCGCGCCAGACCTGCCGCGTCGCTGGATCGAGTCGCAGATCCCCAACCTCGACGACAGCCGGCCGCTCCGAGACGCCTCTGCGTGCGAGCGCGCGCAGCCGAGCGTTCAGCTCCGCGAATGAGAACGGTTTTGGGAGATAGTCGTCGGCGCCGGCGTCGAGCCCGGCGACGCGATCCTCGACGCCAGCGCGCGCAGTCAGGATGAGCACGGGCGTCCAGACTCCGTTCTCCCGCCAGGCGCGACACACGCTCACTCCGTCGAGGCCCGGCAGCATCAGGTCGAGCACGACCGCGTCGTACTCGACCGCTTGTCCCATCCAGAGGGCGTCGTCGCCCGTTCGCGCCACGTCGACCGCGTGTCCGTCCTCGCGCAAGCCGCGGACGAGAAGGCCGGCCATCTTGAGCTCGTCCTCGACGACGAGAAGACGCATGTGCACATTCTCCCCGCAAAGATGAGAAGAAGATGAGATGGAGCCCGGACCGGGCCGGGCTCCATCTCGCGCTCAGTCGTTGGACGAGCCATCCTCCTCGGAGCCCGGATCCTGTGTCGTCGAGTGCCCGTGCCGCACCGACTGGAACTACGCATCGAGGTGCACATCGATCTGCGTAACCGTCCTCCCGGCGACCTCCTATTTGCCGTGGGTGTAACGCACGAGCTCTTCGCGATCCGCGCCACCGGAGATCCCGATCGCGAGCACCGGCCCGATGCCTCGTGCGTAGAACTTGAACTCGAGCGCCTTCGGCTCGAGCGGATCAAGGTCGCGCGTCATCAACACGCGGCCTCGGCCGAAGTGACCGAACGGGACTTCGGCCTGTTCCCGCAGGCTGACGATCTCGCCGCGGTCCTCCGCCTCGCCCGCGAGGTACTCCTGCCGGTAGCCCATGCCCGGCTTCGGTCGCGCCGGAACGATGACGCCGGCCTGCGCGCCGTCGACTCCGGCCTCGAAGGAGCCCTTCGTCGAGACGGGCTTGCCGTTCTTGTACTCGGTCGTGGCCTCGCCCAGGTACCAGACGTTTCCGCAGCGATCCTGCGCGTAGTAGTCGTTGGTAGCCTCGACCAGCTTCCCGTCCTCGGTGGCCACATCGCGAACGACGCGTGCCGTCACGCCGTTTGCGACGAGCTTCGTCTTCGCGAGCACAGTCACGACCCCGCGCTGCACCGATCCCTCCGGGTCGGTCTCGCGGTAGACCCACCGGCTGCCCGGCTTCATCGGCCACCACGGGTTGGTGATCCGCGTGGTGAAGCCGCCCGGGTCGAGGCGAACGCGCTCGCTTCCCTTCGGAATCACGCACGTACCGTTCCCGGCCCCGAGGCCGGCTCCGGCCACAGCTGTCGCCACGACGGCGAGGCCGGTACCCACGATCAACGCTGCTTTCAGCTTCATGGTCTCTCCTCTCGGTGCGGACGAGCGTGTTCTACGCAACCGCGATGAGATGCCGATGAGACGCGCTGCAAGCCTTCGGCAACCGGTTGTTAGGGCTCCGCGAGGAAGGCCTCGAACGCCCGACGCAGCTCGCCCGGACACTCGAGCCATGGAAAGTGACCGGAGTCGGGAAGCGTGACGACAACTGCCCCGGGAATCAGCGCGGCCGTTGCCGTGGAGGAGCGCAGCGGGAGCGCGTCACGATCGCCGTGCACGAAGAGTGCAGGCAGCCGGAGCGCGGGTAGCTCGCGCGCAAGTGTGCCCGCGGCGAAGTGGTCGCTGAGCGAGACATTGACCTCCGTCGAGCAACGCGCGCCGATGTGCGTGATCGGGTACGGCGCCGCGCCCTCGGGATCCGCGAACCAACGTGGCCAGAGGATCGACATCCGCTCGACGAGCTCAGCTTCCGTCACGACACCCTCGCGACGGCGTCGCTCGACCTCGTCGACCCGCGCGATCTGTGCGTCCGTGAGACCGCGCCGCAGATTCGCGTCATGCTCGGCGAAGACATCGTCGAACGCGCCCAGCGGTGCGATGCACACGACGCCGAGTAGGCGCTCCGGGTGCGAGACGGCCAGATGCAGCGCAAGATGACCGCCCCAGGAGTGACCGATCGCCCACGCGCGGTCGATCGCAAAGCGGTCGAGAACACGAACGGCATCGGCGACGTGGGCCTCGATCGAATACGGCGGATCAGCTTCCGACGGATAGGTGCCGCGCTGCTGATAGCGCATCGTCCGGAAGACACCGTGGAGCTCACGTGCGCAGCCGTCCATGTAGTCGGTGACGGCAGCTCCGCCGTGTAGGAGCAGCCCCGGCGGTCCCTCGCCGCCAACGTGACCCTGGAGCACGCCACCGGGGAGTGCGACCTCGAACGGCGTCTCAGACACGGGCGAGCGCGGCGAGCTCCGCGTCACTCAGGCGCCATGACGCCACGGCGGCGTTCGCCCGTACTTGCTCCGGCCGCGTCGCGCCGGCGATGATCGATCCCATCCCAGGAGTCGACGCGAGCGCAGAGATCGCGAGCTCGTGCAGCGTGTGACCGTGGGCCTCCGCGAAGGCGGCGTACGCCTCGACGCGGTCGAAGCGCTCCTCCTCGATGTCGCGACCCGCGAGTCGCGTTCCCTCGGGAGCAGGCTCGCCCCGCCGGTACTTCCCGGTCAAGAGGCCGCTCGCAAGCGGGAAGTACGGGATGTACGAGACGCCGAGCTCGCGGCAGAGCGGCAGCACGTTCTCGTCGTCGTCGTGCCGGAGCAGGTTGTAGTGGTTCTGGAGCACCGTGAAGCGCGCCGTGCCGAGCTCACGCGCGACGCGGTCGGCCTCCGCGAGCTGCTCGGCCGAGAAGTTCGAGCATCCGATCGCCCGCACCTTGCCCTCTCGCACGAGCTCGTCGAGCGCGCCGAGCGTCTCGGCGATCGGCGTCGCCGGGTCCGGCTTGTGAAGGTAGTAGAGATCGACATAGTCGGTACGGAGTCGCTCGAGCGAGCCGTCGATCGCCTTCCGGACGGAGGCAGCAGTGCCGTCACCGAATTCCTGCCCCCAGCCGAACTTCGTCGCGAGCACGACTCGATCGCGTCGCCCTTCGAGGATCTCGCCGAGCAAGCGCTCGCTCCCGCCGCCCGAGCCGTAGGTCTCGGCCGTGTCGAAGAACGTGACACCCACCTCCAGCGCCGCGTCGACGACGGCACGCGTCTCCTCGAGACCGATCCGGCCGCCGAAGTTGTTGCAGCCGAGCCCGACACGCGAGACCCGAAGTCCGCTGTCTCCGAGCTGGACGAGCTCCATGCCGAGACGCTACCGGCGAGTCAGACGTCGCCGAGGTCGAGCCTGGGCGGAAGCACGCCCTCGAGCTCGAGGAGGCGTCGCTTGAGCTCGAGCCCGCCGCCGTACCCGCCGAGCCCGTCCGACGCGACGACGCGATGGCACGGCACGACGAGAGGGAGCGGGTTGCGCGCCATCAAGACTCCGACGTCGCGCGGATCCTCGACGTCCGCGCGTGCGCCAAGCTCGCCATACGTGACCGTCGTGCCGTAGGGCGCGATCTCGCACAATGTCTCGAGAACGCGCCGATGCGTCGGCCTCGACGCCCTGCCAGTCGAGCACCACGTCGAACGTCTCGCGCTCACCGCGGGCGTACTCCTCGAGCTGAGCTGCTGCATCGGCCGCAGTCGCCGCAGCGGCGCCGACGCCGGGCGTCTCGCTCGCGCGAATACCTGCATCCGGCAAGTGAACGCGACGTATCCCGGCCTCTGTCGCCTCGACGCCGACCGTTCCGAGCGGCGTCTCGACGAGGACGGCGGCGGCAACCCGATTCACGCCGCCAGCCGCTACGCGGACTCGGCGAGCTCGCCCGCCGCGACGTCGACCAGACCCTCCAGCTCGTGAGCGAGCTGCGAGAGCCCCTGACGCTCGAGCTGGCGGACACGTTCGCGCGTGAGCCCGAGCTCGCGCCCGATCGACTCGAGCGGCTGCTGCTCGCCGTCGAACCCGAAGCGGAGCTCGAGGATCCGGCGCTCCCGCTCCGGAAGCCTGCTCAGCGCGGCCCGCACGGCCTCACGGCGCAAGGACTCGCCCGCCTCCTCGGCGGGATCTGCCGCGGTCGGATCAGCGAACAGGTCGCCGAGCTCGCCGCCGCCGTCTTCGCCGACGGCCAGGTTGAGCGAGACGGACGCCTCGACCGCACCGAGCGCCTCCTCGACGTGTCGCAGCTCGAAGCTGGCCGCCTCGGCCAGCTCCTCGTTCGTTGCTTCGCGTCCGTGCTCCGCCTCGAACTGCCGAGCGATGCGCGCGAGCTTCACGCGGCGCTCGTGCACGTGCGCGGGGACACGGATCGTGCGCGACTGGTTCGAGATCGCGCGCTGGCAGGCCTGGCGGATCCACCAGGTCGCGTACGTCGAGAACTTGAAGCCGCGCCTCCAGTCGAACTTCTCGACCGCGCGATTGAGGCCGATGATCCCTTCCTGGATGAGGTCGCCGAGCGGCATGCCGTGACCGCGGTAGCGCTTCGCGATCGAGACGACGAGTCGGAGATTCGAGTTGATCATCCGCTCCTTGGCCTGTTTGTCGCCCCGCTCGATCCGCTTCGCGAGCTCGACCTCCTCGGCCGCCGTGAGCAGCTCGTAGCGCCCGAGCTCGTTCATGAAGAGCGTCAGCGAGTCGGTCGTCCCCGTCGTCGTCGCGTCATGTGCGATGCCCGTGCTCGACTCGCGCGTCTCGTCCCCCTCGAGCTCGACGGCAGGCACGATTTCGACCTCGCGTACGGCGAGCTCGGCCCGGACCGCGGCGAGCTCCTCGTCGTCGAGCTCACGCTCGAGGGTGAGTGCCTCCAGCTCCGCCTCGTCGACGATGCCACGCTTCTCGGCGTTCTCGAGAAAGACGTCAATGTCAGTTTCGAACAAGCTGTTCACCAATCCTTGGTCGTGATTCACGCGGCGCGGCTCTGGGCGCGCCGCCTCTCGAAGCGCTCGATGCGGCCGCCGCGTGCGACAGCGCGCTCGATGCCTGTGTACGCGGGGTGGCAGCTCGAGCAGACGTCGACCACGATCTCGCTCCGCGTGGAGCGAGTCGTGAACGCGTTTCCGCAGGTGCTGCAGCGCACGCTCGCATGCACAAGGTCAGGATGTCTCTCGTCCAACGTGTCCAACTCCTCTCGAATGTCTGTGCGCGCGGACGGTGTCGGGGACGTCAGACGGCCCCCACGACTCCACCCACGGCACCAGACGTTCAAACGACGCAAACGGCTTCACCATTCCCGTCGTCATGAGCGGAAAAGCCCCGTTTCCGGGGCTTTCCAGTAGCGGGGGCAGGATTTGAACCTGCGACCTCCGGGTTATGAGCCCGGCGAGCTACCAGACTGCTCCACCCCGCGTCGCGGCCCGGAGTATAGCGCCTCGGCTGCAGTTTCCAGGTTGACGCGGGCGGCTCCATGCGTTGCGACATAGGTGGGGGCGCTCGGCGGGCGCCAGCACGGGAGGCCGATCTCGATCACGATCGCATCGGGCGTTCGAGCCGTCAGAGCCTCGATCGCGTCACGTTCCCACTCGTGTCGATGCGCGTCGCGTGCGATTACGACGAGCTGACGACCATCCAGGTCGAGCTCGGAGTCGAAACTGCCCTCGGTGAAGAGTCGGACCTGGGTATCTGGCACCGCCGCCTGGAACCATTCGCCAGGAAGCTGCGACAGACGACCGGCGGCCATGCCGACCTCAGACTCGAGCTCGACGACGAGCGGCGGACGCTCGAGCCGAACGTCACCCTCGAGCTGCAGAGCACGTTGCGCGGCGATCCGGCCGGCAGCCCGATCGACAGTGGGCGGCTCGTCTCGCTCTGTCGCCCACGATGCGAGCCGACCGACGCGCGCGGCCGCGTCGACCAACCGCTCCTCGGGGAGACGCCCGGCGCGGACCGCATCGACGAGGGCGTCTCGCACAGCTCCGACCGGCACGTCGAACAAGTCATGGCCCAGGCAGAGCGCGTCGGCACCGGCGAGGATCGCTCGTACGGCGCCCTCCTCCACTCCCACGCCGGCGCTGATCGCCTTCATCTCGAGCGCATCGGTCACGACGGCGCCCGAGAAGCCGAGCTCGACGCGGAGCAGGTCGTGCAGTACTTCTCGGCTCATGGTCGCGGGCGTCTCACCGATCGAGCGGACGACGATGTGCGCAGTCATGATCGACTGCACGTCAGCCTCGATCGCGGCACGGAACGGGACGAGCGCGTCCTGCTCGAGGCTGTCCACGACAGGCAGCGCAAGGTGGGAGTCGACGGCCGTGTCGCCGTGACCCGGGAAAGTGCTTCGCGCACGCGGCGACACCGGAGCTCTGCAGCCCGCGCACGAACGCCGCGACATGTCGCGCCACCAGGTCGGCGTCAGATCCGAATGAACGGATCCCGATGACCGGATTCAGGGGATTCGTGTTGACGTCCGCGACCGGCGCGAAGTCGAGGTTCACGCCGACGTCGGCGAGCTCGGCGCCGATCGAAGCGGCGACGCGCTCGGTGAGCTCGAGATCGTCGACGACTCCCAGCGCGGCGTTCCCAGGGTATGAGCTCCCCGTGGCGGCCTCGAGTCGCGTGACGTCGCCGCCCTCCTCGTCGATCGCGATCACGAGGTCGCCTCGCTCCGAGCGCAGGTCATCCGTGAGCGCGCGCAGCTGCTCGCGGCTCTCGACGTTCCAGGCATAGAGCACAACACCGCCGAGCCCCTCGTCGATCCGACGCCTGATCCACTCGGGCACGGTCGGGCCCTCGAAGCCAGGGAGCACACAGCTCGAGGCGAGGCGCTCGAGCTCGCCCATCACGCTTTGACGGCGCCGGCGGTGAGGCCGAAAGCGATCTTCCGCTGGACGAGGAGGAAGAAGATCACGACGGGAATGGCAGTCAGCGTGGATGCGGCCATGAGCCCGCCCCAGTCGGTCGCGCGACTCGTGCCGTAGAAGTACGAGAGCCACACGGTCAGCGTCTGGTTCGCCTGATCCGTGAGAATGACGTTGGCGAAGATGTACTCGTTCCAGCTCGTGATGAACACGAACACGGACGTCGCCACCAGCCCTGGCGCGACCAGCGGAAGCAGGATCCGGGTGAACGCGCCGAGGCGGCTCGAGCCATCGACCATGGCCGCCTCCTCGAGCTCCTTCGGGATGCCCATGATGAAGCCGCGAAGCGTCCACACCGCGAACGGGCAGCAGGATGACGAGATGCGTGAACGACGAGCGCCGAGAAGATGGTTCGTCAGGTGGTACTTGGCGAGGACGACGTACAGCGGGATCACGAGCCCGGCCTGCGGGAGCATGAGGATCCCGATGACGAGGACCACGAACAGCTTGTTCCCGGTGAAGCGGTACTTCGCAAGGGCGACGGCGGCCAGGAATGCGACGACCATCGAGAGCGCCACGACGCGCTCCGACGACGATCAGGCTGTTCTTGACGACCGTCCCAGAAGTACGGACGCGCCATCGCGTCGCGGAAGTGCTGGAGCGTCGGATGCGGTCGAGAACCACGTCGGCGTGAAGCGCGTTGATCTCGTCGTCCGGCTTGAAGGCCGTCGAGATCATCCAGAACACCGGAAACACGAGCACGACGAAGACGGCGAGCCCGACAACGTTCCAGCCGTGCGCCGCAGCCGACGGCGGCGCTGCCGGCGGATCGTCGCCGGCGCGAGGCGCGGCGCCGGCTCGCGACGTCGATGGCCTCGCTGACCGACGTCACCGAGCCTCACCCATCTTCACCATCCGGCGGACGTAGAAGACGCTCATCGCCGCGACGATCAGGAGCATCAGGAGCGAGATCGCCGCCCGCGCCCGAAGTCGGAGTGCGCGTAGCCCTCGATGAAGACGTAGACGCCCATGAGGTAGTTCGACGCGTCGACGCGCGATGCACCGATGAGCAGGTACGGCTGGGTGAAGACGCCGAAGTCCCAGATGATCGAGAGGCTCGTGAGGATGAGGAAGATCGGCTTCAGGATCGGGAAAGGTCACGTCGCGAAAGACGCGAACCGGCCCGGCGCCGTCGATCTCCGCCGCCTCGACGAGCTCCCGCGGCACCTGCGCGAGCCCGGCATAGACGGTGATCGTCACGAACGGGATCGCCCCCCAGACGATGAGCAGGGTCACCATCGCGAGCTTCGAGAACGTCGTCGCGTACCAGTCGTGCTGCGTGTAGTCACCGACGTGGAGCTGCGTGAGCACGTGGTTGAGGATCCCGTTCTGGAAGTTCGTCATCCAGAACCAGACCTGCACGGCGACGACGGCAGGCATCGACCAGACGAGGACGAGGCCGGCCGTGAGGAAGACACGAACCCACGCGCGACACCCGGACGAGCAGGAATGCGATCAGCGTCCCGAGCCCGATCGTGAGGGCGACGTTCGCCGCCGTGAAGATCACCGTGCGGAGCGAGCGTACGCCAGAAGACGTCGTCGTGCGAGCACGGACGAGTAGTTGTCGAAACCGATCCACACGCCCTTGCGCTGGATCAGCTCGGGGAGCCCGTACTGCTGGAACGAGAGCGTGACGAGCTTGTACAGCGGATACCCGAGGATCGCGGTGATCGACGACGATCACCGGGAGGATCAGCAGGTACGGAACGGACGCCTGCGCGAGCCGCTTGACGACGCGGTCGCCGCCGAGACCGGTGGGCAATGGCCTCGGCGGCGACCGTCATTCGCTGGCGACCCTACTGATTCAGGGTGTAGGTGATGTTGTCGCTTGCAACGCGACGCGGCATCCTTGATGCGTCGACTTCCCGGTCAGGATCCGCTGGAGCATCGTGCGGAGGACGTTCCCGTTCTCGACGTTGACCCAGTTCTTCGAGGTCGGGACGAACCAGCTCTTGCGGGCGGCCCGCTCGTTCACGCTGTTGCCGAGCAGACTCGTCGTGTTCGGGATGTTCCCCTTCGCGCGGAGCAACCGTCATCGACGCGTTGTCGGTGAAGGCGCTGATCCACGCGGCGCCCGCCGCACGGTTGGCACCGACCGGAACGGCGAGGTCGGAGCCGCCGAGGAAGCCCGGGATCGGCTGGCCCTTCGTGTGGCTCGGCATGACGAACTGCGCGACGCGGTTCTTGTAGTCGCCGACGCAGCACGTGAACCAGGCCGCTCCGTACGTCGAGGCGGCGTTGCCCTGCGCCATGACCGTCGTACGGCTGCGGATGCGCCTCGTCGAGTCGTCTTCGCGGCACGCGAGGCGGCGTCGAAGAACCGCTTGTATGCCGCGAGTCCGGCGAGCGCGGCCGGCTTGTCGAGCGTGCCGACCCACTTGCCCTTGCGCGTCATCGGCGATCTTTCCGCCGTAGTCGTACGACGAAGCTCATCGCGACGTACCAGTCGGTGCCGGCGATGTAGACGGGCGAGAACGTCTTCTGCGTTGTTCTTCGCGCCGATCTTCCTGGCAAGCGCGATGAACTCGGCCTGGCTCGTCGGGATCTTCGCATCCCATCTGCTTGACCAGATGTCGGTGCGGTAGGTGACGACACGCGACCCGGCGTAGTACGGAACGCCGTAGAGCTTCCCGCCATAGCGGCCCGACGCTGCGAGGCCCTGCGAGCCACGTGCTCTGGTTCGGGAACGACAGACCGGAGATGTCCTGGAACGCCCCCGCCGCCATGTACTTCGTCATCTCTGTGTTCCCCATCTCGATGACATCCGGAGCGTTACCGCCCGCGAGCGTCGCGTCGAACTTCGCGAGGTGGGTTCGCCCACTGTCTGGTACTGGACATCCACGTTCCAGCCCGGGTTCTGGGCCTTGAACTGAGCGTTGGCTGCAGCCACGACTTCCGGCCAACCGGACTGCGCGTCTGACCTGGAGCCATACCGTCAGTGTGTTGGCGGCGCTGCCACCCGAGGCTCCGGAGGCACCCACCGCCACGACTGCCAGCGCCGCGACGAGCGCGGCTGCGGCGAAAACTCGTACGTTCATTCGCATCTCCCGCGGCATCTGGGCGCTCGATCAGACCGTGAAGGAGACGTGTGGCAGTGCCCGGTCGGAGCACCCAAGTGGTTTGTACCAATCTGCCACGGGCGGGAGGCTTCCACATCTGCGGCTCGTCTGTCAAGCCCCTGTCGATCGACGGTGTGCGACCGAAAGGCCTGCTCAGCGGCACTAGGCTTTCAATGCTGGCGCGATCTGCGGTTGGTACTAACCACGCTGAACGACGAGCTGGCGAGCGATGCCCGTCGCGACCGTCGACGCGGGCTCGCCGTCGCTCCTGCGGAATCGACAGCGTCGTAACAAGGCGGTACCGGTCACCCCGGTAGATCGATTCGACGAACTCGACGATCTCGCCTGTCTCCGAGTGCGTGACGCGCTCGAAGCGAAACGCCGGAGAGTGAAGCGGTACGCCGAGCGCGCGCGATTCGTCTTCGTCCGTCACCGTGGGCTCGATTGTCTGCTCGCCCCCGACGACGAGGATCCCGTAGCGGTCGCGCAGGAGCTCATAGAAGGAACGCTCCTCGAGATCGCGTGCGGTGAGTCCGGGCACATGCGAGGCTCGGATGTGCACGGTCTCGATCGCCATGCTCTCGCCATCCGCAAGCCTCAGCCGTTCTGCGACGAGGACGGGCTCCGAAGGCGAGACGTGGAGAAACCGTCCGAGACGCGCGCCTGCCGGCACGGTCCGGAGATCAAGCGTCTCGCTCTCAGGTCGCAGCCCGCGGCTCCGCATGTCGTCGGTGAACGACGTCATGGTGAGCTCCTGCGCGATCTTCGGCTCGCTCACGAACGTGCCGGAGCCGTGTCGGCGGACCAGGTAGCCCTCCCGTACGAGATCGTCGAGGGCGGCGCGCACCGTGAGCCGGGAAACGCCGAAGTCCGCGCTCAGCTGACGCTCGGACGGGATCGCGTCGCCGACGGCTTGCTGCTCGATGAGGTCGAGCACGAGGTCCCGCGTTTCCGCCTGCTTCGTCACGCGGAGCATCGTAACCGACCTCCGGTACTGGTCAATACCAGGACGCCATGACTCACCGCGCGACCGAGGCAGCCGGCTCATCGCGGACTGCGCGGCCAGGCGCGAGCAGTGATGCGCCGGTCTCGGCGTCGAAGAAGTGGAACCGAGACGGGATCGAGAGCGAGGCGAATCGGTCCCCCACACGCGCGCGTCGTTCGCGGATCGACACGCGCATTGAGAAGTGCACCGCGATCGGTCACCAGGTCCGTCGCCTCGTCCGCCTCCGTCGTCGAGCGCCCACAGCGACACGCGAGCGCGTCGACACGGAAGAAGACGTGCGCATCGGAACCGAGCTCCTCGAGCACAACGACCTCGGTGTCTATCGTCGGCAACTCGGGCGGCGCGAACGCCGCGTCCTCGAACGTCTCCGGCCTGATGCCGAGGATCGACGGCGCTCGAGCCGTCTCACCGGTCGTCGTCCCACGGCGAGCGGAATCCGGAACTGACCGAACGACGACCTCGTCGCCCTCGATGCGCGCCTCCACGAGGTTCATCGCCGGCGACCCGATGAACCCGGCGACGAACAGATCCGTCGGCTGCTCGTAAAGCGTCTGAGGCGTGTCCACCTGCAGGATGTGACCGTCTCGCATGACCGCGACACGCTGCCCGAGCGTCATCGCCTCCACCTGGTCGTGCGTCACGTACACCGTTGTGACGCCGAGCTGCTGGTGGAGCTGCGCGAGTGACGCGCGCATTCCCACGCGAAGCTTGGCGTCGAGGTTGGAGAGCGGCTCGTCCATCAGGAACGCCTGGGGCTGCGCGAACGATCGCCCTGCCCATCGCGACCCGCTGGCGCTGTCCACCCGAGAGTTGGGCGGGCTTGCGCTCGAGGAGCTCCGACAGGTCGAGAAGCCCGCGATCTCCTCCACGCGGCGCCGGATCTCGCGCCTTCGGCATTCGCCGCACCTTGAGGCCGTAGCCAAGGTTCTGGCGGACGCTCATGTGCGGATAGAGCGCGTAGCTCTGGAAGACCATCGCGATGTCGCGATGCCGCGGAGCGAGGTCGGTGACGTCACGACCTCCGATCGAGATCTCGCCGCGCGGTCACCTCTTCGAGACCGGCGATCGCGCGGAGGAGCGTCGACTTCCCGCAGCCCGATGGTCCGACGAGCGCGATGAACTCGCCGTCCCGATCTCGAGGGAGACGTCGTCGATCGCGACGACGTCACCGGCGAACACCTTGCGTGATGTTCCGGAGCTCGATCTCCGCCATGGCGCGGTATGGATACCACATTTCCTCAACAATTGGTATTGACCACCGATGAGGAAGCGGCGTAGACTCGCGCGATGGTCGAGAGACGTTCTGATAACGGAAGCCGGAGGCGACTCCGAGCGCCGGCTACGAGAGCAAGCCGACGCTCGACCTCGTCGAGCTCATGAACACGGTCGGACGCGACTGTGCCGAGCGCCGTGGCGGCCGCGGCGCCCGCGATCGCAGAGGCGGTCGATGCAATCGCCGAGCGCACTTCGCGCCGGCGGCCGGCTCATCTACGTCGGCGCCGGCTCGTCCGGTCGCATCGCCGCGCTGGACGCCTCGGAATGCGAAGCGACCTTCTCCACCCCGCCCGGCATGGTCGTCGCTCTCGTCGCCGGAGGAGAGTCCGCGCCCGCGCTCGTCCAGGCAGCCGCCGAGGACGACCGCGACACGGGCGCGGCCGACGTCGAAGCGCTCTCGATCGGCGCTGCCGACGCCGTCGTCGGCATGAGCGCAAGCGGGTCGACGCCGTACGTGCTCGGAGCGCTCGAGGCCGCAGGCACGCAGGTGCGCTCACGGCGTGTGTCGTGTGCGACCCCCGGCTCGAAGCTCGGCGTCGATCGTCGAGCACGAGATCGCTCGTCGTCGTCGGCCCCGAGTTCATCGCGGGGTCGACCCGGCTCAAAGCCGGCACCGCGCAGAAGCTCGTGCTCAACACGATCTCGACGATCTCGATGATCCGGCTCGGGAAGACGTACGGGAACCTCATGGTCGACGTCGTCGCAGCGAACGAGAAGCTCCAGGAGCGCGTGCGGCGGATCGTTGCTTCTGCGAGCGGCGCCTCCGCGACGGAGGTCGACGATGCGATCGCCGACGCAGACGGAGATGCGCGTGTTGCGATTGTCATGCTGCTCGCGCGGGTCGATGCCCAGGAGGCGCGTCGACGCCTGGACGAGTCCGATAGAAGCATCGCCCAGGCGCTCGAGGCTACGTCGTGAGGCTCGGTGTCGAAGCCGCACTCGTCGACGGAGCGCTCGTTGCGGGCGACGTCGAGATCCTCGGCGGGCGCGTCGCCGGCTTCGGCCTCGCGTCGCCGAACGGCCGCGGGATCGCCGTGCCCGGCTTCGTGGACCTCCAGGTCAACGGCTTCGCAGGCGTCGACTTCCTGACCGCCGACACCGAGGGATATCGGCAGGCGGGAGAAGCGCTGCTCGAGACCGGCGTCACCGCCTATCTCCCCACGTTCATCACGTCCCCCGAAGAGCAGCTCCTCGCCGCCCTCCGCGAGGTGCCTGCTGAGACGGACGGGCCGCGCGTCCTGGGCGCGCATCTCGAAGGGCCGTTCCTGTCGGCCCTGCGCCTGGGAATCCATCCGGCGGCCGCCCGCTGCAACCCCGACCTGGACCTGCTCGAGCGGCTCCTGGACGCGGGGCCTGTCCGTCTCGTCACGCTCGCTCCGGAGCTCCCGGGAGCGAGCAAAGTGATCGAGAGGTTGTCGCGCCGCGAGATCGCGATCTCGGGCGGCCATTCGGATGCGACCGCGGAGCAGGCGAACATCGCGTTCGATCTCGGCGTTCGGAGCGTGACGCACCTCTTCAACGCCATGCGTCCTTTCCACCACCGCGATCCCGGAATCGCGGGGGCGGCGCTCGCGCGACCCGACGTCGTCGTGCAGCTGATCCTCGACTGGGTGCACGTCGCGCCGGTTACGGCAGCGATGGTCTGGCAGGCGGCTCAGGGCAGGGTCGCGCTCGTCACCGATGCCGTGTCCGGTGCCGGACTCGAGGACGGTGCGTATCGGCTCGGCGATCTCGATGTCGAGGTCCGCAACGGTGTCGCACGCGGGCGCGACCGGCGCGCTTGCGGGGAGCACGCTCACGATGATCGAGGCTGTCCGCAATCTCCACTCCCTCGGCGTCCCGTTCGAGGATGCGATCGGAGCCGCGACCGAGGTGCCGGCCCGGGTCCTCCGACTTCCGTCCTCGGGTCGGATCGGGATCGGTCTTCCGGCCGACGTCGTCGTGCTGAGCGAGGAGCTCGAGCTCGAGCGCGTCCTCGTCGAGGGGCGCGTGCGTGTCGTCGGCTGAGCTGCCCGCAACGGCCGAGTCGACCGAGCCGGGCTCGAGGTTCCTCCAGGAGATCCGCGAGCAGCCGGATGCGCTGCTTCGACTGCTCGAGCGAGACGCCGAGTTCGCGCGCGTCTCGGCCGAGATGCGCGAGAGGGGCGCAACGACGATCCGTATCGCAGGTCACGGCTCGTCGGACAACGCAGCGTCGTACGGCATCTACGCGTTTGGATTGCTGCCGCGTTGGACCGCGCTGCGAGACTCGATCTCGCTGACTGTCTTCTACGGCGCCGAGCTGGACATGTCCGGCTGTACGGCTCTGGCGCTGTCTCAGTCGGGCCGCACGCCCGATGTCGTCCAGTACGCGAGGCACGCGCGACGTCGCGGTGCGTACACGGTCGCGATCACCAACGACGCGTCGTCGGAGCTCGCACGCGAGTGCGACGCCGTGCTTGAGCTCGCCGCCGGACCGGAGCTAGCCGTCGCGGCAACGAAGACTTACTCGAATCAGGTGGCGGCGCTCGGCCTGCTCGCGGCGCACGCGGCGAACGAAGGTGCGGCGTTCGCCGCGAATGTGCGGAGCGTCGCCGCCGCAATGCCGCGATTCGTCGCGTCCGTCGAAGCTCGTGTCGCCGCGATGGCGATCCCGTTCGCGTACGCAGGGCGGATGTTCGTCGTCGGGCCGCGGGCCGGAGTTCGCGACTGCGCGAGAGATTGCGCTCAAGCTGCTCGAGACGTGCCGGATCGCCGCGGAGCCGCTCACCGCGACAGATCTCGCACACGGCCCGGTCGCGGCTCTCGACTCGCTCTTCCCCGTGTGGGCGATCGCGTCCGACGAGACGATGCTCCCCGCGGTCGTCGAAGCAGCGAAGCGCGCTCGCGAAGCAGGCGCCACGATCGTGGCGAGCGGCGAGTACGCGGAGTCGATTCCCGGTGCGGAGTACGTGCTTCCCAGCCCCAAGGCACCCTCCTCCCTCGTCGCACCGCTGCTCTCGGTGATTCCGGGTCAGCTCTTCGCGTGGGCTCTCGCCCGCGCGAGAGGGCTCGATCCGGACTCGCCTCGCGGGTTGTCGAAGGTGACGCTCGCGCGCTAGCGACGAGCGGGCTCGCGCGACTGCGCGGACACCTTGTCGAGAATCGCCTCGAGCAGCCGCCCCGACGACAGCACGTGCTCTCGCGCCAGCACCTTCGCGCCCTCCGGGCTCCGCGCGGCGATCGCGTCACGGATCGCTCGGTGCTGCCGGTCGTTCTTCAAGTAGAGCTCGTCGAGGTCGGCTCCGGTCGCCCAGACCGGCTTTACGAGGAACGTCCGGCGCGCCGCCTTCGCCATGCGCTCGATGAGCGGGACGTCGGCGGCGCGATAGATCACGTCGTGGAACGAGTGGTTGAGATGGAGCCACTCGCGCGCGACTTCGAGATCCTGGCGACCGTCGTGGCTCATCTCGACGAGCCGCTCGGTCGCGCGATGGAAACGCCGCTCCGCCCGCTCGAGCTCGGCGAGGTCGTCGTCGGTCATCTTCGGGGTGGCGATCTCGGTGGCGAGGCTCTCGAGCTCCGCGCGCACCATGAAGGCCTCGCGAATCTCGTCGAGGGAGAGCATCCGCACGCGTACGCCGCGGTTCGGCTCGAAGCTGACGAGCCCGAGTGCGGCGAGCCGGCGCAGCGCCTCGCGCACCGGCGTCCGGCTCACCTGGAACTGCTCGGAGAGGTGCTCCTGACGCAGCGTGCTGCCGGGTGGGATCTCGCCCGAGACGATCGCCTCCTCGAGGGCAAGCGCGATGTCGTCGGCCTTGGTGCCGTCGGACATCAGTCCTCGTCCCTCATGAGCTGCGCATACGCCGTCAGCGTGAGGAAGTCGACGAAGACCTCCGCGAGGCTGACCTTCTCGAAGACCTCGCGGGCCTCGCGATACACGTTCTCATCGGGGAGCTCTGCCATCACCTCGCCGATGATCCGTTCGACGTCCGCGCGCTCGACGCGACCGTGGTGGATCCACTGCCAGATCTGCGAGCGCGAGATCTCGGCGGTCGCCGCGTCCTCCATGAGGTTGTCGATCGCCGCGGCGCCGACGCCCTGCAGCCACGCCGCGATGTAGCGGATCCCGACCGAGACGTTCGCCCGCACGCCCGCCTCGGTGATCTCGCCCGGCGTGGCGGCGACGTTCAAGAGGTCTGACGCCTCGGTGGTCACGTCCTCGCGCAAGCGTTCGAGCTGGTTTGGCCGATCGCCCAGCACGGCGTCGAACTCGGCCTTCGCCACCGGGACGAGGTCGGGGTGCGCAACCCAGGTGCCGTCGAAGCCGTCGCCCGACTCGCGCGCCTTGTCCTCGCGGACGCGGGCCAGCGCGTTCTCGTTGACCTCGGGATCGCGCCGGCTCGGGATGAACGCGGCCATGCCCCCGATCGCATGAGCCCCGCGCGAGTGGCACGTCCGCACGAGGAGCTCGGTGTATGCACGCATGAACGGGACGGTCATCGTCACCTGCACGCGATCCGGGAGCACGAACTCGGGGCGATCCCTGAACTTCTTGATGACCGAGAAGATGTAGTCCCAGCGACCCGCGTTGAGCCCGGCCGAGTGGTCGCGAAGCTCGTAGAGGATCTCGTCCATCTCGAAGGCCGCGAGGATCGTCTCGATGAGGACGGTCGCCTTGATCGTCCCGCGCGGTATTCCGACGTGATCCTGCGCGTAGCAGAAGATGTCGTTCCAGAGCCGCGCCTCGAGGTGGCTCTCGAGCTTCGGAAGATAGAAGTACGGCCCCGAACTTCGCTCGAGCAGGCGCTCGGCGTTTCGCTGGAAGTACACGCCGAAGTCGAAGAGCCCGGCCGAGACGTGGTTGCCGTCGACTTGGACGTGGCGCTCCTGAAGGTGCCATCCGCGCGGACGGACGAGGAGCACGGCGACCTCGTCGTTCAACGCGTAGCTCTTCTCGCCCTGCTCGAGCGAGATCGTCCGCTCGATCGCATCCGTGAGGTTCTGCTGGCCGCCGACGACGTTCTCCCACGTCGGCGAGTTCGCGTCCTCGAAGTCCGCCATGTAGATCCGAGCGCCGGAGTTGAAGGCGTTGATGACCATCTTGCGATCGCCCGCGGGGCCGGTGATCTCGACGCGGCGGTCCTGGAGATCGGCCGGAACGGGCGCGACACGCCAGTCTCCTTCGCGAATCTCACGGGTGGACTCGAGGAAGCCCGGGAGCTCGCCCGCGGCAATCCGCTCCTGGCGCTCGGCCCGCGCGAGGAGCAGCTCCTCGCGCCGTCCGGCGAACTCGCGCTGGAGCGCGACGACGAGGTCGAGCGCCTCGGGTGTGAGGACGCCGGCCTCGTCAGGGGCAGAAACGGTCGCGGCTGCGATGGCGCTCACACTACTGGCGCCGCCTCGAACTGAGCCTCCTCGGTGGAGCCCTTGAGCGCGAGCGTCGAGCTCTCGCCGCCTGTCACCGCCTCGAGCACGGCGTCGAAGTAGCCGGCGCCGACCTCGCGCTGGTGCCGCGTCGCCGTGTACCCGTGCTGCTCGTTCGCGAACTCAGCCTCCTGGAGCTGCACGTACGCGCTCATCCCGCCTGTGGCGTAGCCGCGCGCGAGGTCGAACATCGAGTTGCAGACCGCATGGAAGCCGGCCAGCGTCACGAACTGGAACCGGTAGCCCATCGCGGCGAGCTCGTGCTGGAACGACGCGATCGTCCTGTCGTCGAGATGCTTGCGCCAGTTGAACGACGGCGAGCAGTTGTATGCGAGGAGCTTCCCGGGGTACTGCGCGTGGACTGCTTCGGCGAACTGGGCCGCCTCGTCGAGGTCGGGGGTCGAGGTCTCGCACCAGAGAACGTCCGCGTACGGCGCATAGGCGAGCGCCCGCGCGATCGGCGCCTCGATGCCGGGTGCGATGCGGAAGAAGCCCTCGGGCGTCCGCTCGCCGGTCGTGAACTCGCGGTCGCGCTCGTCGACATCGCTCGTCAGCAGCGTCGCCGACAGCGCGTCCGTGCGTGCGACGAGCACGGTCGGGACGTCGAGGACGTCTGCCGCGAGCCGCGCGGAGACAAGCGTCCTGATGAACTGACTCGTCGGGACGAGAACCTTCCCGCCGAGGTGCCCGCACTTCTTCTCGGACGAGAGCTGATCCTCGAAGTGGACACCCGCGGCGCCTGCCTCGATGAACGACTTCATGAGCTCGAATGCGTTGAGCGGACCGCCGAAGCCCGCCTCGGCATCCGCGACGATGGGCGCGAGCCAGTAGGTGCCGTTCTTGCCCTCGGCGGAGTCGACCTGGTCGGCTCGCAGAAGCGCGTTGTTGATCCGCTTCACGAGCGCCGGCGCGCTGTTCGCCGGGTAGAGGCTCTGATCCGGGTACGTGTGGCCGGAGAGATTCGCGTCGGCCGCCACCTGCCAGCCGGAGAGATAGATCGCTTTCAGGCCGGCCTTCACCATCTGGACGGCCTGCGCGCCGGTCAGCGCGCCGAGCGCAGCGACGTAGTCCTCGGAGTGCAGCAGCTGCCACAGGCGCTCGGCACCGAGACGCGCCAGCGTGTGCTCGATGTGGAAGCGACCGCGGATGCGCTCGACGTCGTCCTGCACGTAGGGGCGTTCGACCCCCGACCAGCGACCGTTCGTCTCGCCTGCGCCCATCTCCGACCTCCCAAGCTCGATTGTGTCCAGTTGTACCCAGATTGGATCCTAAGTATGCACTCAGATGGCATCTACTGGCCGAAATTAGCCTTGTCTTGGATCCAAATAGCCTCCGTCTGGATCCCGACCGGCCGCTGGTACGATCGCGCGCCATGGCGCGAACGGCCCTAGACGCGGCGACCTTCGGCGCCGCGATCGCCGAGGCGTACGCGACGAAGGGCGGAGCCGTCGAGCTGGGGACCGGGATGCTCGAGGGCTCGCTCGTGCCCGAGGCGGCTGTCCGGCTCCCGCTTGCAACGATGAACCGCCACGGCCTCATCGCCGGCGCAACGGGCACGGGAAAGACGCGGACGCTCCAGTTGATCGCGGAGCAGCTCTCGACCGCTGGTGTCGCGGTCTTCACGGCCGACGTGAAGGGCGACGTGTCGGGGATGGCGATCCCTGGCTCGACCGACGGCCCCGCGAAGAAGCGTGCGACCGAGCTCGGTCTCACCTTCACCCCGACCGGCTTCCCGGTCGAGTACCTGTCGCTCGGCGGCATCGGCCCGGGTGTTCCGGTCCGCGCAACCGTCTCCGACTTCGGCCCGCTTCTGCTCGCGAAGGTGCTCGGCTCCAACGCGACCCAGGAGCAAAGCCTGGAGCTCGTCTTCCACTACGCGGACGAGAAGGGCCTTCCGCTCCTCGACCTCTCCGATCTGCGCGCGCTCCTCGACCTTCCTCGATTCGGACGCCGGGCGAGACGAGCTCAAGGGAATCGGAGGGCTGTCGACGCAGACCGTCGGAGTGCTCCTGCGGTCGCTCGTCGGCCTCGAGACCGGCGGCGGGAACGAGTTCTTCGGCGAGCCGCAGCTCGATGTCGCCGACCTCCTGCGCACCTCGCCGGACGGTCGCGGGATCATCTCCTGCCTCGAGCTCCCAGCCGTCCAAGACAAGCCGACGCTCTGGTCGACCGCGCTCATGTGGCTCGTCGCGGAGCTCTTCGAGCAGCTTCCCGAGGTCGGGGATCGAGACAAGCCGCGCCTCGTGTTCTTTCTCGACGAGGCGCATCTCCTGTTCGACGGCGCGTCGAAGGCGTTCGTCGAGTCCACGGTGCAGACCGTGCGGCTGATCCGCTCCAAAGGCGTCGGCGTGTTCTTCGTGACGCAGACGCCGAAGGACATTCCGGCGGACGTGCTCGGTCAGCTCGGCAACCGCGTGCAGCACGCGCTGCGTGCGTTCACCCCCGACGACGAGAAAGCGCTCCGGGCGACCGTCCGAACGTTCCCGAAGTCGGACGCCTACGACCTCGAAGAGCTCCTCACGCAGCTCGGGACGGGCGAGGCCGCGGTGACGATCCTCAGCGAGTCGGGCGTCCCGACGCCGGTCGTGCACACGCGGATGCGCCCGCCACTTTCGCGCATGGGGCCGGCGGACGACGTGGAGGGCGCGTCCTATGCAAGCCCGCTCCATGCGAAGTACGCGACGAGGCTCGACAGCCAGAGTGCGAGGGAGATGCTGGCCGCGCGGCTCGATCCGCCGCCGCCGGGAGAGACGCCGTCGGCGCCGACCGAGCGGCAGAAGGGCGCTGCCACCGCCGCCGGCCGCGGCGCCGGCGCGATCGGGGACTTCCTCCAGTCATCGAGCGGGCGCGCGCTCACCCGAGACGTCGTGCGCGGCGTCTTCGGGATGCTGAAGAAGGGCCTCTAGACTGCGCCGGTGATCCTTTCCGCGTTCCTTGTCGGTCTCGTGCTGTCGCTCGTCGGCATCGTCTTCGGGTCGGTGCGAGGCGTCTCCCTGTGGCGGCAGGGGAAGCGGACGGGCCGCGCGATGACGAGCGAGCTGGCGCTGTTCGAGGAGCGCTCGGCCCGAACCGAGCAGCTGCTCGCCGATGCCGACCGCGCGAACCAGGATCTCCAGGCCGCAACCGAGCGTCTCCGCGTGTCCCGCGCACAGCTGCAGGTGCTGCTTGGCTCGCTCGAAGGCGCGCAGCGCCGGACGCGCTGGCTGCGCGTGTTCCTCCCGACCCGATGACGCGCGTCGCAGCGGTCGACCTCGGGACGAACTCGACCCGGCTCCTCGTCGCGGACGTGGACGGCGAGCACCTCGATGAGGTGTCGCCGAAGCTCACGATCACACGGCTCGGCGAAGGGGTCGACCAACGGCGGCGCCTCCTCCCCGTGCCCATCGCCCGCGTCCGGAACTGCCTCGCCGAATATCGGCAGGAGCTCGAGTCCCTCGGCGCCAAGCGGACGCTCTGCATTGCAACGAGCTCCGTGCGCGACGCGGAGAACGGCGAGGCGTTCCTCGGCGAGATCGAGTGGAGCTACGGGTTCACGACCCGCCTTCTCGCCGGCACCGAGGAGGCGGCGATGATGATCCGCGGCGTCACGGCCGGCCGTCCTCCCCTCGACGACGTCCTCGTCGTGGACATCGGCGGCGGCTCGACGGAGCTCGTGCTCGCAGCTGACGACGAGGTCGCGTTCGCGACGAGCCTCGATGTCGGCTGCGTGAGGATCACGGAGCGTTTCCTCGGCTCGGATCCGCCGTCTCGACCGGAGCTCGCCGCCGCCGGCGCGTACGTCCGCTCACTCCTCCCGCCGCTCGAGGCAGGGAGCGCGATCGGCGTCGCCGGGACGGTCACGACGCTCGCGACGCTCGACCTCGGCGACGCAGAATACGACCCCGCAAGGACGCACGGCCACCGACTGTCGCTCGCCTCCGTCGAAGCGCAACTCGAGCAACTCGCCGCGATGACCACGGACGAGCGGGTCGCGATTCACGGCATCGAGCCGGGCCGCGCCTCCGTCATCGTCGCCGGGATCGTCGTCCTGCGCGAGGTGATGAGCGCGTACGGTCTCTCGGAGATCGAAGTGTCCGAGCGCGACGTTCTCCACGGCGCCGCGTTCGCGGCCGCCGAGCTGCCCGAGCCCGAGGAGGGCGCGGCACCCCCGGCGCCTACACCTGCTGCTGAGCCGTCATGCGGCGCGTGCGAGAACCGGCGACGCGCCGAGCGCGGCGAAGATCGCCTCGGCCTCACGTGCCGCATCGGGATCGCCGCAGCGACCCAGACCGAGCAACGCGTAGCCGCGCTCGACGACGCTCCCGTATTCGCCCCACCTTTCGGCAGCGCCCCGGAAGAGTGCTACCGCCTCGTCATGCGCGCCCTCCAGTTTCGGCGAGCATTGCGCGAGCAGAGATGCGTGCACACACGTTCCACATCGATACGTCATCGGAGCCTTCGAGGAATGCCTCGACCAGACCGCAGCTCGCCGGACTCGGCCGCTATGCGCGCGGGCCAGACGAGACAGTAGGTGCGCCAGCCGGATGACGCGCGCGTCAGCTCTTCGAGCTCGGCGACAAGGTCGAGAGCCCCGCGCGTGTCTCCCCGTGCCGACGCGACCAGGGCCGCAGCCGTGAGCCCAGGCACGACGACCTGAGGGTCGCCGCTGCTTCTGGCGAGCGGTACCAGCGCATCGACATGGGCGGCGGCCGCCTGGATCGCACCACGGTGGACAAGAACGTCACTCAGGTACAGGCGTGCGAATACCTCGAGCTGCCCTCCGCCGTGGCCTCGCGGCCCAACCCAGGACCTCTTCGGCTTCGACTCGAAGCTCACTCCACTCACCGAGATGGTAACGGGCTCGTAGTCGACTCCCCGCGCTGCCATATGCTCGGCCTGCTTCAAGCCGCGGCTGCGCGAGAACTCGATTGCATCGTCCCAGGCATCCCGCGCGGCGGGAACGGATTCGAAGTAGAAGAGCGCGTCGGCGAGGTTGTTCATCGCGATAGCCGTCGCTCTCCCGAGCCCGAGTCGGAAGCCGAGGTCTCGCGCCTGACGAGACTCCTCGACGCATGTGGGATCCCCCGAGTATCCGAGCACGGTGGCCCGCGCCATGACGAGCGCCATGACGTCCTCGACACGAACTCGGCCGCAAGGAGCGAGACCCTTCTCCACCAGAGTCATCGCCTCGGCGTAACGTCCTGCGATCGCCGCACGATGCGCTCCACCGCCGTACGCGGCGACAAGATCGGGGCCGGGATCCCGCTCGAGGATGGAGATCGCCTCGTCGCCGAGCGCCTGGGCGGTGTCGACCTCGCCGTGCAACCACATTGCCTGAGCGAGGTTCCTCATCGCGTCGGCCGCTTCGGACGGCTGCTCAGAGCGCAACACGGCGATTGCATCGTGGAAGGCCCCGAACGCCTCATCCCTCTCTCCTCGCTGGACGAGGACATGCGCGAGCTTCGCTAGTACAGTGGCCCGCGCGAGCTCGTCCGCTTTGGACAGCTCGAGCGCGCGGCGATAGTGAGACTCGGCCGCCTGCATGTCGAGGTGCAGCGCTCGATCTCCCGCGAGAACGAGAAACCGCGCGAGGCTGAGCTCGACGTCGGGGCGCAAGTCGCCTGCGGCTCTCGCCAGATCGAGTGCCTCCCCGTAGTGGTAAACGAGGATCTCGGCGTGATCCGCAACCCGGTCGCCGGCGGTCTGCTCGATCCAGCGTGCCGCGGCGACGTGCTTATCCGCACGAGGTGAGCGTGGGATCTGCTGGTAGGCGACGTCGCGGACGAGCGCGTGCCAGAAGGCGAACTCGTCCTCGCCGTCGATCGAGGAGACGCGGATCGGGCGGACGAACTCCCGGTGAACGAGCTCGTTCAGCTCGCGCCGAACAGCACCGGGGTCGCGATCCCCCATGGCTGCGACGGCACCGCTCCAGAAGATTCGTCCGACGACGGCAGCATCGTGGACGAGCGTCTTCAGCTCCGGTCGGAGCGTGTCGAGCCGCGCCGTCATCAGCGCCTGCACGGTTTCCGGCACGTCGAGGCCCTCGACGTCGCCGCGCTCCCGAAGCATTCGCGCGAACTGTTCGGCGTAGAGCGGGTTCCCGCCTGCCCGCTCGAGGAGGACGCTCTGCGTCTCCGCCGGCAGGAGCGTTCGGTCGAGGAGGACGATGAATGAGACGACTGGACTCCTCGATCGAGAGAGGCGAGAGCGAAATCGTCGTCGCGTTGCGCTTCCCTCCGCCCCAGCTCGGCTGCCGCTCGAAGAGCTCGGGTCGCGCGGTGCAGAGAAGGAGAAGCGGCACCGGCATGCTCCAGTTGACGAGGTGCTCGACGAATTCGACGAGCGCACCGTCGGCCCAGTGGAGGTCCTCGATCACGACGACGCAGGGACGACGCGCCGCCACCGCCTCGAGGAACCTGCGCCAGGCCGTGAACGCCTCCTCGCGACTCACGGCGGCTTCGTCCTCGCCGACGCCGACAAGCGGCGCCAGTCGAGACGCGAACCAGGCGCGCTCCGCTTCGTCCGCGAAGAGACCGGCGAGCATCACGTCGAGCTTCGCTGCGGTCTCGCGTGGGTCGTCCGACTCGAGGATCCCCGCCTCGGCTTTCACGATCTCGCCGAGCGCCCAGAACGTGATGCCCTCACCGTAGGGCAGGCAGCGCCCGTGACGCCAGGTGACGATGTCGGGACGCTCGTCGAGGGTGGTGCGAAGCTCGGTGACGAGGCGGCTCTTGCCGATCCCCGGCTCGCCGACGACCGTGACGAGCTGGACCGACGATTCGCGCTCGGCGCGGAGGAACGTCTCGAGCAGCAATGTGCGCTCGTGCTCGCGTCCGACGAACGGGCTGTGCGTCGCTGCCTCTGGCTGGCCGACGCGGCTGCGGGCGTGGGTCGCGCGCCAGACCGGGATCGGGTCGGCCTTCCCCTTCGCCTCGACCGGGTCGAGTGGCTCGAACGTGATCGCCGCCTCGGCAGACCGCATCGTGGTCTCGTCGACAAGCACGGAGCCGACCGGCGCAGCTGACTGTAGGCGAGCTGCGGTATTCACGACGTCGCCCGTGACCATGCCCTCGCCTCGCTCGGGGCGCGCGCCCAGCGCGACCACTGCCTCCCCCGTCGTCACGGCTGCACGGACGGCGAGCTCGAGACCGCCGTCCCGCAACTCCTCGATGGTGTCGAGGATACGAAGGCCGGAGCGGACCGCACGCTCGGCGTCGTCCTCGTGCGCGACCGGGGCTCCGAAGACGGCCATGACGGCGTCGCCGATGAACTTCTCCACCGTGCCGCCAAACCGCTCGATGTCGGCTTTGACGCGCTCGTGGTACGGGCGGAGGGTCGCGCGGACGTCCTCGGGATCTGCTCGGTCGGATCGGTTCGTGAAGCCGACGAGATCGACGAAGAGGACGGAGACGACCTTCCGCTCCTCGCCCACCGGGGCATCGCTGACGAGCGACTGCCCACAGGCGAGGCAGAAACGCGCTCGCTCGGGATTCTCCTCGCCGCAGTGCGGGCAGGTCAGCATGTGCGGATCTTCTCAGTGTCCCCCGGCAGCGTCTATGCAGCGGGCGGAAGGGGCTCGTCCTCGTCCTCGGCGAGGCGACGCTGCAGCACGCTGCGCGAGAGAACGCCGATGAGCCGGTGGTGCTCGTCGACCACCGGGACGCGCTCCGCGTCCTCGGTCTCCAGAAAGTGGAAGGCCTCCTCGAGGGGGATGTCAGGGCCGATCGTGAAGTGCGGGGGCTCGGCGATGGCGCGGAGTTGCGTCTCCTTCGGGTCGAGGCCGTGCGCGATGACCTCGCGCACGAGCGTCTTTCGCGTCACGACGCCGACGAGCCGCTCGTCGTCGGTCACGTAGACCGCGCGCACTTCCTGTCGCTGGAGAAGCTCTCCGGCGGCCTGCGCGGACGCACCAGCGGGCAGCTGTCCGGGATTCGAGACCATCGCTTCTCTGACGGTGCTCACGGAAAGATCCCGCGCGCCTGGAGGGCATCGGACACCTCGCGAATCCCCGCGACGAGCGCGCCCGTGCGAAGCGACACGTTTCGATCCTCGGCCATGTCCCACACCCGGTCGAACGCGTTCGAGAGCTTCTCGGCGAGCTTGGCCCGGATCTCGTCGCGCGTCCAGAAGAGCCGTCCCAGGTCCTGCACCCACTCGAAGTACGAGACCGTGACACCACCTGCGTTCGTCAGCACGTCCGGCAAGACCGGGATCCCGCGGTCGGACAGGATCTTGTCCGCCTCGAGCGAGGTCGGCCCGTTCGCTCCCTCGGCGATCATCCGCGCGCGCAGCCGAGGCGCATTGAACTCCGTGACCTGATCCTCGCGCGCCGCGAGCACGAGGATGTCGCAGTCGAGCTCGAGGAGCTCGTCGTTCGTGATCTGCTCTCCGGCGTCGCAGCCTTCGAGCGAGCCGTGGTCGAGCACGTACGCGTGGAGCGCAGCGACGTCGAGGCCCGCTTCCGCGTACAAGCCTCCCGAGACGTCGGAGACGGCAACCACTCTCGCGCCGAGGCTGGCGAGCTCCGAGGCCGCAATGCCACCGACGTTCCCGAACCCCTGCACAACGCAGCGCTGTTCGGCGAGAGCCCAGCCCAGGCGGTCGCACGCGCGCGCGATCACCATGACGACGCCCGCTCCCGTCGCCTCGTGGCGGAACACGGAGCCGCCGATCGAGATCGGCTTCCCGGTCACGATCTCCGGCACGGCGTAGCCGCTCTGCATCGAGTACGTGTCCATCATCCACGCCATCGTCTGCTCGTTCGTCGCCATGTCCGGCGCCGGGATGTCCTCCTTCGGACCGATGATCGGCAGCAGCTCCGAGGTGAACCGCCTCGTGAGCCGTTCGAGCTCGCCGAGCGACATGCTGTGCGGATCGCAACGAACGCCGCCCTTCGCGCCTCCGTACGGCAAGCGGAGGAGCGAGCACTTCCACGTCATCCACATCGCGAGCGCGGCGCACTCGCCGAGCGTCACCCCGGGGTCGTAGCGGATGCCGCCCTTCGTGGGGCCGGTGATGCTCGAGTGCTGGACGCGGTAGCCGGGGAAGACGACGCGGCGGCCGGTGTCCATGCGCACCGGGATCGAGACGATCGTCGCGCGCTCGGGGAACCGCAGCCGCTCGGCGATATCGTCCGGAATGTCAGCGACAGGAACGGCCTGATCGAACTGCGCGACCGCCATCCGGTAGAGCGGCGTGTCCCACTCGAGCTGGGCATGGGCAAGCGCTTCGGGCGGGCTCGCCACGGCCGGCGGAGTCTAGCTGGACGCAATGAAATCCAGACCTTGCCCGCCTCGCCGAAGATCGCGGCTCTGTGCGCGAGCCGGACCCCAGTGCCGTCACCGGCTCAGGCGGCGGTTCCGACCGACAAGCTGGCAGAAGCAATCATGTGCCTACGGCATCGACGGCTGGCTGCTCTGGACATGGGATACCAACGAGCAACCCGACCTCTGGAACGCCATGAGCGACGGCGGCGTGATCGACCAAGCGCTGTCGCCGAAGACCCGGCCGGATCCCTGCGGTTAGCTCTGCCCGCCCGCCTCGAGCTCGCGCTCCTCGATCCGCAGGTAGCTCGCCATGGAACACGAAAATGGCAGCTTGGACAAGACGGCCATCACGCCTGCGCTCGTGTCCCGGTTGCTCGAGAGGCAGTTCCCGCAGTGGGCGCACCTGCTCGTTTCGCGGGTCGAACTCGACGGCTGGGACAACACGACCTTCCGGCTCGGCGATGAGTTCTCCGTTCGGCTGCCGAGTGCCGACGGGTACGTCCCGCAGGTTGACAAGGAGCACCGCTGGCTACCGGTCCTCGCGCCCCAGCTCCCCGTGCGGATACCCGAGCCTGTCGCTAGGGGCGAGCCGGAGCCCGCCTTCCCGCGGCCATGGTCCGTGTACCGCTGGCTTCAGGGCGAGCCCGCGACCGTGGAGCGAGTCCACGACCTCGAGCTGTTCGCGCACGACCTCTCCGTTTTCCTCGCCGCCCTCTACGAGATCGACCCCGCGAGCGGCCCGCCGGCAGGGCAGCACAGCTTCTTCCGCGGTGGCCCACTCGCGACCTACGATGCCGAGACTCGGGCATCGATCACCGCGCTGGCAGACCGGATCGACGCGAGCGCAGCAACTCAGGTCTGGGAGGCAGCTTTGGCCACGGAGTGGCGACAGGCGCCCGTCTGGGTGCACGGCGACGTCGTGGGCTCGAATCTCCTTGTCGTCGATGGCCGTCTGAGCGCCGTCATCGACTTCGGCTGCTCGGCGGTGGGTGATCCTGCTTGTGATCTGGCGATCGCGTGGACGTTCCTTTTCGCCGACAGCCGCGAGGCATTTCGAGACCGGCTACGGCTAGACCATGGAACGTGGGCGCGGGGACGCGGTTGGGCTCTCTGGAAGGCACTGATCACACTGGCCAACGACGGTGCCGGCGCGGCTGCTGAGCGCTTCGGCTGGCGCATCGGCGCTCGCCAGGTGATCGACGAGGTGCTCGCCGACCACGGCTAGCGAACGAGGGGCCGGGTGGCTGCCTAAACGCCGCAGAGCTCTGCTCTCACCAGAGCCTAAATGGCCGTTTCGGCCATGGCCAGCACAACAGTGAGGCCGGACGTAGGCTCAGACCACGTCGAGAACAGTGACAGCCGTGAGTCTACGCGCCGATCGCAGAGCCGCTGTCAAGATCGAAGAAGTGCAGCCGGCGCAGGTCGACCGAGAGCTCGAGCGGCTCGTCCGGACGCACCCTCGACGATGCGTCGAGCCGCGCGACGACGAGCGCCCGCGCGCCGTCACCCTCCTGCTTGATCTCCGCGAGGTCGGTGGCTTCTTCCATGTCGACGAGCCCCTCGACCACGTCCTCGACGAGAACCGAGGACGCCTCGAGCTCGACGTATGCGAGCTGCTCGGGACCGAGCGCCTCGACCGCGCGCACGATGCCACGCAGGCGGCCGAGTCCGTCGTCGTCGCGGGCGTCCACTTCCCGGAGCGCCTCCGGGCGGATGCCGAGGGCGATGCGCTTGCCGGCGTGCCGGCCGAGCTCGTTGGCGGCGTCGCGTGGAACCGGCAGCGTCGATGAACCGAGACGGAGCACGGGCGCGTCACCATCGCGCTCGACAGTGGCCTCCAGCATGTTCATCGCGGGACTGCCGATGAAGCTCGCGACGAAGAGATTCGCCGGATGCTCGTAGAGGTGCTGCGGCACTTCGAATTGCTGTAGCACGCCACGCCGAAGCACCGCGACGCGGTCCCCCATGGTCATCGCCTCGACCTGGTCGTGCGTCACGTACACCGTGGTGACGTGGAGTTGGCGCTGGATGCGGAAGATCTCGGCGCGCATCTGAACGCGCAGCTTCGCGTCCAGGTTCGAGAGCGGCTCGTCCATCAGGAACACCTGCGGCTCGCGGACGATCGCGCGGCCCATCGCGACGCGCTGCCGCTGGCCGCCGGAGAGCTGCTTCGGCTTGCGGTCGAGGTGGTCGAGGAGGCCGATGATGCGGGCGGTCTCCTCGATTCGCCTGCGCGCCTCCTGCTTCGGCACCTTGCGCATGCGCAGGGCGAAGCCGATGTTCTCGGCGACCGTCATGTGCGGGTAGAGCGCGTAGTTCTGGAAGACCATCGCAATGTCGCGCTTGCCCGGCGGCAGGTTGTTGACGACGCGCTCGCCGATCTTGACCGTGCCGCCCGAGATCTCCTCGAGCCCCGCAAGCATGCGCAGCGCGGTGGACTTGCCGCAGCCGGACGGGCCGACGAGGACCACGAACTCGCCGTCGTGCACGTCGAGGTTGAGGTCGGAGACGGCAAGGAAGCCGTCGCCGTAGGTCTTGGTCACGTTGTCGAAGGTGACTCCGGCCACGGCTACTCCTTCACGGCACCGGCGGACGCGTTCATGATCCGCCGCTGGAAGATGAAGAACAGGATCGCGACCGGGATCGTCATCAACACCGACGCCGCGAGCTTCAGTGGGTAACGGTTCCCGGAGCCGAGCTGCCCGGATGCGAGCTGTGCGACGCCCTTCGTGAGCGTGTTCAGGCTGGTGCTCTGCGCGGAGATGATGAAGTGCGCCAGCTCGTTCCACGAGCCCTGGAAGGACAGGATGAAGAGCGTGATGAGCGCAGGCCATGCCATCGGCAGCACGATCGACCAGTAGATCCGGAAGAGGCTCGCGCCGTCGATCCGTGCCGACTCCTCCACGCTCACGGGGATCGACTCGAAGAAGTTCTTCATGATGAAGATGCCGGCGGCGTCGACGAACAGCGGGATGATCATGCCTTGGTACGTGTCGTAGATCCCGAGCTGGCGGATCATCAGGAACTTCGGGATGAGGAGCACGACCCCGGGCACCGCCATGACGGCGACGATCGTCGTGAACACGGCGGCGCGCCCACGGAAGCGCAGGCGCGCAAGCGCATAGCCGGCGAGGCTGTCGAGGAAGACGCGGAAGAACGTGACGCTGAGCGTCACGATCACCGAGTTCTTCACCCAGAGCAGGAAGTCCTGATCCTTGAAGAGCTGGCTGTACGCCTCCGTCGTGAACGGGGAAGGAATGAGGGTGAGCGGATTGGCCGTCGCGTCCGGCTCCGTCTTGAAGGACGTCACCACCGCGATCACGAAGGGGAAGAGGAAGACGACCGCGATCGCGACGAGGACGCCGTACGAGAGCCCGGTTCGCAGCCGTCGCCGCCGCACGGCGCTCGCGTCGTTCACCGTGCGCTCCCTGGCTCGCCCGATGCGATGCGCGATGCGTCGGCTGAGCCGAGCGGCTGCGTCGGCCCGAAGCGGCGCCGGCGCGGGACGCGGTCGGGATTGCGCGTCACGAGCCGCGTCACGACTGTGAAGAAGACGATGATCGCGAAGAGGATGAAGGCGATCGCCGCGCCGACTCCCCACTCGTTGCCGTTGAACGAGGTGTTGAACGACAGGAACGCCGGCGTGAGCGTGGTGTTCGATGGACTCCCCTTCGTCCCGACATAGATCTGGTCGAAGATCTGCCAGGTGCCGATCAGGCCGAGCGTCACGACCGTGAAGATCATCGGCCGGATCATCGGCACAGTGATGTACCGGAACTTCCGCCATTCGGTCGCGCCGTCCAGGGCGGCCGCCTCGTTGACCGAGTCGTCGATGCTCTGCAGCGCAGCGAGGAAGAGCAGCATGAATGTCCCCGACGTCGTGAACACGGCCATCACGATGAAGACGCACATTGCGATGCTCGGGCCGGACAGCCAGTCCCAATAGCTGACGCCGAGGAACATCCCGTTCGCGAGCGAGGCGGGCGGCTGGTTGACACCGAACTGCTCGAGGATGACGTGGAAGAGCCCGCGTGGGTCGTAGAGCCACGACGGCCCGGTCACACCGACGTACGACAGGAGCTCGTTGATAACGCCGGTCGGCGAGAAGAGGAAGAGAAACAGGATCGTGATCGCGACCGAGCTCGTGACCGAGGGGAAGTAGAAGGCCGTCCGGAAGGACCCGACGGCCTTGATGCCACGGTTGACGAGCACCGCGAGGAACAGCGAGACGGCCGTCTGGATCGGGACGACGAGGAGGACGTAGTAGACGTTGTTGCGCAGCGACGTCCCGAAGTTGCTCTGGTCGAGCCCCGGCTGCGTGAGCAGGTGCCGGTAGTTCTCGAGGCCGACGAAGTGGGCGTGCGGGCCGAACGGGCTGCCGTTGCCGTTCCAGTCGGAGAAGCTGACCCAGAGCGCCATTGCGATCGGCAGCACCAGGAACAGCCCGAGGAGGACGATCGCGGGCGCGAGAAACAGCCAGCCGGCCGCCGCCTGATGCCCGCGAATCCCCGGGTCGCGGCGCCGCGCGAACCTATTCAGCAAACGCGCCTCCTCGTGCGTGCCGTCGCCCGCCGGCGGCGCGAGCGCCGCCGGCGGGCTTCCTCCTGTGCGTTACTGGTTCAGGATCGCCTGCAGCTCGCGGTTTATCCGATCGAGGATCGTCTTCGCATCCGTGTTCGGAAGTCCCTGGAGCTGCTGGTTGAAGTCGCCGAGCACCGTCGCGATGCCAGGCACGTTCGGGATGCTCTTCGAGTAGTTGGCACCGGCCAGGTAGGCAGCGAACTGCGGGTAGAGCTTGCTCCACAGTCTTCGCGTTCGCCTTCACGGACGGCATCACGCCAAACGCCCTGGCGTTACCCATCTGGACCTTCGGCTGGGTCAGGTACACGATCAGGGACATCGCGGCGGCCTTGTTCTTCGAGGCGGCGGCCATGCCCCACCCGCCGTCGTACTGCAGCGTCCCCATGCCGGCACGCCCGGCCGCGAGCTGGACGACGCGGTACTTGACGGTCGGGTAGTCGTGGGTCATTGCGCCTGCGATCCAGTTGCCTTCGATCGTCATGGCGCACTGCTGCTTCCCGAAGCCTTCACCGCCCCAGCCGACACCGAGCTGGTTGGTGAGCTTGAACGAGCCGGCATTGATCATCTGCTTGACGAAGTTGAACGCCTGGATGTTCTCCTTGCTGTTGACCGTGGCGGTCTTCCCGTCCTTGGAGACGAGCCAGCCGCCGTTCTGAATCATGAACACGCCGAGGCGGTGGAACTCGGCACCCGTGCAGAGGCCTACCTGCCCCGAGCGGGTGAGCTTCTTCGCGACGGACGCGAGCTGCGCCCACGTCTTCGGGTAGTCCTTGGCCGTCAGCTTCGCACCCTGCCACGAAGCGCTGTTGATCACGAGGGCGAGCGTCGAGAAGTCCTTCGGCGCCGCATACAGGTGGCCCTTGTACGTGTACGCCGCGCGGAGGCTCGGATAGAAGGCCTTGACGTTCTTGAGTTTGTCGAGCGGGGCGAGGCTGCCCGCCTTCGCGTACGTCGCGACACTGTCGTTGCTGAGATAGAAGATGTCGGGCGGATTCCCGGACGCGAAGCCCTGGGCGAGCTGCTGGTTGAGGTCGGAGGCGACGACCACGTTCACCTCGATGCCGGTCTGCTTCGTGAACGCCTTCACCGCGCCGTTGACCGCGAAGGTCTCGGCGGGTCCAGAGCTTCCGATTAGCGCAGTCAGTGTGGTGGCGTGGCTCTTCGTCGGCGAGCCGAGGGCGGCGCCGACTGCAACGGCGAGCGCGCTGACCGTGACGACCGCCAACAAGAACCAGCGGCGACTCCGGGTGGTGCGATGCGGATGCAAGAGATGCGGATGCATGAAATGTCCTCCTTGGCGAGCTGTTGAGAACGAAAAACGAGTCCGGCCGGCGCGATGCCAGAGTGGCTCGGTCGGCAAGATCGTGGGGCTATCTCCCTCCTTCGAACCGCGTCTGTGGAGCCTGCCTCCATCGTGTTCCACGGCGAGCATAGAGGAAGTGAACGTTAGCCACAAAGCAGCTGCGGGTCACCGGGTGGATACACCGCGTGACCCGTTCCTAAACATTCTCCGACTCTCGCCGCAGCTCAAGTGTCGGCGCGAGTACGCGCTTCTGCGCGGGCCAGCGAGCCTCACGATGCCGGGGGCGGGACTCGAACCCGCACGCCCCCTGAGGGACACCCGCTTTTAAGGCGGGCGCGTCTCACCCGTTCCGCCACCCCGGCGGGGACGAGTTTACGCCCGACTACATGCCCGGCTGGAGCTGACTCGGATCGAATCGCTCCGGCCCACGGAACTGGAGCGAGCGGAAGAACGTCGAGACCGCGCCCTCGTCGAACTTCGTGCACTTCGCGAGGAACCCGTTCTTGGTCTCTCCGTCGACGACCCACGCGCCGAGCGCGAACTTGTCACCGAGTCGATTGAGCGGCGCCATGATCGTCCCGGTCTTGTGCGACTCGTAGAACGACCGAAGCTCCTCGACGGTCGAGTCGGGGACGTCCTTCCCGTACAGGATGTAGATGCCGCCGTGCTCGAGGTTGTGTACGACCCGCGCGATCTCCAGCTCCTCGTTGTAGATGCCGAAGATCGCCGGGATTCCGTAATGGGGGCCACTCGTCGGCGGGATCGGTGTTCCACTTCGGGGACGTTCCGCCCGGATCTCGAATCGAGTGCACGCCTTCGAGAGCCGGAGCGACCTGAAGCGTGCATCCGGCCGACTTCATCGCGGTCCGCAGCCCCTTGATGTCGGTCTTCCCCCCACCACCGACCATGCCGAGCGCGACAGCGACGATGGCGAGCGCAAGCGCGAGGCCAGTGATGCCGACGCCAATGGCCAGCGTTCGCGTGCGACGAGCTGCCGTCCGTCGGCAGCGGCTCCTGCGCGCTGTTTCGGCGCCTTGACACGAGGCTTGTCGGCCATGCCGCGGGCGAGGGTAGCACCCGTCTCGTTCAGCCCCGATTGTGTAAGAAGCGCCGTCCGCCGGCCGGATTACCGTGGGTCGGCTCAATGGTCATCGCTGCCCTTCTCATCGGTCTCGCGGCCGGCGGTCTCGCCGTCCTCGTCGCCGTGCGGCCCGCTCTCGTCGAGCGCCGCCGACGCGTCCAGGAAGTGATCGTGCTCGAGCGTGCGCTCGCAGGAGCACAGGCGGAGCTCGCCGTCGAGCGTGGATCACTCGACGAGCGGCTCGAAGCGGCTATCAAGACACTCTCGACTCAGGCGCTGGACGCCAACAGCACACGATTCCTCGAGCTGGCCGAGACGCATCTCACCGGCCACGTCCGTCCGCTGAAGGACTCGCTCGCGCGCATGGATCTCCAGCTCCAGAGCGTCGAGCGTGTCCGGCAGGAGTCGTACGGCGCGCTCCAGATCCAGGTCAGCGCCCTCGCCGAGCGCGCCGGCAAGCTCACCAACGCGCTGCGCACGCCGCACGTGCGCGGGCGCTGGGGAGAAGCGCAGCTGCGCAATGTCGTCGAGTACGCCGGAATGGTGGAGTACTGCGACTACGTCGTCCAGGCCACCGCGACGACGGACGACGGAGCGCTCCGACCCGACCTCGTCGTCCGCATTCCCGGCGGCAAGCACGTCGTCGTCGACGCAAAGGCGCCGCTGACGGCCTATCTCGATGCCTTCGAGACGTCGGACGAGGCAGAGCGCGATCGCCGTCTCGCCGACCACGCGCGCCAAGTGCGCGAGCACGTCGGGAAGCTCTCGGCGAAGGGCTACTGGCGCCAGTTCGAGCCGTCTCCCGACCTCGTCGTGATGTTCCTTCCGGACGAGTCGTACCTGCGTGTGGCACACGAGCACGACCCGTCGCTCCAGGAGTACGCATGGAGCTCGAATGTGATCCTCGCCTCACCGAGCACGCTGATGATCCTGCTCCGAACGGTCGCGATGACGTGGCAGCAGGAGACCGTCGCCGAGAGCGCGCGAGAGGTGAGCGAGCTCGGCCGCGAGCTGTACAAGCGGCTCGCGACCATGGGCGCCCACATGTCGAAGCTCGGAAGATCTCTCGACGGCGCGGTCGACGCGTACAACAAGACGGTCGGCTCGCTCGAGCGCCAGGTGCTCGTCCAGGCGAGGCGCTTCGAGCAGCACGGGATCTCCGGGATCGAGCCGCCCGAGATCCAGCCGGTCGAGCGCCAGACCCGGTCGCTCGCCGCGGCGGAGCTCGTCGAACCCGAGCAGACGACGCTCGAGGCCGTTTCCGCAGGCGCCGACGCCGCCTGAGCAAAGGAACATCGAAGAACATCGATGCGTTCTTACTGTTGGCAGCCCGGTTCAGCGGGCTACGCTCTGCCCTGGAGGAGGACCTGTGAGCGACGTTCGTGACGTGATCATCATCGGCGGCGGCCCGGCCGGCTACACCGCCGCTCTCTACACGGCTCGCGCCAACCTGCGCCCGTTGGTGATCGAAGGCTTCAACTGGGGCGGCCAGCTGATGATCACGAGCGACGTCGAGAACTACCCGGGCTATGCCGACGGGGTCATGGGGCCGACGATGATGGCCGACTTCCGCCGGCAGGCCGAGCGATTCGGCGCCGAGTTCGTCACGGACGACGTGACGCGCGTCGACTTCTCGGAGCGGCCGTTCCGCGTCTACGTCGGCGGCGACGAGCACCGAGCGGACTCCGTGATCGTCGCGACCGGCGCGAGCGCTCGCCAACTCGGCCTGCCGTCCGAGCAGACGCTGCAGGGGCGTGGAGTCTCCTACTGCGCGACCTGTGACGGCGCGTTCTTCCGGGACAAGATCGTCGTCGTCGTGGGCGGCGGCGATTCTGCGATGGAGGAGGCGACCTTCCTCACGCGCTTCGCGAGCAAGGTCGTGGTCGTCCATCGGCGTGACGAGTTCCGGGCCTCGCCGATCATGGTCGACCGCGCCCGCGAGAACGAGAAGGTCGAGTTCGTGCTGAACGCCGAGGTCGACGAGGTGCTCGGCGAGGGAAACGGGCACGTGACCGGTCTTCGGCTGCGCGATACGACGACGGGCGAGCTGACGGAGATCGACGCGGACGGGCTCTTCGTCGCCGTCGGCCACGATCCCACCACCGCACTCTTCCTCGACTGGCTCGACCACGACGAGGCCGGGTACCTCGTCACGGAGCCGCGCTCGACGCGGACGAACATTCCCGGGCGTCTTCGCAGCGGGGGACGTCCAGGATCACACGTATCGCCAGGCTGTCACGGCAGCCGGCTCGGGCACCATGGCCGCGCTCGATGCGCAACGCTGGCTCGAGGAGCAGCGGCACAGCCCCGAGGTCGCCGCGGCCCCGGCCTGAGCCAGTCTCTCCGACCGCAGCGCCCGTTACCCTCGCCCGGAGTGGCCGCGCGCTGGATCGACCTCCTCGACCCGACCTCCGAGGAGGTGCAGGCTGTTCTGCCTGCCGGAGTCGACCCCGACGTGCTGAACGTCCTCCTCGCCCCTGCCGCGGCCGAACGCACCCGACCGCTGCTCGAGGGTCACGGCGCGTATGTGTTCGGAGTCTTCCTGGATGCCGTGCCGGTGCCAGATGAGGACCGCGTCGTCTATCGAGAGCTCGACGTGGTCGCAACGGCTTCGCTCGTCGTGACGGTGAGAAAGACACCCGCAGGCGGGACGCCATGGGATCCGACCCCGCTACAGACGCCCGCCGCAAGAGGCGCATCGGCCGGTGAGCTCCTCTTCCGGCTCATCGACGACGTGGCCGAGTCCTTCCTGGACGTCGTCGACGCCGCCGACCTGGAAATCGATGAGCTCGAAGAGCACATCGATTTGTGGCCGAGTGACCGTATACGGCGACGGCTCGGGAGTCTCCGCCACGACCTTCTGCACGCGCGGAGAACGGTCAGCGCAACACGCGGTGCGGTACGCCGCGATCATCGACAAGCGGCTCGACATCGGAGACGACACACTCTTCCCGGATGAGGTCGAGAGGATGTTCACAGACACGTACGAGACCCTCTTCCGCGCTGCCGAGGACATCGATGTCGCCCGCGACCTGCTGACGAGCGTCCGCGACCACCATCAGGCACAGATCACCGAGACCCAGAACGAGGTCGTGAAGAAGCTGACGGTGATCGCGTCCCTCGTTCTCGTCCCGACGCTGATCGTCGGGTTCTACGGACAGAACTTCCAGCCCGCCTTCGACGACGCCTTCTGGACGCTGGGCGTGTCGACGGGTCTCATTGTCGGAACCACCATGGTCCAGCTGGCGCTGTACCGCTGGCGCCGCTGGCTCTAGGCCGGCGCGCCCTCCGGAATAGCCCCGAGCTGCTGCATCATCGTCATAGCGTCGAAGACGCCCCAGTGCTCGCGCGCCAGACCGTCGTCGCCGAAGCGAATGATGTCGACGAACGGGACGTCGATGCTCTTCCCGGTCGCGGGCATTCCCATGAATTCACCCTCGTGGGTGCCGGTGGCTCGCATCCTGGCGACGACCTTGTCGCCGCTCGGCAGCACGTCCTCGACGTGCATGTGCACGTCCGGAAACGCTGCTCTGTACATACGGAAGAACTCCATGACTCCCTCGCGGGTCGGCGCGAGCCCGGGTGTCTCCTCGTGCTCGACGAAGTCGTCCGCCAGCAGCTCGCCGAACCCGTCGATGTCACCTGCGTTCAGCAGGTCGTACGCGCGCCGCATCGTCGCCGCGTGATCCATCGTGTACCTCCTGTGGATTGACGGCGCGATCATATGACGCGCCGAGTCGGCTCGACGGGCACAGATCCTCGAGGACGCACTCCTGGCACAGCGGTCGGCGCGCATCACAAACGCGACGACCGTGCCAGATGAGGAGATGCGGGAACCGCGCCCAGTCCGCACGAGGCACGACACGTTGCAGATCGCGCTCGATCTTCACCGGATCGTCGTTTCGCGTGAGGCCGAGTCGCTGCGAGAGCCGGCGTACGTGCGTGTCGACGACGATTCCTTGCGCGTGCCCAAGCTCAGAGGCGACGACGTTCGCGGTCTTGCGGGCGACACCGGGAAGCCGGACGAGATCCTCGAGCCTCCCCGGCACCTCGCCGTCGAACTCCTCGAGGAGCGTCCGCATCGTCCCGCGAATCGACTTCGCCTTCTGGCGGAAGAAGCCGGTCGCGTAGATGTCCCGCTCGAGCTCCTCGACCGGCACGGCGAGGTAGTCCTCGGGCGTGCGGTACTTCTCGAACAGCGCGGGCGTGACCTTGTTCACGTTCACGTCGGTCGTCTGCGCGGAGAGCATCACCGAGACGAGCAGCTCGAGATCGCTGCGGAAGCGGAGCGCGATCTCCGCGTCCGAGTGCTCCGCGGCGAGGCGCTCGATGATCGGCCCGATTCGCTCCCGTCGCCGGCCCAGGCCGCGGCGCCTCGCCTCGCGGACGTAGCTACGTGCCACGGAGCGACTCGTAGTACTCCGTTGTCGCGTCCGACGTCGGGGGATCGACGAGCTGCGCGAGCTGCTCCTCACGCACGGGTGACCGCAGCTCGCGGATCGCAGCGACGGTCGCGACGACGTCGTACTCGGTGCGGCGGAGCTCGACGTCTGGCCCGAGGAGTGCCCAGTACGCCCCCGGCCGACCCTCGTACGGAAAGCCAACGCTCCCCGGGTTCACGACTCGCAACCCGCTCGAGAGCAGCCGGTCGTACTGCATGTGAGTGTGGCCGCACACGAGGACGTCGGCGTCCACCGGCCCGAGAAGCTCGACGAGCTCGTCGTCGGGCGTGATCCGTGTGTAGATCGGCTCGTCGGAATACGGGGTCGCGTGACAGACCAGCGCGTCTGCCAAGTCCGTCGATGTCGAGCTCCATCGTCAGCGGCCATGCGGCCGCAACCGCAAGCCGGGCCTCGCCGAGACGCGCCTCGTTCCAGTCCGCGAGCGCACTGTCGGCGGCTCGGATCACATCGAGTCGATCGGCGTTTCCGTGCACGACGAGCGCACCCACTTCCGCGAGAAGATCGACGACCTCGGACGGCCATGGCCCGCTGAAGCTGTCGCCGACGACGACGATCGCATCGACCGTCTCGCGCTCGATGTCGGCGAGCACGGCCTCGAGCGCCGGGAGGTTTCCATGGATGTCGCTGATCGCGGCGACGCGCACGGACGCGAGGCTAGCGCGCGAGCCCGAGCCGCGGCCCCGCGCAGACGAGATCGAGCGCCGGGCAGTCAGCGCAGACGAACTCGCTCGGGGTCGGACGGAAGTCACCTTCCCGAATGCGCGCAATCGCACCTGAGAGTTCGGCCTCGAGCGTTGGCACATCCGCGTCCGTGAACGTCGTCGAGACGACGTCGTTCGGCTGCTCGAGGAACTGGTACGCGACCTCGACCTCGTTCGCACCTGCGCGCAGGCACACCAGCGCGTACACGAGCCGCTGCAGCGTGTACTCCGACTCGATGATCTCCGCAGGCGTTCGGCCCTCGAGCGCGTTCGACTTGTAGTCGACGACGAGCGCGTGCTCCCCTTCGCGCCAGAGGACGTCGAGGCGGCCGCGAATGACGACGCCGTCGTGCTCGAACGTGAACGGCCGCTCTGGCCGAGCGCCGACGAGCCCGGCCATCCGTCTGGCGAGGTCGGACTCGCAGTAAGCGTCGACGAGACTCGCGACACGATCGAGCTCGTCGGACGACACCTCCGCGTACCACCCGCGGACCGTGCCGTCGAGCTCGTCTCGCGCTGGAGCTACCGGATTATCGAGGGCGACATGCTCGAGGAGCCGATGGACGGCGTCGCCGATCTCGTGTGCGGCCAACCTCGCCGCGCCGTCCGTGCCAGACTCGGCTCGCTCGCGCGGCGGGAGCCCGAGAACGCGCTCGGCGAAGTAGCGGTAGGAGCAGCGCTCGAAGAGCGCGAGAGCGCTGTACGACAGCCGCCGAACGTCGTGCGCCCCCGGCGCGGGGATCTCCGCAAGCGACGGAAGCTCGATGCCGAGCCGCGGACGGGTGGGCGGAAGCTCGCCGAAGAGCGCGAGCTGCAGCTCGTCGGCGGCGGCTTCCTCGGGCTCGGCAGCGCTCTCCTCCGCGCGTGGCTCGTACCGATTGACCGAGAGAACGAAACGCGCTTCGTCGCGCTCCAGCTCGATCGGCGTATCGCCCGCCTCGACGACCGTATCGTTGGCGTCGAGCCGGTCGAGCACCCAGCCGATCGGCGTCGATCGGTCGGCGGTGCGCCCGGGATCGATCGCGCCGGAGACGATGAGACGGTCGATCGCGCGCGTCATCGCGACGTAGTAGAGGCGAAGCCGCTCGGCATGCTCCTGCTCGCTCGCGGCCTCTTTCACCTCGTCCCAGCCGAACACCGGCTCGCGCAGGCCCCGTGTGGGATGCACCATGCGGAACCCGAAACGACCGTCCGAGAGCGCGACGATCTCGTCCGGGCCGCGCGGGCCGCCGATGTCGCGCCCTGCGTCCGCGACGATCACGATCTTGAACTCGAGCCCCTTTGCCGCGTGGATCGTCAACAACCGAACCGCGCCTCCGCCCTCCTCTTCGGCAACGGCCTCGAGCTCCTTCGCGCCGAGCGCGTCCTGCTCGCGCACGAAGCGGACGAAGCCAGCGATGTCTGCGCCGCGGATCGACTCGTAATCACGCGCGAGGCGCCCGAGCTTGCGCAGGTTGGCGAAGCGCCGGCCGCCGTCCCAACGGGCCAGAACGGCCAGGTCGTAGTCGTGCTCGCTGACGATCCGCTCGCAAAGCGCCTCGAGCCCCACGCGGGCGGATGTGCGCACGAGTCGCTCGTACCGCTGGAGGAAGGCGCGAAGCAGGCGCTCGTCGCTCTGGGCAAGCTGCTCGGGTAGCGCCCGCTCGAGCGCCGTGAAGAGCGGTCGGCGCGTCGCGTTTCGCCTGATGAGCACGAGCGCGTCGTTGGACACACCGACGAAAGGCGATGCGAGGACGGTCGCGAGCGCCACGTCGTCGTAGCGGTTGTGGAGCAGCCGGAGGTAGGCAAGAAGGTCGACGACCTGTTGCTGGCCGAAGTAGCCGCGCCCGGTCGCGCGATAGGTCGGGAGGCCCTCGCGCCGAAGGGCCTCCTCGTAGCGTTCGGCGTCGGTCCCGGCGGCGAAGAGGACGACGATCTCCCCCGGATCGGCCTCGCCCGAGTCGACGAGCTCGCGAACGCGACTCGCGATTCGCCGCGCCTCTCCCTGGCGCCAGTGCTCACCGGTACCGGCGAAGCTCGTCTTGTCGGTGACGAGCAGCTCGACTGGATGTCCGAACACCGGATCGGAGAACTCCGCCGACGACGACAGCGGCTGGAAGTCGTCGCCGAACGCGTCGGCGAAGAGATGGTTGACCGCGTCGAGCACCTGCGGGCGCGACCGATAGTTCTGCGTCAGCGCGAGCAGGCTTGGCGCCTCCGCACGTCGCTCACGGAAGACCTCGAGGTCGGCGTGCCGGAACCCGTAGATCGACTGGAACTCGTCGCCGACCGTGAACACCTCGGTGAGATCCGGATGCGCGACGAGGTCGATCACCTCGCACTGGAGCCGGTTCGTGTCCTGGAACTCGTCGACCATGACCATGCGGAACCGGAGCCGGGTCGTTTCGCGAACGTCCTCGTCGTCGCGAAGCAGGTCGCGGGCGGCGAGCTGGAGATCCTCGAAGTCGACGACCGACTCGCGTCGCTTCGCAGCGGCGTACTCGACGCCGAAGCGCTCGAGAAGCTCCTGCAGCAGATCGCGATCGTGGGCCGCGAGCTCCTCGAGCGCGGCCCGCTCGGCTGCCTTGCGCGCCCGCTCGAAGGACGCGGCGCGCGCACCCTTGCACGCGAACGCCGAGAGATCGACGAGCCGCTCGGGCGGTGATCCGTCCGTGGCGACGAGAAGGACCTCGCTCGCGTTCCGGCGTTGCGTCGGAGTCGCCGACTCGTCGGCCGCGAGGTCCGCAGCCTCGGCGCGCAACGCGTCGACCGCGTTCCCGGTGCTCGGCCGCTCACCGAGCTCCAGGACGAGGTCGCGGCCCGCCGAGCGGAGCGTCTCGTAGACGCCCGTGAGCATGCGTCGCAGCCCGTCGGCACGGTACGTCGCGAGGAGCCGCAGCCGCTCCGGCTCTCCGGTCGCGCAGAACTCCTGCAGCGCGCGCTCGAATGCCTCTCCTCGGAGCACGGCTGCACCCGCCTCCTCGATCTCGCGGAAGCGCGGATCGAGCCCTGCAGCAAAGGGATGCGCGCGCAGCACGCGACTACAGAACCCGTGGATGGTCGAGATCCACGCGCCGTCGAGGTCGCGAGCGAGATCGGGACGGCCGCGCTCGCGAAGAGCCGCGCGGATGCGGCTCCGAAGCTCACCCGCCGCCTTGCGCGTGTACGTGATCACGAGGATCGACTCGACGTCGACGCCGCGCTCGCACACCGCCCGGACGTAGCGCTCGACGAGCACCGACGTCTTCCCCGTTCCCGCGCCCGCGGAGACGAAGACCGAACCCTCCGCGTCAACGGCGGCCAACTGCTGGTCGTTGAGCCCCGTGGCTGACTCCATCACGGTCACGCCCTTGCCACCCTGCAGATCGGCCACAGGTCGCACCACGCCGGGCAACCGTCGCCCTTGGGATCGTGTCGCACGTCGCCCGCCTGGATGCGCCGCGCGTTGTCCCCAGCTCGCTCGCGCGCGGACTCGACCTGGCTCCAGAACGTCTCCTCGTCGAGGTAGTCGTCCTTGGAGAACCCGGGAAGATCCTCGCGCGCGCTCTCACGGAGCATCCCGCGCGTGAGTCTCCGGCCGGCGAGAGCGCGGTACACGCCTCCGAGCGGCTCGACGCCGACGAGGTCGCGAAGCGCGAGGATGTACAGCGGAATCTGGAGGCGGAGCTCCCGGTCGATGTCCCGCGCAGAATGGGCGCCCTTGCCCGACTTGTAGTCCTGAACGATGCCGCGGGCGCTGAACGGGTCGATGTCGATCCGGTCGATCTTCCCCGAGAGCCAGAGGTTCTCCCCGAGCGGCAAGCCGCGTTGCAGCTCGGGCGCCGCGCGCTCCGAGCCGAAGGCGACCTCGAGCCGGCGCGGGACGAACTGCACGCCGGAGGCGGCCTCGTCTCGGAGGAAGCCCTCGAGATCCGAGCGCATCGTGTGGCGCAACTCGGCCTCCTGCAGCTCGGTCAGGTCGAGCCTGACCCCGGATTCCAGGGCGTCGTCGAGACATCGATGCGCCAGTGCGATCGCGGCCTCGAGGTTCTCGGGCGTCACGCGCTCGGAGTCCAGCTCGCGGGGAAGCGATGCGTAGAAGCGGTTGAGCGTCGTGTGCATCACCTGGCCGCGCAGCATCGGATCCGGCTCGGCGTCGATCTTCTTCGGGTCGATGACGCGCTCGACGAGCCAGGCGGACGAGCAGTCCGCGAAGCGCTCGAGCTCCGTCGCCGAGAAGACCGTCTTCGCCGCGAGCGGCCCGAGAGCGGCAGGGCTACGGAGGGCCGTCCCGCGATCGAATGCGCCACGCGCGCGATCGAGCCGACGAGACCAGTCGTTCGCGGCTGCCAGCGCATCGGCCCCTTCGGCGTCGTCCGCTGCGAGACGGACGAGAGCGCGGAGGCGCTCTCGCTCGCTCGGCGCCGACTCGAGCGGCCACGTGAGAGCCGATAGCGGCCGTCGACGGGTCGCGCGCTGCACGTCCGCCTGGTCGAACAGAGCTCGGACGTCCTCCCAGAACGGGCTCGGCTCACGCGGAACACCCTCGTCGCCGGCAGCCTCACGCACGAGCACGAGCCGTTGTGACGCGCGCGTGCACGTCGTGTAGAAGAGATACCGATCACGTGCGACGGAGTCCGGTCGCTCGAGCCGCCCGCCGAGCTCGCTGCGGAGCTCGTCGCTCAGGAGCGGCGACGGCCTCGCGCGACGTGGGAACGCGCCCTCCTCGAGACCAAGGACGAACACGACGTCGAAGGCACGGGTCCTCGCGCGCTCGTGGTCGAGCACAGCGACCTTTCCACGCTCCGGGCTTTCAGGAGCAACCCTGGTTCGCTCGAGCGCGACGAGCACATCGTCGGTCGTAACGTCGACCTCCGCGGACGCGAGCGCGGCGAGCTCGTCGAGCGTGCGCTCGGCTGCTCGGTAGGCACGCGCGTCGATCCGGGCGTCGTTGGTCGTCGGAGGCGATTCCAGGCCCCACCCGTTCCTGATCATCAGCGCGATCAGGGTCCGCGTCGCAGCAAGAGGATCGTCGTTTGCCCTCAGGTCGGCGAGCGCCGGCACCGGCGCCCCGCGGAGCTTCTCGCTCTCCTCGTCGACCCGCGCCCGGTCCGTGACAGCCCTGCCGCGCAGGCGGCCTTCGACGAAGTCGACCGATCGACGCTCCAGCCCCGAGAACGGCGAGCGCAGGAATGCGAAGAGGTCGCCCCGACTGCCCGCAACCCACTCGTAGCGGAGAATCGCGAGCAACGCCCGTCCGAGTGGCGTCTCGCCGAGGCGGCGGGCATGCTCGACCGCCAGCGGAATCTCGAGCTGCGCGAATGCGCCTTCGATCGGCGCCCGCCAGCGATCGACGGACTCGCACACCACCGCGACTCGCTCGGGAGCAGTGCCGCCCCGGAGCAGTGCGGCGACCTCGCTGGCGAGGAGCTCGGCCGTTCCGCGCGTCCCTGCTCCTTCGAGGAAGCGGATCGCTCCGTCCAGCGACGTTCCGGGCGCCGGCTCGTCGGAGAAGAGCTCGCGTTCGAGGTGAGCCAGCGCCGGAGGCGTCGTCGGGAGTGCCGATCGCGGCAGCTCCCGGATCGCAGAGCCGGCCAGGCCCGCGAGATCCTCGACCGTTCGCGACAGGGCCGCGAAGGCGGCGCGAGCGGGCTCATACGGGATCGAGACCGTGACCTCCGTGCGCGCCGCGAGCGCCTCGAGCAAAGCCCACTCGGCGCCGGTCAGGTCCTCGAAGCCGTACGCGAAGACCGGCGAGCCGCCCCAGGCACCGAGGTCGCCTCGGAGCCGCTCGACGGCTTCCCGCCTGACGCCGTCCCGATCCCGCAAGCCGAGGCGCGCCAGCTCGTCGCGGTACGCGTCGACGAGTTGCGGGAGCTCGCCATCGAGCCCACGCGGATCTACGAGCGCGGACTCGATCTCGCCGATGGTCTGGAGCAGGGTGTCCGCGAAGCCCGGCGTCGATGCCGACGAGCGTAGATCTTCAAGCTCGCGAGCGGCAACCGCGCGTCGGATTGCCAAGCCGCGCTGCGTATCCGACGCGATCGCCGGCCCTTCGCGGGCATCGTCGGCGATCGCGCGAAAGAGGTCGTCGAAGGTTCCGATCGTGCCCGCGAGGAGCGCCGGGCGACGTCGGATCAGGTCGCGCTCGACACGATCGACGTCGAGCCGATTCGGGACGACCAGCCACGGGTCACGCTCGAGCGCAGCGACGTAGCGCTCCAGGAGCAGCGCGACCTTGCCGGCGTGAGCCGGCCCCACGACGAGCGAGAGAGCCATCGGTCCATCGTAGTCCTGGCCCCGGAGCCGCTTTCGTACGCGACCCCGGGACTCTGTGCAAAGAGCGTGGAAAGTCGTGGTGCGGTGTCAGACCCGCCGGGTCCGACTCCGCTGCGTCAGACGGTCGCGGACTTCGGTCTGCGGCCGCGTCGCGCGACAGCCTGACCGGGCATGCCCGCCGAGCAATCGTCGCAGAGATCCGCCTGCTTCGAGCCACGCCTTGCGTCCGTGTAATTGAGGCGCATCACAGCTCCGCGACTCTCCGGCACCTCTTTCCCGCAGTTGTCACATACGAGGATCGTCTTTCGTGCCATGCATTCTCTCCTTCGGTCTCGACTCGAGAAGGTACGGCAGCCTAGAAAAGCACGCCGCAAAGCGCAAGGGTACTTTGCGGCGCGCATTTTGACCATCGATCGGTGAGTAGGATTGTGCGCCGTGCAGACCATCGTCGTTCTCGAAGGCGACCAAACCGGGCAGGAGCTCCTCGAAGAGGCGCTACGCGCTCTCGCAGCCGAGGTGATCGGCGTCGAGCTCGCATTCGTTCGCTTCGACCTCTCGCTCGAAGGGCGTCGCTCGACGAGCAACGCCGTCGTCCATGAGGCGGCTACTGCGGTCCGCGAGCACGGGTTCGGGCTGAAAGCGGCCACGGTCACACCTGAGGGCGCGGGTGACGTCGGATCGCCCAACCGGATCCTTCGAGAGGAGATCGGCGGCAAGGTGATCGTGCGCACGGGCCGTCGCATCCCCGGCGTCGTGCCGCTCGGAGGCGTCCATGCACCGATCTCGGTCGTGCGCATGGCGGTCGGTGATGCGTACGGCGCGAAGGAGTGGCGCGAAGGCGACGGCGACGACGAGGTCGCGTTCCGAACCGAGCGGATCGAGCGCCGGATCTGCCACGCCGTCGCGGAGTTCTCGTTCCGCCAGGCCGAGCGCATGGGCGCGAAGGTCTTCGGCGGGCCGAAGTACACCGTCAGCCCGATCTACGAGGGAATGCTCAAGGAGGAGATGGACGAGGCCGCGGCGCGGCATCCCGAGGTTCCGTACGAGCCGCAGCTCATCGACGCGACCTTCGCGCTGCTCATCTCGTCGAGCGGAGCGCCGATGGTCATCCCAGCGCTCAACCGCGACGGCGACATCCTCTCCGACCTCGTGCTGCCGCTCTTCGGCTCGATCGCCGGCTCCGAGTCCCTGCTCGTCGCGTTCGGCGACGACTACGTTCCGAGCGCGCTCATGGCCGAGGCGGCGCACGGCACTGCGCCGGCCCTCGAGGGCAAGGACGTCGCGAACCCGATGGCGATGATCCTCGCCGGTGCCGCATTGCTCACACACGCCGACGACGAGGAGACACAAGCGGCAGGACGCGCGATCCGCGAAGCGTGCCTCGAAGCCGTTGCCGACGGCGTGCGGACCGCCGACCTCGGCGGTGACAGCGGAACCACGGCCTTCACCGACGAGGTGATCCGCCGCACGCGGACGAAGATCGACGTCTGGGCGTCGCTGTGACGGTTCCGGGCACGACCACGACCCCCTCTCCGTAGAGTTCGCGACCGCATGAGAGTCGCGGTTCCGAAGGAGACGGCGCCCGGCGAGCGCCGTGTGGCGCTCGTGCCGGAGACCGTCTCGAAGCTCCGCAAGGCCGGCTTCGAGGCCAGCGTCGAGCGTGGCGCAGGGAGCGAGCGCGGGCTTCTCGGACGACGACTACGCCTCGGCGGGAGCCGAGCTCACCGACACCGCATCGCTGACGACTGGAGCCGAAGCGCTCGCGTGCGTGGCGTCGCCTTCGGCCGACGTCGTCGCGTCGCTCGCGCCGGGAACGGTGGTGATCGGGTTCCTCGAGCCGCTGACTGACTCCGAGGGCATCGCGCGACTTCGCGAACGCGGGGTTGTCGCCTTCGCGATGGAGTCGATCCCCCGGATCACACGCGCGCAGTCCATGGATGCGCTGTCGTCCCAGGCCACGGTCGCCGGATACAAGGCTGTAGTCCTCGCGGCAGACCGCGTGCCGCGCCTCTTTCCCATGCTCATGACGGCGGCCGGGACGATCGCGCCGGTGCGGGCGCTTGTCATCGGCGCCGGCGTCGCAGGCCTCCAGGCAATCGCGACCGCGCGGCGCCTCGGGGCGCTCGTGTCTGCTTTCGACGTGCGACCGGCCGTGGCCGAGCAGGTGCAGAGCCTCGGTGCGACCTTCCTCGACCTTGGAGTCCGTGCGGAGGAAACGGCCGGCGGCTACGCGAGCGAGCTCACACCTGAGCAGCAAGCGCAGCAGCAGGCTGCCCTGGAAGAGCGGATTCCCGACTTCGACGTGGTGATCACGACCGCAGCGGTTCCAGGCCGTCCCGCTCCGAAGCTCATTCCGGCGTCTGCGGTCGAGCGCATGCGCACCGGCTCGGTCATCGTCGACCTCGCCGCCGAGACCGGAGGGAACTGCGAGGTGACCGTTCCCGGTGAGATCGTCGAGCACGAAGGCGTGAGCGTCATCGGCACGCTGAACCTCCCTTCGTCGATGGCCTTCCATGCGAGCCAGCTCTACTCGCGCAACGTGGGAGCGCTGCTCCTCCACCTCGCTCCGGAAGGCGAGCTCCTGCTCGACTGGGACGACGAGATCACGAGCGGCGCATGCGTGGCGCGTCCGGAGTCGGCATGAGCGACCTGACCTTCGTCATCGAGCTGACGATCCTCGTCCTCGCCGCGTTTCTCGGGTTCGAGGTGATCTCGAAGGTGCCGACGATGCTGCACACCCCGCTCATGTCGGGGACGAACTTCATCCACGGGATCGTCATCGTCGGGGCGATCATCATCCTCGGCTTCGCCGACGACTCCTTCACGAAGGCAGTGGGCTTCGTCGCAATGGTCCTGGCCACGGCGAACGTCGTCGGTGGCTGGTTCGTGACGGACCGCATGCTCGAGATGTTCAAACGCAGGCCGGAGCCGAAGAAGGACGACGCCGCGTGATCTCGGATCCGGACGTTCTCGACCTCCTCTACCTCGTCTCGATCGTCTGCTTCGTCCTCGCACTGCGCTTTCTCTCGTCGCCGAAGCACGCGCGCCGCGGCAACTGGATCGGTGGCGTCGGGATGCTGGTCGCAATCGCGACGACCCTGCTCATCGATGGCATCTCGAACTGGGCCTTGATCGTCGTCGCGGCGGCGATCGGGAGCGTCGTCGGGGTGATCGGCGCGCGGCGGGTGAAGATGACGGCGATGCCGCAGATGGTGGCCCTGTTCAACGGGGTCGGCGGGGGCGCGGCGGCGCTGGTCGCCCTCGCGGAGTACCACGAGCTCGACGGCGTGCTCGTCTGGGACGAGGCGCTGTCGATCTCGCTCTCCGCGCTGATCGGGTCGATCTCGTTCGCCGGATCGCTCGTCGCCTTCGCAAAGCTGCAGGAACTCGTCAGCGGGCGACCGATCGTGTTCCCGGGCCAGAACGTCGTGAACGTGGTGATCGTCGGCGCCGCCGCGGCACTCGGTGTCGCGATCGTCGCGGGGCTCGAGGCGCAATGGGCGATCGTTGCGCTCATCCTTCTTGCGCTGGTGTTCGGCGTGATGTTCGTGCTTCCGATCGGCGGCGCGGACATGCCCGTCGTGATCTCGCTCCTGAACGCATTCACAGGGCTCGCGGCCTCCGCGACCGGCTTCGTGCTCGACTCGACGGTGCTCATCGTGGCGGGGATGCTCGTCGGCGCCTCGGGCACCCTGCTCACGCTGCTGATGGCGAAGGCGATGAACCGGTCCATCGCAAACGTGCTCTTCGGTGCGTTCGGCCAGGTGCAGGCGGGCGTCGGGCAGGCGCGAGCCGACGACGGCCGCACCGTTCGTGCGACGACCGCCGACGACGTCGCGGTGCAGCTCTCGTTCGCGCGCAAGGTCGTCATCGTTCCGGGCTACGGGATGGCAGTCGCGCAGGCGCAGCACGACGTGCGCCAGCTGGCGGATCTCCTCGAAGAGCGCGGCGTCGATGTGAAGTACGCGATCCATCCTGTCGCCGGGCGGATGCCTGGGCACATGAACGTCCTTCTCGCCGAGGCGAACGTGCCGTACACCCAGCTCCGCGAGATGGACGAGATCAATCCGGAGTTCCCGCAGACCGACGTCGCGCTCGTCATCGGCGCGAACGACGTCACGAACCCTGCGGCGCGCAGCGACCCGTCCAGCCCGATCTACGGCATGCCCATCCTCGACGTCGACAAGGCCGCCAGCATCATCGTCATGAAGCGCTCGATGAACCCAGGCTTCGCCGGCATCGACAACGAGCTCTACCTCGATCCGAAGACAACGATGCTGTTCGGCGACGCGAAGGAGTCGGTGCTCAAGCTGATCTCCGCCGTGAAGTCCGCGTGATCCCTGTCTTCCGAGCGGCCGACGTCGAGCGAGCGGTCTCGCCGCACGAGGCGTACGACGCCGTTCGTGGCGCGTTCGAGGCGCATGCGCGCGCGACGTGGTCGATGCCGTCGAAGGTCTACGTGTCGAACTATCCGGCAGGCGACTTCCGCGCCATGCCGGCGATCGGAGACGGACATGCGCTGCTGAAGTGGGTCACGTCGTTTCCGGGGAACTCTGCGCGCGGCCTGCCGACGGTGACCGGGCTCGTGCTGCTCTCGGACGCCGAGGACGGCCGCCTCCTCGCTGTCTTCGACGCCGCCGCGGTGACGGCGCTGCGGACAGCGGCGGCAGGCGTGCTCGCCGCTGACACGCTCTGTCGCGCCGAGGCGTCCTCGTACGCGGTGATCGGGTGCGGCGTCAACGGCGCCGAGACGGCCCGGATGCTCGTCGCACACGGTGTGACGCCGATCGTCTGGGACGTCGACGCGGGCCGTCGCGAGTTCGTCGCCGACCGTCTTGGCGCGCACGTCGCGTCGAGCGCCGCAGAGGCGCTCGCGTGCGAGGTCGTCGTCACGGTGACGCCGGGGGCCGACGTCCTGTATTCCGAAGGCTCGCTCGAAGCAGGTCAGCACGTCTCGCTCATGGGCGCCGACGGCCCAGGGAAGGCCGAGGTCGCGATCGAGGAGCTCCGCCGAGCGCACGTCTTCTGCGACGACTGGGAGCAGGCGAGCCACGGCGGTGAGCTGGCGGCAGCCGTGGCGGCAGGTGCCGTCACGCGCGAGACCGTCACCGAGCTCGGAGCAGTGCTGATCGGTGACGCCGACGGCCGCCGGAGCGCGGGGGACATCACACTGTTCGACTCGACAGGCCTCGCGATCCAGGACCTCGCGATCGCCAAGGTCGCATTACCGAAGGCGGCCGAGTTGGACCTGCAGACGCTCGAGCTCTAGCCGAACGTCACGCCGAAGCGCCCACACAGCTCAGGGATGCTCTCGAAGCGGAAGTCGATCGCGTACTTCACGCTGAGCTCCTCCATCTTCGATGGTCCGGCAGCCATCTGCCCCGCCCGCATCCACGAGCTCGTCGAAGAATTTCTCGAACCCCGCCGGAGCGATGATCTCGAGGATTCGGCACTCCTCGTCGCCCGCGTTCCAGAACGTGTGCCACTGTCCGCGCGGCTTGTAGACGAGGTCGCCTGGACCGGCCTCGACGACGTCGTCGCCGAGCAACGCACCCATCCGGCCCTCGAGCACGAAGCTGTACTCGTCCTCGCGGTTGTGGCGATGGAGCGGTGCAGCGAGATGACGGGGCGGCATCGGGTGCTCGACGAGAGCGAAGCCGCCCTCCGTGTCCTCTCCCGGAACGATGAAGCGAACGCCGATGCTGCCGAGCGATCCGGCTTTCCCTTCGGTTGGGCCGACGATCCTGGGCGCGGTGAGTGGTGACAGCATGAGAGTCTCCTATTTCGTCGGACAGTAATGTGTTGCGAATATGACACGACCCGCCCGGCGTGTCAAGATTTGACGCGGCAGCCATGTCTACTGAAAAGCGCACATATCGGATGAAGCGACGCGCGGAGGCCCAGGAGGCGACCCGTCTCCGCATCACCGAGAGCGCCGTCGAGCTCCATCGGACGCTTGGCCCATCACAGACGACGATGGCGGCGGTTGCGCAGCGCGCTGGCGTTCAGCGCTCCACCCTCTACCGCCACTTCCCTGACGAGGCCGCGCTCTTCGATTCGTGCAGAGCTCACTGGTATGCAGCCATCCCCCGCCGGACCTCGCCCGCTGGCGCGCGATCACTCCGTTGGACGAACGGCTGGTCGTGGCGCTGACCGAGCTCTACGCGTGGTACCGCAGCACGGGCACGATGCTCGACGCCCTGATCCGAGACGAGACACTCGTCCCCGCGGTCGGTCAGCAGTTCGGAGCGTTCCACGCTCGCCTCGACGAGGCGCACGACGTCTTGCTCGCCGGCCGTGGCATCCGTGGCGGTAGGCGAGCGAGCGTCAGCGCGGCGGTACGGCTCTCACTGAAGTTCGAGACCTGGCGAGCGCTCTGCCGCGAGGGCGGGCTACAGGATCGCCGGGCGGCAAACCTCATGGCGGCCTTGATCGCCGCCGCAGGCTCGGCGCCGCACTAGTGGACGAGTAGCCGCGCCGGCTCGAAGAGCTCGAGCTTCGGATCCGGCTCACCCAGGATTGCTCGGGCAACCAGGCGCCCGCACGCGAAGCCGAGCACGTTGCCGTGGCCGGAGTAGCCGCCGGCCATCCAGAGGCGCTCATCACCCGGAACCCGCCCGACAACCGGGATGAAGTCGAAGACCATCCCGAAGATCCCGGCCCAGCGGTAGTCGATCCGCACCGGTCGCCCGACGTGCTCCTCGACGAAGCGCTCGAGCGCTGACTGGACGACCGGTGTCGTGACCTCGTCCGCCGTGAACTCGGTATCGAGCGAGACGTCGCGGAACCCTCCCGCCACGATCCTGCCGTCGAGCCGCTGGTGCCAGTAGTCGAAGCCGTGCCTGCCGTAGTGCGGGATCTCGAACAGCATCTCCTCGATCGGCTCCGTCGCAATCACCTGGCCGCGCGTCGGAACGATGAGCCCCTCGAGCTCGCCGAGGAGCCCGCTCGGATAGCCGTCCGTCGCGACGACGACGGTCTCGGCAACCACGTCGTCCAGTGCATGGATGCGCGTGTGCTCCTGGATGTCGACGCCGGCGACTGCGGCTCTGTCTGCGAGGCGGCGTACGAGCCGTGCCGGTTGCAACACACCGTCCGGCGGATGAAAGAGCGCCGCCGGATAGCGCTCGAGCGGCGCCGTGAGACCCTCCCGCCAGTCCGCGGCGAACCCCGCGGCACGCAGCGCGTCGTACTCGTCGCGCAGCTCGTCCCGCTCCTCCTCGTCAACGGCGAGCCGGAGGCTGCCGGTCGGGCGGAAGGCGTCGCCGGCTAGCGCTGCGAGCTGGTCGAGCTCCGCTTCGGTCCAGCGCCACAGATCCGCCGTCGCCTCGTCGCCAATCGACTCTGCCAGCACCGGATAGGGCGCGGCGCCGCCGCGAAGCGCGAACCCGCCGTTTCGCCCGCTCGCCCCGCCGGCGATCTCGCGCGCCTCGAAGAGGCTGACCTTCAAGCCGGCCTCTGCGAGCGCAAGCGCGCACGAGCAGCCGGTGATGCCGCCGCCGACGACGGCGACGTCCGCTTTGCCGCTCAGGCGCGTCGAGGCGAGAGGATCCGCCGGCTCGTCGAGCCAGTACGAGGTCGTCGACATTGAGTCGCGATCCTAGACCGCTGCGCGATAGACCCCGTCCTCGAGCATCACCTCCCCCGCGAGCTCCAGCTCCATCAGCGCCGCTGCCCCCTCGCCCGGATCGAGCCCCGACGCCCGCACGAGCTCGTCGGCCGTCAGCGCGGCATCGCGAAGGTGGGCCAGGAGCGCCGCCGCAATCGGATCCAGCGAGCCGCGGCGCGTCGCCTGCGGCTCGATGCCGTACAGCTCGAGCACATCGCTCGCACTCGTGACGGGCGTTGCACCGAGCTTGAGCAACGCATTCGTGCCAGCCGAGAGCGCGGACGTGATCTCGCCCGGGACGGCGAGCACGTCACGACCTTCCTCGAGCGCGAAGTCTGCGGTGATGAGGGCACCACTTCGCTCGCGGGCTTCGACCACGACAGCCGCGTTACACAGACCGGCGATAATCCGATTCCTCGCAGGAAAGCGCCACGGCGCCGGCTCGACGCCCGGCTCGTACTCCGAGAGCACGAGTCCGTCCTCACCGATCCGCCGCGCGAGCTCGGCGTGGGCGGCCGGGTAGTCACGGTCGATCCCGCATCCAAGGACGGCAACGGTTCGTCCTCCGCCCTCGAGTGCGCCACGGTGCGCCTCGCCATCGATTCCCCGCGCCATCCCGCTGACGACGACCAGACCGGCGGCCGCCAGCTCGCGGGCAAGCGAGCGCGTGACCGACCTCCCGTACGCGGAGCACGCTCTCGCACCCACGATGGCAACGGCGGGCTCAGCGAGCAGCGCGACATCCGCCGCACCTCGCGCATAGAGCCGCGGCGGCGGATCGTGAATCGCGGCCAGGAGCTGCGGGAACTCCGCATCGCGACGCCGAATGCAGCGGATCTCGCTCATGCGGCCGGAAGGTCTCCCGGCATGCGGTACGAGAGCGCCTCGGCGACATGCGACGGCTCGACGACGTCGGCGCGCGCAAGCACGGCGATCGTGCGAGCGACGCGCGCGACACGAGCGCGTCCCCTGCCCGAGAGCGGCAGCCGGTCAACAGCGCTCGACAGCAGCTCGGAGGCGGCCTCCGTTCGGCGCGGTACGGAGGTCCGCAACCGCTCGCGCGCTTCGAGAACGCGTCCGCGCACGTAGGCCGACGACTCCGCCGGGGGTGCAGCGAGCTCGGCCGCGCGCGGCCGTGGCATCGCGACGGCGAGATCGAAACGATCGAGCAGCGCGCGCGAGAGCTTCTCCCGATACGCCGTGAGCCGCTGCGTCGTGCACGCGCACTCGACGGCTGGATCGCCGCGTGCGCCGCACGGGCACATGTTCATCGTGCCGACCAGCACAAAGCGAGCCGGGAAAAGCGCGTGACCCCCGACGCGTGCGACCGCCACCACGCCGTCCTCCAGCGGCTGCCTCAGGGACTCGAGAACCGAACGCGGGAACTCGGGCAGCTCATCCAGGAGCAACACGCCGCGATGGGCCAACGACACCTCACCCGGCCGCGGATTGGATCCACCGCCCACGATTGCCGGCACGGATGCGCCGTGATGGGGCGCCCGAAACGGCGCACCGGACACGAGCGCGCGCCCCGGAGGCAAGAGGCCCGCAACGGAGTGGATTCGCGTCACCTCCAACGCCTCAGCTCGCGTGAGCGCCGGAAGGATTCCCGGCAAGCGGCGCGCGAGCATCGACTTACCGGTTCCCGGAGGCCCCATCAGCAAGACGTTGTGCGAGCCGGTGGCCGCGATCTCGAGCGCACGGCGGGCGCGCTCCTGTCCGCGCACGTCCGCCAGATCGGGTGCAAGGGACTCGTCGGCGCCCTCCGGCAGAGGCTCGTACGACGGAGCCTCGATCTCTCCTCGAAAGTACGCGACGACCTCAGTGAGGTTGCGGACGGGTACGGGTTCGATGCCCGCGAGAGCAGCCTCGGGCGCCGACTCGGCCGCGCACACGACTCGTGCGAGACCGGCACGCCGCGCCCCTTCGGCGACGGCGAGCGTCCCCGACACCGGGCGAACCCGCCCGTCGAGGCCGAGCTCACCGACCGCGGCGTGGTCGACGAGCCGCTCCGGAGGAAGCTGCCTGGTCGCACCGAGCACGGCAAGCGAGATAGGAAGGTCGAATCCCGATCCTTCCTTGCGCAATGCGGCCGGGGCGAGATTGACCGTGATCCGCCGATTGAGAGGCCAGTCGAGCGCGGCCGAGACCACGCCACTGCGAACGCGGTGCTTCGCCTCCTGGCAGGCACGGTCGGCGAGACCGACGATCGCGAAGCCCGGAATCCCCGGCTGAAGATGCGCTTCGACGTCGACCTTTCGAGGCTCGAGGCCGACGAGCGCATGAGTGACCGCGCGAGCGAGCACCCACGCCACGGTAGGCACTGGGGCCGACCGAACAGTCAAGCCCCAGTGCCGATTTCGCTACGAGAGTGCTACGAGGACGGCGTGTAGCAGAGAGCGTGCACCGTGAACGTGCTGTCGGTGCCGCTGTCGTTGAGACCGACGGCGAGGAACCCGATGACCTGGCCCTGTGGGTTCTTGAGCGGCTCGAGCTCGCCCGTCATGAGCTCGCGGCCCGAAGTGTCGGTGCTCCAGTCGGTTCCGCCCGAGATCGCCCGCTCGTTGCCGCTGCAGAGCGAGGTGACCCGTGAGCTGTTGTACTGGCCGTTCTCGGCGGACCCACCGTCGACGACGACCGAGGCGGTCCGATCGGTGATCGCACCGATCACTCCGGCAGGTCCGGCCGGGCCTGCAGCACCAGCAGCACCTGCAGGTCCCGCCGGACCCTGCGGGCCGACCGGCCCGGCGGGCAGCTGGCCTGGCGCGAAGTCGGAGCGGAGCAGCGACCGTGCCGCGACCTTTGCGGAGTTCACAGCGTTGTTCTTGATCTTCGGATTCGATACCGCGGCGTCTTTCAGCTGCGGCGTTCCGACGCTGTTCCTCGCGAGTTGCGTGGCTGCGGCCATGCCCGTGCCGCCGAGCGCGACGAGCAACGCGAGACAGGCGACCACCATTGCCGGCGACGGCCGGCGCAAGAGCTTTCTCATCTCCTACCCCTTTCTCGAGGCCTGCCCGGCCAGGCTACCCCCGAGATCGGCCGACTCCTGGAGGCGCAGTGATCTCTTACGTTTCCCGTACACAGACCAGCACCGACTCGTAATACTCGCCCGCTCGGCGGCCCGTTCTGCGATTGACGTGTCGCTCGAGTCGGTCGACGAGCCGAAGACTGCTCCGCTCCAGGATCTCCGGGTAGAGATCGCGACGATCGTTGACGACGATGATCACCGGAGCATCGGACTGGAGTGAGCGCGACTGCGCGACGAGGACACGCGAGATCCCGTCGACGTAGTCCGCGAGAGCACGTTTGCTCGTCCCGAGCGCGGCCGCGCCGAGCTCGCGGTCGCGACGATCGTCGAGGCCTAGAAGCTCGTACGCATATCGGTGCTGCTCGTGGTAGTCGATCAGCCCCGGGTACGGCGGCGATGTGACGATCGCATCGAAGTGGCCGTCGAGCACGACATCACCCGAATCGCCGTGCACAACATCGGCAGCGCGTCGGCGCGCTCGCACCTTCTGGAATGACTTGATCCGGGCGAGCGTGTCGAGGAGGTAGCGGGAGAGGAACTTCGCCGCTTCCGGCACGGGAACACACTCGCGGCGGTGCTTGTAGCACCAGTAGGGCTCGCGCTGGGGCATCCTTGGAAAGTCGAGATCGAAGTGCGTGGTACGACGTGCCGAACGCGCTGCGCGCGCGAGCACGACACGGAGGACATCGGCGTGCTCGTACTCGTCGACGATCGAGCGGAAGTGCAAGAGCTCGGCCGCCGCCTGCGGGGCGAACCACTCGCGCAAATACCCGCTCGGTTGCGTGCGTGCGACGCCGCCGACCCGGCTGAGCGCATCGCGCAGATCGGACTCGAGCCGAAAGAGGTCGTACCTGCGGGTCTTCACTTGCATCAACAGGCAGTTGAACGCCGCGACGTCCACCCCGACCGCGTCGTACCCGGACTCGAGGCACTGGACGAGCGTCGTCCCCGAGCCGGCGAAGGGGTCGAGCACCCGACCGCCGACTGACACGTAGCGACCGAGAAGTGCCTCCACGAGTTGCGGGACGAACTTTCCGAGATATGGGTGAAGACGGTGAACGTGCTTCGTCCGCTCGCGCTCCGGGAGCTCCTGCTCCGACCACGAGAGGTGAAGCTCGTCGGAGAGCCCACCGTAGAGCGCGGCCTGCGTCGGAGCCATGCAGGCTCATTCGACAGCGCAGCCGACGGTCCTACGCGAGCGGCACGCGCTCCACGTGGCGACCGCGAACGGCGGCAGCCTCGAACACCACGTCCAGCCCGTCGAGCTCCGGATGGGTCGCCAGCCAACTCCCGGCTGCCGTGAACACCCGCCGCACCTTTTCCTCGTCGATCATCTCGAACGGGTGCCCGAACGCCGATCCGCTCTTCTCCTTCACCTCGACGACGACGACGCGGTCACCGCGTCGCAGAACGAGATCGAGCTCGTAGCGCCCGGCTCGCGCGTTTGCCTCGAGCAGTCGGTAGCCACGGAGCCGGTAGTGACGGAGGGCGACTCGCTCGCCGCGGTTCACGCCGCCTCGTAGCAGGCGGCCTGGAAGGAGCGGCGGTGCAGCTCCGACGGCCCGAACGAGCGGACTGCCCGATTGTGCGCCGGGGTGATGTAGCCGACGTGCGAGACGAAACCGTAGTTCGGGTAGAGAGCGTCCAGACGCCGCATGACCCGGTCGCGAACGACCTTCGCAACGATCGAAGCCGCCGCGATCGCCGCGCTCCGTGCGTCGCCGTCCACAACTGCGCGGTGCGGCGGTGCCGTCGGCCCGAGCCGGAAACCGTCGACAAGGCAAGCTTCGGCGGGCGGATGGAGGTCGGCGAGCACGGCCCGGAGGCCAGCGAGGTTCGAGCGATGAAGGCCGTTGAGGTCGATCGCCCGCACCGGCACGACCCGAACGCTGATCGCCGACGCGCATGCACCGACGGCCTCGAAGAGCGCCTCGCGCTCGGGTACCGACACCTGTTTCGAATCGTTCAACGTGGCGAGGCACCTGACCCGCGAGCCGCGGAGCGTTCCATAGTCGAAGAGGACGCCGGCGACGACGAGCGGCCCGGCGAGAGAGCCCCGACCGGCCTCATCGGCACCCGCCACGAAGCGCACGTCGAGCTTGCGATCGAACCCGAGGAGTCGCTGGCCGCTGGATCGAGCCACGCGGCCGAGAATAGACGCTAGCTCTGTCGGAGCTCGCGGACGCGCGCCTTCTTCCCCACTCTCTTGCGCAAGTAGTAGAGCTTTGCGCGGCGCACGTCACCGATCGCGGCGACTTCGAGCTTCTCGATCTTCGGCGAGTGGAGCGGGAACGTCCGCTCGACGCCGACGCCGAACGACTGCTTGCGCACGGTGAACGTCTCGCGGAATCCCGCGCCCTGGCGCTTGATGCAGATGCCCTCGAAGACCTGAATCCGCTGCCGGTTGCCCTCGATCACCTTGAAGTGGACGCGCAGCGTGTCACCCGCCTTGAACTGCGGCAGGTCCGTGCGCATGTTGCGCTGCTCGAGGCTCTCGATGATCGTGTTCATAGGAGAGGAGGCCCGAAAGGGCCGGGGCATGGTAGCGAAATGCGCTGGACTGCCTGCGCAAGACCGGAGATCCGCTACCGCGGAGTCTCCGGTCGCGCGAAGATCCCTAAAGGCGCCCGCTTCGCGGTCGCATCAGCGCGCTCCGTCAACCCCGGCTTGTTCTCAACGAAACGAAATCCTCTGAGGCGGCCAGTAGGTCATGAAGACCTTGCCGATGATGTTCTCCCTCGGCACCGACCCCCACACGCGCGAGTCGCACGACTGCGAGCGGTTGTCGCCCATCACGAAGTAATGCCCGGCGGGCACGCGGTACGTGTCCTCCGGTCCGATGTCACGTCGGTCGTTCTCGATGTAGGGCTCGTCGAGGCGCCTACCGTCGATATAGACGAACGCTGCGCCCCGTCGCAGGCGGATCTGCACCCGTTCCTTTGGAAGCCCGATGATGCGTTTGACGAACGTGCCGCCCGCTCCGCACTTGGCCTTCGCGGCCGGCGGCGTCTCGAAGACGATCACGTCACCGCGATGCGGGTCCCGGAAGTGGTAGATGAACCGATTCGCGAGCACGCGGTCCGAGAAGCGCGCTTCGCAACCGGGGGCCGGCCGGGCGCAGTGGAGCGTCGCTTCCATCGAGGACGACGGAATCCGGTACGGGTTGACCACCCAGGCCTTGATCGCCAGCACGATCGCGATTGCGCCGACGATCGTGACGATCCAATCGACGGCGATGCGGGTTCGGCGTGGAAGCCGCCCGGTGACCCGATCGAGCGGGTGGTGGAAGTCATCCGGTGACTCCCTCGGCGCCGGAGGCGACGACGGCCACGAGAACGGCGGAGCAGGCGGAGGCGGCGAGTCGTACTCCCGCGGCATCTGCCACTGGTCTTCGAGACCGGTGTTGTGATCCCCCTCGGCCCCGACGGGTGGGATCTGGCGCTCTTCCGTGTCGCTCACGTAACCGCCTTGACGTGATCGCGCCGCCAGGCGTCGATGCGCCCGTGGTCACCCGAGAGCAGGATCTCGGGGACAGCCCACCCGCGGAACTCCGCGGGACGCGTGTAGTGCGGGTACTCGAGCCCGCCGTCGAGTGCGGCGGAGAAGCTCTCGATCTCACCCGAGCCCTCGCTGAGCGCGCCGGGCAGCCGCCGCGCGACGGCGTCCACGACGGCGAGAGCGGGAATCTCCCCGCCCGAGAGCACGTACGGCCCGATGGAGATCACGTCCGTGCACAGATGGTCGAGGATGCGCTGGTCGAAGCCCTCGAAGCGCGCCGAGAGAAGCGTGAGGGCCCGCTCCTCGGCGAGCTCCTCCACGAGCTCCTGGTCGAGCTGTCGTCCCTGCGGGGAGAGCGCCACGACGCGATGGTCGGGTCGCTCGCCGTACACGGCATCGAGTGCCACAGCGACCACGTCGACGCGCAGCACCATGCCGGGGCCTCCGCCGTACGGGTCGTCGTCCACCTGGCCCGCGCTGAGCGGTGTCGTGTCGCGGTAGTTGAAGACGTTCAGCTCGAGCTCTGTGCCGAGCACCGCGGCCAGGGGGCGGCGCTCCCGGATCCACGCAAAGGCGTCTGGGACGAGCGTGAAGACATCGAGGCGCACGACGCGGAACCGTAGCCGTCAGTCTATGAAGCCGGGATTGAGATGGACGCGGCGTCCGTCGAGGTCGACGTCGCGTACACACTCCTCGACGAGCGGCAACAAGACGCCGGTGTCAAGCTCGAGCACGTCGTTCGCGGGGCCGGGAAGGACGTCGCGGACCACTCCTACGGATGCACCGCCCTCGTCCAACACGTCCAAACCCACGAGGTCGGCGACGTAGTACATGTCGGCGGGAAGCTCCGGTAGGACGTCCCGCCGCACCGCCAGCTCAGCTCCGCGGGCAACGGCTCGGTCGAGCTTGATCGCGTAGCGACGACCGCCGACCTGCCGCATGACCACGACTCGAGCCGGCTCGCCGTCGACGAGCAGCTCGGCGCCCACTTCGAACCACGCGGGATCCTCGCTCGCCTGGTCGACGACGAATGCGCCGTCGACTCCGTGCGGGCGACCGACGCGACCGATCGGAACGAGCTCGTGCTCGGGCTCAGTCGGCAATCTCGAGCACGTAGCGCTCGTCTGCCCGAGCGCCGCCCGCGCGGACGACGCTGCGCAGCGCGCGTGCGATTCGCCCCTGCTTCCCGATCACCTTGCCGACGTCGTCCGGAGCCACGTGGAGGTGGAACACGATCGCGTCCTCGCGCTCCTCGGTCTCCACGCGCACCGCGTCCGGCTCGTCGACAAGCCGTCGCGCGAGCCACTCCAGAAGCTCGGCCACCTTCGTCAACCGGAGAAGCCGGCAGCCCTGATGAGCCGAGACACCGGCTCGGTGGGCTGTGCGCCTTTGGCCATCCAGTCCTTGATCTTGGCCTCGTCGAGGTCGATCGTGGACGGATCCGTCTGCGGGTTGTAGCGACCGACGATCTCGATGAAGCGACCGTCTCGCGGAGACCGCGAGTCGGCCACGACGACGCGGTAGATCGGGTTCTTCTTCGAGCCGACCCGCGTCAATCTGATCTTCACTGCCATGTGCTGTCTGTGCCTTTCTCGTTGATGAAGAGGGAAGGCTAGCGCCTCGGGCCGCCCACCCCGGGCGGCAGGGTCGGCATCTTGCCTTTCCCCATCTGCTTCATCATCTTCGCCATCTGCTTGCGCGCAGCCATGAGCTTGTTCACCTCGTCGATCGAGGTCCCGCTCCCGGCTGCGATACGCCTACGCCGCTGAACCGAGATCACGTGCGGCATGCGGCGCTCGTGCGGCGTCATCGAGAGCACGATCGCCTCGACCCTGGCGAGCTGGCGCTCGTCGAGATCGAGCCCCTGCAGCTGCTTCCCCATCCCGGGGATGAGCTTCATGACTCCCTGCAGCGGCCCCATCTTGCGGATCATCCGGTAGCTCGCGAGGAAGTCGTCGAAGGTGAACTCCCCCGCGCGGATGCGCTTCTCCATCTCGGCCTGGTCATCGATCTCGACTGCCGCCTCCGCCTTCTCGATGAGCGTCATCACGTCGCCCATACCGAGGATGCGCGAGGCCATGCGGTCGGGATGGAAGTACTCGAGCTGATCGAGCTTCTCGCCGACCGAGACGAGCTTCACGGGTCGCCCGGTAACCGCCCGCACCGACAGCGCTGCTCCACCGCGTGCGTCTCCGTCGAGCTTCGTGAGGATCACGCCGTCGAACGCGACGCGCTCCTGGAACGCGAGCGCGACGTTCACCGCCTCCTGTCCGGTCATCGCGTCGAGGACGAGGAGCACGTTCGTCGGCTTCGTCTCGGCGGCGACGCGCTCGAGCTCGTTCATGAGCTCCTCGTCGACGTGCAGACGGCCCGCGGTGTCGAGGATCACGACGTCGAGCGCTTCCTTGCGAGCGGCCTCGACGCCGAGCCGCGCGGCGCCAACCGGATCGGCGCGATCGAGCGCGAATACGGGGAGCTGGATCTGCTTGCCGAGCTGCTCGAGCTGGTCCACGGCAGCCGGACGCTGGAGATCGCAGGCGACGAGCGCGGGATGCTTCCCGTCGCGGCGGAGCATCAGGCCGAGCTTCGCCGCCGCCGTCGTCTTACCCGAGCCCTGCAGGCCTGCGAGAAGGATCACGGTGGGAGGACGGCCGAAAGCGAGCCGTGAGTCCCCGGAGCCCATGAGAGCCGTCAGCTCCTCGTGCACGATCTTGACGACCTGCTGGCCAGGCGTGAGGCTCTTCAGGACGTCCTGACCGAGCGCGCGCTCCTTGACGGCCGCGGTGAAGTCACGCGCGACCTCGAGATTGACGTCGGCCTCGAGCAGCGCGAGACGGATCTCGCGCATCGCTTTCGAGATCGCCTCTTCGTCGAGACGGCCGCTACGCCCGAGCCCGCCGAGCGTCGCCTGCAGCTTGTCGGAGAGCGTGTCGAACACGGCCGGACAGTGTACGTCGAGCCATTCGCCCTCCTAGACTCGGCTCGTGAACACCCAGGACAGCGCGCCGCGTCCGTTGCCGTCAGGGACGGTGACCCTGCTCTTCGCCGATGTCGAAGGCTCGACGCGTCTTCTGTATCTACTCGGGGAGCGATTCGGGCCGGCGCGTGCACGCATGCGCGAGCTCGTACGCAAGGCGGCGCGTGCCCACGATGGAGCCGAGGTCGACTGGGCGGGCGACGGGGTCTTTCTTGCGTTCCCGCGGGCGCGTGACGCGGTCGCTGCCGCAGCCGAGATGCAGCGTTCGCTCGCAGCCGAGCCGTGGCCCGACGAGGCGCCTCACCGGCTTCGAATCGGGATCCATACGGGTGAGCCCGAGCTCGGAGAAGAGGGTTACGTCGGGGCGGATGTCGTCATCGCCTCGCGGATCTGCTCGACAGCTCACGGAGAGCAGGTGGTCGTGTCGCGCGCAGTGCGAGACGTTGCGGGCGAGAAACCCTTTCCGGGAGCGTCGTTTCGCTCATTGGGTCGGCATCGTCTGAGAGACGTCCCGACCGCCGCGGAGCTCTTTCAGCTGGTCGCACCTGACCTGCGGGACGATTTTCCGCCGCTCAACACGCTCTCGGCCTCCACGCTGCCCGCGCTCCACCATCGCCTGATCGGGCGAGCGGACGCGCTCGCGCAGGTCGAAGAGCTGCTCTCGGGCGCGGCTCGAGTCGTCACGATCACAGGGCCCGGCGGCGCAGGGAAGAGCCGCCTGGCGCTCGAGGTGGCGGCAGGCGCAGCGACGGAGCGCCCAGTCCACCTCGTCGGTCTGGCCCCGATCTCGGACGCAGACCTCGTGCCGAGCGCCATAGCCCGCGCGCTCGGCGTCCGAGAGTCGGGCGAGCCGCTCCTCGACGCCATCGGGGACAGGCTCAACGGAACCGGGGCGCTCCTCTATCTCGACAACCTCGAGCATCTCGCGCCCGCGGCCGTTCACGTCGCGTCGCTGCTCGACCGCGCCCCAGACTTGCAGATTCTGGCCACGAGCCGGATGCCGCTCAGGCTTTCGAGCGAACGGGTGCTTCCTCTCGGACCGCTCACGCTCGAGGACGCGACGACACTGTTCGGCGAGCTCGCCGCGGCGCGCGGCGTCGTACTCCAGGCCGACGCCCTCGATTCGGTCCACGAGATCTGCCGCCGGCTCGACGGACTCCCCCTCGCGATCGAGCTCGTCGCGTCCCGGCTCGTCGTCTTGCCGCCCGCGGAGATCGTGCGTGCGCTCGAGGAAGGGCTTGCGCTCAAGATGGAGGGCCCGATCGATCTGCCGGAGCGCCAGCGCACGCTGCGCGCCGCGATTGACTGGAGCTACCAGCGCCTGACCGACGAGCAGCGGGACTTGCACGGCGCGCTGGCCGTCTTCGGCGAGAGCGCCACTCTCGCCGATGCGCGCGCGGTCGCCCGCGGAGGTGACAGCTTTCTCCCGGACCTGGAGGCCCTCGTCGGCTGGAGCTTGGTTCGAAGCGAGGCAAACGACGGCGATGTCCGCCTCTCGATGTTGGAGACGGTCCGGGAGTACGCACTCGATCGCCTGCGAGCGGACGATCTGCTCGATCCCGTGCGCGGGCGTCACGCCCAGCACTTTCTCGGCCTGGCACTCGAAGCCGAGACGGAGCTCTCCGGGCCGGATCAAGACGACTGGATGAATCGTCTCGAGCGTGAGTACGACAACTTGACGACGACGCTCGACTGGCTCCTGTCGTCCGGGCGCGTGGCCGATGCGCTCAGCGCTTTGAGCGCGCTCGAACGGTTCTGGCGCGCCCACGCGCACGTGAGCGAAGCACGTCGACTGGCTCGCGCTCGGCCTCGACCTTGCCAAGGAGGCTCCTACGAGGATTCGAGCCGACGCTCTGTGGACTGCAGCTCGCCAAGCGGCAGGTCAGAGCGACTGGGACGCTGCCGTGCCGATGCTCGAAGAGGCCCTAGTGCTGTTCCGCGAAGAAAAGAGGCAACGAGAAGAAGTCTTCGCACTCTCCGAGCTCGGCTACATCGCGCTTCGCCGGAACGATCCCGAACGTGCAGAGCGGCTCTGCGCCGAGGCGCTATTGCTCGCTCGCCCGCTCGGGGACGACCGCGCGCTTTCCGCAGTGCTCAGCATCCTCTCGGACGTCGCCCGGACGCGCGGCGAGCACGACCAAGCCCTGTCGTACGCAGAAGAAGCTCTCGAGCGACGCCGCGCCCTCGGCGACCCGATGACGATTCTCGATTCGACCTACCACGTCGGAGTTGCCGCGTTCGCCGCTGGCGACATCGATCGCTCCGAGGAGGCGTTCGAAGCTGCCCTCGAGCGTGCCGCCGCCTCGGGCGATGCTCTGTATACAGCCGCGGCCCTGTGCATGCTCGGGACGACGGGCCTTCTGAAAGGCGACCTCTCTCTCGTCGAGAAGCGGCTGAGCGAGAGTCTCGCGATCTACGTCGGTCTCGACGACGACAGAAGCCGGGCCGAGTGCCTGTGTGCGCTCGGCGGATACGCGGCCGCGATAGGCCATCCCGAGGAAGCAGCCCGAATCTGGGGTGCGGCCGACGCCGCCCGGGAGCCTCGGCCGCTCGAGTACGCCGAGCCGGCGATTGAAGCGCGGTTCGCGCCGATGCTCATCGAGTCGCTGGGGGCGGAGCGCTTCGCAGAGCTCCGTGCCGACGGTCGACGCACTGGATACGAGAGAGTCCTCGCCGACGTGCGCGATGTTGTTGCCTCGACAGGAGCGGAGTAGGCTGGCGAAACTGCGACGAAGGGAGATCCGTGAGTACTCCTGAAAGATTCCAGCGAGGTCACCCGCTGCCGTCGTTCGAGGGTGAAGCGTCGGCCGACGCCGAAAGGGAGCTGTCCGGCGAAGACCATGCCGTCTCCATCGCGCTCGCCGAGGCCGCCAACGCAGCGGCGGACTACGCCCGCGACCACGGTCTCGACACCATGACGTACGAGGTGACGTCGATCCGCGTGGTCGTCTCGCCGAACCCAGGGCCGAAGACCTACCGGGTGCTCATCACACCGGGCGGCTGAGCCGCGGCAAGTGTCGGAGGCGCGCCCGTCGGGGCGCGCCTCCAACGGCGAGTCAGCCGGACCAGCTCGCGACCGCAGCCGGAAGGGAGACGGCGCCGATCCGATCGATCATGTCCGCATCGGCGGCGTAGAGGTTGTGCAGCTGAACGATCCTGATCTCGGGCTCTCCACCGATCCCGAGTTCGCTCACGACAGGCAGCAGTCGCTGCTCGAGATAGCCGTTGAAGGCCTGCTCGGTCTGCCAGATGTCATACACCTCGACACCCTCGTCGGTGACAGTCGCCATGTGCAGCACCCCGCCGGCAGGCGGGTTCGCATCGAGGCCGAGCCTCGCCATGACGGCGTCGTACTGGTCGGATGTGAGACCCGGCCAGTGCATGGTCATCGCGACAGCCATTCCCAGTCCTCCTTCCCTGCGTCGCTCCAGGGTTCGGTGGTCACAGCGTACGCGGGTGCTCGGCCTCGTGCAACGAGCCATAGCCCTCGATCGAGTGATCTTCAGCCGGCGATCAGCGCGCGTGCGTAGTCGGCGGCGTCGAAGGGGCGCAGATCGTCGACCCCTTCCCCGACACCGACGAGCTTCACGGGGAGGCCGAGCTCGACGGCAATCGCGATCGCGACGCCGCCTCGAGCGCTGCCGTCCAGCTTCGTCAGCGCCACTCCGGTGACGCCCACGGTGTCGCCGAAGAGCCGCGCCTGCTGCAGACCGTTCTGGCCCGTCGTCGCATCGACCACGAGGAGCACTTCGTGCGGGGCGCCTTCGACTCGCCCGGCAATGACGCGCTGCACCTTCTCGAGCTCGGCCATGAGGTTCGACTGCGTATGCAAGCGACCGGCCGTATCCACGATCGCGACGTCGCAGCCGCGAGCCCGCGCCGCCTCGACGGCGTCGAACGCGACGGCCGCCGGATCTGCTCCGCGTGGCGCTCCGACGAAGTCGGCGCCCGCTCGCTCCGCCCAGATTTCGAGCTGTTCCTCGGCGGCGGCTCGAAACGTGTCGGCCGCGCCGACGAGCACCGAGCGGCCGTGCTCGGAGAGCTTGCGGGCGAGCTTCCCGATCGTCGTCGTCTTTCCGGTGCCGTTCACACCCACGACGAGAACCACGCTCGGGTCGCCACCAAGGACGAGCGTCGGTGGCTCGCCGAAGAGCGCCTCGACCTCCTCGACGAGTGCGTGCTCGAGATCTCCGGCGACGCCGCGCGCCTCCAGCCTGCGCACGATCTCGGCCGTCGCGGGAACACCGACGTCGCTGCGAATGAGCGCCTCCTCGAGCCGTTCCCAGGCCTCGTCGTCCGAGGAGTCGAACGCCGCCGATGCGAGCTCGGCGGTCAGCGCGCGGCGGCTCTTCGCCAGCGACTCGCGCATGCGTCCGAAGAAGCCAGCGCTCTCGGGCTCGTCCTCCGCGGTGACCTCGTCGCCGAGGAGCTCGGCCCAGGTGCGACTCACGCCGTGGCGGCGAGCGCCTGCTGGTGCTGCGGGAGCCGCCGGGAGACGACCTGCGACACGCCGTCCGGGCCCATCGTCACGCCGTAGAGGATATCCGCGGCCTCCATCGTCCTCTTCTGGTGGGTGACCACGACGAACTGCGCGCGATCCGCGTAGCGGCGCAGGAGCTCGACGAAGCGGGCGATGTTGGTGTCATCGAGAGCGGCCTCGACCTCGTCGAGGAGGTAGAAGGCGCACGGCCGGGCGAGGAAGAGCGCGAAGAGGAACGAGATCGCCCCGAGCGCTTTTTCACCGCCGGAGAGGAGCGACAGTCGCGTGACGCGCTTCCCGGCAGGACGCAACTCGACCTCGACACCGGGCTCGCCGCCTTCCTCTTCGGACTCGACGAGCCGTAGCCGGCCCTCACCGCCGGGGAAGAGCGTCGATGCGACCTCCTCGAAGTGCTCGGCGACCGCCGCGAACGTCTCGGCGAACCGGCGCTCCACGGTCGCCGTAAGCTCGGCCCGCAGCTTCTCGAGCTCCTCGAGGCTCTGCTCGAGGTCCTCACGCTGCGTCTTGAGGTCGGTCAGGCGCTCCTTCTCCGCCTCGTACTCCTCGCGCGCGAGCGGATTGACCTGACCGAGCGTGATCCGCCGCGCCTCGATGCGCTCGACGCGATGCGCGAGCTCGGCGCGGTCATCGCCCTCAGCAGGCTCGATCGGCCCGGCGGTCTCGAGTCGGCGCGCGGCTTCCGCGACCTCGGCGTCGACCCGCGCGATCTCGACCTCCGCGGCAGAGACTGCGGCGCTCGCCTCTTCGAGCTCGCGACGGAGGTTCACCTCCGTTGCGCCGAGCGTCCGCAGCTCCTCGCCGAGCTCACCCGCCCGCGTCGAACCCGCGTCGACACGCGCGCGAAGGGGCGCCTCGAAGCGACTCGCCGCGCGCTGAGCAGCGGCGATTCCGTCGCTGAGGCGGGCGGCCACTGTCGACGATCCGTGCGTGCAGCTGCGCATCGAGCGTCGCTGGGCGCACGCGTGGCGTCTTGCCGTACGCCGCCTCGGCGACGCGCGCCCGGCTGGAGGTCTCCTCTGCGAGGCGGGTTGCCTCCGCCAGCTGCGCTTCGAGCCCGACGGCTTCCGCGTGGAGCGCCGTACGCCGACCCTGCAGCTCGAGCAGCACGGCCTCGGCGGTCTCCCCGACGAACCAGAGCTCGCCGCGACTCGGGTCGTACCCGAAGCCCTCGGGCGTGACCGACGGTGCGGTGACGTCCAGCAGCGTGTCGATGGGGACGACCGGATACTCGGCGACGATCTCCTGCGGCGATCGGCCGGTGAGGACGGTCAGGCTGCCGAGTCCGGACGCGCGCGCCCGCTGGAGGAGCGCGAGCCCGACGGCGGCGTCGTCCGCGAGCACGGCCGACGCGCGAGCGCGCAATGCAGCAGCGACCGCTCGCTCGGCGCCCGGCTCGATGTCGAGCGCGGCGAGGGCGAGCCTGGCGCCGTCCTCGGCCAGAGCGCGAGCAGCGGGCGGAAGGCCCTCCTGCTCGGCGAGCGCCTGATCGAGCGCTCGAACCCGCTCACGGACGAGCTCGACCCGCTCATCCAGCGCGACCCGCTCGCGCTCGGCGCTCCGGGCAGCCTCGGCTGTCTGGATCGCCTCGAGTCTCGAGACGTGCGGCGTCGTTCGGCTCAGCGGTAGTCGCCTCAGCCGGAGTCTCCGCGCGGAAGCGCTCCAGCAGCGCAGCAGCCGACTCCGCACGCAGCTCGAGCCGCTCGATTCCGCCCTGCAACCGGTAGCGAGCCGCGACCGCGGACTCGCGTCGTCCGGCCGCGTCCGAGAGCTCCTCCTCGGCTCTCGCCCGCTCGCGGAGAAGTCCCTCGAGTCGGCCCTGGGCGCCTCGCTTTGCGAACGCCGCAGTCTCGCGACGCTCCTCCGCCTCCGCGCGTCTCGAACCGGAGTCGGCGAGATCGAGCTGCGCTATCCGCGCGTTCAGCGAGGCGATCTCGAGGACGAGCTTCTCCGCGCGCTCTGCCGCGGTCGCCTGCAGCGCGAGCGGCCGCAGTCGTTTTCGAACCTCCTCCTCGACGTCGCGGGCGCGTTCGACCTGAAGCGCAACACGCGCCAGCTTCAGCTCCGCGCGGTGCCGTCGGCGCTTGAACTTCCCGAGCCCTGCGGCCTCCTCGACGAACGCCCGCCGGTCCTCCGGCTTCGACGCGAGCACCTGCTCGACCTTGCCCTGTCCCACGATCGAGTGCATCGCCGAGCCGAGACCGACGTCGGCGAGGATCTCGACGAGATCGGTGCGCCGCACCGCCGCGCGATTGACGAGGTACTGACCCTCCGCTCCGCGCACGAGCCGCCTCGCGATCGAGACCTCGGAGAAGTCGAGATCCGGCCATGTTCCGTCCTCGTTGTCGAAGACGAGCTCGACCTCGCAGTGCTCAGCCGCCTTCCGATCGCCGCCGCCCGCGAACAGCACGTCGTCGGGCTTCTCGGCGCGCAGCTCCGACGGCGTCAGCGATCCCGCCGCCCAGACGATCGCGTCGGCGATGTTCGACTTTCCGGAGCCGTTCGGCCCGACGATGACGGCGACGCCCGGCTCGAGCGAGATCTCGAGGGTGTCCGGGAACGACTTGAAGCCGCGGATGCGAAGCGAGCGCAGGTGCACCGAGGCCGCATTCTCACCCCGCGCCCGGACGGCGCGACGCGCGGATCCCGAACGCTCTAGATGCGCTCGGGCACGACACCGAGCGCCTCGAGCGCCTGGCGCGCGGCCTCCTGCTCCGCAGCCTTCTTCGTCGAGCCCCGCCCCACTCCCAGCTGCTCGCCCGCGACGGCCGCAGCACAGACGAAGCGGCGGTCGTGCGGCGGGCCCTCGACCTCGAGCACGGTGTAGTGCACCTGGTTCCCCGAGCGCGCGAGGGCCTCCTGGAGCTCGGTCTTGTAGTCGACGTGGCTCGTGCGGGCGTACTCGATCCGCTCGTCGAACGCGTCGACGATCGCCGGCTCGATCCGCTCGAACCCGAGCTCGAGATAGACGGCCGCGATCGCGGCCTCGAGCACCGCGGCGAGCACGTTTCGGCTCCGCGAGATGCGCTGGAGCTCGTCCTTCGGGACAGAGCCGGCGTAGTCGAGGAGCTGGTCGCCGAGCCCGAGCTCCTTCGCGACCGCCGCGCAGCTCTGCCGCGAGACGACATGCGCCCGGATCTTCGCGAGGCGACCCTCCGAGGCCGCGCTGAATCGGTCGAATACCGCTCGCGCGATCGCGAGCTCGAGCACGCTGTCGCCCAGGAACTCGAGCCGCTCGTACGACTCCGCGCGGTCCTCTGCCCAGGAGGCGTGCGTGAACACCTGCGCGAGCCGTTCGGCCGGCAGCTCCGAGATGAGGCGGCCGAGCTCGTGCGGCCCGACCTCGTGGCCGGGCTCAGCCCTGATGCGCGATGACGTAGTCGATCGCCTTGCCGACGGTCGTGAGGTCGCGGGCGTCCTCGTCCGGAATCTTCAACCCGAACTGGTCCTCGAGGTCCATCACGACCTCCACCAGATCGAGCGAGTCCGCGCCGAGGTCTTCCTCGAACGACGCATCTTCGGTGATCTCGCTCTCGTCGATGCCGAGCTTCTCGCTCAGCGCGCCTTTGACCTGCTCGAGGATCTCCTCACGCGAAGTTGCCATCCCTGAAATCTCACCTCTCTGCCGTCGGGGTCGTGGAGCGCGCCGATGCTAACACGCCGGGCGACAGGCGCTCTTGCAGGCGTTCGACAACGCGGTGCTCCACTCCACGAGCTCCGAGACGGATGGCGTTGGCGATAGCGATGCGGGAGCTCGAGCCGTGCGCGATGACGACCAAACCGTTGAGTCCAAGGAGGTAGCCACCGCCGTACGTCTCGGGATCGAGGCGCTCTCGAAGCCTCCGCGCAGCCGGACGCATCAGCGCGCCGCCGAGCCTGCCGCGCAACGAGGACTCCAGCTCGGTCCGCAGCGCGTCGAGCAGGCTCCGCACGGTGCCTTCAAGCGTCTTCAGCGCGACGTTCCCGGTGAAGCCGTCCGCGACCACGACGTCGGCGTCGCCTTCGAGGAGCCCGCGGCCCTCCATGTTCCCTCCGAAGTGGAGCTCGGCAGCCCGAAGGAGCTCGTGCGCCTCGATCGTCAGCTGGTTGCCCTTCTCGTCTTCCTCGCCGATGGACAGCAAGCGCACGTCCGGACGCTGCACGCCGAGGATCTCCTCCGCGAACACCGAGCCCATGTGCGCGAACTGGAGGAGGTGCTCGGGCCGTGCGTCGGCATTGGCGCCGGCGTCGATGAGGACGCTCTGGCCACGCTTCGTCGGGATCACGACGGCGATTCCGGGGCGGTGAACGCCGGGCATCCGCCGGATGTGAAGCAGCGACGCCGCGAGCATCGCCCCCGTGTTGCCGGCGGACACGACGACGTCGGCATCACCGTCTCCGACCGCGCGGACTGCGCGTACGAGCGACGAGTTCGTCTTCGCCCTGACGGACTCGACGGCGTGCTCGTCCATCGCGATCGCCTCGGACGCCTCCACGAGCGCAAGCCCGTGCGGGTCGAGGGAAGCGGGACCGAAGAGCGTCGGCTGAATCTCCGGCGAAGCAGCGGCGGCGGCCCCCGCCACGATCTCGTCGGGAGCTCGGTCGCCCCCGAGCGCATCGACGGCAACGCGGATCATTGTGTGGAGTCTCGCTCTACGGCGCGTCGAGGCGGAGCGGCTCGACGTCCCGGCCCTTGTAGGTCTTGCAGTTCGGGCAGACGCGATGAGGCCGCTTCGGCTGCTTGCAGGTCGGGCAGACCTGGACGTGCGGGATCGTGATCGCGTGCTGCGCGCGACGCTTGTCGCGCCTCGACCTCGACGTTTTTCGCTTCGGAACGGCCATGAGCGGCTGGGCACTATAGCGGGAGCGCCAGCTCCCTCGTCGGCGCGATCCGCTCGAGAAACCGTCGATCGTGCGAGACGACGACGAGGGTTCCGGCGAAGCCCGCGAGCGCCGACTCGAGCTGTTCGACGGCTTCGACGTCGAGGTGGTTTGTCGGCTCGTCGAGAATCAGGAGGTTCACTCCGCGCGCCTGCAGCTCCGCGAGATGGGCGCGCGTTCGTTCCCCCGGAGAGAGGGACGAGCACGGTCGCCCGACGTGATCAAGCCCGAGCCCGAACTTCGCGAGCAGCGTCCGCGACATCGACCGAGGACAGACCGGTGCGTGACACGAGCTCGTCGACGAGGGCGACGTCGCCGTCGTACGCGGCACGCTCCTGGCCGATGGTGCCGATGACCGTTCGCCTACCGACCCGTCGCGTGCCGGTGACCAGCGCGACGTCGCCGAGGAGCATCCCCAGCAGGGTCGACTTGCCGGCACCGTTCCGACCGACGATCGACAGTCGCTCCCCGGGCGCGAGATCGACATGCACCGGCCCGAGCCTGAACGCGCCTCGCTGCCCCACAGCCGCATCGAGGCTCAGAACGTGGTCGGAGAGCCGAGAGCCGCCAGCGAGAGTGAGATTGAGCTCCCAGGGCTCGAACGGCTTCTCGGGCAGCTCGTTGCGACCGAGGAGCCGCTCTGCCTGGCGCACCTTGGTCTCGAGGGCATGCGTCGCGCGCCGATCGGCGCCTCCCGTCTTGTTTCCCAGGGCACGCGCCCTTCGAGCGAGCCTCCGTTCGTCGCGTGCTCAGGAGCTCGGCGAGCTGCTTGCGGCGCACCTGCGCCTGCTCGAACTCAGCCAGTGCCGCCGCGCGCTCTTTGTCGCGCGCGGTCTCGTAGTCGGTCCAGCCGCCCGCCCACTCCCGCAACTGCCGCGATCTCGGATCAATGGCCGCGATCCGGTCGACCGTGCCGTCCAGGAGCTCGCGGTCGTGGGACACGAGGATGAGAGCTCCCGCAAAGGACCCGAGGAAGCGCTCGAGTCGCTCCAGACCGTCGAAGTCGAGGTCGTTCGTCGGCTCGTCGAGCAGGAGCACGTCGTAGCGGGAGAGGAGGATCGACGCAAGCGCGACCCGCGCAGCCTCCCCGCCGGACAGGCCGTCGCGAGTGCGTTCGAGGTCGACGTCGAGGCCGAGGTCGGCGCACACCGTCCGGGCTCGCGCCTCGAAGTCGGCACCCCCGAGCGCCAGGTAGCGCTCGAGCGCATGGGAGTAGCGCTCCTCCGCGACCTCGCCACGGGCGAGCGCTCCTGCGGCGTCCTCGAGCTCACGCTCCGCGCCGAGCACGCCGGCTCGACGGCCCAGCGTCACGATGATCGACTCACCAGGCTCGACGCGCCGCTCCTGCTCGAGATAGCCGACCGTCAGCGACTCGGGAGCACGACTGACGGCGCCCTCGTCGGGCGATTCCACCCCGGCCAGGAGGCGGAGCAGCGTCGACTTGCCGACACCGTTGGGGCCGACGAGACCGATCCGCGCATGCGGACCGACGGCAAGCGTGACCCGGTCGAGAACGACCTGCGCGCCATAGCTCTTGGTGATGTCTGCGAGTTGCACTCGCATCGACGGACCTCCGGAAACCGTGTTTGACGCGCACGCGCGCTTCGCGTGCGCAGAAAACGGGGAATGAGCCGGTCAGTCCGTCATGTGACGGCGCATACGCGCCGCCGCGCATCGTAGTCGACGGTGTAAGGCCGATGTAAGGCGGTGTAAGGGCTCCGCAAGAGATCACGGCGCGCCGGCGCCGAAGTCGTCATAACGGGTGTCGACCAAGGAGGTTGATATGTCATCGAGGGGAGCAGTCGTACTGGCACTCGCGCTGACCGCGCTTGCCGTCCCACTCGGCGAGGGCGTCGCGGCGCAGGCAACGCTACCCACCAACACCGGCGAGCCCGCGATCAGCGGGCGCGCCGAGCAGGGCGTCCGTCTCAATGCGTCCACGGGCACGTGGACCGGAACGAAACCGATCTCGTACGCGTACCAGTGGGTGCGTTGCGGTGTCGACGGCGGACAGCCGGACGGAGGTAACTGCGCGATCGTGTCGGGCGCGACCGACAATCGCTACCGGCTCGTCAGCGCCGACGTCGGCTTTCGGATGCGCGTTCGCGTCACCGCAACCAACGCCGAGGGCTCGCGGACGGCCGCTTCGAACCCCACGGCCGTCGTCGGGGGGCCGCCGGTGAACACGTCGACGCCGACCGTTCGCGGCACGATGACGGTCGGCTCGGTGGTGACGGCCGATCCAGGATCGTGGACCGGCGTCCAGCCGATCTCGTACTCGTACCGCTGGCTTCGATGCAACACGCAGGGAGGAAGCTGCGTCTCGATCGCCGGGGCGACGGGTCAGACGTATCGGTTGACGTCCGCAGACGTCAACCGCAAGATCCGCTTCAACGTCACCGCGCGGAACTCGCGTGGGTCGACGACGGTCATCTCGGGAGAGTCGCCGATCGTCACGGAACCGCTCCCCGGCGGGGCGATCAAGCTGCCGAGCGGCGAGACGTCGATTCCAGCGACGAGCGTGCCGTCGAACCAGCGACTCATCGTCTCGGTCGTGCAGTTCTCGCCGAGCCCGGTGACGAGCCAAAGCCAGCCGATCACCGTGCGCGTTCGAGTGAAGGACACGCGCGGGTTCGTGATCCGCGATGCGCTCGTCTTCGTCCGCTCAACCCCGAGAGTGACCTCGGGTGGAGATCGACAAGCGACGACGGTCGACGGGTGGGTCACCTACCAGCTCGCGCCCGAACGGCAACTTCCCGAAGCCCCGAAACGGGTTCAACGTGCAGTTCTTCGTGAAGGCGTATCGATCGGGCGACCCTGCGCTCGCAGGTATTGCCGCCTACCGACTGGTGCAGGTTCGCCTGGCCGGGGGATAGAGCCTCACAGCGTCTCCTTGAGCCCTTCGAGCGCGGCCCAACGCGGGTCCGGGTCGCGCTCGAGGTGCTCGTGTGGCTCGACGTTGAGATCCTTCCCGCAGACGGGGCAGAGCCCGGCGCAGTCCGGCCGACAGAGAATCTGATCCGGGAGCTCCAGCGCAACGGCATCGCGCGCCCACGTGCTGAGCTGGAGGTGGTCGCGCACGACGTAGTCGGAATGGAGCTCGTCCGAGACGGGCGCGTCGAGATCGTGGAACTCGCGGGCGGAGACCGTGCTGTCGAGCTCCGCGAAGCCGAGGCAGCGCATGCACACGCCACTCACGTGCACGGCGAGGCGCATGTCGAAGACCATCGCGCCCGACGCCTGCGCGATCTCGAGGTCGACCGGCATCGTGCCCGGTGACGCCTCGTAGCGCTGCCCACCAAGCACGAAAGGCTCGAGCTCGACGTCCAGCGTTTCCGTGCGCACCTCGCCGGGACGAAGCCGGAGTGTCCTGAGATCGACGGTTGTCACCGGAGGAGGGTAGCGCCCGTGCTTGGGCGCGCGAGCTACATAAGACTCTCTGTTGGCTTGGTATAACACGATCATGGAAGCTGATCGCTGGCTCGGCCTCGACCTTCGCCATCTGGTCGCGCTCAAGACGATCGCGGACGAAGGGTCGTTCGGTCGCGCGGCCGAGCGTCTCGGCTACACGCAGTCGGCCATCTCGCAGCAGATCGCGACGCTCGAGCGCATCGTCGGCCTGCGTCTCATCGAGCGCCCGGGGGGCCCGCGCCCGATCTCGCTCACGGAAGCCGGGCAGATCCTCCTCCGTCACGCAGACGCCATCCAGGCACGGCTCCTCGCGGCCAAGGCGGACATGGCGGCGCTCGAGGCCGGCGATGCCGGACGCCTCCGCGTCGGGACGTTCCAGAGCGTCGGCGCGAAGATCATCCCGCGGTTGCTGCGCCGCTTCTCCGAGAGCCATCCGCACGTGGAGGTCGTCCTCCGCGAGTCGCAGGACGAGAGCGACCTACTCGAGATGATCGAGCGCGGCGACCTCGACCTGACGTTCTGGACGCTTCCGGTCGTACCCGGCCCGTACGAGACCGTCGAACTGCTGCGCGATCCGTACGTCCTCGTCGTTCCGGCAGGCTCGCCCCTGGCCTCGCTCAAGCGGCCGCCGACCCTGAAGGAGATCGTGCTGCACCCGGTCATCGGCTTCAACCACTGCAGCGCGATGGATCACGTCGAGTCGACGCTCGCCTCGACGGGACGAACGCCGAACATCGTCTTTCGATCGGACAACAACGGCACCGTGCAGGGCTTGGTCGGTGCGGGTGTCGGGCTCGCGGTATCGCCGAGGCTCACGGTCGACGAAGACGACCCGAGCGTGGCCGTCATCGATCTCCACGAGCGGATCTCGGCGCGCCTGATCGGTCTCGTTTGGCACTCGGACCGGCACCGCAGCGCAGCGGCCGAGGCGTTCGTCGACTCGGCGATCACCGTCTGTCGCGAGCTTTCAGCCGAGCCGGCGGCGGCCTAGACCAGCGCTACGAAAACCGCTCGAAGTCTTCCGGCTCGTCGAGGGGCTCGGGGCCGATCCCCGCGATTACCGTTTCCTGCGAGCGCTCGTGCAGCCGCTCGCGACCGCGCTTGACGGCCGTGAGGAACTTGTCGAGATTGACCTCCAGCGTCGAGAGGATCGAATCGGCCCAGTCCTCCATCTCGAGCCGTGTCTCGCGAGCCTTTCGCTTGGCGTCGTCCACGATGTCGTCCGCCTGCTTCTCGGCGAGCTTCACGATCTCGGTCTGCGAGGCTTCGCGCGTGGCCTGCTCGCGCGCATCCTGGATGATCCGATCGCACTCCCGTTTCGCCTCGGCGAGCATCTCCTGACGCTCCTTGACGATCCAGCGTGCCTGCTTGATCTCCTCCGGGATGGTCGCCCGCATCTGGTCGAGGATCTCGTAGATCTCCTCGCGGTCGAGGCGAACCTGGTCGGTAAGCGGGACGGCCTTCGCGTTGTGCACGAGGTCGTCGAGCCGATCGATGAGCACGAGTACGTCCATGGGCGCGCAGTCTACTCCTGGGGTGAGACGGGAGCGCCTGGCCGCCCGTCCGGGTACAGCTCGGCAAAGCGGCGCGCGACAGCGGGCGGGACGAGCGTGTCGACCTTCCCTCCGAACGACGCGATCTCCTTGACGCCGCTCGATGAGACGAAGCTGTAGAGCGGGTTCGCCATGACGTACAGCGTCTCGATGTCGGGAGCGAGCTGGCGGTTCAGATGGTTCATCTGGAACTCCCACTCGAAGTCGGAGATGACGCGGAGCCCCTTCACCATGGTGGTCGCTTCATGCTTGCGGGCGAACTCGACGACGAGCTCGGAGAACACGTCGACGACGACGTTGCTCGACCCGGACAGGGCATCCTCGAGGAAGTCGACGCGCTCTTCGACGGTGAAGAGCGTCTGCTTGTGCGTCGGGTCGCGGACCACGCCCACCACGACGCGGTCGAAGATCGCCGCGGCACGTCGGATGACGTCGACGTGGCCGTTCGTGACGGGGTCGTAGCTCCCTGGGCAGATTGCTGTGATCATCGCGAGAAGACCGTGATCCGCGCGGAACCGTACCGCCGGGTCGTGACGAGGTCGAGAGGAAGCTCGGGCTCGACGTCCGCGGCGGTCTCGACGACGACGAGCGCATCGCCGGCGAGAACCGCTGGTAGAAGCTCGGCGAGCGTCGGCTCGTGCGCCTTCCACTCCTCGTATGGCGGGTCCGCGAGCACGAGGTCGTAGCGCCGTCCGCGGGAGCTCTCGTCTCGGAGAACCGTGTCGACGCTCCGATTGGCGACGACCGCTCCGGTAAGCCCGAGCTTCTCGAGGTTCGACTGGATCACGCGCGTGGCCGCGCGATCGCGCTCCACGAAGACGCAGCCGGCAGCGCCGCGCGAGAGCGCCTCGAGCCCCATCGCGCCGGAGCCCGCGAAGAGGTCGAGAACCGCAGCGCCGGCGACCGGCCCGACCAGGGAGAAGGCCGCCTCGCGAACGCGATCTCCTGTGGGCCGCGTGACGACGCCCTTCGGCGCCGCGATCCGGTGACCCTTCTTCGAGCCCGCGACGATCCTCACGACTCTCCGAGGTGCTCGGATTCTCCGAGGAGGCGATCGACGGCGCGTTGGAGAAGACCTTCGCTCGGCAGCGAGCGAGCCGCGTCTCGCACGCGCTCGAGCAGGTCCTGATCGCGGCGGAGCCGAACGAAGCGCAGATCCGAGTAGCCGGACTGGCGCGCGCCGAGGAGCTGACCTTCTCCGCGGATCTCGAGGTCGCGCTCGGCGAGCTCGAACCCGTCCGTCGTCGCGACCATGGAGTCGAGGCGCTCGCTCGCCGTTTCCGTGAGCTCCTCCTTCGCGCGCGAGACGAGCAGGCAGTACGACTGCTCGGCGCCCCGCCCGACTCGCCCGCGGAGCTGATGGAGCTGAGCGAGACCGAATCGGTCAGCCTCCTGGACGATCATGATCGTCGCGTTCGGGACGTCGACACCCACCTCGATCACCGTCGTCGCGACGAGGACGTCCAGCTCGCGTGCCTTGAAGGCGGCCATCACGCTGCGGCGCTCGGTCGGCTGCAGCCGACCGTGGAGGCAGCCGACGCGGTACCCGCGGAGCTCGCCCGCCCGGAGCCTCTCGGCCTCCTCCTCGGCCGCGCGCGCGACGCGCGTCTCGGACGCCTCGATGAGCGGGCAGACGACGTATGCCTGACGGCCGTCGTCGAGGTGCCGGCACAGACGCGAGTACGCCTCCGAGCTGCGCTCTTCGGTCACCCACGCAGTGATCACGGGCTTGCGGTCCGCCGGCGGGAGCGAGAGCTCGCTCACGTCGAGGTCGCCGTAGACCGTGAGTGCGAGCGTCCGCGGAATCGGCGTCGCGGTCAGGTGCAGCACGTGCGGGCTTCGCCCTTCGATGAGCGCCGTGCGTTGCGCCACTCCGAAACGATGCTGCTCGTCGACGACGGCCACGGCGAGGTCGCGGAAGTCGACCTCCTTCTCGATCAGCGCGTGCGTCCCGACGACGATCTGCGCATCGCCCGATGCGATGAGCTGCCGGGCGGCGGCGTGCTCCTTGGCCCGGAGCGAGCTCGTGAGCAGCGTCACGCGAACGCCGAGTGGTGCGCAGAGCTCGTCGATCGTGAGGAAGTGCTGCTCGGCGAGGGTCTCGGTCGGCGCCATGAGCGCACCCTGGTGGCCGGCTTCGACCGCACGCAGGAGCGCATGGAGAGCCACGACCGTCTTCCCTGATCCGACGTCACCTTGCAGCAGGCGTTGCATCGGCAGCGAGCGCTCGAGATCGGCGTCGATCTCGTCCATCGCGCGCACCTGGTCGGGGGTGAGCGTGAAGGGAAGCGATGTGCGGTAGCGCTGCATGAGCTCTCCCGGCGCGCCGAGCGGGCGCGCCGACGCGCTCTCACGGGCCGCGGTGCTACGAGCAAGCGCGAGACGGAGCACGAGGAGCTCGTCGAACGCGAGGCGTGTTCGCCCCACCTCGGCATCAACAGGAGACCGCGGACGGTGGACCGCCACGAGCGCGTCCGCGCGGGTCGGAAGCCGCTCGGAGACGAGCAGCGCCGACGGCACGTCGTCGCCGAGATCGCCGACGAGCTCGAGCGCCTGCGCGTGGAGATCGCGCAGCTTCTTCTGAGCGATGTCCTCGGTGGCGGGATAGACCGGAGCGAAATCGGCTGTCTCCACGTCGCCGTCCAGGTCGTACGACGAGACGGCGAAGCCGTGCCTGTTCGCGCGACCTCGAACGCGGATCGGCGTACCGGAAACGAGCTTCGTCTCGAGCCACGGCTGGTTGAACCAGGTCGCCTTGATCTCGCCGGTCTCGTCGGCGATCCGTGCAGTGAGGATCTTGAGTCGCCCGCGCCGCCGACTCGACGCCGAGCGCACGACCCCTTCGATGACCGCCTCGTCGTCGCCGAACAGGTCGCAGATCCGCTTGACCGGCGCGGGCTCCTCGTACCGTCGGGGACGCTGCCAGAGCAGGTCTTCGACCATGCTCAGTCCGAGGCGTGCAAGGCGTTTGGCCATGGTCGGACCGACGCCGTGGAGCGCCTCGATGGGCGCTCCGAGCCGATCAGCTCGCGGAGCCGAGCGCGGCCGCGGCCAGGACTCGGGCGCGTCGAGACCGGCGAAGCCCCGTAGCGAGGCAATGCGAGGCGATCGTCCCCTTCACAGCCGCATCACTATAGGGCTGGCACGATCGGCCTCTGAGTGAGAGATTCCGATCGCGAAACACGCCTGAAGGCTTCGCGACGGGCCGCGTCGCGCCGATCTGCGACTAGCCGTCGATCGCAAGCGTGTACAGCCATCCCGGCTGCCAGCGAAACGAGCCCTCGACGAGCTCTTCGAGCGGTATCCCCTCGAGGATGTGGTCGAGCGCCCACTTCGTCGCAGAGTGTCCGATCACGGCGACACGCTTGTTGGTGTAGCTCGAAGGGATGTCCTGGAGAAACCTCCGCACGCGCGCGACTACATCGGTGTAGCTCTCGCCGCCGGAGTACGGGTCGACGACGTGCATCGTGCGCTCGACCTCGAGCCGCGCCACCGCAGTCCCGTTCAGCATTCCGTAGTTGCACTCGCGCAGCCGCCAGTCGTGGAGGATCGGAACCCCGCGCCCGCCGAATGCGATGCGCGCCGTCTCGGCAGCGCGGCCGAGATCGGAGCAGAACACCGCGACGATCTCGTCGTCCTCTCTGCGCTCGCCGAGCTCCTTCGCCTGGCGCTGACCGAGCGCCGAGAGCTGCCCGTCGAGCCAGCCGGAGGCAACCCAGCGCTCGTTGTCGGTCGTCGTGGAATGCGTCTCGAAGACGATCTCGATCGTGGACGCGCGCCTGCGCCGAGCCATGAGAACTAGTCCGTGTCTTGGAACCAGAAGAAGCCGACGGCGCCCGGCCCCGCATGCGTCCCGACGACAGCTCCCAGGGTCGACGTGAACTCGATCTCCGCGTTCGGCCGCACGCGCCACGCGAGCTCGGAGAGCGTGCCCACCCACTCCTCGGCGTCGGCGTGGGCGATCGCGACGCGCAGGCCCGGACCGTCGGTCGTCGCCGCGACGAAGCGCCGCTCGAACTCGGCGAGCGCCTTCTGCTTGCCGCGCACGCGCGCCGCGGCAATGACCTCGCCGTCCTCGACACTCAGCACCGGTCGCAGATTGAGCAGCGAGCCCGCGAGCGCCTGCGCCTTCCCGATCCGCCCGCCACGCTGAAGGTACTCCAGCGTCTCCACGGTGAAGAGCACGTCGCAGTGCGCGTGGAAACGGTCGACCAACGCCGAGATCTCCTCGTCCGTCGTCCCGCGCGCGAGCCGACGCTGGATTGCGTGGGAGAGCATCGCGATGGCGAGAGAGGCAGTCATCGTGTCGATCACCCGCACCCTGTCGCCGCCGATCTCCTGTGCCGCGAGCTCGGCGCTCTGGAACGTGCCCGAGACCTTCGCCGATACGTGGAGCGAGTAGATCCGCTCGTACGCCGCAAGCTCCTCGTAGGCGGAGACGAAGTCCTGCGGCGTCGGTTGCGCCGTCGCCGGCGTGACCGAGGCGACGCGCAGCTTCTCGTAGAACGCGGCAGGCCCGAGCTCGACGTAGTCCCGGTACGTCTCGTCGCCGAACCGCACGTACAGCGGGACGAAGCGCATGTTCGGGAACCGAGCCGGCGCGTCCGGATAGTCCGACGTCGAGTCGAGGACGATCGCGGTGTTCTCGCTCGTCAGGTTCACGTCCTCACCTCCCGACTGCTGCGCGGACTGCGCTGACGAGAGCGTCCATCCCCTCGTCCTTGCGCACGAGCGCAGCGCCTGCGCTCGACGCGGCATCGTACTCCTCCAGGCCCGCGGAAGCGCTCAGGAAAACGACCGGGCCGGAGATGTCTGCCGCCACGGCGGCGCCGTCGACATCCGGCAGGCGGTAGTCGAGGACGACGACGTCCGGCTCGTGCTCGTGAAACGCGCGGATCGCGGAAGCGCCATCTGCGACCGCCTCGACCACGTCGAGCCCGGCTCGCGAGGCGAGCAGGAACACGAGGGAGTCGCGATAGACGTCGTTGTCCTCGACCAGCAGGACGCGAATCGGCTCGTCGTCGGCGGTCACTGAGCGACGACGAGGAGCGGGTAGTGCGGCTGCCCGCCGTCGTGGATCTCGACCTCGAGCCCGGGGTGACGCTGCTCGAGCGCCGACACGAGGCCGTCGAGCGGCGGGGCGTTCTCGCCGGTCAGGACCGTGAGATACCCCTTCCCGGTAGCGAGCACGCGGTCGACGACCTCCTGGACGACGGCATCGACGTCGGGACTGGACACGACCGCGGTGTCCTCCACGAGCCCGAGGTATTCGCCTTTGCGGATCTCCACGCCGTCGAGCGTCACGTCGCGGGATGCGATCGTGATCTCTCCGGTCGCAGCGCTCTCGAGCTCACCCAGCATCGCCTGCTCGTTGCCCTCGAGCTCGTTCGACGACATGAAGCCGGTCATCGCGGCCAGGCCCGCCTGTACCGACTTGGACGGGACGATGCGCACGTTCTTCTCGCTCATCGTCGCTGCCTGCTCGGCGGTCAGGATCACGTTCGAGTTGTTCGGAAGGACGAGGACGTCGTCCGTCGGCACCGCCTCGATCGCCTCGAGGATGTCGGCGGCAGACGGGTTCATCGACTGGCCGCCCTCGATGACGCGCGTGGCGCCCAGGCTCTCGAACAGCCGCCGATTGCCGCGTCCTGGACACACGGCGACGAGCCCCGTCTCGAGCGTTGCGAGCGCGGTGGGCGCGCCACCACCCTCGAGGAGACGTTCCTCCCGCTGCGCCGTCTGCACGTGCATGTTCGCGATCTCGACGCCCTCCACGACGCCCAGCGCAGTGCCGAATGCGATCGCCTGCCCGGGATCGTCGGTGTGGACGTGCACCTTGAGCGCCGTCGAGTCCCCGACGACGAGGAGCGAGTCGCCGATTCGCTCGAGCTCGCTCTCGAGCGAATCCTTGTCCAGGTCGTCCCCTTCGACGACGAACACCGTGCAGTAGCGGAACTCGGACAGCTCCAGGTGAATCGCATCGAGGCCGACGGGCTCCGCCTCGACGGGCGCTTCCGGGATCTCCTCGCCCGTCGCGCCGTAGACCATTCCCCGCGCGATCTCGACGAGACCTGCGCCTCCGGCGTCCACGACGCCGGCGTTGCGAAGGACGTCGAGCAGCTCCGGCGTGCGCGCGAGGGCATCTTCACCGCGTGCGAGCACCACCCGCAGGAGATCGTTGGGACGCAGGCTCCGATGCTCCTTTCGCTCGCTCTCCTCCGCCATCTCGCGGATGACGGTGAGCATCGTCCCCTCGACCGGGCGCTTGACCGCCCGGTACGCGGCATCGCTCGCTCCTCGGAACGCACGGCTCAGCAGTGACGAGCCCACACCCTCGTGTCGGCCCAGAACCTCCACGAAACCTCGGACGACCTGGGAGAAGATGACGCCCGAGTTGCCGCGCGCTCCCATGAGCGCCGCTCGCGTGACGTCCTTCGCGACCGCCTCGCTGTCCTCCGCCGTCGACGCGTCGAGCGCCTCGACGATCGAGCGCAGCGTGAGAACGAGGTTGGTGCCGGTGTCCCCGTCGGGGACGGGATAGACGTTCAGGTCGTCGATGCGCCGCCGATGCGCCTCGAGGTTCTGGAGCGCGCTTCGCGCCAGGTGACGGACGACCTCGAGCTCCATCAGCGCGACCGTACGCCTTCGATGTGAACCTCGAGCGACGCAATCGGGAGCCCGACCATGCGTTCGAGCTCGTACTGGACGCGCGACCTCACCGTCTCGGCAACCTCGGCCAGCTTGAGCCCGTGCTCGACGACGACGCGAAGCTCCACGGCGAGCCCCTCCGCCCGCAGGTCGACGTCGACTCCCTTCTTGATCCCCCATGGCAGCAGACGCGAGAGGCGGCCGCGCCCGGCGAGGGCGACGACTCCGTAGCTCTCCGCGGCAGCGGCGCCGACGATCTGGGCAATCGCGTCCGGCGCGATGGCGATGCGGCCACGCTCGGTCGTCGCGATCACGAACGGCTCGCGCTCCACAGGCGCGAGCTTATCGGGGTCTAGACCGCTTTCTGCACTTTCCCGGCCTTGAGGCACCGGGTGCAGACGTACGCGCGAGTCGCGTGACCGTCGAGGATCACGCGGACACGCTGCAGGTTGGGGTTGAAGCGTCGCTTCGTGGCGACCATGGAGTGGCTGCGGCTGTTGCCGAAGCCGGGCTTCTTCCCACAGATGGCGCAGACCTTGGACATGAGCAGCGCGCCAGTATAGCTATTGCGCAGCTGCACGAAGTTCCTCTCGGAACTCCGTACAGCGCGAACTTCCCTGAAGGCGCTCGCTTCGCGAGCGCTGTCGCGGCACGGTCAGCCGCGACGCGGTCAGCGGGCCGCGGCGGCCCGGAGGTGCGCGAACAGGTCGGCCATCTCGAGCGCGCTGCGGACGGCCTCGGCGCCTTTGCCGATACGAGCCTCCGCCTGCTCGATGCGATCGAGCGTGAGCAGGCCGAACGAGACCGGGACGCCGGTCTCGAGGGCCGCGAGCTGGAGGCCGCTGGCGGCCTCGCTCGAGACGTAGTCGAAGTGCGGCGTATCCCCGCGAATGACGCATCCGAGCGCGACGATGCACGCGAACCGGCGCGTCTTGGCGAGCGCGGTCGCGGCAAGTGGGAGCTCGAAAGCGCCGGGGACGACCATGATGGTGATCGCCTCCTGACGGACGCCGGCTGCCGACAGCTCGGCGAGCGCGCCGTCGAGAAGCTGCGTCGTGACGTTCCCGTTGAAGCGAGACACGACGACACCAACCGCGCGGCGGCCACCCTCGGCGACGCCCTCGAGAACCGCATAGCCGTCGGGGATGTGGAGATCGCCGGCGGCGTGCTCGTGCGAGAGCTCGACGTGCATCGGCGTCTCGTCGATCTCGACATCGCCGGCGTCGGGCTCGAGCTCGTCCTCCGCGGCGGCCTCCTCGACCTCGGCGACCTCGCCGACGCTGTCCGTCTGCGCCTCGACGACTTCAGCAGGTGCGGGCTCCAGCGGCTCGGCGGCCGAGGTCGCCGTGCCCCAGGCCGGAGCCTCGTCGGCGCTGTCGGGCTCCGAGCCGTCGACAGCGCAGGCTCCTCGGGCTCGTCCACGGCGCCTCTTCGCCGAGCCCAGTCGTGCAGGACGTTCTCGCTCGTGGAGTCGATGTCTCGGCTGCTCATTCGGAGTCCTCCGGTGCGTCGCCTTCGAGGCGGGCACCCTGGTGGTGGAGCCTCGTGATCGTGTGGCCCAGCTTCTCACGTTTCGCTGCGAGGTAGCGCTGGTTCTCCGCGGTCGGCGCGACCTCGAGCGGCACCTGCTCGACCACGGTCAGTCCGTAGCCGTCGAGCCCGCTCAGCTTGCGCGGATTGTTCGTGAGGATGCGGATCGTCGTCAGCCCGAGGTCGGCGAGGATCTGGTTGCCGATTCCCCACTCGCGCGCGTCCGGCGGGAATCCGAGCGCGAGGTTGGCCTCGACGGTGTCGAGGCCGTTCGCCTGCAGGTCATACGCGCGGAGCTTGTTCAGGAGGCCGATTCCGCGGCCTTCCTGGCCCATGTACAGGACGACGCCTCGCTCCTCGGTCTCGACGCGGGCGAGGGCCACCTCCAACTGCTCGCCGCAGTCGCACAGCAGCGAGTGGAACACGTCACCCGTCAGGCACTCGGAGTGAACGCGGACGAGGACGTTCTCGGCGCCCTCGACGTCTCCCTTCACGAGGGCGACGTGTTGCTTGTCGGTCAGGAGCTCTCGATACGCGACCGCCCTGAACTCCCCGAACTCGGTCGGGAGGCGCACCGACACGACGCGCTCGACGAGCTTCTCGATCCGGCGCCGGTACTCGATGAGGTCGGCGACCGTGACCATCTTGAGCTCGTGGCGCTCGCAGTACGCCGTGAGATCGGGGACGCGCGCCATCGTCCCGTCGTCGTTCATGATCTCGCACACGACCCCGGCGGGAATCACGCCTGCGAGCCGCGCGAGATCGACGGCCGCTTCCGTCTGGCCGGACCGCTGCAACACGCCGCCCGGCTTTGCACGCAGCGGGAAGACGTGTCCGGGCTGCACGAGATCGTGCGGCACGGAGCTCGGGTCGATCGCGACCTGGATCGTCCGCGCACGATCGTGCGCGGAGATTCCGGTCGAGACGCCTTCGCGCGCCTCGATCGAGACGGTGAAGTCGGTACCGAGCGGCGTCTCGTTGTGATCCGTCATCGGCCTCAGGTCGAGGTCGTCACAGCGCTCCGGAGTCAGGCACAGGCAGATCAGCCCGCGCCCGTGGGTCGCCATGAACGCGATCGACTCGGGAGTGACGAACTGCGCTGCGATCGTCAGGTCGCCCTCGTTCTCGCGATCCGCGTCGTCGACGACGACGACGAAGCGCCCCGAGCGAATGTCCTCGATCGCCTCCTGGATCGTCGCGAACGGCGACGCCGTCTCGGCCGGGCTCAGGTCGGTAGCCACAGCCGGATCGTAGCCCTCAGTGCGTGACGAGCCGCTCGACGTACTTCGCGAGGACATCGGCCTCGAGATTCACGGCCTGCCCGGGCCGGAGTGCCGAAAGTGTCGTCGCCTCGAGCGTGTGCGGGACGAGCGCGACTGCGAACCCGTCATCGATGAGCTCAGCCACGGTCAGCGACACACCGTCGACGGTGACCGAGCCCTTCTCGACGCAGTACCGCAGGACAGCCTCGGGGGCTTCGACGACGACACGGAGCCCCTGTCCTTCGGCCTCCGCCGACCGGATCCGACCGACCGCGTCGACGTGTCCCTGCACGTAGTGCCCACCGAGCTCCTCGCCCGCGCGGATCGCAGGCTCGACATTGACCTGCTCGTTGCGCTCGAGTGTTCCAAGCGTCGAGCGCGCGATCGTCTCAGGCACTGCCTGGAAGCGGATCGTCCCGTCCGCGACCTCAGTCGCCGTGAGGCAGCAGCCGTCGATGGCGATCGAGTCTCCGACGCGCGTGCGGGAGGCCGTCGCAGGGGCGCGGACGGCCAGAGCCCGCCCGCCTCCCGCCTCCTCGGCCTCGACGACGACACCCACCTCGCGGACGATCCCCGTGAACACGGTCGGAGGGTACTTCTACGTCGTACTAGGGCTCGTTCAGGTACGCCTGAATGAGGACGTCCTCGCCGACCCGGCGCGCCTCCATGCGCGAGAGCTCGAGCGGGCGCAGCATGCCTTCGAGCATCCCCGGCCCGTCTCCGGAGATCCGCGGCGCCACGAACACGAGCAGCTTGTCGACGAGCCCGGCCTCGAGGAACGCTGCGGCGAGGGTCGGCCCGCCTTCGAGGAGCACGGACTGGACGCCGTCGGCGGCGAGCTCCTCGAGCTCCTCGCGGAGCGGTCCCGAGCGGAGCTCGAGCTCGGACACTTCTGGCAGCGGCCCACTCCCGAATGCGATTCTCCGCGGCTGCTCGATCACGGGCACATCGCGCGCGTCGAGGCGTGGGTTGTCGGAGCGCACCGTGCCCATCCCGACCGCGACGGCGTCGGACTGTGCGCGGAGCACGTGAACGAGCCGCCTGGAGTCCTCTCCGGTGACCCAACGTGAGCCTGGGAACTCGCACGCGGCCGTCGAGCGTGACCGCGACCTTGTACGTCACATGCGGCCGTTTCGCCGTCACCCACGTGCGCCACTCCTCGATCTGCTGACGACAGCGAAACGCGATTTCGCCGTCGGCGAGCTGCACGTCGACGCCGCTCTCGCGAAGCAGCGGCGAAACCGCCACCGTGCGCCGGGTTCGGGTCGAGCTGGCCGGCGACAACAGCGGCAACGCCCGCCTCGAGCAGCGCGTCGACACACGGCGGAGTCGCACCGTGGTGAGCGCAGGGCTCCAGCGTCACGTACACCGTCGCTCCGCGAGCACGCTCGCCTGCATCGGCGAGGGCGGCGACCTCGGCGTGCGGGCCGCCCTTGCGTTCGTGCCAACCCTCGCCCACGATCTCGCCCTCGCTCACGATGACCGCGCCGACGATCGGGTTTGGTCGCGTCGTGCCGCGGCCGCGCTCGGCGAGCTCGATGGCGCGCTCGAGAAAGCCGGCCTCCATGGCTCGGATCCTATGGCGCCGCTATTGGCTTCCCGGTTGGAGCTTCCTCGGCGGAGAGCATCGCGGTGGCCCGCCTCATCCGCGACGCCACCTAGACGCGCAGACGCGCGATGAAGAACCCAGCCGTGGAGTGGACGTGCGGAAGGGTCTGCAGGAACTCGGGTCGGCGTGGATGGCGGAACGTCGGCCACTCCTCCGCCAGAGTCGAGTCGACGGTGAGGCCCGACGCATCGACCACGCCCTCGCACTCCTCGGCGCTGATCGTGCAGACGGAGTAGACGATCGTCCCGCCGGGGCGGACGCGTGTAGCTGCGGAGCGCAACAGCTCGAGCTGGAGCTCCGGGAGCGGCATCGCGCGCCAGCGCAGGTCGGGCCGCCGGTTCAAGACACCCAGGCCTGAACACGGTGCATCCACGAGGGCTCGGTCGAAGTCGCGAAGCTCCGCCGGAAGATCGCGACCGTCCGCGAGCACGACACGCACGTTGGTCGCGCCGAGTCGCCGCAGGTTCTCGGTGAGCTCGCGGGCGCGGCCGTCGTTGAGCTCCACCGCCGTGACGTCGCCGGACAGCATCGACGCCTTACCGCCGGGCGCAGCGCAGAGATCGAGCGTTCGATCGCCGTCCTCGGCCCTGACAGCCAGCCCAGCGAGCTGAGAAGCCGCGCTCTGCGGCCAGATCCGACCCTCCGAGAGCGCCTTGTCGTCGATCCGGTCGACGCGCACTGCGCCCGGGATTGCAGGATCGATGATTCCGTCGAGTTCGCCGCGGACGAGACGCACGACCGTCGGCGCGGGCTCGTTCAGCGCGAGCATGAGCGCGCGGGCCTCATCCGGTCCCCACTCGCTCCACCAGCTCTCGGCGATCCAGTCGGGGTACGAGTGCTTCAGCGCGGCCTCGGCGGCAGTGTCCTCTGGGAGCGAGTCCAAAAGCGGCGCAATCCCCTCGGCGAGGCGCCTGAGCACGGCGTTGGTGAACGCGACGGCCCGTTCGAGCCCGGCGCGGCGAACCAGCTCGACCGACTCGTTGACGGCGGCATAGCGTGCGATTCCGTCGACGAACGCGAGCTGATAGGCGCCGAGCCGCAACGCCGCCCTGACCGGAGCGTCGAGCCGCGCGACCCGGCGGCGGCCCAGGAGCTCGATGGCATGGTCGAGCGTGCGCACGCGCTGCACAGCTCCGTACGCGAGACGTTGCGCGAGTCCGCGATCGCGCTCGTCGAGGTCGCTCGCTGCTCGACGAAGAGCGCGGTCGGCGTACGCGTCGTCCTCGAAGACGCGCAGCAGCACCGCGAACGCAGCCGCGCGGGCTGGGCTTACGGCCGCAGGCCGCGACGCCATGCGTCGTACGTCATCCGACGGCCTCCGTCGGGTTGGACTTCGACCGGCTCGAACGATCCGTCGCCAGCAATCCGGGCGCGCCAGATCGTGAGGTTGCGGCCGTGGAGCTCGGCGCGAGCCCCGATGTGCGGCGAGAGTGCGCGGACACGGTCGACGAGTTCGACGGCGGGTCGCTCGAAGTCGAGCTGACGATCTTCGCTCGTGATCTTGTGGGCGTATGTCGCCTCGCCGCTCTGTTCCTGGAAGACCGGCGGGGGCTCGGCTAGCACCTCGTTCAACAGATCGACTGCGAGCTCGGCGGCGCGCGCGTAGACCGCTCCCGCATCGTCCTCGGGGGCGACTGCGAACGAGCGCTGAGCGGCGATCGGCCCCGCGTCGAGCTCCTTGACCAGCTTGATGATCGTCACGCCCGTCTCGGAGTCCCCCGCCATGAGCGCGCGCTCGACCGGCGCCGCGCCACGCCAGCGGGGAAGGAGCGACGGGTGGACGTTGAGCCACAGCCGCTCGGCGAGCACATCGTCCGGGACGATCAAGCCGTACGCGACCGCTACGACCGTGGGCGCGTCGACGTCGAGGCCGAGCTGAGGCGAGTCGGGCTCCAGTACCGGGATCCCGAGTCGCAGAGCCGTGTCCTTGGCCGGCGAGTGTGCGAGCTTGCGGCCCCTTCCCGCTGGAGCGTCCGGACGCGTGATCAGCGAGCGGATCTCGTGACGCTCGGCAAGGCGTTCCATGACGTCGGCGCCGAACGCCGCGGTCGCGGCGACCGCGATCGGTCGGGTCAACGCGCGCCGAGAACGGGCTGCGGCCTAAGGGTCGCGAGCGCTGCTCGTCTCGACTGCTCGTCCGTGCGATCGATGATCAGGACCCCGTCCAGATGGTCGAGCTCGTGCTGGACGACGCGCGACGACGGAGGCTCGAGCTCGAGCTTCACCGGCTCGCCCTTCGCATCGACGCCCTCGATCGTCACGTTCGTGGGGCGCTCGACGGGCACGAGCACGTCGCGGAGCGACAGGCAACCCTCGTCGTCGAGCTCTATCTCGCGCGAGCTCTGTGTGATGACCGGGTTCACGATCACGCGATCCTCACCGTCGTCCACGAACACGAAGAGCCTCCGGAGGACGCCGACCTGCGTGGCAGCGAGCCCGACGCCGCTCGCCTCGTGCATCAGCGCGGTCATGCGCTCGACGAGGCGCTCGAGGTCGTCGTCGAAGGTCTCGACGTCCCGGGCCTTCATGCGGAGAACCGAGTCCCCGTACTGTCGAATGCGCGCGAGCGCGAGCTGGCGACGTGCCTCGCGCTCGAACTCCTGTCCCTCGTCTCCGCTGTCGTCGCCGTGATCGTGGTCGTGATCGTGGACGTGCTCGTGGTCGGCCATCGCGCGGCGAGTTTAACCGCCGCGCGATGGCCGCATCTTCAGCTTCCGATGCCCGTCACTTGGCGGTCGAGTTCTGCCCCGCTCGCGTCGATCGCGACGACGGCTATCGGCGTGATCCCTTTGAGGAAGTCGCCTTTCTTGAAGCGAAAGCCGAATGCACGGAGCTCTGTCCCAGGGACATCCGCCTTCTGAATTTGGATCTCTCGCTGCGTGCCATCGCTCATAAGCACGCTCGCCCGAGCGACGTCACTTTCGACCAGACCGAAGAGTGAGGCGCTCTTGACGTCAGCGACCACAGGGCCACCGTCGTAGCTAAGGGTGAACGACAGAGGACGCCCGTTAAGGGGATCGTCGGCCGTATTGCAGCCGCCGCCACGCTGGCGCGACGTCGCAGACGGCGCCTCCCAGACGCAGAGGTGCCCGGTTCGAGTCCGCTGAACGTAGACACCCTTCCCAGGTGAGCCCTCCGCCGCTGGGATGTCCGCGACTCGGACGAGTGGATCCTGGTCGATCGCAGCCGCGAGGTCGCTCCCGTCGTCGATGCGCGATGCGACTACGACACCAGCGAGAGCACATGCGAGGACGACACCGAGTCCAACGGCCGCCCAACGCCTGATCACGGGTCTCAGGGGGGCGGCTCTCCTTTGATCAGCGGACATTGCAGCTCCCCCAGAAGTAGCTGTGCGACACACAGTGAGCCTTGAATGTCCCTGGCCACGGCGCATATGTCTCCAGATAGTCCGAGGTGCCTCTCTTCGTGTTCTGCCAGCCGTACGTGGCAGCGTTGATGAAGGTGACCGTCTTGTCGTAGCCGGAGCCGTAGGTCATGAAGTAATTGGCTAGCCAGTTCGAGCTGTACGTACTCCCCGCAGCCGCCCCCGGCGTCCACTGCCGTGGCGGCGCGTACTGGTATGCGGCAAGGGCGGTCGACGCCAGAACGAGCAGCGACGACCGAAGAAACCGCGGCAACGAGGCGTCTCATCCACACTCCTTCTCGTAGTTCTGCTGGAGCAGTTGATGTATCCCGCGAGCGCGCGGCGCGCAATCCGCCAAAACGGCCATGTCCCTTTCAGACGAGGCCGCTAGGGCGACTGCGGATCGACGTCGACGACGGCGCTCAGACCGTCGCGGCGCATGGCCGGAGCTGCACTCGCGAGCACGGCTGCCGCACGACTCGCGAACGCCCGTGGCGAGTCGGTCTTCGCCAGCAGCTGAGCGCGATGGCGGCCTCGCAGACGCACGAGCGGAGCCGGCCCGAGCAGCCGTGCGGACGGCGTGTCGAGAGCGCCTCGAAGCTCCTTCAGCGCGCGGTACACGTCGCCAGGGTCAGGTCCGGATACGACGAGTGCAACAAGATGTGAAAAAGGCGGGTAGGAGAGCTCCTCGCGTCGAGCGAGCTCGTGCGCGAGGTATCCGGCGACGTCGTGGCGCACCGCGAACGTGAACGGCGTGGCGTCCGGCTGGAACGTCTGGATGATCACCCGGCCCGGTGCGTCGCGACCGCTCCGGCCCGCGAGCTGGGTGACGAGCTGGAAGGTCCGCTCCTCGGAGCGAAAGTCGGGAAAGGCGAGGCCGGCATCGGCGTCGACGACCGCGGCGACCTCGACGCCCGGGAAGTGGTGGCCCTTCGCGACCATCTGCGTCCCGATGAGCGCAGCCGAGCGCGCGGCGCCGAAACGCTCGAGCGCCTCCTGGAGCGCGCCAGGGCGGGCCGCCGTGTCCGCGTCGAGCCGGATCCGCTCGAGTCCTGGAACCCGGCGAGCAAGCTCGCCGTCGAGGCGCTGCGTGCCCGCGCCGATCCTCGCGAGCTCCACCGAGCCGCACTCCGGACAGGAGTCCGGCAGCTCCGTCGAGTAGCCGCAGTGATGGCAGTGGAGACGTGAGTCCGCATGCAGTGTCAACGCGATGTCGCAACTTCGGCAGCGGCGAGTCGTCCCGCACGAGCGGCAGTGGATCGCACCGGACATGCCTCGCCGGTTGAGAAGCAGGATCGCCCGGCCGCCGCGCTCTGCGACCGACGAGAGCTCGGCAAGAAGGGGGGCGGACAACGGATAGCCGGCCTCGCGCCGGAGGTCGACGAGCTTGACCGTCGGCATCGGAGCGCCGATGCGCGACGGAAGGCCGAGCCGCTCGAGTCGCGACCAGCTCTCTGCACGCGGAGTCGCGCTGCCGTACACGGCGACGGCACCTTCGATCGCGGCGCGCTTGGCGGCGACCGTGCGCGCGTCGTACCGTGGATCCGACTCCTGCTTGAACGATGCGTCGTGCTCCTCGTCGACAACGACGAGGCCCAAGCGCGCTACCGGCGCGAAGATCGCCGATCGAGCCCCGACGACGACCGGCGCGGCGCCCGGACGAGATCCGCGCGCGCTCGTCGCGGCGCTCCGCCTCGGTCAGCCCCGAGTGGAGAACCGCAACCCGATCGCCGAAGCGTGCGCGAAAGCGTCCGACGGTCTGCGGCGTCAACGCGATCTCCGGGACGAGCACGATGACGGCGCGCCCCAGCTCGAGCGCTGCGGCTGCCGCTTGCAGATAGACCTCGGTCTTCCCGCTTCCGGTCGGCCCGTGGAGCAGCACGTGACCTCCCGAGGCCGCCGAGCGCTGCAACGATCCGCGCGACAGCGTCGCGCTGTTCCGCCGTCAGCTCATCCGGTTCGGGCTCGCCGACGAACCCGCCGTCGGACGGCTCGCGCGGCGGACCGCGCCGCGTTCGCGCATGCGGAGCAACCAGCGCCAGCGCCCGGGCAGGCGTCGACCCGTAGTAGTCGGCGAGCCAGAGCGCGAGCTCGACGAGTGGCGCCGGCACCCGGTCGACGACGGCGCCCGCATCGGAGATGTCGACACCACTCGGAGCCGTGACGTCGAGGTCGACGACGACGCCACGCACGTTGCGCGCGCCGAGCTGAATCGCGACGACATCACCTTGCGCGACGTCGTCCGAAACGCGATACGTGAACGGACGAGCGAGGGCGCGCGCGGTGACGAGAGGGTAGATCTCTGCAAGCCGCACCGCGGGCGAGCGTAGCCGCGCGCCCGGAGTGCGACCTCAGGCGGTCGCGACCTGCTTGGGCTTGCGGAAGAAGAAGTACAGCGTCGGCGCTGCAAGCGCCGCGAATGCGACGACCAGCAGCACTTCGCTTTCCGGGATCACGCCTGCCTCGGCCAGTTCGTGCAAACCGAAGGCGAGGAGATAGCCCGCGAACACCAGGAGCAGCGCGCTCGTCGCAGTGAAGAACGCGCGAAGGTTCAGGCGATGCGAGCCACGGTAGAACAGGTAGCCAAGGCCGACAGCGGCGACGCCGCCGATGATCGCCGCGACGAGCGAGATGAGCCCATTCGTCCCTTCAACCGAGCTGAAGAGGAACAGCGCCGTCTCGACGCCTTCGCGTGCGACCCCGAGAAAGACCACGAGCCCGAGACCGAGCGCGGAGCCAGCATCGAGCGCGGCCTGCGTTCGCCCCTCGATCTCCCCACGCAGCGTCCGCGCACGGTTGCGCATCCAGAAGATCATCCAGGTGAGCAGTCCAGCGGCCGCGAGCATCACGATGCCTTCGAAGACCGCTTCGGAGCGACCTTCCAGCTCCGAGCCGGCCGCGAAGAGAGCGATTCCGACGCCGAAGCTCAGCGCCAAGGCAGCGGCGACAGCGACCCAGACGGCGAAAAAGCCGTCACGTCGACCCGTGCGATCGAGAAACGCGAGAACGATGCCGACGACGAGCGATGCCTCGAAGCCCTCACGAAGAACGACAACCCCAGCACCCATGCTTCCTCACCGCTCCTTTGCCGGACGAATACTCTCGATGTAAGGGTCGCCTTACATCGACCGCGCGGGACTATAGTGGCCACCGCGACAGCCGTCAACAAGGAGGCGACATGGCCCAGGGCCACGGGCACTCGGTCGACGAGTACCTCGAGACCATCTACTTCCTCGCCTTCCCGATCGGCGAGTATCGCCCTGCGACGGGCGCCACAGCAATCGCGTCCCGCGTCGCCGAGATGCTCGGCGTCTCGCGCGCGTCGGCCGGCGAGATGCTGAAGCGACTCGAGGCCGACGGTCTCGTCGAGCGCGGCGAGCAGAAGGAAGCGATCCTCACGCCCGAAGGCGCCGAGCGCGCAAAGGGCGTCGTGCGCAAGCACCGGATCATCGAGCGCTTCCTCACGGACTTCATGGGCTACACGGCTGCCGAATCGCACGTGCACGCGGACGAACTCGGCGACACGTTCACCGACGAGATGATCGAACGGATCAACGAGCGCCTCGGCGGCCCCGACCGCTGCCCGCACGGGTGGCCGGTCGACACGGAGTTCGAGCAGGCCGAGAACGCGGAGCTCGTCGCACTGGCGGAGCTGGAAGTCGGACGTGAGGGTCGCATCGTTCGGCTCGCCGAGCACGACGGCGATCTCCTCCACTGGTTCTACGACGAAGGCCTCGTCCCCGGATCGGCGGTCTCGGTCGTGTCGGCACAACCCGCTGCCGAGCAGCTCACTATTGCGATCGACGGATCGGAGCGCGCGATCAGCGAGCGGGCAGCGGACGGGATCTACGTCCGAGCAGCTTGAGCTCGGCTTTACGAATCGCTCACGCTCTCCTTCGTCCCCGATCACACGACGGTGCCAGCATGCGCCGGACACTCGGGGGAGATCGAAAGGAGACTGGAGACATATGAGACTGAATCGACATGCGGTTGGCGTCTTCGCGGCGTCCGCGACGCTCCTGGTCGGGGGAGGCGCCGCACTTGCGGCCTCTGCCGACGGCGACCGCGGAAGCATGTGCGAGCAGCGCCTCGCCAAGATCGCCGAGAACCGCGGCGTCTCGGTCGAGCAGCTGCAGGCAGACATCAAGTCGCGCTTGCTCGCTCGCATCGACGGTGCGGAGAAGGCCGGCCGGATCTCGTCCGAGCGTGCGGCGCAGCTGCGCGAGCGCGTTTCGGCGGGAAGCCTCTGCGGCGCACGACAGCACGTGAGGGCGCGGATCGCCGCTCGTTCGCTGCTCAAGGCGGCGGCCGACTTCCTCGATCTGAACCGCGAGCAGCTACGCGCTCAGCTGCCCGGCACCTCGCTCGCCGGTCTCGCGCAGAAGCAGGGAAAGAGCGTCTCGGCGCTCGAGGCCGCGATGGTGGCGCCTGCGAAGGCCCGCCTGGCCAAGGCGGTCGCGGACAAGAAGCTCTCGCAAGACCGCGCGGACGAGATCCTCGCGAAGCTCGAGCAAGGCGCCGAGCGGCTCGCGACGCACGTCTTCACCAAGAAGTAGGACGGCGCAACAGGCTCATCGACGATGAGGCCCTTCGGGGCCTCATCGTTCTTAGACAACTCTTAGAAGACTCACAGAGCATTTTCAGGCCCGCACGATTGGATCGGACAGGTAACTCCCTCCGATCGACTGCCCTCCGTCTTGCGCAGGTCGGGATCTGCGAATGCAGATCCCGACCGCGTGAGATCCCTGAAGGCGGTCGCTTCGCGACCGCATCACTGCGAACCATCTTCCGCGCTAGGCGCGTGATTCCGCGAGCACGCCCGCAGCTGCGCGCAGCGCGTCGGCCTTGTCCGTGCGCTCCCACGTGAAGTCGCGATCGTCACGGCCGAAGTGCCCGTACGCCGCGGTCTTCGCGTAGATGGGTCGCATCAGATCGAGGTCGCGGATGATCGCGCCGGGGCGAAGGTCGAAGTGCTCGGCGACCAAGGCCTCGATGCGGGCGAGCGGAATGGTCTCGGTGCCGAAGCAGTCGACGTTCACGCTCATCGGATGCGCGACTCCGATCGCGTAGGCGACCTGCAGCTGGCAGCGGTCGGCGAGCCCCGCGGCGACGACGTTCTTCGCGACGTAGCGCGCCGCATACGCGGCTGAGCGGTCGACCTTCGTCGGATCCTTGCCCGAGAACGCGCCGCCGCCGTGCGGAGCCGCGCCGCCGTACGTGTCCACCACGATCTTGCGGCCGGTGAGGCCCGTGTCCCCCATCGGGCCGCCGATCACGAACTTGCCGGTCGGGTTCACGTAGAGGAAGTCCTTCGCGTTGAGCCGTGCCGGGTCGTAGAGATCCCGTGCGTCGGCGTGCAGGATCGGCTCGACGACATGCTCGAGGAGGTCGGGCTTGAGGAGGGTCTCGACATCGAGACCGTCGCGATGCTGCGTCGACAGAAGAACGCGCTCGATCTCGACGGGCCTCTGAACGCCGTGCTCGTCGACCTCGTATCGCACCGTCACCTGCGACTTGCCGTCGGGACGTAGGTACGGGAGCACGTTCGCCTTGCGGACCTCGGCCATGCGTCGCGCGAGCTTGTGCGCGAGCGTGATCGGCATCGGCATGAGCTCCTCGGTCTCGCGGGTCGCGTACCCGAACATCATTCCCTGGTCACCCGCGCCGACGAGGTCGATCGGGTCGGTCTCGCCGCGCTGGGCCTCGTACGACGTATCGACGCCCTGGGCGATGTCGGGCGACTGACCGTCGATCGCGACCACGACCCCACAGGTCTCGTAGTCGAATCCGTACTTGGCGCGCGTGTACCCGATCTCGGCGATCCGGTCGCGGACGACCGAGCGGATGTCGACGTACGTCTCGGTGGTGATCTCTCCCGCGACGACGACGAGCCCGGTCGTGATCAGCGTCTCACAGGCGACGCGCGCATTCTTGTCGTGCGTGAGGATCGCGTCGAGGACGGAGTCCGAGATCTGGTCGGCGATCTTGTCGGGATGGCCTTCGGTGACCGACTCCGACGTGAACGAGAACGAGCGCGCCGCCATGGCGCGAAAGGCTACCTGCGGTAGCAGGCGCGCCTACTCGGTCGTGGGCGCGCGGCTCATGAGCGTCGTGACGAGGTCGGTCAGCGGAGATCCCTCGAGGACCGCGCATACCCCTTCCGTGATGGGCACCTCAATCTCGAGCCGATGAGCGAGGTCCCGCAACACGGGCGCCGTCGTGAGCCCCTCGACGACCATTCCAATCTCGGCGGCCGCCTCGTCCGGCTTCGCTCCACGGGCGATCAGCTCGCCCGCGCGGCGATTCCGGCCGGACGGTGACCAGCTGGTCACGATGAGATCGCCCATCCCGGCGAGGCCGGCGAAGGTGTCCGGTCGCGCGCCGGCGGACTCTGCGAGCCGCCGCATCTCCGCGAGCCCGCGCGCGACGAGTGCCGCCTTCGAGTTGTCGCCCAGCGAAAGACCATCGGCGCCGCCGGCCGCGAGGGCGATGACGTTCTTTGCCGCCGCGCACAGCTCGACTCCCACGACGTCGTCGCTCACGTACACGCGGAAGAGAACCGAGTGCACCGCAACCTGCACGCGCACCGCGAGCTCGAGGTCGTCGCTGGCGACCACGGCCGCTGCGGGGAGACCGCGCACGATCTCGTCGGCGATGTTCGGCCCGGAGAGGACAGCGACCGGACGGTCGCGGACGAGGGTCGACAGCCGTGCCCCGGTCGTGGGATCGAGCCCTTTGGTCAGGCTGAGAACCGGCGAGTCGCCAGGGAGCTGCGATACGACTTCGCCGAAGACACGGCTCGGAACGGCAACGACGACGAGCTCGGCGTCCGCGACTGGCGCGTCGCGAATCAGAGCGGCGGCGATGCCAGTTAGGTCTGCCGCCTGTGCGTAACGCGGGTTCCTGCCGGTCGCGTTGATCGCTTCGGTCTGAGCAGGGTCGCGCGCCGCGAGCGTCACCTCGTGGCCGTTGTCGCGCAGGAGACACGCGACAGCGGTCCCCCACGACCCCGCTCCGACCACGACGATCCTCATTCGGACGTGACGAAGTCGATGGAGACGGGTACCCCCTCCAGCCCGAAGCGCGCGCGCAGCTCGTTCTCGACCCAGTAGCCGTAGTCGCGGGTGACGAGGCTGCGGTCGTTCACGAAGAACCTGAAGCGCGGCGGGCGCGAGCTCACCTGCGTCCCGTAGAGGAGGTTCAGACGCCGTCCACGGCGGCCGGGCGGCTGGCGCGCCTCGCGGAGCTCCTGCAACGCGCGATTGAGCTGAGCGGTCGTGATCCTGCCCGCATACGGCGCAAAGACGGCCTCGATGAGCGAGAGGAGCCGCTCGAGCCCGCGCCCCGTGTGCGCGGAGATCGCGATGAGCGGCGGGCGCTGACGCATCCGCCTGAGGATCTCAGGCCGTGCGTCCTCCAGCCTGATCTCGGTGACGTCCCACTTCGAGAGAACGACGATCGTCGCGCACTGCGCCTTGCGCGCGACGTCCGCGACCGAGAGGTCCTGATCCACGATCCCCTGGCTCGCGTCGACCAGGACGAGCGCGACGTCCGCGCGCTCCGCCGCCTCGAGCGCGCGGAGCTCCGAGTAGTACTCGATCCCTTGACGCTGCTTGCGCTTGCGACGCAAACCGGCCGTGTCGACGAGAACGAAGGTCGATTCGTCTCGGCGAAGCACCGTGTCGATCGAGTCTCGAGTCGTTCCGGGCACCTCGGAGACGATGACGCGTTCGCGCCCGACGAGCGCATTCAGGAGCGACGACTTGCCGACGTTCGGCCGGCCGAGGATTGCGACCCTGATTGCCTCCTCCCCAACGGGCCGCTCGCTGTGACCCGGCAGGCGGCTCACGATCTCGTCGAGGAGGTCGCCCGAGCCGTGGCCGTGGAGCGCCGAGACCGGAATCGGGTCGCCGAGACCGAGACGGTGGAACTCCAGGGCCTCGAGATCGCGGCGTGGGTCGTCGAGCTTGTTCGCGAGGACGAGCACGGGCCGCCGCGACACGCGCAGGATCTCGGCGAGCTCCTCGTCTCCCGGCGTCACACCGGCTTTCGCATCGACGACGAAGAGGACGAGGTCGGCTTCCTCGACCGCCTGACGCGCTTGCGCTCGGATCTGCGGGCCGAACGGCCCGGCGTCAGCGCGATCGACTCCGCCAGTGTCGATGAGGCGGAACGTCGTTCCCGACCATTCGCAGAGAAGCTCCTTGCGGTCGCGGGTGACTCCCGGTGTCTCGTGCACGACGGTGGCGCGCGTCGCAGTCAGGCGGTTGATCAGTGTCGACTTCCCGACGTTCGGGAAGCCCACGATCGCGACCGTGCCGGCGATCTCGACGTCGGCGACTACGTCGGTCATGACGGTGGAGTCGCGTCGCGTGGCCGCCCCAGCTCGTGGACACCCGCAAGCCACTCCCAGAGCTTCCTGATCTCGCGCTCGATCTCGACCGACGCCTCCTTGTACCCCTTGCCGCCACGCGGGAGCCCGTCGAACGTCAGCGGTGTCCCCCACGCGACGGACACCGGCTTGAAGCTCCCGAGACGCCACTCGTAGGAGCCGTAGATCGCGGCGCAGATCACCGGAGCGTCCTCGTTGATCGCGACCATCGCTGCGCCGGGTTGCACGGGACCCGGGACACCGGAGCGCTGCCTCGTTCCCTCGACGAACAGCCCGAGCGCATGGCCGTTCCGCACGATCTCGCGCATCGTGCGCACGGCGTCGCGATCGGACTCGCCGCGGCGAACGGAGAACGCGCCGAACGAGCGCATGAGCTGACCGAGCCCGGGAACGCGGTGCGCCTCGACCTTCGCCATGAAGTACAGCGTTCGCGGGATCGCAGAGCCGAGCGCCGGCGGGTCGATCCAGCTGAGGTGATTCGCGGCCACGACGAGCCCGCCTTCCAGCGGCACGCGCTCGGTGCCGTACACGCGGAGCGGAGCGACGATCTTCGTCGCCGTTCCGATCGTCGCCCGGCCGACCGCCCAGATCGCGTCCGTCCGGTTCACTGCCGTCCCTCCACGAGCTCGGCGATCCGCTCCACGACCTCGTCGACGGTGAGCTCGGTCGTATCGAGGAGAACGGCATCGTCGGCCGGTTTGCGTGTTGATCGCATCGCGCTCGTCGCGCTTTCGCAGATCTGCGGCGAGCGCGTCCGCGGCGACGCCCGGGCCGATCGGACGTCCTCCGGCGCGCCCGCTCGGCGGCGTCGGCGAGCAGGAACACCTTCACCTCGGCCTGCGGTGCGACGACCGAGCCGATGTCGCGACCTTCGATCACAGAGTCGCCTCCGACCGCGAGAGCGCGCTGACGGTCGCGCATGACGTCACGTACTTCGGGATGGCGCGCGACCGTCGGCACCAGGCGGTCGATCTCCGCGGCGCGGATCGCAGTCGTCACGTCCTCCCCGTCGATCTCCACGAGGCCACCGTCCCCGAACGAGACCGGATGCGCGAGCGCGATCTGCGCGAGCAGCGATCCGTCCGCGACGTCCGCTCCGTCGCGGCGTGCAATCCAGGTCAGCGCTCGGTACATCGCCCCGGTGTCGAGGTAGCGGAATCCCGAACCTGCGCGCGAGCGTCGACGCGACGGTGCTCTTTCCCGAGCCGGCCGGCCCGTCGATGGCCACGATCATGTCGCGGGAGGGTAATGAACCGCGCCCGGCGCGACCTGCGCGAGCACCTCGAAGAAGCCGGGAAAGCTCGATCCCACGGCGTCGGCGCCGCGCAGCTCGACGCCTTCGCGCGAGGCCACGCCTGCGACCGCCCCGAGCATCGCGAGGCGATGGTCGCCGCGGGCGTCGACGATGCCACCACGCAGGCGCGCAGGGACTCCTCTGATCCGGAATCCGTCGCGCGTCGCGCGAATGTGGCCGCCGATGCGCTTGAGCTCCTCCGCGACGGCTTCGATCCGATCGGACTCCTTCGCACGGAGCTCCGCGGCGCCTCGGACCACGGTCTCGCCGCGAGCGTGGCACGCAGCGACCGCGAGCAGCGGAAGCTCGTCGATGAGCCCGGGCACCTCAGCTGCCGAGACCGTCGCGCCGACGAGATCGGAGGCGCGCAGCTCGACGTCACCGCCCGGCTCGCCGCCGATGGGCCGCCGGTTGTAGATCGAGATCCTCGCTCCCATGCGCTCGAGCACGTCGAGAAGGCCTGTGCGACGCGGGTTGAGCCCGACCCCGTGCACCGTGACGGCTGATCCCGGAACGATCGCGGCGGCGACGAGAAACGGCGCAGCCGACGAGATGTCGCCCGGGATGTCCAGATCCGCGAGGCGGAGGCTCGACGCACGCTCGACCGAGACGCTGCTCGGCCGGCGCGTTACATCCGCGCCGGCACGCTCGAGCAGGCGCTCGGTGTGGTCGCGCGTGGGGATCGGCTCGACGACCGTCGTGCGTCCTTCCGCCTGGATCCCCGCAAGGAGAACGGCCGACTTCACCTGCGCGGATGCGACGGGAAGCTCGTAGTCGATCGCGCGAAGCGGCGAGCCCTCGACGACGAGCGGCGCGTGGCCGTCCGAGGTCTCGACCCGAGCGCCCATCCGGCGGAGCGGCTCGGCGACGCGTTCCATCGGCCGAGCGGTAAGCGACGCGTCGCCGACGAGCTCGAACCGGCCCTCCTGGCCGGCGAGGACGCCGGCGAGCAGGCGCATGAGCGTGCCGGCGTTCCCGCAGTCGATCGGCGCGGCAGGCGGGCGCAGCCCGTGCGCCCCGACTCCCGCAACACGCAGCGTGTCGACGTCCTCCTCCACGACGTCGACCCCGAGCGCGCGGACCGCGGCGATCGTCGCCTCCGTGTCGGCAGAGCGTCCAAAGCCGGCGATCCTGGTCTCGCCGTCGCAGATCGCGGCGATCAGAACGGCCCGATGTGAGATCGACTTGTCGCCCGGCACAGCAAAGTGTCCGACGAGGGTCGGCACGGGCTCGATTCGCATCGGACTCGGCGGGTTACCCGACGGTCTTGCCCATGAGCGCGACGAGCGTGCGGATCTCGTCGGCGAACCGGGCGAACTCGCCCACGCGGATCTGCTGCGGCCCGTCGCAGAGCGCGTCCTCGGGCTGCGGGTGAACCTCGACCATCACGCCGTCCGCGCCGACGGCGACGGCCGCTCGCGCGAGCGGGAGCACGAGATCGCTACGGCCCGCGGCGTGCGAGGGATCGACGAGCACGGGCAGGTGCGTCTCGCGCTTCAGCACGGGCACCGCGGAGAGGTCGAGCGTGAAGCGCGTCGAGCGCTCGAACGTCTTGATGCCGCGTTCGCAGAGGATCACGCGCTCGTTCCCCTCCTTCGCGACGTACTCGGCCGCCATGAGCAGCTCCTCGACCGTCGCGGACGGCGCGCGCTTGAGCAGCACCGGATTCGGCACGCGGCCGACCTCGGCGAGGAGGTTGAAGTTGTGCATGTTCCGGGCGCCGATCTGGATGACGTCGGCGACCTCTGCCACCTCCGCGACGTCGCGGGGATCCAGGAGCTCGGTCACGATCGGCAGTCCGGTCTCCTCGCGCGCCTCGGCGAGGATCTCGAGGCCCTTCGAGCCGAGGCCCTGGAACGCATACGGCGACGAGCGCGGCTTGAACGCTCCTCCGCGCAGCACGGTCGCGCCGGCCGCGGCCACGGCGCGAGCAGTCTCGAGCGTCTGCTCGCGCGTCTCGACGGTGCACGGCCCGGCGATCAGCCCGAAGAAGCCGTCGCCGATGCGGCGCCCTCGAACCTCGATGACCGTCGAGTCGGGCGTGAGACCGCGCGCGACGAGGGGATACGCGAGGAGCTCCTGCGTTCCGGGTGCGTCCATCGACGCGAGTGTAGTGCTGAAGACGACGCCGGCCGGCAGGTCCAGGGACAATCTCGCGATGCGCATCTTCTCCGGGATCCAGCCGACGGGCGCAAAGCACCTCGGCAACTACGCGGGCGGCTTCCGTCAGTACGCCGCAGACGCAGGAGCAGGGCGAGGCGTTCTTCTGCATCGTCGACCTCCACTCGGTCAGCGTGGACCACGATCCGCGGGAGCTGCGCGAGCGCACGCTCGACGTCTTCGCGATGCTCATCGCGACCGGCCTCGATCCCGACCGCTCCACGATCTTCGCGCAGAGTCACGTGCACGGCGCACGCGGAGGCGAATTGGCTGCTCGTCGTCGGTGACGAGCTTCGGCGAGCTCCGGCGCATGACGCAGTTCAAGGAGAAGTCGGCGTCGCAGAAGTTCGTCTCGGTCGGGCTGTTCACGTATCCCGTGCTCCAGGCCGGCGACATCCTGCTCTACCAGACCGACATCGTCCCGATCGGCGTCGACCAGCGCCAGCACATCGAGCTCACGCGCGACGTCGCCGAGCGCTTCAACTCCCGCTTCGGGGACACGTTCACGCTCCCGCGCGGCGTCTATCCCGAGACGGGCGCCAAGATCATGGACCTCCAGGAGCCCGAGAAGAAGATGTCGACCACGGGCGGAACCGAGAACGGCACCGTGTACATCCTCGACTCGGCCGACGAGATCCGGCGCAAGTTCAAGATCGCCGTCACCGACTCGGGCCGCGAGGTCGTCCACGATCCGAGGACAAGGCCGGCATCTCGAACCTGATCGAGATCATGACCGTCGCGACGGGCGAGTCGATCGCCGATGTCCAGACGCCGCTATGACGGCGAGGGCTACGGGACGTTCAAGGCGGACGTCGCCGAAGCCGTGATCGACACTCGTCGAGCCGATTCGGCGCGCTTCCAGCGAAGTGCGCGACGACGCGAGCGAGCTCCATCGCCTCCTCGCGCACGGCGCCGAGAAGGCAGCCGAGGCGTCGCGTCCGACGATCGAGTCGATGTACGAGCGGATGGGCTTCGTCACGCTAGACGTCGGGCCTAGAGGCCGACTCCGAGCCTTAGCCCCGCCACTTCCTTCGCCGTCAGCTCGCGCGACTCTCCGGGAGCCAGCCCTTCGAGGTCCAGCTCCGCGTACCGGACCCGATGCAGGTGCCGTACGGGGTGGCCGATCGCCTCGCACATGCGCTTGACCTGATGCTTCCGTCCCTCGTGCAATGTGAGCTCGAGGCGGCTGAGTCGCGTTCCCCGCGTGACGACCCGAGCACTGGCAGGCGCCGTCAACCCGTCGTCGAGCTCGATCCCGTCACGGAGCCTGGCGAGATCGTCGGCCGACGGCGACCCTTCGACGTCGGCCTCGTAGACCTTCGGGACGCCGTAGCGAGGGTGCGCAAGCCGGTGCGCGAGATCGCCGTCGTTGGTGAGGAGGAGGGCGCCGGTCGTGTCGACGTCGAGCCGCCCGACAGGGACCACCCGCGGCTCGGCGGGAACGAGGTCGACGACCGTCCGCCGTCCGTGCGGGTCGCTCGCCGTGGTGACGACGCCTTCGGGCTTGTTCAGCAGCACGTACGTGAGCGGCTGCGGCTCGACACGCTCACCGTCCACCTCGACGACATCGCGCTGCCCCACGTACGTGTTCAGCTCTCCCGGCTCGCCGTTCACGCGCACCCGCCCCTCGCGGATGAGCTCGTCGGCGCGGCGTCGCGACGCGACGCCGGCGCGCGCGAGGTAGGCGTTCAGGCGCACCGGCGCATTCTGGCTAGGGTTTTGCCGCGGTGACCCGGATCGAAACGTGGGAGGACAAGCTCGCCGATCTCGCGGTCTTCGGCGCGAACGTCCAGTCCGGTCAGCTCGTCTCCGTCACGAGCTACATCGGCAAGGAAGAGGTCACCCGGAAGATCGCGCGCCGCGCCTACGAGCGCGGCGCCAAGTACGTCGACGTCCTCTACTTCGACCAGTGGGTCAAGCGCGAGCGCGTCGCGCTCGCTGCCGAGGACACGCTCGACTACGTGCCCCCGTGGATGCGCCAGCGTCTGCTCTACCTCTCCGACGAGCATGCCGCGCGCATCTCGCTCTCCGGCCCGCACGCGCCACGCGCGCTCGAAGGGCTCGACCCGGCCCGAGCGGGCCGCGACCTCCTCCCCTACCTCCCGGAGACCGGGGAGGTCGTGAACCGCATGACGACCAGCTGGAACATCGTGCCCGTGCCGACCCGCTCCTGGGCCGAGCTCGTCTACCCGGAGCTCGACCGCGAGGCGGCGTACGAGAAGCTCTGGGAGGACGTGGCGCACATCTGCCGCCTCGAGGCCGACGATCCGTCCGCCGCGTGGATCGAGCGCTCGAACGAGCTGAAGGCGAACGCGCAGCGCCTCACGGACCGCCGCTTCGACGCGCTGCGCCTCCACGGCCCGGGCACCGACCTCACCATCGGTCTCTTTCCGTCGGCGCACTGGGCGGCGGGCGACCTCGAGACGATCGACGGACGGCGCCACTCGCCGAACATCCCGACGGAAGAGGTCTTCGGAACCCCCGACCCCGATCGCGTCGACGGCCACGTGTCGGCGACGATGCCGCTCGAGCTCTCGGGCACGATCGTCCGCGGGATCAGAGTCGAGTTCGACGGTGGGCGCGCGGTGAAGATCGACGCGGAGTCAGGAGCAGAAGTGCTCCGCTCGGTCGCCGCTCGCGACGACGGAGCCTCACGGCTCGGCGAGATCGCGCTCGTCGACGGCGAAGGTCGCATCGGGCCGCTCGGCCGAGTGTTCTACGACACGCTGATCGACGAGAACGCCGCGAGCCACATCGCCCTCGGTGATGGATACGACCATCCGGTCGAGGACCCTGCGGAGCAGGCGCGCATCAACAAGAGCACGATTCACGTCGATTTCATGATCGGGAGCCCGGAGCTCTCGGTCGACGGGATCACGCACGACGGCGAGCACGTTCCGGTGCTTCGCGGCGGCGCCTGGCAGATCTGAGAGCGCTCGCTCGAAGGAGCTACGACGCGCGGGCTTCGGCGACCTCGAGGAGTCGCTCGCGGAGCTCTTCGGCGTCCTCTCCGAGATCGTCGAGGCGCGGAAGCGCGGCAAGACTCTCCAGGCCGAACACGCGCTCGAACAACGGCGTCGTCCGGTAGCGAACCGCACCGCCAGGCCCGTTCTCCCGGCCGGCCTCGCTGATCAGGCCACGCTCGACGAGGCTGGCGACAGCGGAGTCGGCAGCGACACCGCGGATTCGCGCGACGTCGGGACGTGAGCACGGCCCGAGATAGGCCACGATCGCGAGCGTCTCCAGCGCGGCCTGCGACAGCCCTCGTTCCACCGGTCGCTCGAACAGCCGGGAGCACGCGTCGGCCGCGTCGCGGCTCGCGCGGAAGGCGTACCCGCCGCCGACCTCCTCGAGCACGATGCCGCTACGCCCCTCGCTGTAGCGCTCACGAAGAAGGCCGACCGCGGTCTCGACGCGCTCGGGATGATCCTCCGAGGCCTCGCAGAGCTCGTCGATCGACAGAGGTGCGGACGCGACCACGAGGAGCGCCTCGATCGTCCGCGCGAGGCGGTCGACCGGGTTGGCGGAGATCAGGCGGAGCGTGCTTTCCATTCGGCGATCCTTTCGTCGTCGGCTCTCGAAACCCTTATCGGGGCGAAGGGCTGTGCCTGGCTCAGGGCGATCTCGCCGGACTTGCGCAGCTCGAGGAGTGCGAGCAGCGCGACTGCCTGCTCGACGCGCGAGAGACCCTCCACTTCAGCGTCGAAGTCGAACAGGCGTCGCCGGCTGAGAAGTGACCGGAAACGCTCGAGGAACTGCGAGACCGGCGGGAAGCGCAGCGCCATGTGCCCGAGGGAGACCGTCGGTGGCGGAACTGCCAGCGCACGGAGCGCATCGCCGAGCGCGACGCGGGTCCTGCGAGGCGAGTCGCCGTTCGGTCCGCGGAGCCAGCGGCGCCGGCCCGAGCCGGAAGAAGCGGTCCTGCTCGGAGTCCAGGCGTTCCACGAGCCAGGCCGCCGCCTCTTTCATCCGGCGATACTCGGCGAGGCGTCGCGCGAGCTCCTCGGCAGCCTCCTCGGGCTCGAGCTCGCCGAGCTCTGCCGCCTCGTCCGGGAACAGCGCCCGCGCCTTCAGCTCGAGGAGCGCCGAGACGAGCACGAGGAACTCGCCGCATGCCTCGAGATCGAGCTCGTCGCGCGCCGCCATGTGCTCGACGAACGCGAGGACGATCGCCGCGATGTCGATGTCGCGCGGCTCGAGCTCCTCCTTCAGAAGCAGCGTGAGGAGCAGATCGAACGGCCCCTCGAACGCGTCGAGCTCGAGGTCCAGCTCGCGGACAGGCGTCGGCAGCACGCGCGGGAGGCTAGCCGCGCAGCCGGACGCGCCTGGCTCAGCGCCCCTTTGGCACCGCCATGGTCTCGACCTTCGTGGGCGGTGCCGCGCCGGGGCGCTTCCAGCGACGCTGCCAGACCACGAAGAACGCGGCCGAGAGCAGGATGGCCGCCCCCGCAACGAACACGTTCAGGCGGACGCCGGCAATCTCATGCGAAGGATCGATCCGCAGGGTCTCGATCCAGAGGCGGCCGACGCTGTAGATGAGCACATAGAGCGCGAACAGGCCACCCGGCCGGATGCGCCCCTTGAAGCGACGCTCGATGAGCAGGAGCACTCCAGCCGCGGCGAAGCACCAGAGCGCCTCGTAGAGAAACGTCGGATGGAACGTCTCGGATTCGATGTTGTCGATCGGCCGGTTCGCGGGATCGATCTCGAGCCCCCACGGCAGGTCGGTCGGCTTCCCGAAGAGCTCCTGATTCCACCAGTTGCCGAAGCGGCCGATGCCCTGCGCGACGAGGAGCGCCGGCGCGACACAGTCGGCCAGCTTGGCGACCGACACGCCGGAGCGCTTCGCGACGATCGCGCCCACGATGCAGCCGAGCCCGATCCCGCCCCAGACGCCGAGCCCGCCCTTCCAGATCGCGAACGGCCCCCACCACTCGTCGGGCAGCTCGTTCCAGCTCGTGATGACGTGGTAGAGCCGCGCGCCCACGATCCCCGAGGCCACGCCCCAGACGGCGACGCGGAAGATGAGATCCCAGTCGCCGCCTCGCCGCGTCCAGCGCACGCCGGTGATCGCGACGGCGGCCGCGATCGCCACCAGGAGCGTCAGGCCGTAGAAGTGGATCGACAGCGGCCCGAGCTCGATCGTGCTCGAGTCGGGCGACGGAATCGAGAGGAGCGGAAGCACCGGCGGGCATTCTGCCCACAGACCGGGCCGCGCGTGCGAGAACCGTCCGCGCCTAGAGCAGTATCTGGAGAGCGAGCTCGACGGTGCAGCCGCGCTCGAGCAGGCTCACCGCGTCGTGCAGGTCGATGTCGTGGCTCGCGGCGAGGACGATCGCGGACTCTGGGTCGTACCCGGCCCGCTCCAGCGCCTCGTGCCGCCACTGCTCGATTCGATCTCGCTCGGAGACGCCAACAACTAGCTCGAGTTCTGCCGCAGACATGCCGCCGCCCTTCGCCTTGGGGATCGGTGTCACTCGCCTATTCGTCCAATTGGACGTATCGGACGTCCCCTTTCTGGGGGGATTGCGTTGAGGAGCGGTAAACGTTCTATGAACGCCCGTTCGGCACCGCTGGGTCGCGGGTTGGTGCAAACTCGTCGAGTGCCGTTCTGTTCACAGTGCGGGACCGACAACCCGGACGTCGCGAAGTTCTGTTTCGCATGCGGGTCGGCGCTCGTCAGCGCCCCCCCGCCTCAGGAGTTCCGGAAGATCGTGACGATCGTCTTCTCCGACCTGAAGGGCTCGACGGCGATGGGCGAAAAGCTCGACTCGGAGTCGCTACGAGCAGTGATGACCCGCTACTTCGATGCGATGAGCGTCGAGCTCGAACGGCATGGAGGGGTTGTGGAGAAGTTCATCGGCGACGCCATCATGGCCGTGTTCGGCATCCCGACGCTGCACGAGGACGACGCCTTGAGGGCCGTGCGCGCAGCGGCTGCGATGCAACAGGCCCAGGCCGTACTGAACGACGAGCTCGACCGTCACTGGGGTGTCCGGCTCACTGTTCGCACCGGCGTCAACACGGGAGAAGTGGTCGCCGGCGATCCGTCGGCGGGTCAGCGTCTCGTCACCGGGGACGCTGTGAACGTCGCGGCTCGCCTGGAGCAGGCGGCCGGTGCGCAGGAGGTTCTGCTCGGAGATCTGACGTACCGGCTCGTGCGCGACTACGTCGACGTCGAGGAAGTCGAGCCGCTCGAGCTGAAGGGCAAGGCAGAAAGGGTGCCGGCCTACCGTCTCGTGGGGGTGCGCGAAGCGACGCGAGCGGCCGCGTCGGCTCGACTCGCCCATGGTCGGGCGCACGCACGAGCTCGAGCAGCTACAGGCCCAGCTGCGCGAAGCCGTCGACACGCAGAGCTGCCGGCTCGCGACGGTGATCGGCGAGGCGGGAGTAGGCAAGTCACGCCTGATCGACGAGCTCATCGGCGGGCTCTCGGACGATGTAGGCGTCCTCCGGGGGCGCTGCCTCCCGTATGGCGACGGCATCACCTTCTGGCCGCTGGCCGAGGCCGTGAGATTCGCCGCGCAGATCGCTGAGCGCGACACCACTGACGCCGCACTCGAGAAGCTGAGAAGTCTGGCGGACGACGAGGAGGTCACGCAGCGCGTCGCCTCGGCCATCGGGCTGACGCCGGAGCAATTCCCGGTCGAAGAGCTCGTCTGGGGCGCGCGCAAACTGCTCGAATCACTCGGCCGCGATAGACCGGTCGTCGTCCTCTTCGAAGACATCCACTGGGCCGAGCAGACGTTCCTCGAGCTAATCGAGCAGGTCGTTGCGCAGGCGACCGACTCGCGACTCCTCGTCGTGTGCACCGCGCGCCATGAGCTCGTAGAGCGCACTCCCGAGTGGTCGACCGGCGCCGGAGCGCTGAGGCTCGAGCTCGAGCGCCTTTCCGAGGACGAGACCGCGGCCGTCGCCGAGCACCTGCTGGGGATGACCGATCTCGACGCGGCAATTCGCGACAGGATCGTCGCCGCCGCGGAAGGCAACCCGTTGTTCATCGAACAGCTGCTCTCGATGCTGATCGACGACGACGTGATCTGCTTCGAGGACGGCTCGTGGCGGCTGGCAGCCGAGATCGAGACCATCTCCGTGCCTCCGACGATCCACGCGCTGCTCGCGGCGCGGCTCGACGGGCTGGGGGCCGACGAGCGAGCCGTGGTCGAGCCTGCATCGGTTATCGGCCACGTATTCGTCCAAGATGCGGTGCGCCATCTCGCGCCGGAGCGCGTACGTCCGGAGCTCGGCGACCACCTCGGATCGTTGACGGACAAGCAGCTCGTCCAGGTGGATTCCTCCAGGTCGGACGAGAACGCGTTTCGCTTCCACCACATCCTCATCCGCGACACGGCCTACGACGGAATCCTGAAGCGTGCGCGTGCCACCTACCACGAGCAGTTCGTGGAATGGGCCGACAGCGTCAACCGTGAGGGTGCCACCGAGTACGAGGAGATCCTCGGCTACCACCTCGAGCAGGCACACCGGTATCTCTCGGAGCTCGGCCCACTGGACGACCGCGGCAGGGCGATCGGCGCGGACGGCTCGCGAAGGCTCGCATCGGCGGGTCGACGTGCATTCGCGCGCGGCGACGTACCTGCGGCCGCAAACCTGCTTGGGCGTGCCGCCGCCCTCCTGCCCGAGGAAGATATGACTCGCCTCGCGCTCCTGCCTGAGCACGGAGAAGCTCTTCTCCAGATCGGACGCTTCGACGATGCCGCAGCAGTTCTCGAGGAAGCGATCGTCCTCGGAGAGGAAGCCTCGGCGGCGGCGACCGTCGCGCATGCGTCGCTGACCCGCCTGCTCGTCCGATTGCGCGCGGGGGACCCCGAGAGCTGGAAGGACGAGGCCGCGGTGACCATCACGGAGGCGCTCGCGGTCTTCGAGGCGGCCGAAGACCATGCCGGCCTCTCGAAGGCGTGGAGGCTGCTCGCGTGGACGCATGGGATCGCGTGCCAGTTCGCGCTCGCCGCCGAGGCGTCGGAGCACGCACTCGAGCACGCTCGACTCGCCGCAGACCGCCGCCAGGAGACCCGCTCCGCAACCGCATACGCCGCCGCCGCGTCCTTCGGGCCGACTCCCGTCGCCGAGGCGATCGAGCGCTGTAAGCAGATGGTCGAGAACGTCGCGGGAGACCGCCACTCGGAGGGAAGGCTGCTCGCGCTCCTCGCGGGGCTCCTGGCGATGCAGGGCGAGCTCGAACGGGCTCGCGAATCGGCGCTACGCGCTCGCTCGTTGCTCGAGGAGCTCGGGCTCGACGTCGAGGTTGCGTCGGCCACGATCGAGTCGTGGCGGGTGGAAATGCTCGCTGGAGACGTGCCGGCAGCCGAGCGGGAGCTACGGCGCGGATACACGATTCTGGTGGAGGCCGGCGAGAAGTACGTCCTTTCGACAGTCGCCGGCCTCCTGGCTCAGACGCTGTATCTCCTCGACCGCCACGACGAAGTGGAAGCGCTGGGTCAACTCGCCCGCGAGCTCGCGACCGAGGACGACGTCGACACGCAGGCTCTGTGGCGCTGCGTCCAGGCGAAGATGCTCGCCCGCGCGGGCGCAGTCGACGAGGCGGAGGCGCTCGCGCGCGAGGCCCTCGAGATCCTCGGGCCTACGGACGCACTTCTCTATCGCTACAGCGCGCTCCTCGATCTCGCGGAGGTGCGCCGCCTCGCGGGGCGCGACGCGAACGAGGAGTTGCGGGAGGCTCTGGCGCTCGCCGAGACGAAGGGGAGCTCCGCCATGGCTCGCGAGGTCCAGAGCCTCCTCGCGTCAGTGCATGTCTAACTAAAGTCCCAGCGGCCGTTGAACGTCGCGTGGCACGTGACGTACGTGACCTTCAGCTGGTTGTCGATCGAGATCGTGCAGTCGCCCGTCACGTCGCTGCCGTCGTGGAGGACCTTGTCGACCTTGTCGCCGTTCGGCAGCGTGGTGTTGTCGATGGTGAAGTCGAAGCGACCTCGTTCGTCGGCCGACGTGTCCGGGTCATCGTCCGGGAACTTCCACGGCTGATAGCCCGTCCCGCCAAGTGTCGCAGGGCACGCGTTGGACGGATAGGTCGGGCTGGGAGGAGCGGGAATGCAGACGAAGGCCCACGGGAAGCCTTTCAGCGTGGGGTTGTACTCGTCGATCTTGACGATGAGGCCCGGCGTGAGCGGGAAGGTCGAGGAGCCGGGGGTGGACGTTGCGCAGACGCGGCTCAGGAGACGGTTGCCGGGCCCGACGGACACGACCTCGCTCGTCGCGAGCGACGTTCCCGTGCTGCACGAGTCGAGGACGTAGCCGCGAGCCTCTTCAGGTCCGGTGCCGCGCCGAGGAGCCCCGTCACCTTCTGATTACCAACACCCAAGTCCTTCGGGAACGTGTCCGGACCGGCCGACCCTGGCTTGCCGGTTCCCTCCTTCAGGGTCCAGTACGCGCTGCTCGTGAGCTTGCAGTCGTTGACCGCCGGGTTTGGTGGCGTCTGCAGCGAGTCGCAGGTCACGCCGTCGCCCTTGATCGGAGTCCCTGGCGATCGCCACACCGTGAGCACGCTCGCGCTACCACCCGCGTTGATCGTCCGCTCCGGGCATGCATAAAACTCGTTGGGAGCGAAGTCGTCCCAGTTGTCGTGGGGCGGGCCGGCTCGCAGCTCGCATAGACCAGGTCTGCGGCCACGGGCACGCCGCCGAGACGTCGTCGTCGGAACCTTGTGGTGGTAGATCACGTGCGTGAACGTGCTGCTCTGCTTGTTTTCGAGCGTCGCGGTGTAGCCGACATTCTCGCCGTAGTTGATCTCGTCCGGGCCTGGGAAGGCGAAGAGAGTCGGACTCGGATCACGGTTACCGGCGGGGGCCGTTCCCACGGCGACGCAAAAACGCAATCGTCCCCAGTGTCAGTACAGCGGCGATCGGCGCAAAGCCAGTTCGGCGAGCCTTCATTCCCAGTCCCCTCTCGTGTCCAATCCGCAGAAGGGGCAACAGCATAGACCCTGACATGTCAACTGTCCACGGAGGCCATGCGTGGCCCGCCAAGCGTATTAGGATGGCGACGTGGCGCTACGCCGTGACGCGAAGGTCGAGCTGCTGAAGAAGGTTCCGCTGTTCGCGGGATGCTCGAAGACCGAGCTGCGCCAGCTCGCGAGGATCGCCGACGAGATCGACCTGCGCGAGGGAACGGTGCTGACGCGCGAGGGGCGCTCCGGCCGCGAGTTCTTCGTGCTCATCGCAGGCAATGCACGAGTGTCGAAGAAGGGCAAGAAGATCGCGGACCTCGGTTCCGGAGACTGGTTCGGCGAGATCGCCCTCCTGACGGACAGCCCGCGCACGGCGACGGTGACGGCGACGTCGCCCGTCGACGTCCTCGTCATCACCGACCGTCGCTTCCGTGAGGTCGTCGAGACGATGCCGTCGATCGCTCTGAAAGTGCTCGCGTGCGTGGGCGACCGGCTCGCCAGCGACGCCCGCAGCTAGACGCGCCGGCCGCCCGACGAGCGTCACCGCAGCGATCAGGCGATCGACGCCTCGCCGAGCAGCGCTCGCACCTCGGCGAAGAAGTCCGCTTCCGGCTTGACGCGGTACTCGGGGCCGAGCGCGAGCGTCCGCTCGCCGAGCGACGTCTCGAGTGCGACGTAGACAGGGGCGTCGCCGGGGTAGTCGGAGACGAGCGTCGCGAGCTCCCGGATGAGCCCCGCAGGTGCCTGCCGCGCGTCGATCCGTAGTCGAACCTCGCGCCGGACGACCGCCGCCTCGAACGCGCTGACCTCGCTCGCCACGAGCTTGGTCTCGCCGGCCTGCTTGTGGTCGACGCGGCCCTTGACCACGAGGATGCGGTCCGCCTCGAGCAGCTCGCGGGCGGCGGCGTACGTCGAGTTGAACACGACGACCTCGGCGCTTCCGGTCGGATCGTCGAGCGTGACGAACACCATCGGCTCGCCGCGCTTCGTCGTCACCTGCTTGAGGCCGGAGACGATGCCACCGACGGTCACGAACTCGCCGTCACGTCTTCGTTCGAGATCGGTGAGCGCGCAGTCCGTCTTGCGCCGCAGCTCGGCTCGCACGCGCTCGAGCGGATGCTCGGAGACATAGAGGCCGAGCGTCTCCTTCTCGAGGCGCAGGAGCTCGCGTTCGTCGAACTCGGTGATCGCGATCGGCGGATGCTGGACCTCGACGGCCTCCTCGGCCTCGCCGAAGCCGCCGTCGAAGATCGAGGCCTGGCCGGCGAGACGGTCGGCCGAGACTCGGTTGCCGTGCCCGAGAGCCGCGTCGAGCGCTGCGAGCATTCCCATCCTCGTAGACCCGGTCGAGTCGAGGGCTCCGCACTTCACGAGCGACTCGAGCGCGCGCTTGTTCAGCGCCTGCGGGTCGACTCGCTCGGTCAGCTCCCAGATCGACTCGAACGGCCCTCCCTGCGCACGCACGCGCACGATCGCGTCGGCGGCTGCCTCCCCGACGTTCTTGACGGCGTTCAGGCCGAAGTGGATCACGCCGCTGACGACCGCGAAGTCCTGCTGCGACGAGTTCACGTCGGGTGGAAGCACCTCGATGTCCATCTCCCGGCACGCGTTGACGTAGAACGGGACGCGGTCCTTCGTGTTCATGACCGACGAGATGAGCGCGGCCATGTACTCCTTCGGATGGTTCGCCTTGAGCCAGGCCGTGCGGTAGGCGATGAGCGCGTAGCAGGCAGCGTGGGCCTTGTTGAACGAGTAGTCCTGGGAGGACTCCATGTCCTTCCAGAGCTGCTGCGCAACCGCCGGCGTGACGGTGTTCGTCGCACAGCCCTCGAGGAACTTGTCCTTGAGGGACGCCATGAGCTCGTGGATCTTCTTGCCGATCGCCTTGCGCAGCGTCTCCGCCTCGGCGGGTGAGAAGCCGGCGAGCTCCTTCGCGATCTGCATGTACTGCTCCTGGTAGATGCAGATCGCGTACGTCTGGCCGGTGATCGCCTCGAGCCGAGGATCAGCGTACGAGACCTGCTCGCGCCCGTTCTTCCGTGCGGCGTACATCGGGATGTAGCCCATCGGCCCTGGGCGGTAGAGAGCCACGAGCGCGATCAGGTCCTCGAACTCGGTCGGCTTCACCTGGCGGAGCGCTTCGCGCATCCCCGACGACTCGAACTGGAACACGCCTATCGAGTCGCCGCGGGCGAGCATGGCGTAGCTCTTCGCGTCGTCGAGCGGGAGCGTGCCGATGTCGACTCCGCCGATGAGGTCGACCGCCTTGTCGATGACGTCGAGGTTTCGCAGCCCGAGAAAGTCCATCTTCAGGAGCCCGAGGTCGACGACGTCGTGCATGCCGACCTGCGTCACCATCTCCGAGTCGGCGCCCTTCTGCTGCAGGGGGACGACCTCGATGAGCGGCTGCGCGCCGATGACGACGCCCGCAGCGTGGATCGAGTCGGCGCGCGTCAGCCCCTCGAGCGGCCGGGCAAGGTCGATGATCTCCTTCGCAACGGGGTCGGAGTCGACGGCCTGGCGCAGCTCCGCACCGGGCTTGAGCGCCGCCTCGAGCGTCTGCCCCGGGCCTTCCGGCACGAGCTTCGCGATGCGGTCGACGACGCCGTACGGGATGTCGAGGACGCGCCCGGCGTCACGAATGGCGGCCCGCGCCGCCATCGTCGAGAAGGTGATGATCTGCGCCACGCGATCGCGCCCGTATTTCTCGGCGACGTAGTTGATGACGCGGTCGCGGCCGGCGACCGAGAAGTCGATGTCCATGTCCGGCAGGTCCTTGCGCGCGGGGTTCAGGAAGCGCTCGAAGAGCAGGCCGTAGCGCATCGGGTCGACGTCCGTGATCTCGAGGCAGTACGCGGCGATCGAGCCCGCGGCCGATCCGCGGCCCGGCCCGACGCTGACCCCGTTCTGCTTCGCGAAGTGGATGAAGTCCCAGACGATCAGGAAGTAGTCGGCGAAGCCCATCTCCTTGATCGTCTTGAGCTCGAAGCGAAGACGTTCCGTCAGCTCCGGCGTGGCCTTCCCGTAGCGCTTGACGAGCCCTTGCTCGCAGAGCTGGACGAGGTAGTCGAACGAGTCGCGCCCCTCGGGGACCGGGAAGGTCGGCAGCAGGATCCGCCCGAGCTCGATCTCGACCGAGCAGCGCTCCGCGATCTCCAGCGTCCGCGCCATGGCCTCCTCGAGGCCGGGGAAGTCGCCTGCCATCTCCTCCGGGGTCTTGAAGAAGAACTCGTTCGTGTCGAATTTCCAGTGCGCCGGGTTCTTCAGCGTGTCGCCCGACTGGATGCAGAGGAGCGCCTCGTGCGCGAACGCGTCCTCGGCGTCCAGGTAATGGACGTCACCGGTCGCTACGAGCGGAAGGCCGGTCTCCTCCGCGAGCGCGATGAGGCCGGGGTTGATCTGCTGCTGCTCGGCGAGACCGGCGTTCTGCAGCTCGACGTACGTCGAGTCGCGTCCGAAGATCTGGACGAGGCGGTCGAGATCCGTGTGCGCGTCCTTCGGCCTGCCCTCCGAGAGCGCCCGCGACACACGCCCCGACAGACAGCCCGAGAGCGCCACGATCCCGCTCGCATGTCGCTCGAGGAGCTCCCAGTCGACGCGTGGCTTGTAGTAGTAGCCCTCGAGGTAGCCGAGCGAGGAGAGCTTGATGAGGTTGGCGTAGCCCTCGTTGGACTCGGCGAGGAGCGTGAGATGCGCGTAGCCCTTGGTCTGCACTCGGCGATCGTCCGCCACGTACACCTCGCAGCCGATGATGGGCTTCACACCGGTGTTTCGCGCCTCGCGGTAGAGCTCGACAGCACCCGCGAGGGAGCCGTGGTCGGTGAGCGAGACGGCGGGCATCTCGAGACGAGCAGCCTTCTCCACGAGCGCCGGAATGCGACACGCTCCGTCGAGGATCGAGTACTCCGAGTGAACGTGCAGATGGACGAAGTTCGGAGCGGCTCGACCCACGGGAGGGCCATCGTACTGTCCCGGTCCGACGGGGTCCGACCGGCCCCAGAGCGGTAGGTCAGGCGGCTTCCGGGGACCAGAGCTGGTCCGCGAGCGAGCGCCAGGTGTCGCGCAGATCGACTCTTCCGGTGACCCGCTGCAGCTCCCAGTAGGCCCTCACGAGGGCTCCGAGATCGGGCTCGACGCCTTCACGCCGACCCTCTTCCAGCACGCGGACGTACCACGAAGCGGGGTCCACTCCGAGCTCGGTCGCAAGTGTGAGCGCCGTGTCGCGGAGCTCAGTCGCCGAGGTGTCCAGTGGTGCCATGCGACGCCTATCGGCACGGGCCGAGCGTCGTGTGAGACGGTCCCCCCGGACGGGGTAGCGGCGCGTCGGCAGACTGCGCAGTCGTGCGTCCGCCGACCGTCATCGAACAAGGGCGCCTGATCGCGGGCCGGCATCCGTGCGCGTGGGGATCGGAGAACGCGCCGCTCGAGGTGCGGAACCTCGTGGGCGCGGGCGTGACCCTCTTCCTCGATCTGACGCAGTCGGGCGAGCTCGAGCCGTACGCGTCGCTCGTCGTGCCGCCGGCTCGGTACCTCAACCTCCCGATCAGGGACTTCTCGGTCCCGACCCGTGACGGCCTCGTGGCGACGCTCGACGAGATCGACGCCGAGCTCGACGCGGGCGGGATCGTCTACGTTCACTGCTGGGCCGGATGCGGTCGGACGGGCGTCGTCGTGGGCAGCTGGCTCGTCCGCCACGGGGCCGACCCGAACGATGCGCTCCAGCGCATCGCCGACGCACGAGGGCTCGGCTGCCCGCAGACGCTCGAGCAACGGCTCGTCGTACTCGACTGGCGCCGCGGGCTCTGAATCGCGCCCACTCGAACGAGTGAGCGAGAGACGCGCTCGCCGCACCGATACGCGAGATGAGGATGCCCGCAGGTCCCCTGCACCCAGCGGTGCCCGCGTCGACGGAACACGCGACGAGTCGTGCTGCCGTCCTCTAAGAGCGACTCGAAACACGAGGCGCGATTCGTGGCCCGCCTCGACGTGCTCAGCGAGCGCGTCGACACGTTGGCCGCGACCGTTGCGACCACCGCGTCTGCGATGGCGAAGAAGGACGGCGAGATCGCGAGCCTGCGTCGCGAGCTCCAGCTCCGCGACGAGCAGATCCAGGCGCTCGCCGCTCGTCCACAAGCGCCGGCCGCAGGTGACCCGCGCGAGCTCCACCAGCTCAGGGAGACCGTCGCCGCTCTCTCGTCCGAGCGCTCGACGCAGGGAGGCTCCAAGCAGATCGACGAGCTCACCGCGAAGGTCGGGCTCCTCGGCCAGCGGCTCGAGACGCTCTCGACGACCGTGTCGACGACGGCCGCCGGACTTGCAGGTCGCGACGGCGAGCTCGCAACGATCAGGAAACGACTCGAGACGCACGACGGCACGCCGGTCGGCGCAACGCCGACGGCCGACCTTGGCATCAAGCGGCAGCTCGACGAGCTCGCGTCCACGGCCACCGGCACGAAGCTGCGCCTCGACGGGCAGGCCGCGGAGCTCGAGTCGCTGAAGTCGCAGCTGGCAGAGCGACAAGGTCCTCCGGCGGACGAGCTGCGGGCGATGCTCACGATGCTCCGAACACGGGTCGAGTCTCTCGACGGGCTACGGGCAGGAGTGACGCAGGAGGCGCTCGACGACCGCCTGACGGAAACGGACGAGGCGCTCGCCGCCCTTTCCCAGCGTGTCGAGGAGCTCGCGACGGGCGTGGAGTCCGCGACCGCGAGCCTCTCGGACAAGGAGCACGAGCTCGCAGCACTGCACCGGCACTTCATGGAGTCCAGCTCGCGCATCGAGACGATCGTCGACGACCTCCGCGAGGCGCTCGGTGCGTTCCCGGACACGGATCCGGACGCGCTGGCCGCGCTCACCCGGCGGCTCGACACGACGTCGGCGGGCGCCACCGCTCTGGCGAATCGGGTCGATCGGCTCGAGGCCACTCACGTCGACGACCTCCTCACCGGGCTCGCCGAGCGCATCGACGGGCTCGACGGGCGCGTCGAGGCGGTGGCCGTCGAGATCAAGCGGGCGAAGACCCTCTGGCCCGTCGCGCTGAGGTCGCTGGAGGCGCGCCTCGACGATGTCGCTCCGCCACGGCCGCGCGACGATGAGACTCTCGACGCGCCCGAGTCGCCCCTCGAGGACGAGCACAAGGACGACTCCGACGACCTTCTCGCGGGGCTTCGGGACAGCCTGCAGGCGATGGAGAACGTCGCCGCGGAGCTGGAGCGCTCTCAGGACGTCTGGGCCGGCGACGCCCCGAACTCCGAGGACACCCAGCAGGCGATGGCCGGAGGAGCGCGGGTGGTCCCGTTACGCACGGCGGACCCGTAGACACACGATCATGCTGCGGCCACTCGACACTCTTCTCCTCACGCTCGGCCGGCACGGCTCCTGGGCGCGCGCGCTGATGGTCTACAGGGCTCTTACCGTGCTCGCGGTGTCCGAGCGGCCACGGCGCCGCTCAGCCGTCTGACGCATCCTCCAGGAAGTACGCCATCAGGATGGCGTCGACGAGCTCGTCTCCGCGCTCGTAGTGGCGCTTTCGATAGCCCTCGCGCTCGAAGCCGAACGAGCCGTAGAGCGCGAGCGCAGGCTCGTTCCACGGGAAGACGTGGAGCTCGAGCTTGCGGACACCCGACTCGCGCGACCAGCCGACCGCGACGTCGAGGAGCGCCGTCCCCACGCCCTGGCGGCGATGGCTCGCGGCGACCATGAGACCCAGGTCGGCCACGTGTCGACTCGCCGGGTGTGGATCGCGGGACAGTGACAGCCGACCGACGATGCGCTCACCGTCCTCGGCGACGAAGACGGCCGCGTCGGGGTAGCGCTGGATGCTCCGGAGGTAGCGGCGCTCGTCCGACGCGGACCGCCACGGCCCGGTGCCGAGAATCCAGCGCCCTTCCTCTCGACCGACGCTCTCGGCGAGATCGACGAGGGCGTTGGCGTCGTGCAGTGTCGCCGGCCTGACACTCGTCACGGAACCACGATCCCGACTCCCCCGCGGCGTGGATCACCCGCGGCCTCGAACCCGCCTGCGGTCGTCCACTCCACCGCCTGCACGCCCCCGAAGAAGAGGTTCAGGTCGCCCCAGCGGTTGACGTCCCACGACGCCGGAAGCGCCGCCACGTCGTCCTCGGCCCAGCCGCCCTCGAGATGGAGCGTCGTCCCCTCGACGTGCAGCCTCGGCGCGCGAATCGCATCGGCGACATGCATTCCCAGCAGGAACCGCCACGTCACCTGGGCGATGGCTCCCGCCAGCCGCACGGAGCCCGCGCTGCCGATCACGAGCTGCGGCCGGCCCGACTCGAGGACCAGCGTCGGGGTCATCATGCTGGCGAGCCGGTCTCCAGGCTCCTTCTCGTCAGGGCCGATGACGTCGAGCTCGCCGAGCATGTTGTTCAGCTGCGTTCCGCCGCGGAAGACGCCCGAGCCGGACCCGAGCGTCGAGGACAGCCCCGCTGCAAGGCCGTCGGCGTCGACGACGGAGATATGCGTCGTGCCGGGCAGCGGCCCCGAGCCGAGCGGGCCGTACGCGTCGGCGACGGCTCGAGCCTCGCTCTCGAGCGGCGGCTCCTCCGTGTGTCCGGACAGGAGCTCGAGGATGCGTTGCACGACTCCGCCCCCCTGCGACGGCGTGGATCGGATGGCTCGCCCGCGGGCGCACAGCTCGAGCGGCGACATCTCGAGCACCCGGTACGCGCGAAGGTCGTCCGCGTACTCGGGGATGAGACCAGCCACCATCGCCGCGCCGTCATCACGGACGGCTTCGAGCGTCTCGCAGGAATACCGCGTGTGAACACGCGCAGGATCGCCGTAGATGCGCCTCCCACCGTCGTCGCGCTGGAGGATCCCCTCCAGGATCAGGTGCAGCGTCTCGCGCTGCTCGTCGCGCTCGAAGCCCCTCTCGGCGAGGCGAACCGACGGCTCGACGAGGTCCGCCCAGGCGCGGGTCGCGAAGCGGCCGTGGATCTCCTCGAGGCCCGCCAGGAGGCCCGGCACCGCGACGGAGCCGTCGCCGACGTGGAACACCTGCGTGCCGGCATCGCCGAAGTCGATGACGAGCTCCTCCATCTCCCCGAGCCTCGTTGTCGGGACGCCGAAGAAGCAGTCGAGCATCGTGGTGGAGCCGCTCGGCTCGTGGACGAGCGCGAAGCCGCCTCCGGTCGGGCCTGTCAGCGGGCCTTCCGTGACGAAAGCCGTGAATGCAGCGCCGAGCAGGGCATCGACGGCGTTCCCGCCCCCGCGCAGGATGCGCGCGCCGGCCTCGGCCGTCAGCGGATGACCGGCTGCGATGGCGCCTCGCATCGGAGGAGGGTACTGCGGCTCGATGCCCGGGAAGCGGCTAGCCGGCGTTGAGGAACGACGGCAGCTCGGGATCCGCGGCGCGGCTCGGCTCCGACGTCATCTCGAACTCCGGCCGACCGGCCCGACGCTTCATGCCGCCGAGGCCCGTCGCGACGACCGTGACCCACACCTGGCCGGTGAGCCGCGGATCGACGGTCGCGCCGAAGATGATGTTCGTCTCGTCCGTCGCCGTCTGGCGCACGACTTCGGCCGCCTCGTTCACCTCGACGAGCGAGAGATCGTCGCCGCCCGAGATCGAGAGCAGGATGCCGCGCGCGCGGACGATCTCCGCGTCGATGAGCGGCGAGCCGAGCGCGCGCTCCGCAGCCTCTCGCGCGCGGTTCTGTCCGGTCGCGTAGCCGATTCCCATGAGCGCGGAGCCGGCGTCCTGCATGACCGTGCGGACGTCGGCGAAGTCGAGGTTGATGAGGCCAGGGGTCGTGATCAGGTCACAGATCCCCTGGACGCCCTGGCGCAGCACGTCATCCGCGATCTTGAACGCGTCGACCATCGACGTCGAGCGGTCGAGCACCTCGAGGAGTCGGTCGTTGGGGATGACGATGACGGTGTCGCACGCGGCGCGCAGCTCGTCGACGCCGCTCTCGGCCGCGGATCTCCGGCGCGTTCCCTCGAACCGGAACGGCGTGGTGACGATCCCGACCGTGAGGGCTCCGAGCTCGCGCGCGATGCGCGCCACGACCGGTGCGGCGCCGGTGCCCGTGCCGCCTCCCTCGCCCGCGGTGACGAAGACCATGTCCGACCCGCGCAGCGCCGCCTTGAGTTGGTCCAGTGCCTCCTCGGCGGCCGCGCGCCCGACGCCAGGGTCGGCGCCCGAGCCGAGGCCGTGCGTGAGCCCCTCGCCGATCGCGATCTTCGTCGGCGCGTCCGAGATCGCGAGCGCCTGGCGGTCGGTGTTGACGGCGACGAAGTCGACCTGCGCGATCCCGGCGTCCATCATGCGGTGGATCGCGTTGAGCCCGGCTCCGCCGACTCCGACGACGCGGATGGCGGCGATGTACGCGGCGCCCTTCGGCGGCGGCACGCGATGGAGCCGCGGCGCCGGCTCGAGCATCGTCTGGAAGTAGCGAGCCGCCGCGCGCGAGGCGGCGACCTCGTCCGTCACCTCGTCGGCCGGGGCGGCCACGGAAGCCGCGGCCGTGACCGGCGGCTCGGCTGCGAGCTCCGGCTCGGGCTCCTTCGCGAAGTCGGGGACGTGCTCGACGGTCTCGTCGAGCGCGGCTTCTGCCCTGGGGTCGACCGCAGGCGCCTCGCTCTCGGGAGCGCCCTCCTGCGCACGCTGCGCGGCCTCGGTCTTGCGGAAGAGCTCGGCGAGCGGGCCCTCACGCATCGTCGCGCGCTTGCGCGCCATCGAGCACCTCCTTCGCGAGATCGCGGTAGGCCTGCGCGGCCGGGCCGGACGGGTCGTACTTGAGCACGGAGCTGCCCTTCACCGGCGCCTCCGCGTAACGCACGGTCTTGCGGATCCGCGTGTCGTAGATGAGGTCGCCGAAGTGCTCCTCGAGGATCTCGATCGCCTCGCGGGCGTGCAGCGTGCGGCCGTCGTACATGGTCGGAACGATGCCTTGCACGTGCACGCGCGGGTTGAGGTTCTCGCGCACCATCGCCAGCGTGTTCTCGAGCTGGACGAGCCCGCGGAGCGACAGGTACTCGCACTGAACCGGGACGATCACTCCGTCGGCTGCGACGAACGCGTTGATCGTCAGCAGGCCGAGCGAGGGAGGCGTGTCGATGAGGATGTAGTCGTAGCGGTCGCGCACCTCGACGAGCGCCTTGTCGAGCGCGCGCTCGCGACCGATGAGCGCCGACAGCGCCAGCTCGGCGCCGGCGAGATCGATCGAGGCCACCGCGATGTCGACCTCGATGGACTTGATGACGTCGGAGATCGGCACCCGGTGGACGAGCACGTCGAACATCGAGCGCTCGATCGCGTCCGGATTCATGCCCTGGCTCATCGTGAGGTTCCCCTGAGGGTCGAGGTCGATGATGAGCACGCGCTTCCCCTGCTCGTGCAGCGCGACGCCGAGGTTGAGCGTCGTCGTCGTCTTCGCGACGCCGCCCTTCTGGTTCGCGAGCGCGATGACGCTCGCCATCAGCGCGCCGTCCGGACTGGGGGCCGGGGTGAGGACAGGCGCCGGGATGGGAGCGGGAACCGCCTGGAGGCGCGGCGACTCGTCGACGTCGGCAGGCTGCTCGTCCTCGACCGGCTCCGAGACCGGCTCGGGCCGCGGCTGGAGGCGCGGAAGCAGGCGTGACAGAGCCATGACTGCGTCACTTTCACGCGTCGCGAGGCAATTCCTTCAAACACCGCCGCCTGTCAGCTCTCGCCCTCCCAGTAGTCGAGCTGCTCGCCGACGCGCGTGATCAGCCCGAGCCCGGCGAAGTAGACCTTGCCGGAGCGAGGGTAGTAGCAGACCTCGCCGGGCTCGCGGGTCCCGTACATGAGCAGGGTCATGCCTTGCTCGCCGCCTCGGAACGCGTGCGAGACACCCGTACTCGGAGGCCTCACCACCACCGAACCGGCACGCACCTCGTGCTCCTCGACGCCGTCTTCCTCCCAGAGCAGCAGGTGCCCGTCGCCCTCGAGCACGACGAAGATCTCCTCCTCGAGCGAGTGGCAGTGCGGCGGCATGCTGAGCATCCCGGGAAGCACCTCGCAGTATCGGAGACCGGTCCGCTGCGAGCCGACGGCCTCGCCCAGCATGCGGATACGCCGGCCGATCGTCGTCATGACCCGCTCGAACACCTCGACGTCGGCGACGTTCGCGATCGTCGACGGGCGCGGCTGAAGCTCGCCCACCGGCGGTGGCCCGGCGGCGGCCTCGCGCGTCCACGGGTGATCCTCCTCGGCGCCGACAGGCGCCCACGTCTCGCCGAGCCATGCCACACCCGCGCGCGGCAGCCACGTGATGCCGTTCGCGAACGTTCGCTGCCCGAATGCGAGCACGTCGAGGCCGTCAGGCCCGGCCTGGAGAGTGTGCGCACTGTCGAGCGCCAGATGCACGAGGCAGTCGCCGGTCCGCACCTCGTAGCCGACGGGATCGCCCTCGCCCTCCCACTGCACGGAGACACCCGTGCCGCCGAGCACGTAGAAGATCTCCTCCTCGGCGCCTTCCAGATGGAGCGGCGTCGACCACATGCCGGGATCGACCTGGATGCGTTTCAGGCCGACCGTCTGCGACGCGCGCCCGGTGAGGCTCGACCACGTGCCCGCGATGTGGCCGCGCTCGCCGCGCCAGGTCCGCACGTCGTCCCAGTGCGAGATCACATCGCGATCATGTCACGCTCCAGCGCCCCGCGCAGGTCCTCGACGGCGCGTGCTCCGGCGTCGCCGCCCTCGGCTCGCGACCACGCCTCTGCCTCCTCGAGCAGCGCCCGGAGCTCGTCGACGAGCTCCGCCGGAGCAGCGCCCTCGCGGTCGAGCATCTCGATGCGCTCGAGGCGTTCGAGGATCGCCTTCGACTCGTCCACGTGTCGACGGTAGCCCTGCCCCGTTCGCACGTGGGTAACGGCTTCGCGCCGAAACGACGAATTCGCTCTAGACGGCCACAGCGTGCTGTACCGGGCTCCGATCGAGGCCGAGCAGCTCGCGATCCAGCTCGTGCACGAGACGATCGCGGTCGCGTGAGCGCAGCACCGCGACGATCGCGCGTCGCGCAGCGTCCACGGCCGCCGTCGTTGCGGGCTGCCCGGCAGCGAGTGAGGTCAGCTCGCCGTACAGCTCCTCGCGCGCACGAGGATCCTCGCCGAGGAGGACGCAGCCGCGCATCGCCCACGTGTCACCCAGGAGCGCCGCGAGCGCGGCGCGGAGCTGCTCGCCGCGGAACGGCTCGGTCTGGAAGAGCGACAGCTCCCAGCGATCGAGGGCGTCGGAAAGCTCGGGGTCGCCGTCGGCGTCTCCGAGAGCGGTCAGGACGTCGACTGCGATCGGCGTTCGGAACGAGTCGAGGCGTGACGACTCACCGGGTGGCTGGGTCGCGGCGATCGGAAGCACGGGCTGGATGCCGAACGGCCGCCCGTCGAGCGTCTCGAAGAGCACCGGGCCTGCGGCCACGGCTGCAGCGGTCGTCAGACGAAGCGCGCTTACGGCATCGGCGATCTCTGCGGGTGCGTCAGGAGGCGGCTCGCCACCCTCGAGCTCACGCCGGAGCTCGACGAGCGTCATGCGATCGGGCTCACGTCCGAAATCACGGGGAAGGAGCCCGCGCGACTCCGGCCAGTGCGTCGCAAGCTCATTGGCGGCGTACGGACGAACGGCAAGACCTGGGGCGAGCTCGACGGGCTTTGCGAGCGAGATCCCCGTAAGAGGTGCGACGGCGACGTATCGGCGCCGCTCGCCGTACAGAGACGCCTCGAGCTCGGCGTGTGCCTTCTCGAACGCCTCGTCGTCCCAGTCGAAGCCGCCGCACGCCTCCGCGGTCGAGATGAGCAGACCGAGGAGGATCGTGCGGAAGAGCGCCTCGTCCTCGCTCGCGCGCTTGCCTGCGTGGGCCTTCGCGAAGATCGCCGCCGCCGGCTCGCGCCTGAGCTCCTCGACTGCGAGCCTCGCGTCCTCGCGGCCGCGGAGCATCGGCTCGCGTTCCTCGATGAACGCGCGCACGAGCGGTCGGAGCTCGTACAGCGACGGGCCGCGCCGCTCGACGTGCTCCTCGAACGCGAAGGGGAGCTCCGCGCCCTCCTCGAGCTCGCGCCCGAGCACGACGAACGATCCGAGGACGAATCCACGAAGGAGCGGGTAGAGCTGAGGCGCGCGCACGGGCACGCCTCCCGGTACGCGACCCGCGGCTCCTCTCCTGCGTTACGGACGAAGCACGGCTCGGCGCGGCCCGGCGAGAAACCCGGCCTCGACGAGGAGCTGCATGACGTCGGTCTCCGCCACGGGAGTTCCGTCGAAGCGCTCGACCGCGAGACGCTTCGCGCCGCCGGCTCTCACATGCGCTACGAGCGCCGCAAGTGCGGGACGGAGCCAGTCCGGATCCGGATCCCGAAGCGGCACGAGCGAGCGCCCGCCGCGCTCGACGAAGAGCGCCGCCTCGCCGTCGAGGAGGACGATCCACGCCCCGGCCACGCGCGCGGCGCGAGCGCCTGAGCGTCGCGGCCACGGCAGGGCAGCGCCGTAGGGCTGCGCGGGATCGGCCGCAGCGAGCACGAGTACCTCCGGCCCGTCGCGGACGGCGGAGGCCCGCAGCTCGCGAAGTCGCTCCACCGCTCCCGGCAAGGCGAACTGCGCTCCACCCAATCCTTCGACGAAGTAGCCGCGCCGGCAGACGCCGAGGGTCTCGAGCGCCTTGAGCTCGGCGTACACCGCGCCGTACCCGCCGCGAATGCCTTCTCCGCGCACGCCGTCGCGCGTCACGATCCCCTGCCGCTCGAGCAGGAGCTCCGCGAGCGCTCGCCGATCGGACGAGCCGGAGAAGAGCGCCGCCGCGAGCGACCAGCGCCCTTGCGTCGGAGACGGAGACGTGCGTCGCGTCCTTGCGAATCTCCGTCCTGCGCGATCTGGTCGTGGTACGTCGTAGCGTCTCGCAGCGCGCAATGGAGCCCAGGAGTCGTTCGTCACCTCGCCCGCCCAGACGAGCTCCCAGAGTGCCGCCAGAACGTCGTCCGCAGCGAGACCGGTGGCCTCGACGAGATCGGCCCAGAAGAGCGATCGCTGCTGCAGCGCGGCGCGAACGGCCTCCGCCGCGGCGCCTTCCGGTGCGGCATCGGCGCTCGGCGGACCGAGGAGGTGCGCGTCGTCGCGGAAGTACAACGCGACGCGATCGAGCCCGGCACCGACCCAGACGACCTCACCCGACGCGCACAGGACGTCCAGATCGCCCGGGCGGAAGCCGGAAACACGGCGTGGAAGGACGTCGCTCTCCCACAGAGTCGCGGGCAGAGCCATCCCTTGCAGCGGAACGAGCGCCTCGCGCAGGCTCTGTCGCCGTCCGATCCCGTGCCACGCGGGAAGAAAGCGGCCGAACGCGCCCTGCTCCGCGGGCTCGACCTCGCGTCGCAGCACGGCGAGCGTCGCGCGCCGGATGCGGCGGAGAACGTCGGGATCGCACCACTCGCGCTCCGAGCCTCCGGGCCGGAGCTCCCCGCGAACGAGCGCGTCCGTGAGCTCGATGGCGACGAGCTCGACGTCGACGGCCGCGACGTCGAGCTGGAACCGCGCCGCGACTTCCGCGCTCGTGAACGGGCCATGCGTCTTTGCGTACCGCCGGAGCACAGCGCGAAGCGCGTCCTCGACGGGCTCGAGGAAGACCTGCGGGACTCCGCCAGGTGGGACGACTCCGAACGCGTCGCGCACGAGAGCAGCGTCCTCGATCGCGACGAGAAGCTCGCCTGCGCCGAGCCGCACGCGAATGGCGCGACGCTCGCGCAGGAGCGTCTCGGCGAACCCGCGGTCGTACTCGCCGTCGACGAGCGGGCCTGCGCGGCGCAGCAGGTCGTGGAGCTCGTCGACGTTGCGCGGCGTCGGTCGCAGCGACGACTCGACCTGCTCGATCGCGCCGAGGTCGAGCAGCTCGCGCAGCTCCTCGATGCCCATGAGCTCGCGGAGGAGGTCGCGGTCGAGCGACAGCGCCTGCGCGCGGCGTTCCTCCGGCGGCGTGTCGTCCTCGTACATGTAGGTGGCGACGTAGTCGAAGAGGAGCGACGAGGCGAACGGCGACGCCGACGGCGTCTCGACCTCCACGACGGCCAGCGAGCGCGTCTGAATCCCGCGCAGGATCCTGCGCAGCGCCGGCAGGTCGAAGACGTCCTGCAGGCACTCCCGGTACGTCTCGAGCACGATCGGGAACTGCGGATAGCGCCGCGCGACCTGAAGGAGGTTCTGCGACTTCAGCCGCTGCTGCCAGAGCGGCGTGCGCTGGCCCGGACGGCGCCGGGGGATGAGCAGCGCGCGGGCGGCGTTCTCGCGGAACCGCGCGCCGTACAGCGCAGACTGCGCAAGCTCGCCGAGGAGGAGATCTTCGAGCTCGTCCGGCTCGAGCAGCATGTCCGCCAGCGGAGGCGGCACGTCGGCGTCCGGGAAGTGGAGCGCGATCCCGTCGTCCGACCAGAGCGACTGCACGTCGAGATCGAGCGAGTCGCGGAGCCGGGCGCGAAGCGCCATGGCCCAGGGCGCGTGCACGCGCCCGCCGAACGGCGAGAGGATGCACACGCGCCAGTCGCCGATCTCGTCGCGAAAGCGCTCGACGACCACGGTCGTGTCCGACGGGACGACACCGGTGGCCGCCTCCTGCTCGCGAAGGAAGGTGACGAGGTTGCGGGCAGCGAGCGGATCGAGCCCGTACTCGCCCTCGACGCGCTCGATCGCAGCGTCGTCGGCGAGCGCGGAGAGCTCGCGCGACGCGCGCCCGATCCTCTCACCGAGCTCGGCAGGGCGTCCGACTCCCTCGCCCTTCCAGAACGGAGCGATGCCGGGCACGCCGGGAGCAGGCGAGACGAGAACGCGGTCACGCGTGATCTCCTCGATGCGCCAGGTCGACGCTCCGAGCACGAACGTCTGGCCCTCGCGCGCCTCGTAGACCATCTCCTCGTCGAGCTCGCCCACGCGCCCGCCTCCGTCGACGAGGAAGACGCCGAAGAGGCCGCGGTCCGGGATCGTCCCGGCGTTGGTGACCGCGAGGCGCCGCGCGCCGGTGCGCCCACGCACCGTGCCGGCGGTCCGATCCCACACGATCCGCGGCCGCAGCTCCGCGAACTCGTCTGACGGATAGCGGCCCGCCAGCATGTCGAGGACGTTCTCGAGCTGCGCACGTGAGAGCTCCGAGAACGGATAGGCGCGCCGCGCGAGCTCGTGGAGCTCGTCCACCGAGACCTCCTCGTCGGCGCAGATCGCGACGATCTGCTGGGCGAGCACGTCGAGTGGATTCCGCGGAATCCGCGTCTCCTCGATCTCCCCTGCCCGCATGGCGCGCGCGACGACCGCCGACTCGAGGAGGTCGGCGCGGAACTTGGGGAAGATCCGCCCCTTCGAGACCGAGTGCAGATCGTGGCCCGCGCGCCCGACTCGCTGCAGCCCGCGCGCGACCGACTTCGGGCTCTCCACCTGGATCACGAGGTCGACGGCGCCCATGTCGATGCCGAGCTCGAGCGAGGACGTCGCCACGAGGCACGGGATCTGGCCGGCCTTCAGCAGCTCCTCGACGACGAGCCGCTGCTCGCGCGCGAGCGAGCCGTGGTGCGCCCGGGCGAGCTCCTCGCCGGCGAGCTCGTTGATGCGAAGCGCGAGCCGCTCCGCGAGGCGCCGGTTGTTCACGAAGACGATCGTCGAGCGGTGCTGCTCTGACGAGGTCGAGGATCGCGGGGTAGATCGAGGGCCAGATCGACCGGCTCGAGCGCTCGACGCCAACGCCCATCTCGACCCCGTCCGCGAGCGGCGGGACCGAGAGCGCGGCCGTCGACGGCAGCTCTCGCATGTCCTCGACCGGAACGACGACCTGGAGGTCCAGCTCCTTGCGGACGCCCACGTCGACGAGCTGGATCTCACGGCCCGATCCGGCGACGAACCGCCCGATCTCCTCCATCGGCCGCTGCGTCGCCGAGAGCCCGAGGCGCTGGAAGGGAGCGTCGACCAGGCGCTCGAGTCGCTCGAGCGACAGCGCCAGATGCGCGCCGCGCTTCGTGCCGGCGACGGCGTGCACCTCGTCGAGGATCACGGTCTCGATCCCGCGAAGCGTCTCGCGTGCCTGCGAGGTGAGGAGCAGGAACAGCGACTCGGGCGTGGTGATGAGGATGTCGGGAGGGGTCCGCAGCATTCGGCGCCGCTCCTCCGCAGGCGTGTCGCCCGTGCGCACCGCGACCGAGAGCTTCGAGTCGAGCCCGGCGAGCGGGCTTCGCAGGTTCCGCTCGATGTCGTAGTTCAGCGCCTTGAGCGGCGAGACGTAGAGCAGGCGCAGGCCGTCCCCGGGCGTCTCGTTGAGGCGGTCGATGCCGACCAGGAACGCAGCGAGCGTCTTGCCCGAGCCCGTCGGTGCCTGGATGAGCACGTGGTCGCCGCTCGCGATCGCCGGCCATCCGAGCAGCTGTGCGGGTGTCGGCTCGGCGAAGGCGCGCTCGAACCAGGTCCTCGTCCGCGGCGAAAGGATGTCCAGCGCCGTCACCCGGCCAGGGTACCGCCCTCGCCTATCCTCGGCCCGTGCGCTTCGACGTCCTCGTCGTGGGTGGCGGCACAGCCGGGTGCGTCCTCGCTTCGCGACTGAGCGAGAACGCCGACCGGCGCGTCTGCCTGCTCGAGGCCGGGCCGGACTACGGGCCTTTGAGCGCTGACGGCTGGCCGCCCGAGATCCTCTCCGCACGGACGGACGCGAACACGCACCTCTGGGAACCGGGGGCCGCTGACGGCCGAACGCTCGGCGGAAAGGTGCTCGGCGGCTCGTCGTCCGTGAACGCATGCATGGTCGTTCAGGGAACGTCCGCCGACTACGACGAGTGGGGTCCGGGTTGGTCGTACGAGAGCTTCCGCCCGTATCTCGAGCGCGCGCGGGCGGCGCTCCGAACGGCGCCCGCGAACACGGATCGGCCCAGCCCGTTCCACTTGGCTTTCGTCGAGGCTGCGCAGGCGCTCGGGTTCCCGCGTCTCGACGACCTGGACGACCTGAGCACACCCGTGGGCGCCGGATCCTTTCCTGCGAACGTCGTCGAAGGGGTGCGCTGGAACGCGGCGCTCGCCTACCTCGATGCCTGCCGGTCGCGCCCGAACCTGACGGTGCAACCGGATACCCTCGTCGACCGAGTCGTCCTGCGGGACGGCCGCGCAGTCGGCGTCGTCGACGACGAGGGTCACGTCCACGAGGCCGACGTCGTCGTGCTCGCGGCCGGGGCGTACTTCTCGCCCGCAATTCTCCTTCGCTCGGGGATCGGGCCGGAGGCGGAGCTGAACCGGCTCGCCATCCCCGTCGCGTCCGACCTTCCGGTGGGCGAACGGCTGCTCGACCACTGCGGAGTCAACGCGGCGTGGGCGCCCTCGCGCGCGCTGCGAGACGATACGGAGCGCCGCACCCGAGAAGGCGAGCTCTTCGCACCTCACGCGCTGGTGAAAGCGGCGAGCAGCGCTTGCCCGCCCCAGGCGTGGGACCTGCATCTCGTCACCTGGATCGCCGCAAGCGATGAGCCGGGCGAGTACGAGGCGAACATCATGGTGTTCCACATGAAGCCGTCGTCGCACGGTCGACTCATGCTTCGGTCCCGCGATCCGTCCGAGCCTCCGCACGTCGAGCGCGGCTTCCTCTCGGACCCGGCCGACCTCCCCGTCGTCCTCGAGGGGCTCGACCTCGCGCGGGGCCTTGCCGCCACGGATCCTCTGGCCGAGCTCCTGGCGGGCGAGCGACGGCCGGGGCCAGTCGCTCGCGACGACTACGTCCGGTCCTCGATCAGGGGGTACTTCCACCCTGCAGGGACGTGCGCGCTGGGCGAGGTCGTCGACTCAGACGGTCGCGTCCTCGGGATCGACGCACTCATCGTGGGCGACGCATCCATCATGCCCACGATCCCGCGAGCCAACACGAACCTGACAACGGCGGCAATCGCCGAACGGATCGCCGCGACGATCGCCTGAGCGAGCGCGGATGTTGCTGCGGCCGGCAGCGCGACGGCGCGGTCTACACTCAGACCCGTGCCGTCCGCGCTCTACCTGACGGAGTCCGACGAGGCGAACGCGCTCCTCGCGCGCGAGCCCCTTGCACTGCTCATCGGGTTCGCCCTCGACCAGCAGGTGACGGTTCCGACCGCGTTCGCGGGACCGCTCAAGCTCGAGGAACGCATCGGCGGGCTCGACGCGAAACGGATCGCGTCGATGGACCCGGCCGAGCTCGAGGCGGCATTTCGCGAGCGTCCCGCGATCCACCGCTTCCCGGGCTCGATGGCGCGGCGCGTGCAGGATCTGTGTGCCGTCGTCGCCGACGAGTACGACGGGGAGGCCGAGCGCGTATGGACCGAAGCGAGCGATGCCGCAGACCTGCGAAAGCGGATCGGAGCACTCCCGGGATTCGGCGCGATGAAGATCACCGGGCTCGGCTCGGTGCTGGCGCTGCGGTTCGGCGTCGAGGCCGCGCAGGAGCTCGTGCCCGACCATCCGTGCCTCGGCGCGGTCGACTCGCCGGAGGCGCTCGCCGAGTACCAGGCGGCGAAGCGCGCGCACAAGGCCGAGCTGCGCGCCTCCTCGGCGACCGGGTGACTCCGGACACCGAAGGCCCGATCGAGCTCGAGACGCTGACGGACGGGGGCCAGAGGCCCGCCGACATCGCCCGCGGCGTCGCCGGGTTCCTCTCACAGGCCCGCACGTCGCTCGACATCGCGCTCTACGACGTGCGCTTCGAGACCGCCGCCGGAGCGCTCGTGCTCGCCGCGCTCCTCGCAGCGGTGCAACGCGGTGTCGCAGTACGCCTGCTCTACAACGTCGCCCACCCCGGTCCGATCCCGGTGCCGCCGCCTCCCGAGACGGCGCCCGACGCCATCGAAGCGCTCCCGGTCGCGACGCGCGGGATCGCGGGGATCCCGGACCTGATGCACCACAAGTTCGTCGTCCGTGACGCGGAAGCCGTCTGGACGGGCTCGACGAACTGGACGGACGACTCGTGGTCGCGGCAGGAGAACGTCATCGTCACCGTCGACTCCCACGAGGTCGCCTACGCCTATGCGCTCGCGTTCGGCCAGTTGTGGGAGAGCGGCCGAGTCGCGCACTCGGGCAAGGTCGATCCGCGGCCGGAGGACGTCGGCTCGGCCCAGGTCCGCGCGTGGTTCTGCCCGGAGCACGGTGAAGCCCTGTCGCACCGGGTGGCCAAGCAGATCGGCAAGGCGCGTGAGCGCGTGCGCATCGCCTCGCCGGTGCTCACGTCCGGCCCGATCCTCGCAACGCTCGTCGAGGTCGTGAACGAGAGGCGGTGCGACGTCGCCGGCGTCGTCGACGACACGCAGGTCGACCAGGTCTTCGGCCAGTGGCGCACGAACGGCGTGAGCGAGTGGAAGGTCCCGCTCCTGCAGCGCGTGATCGAGGGCGCGTCATTCAGCGGCAAGTCCTCGATTCCGTGGTCGCCGACGTCGCTCCACGACTTCATGCACGCGAAGGTCGTCGTCGCCGACGACACGTCGTTCGTCGGGAGCTTCAACTTCTCGCGCTCGGGCGAGCGGAACGCGGAGAACGTGCTCGAGATCCGCGACGCCGCGATCGCCGACAGGCTCGCCTCGTTCGTCGACGAGGTTCGCGGGCGCTACCCGCGTGCCACCGTCCCGGCCTGAGCGATAGGGTCGTGGCAATGACCATCGACGACGTTCTCGGCGCCGAGCTGGCGACCGGACGGGCCGTCCCGACCGCCGAGACGGGCGAGCCGTACGAGTCGTGGCACGTCATCTCGGACGACGGCCGGGTCGAGCTCGGGATCTGGGAGGTCACGCCCGGATCGTTCCGCGGCTCGTGCGACGGGTACTACGAGCAGATGCACTTCGTCGCCGGCCGCGGCTCGATCACCGATTCAGAAGGCGCCGTCACCGCGATCCACCCGGGCGTCGTCATGCTCTGCCCGGACGGCTGGTCGGGCGTCTGGAAGGTCGAGGAGACCGTCCGCAAGACGTACGCCGTCGTCAAGACCGGCTAGATGGTCGATCCGCTCGAGCGCTGGCGCGAGCTCGGCCTGCCCGACAAGCCCGACTACGCCGGGCTCCTCACGTATGCCGGCATGCCGTACACGCAAGACCCCGCGCAGCTGTCAGGTGTCGACGTCGCGGTGATCGGCGCGCCGACGGACGACCTCGTCTCCGATCGGCCCGGGACACGCTTCGGCCCGCGCGCGATCCGCGCCGCCAGCTGCCCGCCCGGGCCGCATCTCGAGGCGAAGGTCGACGCGCTCGCCGAGCTCCGCGTCGTCGACTTCGGCGACGCCGCAGTGGTCCCGGCCGATTCCGTGAGGACGCACGCGCAGATCGAGCGCACGGTCGGGCAGGCCGTCGCCGCGGGCACGATCCCCGTCGTTCTGGGAGGCGACCACTCGATCACGGAGGCGAACGTGCGCGCTGTCGCGACGCGCCACGGTCCCGTCGGCCTCGTCCACTTCGACACGCACACGGACACAGGCACCGAGGTCTTCGGCGTGGAGCACTCCCACGGCACGCCCATGTACCGGCTCGTCCGCGACGGCCACGTCGACGCACACCGATACACGCAGATCGGGTTGCGCGGCTACTGGCCGGGTGAAGCGGAGTTCTCCTGGCAACGCGAGCACGGCATCACCGCGTACTTCATGCACGACGTGCGCGACCTCGGGATCCGCGAGGTCGTCGAGCGAGCGGTCGCCGCGATCGGCGACGGGCCTGTGTTCCTCACGGTGGACGTCGACGTCCTCGATCCCGCGTTCGCTCCGGGCACGGGCACGCCGGAGCCAGGCGGCATGTCGTCCACGGATCTGCTCTGGGCGTGCCGCGAGATCGCGAGCCGGCTCGAGATCGTCGGGGTCGACGTCGTCGAGGTGATCCCGACCGGAGTCGGCTCGGCCGACATCACGGCGCTCGTCGCGGACCGCATCGTGCGCGAGGCGCTCACGGGGATCGCCCTGCGGCGCCGAGACGCGCACGAAATGCTTACGCGTCGATAACAGCCTGCCCTCACAACCCGAACCCATCGGTGGCTGGATTGAGTGTGACCCGATCAGAGGGAGGGAACGCAGTGAAGGGAGTCGTACTGATCGCACTCGGCGGGCTGGTGCTGGCGATCGCCGCCGTACTCGGGCCAACCGCGCTCGCGGGTAGCAAGCCGAAGACAGGAGACGAGCGCGCAGGGATCTCGCGCGCGGACCTCGTGGGCGTGAACTTCGTCGAGAACTGCCGCTACTCGCACCAGGCGCCGGACGATCCGATCGTCTTCCCGGGCAAGCCTGGTGCGTCGCATCAGCACACGTTCGTCGGCAACCGTACGACCAACGCATCTTCGAGCTTCGGATCGCTCCGGTCCGGATCGACGAGCTGCATGCGCTCCGACGACACCGCGGCCTACTGGGTGCCGGCCGTCTACCAGGGCACGACGGAGATCCTGCCTGTCGCCGCAACCATCTACTACCGCCGCGGGACGCTCGCCGAGGTGAGCCCGTTCCCGAACAACCTGCGCGTCATCGCCGGCGATTCGAAGGCGACGGCACCGCAGGGAATGGGCGTGACGTTCTGGAGCTGCGGCATCGAGTCGGGCGTCGACCGCTCGGCCGAGGTGCCGACCTGCCCGGACACGCGCGGCTCGTTCCTCCGCCTCCACATCCGCTTCCCGGAGTGCTGGGACGGCCGCAGGCTCGACAGCCCGGATCACAAGAGCCACATGGCCTACGCGACGCGGGCCGGCTGCCCCTCGACGCACCCGATCGAGGTGCCGCAGATCACGCAGATCTACCGCTATCCCAGCCGCGGCGGCGAGGGCTTCTCGCTCGCTTCGGGCAGCGTCTACTCGGCACACGCGGACTTCCTGAACGCGTGGAAGCCGGGCGCGCTACGCAAGCTCGTGGACGACTGCCTGAACGCGCTCGTCCACTGCGGACGCGGCTGACGTTCTCTCGGAGGGCCGGGCTTCGGCCCGGCCCTCGCTACCCGACGCCTGCGAGCAGGAAGGCGCGCGACTCCTTCAGCATCTCGCGCGCGATCACGAGGCGCTGGATCTCGTTCGTCCCCTCGTAGATCTGCGTGATCTTCGCGTCGCGCATCATGCGCTCGACCGGGTACTCGCGGATGTAGCCGTAGCCGCCGAGGATCTGCACCGCCTCGGTGGTGACCTCCATCGCGGTGTCCGTGCAGTAGAGCTTCGCCATCGCGGAGGCCTTCGTCAGCTCCGCGTCGTCGGCGCCCTCGTCGACCATGCGCCCGAAGCGGTAGAGGAGCCCACGCGCCGCTTCGCAGCGCGTCTCCATGTCGGCGAGCTTGCCCGCGATGAGCTGGTGCTCGGCGATGGGCTTCCCCATCGTCTCGCGCGTGCGGGCGTACTCGAGCGCGTAGTCGGTCGCGCCCTGCGCGATGCCGAGCCCCTGCGCGGCGACGCCCGGTCGCGAGCGGTCGAGGATGCGCATCGCGATCCGGAAGCCCTCACCCTCCTCGCCGAGCCGGTTCGCCACGGGGATGCGCGCGCCGTCGAAGGTGAGCTCGCCGGTCGTCGACCCGGCGATCCCCATCTTCGGCTCGAGGCGGGCGACCTCGAAGCCGGGCGTGCCCGGCCTCGACGACGAAAGCCGAGATGCCGGGGTGCCCCGCCTCGGGATCCGTCTTCGCGAACACCGTGTAGAGGCCCGCCACCGCCGCGTTCGTGATGAAGCGCTTCGAGCCGTCGAGGACGTACTCGTCGCCCTCGCGTCGCGCGGTCGTCCGCATCGCGGCCGAGTCCGAGCCCGAGCCGGCCTCGGTGAGCGCATATGCCGCGAGCACCTCCCCGGAAGCGAGGCTCGGAAGGAAGCGGGTCTTCTGCTCGTCGGACCCCGCCAGCTTGAGCCCGAGTGAGCCGAGCTCCTGCACCGCGAGGATGAGCCCGCTCGTCGCGCAGACCTTCGAGACCTCCTCGATCGCGATCAGCGACAGGAGCGTGCCGGTGCCCGTTCCGCCGCAAGCCTCCTCGAAGAGGAGCCCGAAGATGCCGTGCTCGCGGTAGAGCTCGACGACGTCCCACGGGAACTCGTGCGACTCGTCGATCTCCGCAGCACGCGGCGCGATGCGCTCGCGCGCGAGCGTGCGGACGAGCTCGCGGATCTCGAGCTGCTCGTCGGTCAGCGGCTCCCAGGGCATCGTCGGAGTCTAGGTCGGAGCCTTGTGGCAGACCCCCTCGATGTTGTTCCCGTCGGGGTCGAGGACGTACGCGGCGTAGTAGTTCGCGTCGTACTGAGCGCGAATGCCTGGCGCGCCGTTGTCGGTTCCACCAGCGGCGAGACCCGCCTCGTGGAATCGGTCGACGGAGCTGCGATCCGGGCAGGCGAAGGCCACGTGCGCGCCGCCGATCGGGTCGCGGCGTCCGATCCCGAAGTCGAGCCCGCGGTCGTCGGCGAAGTAGGCGAGAGCGCCCTCCTCCTCGTACACGACCCGATATCCGAGCGTTCCGAGGAGCTCTTCGTAGAACCGCTTCGCTCGGTCCCACTCCCCCACGTTCACAGCGACGTGCTCGACCATTTCGCTCCCTTCCCTCGCTACAGTCGCCGCGCATGATCCTCGAGAACGGCGTCATCCGCACGATGGATCCGTCGCTGCCGACGACTCGCGCGCTCGCGATCGCCGGCGCGCACGTGGCGGGCGGCGTCGGGACGCACGAGCTGGCGCTTGCCCAGCCCGGACGTCGTCGATCTCGGCGGCCGCTGCGTCCTTCCCGGCTTCACCGACTCGCACGTCCACTTCCCGACCTGGTCGCTCTCGCAGCGCGAGGTGAAGCTCGAAGGGGTGGCCGGCCTCGCAGACGCGCTCGAGCGAGTGCGCGCGCATCCGCGGCACGGCAGCTGGATACGCGGATACGGCTGGCGCTCGGCCGAGTGGGACGAGCAGCCCACAGCCGCCGCACTCGATGCCGTCACCGGAGAGACACCCGCGCTTCTCTTCTCGAAGGACTACCACTCGGCCTGGCTCAACTCGGCGGCACTCGCACGCGCAGAGGGCGACCTGCAGGTCGACGGAGGCGTCGTCGAGCGCGACGAGGCGGGTCAGCCGAACGGGATCCTGCGCGAGGAGTCGGCCTGGCAGTTCCGCGCCCGAGTCGCGATGCCGACCGAGGACGAGTTCGTGGAGGCGACGCGCGAAGGCCTGCGCATCGCCGCCAGCCGCGGCGTGGTTGCGATCCACGACAAGGACGGCTGGCTGGGCGCGCCGGGGATCTTCCAGCGCGTCGCCGAGCGTGACGGGCTGACGCTTCGCGTCTGGGGGTCGGTTCCGTACGAGCGCCTGCCGGAGCTCGAGGCGCTCGGCAGTCCACTCCGGAATCGGCGACGACTTCCTGCGGATCGGCTACCTGAAGGCGTTCATGGACGGCACGCTCGGATCGCAGACCGCGTGGATGCTCGACGGCTCGGGCGTGCTGATCACGAGCGGCGAGGAGCTCGCCGAGGTCATCCGCGAGGGCGCGCGCCTGGGCTGGCCCGTCGGCGTGCACGCGATCGGCGACCAGGCGAACCGAGAGGCGCTCGACGCGTTCGAGTCGACCCGCGACGCTGTGGGCGCCGCTCGGGCTCCGCCATCGCATCGAGCACGCGCAGTGCCTCGCGCCGGAGGATGTCGGCCGCTTCGCCGCTCTCGGCGTCGCGTGCTCGGTGCAGTTCAGCCACGCGCCTTCCGATCGCGACCTCGCCGAGCGCTTCTGGCCCGAGCAGGTCGACGGCGCGTACGCGTTCCGCTCGCTGTGGGAGTCGGGCGCGCTCGTCGCGAACGGCTCGGACGCCCCGGTCGAGGAGCTCGATCCGCTCGCAGGGATCCGCGCCGGCGTGCGACGGTCGATCGACGAGCGGCCGGCCTGGCATCCCGAGCAGTGCCTGACGATCGAAGAGACGCTGGTCGCGAGCATCGTCAACCCGGCCTGGCTGTCCCGCGACGAGCGCCGGCGCGGGAAGCTCCTCCCCGGCTACCTCGCCGACCTCGTCGTCCTCTCACGCGATCCGCTCGAGTGCCCGCCGGACGAGCTGGAGACGGTCGAGGTCGTCGCGACGATGGTCGGCGGCCGCTGGGTCCACAACCCGCCGCCTTGGGAGTAGCCACCTACAATCAGCTCGTGGCCACTCGCACGATGCTCCCCGTTCACGCCGCGCCGACCTGCTCGGTCGCCGGCGCCGCCGAGATCGTCGGCTCGAAGTGGACGGTGCTCATCATCCACGACCTCTCCGAGGGCCCTCGCCGGTTCACCGAGCTCGAGCGCTCGTGCGCCGGGATCAGCCCTCGCACGCTCGCCGAGCGGCTGCGCTGGCTCGAGGCGGAGGAGATCGTCGCCCGGCAGAGCTACCCGGAGTCACCGCCGCGCGTCGAGTACGCGCTGACGGCGAAGGGCCGCGCCTTGCTCCCGGTCGTCCACGAGATGCGCCGCTTCGGCCACGAGTGGCTCGGCTGCGGCGTCCACGACACGTAGGCGCAAGATCGAAATCCGCTGAATCGCGGATTTCGATCGCGCATAGATCCCTGAAGCCGGCTGCTTCGCAGCCGGGGTGCTGTCGTGATCGCGCTCACTCGGTCAGGGCTTTCGCGAGCACGCCGATCGCGGAGCCGCGTCGGAAGACGCTCGATCCAGGCGCGGATGTGCGCATCGCGACCGACGAGGTAGCGCGCCTTCGGACGTGACGCGGTGAGAGCATGCTCGACGGCCCGTGCGACGACGTCGGGGTCGATACCCGGCCCGCGCTTCAGCGCGACCGCCCTGAAGCGCTCGATCCGCGCCGCGTAGAGCTCGTTCCGATCGTGCGAGATCCCCGCACGCATGACGTCTGCCTGCGCGGCTCCCTTCGTCCAGATTGCCGTCTTCACGCTCGCCGGCTCGACGATCGAGACGCCGATCCCCCACGGTGCGAGCTCGACGCGCAACGAATCGGCGATCGCCTCGAGCGCATGCTTCGACGCCGCGTACGGACCGAGGAACGGGAGCGCGCTCCGCCCTCCGACAGAGCCCATCAGCACAACGCGTCCCTGCGAGCGCCGAAGCAGCGGAAGGAACGCCTGCAGCACGGCGACCTGCCCGACGACGTTCACCTCGAGCTGGCGGCGAAGCTCGTCGAGCGGGACGAGCTCGAGCGGCGCTGCGATCGCGATGCCGGCGTTGTCGACGAGGCCGTGCAGCTCGCCGCCGACGACCTCGGCAGCGGCCGCGATCGTCGCGGAGTCCGTGACGTCGAGCTGGAGCGGCTCGACGCCGTGCTCGCGCAGCCGCTCGGCGTCCTCCTCGCTCCGGACGCCACCGAAGACGCGCCAGCCGGAGGCGGCAAGCCGGAGAGCCGACGCCTGCCCGATCCCCGACGACGCTCCCGTGACGAGAACCGCGCGAGCCACGTCCTAGTCGGCGAGCCCTTTCGCTCTCAGCTCGGCGATCGCCTTGTCGGACTTCTCGAGCTCCTCGAGTCCCATCCCCTCGAGCACACGCGGGCTCTTCGTGAACTGAACCTCCCGATAGTCCACGACCTGCCAGTGATTCCCCCACGGATCGAGGAAGTCGTGATCGCCGATCAGCCGCGCGCCTGCGTCTCGGGCACGACGCACGACCTCGGCCTGGTCGTCGACGACGAGCCCGTAGTGCCCGGCCGCGACCGGCTCGGCGGCGCGCTCGAGCGCGAGGAACTGGTCGCCCATGTCGACGAAGGCCATCCCACCGCTCCGCCCGCGCAGCTCGAGGCCGTCGACGATGCGCCCGAGGAACTCGATCATCGCGTCGAGGTCGCCGACCTGGACGGCGACGTGGTTGATGCCGACGAGCCGCGCCACGGTGGAGCTAACGACCGTCGCGCGCCGGCGATTCCGCCCAGACGCCGGCGAGCTCGACGATGGTGGCGGCTGCAGCAGCCATGTCCTGCACGCTCGCCCACTCGCGCACCGAGTGGTACTCCTGCCCGCCCGTGAAGAGGTTCGGCGTCGGGAGCCCCTGCGCGGAGAGGACTGCGCCGTCCGTCCCGCCGCGGGTGATCGCAAGGCGCGGCTCGACTCCGGCCCGCCGGATGGCCTCGAGCGCGGCCTCGACCACGCCGGGCGTCGCCTCGATGAACGGTCGCATGTTGCGGTAGGAGTGGCGAACCTCGATATCCACTTTCGCCCGCGGCTCGCGCACCTCGACCTCCTGCGCGAGCTTCTGGAGAAGCTCCATGTGCGACGCGAGCAGATCGTCGTCGTGATCGCGAGCGATGAAGTCGACGACCGCCTCCTCCGTGTTTCCGGAGATGCGATGTGGATGGACGTAACCCTCGCGTCCTTCGGTCGTCTCCGGGGAGAGGCGCCCTTGCGGAACGGAGAGGACGAGCTCGGACGCGAGCTTCACCGCGTTCACGAGCTTGCCCTTCGCGGAGCCAGGATGGACCGACAGCCCGCGGATCGTCACGCGCATCGCAGCGGCCGAGAACGTCTCCATCTCGAGCTCGCCGAGATCCGATCCGTCGAGCGTGTACGCGACGTCCGCGCCGAACGCCTCGAGATCGAAGTCCTCGGCTCCGCGCCCGACCTCCTCGTCGACCGTGAACGCGACGCGGATCGGCGCGCGCTGACGATCTCCAGCCCGCGCGAGGTAGGCGACCGCGGCCATGATCTCCGCGATCCCCGCCTTGTCGTCGGCGCCGAGGAGCGTCGTGCCGTCGCTGGTGACGATGTCGTGTCCGACGCGCGCGGCGAGCGCAGGCAGCACCTCGGGATCGAGGGTCTGCCGCGGATCGCCCGGGAGCACGATCGTCTCTCCCTCCCAGGCCCCGTGGACGATCGGAGAGACGCCCGCGCCGGTCACGTCGGGCGTCGTGTCGACATGGGCGATGAGCCCGACGACCGGCGCCTCGGCGTTGCCGGGAAGCGTCGCGAAGACCGAGTAGCCCTCGTTCAGCTCCGCGTCCGAGAGGCCTATCTCTTGGAGCTCCGTCGACCAGCATGCGCGAGAGGTCGAGCTGCTTCTCGGTGCTCGGCCGCTCGGCGACCCGATACGCCGCCTGCGTGTCCACGCGGACGTAGCGCAGGAACCGCTGGAGGACGTCTTCCGCGAGCTCCTCGGCGAGCGGGCTCGAAAACGGCGCTCTAGGTGCCAAGCTGTCCGAGCCGGACGAAGACCTCGCGCATCGTCTCGACGCCGAGCTCGATGGCGTCTTCGGGGACGTTCTCGTTCGGCGCATGCACGTTGCACTCGCTCTCGATGCCGAATCCCGTGGCGATCGTCGGCAGCCCGCGAGCGACAAGGCTCGCGTAGATCGGCAGCGTGCCGCCGGAGCGCACGAGAAACGGTCGCGCGCCGACGACGTGCTCGAACGCATCGCCGGCGAGCCGGATCGCATCGGAGTCCATCGGCGTCAGAGCAGGACGCGCGCTGTTCTTGATCGTGATCTCGAGCTCTGCCCCGTCGGGAAGCGCTTCGCGGACGAGCCGCTCGAAGGTCGCCTGGATCTCCTCCGGGTCCTGGCCCGGCGCGAGCCGCATGGAGACGTTCGCGCGCGCCTCGACCGGGAGGACGGTCTTGACGAGATCGGGCGACCCTCCCGCGATTCCGTTCACGTCGAGCGACGTGTCAGCGAACGTGCGCACGTAGAACTCCTCGGCCGCGCCTGGCGCGATCGGCGACGCACCCTGCTGCGCGAGCTGCTCGGCACCGGACGGCAGCTGCGCCCACGCCTCGAGCTCCTCGGCCGTCGGCGGCATCGCTCCTGACGCGGAGCTCGTCGCGGAAGGCGCCCGTCGGCGCCGCGGCAGTCACGGCGCTCAGCGCGGTCATGAGCGCGTGCGTCGCGTTGAGCGCCGCCGCGCCGAACATGCCCGAATGCATGTCGGTCGCGCCCGTCCGGACATGCAGGTGCAGATACACCATTCCGCGAACGCCGACCATGAACGCCGGCTGGCCGCGCCTGATCATCGCGCCGTCGAGGATCAACGCCGCGTCCGCACGTCCCTGATCGGCGTCGACCCACTCGACGATCGAGTCGCCGCCGATCTCCTCTTCGCCGTCGAACGCGAAGCGGACGTTGACCGGGAGCTCGCCGGCGGCTGCGAGCTGACGCACGGCCTCGACGAGCAGGAACATGTTCCCCTTGTCATCAGCGATCCCGCGCGCGTAGAGACGGCCGTCGCGATGCGTGAGCTCGAACGGCGGAGACTCCCAGAGATCGAGCGGGTCCTCCGGCTGAACGTCGAAGTGCGCGTAGCAGAGCACCGTCGGCGCCGACTCGGGACGCTCCGAGGCCGCCACCTCGCCGACGACGAGCGGTCTCGCGCCCCACGGAACGAGCTCAGCCGATCCCCCGGCGGAGCGGATCTTGTCCGCGATCCATTCAGCAGCCGCCACGATGTCCGCCGCGTGCGCCGCGTCGGCGCTCACCGACGGGATGGCGATGAACTCGGCGAGTTGCTCGCGGAGCGTGTCGGACGGCGTCGGCACGGCCGCGAGTCTAGTCAGGCGTCGAGCACCGGGTACGCGGTTCGCGCATCGAGGCAATCGGCAAGGTAGAGCGCCACGCCGAGGTCGCCCGTCCACAGCGAGTACCGACCGCGGCCGCGGCTCGTCCGCTGCGCGGCGCATCTGCGCCAGGGCGTGAACCGCGAAGCGGCGAGCGCGCTCGAGCCAGCGCTCGTCGCCCGTCCGCGCGAACGCCTTGAGGAACGCGTAGCCGTTGCCGGCGGTCCCGTGGCAGAGCGACGAGCCCCGCTCGTCGCCGTGCGGCCCGGCGCGCCACGTGAGCTCGGCGCCGGCGACGAGGAGCTCCTCGTCGAGGTAGTCGGCCGCCGACGCGACCACTCCCGGTGCCCCGTGGCACCACTGGACGCGGATGATTCCCGTCCTGTGCACGAGCGCCTCGCTCATCGACGGCGGCCAGTTGGCGAGGCCCTTCTCGACGACGGCTGTACGCGCGAGCACTGCGTTGGACTTCCGGTGAAGAGCGGCTCGCCGACGCGGGTCGAGACCTCGGCCGAGCGCCAGGACGTTCCCGACGAGACCGTGCACGGGTCCGAGCACGCGATCCGTGTGCCCGTACAGCTTCTGCGTCCACAGGCCGTCGGCGTCGCGGCGCGCGAGAAGCGCTGCCGCGCTCTCGTCCCACGCTTCGCGCCATCGCACCTCCTGTGTCCAGTCGAGCATGTGACGCGCGGCGATGAGCGTGCCCGGCGAGCCCCACATGAGCTCCTCCGTCTCGTTCGCGACGTTCGCCCGCACGAGCCGGTGGAGCTCGTCGGCGATCTGCCGGCTCGGTGCGACACGAAACGCGGCAAGCAGAAGGCCCGACTTGCCCGTCAGGAGTGCGGACTCGCGCTCCTCGGGCAACGGAATCCCCGCCATGAAGTCGGGCTTCACCGCGTACCGGTCGAGCGTGCGCATCGCGACGGCGGCGAGATCGAGCCGAGTCTCGGCGTGGTCGCGTCGCCGCAGGTCGTCGAGCGCCCAGATGACGCCCGCCGCTCCGCAATACAGCGTCTTCAGCGGACTCGTCGCCTGCCACCGATCCCAGTCGTCCGCACGCCACAGGAGCTTCGGCCCGCGAAACGCGGCATCCGTGTCGTCGACGATCTCGCGGATGCCGGCGCGGATCCGATCCTCGTCCCAGGGCTCGTCGGTGAGCGGCTCGAAGTCCTCGGGCCGGTAGAGCACCGGCCGCTACGCGACGTCGCGGACGCGCTGCGCGTCGGCGAGGGCACGGAGCTTCTTCAAGCCCTGGTGCTCGATCTGGCGGATCCGCTCGCGCGTGACGTTGAACGCGCGGCCCACCTCGTCGAGCGTGCGCGGCTGCTGGCCGTCGAGGCCGTAGCGCAGCTCGAGCACGAGACGCTCGCGCTCCGAGAGGGCGCCGAGGATCGAGCGGAGCGCCTCGCGCTGCAGCGTCGTCTCGGCCAGCTCGTCCGGGAGCGGCGCCGTCTCGTCTGCAAGGAAATGGCCGAACTCGGACTCGTCGTCGTCGCCGACGGGCTTCTCGAGCGAGACCGGAACCTGCGCGCTGCGGCGAATCTGCGCGACCTCGTCCGGCGTCATCTCGACGTCGCGCGCGATCTCGTCGATCACCGGCTCGCGTCCCAGCTCGGCGCGGAGCTTCCGCTCGGAGCGCATGATCCGGTTGAGCTTCTCGACGACGTGCACGGGCATGCGGATGGTTCTGCCCTTGTCCGCGATCGCCCGGGCGACCGCCTGCCGGATCCACCACGTCGCATAGGTCGAGAACTTGAAGCCCTTGCGGTAGTCGAACTTCTCCGCGGCGCGAACGAGCCCGATCGTCCCCTCCTGGATGAGGTCGAGGAACGGCAGGCCCTGGTTGCGATAGCGCTTCGCGATCGAGACGACGAGGCGGAGGTTCGCCTCGACCATCGCCTGCTTCGCCGCAGTGCTCGCCGCGCTCGATGCGCTTCGCGAGCTCGACCTCCTGCGCCGCCGTGAGGAGCGGCACCTTGCCGATGTCCTTGAGGAAGAGCTGCAGCGCGTCGGTCGTGATCTCGGCCGCCGGCTCGACTTCGGGCTCCGCTGTCGTCGACTGCGTCAGCGTGGACGACCGCGATCTGCGCCTCTTCGAGCGCTGCGTAGAAGTCGTCGAGCTGAGCCGCGTCGAGGTCGAGCTCGTCGAGAGCGAGCGCGAGCTCGTCGGCGTCGAGCTGGCCGGTGCGGTAGCCGCTCTCGAGCAGGCGCTGGCCCTCGTCGCTCGCGAGGATCTCCTCGATCGGCGTTCGAGTGGTAGCGCCCTGCGTTTCTTCAGCGGCCAGACCGCCCCCCTTCCTCGTCGGCCGTCACACGGTAGTCACAGGTGCGGCCGTCGTCAAAGCTGCGTTCACGAGCGCGCTTTTTGGATCGTCTCGAGGTAGCGATCCGCCTCGCGCGCGAGCGGTGATCCCGGCTGCGCGCGAGCAGCGAGGCGGAACTGCCGCTCCGCGCCCTGGATGCGGCCCGTCCAGAGGAGCAGGACACCAAGGTGGAAGCGCACGGTCGGCTCGTTCGGGTACGTGCCCGACAGCGGGCCGAGCCGGCCGAAGGCTCTCTCGGGCGCATCCTTGTCGAACTGCCCGACGGCGCCGGCCACCTGCGCCTCGACGTTGTGGCGATAGCGCCGCGCTGCCTGGTCGAACACCCGCGCGGCCGAGACCGGCCGCCCCACACGCTGGAGGCCGACCCCGTAGAGGAGCTTCTCGCGGACGCCACCTCGGCTCGCCGCGAGCCTGAGCGCCTCGAGCTGGCGCTCGGGCGGAAGGCTCGTGATCGCCGGCGACGCGCCGAACGACGGGATGAACGCGGGAAGCCCCGCGGAAGCTCGGGATGCAGGAGGTTCCCGGCCACGACGGCATAGGGCGTGTCCGGCTCGGCATCGAGCACCGCGCGCCACGCGGCCACCGGATCTCCTTCGTTCGCCCACAACCGGGCGAGCCCGAGATGAAGCTGCACGACTGCGACGCCCGGGTAGAGCTTCGCGAGCTGCTCGAGCCGGTCGAGCGAGCCGTCGGGCCACGCGGCGAGCGCGGCGCCGACCTTCGCCTCCAGCGAGTCGTGCCGTCGCGAACAGACGCCGCCGCGGCGGCGGTGTCACCGCTCGCGTAGAGCGCCTGGGCCTTCGTCAGATCGCGCGCCTCGGGATCGGTGCGAAAGCCGAGAGCGAACGAGAGCGGAGGACGGCCCTCGCGCGGGGCCGGCGGTCGTGGTCTGCGCCGTCCCAGCCGAGTCGCCGTCCGAGGAGAGCACGACGCCGGCGACAACCGCGACGGCGGCCGCCGCAACCGCAGCGACGAACAGCACGATGCGACGCCGCGGGGACACCGCCGGACGATAGCCAGGCACCCAACGCTATAGTTCCGAAAGTAATGGCGACGTACCGCGAGCTGCTCGCGCAGGTCAGAGGCGAGATCGACGAGATCTCCACCATCGAGGCGCACGAGCGCCTCGAGTCGTCGGATGGGTCTGCTCTTCGTCGACGTCCGCGAGCCGGACGAGTGGGACGAGGGACACATCCCCGGCGCGATCTACACGGGCCGCGGTCGGCTCGAGCAGCGGATCGAAGGGCTCGTGCCCGACAAGAGCCGTCCGCTCGTCGTCTACTGCTCCGCCGGCTCGCGCTCGGTCTTCGCCTCGAAGGTGCTGGAGGAGCTCGGCTACCTGAACGTCGTCAACCTCGCAGGCGGATTCTCCGACTGGAAGCGCAACGGCTTCGAGGTGACGATCCCGCGCGTCCTCTCGCCGGAGCAGCGCTCGCGCTACAGCCGGCACCTGTTGATCCCGGAGGTCGGCGAGGAGGGACAGCAGCGCCTCCTCGACGCGCGCGTCCTGCTCGTCGGCGCAGGCGGGCTCGGCTCTCCCGCGTCGCTCTATCTCGCCGCCGCCGGAGTCGGCACGCTCGGCATCGTCGACGCGGACGTCGTCGACGAGTCCAACCTCCAGCGGCAGATCGTCCATTCGACCGACCGGCTCGGCGAGCCGAAGGTGCTCTCGGCGAAGCGGACGATCGAGGCGCTGAACCCGACGTGAAGGTCGTTCCGTTCCAGGAGCGGCTCACCTCCGAGAACGTCGATCGCATCCTCTCCGAGGGCTGGGACGTCATCGTCGACGGCGCCGACAACTTCCCGACGCGCTACCTCGTGAACGACGCGTCCGTCTGGAGCGGGATCCCCGTCGTGCACGGCTCGATCTTCCGCTTCGAAGGACAGGCCACCGTCTTCCACCCGGGCGTCGGCCCCTGCTACCGCTGCCTGTTCCCGCAACCGCCGCCGCCGGAGCTCGCTCCGAGCTGCGCGGAGGGTGGCGTGCTCGGCGTCCTGCCCGGGATCATCGGCTCGATCCAGGCCAACGAGACGCTGAAGCTGATCCTCGACCGCGGCGACTCGCTCGCGGGACGGCTCCTGCTCTTCGACGCGCTCTGGACGACGCTCGACGAGGTGACGGTTCGCCGGAACCCCGACTGCCCGGTGTGCGGCGACAGCCCGACGATCACCGAGTACGTCGACTACGTCGAGTTCTGCAACGCGCCGGTGCACCTCTGATGGCTGCCGTGCGCATCCCGCCGACGCTGCGCGCCGAGGTCGGTGGCGCGCGCGAGCTCGAGGCCGACGGCGACACGGTGGCCGAGGTCATCGACGACCTCGTCGATCGCTACCCGCCGCTCGGCGCACAGCTCCTGCAGGACGGCGAGCTCGCTCCGTTCGTGAACGTCTACGTCGGAGGCGAGGACGTGCGCACGCGCGACGGCCTCGACACCGAGGTACGCGGCGACGACCAGCTGATCCTCCTCCCCGCGATGGCGGGTGGAAGCTAGGACGCTTCCGGCGTCGCTCCTCGACCTCGTCGGGTCGACGCCGCTCGTCGAGCTCCCGCGTCTCTCGCCGAAGCCGAGCGTCCGTCTCTACGCGAAGCTCGAAGGACAGAACCCGAGCGGGTCGATCAAGGATCGCATCGCGAAGGCGATGCTCGAGGCCGCCGAGTCGTCCGGCGAGCTCGAGCCGGGACGACGCCTGCTCGAGCCGACGAGCGGGAACACGGGGATCGCGCTCGCGCTCGTCGCGAAGCTCCGCGGGTACCAGCTCACCTGCGTCGTGCCCTCGAACGTGACCGCGGAGCGCCGTCGCCTGCTCGAGCTCTACGGCGCGGAGATCGTCGACTCGCCGGGCGAGGAGGGATCGAACGGCGCCGTGCGCCTCGCGCTCGAGCTCGCGGCAGCGGACTCGACCTACTTCATGCCGTTCCAGTACGCGAACGAGGCGAATCCGCGTGCGCACTACGACGGCACCGGCGCCGAGATAGCAGCCGCGCTCGACCGCGTGGACGTCCTCGTCGCCGGGCTCGGTACCGGCGGGACGCTGATGGGGGCCGGCGAGCGGCTGCGCGAGACGTTCCCCGATGTGGTGATCGCGGCCGCCGAGCCGCTTCCGGGCGACGAGGTCATGGGCCTGCGGTCGCTCGAGGACGGCTACGTGCCGCCGATCCTCGACGTGTCGAAGCTCGACCGGAAGCTGCTCGTGACGAACGCCGAAGCCGTCGCCGGGCTGCGCCTGCTGCTCGAACGCGAAGGCGTGCTCGGTGGCGTGTCCTCGGGAGCGGTGATCCATGCCGCGCTCAGGCTCGCGGACGAGCTCGACGAGGGCGTCGTCGTCTGCGTTCTCGCCGACGGCGGCTGGAAGTACCTCTCCGCGGACTTCTGGGACGCGGCCGACGTCGAGAGCTCGATGGAGCGGTCGGTCTGGTGGTAGTCCCCGCCGCCGTGCGCGAGGAGCTCGCCGAGCACGCGCAGGCCGAGTCGCCGAACGAGGCGTGCGGGCTCGTCGTCATGCAAGGACGGCGTCGCGGAGCGCTACGTCGCCGGGCCGCAACGCGGCCGCGTCTCCCTACCGCTTCGAGCTGGACGTGCCCGCCGGAGACGTGGTTCCTCGAGGACGACGGCTACGAGCTCGCCGTCTTCCACTCGCACCTCTCCTCGCCCCCGCGCCCGTCGCGCACCGACGTCGAGAACATCGGCCTGTGGGCCGGCACGCCCGTACCTCATCTACACGGTGCGCACGGGCGAGCTCGCCGGCTGGCGGATCTCCAGCGACTCGATCGAGCCGCTCGAGCTCGACCGTGGACTGATCCCTACTTGATGGTGAACGACGGGCCGTCAGCCGACGGCGAGACCGACGGCTTCGAGCGCGCCGCCTCGCGAGGGCGTCGTCGTCCGGCCCAGGAAGACCACTCACTCCGACCGCTCCGACGCGGCGGCCGTCCTGGAACGCGGCAACCCCGCCCTGGAAGAACGTGAAGAAGGGATCGAAGCTCGCTCGCTCGGCGGCGTCCTCGCGCACCTTCGCAGCGAGGTCGGCCGTGGAGCGTCGCGTCGCTCCGCGCCGCCGTATAGGCCTTCCGCTGCGCGTTCAGTCGCGTGTCAGGGGCGGCTCCGTCCATCGCCGCCGCTGCCACGAGCTCGCCGTGGTCGTCGGCGACGAAGACGGAGACGGGCGCGTTGGCGTTTCGGACGACGAACTGTGCAACGCCTAGCGCCTGTTCGAGCTTCATGAGCGACATCCTGACAGCGATACGCTGGCTCGGCGGCGCGAGCGATCGTCATCGACCGGCCAAATTCAGTCGTCCTCAAGGACGTAGACACCCCGCGTCGATTTCGAACTTCGTCGCCCTCGAGTGGCACGCGGCGTCGGTTCCGTTCTTCGACGAGCTCGTGACGCTTGGCCGGCCGCTCATCGCTGACGGCTACGTCGCGTTACCCGACGGCCCGGGAATCGGCGCGGAGCTCGATGTCGAGGTCGCTCGGCGGTACGCACGTCCCGGTACGCCGTTCTTCGCAGAGCTCCCGGCCTGAGACTCACCCGTCGTGAATCACCGTCGCACGCCCGATCCGCGGGTCGGTGAAGACGTCGAGCTCGTCGGTGCTCGTCGTCGAGAACTCCGAAACGACCGCTCCCTCCGCTCCGCCCAGGAACCAGTGGAGCGTGTTCGGCGGAATCGTGTGCTGCTCACCTGGGCGGAGCGCGACCTCGTGCCAGACCGTGAACGCGTCACCGCCGCTCGCAGGTGGACGGCAGGCCGGACTCGGCGTGGGCTCGCCCTCGGTGTAGAGGTAGACGAGCCCGGCGCGGCACCGGAACGTCTCCTCCTTCCCCAGTGAGTCGCCCACGGGCGGATGCAGGTGCTCCGGACAGGTCTGACGCGGGAAGAGCACGAGCTCCTTTGCGCAGACGCGCTCGGTGTTGACATAGACGACGATCTCGAGCCCGATCTCGTCGAGCTGCGAGAGGCCGAAGTCGGCCACCTCGATCGTGCTGCGTTCGTCCGACGTCAGCACGACGCCCGCTTCCGCAAGCATTGCCGCCGCCCGCTCTCTCGCTGCACCGAGCTCCTCTAACGTAAGCACGTCAGGGCTCACGCATTGCTCAGCGCGTCATGAGCGCGTAGCCGGACTCGAGCATGGCTTGCGCTCGCGCATGGAACGCCTCGTCAGGAGGGACATGCCAGCCGAACGAGTCCGCGAGCCGGGCGATCATGTTGAAGAGCGCGGCGACGTGGATCGCGTCGACGAGCGCGTGCTCGCTCACGCCGGTCGCAAGAACGGCCTCGGCATCGGCCCGTGTCAGCTCTCCGGGCCGGAGCGTGAGCGTCTCGAGAAATCCGAGCGTCGCACGTAGCCGCTCGTCGATGGGGGCGGTTCGCCAGTCCCGCTGGACAGCGTCCCAGACTTCCTCGCCGAGCGCGTACGACGCGACCGCGCCGTGGGACCCCGTTCAGAACAGGCACTGGTTGAGCGAGGAGACGAAGCCGGCGAAGAGCTCCCGCTCGCCGGGAGCTCCAGTCCGACGGGCCGCGCATCGCAAGGTCGAGCGCCTCGGAGAACGGGCGGCCGAAGAGCTCGGGCCGGTAGTGGAGCGTCTTCAGGACGTCGGGCGGCTCCGCTCCCGCTGCGTTCGGATGAAGTCGAGGACTCCAGCCTCAGCCGGGTCGTGACCGCTGTCGACGCAGTCGAGCCTCATCGAAGAGTCTCGAGCCCCGCGTTCAGCCGCTCGATGCCCGCTGCGACGGCAGCCGACACCGTGTGCTCGAAGATCTCGTCTTCCGAGTAGCCCGCGTCCTTCAGCTCTTGAACATCCTCGATCGGTGATCGAGTAGGCATGGCGTCGGACCTTCTCGAGATACGCGTCGAAGTCGTGCGGAGCTTCTCGGTTGGGCGCGGCAGCCAGCAGCTCGGAGATGAGCGCGTCGTAGCGGGTCGGAGAGACGGCCATTCCCTCCACATACTGCCCGATGGCGACGCCCTTCGGGCAGCCTTCGACCTGCTGTCGAGGCCCTTCTCGTTGCCACACGCCGCAGTACCATGAGCGCCGAATGAGCGCGCCCGCCGTCAGCCGGCAGGCCCGTCGCTGCGGATCCGGGGCACGCGGTACCCGGTCCTGCTGCCCACGCTCCGCGACCCTCGGCTGCATCTCGCGGCCGTGATCATCTCGCTGCAGGTGCTCGGGCAGGTCGCCTTCGGCTTCCGCCTCTCGATCGCCCAGATCCTCGTCTCGCTGGTGACGTGCGCGCGTGCTCGAGGTCGCGATCGCGCTTCCGGCGCCAGCACGTGATCATGTGGCCCGCGAGCGCACTCCTGACCGGCAACGGGGTCGCGTTCATCCTCCGGTGCCGGGCACGGAGCACGGCGACTGGTGGAGCATGAACGGCTGGTGGATCTTCGCGGCGACCGCGGCGGTCTCGCTGCTCTCGAAGTACGTGATCCGCTTTCGCGGCCGCCACCTCTTCAACCCGTCGAACTTCGGCCTCGTCCTCTGCTTCCTCGCTGCTCGGCGCGCAGCGGGCCGAGCCGCTCGACGTTCTGGTGGGGGCCGATGTCGCCGTGCGCTCGTCCTCGCGCTGGCGCTCATCGTCGTCGGCGGCTTTGTCGATCCTCTGGCGGCTGCAACCTCCTCGAGATCGCGGTCGGCTTCTGGCTCGCGTTCGCAGCCGGCATCGGCGTGCTCGCCGCGAGCGGCCACACGATGACGGCGCGCTGGCACCTCGGGCCGATCGCGGGCAGGTAGTTCTGGTGGCTGCTCGTGACCTCGCCGGAGATCCTGATCTTCCTCTTCTTCATGATCACCGACCCGAAGACGATCCCCGCGGGTCGGTCCGCGACGCCGCGTGTACGCGATCGGGGTCGGTCTGCTCGCGACGCTCCTGATCGCGCCGCAGACGACCGAGTTCGCGACGAAGGTCGCGATGCTCGGCGTCGCTCGCACTCGTCTGCGCGACCCGAGGGCTCGATCGAGCTCGTCGGCCCGAGGGCGGCTATCGGCGCTGCGCGCGCGACTCGCCGCTGGGTACCCGAGCCGGTGGCCGCGCCCGGTGGCGGCTGGCGCGACCATCGTCGCCGCGCTCGCGTTCGGCGGAGTCGTGTTCGCCGCCGGGATACCAGCCCGGCCAGGCACCGACGAAGCAAGTGCGACGGGCGCGACAGGCCGGCTTGCCGAGATCGTGATCATCAACGGGAACGACGTCGCCCCTATCGACCGGGCGACGGCCGAGACGATCGCCAGGAATGTCCTCGCGGATCTCCGAACGGAATCGGCTGCGCTGCAGCGGAAGGCTCCAGGGACTCGCGGCGACGGCCGCCAGTGGGACCTGGCTGGCGTCTCTGTGGTCACGGATGCGCTCTCCGTCGTCTCGGACGACCGTCGAGCGGTACGAGGTCGAGCGAATCGTGATGACCCTGAACCGCGGGACGACCAGGGGCCGCCGACGGTCGTCGCGAAGCTCCAGGGGACGCTCGTAGCGTCGACCTACGGCGGTGGTCCAGACCTTCGTGAGCCGTCAGGATCCGCAGCGCTTCCGGCGCACGATCGAGCTCGCGGTTCGAGAACGGCCGTTATCTCATCATCCGCTCCGAGGGCGGCCTCGCAGCAACGCCGCCGGCCGCGGCGGCACCGAGCGGCACGCTCGGAGGCACGTCATTCGTGAACGTCGCATCCCAGGTCGGGCTCGACTTCCGCCAGGGCGCGTTCCGCTACGGGAAGTCCCTACGACACGACGGCGATGATGGGCGGCGGGCTCTGCTGGCTGGACTACGACTCGGACGGCTGGCTCGACCTGTTCGTCGTGAACTCGCACGCCGACGTCGACATCGTTCCCTCGGACACCCAGGGGGGCCTCCCTCGAACCGCGCTCTACCACAACGTCAAAGGCTGGTTCGTGGACGTGTCGTCGCGCGCCGGCGCCGACCTGCCCATGCGCGGGGACGGCTGTGTGGCAGCCGACTTCAACCTGGACGGTCACACCGACCTCTACGTGACGAGCGCCGGATACAACGTCGCGACGGACTCCTGGGACGCGCTCCTCTGGAACAACGGCGACGGGACCTTCACCGAGGGCGACGTCCGGGCCGGCATCGACGGGAAGGCTGGCACTCGGCGGCCGCCGTCGGCGACGTCAACGGCGACGGCCGGCCGGATCTCTTCGTCTCGTCGTACACCGATCCGAACGTCGTCGTCGACGGCTGCCGCCGGCTTCCCCTCCGACTACGCACGGGTCCGCGATCTCCTCTACCTGAACGAGGGCACCGACGAGAACGGGCACTCGAGGTTCCGCGAGGTCGCGCGGCCAGGCGGGCATCGAGAGGACGAAGGTCGCGCACGGGCTCGGAGCGATCTTCACGGACTTCAACGGGGACGGGCGTCTCGACCTGTACGTCGCGAACGACGCGGATCCCGAACCAGCTGTACGAGAACGTCGCGCTGAAGGGCGGCGCCGCCGCCGATCCGGCGCAGCTCGGCTTCCGCTTCGAGGACGTCGCGAAACGCGAGAACGTCGCCGACCCGAACGCGGGCATGGGGATCGCAGCGCAGGACTTCACCGGCGACGGACGGCTCGACATCTTCGTCACGAACTCGCGCGATCAGCTGCACGCCGCCTACCGGAGCCTCAGGGCGGCAAAGGGCCCGTCGTTCGCGGATGCGCGGCCCGAGTTCGCAGCTGCAGTCGGCTCGCACCCGGCGGGGTGGGGCGTGTCCTGGGCCGACCTCGACCTGGACGGCGATCTCGACCTGGTCCTCGCGAACGGCGCGATCCCCGTCATGAACCTCACGAAGGACGCCCGACGCGTGCAGATCCTCGAGAACATGGCCGGGCCGGGAAAGCAGCCGCGTTTCGCGCTGCGTCGAAGGCGCCCTGGCTCGATCGAACGCCCGCGGTGAACGGACGTGGTCTCGCGGCGGCCGACTACGACAACGACGGCGACCTCGACGTCGCGGTCAACTCGATCGGCGGGAGGCTCGTGCTGCTCCGGAACGACTGCGCCGAAGCGGCACTGGCTGGAGGTTCGCCTCCGCGACGTTCTCACCGGGAGCGGTCGTGACGGCGACGCTCGCCGACGGGCGGAAGCTCGTCCGCGAGGTGCAGGCGGGCTCGAGCTACCTCTCCTCCGAGGATCCGCGGGTGCACTTCGGCCTCGGCAAGACGGCGAAGCGCGTCGCGGAGCTCCGCGATCCGATTCCCCGACGGTAGCGACGAGTAGTCTGGACGAACGTCGCCGCCGGTCGATCGTGATCGGTCGACGACGACTAGCGGCCGGAGCGGACCTGCAGCCGGCGGGCGATCGTGTCGAGCATGACCGCGAGCAGCAGGATGAAGCCGGTGATGACGTAGATCACGCCTGCCTTGTAGCCGGCCGATGTTCAGCCCGTTGGACAACGGTGACGATGACAAGCGAGCCGAGGAGCGCCCCACGCACCTCGCCCCGGCCGCCGAAAAGGCTCACCCCGCCGATGACGGCCGCCGCGATCGCGTTCAGGAGCAGCGTGCCGCCGCCGACGTTGAGGTACGACGGAGTTCACGTTCGCGGCAAGGATGATCCCGCCGACGCCGGCCATGGCGCCCGAGATCATGAAAACGAGGATGCGGATCCGGGCGACGTTGATCCCGGCTCGCCTCGCCGCCTCGGCGTTCCCGCCGACGGCGTAGACGTGACGCCCGAACATCGTGCGCTTCGCGAGGTACGTCAGCACGACGAGGAAGATGATGACGAGGAGCCGGCGAGCGGGAGGCCGGTCGGCTGGTGCAGTTCGCGTGAGCGGCGTGCCCGGGCATGCGGACGGCCTCGTGCGTGATTGCAGATCGCGACAACCCCGAAGCAGGCGATCGCGAGCCCGACGACCTTCGCGATCGAGCATCAACGGGCTGCGGACGGCGAGCCCGGCCCGTCGTTGCCCGACGACGTGCGGCGAGCGCGACGAAGGCGTATAGCCCCGTGATGATCGCGGCGATGAGCCAGCCGGCGTTCGGCGGTGAAGTAGTAGTACGCCGTGTCGTTGATCCAGTTGGTCCTGGATCATGATCGTACCCGCGCACCTCGAGGATCTGCAGGATCACGCCCTGGAAGATCAGGAGGCCGGCTAGCGTGACGACGAACGACGGCACGCCGACCTTCGCGACGATCGTTCCCTGCGCGGCGCCGAGCGCACCGGCGATGCGACCGCGATGCACGATCGCAGGATCCCGCTATCGGCGCGATCCGAAGGGAAGTCGTGGTCCGAGCCGGGGAGCTGGAGCTCCGCCGACCGCGACCGCGGCGAGGCCGCTCAGGTAGCCGATCGAGAGGTCGATCTCGCCGAGCAGGAGCACGAAGACGACGCCGAAGGCGAGCATGCAGTCCCGGCCAGCTGGATGATGATGTTGATGAAGTTGTTGGCGGTGAAGAAGTTCGTCGCCTTGAAGCTGAAGAAGACGATGATGAGCGACCAGGCCGAGGACGATCGGCAGGACGCCGAGGTTGCCGGATCTTGATGTTGTCGAGGGCCCGCGCCAGAGGCTCCGCGCGCTCCTCCATCTCTCGCCCGGGCAGCCCGATCGTCCGGCGCGACGATCTCGACCTCGCCTCGGTCACGACGCGACCTCCGGCGCGGTCTCGGCGATGCCCGGCGACCTTGGTCGGCACGCCGGCGGTGATCGCCTGCACGACCTCCTGCTGCGTCGTCTTCTCCCGCTCGTAGACGCCGATGTCGCGCCCGAGGCGCAGCACGGTGATCCGGGTCGCCACCTCGAAGATGTCGTGCAGGTTGTGCGAGATGAGGACGACCGCGAGCCCTTGCTCGGCGAGACGCTTCACGAGGTCGAGCACCTGCTCGGTCTGAGCGACGCCGAGCGCGGCGGTCGGCTCGTCGAGGATGACGAGCGTGGAGTTCCACTGCACGGCCTGCGCGACCGCGACCGACTGCCGCTGCCCGCCCGAGAGCGAGGCGACCGGCTGGCGGATCGACCGGATCGTCGTCACAGCGAGGCGACTTCAGCGTCTCCGCCGTGCGCTGCTCCATCGCGGGCTCCTTGAGCCGGTAGAGCCAGTCGCGCACTCGCGGCCGAGGTACATGTTCTGGACGACGTCCAGGTTGTCGCAGAGCGCGAGATCCTGGTAGACGACCTCGATCCCGAGCTTCGCGGAGTCCTTCGGCCCGTGGATGTGCACCGGCTCGCCGTCGAAGAAGATCTCGCCGTGAGTCGGAGCTGTGGATCCCGGCGATGCACTTGATGAGCGTCGACTTGCCGGCGCCGTTGTCGCCGACGAGCGCCATGACCTCGCCGTCGCGCACCTCGAAGTCGACGTCGGTCAGCGCCTGCACCGACCCGAACGACTTCGTGAATCCGCGGAGCTGGAGGAGTGGTGTCTCGCTCACGAGTGGCGTGTCTCGAGGAGAGCCGTGGAGGCGCCCCGAGGGCGCCTCCACGCTTGCCTGCTAGCCGACTTACTTGCAGTACTTCTTGTACTCCCCGGCGCACACGTCGCTCCGCTTCAGGAACTTGTCCTTGAAGAGCCTCGTGTAGTTCGCCTTCGTGATCGAGACACCGGCACGATGGACGGTCGGCTCCTTCTTGCTGCCGTTCTTGCGGAACCCGTTGATGCCCGGGATCTTCTTGCCGCTTGATCAGGGCGACGGCCGCCGCCGCGGCCGCGTTGGCCTCGTCGGCACGTACTTGTAGACGGTCATCGTCTGCCAGCCCGAGATGATGTTCTGCACGCCCTGAGAGCGTCGCATCCTGCCCCGAGAGCGCGATCGGCTTCAGATCCTTCGCCTTCAGGGTCGCGACAACGGCGCCGGCGATGTTGTCGTTCGCCGCGATGGCGCCGTCGATCTTGTTCCCGGTCTTGAGCAGCATCTGCGTCGAAGATCGGGCCGGCGTTCGTCGGCGAGCCAGACGGGCACGAACTGCTGCGGGCCCTTCGTGATCTTGCTCCGCTCTTGAACAGCGGGTTCAGGACCTCGTCGTTACCGCTCTTGAACCAGAACGCGTTCTGGTCGGTCGGGCCGCCCCAGAGCTCGGCGACGACGCGGCTTCGACGTTGCCCTTCAGCTTGTTGAGAACGCCGCAGCGCCTGCGCGGCGACCGACGGCGTGCCGTCGAACGCCACGTAGACCTTCGCGACGCCGCCGACGACCTGGCGGTCGTAGTCGATCGACGAGCCTCCCGGCCTTCGCGAACTTCTTCTCGATCGCGATCGACGTGCCCTGTGCGATGTCGGTGACGACTGCCACCTTGGCGCCGCGCGGAGAGGCACGAGTCGGCCTGCGCGACCATCTTCTGCGGCTCGTTCAAGCGCGTTCATGATCGAGTAGGTCACGCCGGCCTTCTTAAGCGCCTTGGCGAAGTCCGGGGCGTCGAACTGCACCCAGCGGACGGACGACTTCGTGTCCGGGAGCAGCACGCACACCTGGATGTTCGGCGGCCTTCCTTGCTGTCGCGCCGCTGGCTCACCGCGACGCGCGACTGCGGCCGCGGCGACGCCGACGAGCGAGCGTCGCCGACCTACCGGATGACTCGTTTCATTTGCACTCCTCCTTGACGAGGGGTGCCTGCGGGGAGACTCTAGTACGAATCGCGGTGCCGGTCAATGCGTGACGTCAGCGTCCGATACGTGACCGATTCCCGGCTCCCGCTCTCGCTCGAGCGGACGATCGCGTCGCAGACCTCGGCCGCGCGATAGCCGTCCTCGAAGGTCGCCCCGTGCGGCGCGACGTCCGTGTCGCCGGCGATCGCGGCGAGCAAGTGGTGGAGCTCGTGGACGAACGTGTCGCCCCAGCCGATGATGTGGCCCGGCGGCCACCAGTGCTCCCAGAACGGGTGGTCGGCCTCCGAGACGAGCACGCGTCTTGAAGCCGCGCGGCGCGGTCGCCGTCGGCGCGGAAGACCTGCAGCTCGTTGAGGCGCTCCATGTCGAAGGCGAGCGATCCCTCGTGCCGTTGATCTCCCACTGGAACGCGTTGCGGCGGCCGAGCGCGAGCCGGGTCGCCTCGAGCGTGCCGACGGCGCCGTTCTGCGAACTCGACCGTCGCCTCGACCGCGTCGTCGACCTCGCGGCCCGGGATGAACGTGCGGAGGAAGCCGCCGACCGTCGTCGATCTCGCCGACGAGGTAGCGCGCGAGGTCGATGACGTGGGCCGCGAGGTCGCCGAGCGCCCCCGAGCCGGCGGCCGCGCGGTCGAAGCGCCAGACCTCGGCGGTCGTGTCGCCCCAGTCCTGCAGGTAGCGGCCGCGGAAGTGACGGAGCTCGCCGAGCTCGCCGGCGTCGATCAGCTCGCGCGCGAGGCGCACGGCCGGGACGAAGCGGTAGTTGAACGCGCACAGGTGCTTGACGCCGGTCGCCGCGACGCGGCGCCAGATCTCGTAGCTCTCGTCGGCGTCGCGCCCGAGCGGCTTCTCGCAGACGACGTGCTTGCCCGCTTCCGCCGCGGCGATCGTCGGCGCGGCATGCACGCGTTCGGCCCGAGGTTGTCGAGGAGCCCGATCGCGGGATCGGACGACGAGGTCCTGCCAGTCGCGTCGTCCAGCGCTCGAAGCCGTAGCGCGCTCGCGGCCTCGCGCGACCGCCTCCTCGTTCCGCCCCGCGATCGCCACGAGCCGCGGCTGGAGCGGCGGCGGCCACGTCATGTAGCGCGATCTTGCGGAAGGCGTTCGAGTGCGCCTTGCCCATGAAGGCGTAGCCGAGCATGCCCACGCCGATCTCGCGAATCCCGTCCGAGCTCACACGCCTCCTCGTCGTCTCGCCCGATCCCGTGCGAGATACTAAGCCGCTCGACGAGGCGACACGGCACCGACGACATAGGAGGGCTCATCGATGAAGACCTCGCTCGGAATCTGGGCCTTCGGGTCCGATGGTGACGCGCTTCGTCCCCGGCGGCTACCAGCCGGAGCGGGCGGGCGAGACGACGGCGCGAGCGCGTGCGGCGCGCGATCGACGGCCTCGGCGACCTGATCGACGGCTACGAGTTCCACTACCCGCAGGAGCTGAACGAGGACAACGTCGACGAGGTGCCGCGCGCGCTCGGCGACCACGACATCTACTGCATGGCGACGGGCCTCCACCTCGACCCGCGCTTCGGCAGCGGCGGGCTCGTCGTCGCCGGACGACGGCGACGCGAGCGGAGGCCGTGAAGCGGACGCTCGAGGCGGTCGACTTCTCCGGCGAGCTCGGCGCGCCACTTGATCATCTGGCCGGGGATCGAGGGCTACAACTACCCGTTCCAGACGCCGTACGCCGAGAGCTGGGCCTGGCTCGTCGACGGCATCGGCCAGGTCGCGCAGCGCTGCAAGGAGCACGGGATCCTGCTCTTCCTCGAGCACAAGAACTCCGAGCCGGCGATGAAGATCCTCATGCGCAACGTCGGGATGACGCTGCACGTGATCCACACGCTCCGCGCCCAGGGCATCGACAACGTCAAGGTCAACATGGACTGGCAGCACCTGCTCATGAACGACGAGAGCCTCGCCGAGTACGCAGCGCTGCTCGCGGCCGAAGGGCTCCTCGGCCACCAGCACGCGAACTCCGGCTGGGGCACGTTCGACGACGACAACATGGTCGGCGCGACGGCGTTCATGGAGACGCTCGAGCTGGCGGTCGAGCTGCGCCGCGCCGGCTACGGCGACGAACGGCGAGCGGCTGGGGTTCGACCTCTACCCGTACACCGAGGACGCGGTCGAGGCCGTGCGGCGAAGCGTGCTGCAGTGGCGGTTCATCGACTCCGTCGCCGCGAGGATCGACGACGCCGCGCTCCGCGAGGCGCAGATGCGCAAGGACGCCGTGCGCGCCTACGAGCTCGTGTACGCAGCGCTCGGCGCGTAGACGATGAAGCACTCGTCGGCCTCGACGTCGGAACGACCGGCGTCAAGGCGGTCGCGATCTCCCCGGACGGAAGCGTGCTCGCAACCGCCGAGCGGTCCTATCCGCTCTCGACGCCGCATCCCGGTTGGTCCGAGCAAGATCCGGAGGACTGGTGGCGTGCGGCCGAGTCGGCGATCGCCGAGATAGCGGCGGGACGCGAGCTCGCCGGCATCGGCCTCTCGGGTCAGATGCACGGGCTCGTCGCACTCGACGCCGATGAACGGGTCGTTCGCCCAGCGATTCTCTGGAACGACCAACGAACAGCGACCGAGTGCGAAGAGATCGAGAACCGGGTCGGTCTCGCGCGACTGATCGAGCTCACCGGCAACCGCGCGCTTCCCGGCTTCACCGCGCCCAAGCTCCTGTGGCTCCGCCGGCACGAGCCGGACGCCTACCGCGCGCATCCATCACGTCCTCCTCCCGAAGGACTACGTCAGGCTGCGGCTGACCGGCGAGCACGCGATCGACGCGACCGATGCCTCCGGAACGCTTCTCCTCGACGTCGCGCGCCGACGGTGGAGCGACGAGGTGCTGGACACCCTCGAGATCCCTCCAGCGTGGCTTCCACCGGTGCTCGAGTCGCCTGCCGTCTCTGGCACAACCGCAACCGGAGTTCCCGTGGCGGCCGGTGCCGGCGACTGTGCGGCGGCGGGCCTCGGTGTCGGCGCGGACCGTCCGGGCACCCTCTCCATCGTGCTGGGGACGTCAGGCGTCGTGTTCGCGACGCTGCCGACGTACCGCGCGGACGGTCAGGCGCGCGCGCACGTCTTCTGCCACGCCGTGCCAGGCGCGTGGCACGCGATGGGCGTGATGCTCTCCGCGGCCGGCTCACTGCAGTGGCTGCGCGACACGATCGCGCCCGACGTGCCCTTCGACGAGCTCATCGCGGAGGCGGCCGTCTGGCCTCCTGGGGCCGAAGGCCTCGTGTTCCTGCCCTACTTGCAAGGAGAGAGAACGCCGCACGCGGATCCGGACGCCCGTGGCGCTTTCACAGGGCTCCAGCTCCGGCACGATCGCGGCGCACTCGTGCGCGCAGTGCTCGAGGGTGTGGCCTTCGGGCTCCGCGACTCGTTCGACATTCTGCGTAGCCTGGGGATTGAAGTGTCGAGCGCGCGGGCGTCCGGCGGCGGGGCGCGCTCGGAGCTCTGGCTGCGGATCTGTGCATCGGTGCTCGAAGTCCCGATCGAGCGCACGGTCGCCGAGGAAGGCTCGGCATTCGGCGCCGCACTCCTTGGCGGCGTCGCCGGCGGCGTCTTCGCCGACGTGCACGAGGCTGTCGCCGCAACAGTGCACATCAAGAACGTCGTCGAGCCCGACGCCGAATGGGCCGGCGCCTACGGCGAGCAGCAGCAGCGCTATCGCGCGCTCTACCCGGCGCTGCGCGACCTCGACCGGAGTACAGTCGCAGGGTGAAGGCCGTCCTCATCGAGCGGCCACATGAGGTCGCCTACGTGGATCTCGACCGACCCGCTGCCGGTATCGGCGAGGTGGTCGTCCGCAGTCACGTGGCGGGCGTCTGCCGCACCGACCTGGAGATGCTCCACGGCGGCTTGACCGACCCACGCTGGGTGCGCTTCCCGCTCGTGCCGGGGCACGAGTGGAGCGGCACGATCGCCGAACTCGGCGAAGGCGTCGATGATCTCGCCGTCGGCGACCGCGTCGTCTGCGAGGGGATGATCCCGTGCAACCGCTGCAGGAGGTGCAAGGAGGGGGAAACGCAGCTGTGCCTGAATTACGACCAGATCGGGTTCACGCGCGGCGGGGGCTACGGCGAGTACGTGCTCGTGCCGCGGCACGTGGTCCACCGTCTGCCCGACGAGGTCTCGTTCGCCGCCGGCGTTCTCGTCGAGCCGGGCTCCTGCGTCCTCCGGGGGATCGAACGTTGCCGCCTGCGCCCCGGCGAGACAATCGGGGTGATCGGGATCGGCACACTCGGCGCACTGGCTCTGACTCTCGCTCGGCTCTACGCGCCGGGTGCACTCGTCGCCTACGGCGTGCGGAGCGCCGAGCTCGAGTTCGCAACGACACTGGGGGCAGATGCCGTCGTGCACGTGACCGAGGAGGACGCGGTGACGGCAACCCAAAGCATCGTCGGCGACGGGCTCGACGTAGTCATCGAGACCGCAGGCGCAGCCGAAGCAGTCGAGCTCGCCACTCGGCTCGTCCGCCCCGGCGGTCGTGTCCTACTCCTCGGCATCGCCGGGGAGGGAAAGACGCTCGAGCTGCCGGCCGACCGGGTCATGTTCGGTGACATGGACGTCGTCGGGAGCTGCTCATACTCGACGTCAGCGTGGTCGCGCGTTGTCCAGCTGCTCGAGCACGGGCTCGTCGACCTCGATCCGATCGTCACCCACCGCTTTCCGGCCGCACGCTTCTCCGAGGCATTCGACCTCATGGACGACCGTAGCGGGATTGTCGCGAAGGTCCTCCTCGAGCACGTCACCTAGCAGCGGGGCCTAGCGAGACCTGCTGCTGCTCGAGGCTCGCTGCCGTTCGGTCGATCAGGTCGCGCATTGCGCCCTCGGCGGCGGCGGCGTCCCCCTGGCTGATCGCCCCCGCGACGGCCGCATGCTGACCGACGGTGTCGCGAGCAATTGGCAGCGTCCGCGCGAAGCTCGCGCGAAAGACGGAACGAAAGGTCACCCCGAGATGTGCGAGAAGCTCGTTGTGGCACGCGTCGAGAATCAACGAGTGGAACCGCAGGTCCGCCGCGAGGTATTTGTCGCGGTTGTCGACGGCGCCCGCCATGTCGGCCAGCGCTCGCTCGAGCTGTCGGACCTCGCTTCCGGTCGCCCGTGTGGCCGCCAGACGAGCAGCGGCCGGCTCGATCAGTCGTCGGAGCTCGAACACTTCGACGAAGAAGTCGTCGCCGGGCGTCGCCTCGAGCCGCCAGGCGAGGACGTCTGGATCCATGAGGTTCCAGAACCGGCGCTCTCGCACCTGCGTCCCGGTCTTCGGGCGAGCCTCCACGAGGCCCTTCGCGGCGAGGACCTTCACCGCCTCGCGGACGACCGTCCGACTGACGGTCTGACCACCTGCGTCGAACTCGCTCGGGAGTGCGTCGCCGGGCTCCAGATCACCTCGGAGAATGCGCACCCCGATGTCGTGCACGAGCTCCCCGTGCAGCCCTCTCCGAGGGTACGTGAGCTCTTTGATCATACGATAACCATATAGCTAGACACCCCGTTCCAAAGGTGTTAGGTTCGCCTCGTTTGGTCGTCTCGACGTCAAAGGAGGAGTCAGTGGATTCAGCAGACCTCGGTGGTCCGGACCCGAAGGGCATGGACGCGGACGAGCGGCGCGAGATGGTCGTCGACCGTCGTCAGATGCTCAAGCGGGCAGGCCTTGGGGCGGCGGCGCTCGCCGTGCCAGCGGCGATCATGGCAACGCCGTCGATGGGGGCCGTGACAGACGCTCTCGCTGCCGACAGCTTCATCAAGTCGCACCCGAAGTGGAAGTTCAACTTCGTCAACCACGTCACGACAAACCCGTTCTTCGTCCCGACCATCTACGGAGCACAGGACGCGTGCTCGCTCCTTGGCACCAGCTACCAATGGACGGGATCCCAAACGTCCGACATCAGCCAGATGGTGAACGCGATGAACGCGGCGATCACGGCCAAGGCCGACGGCATCGCGGTTTGCCTCGTATCGCTGACGGCGTTCAACGGCCCGACGAACCGCGCCCTGGGCAAGGGAATCCCGGTCCTCAGCTACAACGCCGATGCACCGAACAACCGGCTGGCCTACATCGGTCAGGATCTCTACCTGTCCGGCTACAACATGGGCCAACGGGTCGTCGACCTCGTCGGCAGCGGCGACGTGGCGCTCTTCATCGCCACGCCGGGCCAGCTCAACATCCAGCCCCGCATCGACGGTCTGCATCGCCGCGATCAAGAAGTTCGGCAAGGGCAAGATCAAGACGACGGTCACGACGGCCACCGGGCCGCTCCTGCCCGACGAGTTGGCGAAGATCGAGGCCTACTACCTCGGTCACAAGAACCTCAAGGGGATGTTCGCCGTCGACTTCGGCTCGACGCAGGGCGTCAGCCAGGTCATGCAGAAGTACGGCCTCGCGAAGAAGGGCGTCAAGGCCGGAGGCTACGACCTGGGGCCGATCATCCTGAAGGCGGTCCAGGCGGGGCACCTGGACTTCACCATCGACCAGCAGCCCTACTTGCAGGGTTGGCTTCCCGTCCTCCAGCTCTTCTTCTACAAGTACTCGTCAGGGCTCGTTGCACCGTCCGACACGAACACCGGCATCGCGTTCGTAACGAAGGCCAACGTGAAGCCGTACCTGACGACGAAGACGCGCTACAACGGCAGCTCCAGCAAGCAGAAGTACCCGGTGACGCAGAAGGGCTAAGTGGCGCAGGCGGCCACAGACGCCTCCCGAGCACCGCAACGCGCCGGCTTCGGTCGGCGCGTTGCTGGCGCGCTCATCCGGCGGCGCGAGGCGAGCATCGCGCTCGTTGCGCTGGGGCTCATCCTCTACTTCTCGCTTCGCACGGAGGCGTTCTTCGGGTCGGACAACGCACGCTTGATCGCTGAGTACTCGGCGCCGATCGCGATCATCGCCGCCGGCGAGGTGATGCTGCTGATCTGCGGCGAGATCGACCTCTCCGTCGGGATGGTCTTCGCCTTCTCGACCTGGATCTTCTACTTCGGAGTCACAGACTGGGGTCTTCCGATCTGGCTTGCGGTGATCGTCGGTCTCCTCTCGGCATCACTCGTCGGGCTCGTCAACGGGCTGATCACCGTCATGGTCGGTGTCCCCTCGTTCATCACCACACTCGGGATGGCCTACGCCCTGAACGGGCTCACGCTGAACATCTCGGGTGCATTCCCGGTCGAGACCCCAGGGGGTCACACGTTCTTCCGGTTCTTCGGGGGCTCGCCCTACGCGACGGTGTACTGGGCGCTCGGCGTGATCGTCGTGATGACGATCCTGCTCACTCGGACGCGCTGGGGGCTCCATACCGTGGCCACGGGCGGCAACCTGCTCGGAGCGAGCGAGAGCGGCGTCAACGTCCGCAGAGTCAAGGTCGGCAACTTCGTGCTCTGCAGCACGCTGGGAGCGCTCGCCGGCATCATCGAGTCGGTGCGGATCGACACGATCCAGGCCCTCCAGGGCGGTTTCCCGCTCATGTTCTACGCCGTCGCGGCGGCCGTGATCGGAGGCACCTCACTCTTCGGTGGATCGGGCACCATCATCGGCGCTGCGCTCGGCGTGCTCGTCCTCGCCGTGCTGAACCTCGGCTTCACGATCCAGGGCATCAGCGCGTACTGGTTCGATTTCGTCCTCGGAGTCGCGATCATCGCGTCGATGTCGCTGAACGTCACGCTCGAGCGCATCCGCCAGTCAGGACTGCTTGGGGGAAGCACATGAGCGAGAGCGCAACTCCGGCGCCGGAGCAGACGGCCGTTGCAACGCCCGACGCCATCCGGGTCGAGAACATCAGCAAGAGCTTCGGTGTCGTGAGGGCGCTCGAGGACGTCTCGCTCCATGTCCGCTCGGGTGAGGTGCTCGGACTGATCGGGGACAACGGCGCGGGGAAGTCGACGCTCGTGAAGATCCTGACCGGATTTCACAAGCCGGACACGGGAAAGATCTTCGTCCACGGCGAAGAAGTTCAGTTGAAGTCCGTGACGCACGCGCGCTCGCTCGGAATCGACACGGTCTTCCAGGATCTCGCGCTCGTGCCCGGGATGACCGTCTATCACAACATGTTCCTGAACCGCGAGATCACACGTGGGATCGGGCCGGTCCGCTTTCTCTCGAACCGCGCGATGAAGAAGCGCTCGCTCGAGTACCTCGCCGACATCGGCGTGCAGCGTTCCGTCGATCGACGCCGAGGTCGCACGCATGTCAGGAGGACAGCGTCAGGCGATCGCGATCGCCCGTTCGACGCATTCGGACGCGAAGATTCTCCTGCTCGACGAGCCGCTCGCGGCGATGGGAGCGCGCGAAGGAGCGCTGATCATCGAGCTGATCGAGGAGCTGGGGAAGAACAGCGACGTCTCGATGATCGTCATCGCCCACAACTACGTGCACGTGCTCGAGATGTGCGACCGCGTCAACCTCCTCCGGAACGGCCGGATCATGCTCGACAAGCCGACGAACGAGACGTCCGTCGAGGAGCTGACTGAAATCGTCGCCGCCGAGTACCGCCTCCCGAAGACGGCGTAGCGCTACACGGCGGCGACAGCCCGGACCAGCGCGACGAGCTCGTTCGGGAACTCGGGATAGGGACCGAAGCGCTCGTTCACGCGGTCTGTCAGCTCTCTCAGGCTATGCGTACCGGCCGCAACCTCCTCGCGTACCGCACTTTCGACCTCGTACGTGAAGTCGAGGCAGCGATCGAGGAACTCCAGCGCTGCGCCGCCGTCCATGACCGGGTAATGAGCGGTCAGCAGCAGGTCCGGCTCGAGCGCGCGAATGCGACGAATCGTCTCCCGGTAGGCGGTGATGTCGTATATGCGCGGAGGAATCAGTAGCTCTCCGCCCGTCGAGTAGATGCCCCGCTCCAGCACGGCGTCGATCACGATCGCCGCCCGGCTACGCGGATCCCAGAGGCCGATGTGGCCGAGGGTATGCCCTGGGAGGTGCAGCACTTCGACCCGCCAGCCGTCGTCCAATCGGATCGTCTCCCCGCCCTGGAGTCCCTCGTCGATCGGCGCGTCCCCACCGCACATCGCCTTCAGCTCGGCAAGAGCTTCTGCATCCGGTCGCGTGAACCCGTACGGCTCGTGCCAGAGGTAGTTCTCCGCCACCATCGCGTCGTTCGACTCGATCCAGCGCCGGTCGAGCTCGTGGCAGGCGAAGCGTGCCCCGGGGTGAAGGTCCCGGAGAGAACGGTTCCCGCCGGAGTGGTCGAGGTCGGCGTGGCTGATGAGGACGTCGTCGATCGACTGGAGCTCGAGCCCGATGGACTCCAGGTAGGGGGCAAGCGCCTCCGCCGGCGTGAACGGCATGCCGGTGTCGAAGAGCACCGTGCGCGCGGCGCCGGTGAGGATGTACTGCGCCATGAACCGCACGCCGAGCCCCGACTCGACGCGGTGTATGCCGTGCGCGATCTCCATCTCAGTCCCTCCTCGGATCCGTTCGGCTGCCTCGCGTGATGGTGTACCCGCCGTCGACGCGGATGACCTCCCCGGTGACGTGTGCTGCCGCGGGCGAGAGAAGCCACGCGACCGTCCCGGCGACGTCAGCGGGCGTCGCCAGCCGGCCGAGCGGCGTGTCGGCCGCGGCGAGCTCCGCATCGAGCGGGTGCGGGATCGTCGACTCGCTCCAGCCGGCCGCGACGGCGTTGGCCCGAACTCCGTGCGGCCCACCCTCGAGCGCGGCGATGCGAACGAGCGTCTGGAGCGCCATCGCACCCGCGCCTGCGGCCCCACCGCCGGGAAACGGTTGTGTCCCGAGAATCGACGTCACCGCTACCCACGCGCCCGAGCCTCGATCGATCGCCTCTGCGAGCCACGACTGCGCAGCGAGGAACGGCTCGCGCGCCCAGGCGTCGAAGGTGCCCGTCCACGTGCCCGGGTCGAGCTCGGCGAGCCAGGCCAACTCGACCGGAGGAGCGAGCGTCACCAGGAACTCCGTTCCGCCCCCCTCGCGAGCGAGAGTGAAGCCGCGGCTCTCGAGCTCGTTCTCGAACGACGCGTCGACCGCTCCATGCAGGAGGACGCGCACCTCAGTATTTCCCGATCACGAGCCCGCCGTCCACACGGATGTAGGCCCCGGTGACGATGCCCGACGTCGCGAGGTAGGCGACGGCGTCGCCGATCTCGCGAGGCTCCGTCGGCCTCTGTCCGAAGGGGATGGTCGCGCGTGCCGCAGCCCGCTTCTCCTCGCTGTCGAAGTCCGGCGACGCGTCGTTGATGTTCGAGTCCACCCAGCCCGGACCGACGTGGTTGACCGCGATCCCGTCGCCACCCCACTCCCGCGCCATCACGCCCACGAGGAGCCCGACGGCGTGCTTCGAGGCTCCGTAGAGACCGAGCGGCGTGAAGGGCATCACCGCATTCACCGACGAGATCACCACGATGCTCCCGCCACTCCGCTGTCGGCGCATCTGCTCGGCGGCAGCCTGGCAGCCGTAGAAGACGCCGTGCAGATTGACGCCCATGACGAAGTCCCAGTCTTCGGGAGCGACCTCGGTCAGCCGCTGCCAGCGCGCGACCCCGGCATTCGCCACGAAGACGTCGAGCGAACCGAGCAACTCGACCGTCGTCGCGGCGAGACGCGTGTTCTCCTCGGGTCGTGAGACGTCCGCCGGCACGAAGATCGCCCTCCGCCCGAGGGCCTCGACTTCCTCTACGCGACGCGATGCCTCGTCCTCGTGCGCGACGTCGTTGATCGCGATGTCGTACCCACGCTCGGCGAGGGCGAGCACGATGCCGCGGCCGATGCCGCGGTCGCGAGCAGCGCCGGTCACCAGGGCCACGGGCACTAGATCACCACAGTGAGCTCGCCCGAGTCGCTCACGCGCACCTCGTACGTGCGTAGCCGGATGTCCTCGAACGCGACACACCGGCCGGTGGGGATGTGGAACTCGAGCGAGTGCCACGGGCACGTGACGACTTCGTCCTCCCAGATCCAGGCGAGCTGCCAGCCGGTGTGCGGTCCGTAGTCGATCGTGCCCGAGACTCCGCCGGTGCAGAGCGGGCCGCGCTGATGCGGACAGAGGTTCGGGATCGCGTGCACCTTCCCGCGGATGTTGAAGAGACCGAGCTCGCGACCTCCGGCTCTGACCACCCGGCTGCTCCCGGGTGCGAGGTCGGCGAGCGTGCCGACCGCGTGCTCGGAAGGCTCCCGACTCATGCGGGCACGTCGAGCTCGAAGAATCGAGCCGCATTCAGACCCATGATCTTCCGCCGCACTTCAGGCGAGAACGGGAGACCGAACACGAACTGCGTGTGGTCGAAGTCGTGGTGCGGCCAATCCGACGCGAACATCGCAGTGTTCTCGCCGTCGAACAGCTCGAAGAGCTTGACGATGTCGGTTCGGGTCTGTGGCTCCTCGATCGGCTGCGTGCCGTAGAAGAACCGTCGCATGTACGTGCTCGGGCGCTCCTGGAGGATCGGTACCTCGCGACGGCGCTCGACGTACTCCTTGTCGAGACGATTCGCGATCCATGGAACCCATCCGGTCCCTGCCTCCATGAAGGCGATGCCGAGGTCCGGGAACCGAACGGGGACACCGGTCTCGAGCATGGACACGAGGTTCGCCACCATCGCGAGCGGATGAGCGAGCGTGTGCACGGCGAGCGCCGTTCGGAACTGCTCGAGCTGGAACGGAAACACCGGGTAGACGGCCTCGACGCTGTGGATCGCGATGGGCAAGCCGGTTTCCTGCGCCGCGTCGAACACGGGGTCGTACTGCTCGTGGCCGTAGAGCGTCTTCAACCCCGACGCCGGCAAGTACGCGCAGACGTACGACGGGTTGTCGGCGTGCTTGCGGATCTCCGCAGCGCCGGCGGCAGGACTCTGCGGCGGGATCACCACGGAGCCGAGCAACGTGGGCTCGTGCCGGAGCCAGCGATCGGCGAGCCAGTCGTTGTACGCCCGCGCGAGCCCGACCGCGAACCCCGGATCGCGCACCATCGCCAGCGAGAGCAGGTGGTCGGGGAAGAGCACCGCGACGTCGACGTGGAGCTGATCGAGCTCTCGGCGCATCGCAGCGGCGCTCGTGACGGTCTGCGGCCGATTCGAGCCGCCGGGCCAGGGGATGCGGAACTCCGCCCGCGGTGAGATGCCAGGAAGGTCGAGGTAGCGCTCCTCCACCTTCGCGATCTCCCGTAGAGCGACGTTCCACGGTGGCTCCGCGTACTCAGCGAGCTCGGCCGGATCCTCGTGCACGTGCACGTCAGCATCGACCACGTAGAGGCTTTCGAGAGTCTCGCGCGTCGGGGTGACCCGCGTCGAGAGACTCAGCTGGAGCCATCGCCAAAGATCATATGATACTGCTACTTATGCCCGTCGAAGTGAGCTCCCGCGCGGCCGGGATCGGCAGCTTTCACGTTCACCGCGGCCACGCCTTCGACGGTTTCGAGCTTCGAGGCGGCGTACTCGACGCGCTGTGCAGTTGTGGCGCCGTGCTCGACTCCGCCGTCGTGGTCCTCGCCGCGTGCGACGAATGCGCGGGCTCCGGTCGCCCGTGCCTCCGCTGCGGGGCCACCGGCGAGACGATCGATCACGCCTCGCTCGAGTGGCGTGTCCCTGCAACGAACTAAGCGAGGAGAAATGCCGACAATTCGGAACGAAGGGACGTTCGAGGGAGGCGACGACGCCCTCCGCAGCGAGGAATGGTTCGGGCGTCGTGATCTCGACGGATTCCTGCACCGATCGTGGCTGAAGTCGACCGGCGTGACGGACGAGGCCTTCCGCGGACGTCCCGTGATCGGCATCTCCAATTGCTGGAGTGAGCTCGTCAACTGCAACGTGCACCTGCGCGGGCTGGCCGAGTCGGTCAAGCGCGGCGTCCTACAGGCTGGCGGTTTCCCGCTCGAGTTCCCGGTGCTCTCTCTGGGCGAGTCGCTCATGAAGCCGACGACGATGCTCTACCGGAATCTGATGGCGATGGACGTCGAAGAGTCCATTCGCTCGTACCCGCTCGACGGAGTCGTGCTCCTCACCGGGTGCGACAAGACGAACCCGGCGAGCATCATGGGCGCCGCGAGCGCGGACATCCCGACACTCGTCGTCACCGGCGGCCCGATGCTCAACGGGCGCTGGCGTGGCAAGGAGATCGGGTCCTGCAGTGACTGCTGGCACTACCACGAGGAGCTTCGAGCGGGCCGGATCACCGAGGCCGAGTGGGTCGAGATCGAGAACGGGATGTCGCGCTCGAACGGGCACTGCATGACCATGGGCACGGCATCGACGATGGCGTGCGTGACCGAGGCGCTGGGGTTGACACTGCCCGGCGGCGCGGCCATCCCGGCGGTCGACTCGCGGAGGCATCATCTCGCGGAGGCTTCCGGGCGTCAGATCGTCGAGCTCGTCGAAACAGGATTGAGGCCTTCCGACATCCTCACGCCCGAGGCGTTCGAGAACGCGATTCGCGTGCTGCATGCGATCTCGGGCTCGACGAACGCGATCCTGCACCTCATCGCCTATGCCGGGCGGGCCGGCATCGAGTTGCCGCTCCAGCTCTTCGACGAGCTCAGCACGTCGACTCCCTGGCTCGTCGACCTGAAGCCGGCGGGACGATTCCTCATGGAGGACTTCTTCTACGCCGGTGGCGTGCCGGCCGTCATGGCCCAGATCGAGGATCTCTTGCATCTCGACGCGATCACGGTGAGTGGTCGGACCGTCGGTGAGAACATCGCCGGTGCCGAGATCGTCAATGCCGAGGTGATCCGGACCGCGGACGACCCGCTCGGCGCAGGTGGTGCCCTCGTCGTGCTGCGCGGCAGCCTGTGCCCGGACGGGGCGGTCATGAAGATCACGGCCGCCGATCCGCGCCTGCTCGAGCACGAAGGGAGGGCGATCGTGTTCGAGGACATCCACGACCTGGCCGCCCGCGTCGACGACCCCGACCTCGAGTGCGACGCGTCGAGCGTGATGGTGCTGCGCAACGCCGGGCCGATCGGCGCGCCCGGCATGCCCGAATGGGGTCATCTTCCGATCCCGGCGAAGCTGCTGAGAGAGGGTGTCAGTGATCTGCTGCGAATCTCGGATGCGCGCATGAGCGGGACGTCGTACGGCGCAGTCGTCCTGCACGTCGCTCCCGAGTCCGCCGTCGGTGGTCCGCTGGCGTTGGTTCAGGACGGTGATCTGATCCGGCTCGACGTGTCGGAGCGCCGCCTCGATCTCGCGGTCGATCCGGCCGAGCTCGAGGCGAGGCGAGCGAGCTGGGAGCCACCCGAGCGCCACGACCGGCGGGGGTACCGAAGGCTGCACGTCGACCACGTGCTCCAGGCGAACGAGGGCTGCGACTTCGACTTCCTGCGCGGTAAAGCAGCAGTCGTTGAGGACGCCGTCACCTATCTCTGACGATGAAGGTTCTCGTCACGGGCTCCCGAGGGAAGGTTGGCCGAGCGCTCTGTCCGCGCCTCGCTGCGGCGGGCTACGACGTGCGAGCGACCGATCTCGCTCTCCCGAACTGGGACCGGGCCGATCCGGGCGAGCCCGAGGACTACTGGCAGGCCGACCTCACTGATGCAGGTGCGGCCTATGCGCTCGCACGCGACTGTGATGCCATCGTGCACACGGCGGCGATCCCGCAGCCGATTCACAACCCACCACACGTCGTGTTCGGGAACAACATCATGAGCACGTTCAACGTGCTCGAGGCAGCGATCGCAGCCGGCGTACGCCGGTTCGTGAACTTCTCGAGCGAGACCGTTCCCGGTTTCATCTTCCCCCAGCGGCCGTTCGAGCCGGATTACCTTCCGATCGACGAGGAGCACCCGATTCGGCCCCAGGATCCGTACGCGACCGCGAAGTGGTTCGGCGAGCTCCTCTGCGATCGCGCAACCGAGCGGTCGGACATCCGATGCACCTCGATTCGTCCATGCTGGGTCCAGGACGAGGGAAGCTACGAGCGGAACCTCGGCCCGATCGTCCGAGATCCGTCCGTGCTCGTCGGAAACTACTGCTCGTACATCGACGTCCACGACCTCTGTGACGCGGTCGTGCTCGCCCTCGAGACCGACCTCCCTGGGCACGAGGTCTTCTACATCGCCTCACCCGACACGATCGGCGGCCATCCGCTCGTCGAGACGGTGAAGCGCCACTACGGCGGGGAGGGGATCGAGTTCCGCGCGCTCGAACGCGAGGACGCCTCTGCGATCTCGAGCGCGAAGGCTCAACGCCTGCTCGGGTGGAAACCGACTCGAACATGGCGCGACTACCTCGACGAGAACGGACGAGCCCGCGCATGAGAACACGACGTCTCGGTAGACTCCGGGCCTGAGCTGACGACCGTCGGCTTCGGCAGCTGGGCCGTCGGCGGCCCGTGGCGATTCGGCTGGGGCGCGGTCGACGACGACGAGTCGATCGCTGCGATCCGGCACGCCGTGGAGCTCGGCGTGAACTGGGTCGACACTGCCGCCGTGTACGGGCTCGGCCACTCCGAAGAGGTCGTCGGACAAGCGCTCGCTCCCTATCGCATCGGGGAAGACGTGTTCGTGTTCACGAAGTGCGGACGGAGATGGGAGGGCCGAGCGGACGGCGAGATCGGAAACGACCTGCGACCGGAGTCGATTCGCGAAGAGTGCGAGTCGAGCCTCCGCCGCCTCGGCGTGGAGCGCATCGACCTCTATCAGGTTCACTGGCCCGACCGAACCACAGGAACGCCGATCGAAGACTCGTGGGCGACGCTGGCCGCGCTCGTGGACGAGGGCAAGGTCAGATGGATCGGCGTGTCGAACTTCGACGTCGAACTGCTCGAGCGCTGCGAGACCGTTCGCCACGTCGACTCCGTACAGCCGACACTGTCGATGCTGGCCCGTGGCGTACGCCGGACCGTGCTGCCGTGGGCGTCTGCGCACGGCACCGGAATCCTGTGCTACTCGCCCCTCGCGTCGGGCATCCTCGCCGGTGGGATCGACATGAGCCGGCTGCAAGAGCTCGACGAAGGCGACTGGCGCCGGAGCTCACCGGCGTTCCAGGAGCCCGCCGTCTCTCGAAGCCTGGCGTTCGTGGACCGCTTGAGGACCATCGCCGACGGGCTCGGTGTCGGGCTACCGGCGCTCGGCGTCGCCTGGGTGCTCGCGCAGTCGGGCGTCACGGCCGCTATCGTCGGTGCGCGGACGACGAGGCACGTCGACGGCTGGGTCATCGCGTCGGAGCTCGAGCTCGACGAGTCGACACTCCGCGCGATCGACGGTGCGTTGGCCGAGACCGGCGCCGGGTCGGACGAACCGCCCGAGCCGCCGCCGCACATCGACGCGCTCGAGCGTCGAGAGAAAAGTCGAGCTCCGCCCATGAGGCTGGGCCTGCTGTCGACCGCCAGGATCAACGACGCAATTCTCGCGGCCGCGGCCGAGTCGGACCGTGTGGACGTCGTCGCGGTTGCGAGTCGGGACGGGGAGCGGGCACGGCTGTACGCGGACGAACACGGGATCGCGAGAGCACATGGCTCGTATGAGGCGCTGCTCGAGGACTCCGACGTCGACGCGATCTACGTCTCGCTCCCAAACGCCCTGCACCACGAATGGACGATGTCGGCACTACGGGCCGGTAAGCACGTGCTCTGCGAGAAGCCGTACTCGCGCGACCCTGCCGACGTCGAACAGGCCTTCGCGACCGCCCGCTCTGCTGGGCTCGTCCTCATGGAGGCGTTCATGTACCGCCACCACCCGCAGACGCATGCCATTGCCGCGCTCGTGCGGGACGGAGCGCTCGGCAAGCTGCTCTCGGTACGTTCGACGTTCACGTTTCCGCTCGCGAGCCTCACGGACGTGAGAGCGCGGCCGGAGCTCGCTGGAGGCGCGCTCATGGATGTCGGGTGCTATTGCGTCAGCGGCACGCGACTGATCGCCGGCGAGCCCGTATCGGTCTTCGGTACCGAAACGAGAGGCGGAACGGGTGTCGACATGGCCTTCTTCGGGACGATGCAGTTCGCCGACGAGGTGGTGGGGCAGTTCGAGGCGTCCTTCGTCGCACCGCAGCGGCAGGCGCTCGAGGTAGTCGGAGACGAGGCCGTGCTCATGGCGTTCGCGCCCTGGCGCACCGACTGGCCCGGCGAGCTACGCGTGATCCGAGCAAATGGAAGCGAGGTCGTGCCGGTTCCGAGCGTGGACGCCTATGTCTTGGAGCTCGAGAACATGGCGGATGCAGTCGCAGGCGTCGCCCCGGCTCAACTCGACGGAGACGACGCTCTCGGCCAGGCACGTACGATCGACGCGCTCTACCGCTCCGCCGGGAGCGGAGCGGTAGTACGTCTCTAGCGCGAAGCGTCCACGACGCCTACTTGATGGTGAACGAACCCTTCATCAAGGTCGCGTGAGGGTCGCAGAAAAACCTGTACTTGCCCTTGGCGAGCTTGATCGCGAACGACTTCGTGCCTTTCGTGCCCACGCTCGTCTTCACGTTGACGCCCGGGCCTATCAGGTGGAAGTTGTGAATGCTCGACTTGTCGGCGACGACGAGCGTGTACCTGCCCGCCTTCGTCGGCTTCTTCGCCATGCTGATCGTGAAGCCGGGCCCGACGGTGCCGGTGAGCTTCGGCGCCGCCGCGAGAACCGGCAGCGCCAGCACGGCGGCAGCCGCAACTGCGAGCACCAGCGTGGTTGTTCGCTTCTTCATGATCCTCCTCGATGTCGTGTCTTCGGATCGACCCTACGCGGTGACTTCGAAGTCGCCGTTCATTTGCGCGGAGTGCGGATCGCACTGGAAGTGGTACGAACCCGCGACCAGAGTGATCGGGTAGTCCTCGTCCTCCTGCCCTCCCACCTCGCTCATGACGTCGACGCCACCAGGGCCGGTCAGGTGGAAGTTGTGGATGTCGGACTTGTCGACGATCTCGAGCGTGTAGTCACCCGCGGGAAGGCTGGTGACGGCCGTTCCGTCTTCGGTCGTGAGCGTGATCGTGAAGTCGTCCGACGCAACGCTGCCGATCAGCTTGGTACCGGTGGCGGCCCCGCTGGTGTCCGTTGTGTCAGTCGTCTCCGTCGCCGTCGTATCCGTTCCAGCAGCGGTCTCGTCGTCGCTGCCGCCACATCCCGCAACCGCGAGTGCCATCACCGCGAGACCGACCACGAGGCCGATGCGCGTGCGTGTCATAGAGATCCTCCTTCGTCGCTCGACGGGACGATACGTGCGCGCGTGCAAATCGGTTCGGTTTAAAGTCGCACGGTGGACGTTCTCGAGATCGCTCCCGGCCTCTGGCGCTGGACCGCCTTCCACGAGGAGTGGAACGAGGACGTCGGCTGCGTCTACGTCGAGACCGAGGACGGCGTGGTGCTCATCGACCCGCTCGTTCCGCCCGACGACACCGCGAAGTTCTGGAAGGCGCTCGACCGCGACATCAAGCGTGCGAAGGCGCCGGTGCACGTCCTCGTCACGGTGTTCTGGCACACGCGGAGCGCTGCAGCGATGCGCGAGCGCTACGACGCGCGCATCTGGGCGTCGTCCTCCGGGAAGGCGGCGATCGCACGACGTGCCGGAGTCGTCACCGACACGTTCGCACCGGGAGACCCGCTCCCGGGCGGGCTGGAGGCATGTCGCACGGCGAGAGCGGCCGAGGTCGTGTTCTGGATCCCGGAGCACTCCGCGCTCGTCCCCGGCGACGTGCTGATCGCCGACGGGAAGGGCGGCGCGCGGATGTGCCCCGAGTCGTGGCTGCCGGCATCGAAGTCGCACAGAGATCTCGCGGCATCGCTGCGACCGCTGCTCGACCTCCCCGTTCGGCGCGTCCTCGTGTCGCACGGGCGACCCGTGCTGACGGGCGGCGGTCGAGCGCTCGCGCGAGCACTCGAGCTGTAGCGCGTTTTCTACACTCGGCCACAGCATGCTCTGGCTGTGGATCCTGCTCGGAGCCGTCGCGCTCGTCGTCGTTCTCGGCGCGTTCGGCTACAACCGTCTGGTCCGGCTGCGCAACGAGGCCGACACGGGATGGTCGAACATCGACGTCCAGCTACAGCGGCGCGGTGACCTCATCCCGAACCTCGTCGAGGCTGTCCGGGGCTACGCCGCGCACGAGCGTGGTGTCTTCGAGGAGGTGACGAAGGCGCGGGCGGCGGTCCAGGCTGCCGGGACGCCCGGGGCGGCCGGGAGCGCGAACGACATGTTGAGCGCCGCGCTCGGCCGCCTCCTCGCCGTCGCCGAGGCGTATCCCGAGCTCAAGGCGTCGGACAACTTCCTTCGCCTTCAGGAGGATCTCACCGACACCGAGGACAAGATCAGCGCCGCGCGGCGCTACTACAACAGCACGGTCATGCACTTCAACACCGCGATCCAGAGCCTTCCCTGGGCGCTCGTCGCGCGGCCGCTCGGCTTTCGTGACAAGGAGTTCTTCTCGGCGGAGGGCGATACGGCGCCGCCCCAGGTGTCGCTGACGCCCGCAACGTGACGCTCCAGCAGCAGATCCGCCGGAACCGTCTGCGAAGCGGCATCGTGGTCATCGGCTTCGTCGTGCTGCTGGGCGTCGTCGCCGGCCTCATCGGTGCGGTGCTCGACCTGAGGCTCGGAGTGGTCGCACTCGTTGGTGCGAGCCTGTACGCGCTCTTCGCGATCATCTCGTCACGACGGATGGTCGCCCGTATGACCGGCGCGCAGGAGGTCGGCCCGGACCAGCTGAGGCCGCTGCGGCGCCTCGTCGAGAATGTGTCGATCGCCGCGGGACTTCCGGTGACGCCCGACGTCCGTATCGTCGACGACCCGTCGCCGAACGCGTTCGCGGCCGGCATCCGTCCCCAGACGAGCTACATCGGAGTCACGACGGGACTGCTGCGCGTCATGCCGAAGCGCGAACTCGAGGCCGTTCTCGGCCACGAGATCTCGCACGTAAGGAACCGTGACACGTATCTCATGACCATGGCGACCATCTTCGCCGGCGTGATCGCGCTGATCGCGGACGTCGGGTTCCGCATGCTCGTCTACGGCGGCGGCCGCTCCCGGCGCGGAGGGGCGCTCGTGCTTGTCGTCGCGGTCGTGGGCCTCCTGCTCGCCCCATACGCCGCACTGCTCCTGAGGATGAGCCTCTCGCGGCGCCGCGAGTTCCTGGCGGACCAAGGATCCGCGGAGCTTCTCAGCGATCCCGAGGCCATGGCGCTCGCGCTGCGCAGGCTCGAGCTCGACACGACCACGATGGCGTACGCAGACGCATCGGTCGCGCACCTGTGGGTGGAGAGCCCGACGAGCCGGGTCGAGTCCGAGCGACGCGGTGTCCTGGCGCTCTCGAGCCTGTTCGACACTCATCCGCCGCTCGAGCAACGGATCGCGGCACTGGAGGAGTCGGGCGGATTCCGCCTTCCGGAGACGCTTCCACCCGACCGGCCGTTCGCGTTTGAGCTCGGCCTCGCAGAGGAATGAGACAGCAATTCCGAAATGTGCGTTCAGCAAAGCACGATTCGGGTCGATAATGGAGGAGCCGTGAAAGGGTTGCGCATTGGACGGCGCCGTGGGCGCGACAGCGACGTTGCCCTGTCGCCGCTCGAGCTCGCCCTGAGACCGGCTCTCGTCGACGGCCGCTGGCAGATTCCCGACCGCTTCAACTTCACCCGCGACGTCGTCGAGGCGCTGGCGCGTGACCCGAAGCGCCGCGCGCTCACGTCGCTCGGGAAGGAAGGCGTGATCGAGCATCGGAGCTTCCTCGAGATCTCCGACGGCGCCGCGCTGTGGGCGACGACGCTCCGCGAGAACGGCGTCACGCCCGGCGACAGAGTGATCGTCGTTGCCGGCAACACCGTGGACTGGCTCGAGATCGTGCTCGGCGTGATGAAGACGGGCGCGGTGGTCGTGCCGTGCATGCCGAGCATCTCCGCGTCCATGCTCGAGCGCCAGGTCTCGTCCACCGACGCTGCGCTCGTGGTCGCCGAGCGCGCGCTCGAGCCGACGATCGAGCGGATGGGCTTCACGCCCGACGCTCACTTCTTCGACGACAGCTCGGGTGTGAAGCGCAGCTCGAAGGACATCCCTGTCGCAGCCACACACGACACTGCATCGCGAGATCTCGCCTTCATCGTCTCGACGCCCGGGCGTCGGCGGCACGCGCAAGGACGTCGCGCACACGCACGGCTCCGCGTTCGCAACTCGCGTCCAGGCCGAGCACTGGCTCGACGTCGGCCGCGGCGACGCCGTTTGGTGCACGACCGACGCCGCCTCGCCTCTCACGATGTGGAACACCGTCATCGGGCCGTGGTCGCGTGGTGCCGAGGTCGTGCTGCACGAGGGCGGGTTCGACGCCGACGAGCGGCTCGATCTGATGTTCAGGCTCGGGCCGAGCATCCTCTGCCAGTCGCCAGCCGAGTACGGCGCCCTCGCGGCGCACCCCAAGCTCGAGCGCTTCCGCTCGCCTCGGCTCCGCCGTCTCGTCTCGACCGGCGACTTCCTCGATCCAGAGGTCGTCGCCGTATTCGAGGAGCGCTGGGGACTGACCATCTACGACGGCTACGGCCAGGCCGAGACGAACATCGTCGTGGCGCACCTCGCCGACGGTGCGTCTCAGCCCGGCTCGCTCGGCCGCGCACTTCCCGGCCATCACGTCGCGATCATCGACGACCAGGGCAACGAGCTTCCCGCAGGGATCGAGGGCGACCTCGCCGTCCGCGGCCGGCCGCCGACACTGTTCGCCGGCTACTGGGAGCTTCCGGAAGAGACGAAGTCCGCCTTCCTGGGCGACTGGTACCTCACCGGCGATGTAGCGCTCGTCGACGAGGAAGGCTTCTTCACGTTCCTCGGGCGCGCGGAGGACGTGATCACGTCGAGCGGCGGCACGTTCAGCCCCTTCGACGTCGAGCGGGTCCTCACCGGACACCCGGCCATCGCAGCGGCGGCAGTCGTCGGCATCCGCGATCTCCAGCGCGGTGGCCACTTCGTCCGCGCGTTCGTCGTGCCGAAGACCGGAGCCGAGGGCTCGGAGCAGGCTCGAGGCCGAGCTCCGCCAGTACGCCGCGCAGACGCTGCCCGACCCGCAGGTCCCGCGCGAGATCGTCTTCGTCGACGAGCTGCCGATCGTCGGCCCGAAGGTCAGCAGGCACGTTCTCCGCGAGCGACCGCTCGCAGGGCGACCGCTCTGGGAGATGCCGCCGACGTCGGAGCCCGAGATGGAGGGCGCTGCCCCGCTCCCGCCACCGATCGACGGTGAGTTCTCCCCGCGCGTCGATCGCGGTCTCGAGACGCCGCAGCCGCAGCCGGTCGCACTCGTTCCCGAGCCACAGCCCGCGCTCCTCCCGAGCCGCCGCCCACCGTGCCGGAGCCGCCTCCCCTCCAGCCCGAGTCGGTGCTTCCCCCGCCCGAGCCCGTTGCCGAGGCGCTGCCGCAGCCAGAACCGGAGCCCGTTGTCGAGGTCGCCGTCCCGGAACCGGAGCCGATGCCCACGCCCGTCGTCGAGGCCGTTCCCGTTCTCGAGCCAGAACCCGAACCCGAGGTCGAGCCAGAGCCGCTGGCCGAGCCGGAGCTCGAAGCCGCGCCAGAGCCGGAGCTCGAAGCCGCGCCAGAGCCGGAGCTCGAAGCCGCGCCAGAGCCGGAGCTCGAAGCCGGAGCCGACGCCGCCCGTCGTCGAGGCCCGAACCCGAGCTGGAGCCCGAGCCAGACGACGAGCCCGAGGTCGAGCTCGAGCCGGCGGCCGAGCTGATGCCGCTGGCGGAGCCGGTTGAGGAGGCGGTCCAGGACGAGGAGCAGCCGGATCCAGAACCGGAGCTCGCGGTCGCGGAGGCACAGCCCGAGCCCGAGCCGGAAGAGCCGGCGCAAGCGGAGCCCGAACCGGAGCCCGAGCCCGAGCCGCTCCCGGTGCTGATCGTCCTGCCGGAGCCCGAGCCGACGCCCGAGACAGAACCCGAGCACACGCCCGAGTTCACGGTCGTCGAGCCGCCGGCGCCGATGCCGGACTACGTCATCGACGAGCCCGAGGGACCGCCGCCCGTGGTCGTGCCGGATCCCGAGCCGGAGCCGGAACTCGGCCCTCTCCCCGACTTCGTGGTGGAGCCAGGCTCAGCGCCCGAGCCCGCTCCCATGCCGGTCGAGTCCGCGCTGGTGCCCGAGGAAGAAGAAGACCTCGGCCCGCTCCCGGACTTCGTCATCGATCCGAGCCTCCCACCGGAGTTGAGGCCTGCTCCGCCGCCAACACCGGTCCCGGTGCAGCCAGAGGCAGCGGTACCACCGCTGAAGGTGCCGACGAGCGAGAAGCCCGAGCCGACGATGTCGAACGCCGCAGGGCTCTACTTCCCCCCGACGACGGCATTCCCGATCCCGCGCGACGACGACGATGGCGACGCCCCACGTGGTGGCAAGCGCGCCCCGCGCCCCCGCCCTGCCGCCGAGCTCGGCAAGTCGAAGCGCTCGACCGAGCCGGCCGAGCCGGGTGACGAGGGGAACGAGGTGAGCTGGATGGCAGGGCTCTCGAATCGGCTGAGCGCATACAGCCTGTCCGACGACGAGGCGCAGTCCGCGTCCGAGCCGGACGCGCACGAGCCCCTCGACGAGAACACGGACGACTGACGCGCAGCACCGCGATAGCCTGCGCCGCATGACGGATCAGGCAGCCGTGAGCCTGCTGCGTTGGCTGCGGCGACAGCTGCGCCAGCCAACGCCGCAGCGCGAGCATCTCGAGGCGGCGATCCAGAACGACGACCCGCGAGAAGTGCGACGACTCGTCGCGCTCGCGCCGTTCAGCGATGCCCAGCGCCGACACGTCGACGGCCTGATCACGCGCTGGGAGGACGGAATTGCCGGCAGCTGACAACGAGGCGATCGTCCGCCGGATCTTCGACGCGTTCGCGCGGAAGGAGGCGCTCGCGCTGCGTGGCCTCTTCGCCGAGGACGCCACCTGGTCCGTTCCCGGGCGCGGCATCATGGCCGGCCTGTACGACGGACGCGAGGCCATCTTCCGCTTCCTCGCAAAGCTTCCGCGGGAGACGGGCGGGACGTACAGCTCCGAGCTGATCGACGTCCTCGCGAGCGAGGATCGCGCTGCCGCGCTCTACCATGCGCGAGGCGCGCGCAACGGGCGCCTGCTCGAGCTCGAGCAGGTGCTGCTCTTCGGCTTCGAGGACGGCCTGGTGAGGCACGTGCTCGCGCTTCCCAGCGATCCCGACGCCTTCGAAGCCTTCTGGGCGTAGGGTCCCGCGCATGAGCGATTCGCGCTTCGCGGACGGACTCCGCTACCGCATCGAGATCCCCTCGGTCGAGGGTCCGCGCGTGCTCGAGGCGGTGCTGGAGGAGGCCGAGCGGCGATCCGTACCCGTGCGACGGGTCTCGCAGGGAAGCGGCGTGATGATGCTGACCGACGACGAGATCCGCGCGATGGCCGCGCTCGGCGCCGATGCGGGTGTCGAGGTCTCGCTCTTCCTCGGGCCGCGCGGCGCGTGGGACACAGGTGGACAGTCGATCGTCACGTCGGCAGCGGGAGGGGTCGCGCGCGGGCAGGCTGGGATCGACGCGTCGGTGGCCGAGGTGCGACGCGGAGTCGCGCTCGGAATTCGCTCATTCCTTGTCGCCGACCTCGGTGTCCTGAAGACGCTCGGCGACATGCGGCGCGCCGGCGAGCTACCCACGTCGCTCGTCCTCAAGACGTCGGTTCTCCTCCCCTGCGCCAACTCCGCGACCGCGCACACGCTCGAGGAGCTCGGCGCCACGACGATCAACGTCTCGACCGACCTCTCGCCCGCCGAGCTCGGTGAGCTTCGCTCCGCGTGCACGGCACCGCTCGACGTCTACGTCGAGGTGCCCGACGACCAGGGTGGGTTCGTGCGCTTTTACGAGGTTCCGGAGATCGTCCGCCTCGCGGCGCCCGTCTACGTGAAGCTCGGTCTGCGCAACGCCCCGAACATCTATCCGTCGGGACTCCACCTCGAGGAGCTCGCGGTGAAGCTCGGCCGCGAGCGCGTGCGGCGCGCGGAGCTCGTTCTGCGACTGCTCGAGGAGCAGGCGCCGGAGCTCGTCGAGGGCCGGGGCGAAGACCGACCGCCCGACCTCGGGATCCCCGAGCCGTGAGAGAGCGCTTCGCGGCGATCTACACGGCGGCGCTCGCGGACATCCTCGACGCGCGAGGGCTGCACGATCAGACGCTTCCCCCGTCGATCCGAGGCGCTCGAGCGTGGCACGCGCGTCGTCGGCCCCGCATACACCGTCAAGGGCGGTCCCGCCTCGAATCGGGACGCGGCTGCGTACGACGAGGCGATCCGGAAGGTGCTCGGGATGCTGGGCGACGTGGCAGAGGGCCACGTCGCGGTCTATGCCTGCGACCACGACGTCTCGGCGCATCTCGGCGAGCTCTCGGTCACGTCGCTCAAGGCACGCGGCGTCGCCGGCTGCGTCCTCGACGGAGGCTGCCGCGACATCGGCTTCATCCTCGATGAAGGGTTCCCCGTCTTCTGCCGCTTCGTCACGCCCGAGGACTCGACCTGGCGGTGGAGAGCTGGAGGCGACGCAGGTGCCGGTGACGATCGGGCGCGTGCGCGTGGAGCCGGGCGACTGGGTTGTCGGCGACGACGACGGCGTCGTCATCGTGCCGCAAGCGAATAGCGGAGGACGTGCTCGCCGAGGCGGAGCAGAAGGCTGCCATCGAGAGCGAGATCCGCGTCGCCGTGCGGGACGGAATGCCGCCGCTCGAGGCGTACGAGCGCTACGGCACGTTCTGAGCGCTAGCCCTGCGGCGGTGGAACTGGATTCCACGCCGGGCTCGAGTCGTTGTTCTTCGATCCGTGAGCGCGTCCGTCTCGCCCTTCAGATCGGTCGTCGAGATCGCTCCATCCTGCGAGAAGGCGATCGTCGACCCGTCGGGTGACCACGCGGGTCCGAAAGTATCCGGACCGCGTTTCGTCAAGCGGTGCACACGTTTGCTCGTGACGTCGACCAGATAGAGGTCGTAGAGCGAGCCGACGATGTTCGACGCGAAGACGATCTGTGATCCGTCGGGCGACCACGCCGGGTTGATGCTCGAGCCGCGCAGCGACGTCAAGCGCTGCGGATCCGAGCCGTCGGGCCGCATGATCCAGATCTCGTGTTCCTGTGTGCCCGACAAGCGTCGAGTGAACGCGATCCAGTTTCCGTCCGGAGACCATGCGGGATCGCTGTCGGATCCCATGGCGTGCGAGATCGGGTGCGCCGAGGTGCCATCCGCCTTCATGACGTAGATGTCGTCGGCGCGCTTGAACGCGATCTGCTGTCCGTCCGGCGCCCACGTGGGATGCGTGTCGTCGACACGCGTCGCCGTGAGCCGCTGCGTGCCGGTCCCGTCGGCTCGCATGACGTAGATGTCGAGACGATCCTGCGCGCCTGCTCGCAAACGCGATCTTCGCACCGTCGGGCGACCATGCCGGGTCGATCTGGAAGAAGAGACCGGCCGGCGATGACGTGTCGACCTCGGTTCGCGTGAGCCGCTTCTGTCGAGCTCCGTCGGCATCCATCGCGTAGATCGCGTAGTCGCCGTCCCGAGTGCTCACGAAGAGAAGATCGGGCCTCGGATCTCCGCCTCCTCCCGCAGGCGGACAGCACGAGCGTCGTGCCCACGGCCAGGAGCAGGAGAAGTCGGATGTGCATCGATTCGAGGAGCCGAGCGCGGCCTAGTGGGCCAACGGCTCGACGCCAAGGTACCGGCGCTGTAGTTCGGGGTTCGTGGACAGCTCAGCCGCGGTGGTCTCGTGGGCGATCTCCCCGCCCACCATGATCAGCTGGCGCTCTGCGACCGACGTCGCGACGCCGAGGTTCTGCTCGATCAGGAGAATTGCCAGACCTTCCTGCTCCAATTTCCCGAGCGTGTCGATCAGAACCTCGATGACTGTGGGAGCGAGACCCTCGGAGGGCTCGTCCATGATCAGAAGCCTCGGGTTTCCGAGAAGCGCACGTCCGATCGCGAGCATCTGCTGCTCACCGCCCGATAGTTGCGCGCCGCCGTTGCGCTTGCGTTCGGCGAGCCGAGGAAACAGGTCGTAGACGCGATCCGCGGTCCACCCGCCATTCGCACCGCGTGACCCGAGTGATCTTGAGATGCTCGTCGACCGTCAGCGACGGGAAGAGGCGTCTTCCCTGCGGGACGTAGCCGATACCGGCGCGGGCGATCTTGTACGACGGCGTGCCCAGGAGCTCGCGGCCGTCGAGCTTGACCGATCCTGCCGCCCGCGGTGGCGCGAGGCCCATGATCGCCGCACACAAGGTCGTCTTGCCCATGCCGTTCCGACCGATGATGGCCACCGACTCGCCACCGATCTCGAACGTGACGTCGTGAAGGACGTGTGCGCCCGAGTAGAACGCGTTGAGACCGGTGACCTCGAACAGCGGCGGTTTCGGACTCGACGACCTCACTCATCGACGTCACCATGGCTCCCGCGCCCGAGGTACAGATCGTGGACGAGTTCGTTCGCCCGTATCTCGTCAGTCGTGCCTTCGACGATCACCCGGCCGTCGTGCATCATCGTCACCTGCTCGGCGACTCGAAGCGCGATGTCCATGTCGTGCTCGATCAGGACGAGCGTGATGCTCCGGTCGAGCTCGAGCAGAAGGTCGGTCAGGAGCTGCCGCTCTCCACGTGACAGCCCCGAGGCGGGCTCGTCCAGCATGAGCATCCTTGGCTCCGACGCGAGAGCCATGGCGAGCGCGACCTGACGATGCTCGCCGTGTGAGAGCGACCCGACCGTATCCCCCAGCTTGTGGTCGATCGCGACCCGCCGTGCGGCGTCGCGCGCACGACTGCGTATCGCACGGTCTCTTCCAGGCAGGATGACCGGTCGCAGGTGGCCGCGTCTCGACTCCGACGATCGAGAGGTAGATGCTGTCCTCGACGCTCATGCCCAGGAGCATGCGTGCCTGCTGATACGTGCGCGCAAGCCCGAGCTTTGCGCGAGCTCTGGCGGGCTGGTGCGTCACGTCGTGCCCGAAGAGCTCGACGGTGCCTGCCGTCGGCGGGAAGTCCCCCGAGATGACGTTGAACAGCGTCGTCTTGCCGGCGCCGTTCAAACCGAGGATCGCCCGCCTCTCGCCGTCCGCGATCTGCAGATCCACATCGCGAACGGCATGGAGCCCGCCGAAACGCCGGCCGACCCCCCTGAGCAGGAGGGCCGGCGCGGCGCTTCGAGGTTGAGTAGCGGCTTCCGCCACTAACTCGCTACTTGACGACTCCGTTGACGACGGGTCGCCCCTTCCCGGTCCACGGAAGCCGCTTGTGGGCGCAGGTCGGGTAGGTCCGGCTCGGTGGCTTCGTGACCGTGCCACCGAATGTTTCGTCGACGTACTGCACGACCTTCTGCACCGTCACGACCGCGAGCGCACCCGGTGCCGTAACGTCCATGCGGTACGAGTACTGCTGCTGGAGTGCCTGGTTGTTCTTACCCAGGCGGAGCGGCCCGTACGCCGCGTCGGGCAGCGTCGTGACGCGGAGGCGCTTCTGCAGCGCCTTCTGGCCGTCCGAGATGTTCCCCTTGACCGCGATCAGGGCCTTCATCAGGGCCTGGGCGTTGACGTAGTAGTTGAAGGTGAACCCGTCGGCCGCGTGGTCGGACGCCTTGCCGGCGAGCGGCGGGTACTTGTTGAACCACTTGTCCAGGATCTTCTTGTACTTCGTCACGGCAGCGCCCTTGAGATCCGGAGCCGTGCCGAAACCGCCGACATACGCGCCGCTCAGGTGCGGGCCGATCGTCTTGTCAGCGCCGGACGAGAAGAAGAAGAGGTTCCCGATGATCTGCTTGGCCTTGAGGGGCCCGTACAGATTCTCGAACGCCTTGATCGACGGGACCGTCCCCGTGCCACCGATCGCCCAGAAGTAGCCGTCCACCTTGTCCGGTGCCGGCAGCTGCTGCACGAATGAGGAGTAGTCCGTCGTGTTGAGCGGCGGGAAGACGCGCTTCGTGATGTTGCCGCCCGCTGCACAGAAGTCCGCGATGAAGCCTGCGCCGGACGCATAGCCGAAGCTGTAGTCGTCCATGATGATCGCAGCCTTCTTCCACTTGTTCTTCTTGGTGGCGATCGACCCGATGCCGGCCTGCCACTGAACGCCGCTCCCGTTGAATCGGAAGAAGTTCGGCGCCTTCACGGCGGCCGTGGTGTCCCACGCGCCGGCCGTGCCGTTCACGAACGTCTTCGTCGGGTGCTGCTTGGCGTAGTTGGCCACGGCGACGGACTCGTCGCCCGACAGCGGCCCGATCATCATGTCGGCACCGAGCTGCTCCATGAGCCGCTTGGTCTCCTTGATCGCCGAGTCGGCTGTGTCGTTCGCGCAGCCGATCCCCACGAGCTTGAGCGGGTGGCCACCGATCGACCCTCCGTGCCATCCTGCAGACGGCTTGTTCGGGTTGTTCGGCTTGGCTCCGCCGAACTGCGAAACAGCCGTAATCGCCCCGCCGATGTCTTGCTGATAGTTGGCGGCGAAAGCGCCACCACAGTCGGACAAGATCGCGAACTTGAGCGGGGTTGCCGTCGCCGTGCCGACGGCTGCGGTCGCAGTCGTCGTGGCCGCAACGGCTACCACTGCCATGGCCAGGCCAAGCAACAGCCGACGGCCTGGCACTCGCGAATGAATCATGTGCGCCCTCCTAGGAGCTTCAGTTGGATGAAATGGAGCCTAAACCACCTTCAACAGCAACGTGGCGTCCATGGACTCGGTCGGAACATCCCTCCTCTCTCGCTACCCGTCAGGCCCGCCAAGTGATGGAGTCGCATCGCTCGGCCCGCCGACGCCAACGGGCTGCGGCGGTCTCTCGAACCGCCGGAGGAGCGATTCCCAAATGCCCATCAATCCCCCCGGTGAGACGAGGACGATCACCAGGAAGATGACACCGATCATGGTGTGGAACGTGCCGCCGACGATCGGCAGGTTGTCGGTGCGCACGTAGTTCTGGATGAGGACGAACGCCAGCGCCCCGAGCCATGCTCCCTCGAGGCGGGTGAGACCTCCGATCACGCAGATGACGAGCAGATCGATCGCGGCACCGATGCTGATCGAAGCCGGATCGATGTGACCGTTCCACCATACGAAGAGGACGCCGCCGAGTGCTGCGATGAAGCCGGCGACGCCGAAAGCCATCGTCCGATGGACCGCGACATTGAACCCGAGGGAGCCCATGCGCACCGGGTCGTCTCGGACGCCCTGCAGCGCCAACCCGAACGGCGTTCGCACGAGATATCTGAGCCCGACGTAGACGAGCACTGCCAGACCCGAGCGCTGCGTAGTACAGCCGGTTCGGATGCGCGTTGACGTTCCCGATGAACGCCGGCGCCTCGATCCCGCTGATCCCGCCGAAGCCCGAAAGGCTCAGGTTCGCTCCGAAGAAGACGTTCGCGATCACCGCGTAGGTGAGCGTGATCATGAGGAAGTAGATGCCCGCGCTTCGGCTAGCGAGCGCACCCAGCAAGAGTGCGATCGCTGTCGCAACCACGATCCCGACGATGACGCCCCACCACGGGTTCCAGCCGAGATTGAGGCCCTTGCTGTTCCCGTTCGTCACCGCATTGCCGAGCGCGAAGCCTGCGATGCCGAAGATGGAGACCTGCGCAAGCGAGACCATCCCGCCGTAGGCCGAGAGGAAGATGAGGCTTGCTGCGGCGATGCCGAGAAACAACGCCTGCGTGAGGATGAAGTTGACGAAGTAGGCCGACATGAACGGTGTCGAGACCAACGCGGGCGCGACGAGTGCGAACGCCAAGGCCGCAACCGCGATCCCGCGTTCGAGAGCATGTCCCACCGACGTCGGCTTCATGCCGGTCTTCCGAAGAGCCCGAGTGGTCGGAACGCGAGGACGACCGCGAGCAACACGAACGTGAAGATGATCGAGTAGTACGTGTAGCTCTCTGGCAGATAGACAGCTGCGAACGTCGACACGAGACCCAGCAAAAGCGCACCCACGGCGGCGCCGACGAGCGACCCCATCCCACCGATGATCACGACGACGAGCGAATACAGCAGCCAGTTCGCGTCGACACCGGGTCCGAGACTCGCGAACGACCCGCCGATCGCGCCGCCCAGGCCGGCGAGCGCCGACCCGACGAAGAAGGCGATTGCAAAGGTGAGCTGGATGTTGACTCCGAGAGCAGTGACCATCTGACGGTCGTCGACACCCGCGCGGATGACCATGCCGGTGCGCGTCTTCTTGAGCCAGAGGAACAGCCCGAGGCCGACCACGATCGCGATCCCGAGGATGAAGAGTCGAGTGAGCGAGTACTCGACGTCGGCGAGCTGAATCGGTACGCGCCTGTCGAGCACTCCGGGCCACGCGATGTCCTGGGTAAAGGCGCCGAAGTGCGCGATCATCTGATCGGCGAGGATGATCGCGATCGCGATCGTGATCAGCGCCTGCCGGAGCTCCTGGCCCTGGTTCCAGCGAAGGAACAGCTGCTGCATCGCAAGACCGACGAAACCGATCGCCACCGCCGCGATCAACGCCGGAACGAGCCATTGCCAGAAGCTCACCTGCGAGCTCAGGATGCCGAAGGCGGAGTCTTGACCAACGAGCTTGCGCTCGAGCTTCAAGGCGATGTAGCCGCCGAGCAGGAAGAAGGCGCCGTGCGCCATGTTTACGACCCTCATCAACCCGAAGATGAGCGTGAACCCACTCGCAACCACGAAGTACACGCCAGCGGCGGTGAGACCGTTCAACAACGTGATGATGAAGTCGTGGCGGTCGTGCACCGCCGAGCCGAACGTCGTCTGGATTCCCGTACAGCCCGTCTCCGAACACGGTCTGGCGGCGAACAGGATCCACACGAGCGCGAGTCCGATCAGCCCGAATGCCACCAGTCGCGGCGCAAGCCGAGCGGCATCCCCGTGTCGCAACCAGTCCCTCACCGACAGTGCGAACGTACCAACGTCGCGGGAAGCTTTCAATGGAGAGCCGCCCGCTTGACTGGCGGCCTCCGTCACGCTTAGCCTGGCTCGAGACCTACGCGAGTCCGAAACCCGAGGAGGAATGATGGCGGACACGTATTCGGCGGAGATTCCCTACGAGTCGCTCGATCCGCTCACGATCGGCGCGGCGGGAGACGAGGACAAGGTCACGCGGGACACGCTCTCGCTCGAGATTCCCGACGGCGAACCTCCTCGCCGCGATCTATCCGGACGAGCCCGCACCGGTCGCGGACGCGACGGCGGCAGCTCGCGCCGCGCTCGAGTCACCGATGTCAGGGCCGCGCTTCTCCGACCTGATCGCCTCGGCCTCGAAGGTGGCCGTGATCATCGACAACCAGTTCCGGCCCACGCCACAGTCGAGGCTCCTCCCACCCGTGCTCGACGCTATCGAGGCCGCAGGGAAGCCGGCCGTCATCGTGTGCGCGAACGGGAAGGTCTTCCCCATGTCCGACTCGGACATCGACCAGAAGATCGGGAAGGACAACCTCGCGCGCATGGAGCGGCTCGGGATCGAGTTCCACCAGAACGATCCCCGCAATGCCGACGAGTACGAGTACGTCGGCGTCTCCTCTCGCGGGACGCCGGTCTGGCTGCACAAGGAGGTCGCCGCGTGTGACGTGAAGTTCACGATCGGCCAGGCGCAGTCGAACCACTGGGGCGCGGGCGGCGGGGGCAAGCTCATCCTCCCGGGCGTCGTCTCCGACGAGACGATCGAGTCGAATCACTGCGCGTTCGTGCCGTCCCCGCAGACGCACTACGGTGCGTACGCAGGCCCGATGCGCTCCGACATCGACGAGGTCGCGACGATGTGCGGCCTCTCGGCGACGATGAACGTCGTCCTCGACACGCACGGCCGCGTGATCGAGTGCATGTTCGGCTCGCACCCCGACGCGCATCGCAAGGCGATCGAGCGCTTCAACGAGATCTACGCCTACGAGCACCCGGGCACGCAGGCGGACATCGCGATCTGCGGCGTGTTCGCGCCGACCGACCACCTGTTCTTCCATACGGGATGGGGCTGCATGTCGGCCGACTTCGTCGTCAAGGACGGCGGGTCGATCATCTACTGCTCGCCGTCACCCGGCGTGTCGACGGCGATCGGCGACTTCCCGGGATTCGCGCTCATGGATCTCATGAAGCCGTACATGCCGGCGACGCCCGAGAACTACCAGTCGGTGCTCAAGGACATCCACGCGCGTGCGATCCAGATGTGGGCCGGCTGCATCTGGGTGCCGATCTACGAGGTGATGACCCGCAAGCACCTCTCGCGTCGTCACGCTCGAGGAGAACCTCGAGATGGCGGCCGACATCGGCCTCGACGCGACGACCTCGCTGGACGAAGCGTTCGCGGCGGCGATGGAGCGGCATGGCCCGGACGCGAAGGTCATCGTCCTGCCATACGCGCGGTACCAACTGCCGGCGAACATGGTGCGGATGGACGCCTCGGCGATGCGGTATCCCGAGGAGGCTCTGGCGCACTGACGCAGCGTGCCGTCCCGGGGCTCGACGCACGCGGAACGTCCGCGGAGCCACCGGAATCGCGGGAGATCGAGGGCTCGACGACGATCGTCGAGCTCCTGCGCATGTTTCCCGGACGGAGATGCGGCGCGGCTCCTCTCACAGCTCCAGATGCCGTGCGCGCATTGCGGCGGTGCCTTCCACGAGCCGCTGACGATGGCGGCGAAGCGTCATCGGCGCGACCCGCGCGCCGTGCTCGAGGCGTTCCGTGCGCTCGAGAGCGGCGGTCCCACCGAGGCAGGGGTCGCGGCCGCGCTCGCCCGCGTGTCCTAGGTCGCGACTGCGAGGCGCTTCGTGAACGAGGCGTTGAGCGAGCCCGAGCGGAAAGGCTCGTCGGCGATCTCGACCTCGACGTAGCCGGCCGCGATCACCGCCGCCACGATCGACGTGCGAGCGTCGTTCGTGAGGGCGTCGAGCTCGTCCTCGGCCAGCTCGACACGTCCGCGCGGGCCGTGGTGACGGACGCGTAGCACGCTGTAACCGAGCGACTTCACCGCGAGCTCGGCGCGGTCGATCTGCGCGAGCACCGACGGGATCCACTTCGGTGCCGTACGGGATGCGCGACGCGAGACAGGGCGACGCGGGCTTCTCGGCGCTCGGCACGCCGAGCTCGCGGGCGATCCGCCTGACCTCGTCCTTGCCGACGCCGGCCTCGAGCAGTGGATGGATGACGCCGTGCTCGGCCGCCGCGGTAAGGCCCGGTCGCCAGTCGCCGACATCGTCGGCGTTCGCCCCGGACAGGACGGCTGCAATTCCACGTCGCGTCGCGACTGCTGCGAGCTGGTCGTAGAGCTCCGTCTTGCAGTGGTAGCAGCGGTCGCGACCGTTCGCCCGGTACCCCTCGCGCTCGAGCTCGGCGGTCGTGATGGTCTCGTGCCGGATGCCGATCGCGCGCGCGACGTCGCGCGCACCGTCGAGCTCGCCCGTCGCGAGTGCGGGCGACACCGCGGTAACGGCAAGCGCCCGGTCGCCGAGAGCGCGTGCGGCGAGCGCCGCGACGAGTGACGAGTCCACCCCGCCCGAGAACGCGACGACGCAGCTCCCGAGCGAGCGGATCCGGGTCTCGAGCTGATCGGTCGTCGTCATAGCTGCTGGGCGCGGGCGAGAGCCTCGGCCCAGACCGACTTTACGGAGCTTCCTGTCGATCTGGCAAGCGCAGCGCAATCGTCGTGCTCCGGTGCGAGATTGACGACGCGCCCGTCGAGGAGGCCCACTTTCACACGGACTGTGCCGCCCGACAACTCGACGATGCGCTCGTCGCGCTCGAGCTCGTAGCGATCGAGCTGCGACACGCGAACGCCGAGCGCGCTCGTCTCCTCCAGAAGGGTGCGCGCGATCTCTCCCTGTGCCTCTGGTCGAGCGAGCACGGAAAGCACGAATCCGGGGCGACCCTTCTTCATCTGCGCAGGCACTGTCCACACGTCGAGCGCACCTGCCGCGAAGCAGCGCTCGACCGCGTCAGGTACGAGCTCCGGCGAGAAGTCGTCGAGGTTGGTCTCGAGCAGGACGACCTCGGCCTGCGGGACGCGACGATTCCGCGCCGAGTACGACGCGAACGAGATTCGGTCTGTCGGCGAGGTCCTTCGTACCGGCGCCATAGCCCACGGCTTCGAGCGTCAGCGGCGGAAGGCCACCCCACTCCTCGACGACCGTCGCGGCGATCGCGGCGCCGGTCGGGGTGACGAGCTCGGCCTCCGTGTCCACGCCGACGAGCGCAGCGCCCTCGAGCAGCCCGAGTGTCGCCGGCGCCGGGAGTGGGAGAACGCCGTGGGCGGCGTTCACGAACCCGCGGGCGTATGGGAGCGGCGAGCAGACGACTCGCTCGACACCGAGCTCCTCGATGAGGACGAACGCGCCGCACACGTCGACGAGCGTGTCGAGCGAGCCGAGCTCGTGGAAGTGGACGTCGTCGGGCGGACGCCGTGGATGCCACCCTCGACCTCGGCGAGCCGCTTGAACGCCTCGAGCGAGCGAGCGCGGGCGCGCTCGGGAAGGTCGGCCGCCGCGACGAGCTCGCGGATCTCGCGGTAGTGGCGATGGGCGTGGTCGTCGGAGGCGTCGATGCGCAGGTGCAGTGCGCCGATCCCCTGGCGCTCGACACGCTCTACGTCGATCTGCACGCCCTCGATGCCGAGTGCGGACGGGACGCGGCGAAGCGAGTCGAGCTCGGCGCCTGCGTCCAGCAGCGCCGCGATGAGCATGTCGCCTGCGAGACCGCCGACACAGTCCAGGTAGAGGACGCGGCTCAATCGCGACCCCGGGCGATGCGGGCCGCGATCGTCCCGGCGCCGAGCCCGTCATCGATGCCTACGACCGCGAGGCCTGCGGCGCACGACGCGAGCATCGCGTTCAGCGCCGTGGTACCGCCGTGCGCCGAGCCGTAGCCGACGCTGGTCGGCACACCGATCACAGGGCCGCGCGCGAGCCCGCCGACGAGGCTCGCGAGCGCGCCGTCCATCCCCGCCACCACGACGACGCAGTCGGCCCGCTCGACGTCGGGCAGCGCAGCCGCCAGGCGGTGCACTCCGGCGACACCGACGTCCTCGTGGACGACGACTGTCGTTCCGAGCAGCTCAGCCCGAATGCGCACCTCGCGGACGACGGGCCCGTCCGACGTCCCGGCGGAGACGACTGCAACGATGCCCCGCGGGTCGGGGACGCCGCGTGCGACCCAGATGCAACGGGCGAGCGCATCCTCCTCGGCATCGGGCACTGCCTCGCGTACGGCTTGCCTGGCCGCGTCGTCTGCGCGCGTCGCGAGCACGCTTCCCGCGCCGCCTTCGAGAAGTGCCACGAAGATCCGCGCCACCTGCTCCGGAGTCTTCCCCTCCGCGAGCACGGCTTCAGGAGCACCCTGCCGAAGCTCTCGGTGGAGGTCGACCCGCGCGAAGCCGAGGTCGCGATACGGCAGCTCGGAGAGCCGCTCGAGGGCGTCATCGGGGCTAGTCGTCCCGGCGCGAACACTCTCGAGCAGCTCGCGGAGATCGTCGCGAAGCCCGGCCACAGGGCGATAGTAAGGTAGTCGCGTGGGAGCGACGGCTGCCTCGGAGACGTGGGTCGGCCGCCCACTTCCCCGCCTCGAGGACGAAGCGCTGCTGCGTGGCGAGGGGCGCTTCATCGACGACCTCGATCCGGTCGCGAACGCACGTCACGCCGCCGTGCTGCGCTCACCGTTCGCACACGCCCGCATCACGCGGCTCGAGCCGGCGCCCGCACTCGAGCTTCCGGGCGTCGTCGGCGTGCTCACTGGAGCGGACGTCGCCGAGCTCTCGCGGCCTTTCCCCGCAGGAATCGCTTCGCCGATCCCGCACTTCGCGGCCGCCCACGAGACGACGCGCTACGTGGGCGAGCCGGTCGCCGTCGTTGTCGCGCGCGACCGCTACGTCGCCGAGGACGCGCTCGAGCTGATCGACGTCGAATACGAGCCGCTCGAGCCCGTGCTCGACGCGGAAGCCGCCGTCGAGACCGATGCCTGCGTCTCCGATCGCTCGTTCCACTACGGCGACGTCGAGAGCGCGCTTGCCGGTGCCGACCTCGTGGTCAGCGAGCGCTTTCGCTTCCCACGCTGGAGCTGCACGCCGGTCGAGTGCTACGGCGTCGTCGCAGACTGGAACGCGGCCGAGGGCTCACTGACCGCTTGGGCGAACTTCCAGGGCCCGTTCACGCTGCACTCGGTCGCCGCCGCGGCACTCGGACTGCCCGGCTCGAAACTCCGCCTGATCACTCCACCGGACTCAGGCGGCTCATTCGGGATCAAGTCGGCGGTTTTCGCCTACGTCGTGCTGATGGGACTCGCGTCGCGCAAGCTCGGCGTTCCCGTTCGGTGGATCGAAGACCGCCTCGAGCACCTCGCCGCGAGCTCGTCCGCGAGCGGACGCGTCACGCATGTCGAGGCGGGCTTCACCTCCGAGGGCGAGCTCGTCGCGCTGCGGTACGACGCGATCGAGGACGTCGGCGCGTACGTGCGCGCCCCCGAGCCCGCGACGCTCTACCGAATGCACGGCTCGCTCGCGGGTGCGTACCGCGTGCAGAACGTGGCGGCACGCAATCGCATCGTCCTCACGAACACCATGCCGAGCGGCCTCAACCGAGGCTTCGGCGGCCCGCAGCTCTATCTCGCACTCGAGAGGACGATGACGATCGCCGCGAACCGTCTCGAGATCGACCCGGCAGAGCTTCGGCGGCGCAATCTCATTGGACGCGAGGAGTTCCCGTACCGGACGCCGTCGGGCGCGCTCTACGACTCCGGCGATTACGAGGGCTGCCTCGACGACGCGCTCGCGCTCGCGCGCTACGACGAGCGCCGCGCTGAGACCGAGGCTGCGCGCGCGGACGACCGCCTCGTCGGCGTCGGGATCGCTTGCGTCGTCGAGCCGTCGATCTCGAACATGGGCTACATCACGCTGGCCGAGCCGGCCGACGACGCGTGGCCTCCCGAAGTCGGGGAACGCCGAGGGGTGCACGATCACGATCTCGGCGCTCGGCGGGATCACGGTGCGGACCGCCACGACACCGCAGGGACAGGGCCACCGCACGGTGATCGCGCAGGTCGTGGCCGACGAGCTCGGCGTCGAGCCGAAGGACGTCGATGTCGTCACCGAAGTCGACACGTCCACCTCGCCATGGACGATCGCGTCCGGGAACTACTCGTCGCGCTTCTCGGGAGTCGGCGTGGGCGCCGTCGCGGCAGCAGCCGGGCAGCTCGCCGAGAAGATCGGCGCGATCCGGGAACACCTCGACGACGAGACCGCGTCACTTCGCCGCATCGCCGGAACCGCGCATTGGAACCCGGAGTCGCTCCCACCCGGAATGGATCCGGGGCTCGCGGTCACCGCCTACTACGCAGCGCCGAACCTCCTCCCGCCCGATGACGGCGACCGTGTTGCCTCCTCCGCTTCGCACGGCTTCGTGGTGGACGTCGCGGTGGTCGAAGTCGATCGCGACACCGGCGAGGTCGCGGTACTCGACTACGTCACGGTGCACGACGCCGGGCGTCTGCTCAATCCGCTGCTGGCAGAGGGCCAGGTGCGTGGTGGACTCGCGCACGGAGCTGCCGCCGCGCTCTTCGAGCGCCACGTCTACGACGAGGACGGAAACCTCCTGACCGGCTCGTTCATGGACTACCTCGTTCCGACCGCGCCGGACTTGCCGACGCCGAGGATCGGGCACCGCGAGTCACCGTCGCCGTTCCTTCCGCTCGGCGCGAAGGGACTCGGCGAGGGAACCACGATGAGCGTCCCCGCAGCGATCGCGAACGCTGTCGCCGATGCCCTCGGACGCGACGACGTCGAGCCGCCGTTCACGCCGTGGCGCACATGGGAGCTGCTCCAGAAGTGAAGCCAGCACCGTTCGAGTACGTGCGTCCCGAGTCGCTCGACGAAGCGTTGAGCTCGCTGGCCGCCGGAGGCGACGAAGCGAAGATCCTCGCCGGAGGGCAGAGCCTCGTACCGGCGCTGAACATGCGGGTGCTACGTCCGTCGCTTCTCGTCGACGTGAACCGCGTAGCGGGCCTCGACGAGCGTGACGAGAGACAACAGCACGGTGAGGGTCGGCGCGACCGTCCGCCAGGCCGATCCGCGACTGCTCACGCATCCAGCGCTCGCAGCCGTCCTCCCCCACGTCGGCCACACGGTCACCCGCAACCGGGGAACCGTATGCGGCTCGATCGCACATGCCGACGCAGCCGCCGAGCTCCCTCTTGCGCTGGTGGCGGCCAGAGGCTTCGCGGTCGCGACGTCGACTCGAGGCCGCCGCGAGATTCCCGCCGATGAGCTCTTCCGCGGCCCCTACACGACCGGGCTCGAGCCGGACGAGCTCCTGGTCGAGACCGTTTGGCCCCTGCTCGACGACGCCGACGGGTTCGCCTTCGACGAGCTCGCTCAGCGCGGTGGCGACTACGCCCTCTGTATGGCCGCTGCTCACGTCCGGGGGGACGAGCTGCGCGTCGTCGTCGGAGCCGTGACCCCGGTGCCCGCGGTGCTCGAGGTCGATCGCGGAGCGACCCGGCGAGTCGGCGGCCGCGCAGGTCGAGCCGTGGGGCTCGATCCATGCATCGCCCGAATACCTCCGGCACCTCGTGCGCGTCCTCGTCGATCGCGTGGTCGCGCAGGCTACGGAGGGGGCGGCGTGATCACCGTCGACGTCACCGTGAACGGCCGTCGGTACGTCGAGGACGTCGAGCCGCGGCTCCTCTTCTCGGACTTCCTCCGACACCGCCTCGGCCTCACCGGGACGCACGTCGGCTGCGAGCACGGCGTCTGCGGTGCGTGCACGGTGCGCCTCGACGGAGTGGCCGTGCGCTCGTGCCTCCTCCTCGCCGTACAGGTCGACGGCGCCGAGGTCGTCACAGTCGAGGGGCTCGCGGGCGGCGGCTCACTCACGCCGCTCCAGGAGGCGTTCCACCGACACCACGCGCTCCAATGCGGCTTCTGTACGCCCGGGATCCTCATCGCCACCGAGGATCTGCTCTCTCGCGAGCGCATGCCGACACGAGAGGAGATCGTCGACATGCTGTCCGGCCAACTCTGCCGCTGCACCGGCTACACGCCGATCGTGGACGCGATCGCCGAGGTCGCCGGCGCGTGAACCTCGCGCTCAGCCTTCTCTACGCGGCCGAGCGAACGCCCGACGCAGAGGCGCTGGTTGGCGAGGAGGAGCGCCTGACCTACGCCGACCTGAGGGAGCGCGCCGCCCGCATCGCCGCCGGACTCGCGGCGCGCGGCGTCGAGTCCGGAGACCGAGTCGCATGCGTCCTCGCGAACGAGCCCGAGACGGTCGAGCTGTACTGGGGCTGTCAGTGGCTCGGCGCGGTCGTCGTCCCGCTCTCGCATCGCATGTCGAACGACGACCTCGAGTACTGCATCTCGGACTGCGGGGCGGAAGTCGTCATCCGCGATCAGGGCGAGGTACAGGAGCTCGCCGCTGCCGACGCGCACCCGGGCGCGCTCGACCTCGACGAGCGCGAGCCGTCGATCCAGCTCTACACATCCGGCACCACCGGGCGGCCGAAGGGCGTCCCGCGCTCGCACCGCGCGGAGCGCGCAGGCGGGATGTCGCAGGTCGTCCACCACGGCCTCGGGCACGGGCACCGCACGCTCGGGGTCATGCCGCTGTACCACACGATGGGCATCCATTCGCTCCTCGCTGCATCCATGGTCGGAGGGTGTTTCGTGGCGCAGCCGTCCTGGGATCCGGAGCAGGCACTCGAGCTCATCGAGCGTGAGCGGATCGACACGCTCTACCTCGCCCCCACCCTCTACTACGACCTCGTCCACCACCCGCGCCTGATCGACGTCGACACGTCGAGCATTCGCGCCGTCGCATATGCGGGCTCGCCGATGACGAGCGCGCTCGTCGATCGCGTCGCCGCGGCGTTCGAGCCCGAGATCTTCGTGAACCACTACGGCTCGACCGAGATCTACACCTTCTCCGTGCAACGTGACCAGCGCGCAAAACCGGGCTGCGCCGGCAGAGCTGCCATGAACGCTCGGCTGCGACTCGACCTTTCCGGCGAGGGCGAGATCCTCTGCCACATGAGCTCGGACGAAGCATTCAGCGGCTACTGGAACAGGCCGGACGCCGACGCGAAGGCGATCCGCGACGGCTGGTACCACACGGGCGACGTCGGCCGGCTGGACGCGGACGGGGACCTCTGGGTCGTCGGTCGCGTGGACGACATGATCATCTCGGGCGGCGAGAACATCCACCCCGTCGAGGTCGAGGACGTGCTCTCGCGCGCGCCCGGTGTGGGCGAGGCCGCCGTCGTCGCGGCGCCGGACGACCGGTGGGGGCAGCGCGTCGTCGCGTACGTCGTCGCCGACGGCGACGTGACCGCGGAGGGACTCGATGCGTTCTGCCTCGCGTCGGACGCCCTCGCACGTTTCAAGAGACCGCGCGAGTACCGCTTCGTCCCCGAGCTCCCGAAGAGCCCGTCTGGGAAGATCCTCCGGCGCATGCTGCGGGACGAGACATGAGCGAGCACGACGGCTTCCGGGTCGAGCGCGACGACGAACGCGGCGTCGCGACGATCACGCTCGACGTTCCGGGCAAGTTCAACCGCGTGTCCATGAATGCGCGAGACGAACTGCGCGGCCGTGTTCGAGAAGCTCGATCGCGACGTTCAGGTCCGCTTCGTGGTGCTGCGAGGAGAGGGTGAGGCGTTCACGGCAGGCGGCGACATCCCGGGATTCCTCCAGCGCTCGACCTGGGACGTTTCGCGCCTCGCGGACAACGTCGCCGCGCCGGAGCGCTGTACGAAGCCGGTGATCGCGGCGCTGCACGGTTACTGCTTCGGGGTCGGTCTCGAGCTCGCGCTCGCCTGCGACTTCCGCATCGCCGCCGACGACCTCCAGCTGGCATTCCCGGAAGTGACGATCGGGATGATCCCCGGCAGCGGCGGAACGCAACGCCTCGCGCGGCTCGTCGGCCTCGGCCGTGCGAAGGACATCGTCATGCGCGGCCGCCGCATCGCAGCCGACGAGGCGCTCGCCCTCGGGCTCGTCACTGAGGTAGTCGCAGGCGATCAGCTCGACTCGGCCGTCGCGCGCCTCGATCGAGGAGCTCTCGCGCCATTCGGCGCTCGCCCTGGCGATGGCGAAGCGTGTCCTCAACCAGGTCTACGAGGGCCCGCTCTCGCAGGGCCTCGAGCTCGAGGGCCTCGCATACGGCCTGCTCCAGCAGACGCACGACTTCCGCGAGGGCGTGGAGGCCTTCACGGAGAAGCGCAAGCCGGAGTTCCGCGGCGAGTAATCAGCCGCGTTCCCAGGCGAGCCCGGCGGCGAGCACCACCTCGTCGCGCGGTGCGACGAGCTGCATGTTGGCGATCGCCAAACCGGCCCAACCCGTGAGGTTCGTCCAGCGCAGGAATGACGTGAGCGGGAGCCGTACCTCGAGCTCGTCGGCGTCCTCGGACGGGAGCTCGACGGCGTAGCAGGGGCTGACGTAGAGGTCGACCTCGGGCTCGTAGCGCCGCCACTCCTCGATCGCCCGATACGCGGCCTCGATCTCGTCCGGCGTCGCACGCTGCGCGGCGCGGAGCTTCTTCTGCATGAGCTCGCCGTACTCGTCGGCGCGGCTCGGGAAGGTCGCGGCGTGCGACTGCAGCGCCTCGTGCTGGAACTGCGGCCACGTGTTCGCGGTTGCGTCGGGGATACGCGTCTCGACCACGCGGGCGCCGAGTCGCTCGAGATCGCCGACCCAAGCCTCTGCGGCGTCGGAATGCTCGGTCTCCCGTCCATCGCCGATCCCGGGTGGCTGCCGAAGGAGCCCGACCGTGAGCCCCGCCAGCCGCGGCTCCGGCACCGGTCGCTCGGTGAGCACCGACCACATGAGCGCGACGTCCTCGACGCTGCGCGCCATCGGGCCGACCGTGTCGAGCGTCGGCACGAGCGGGAACACACCGTCGGTGGAGATCAACCCCCACTGCGACTTGAGCCCGACGACCTCGCAGGTGGCCGAGGGCAGGCGGATGGAGCAGCCCGTGTCCGAGCCGAGCGCGAGCTCACAGAGACCGGCGGCAAGGGCGGCCGCCGAGCCTGACGACGACCCGCCCGTCGTCTTGCCCGGATGCGTCGGGTTGTGGCAGGTCCCGTACCACTCGCTCTGCCCGAGCACGCTCCACGCGAACTCGGGCAGATGCGTCTTGCCGACGATGACCGCACCGGCGTCGAGCAAGCGTTGGACCGCCGTCGCGTTTCGCTCGGGGACGTGGTCGGCGTAGAGCCCCGAGCCGTACGTCGTGCGGATCCCGGCGGTGTCGAAGAGGTCCTTGACGGCGAGCGTCCGCCCCGAGAGCGGCCCTTCTCCGGCCGGGCCTGGCTCGACCCGAGTGATGAACGCGTTGTACGGATCGTCGCTCACGGCACGAGTGCAACGCACTCGATCTCGACCTTGGCGCCCTCGACGGCGAGGCGCGGAACTTCGACGAGGGTCGAGGCAGGCCGCGACGCGCCGAACACCTCCTGGCGCACCGGGTTGATGAGCGGGCGATCGTCGATGTCCGTCAGGAAGACCGTCACCTTCACGACGTCCTCGAAGCCACACCCGCCCGCTTCCAGCACCGCCCGCATGTTGTCGAAGATCTGTCGCGTCTGTGCGACGACGTCGTCGCCACCGACGAGCCGGCCGTCTCCGTCGACCGCCACGATCCCGGAGACGTACAGGAAGCCCCCGGCGAGCACACCGTCCGTGAAGTGCGAGATCGGCTCGGCGAGGCCGTCGATGCGGATCTCCTCGCGACTCATGCGCGTCCCCGCAGCTCGCTCAGCCGCACGCGCGGGCTGATCCGCTCCGGATCGACCGGCAACTCGAGCACCGACGGGCTTCCCGAGGCGAGGGCACGATCGAACGCAGCCTCGAAGTCCTCGGTTCGCTCGACCCGTTCGCCGTGCGCCCCGTACGCGCGCGCGAGCGCCGGGAAGTCCGGGTTCTCGAGATCGGTGCCGACGACGCGCCCCGGGAACTGTCGCTCCTGGTGCATGCGGATCGTCGCGTACATGCCGTTGTTCACCAGGAGCACGACGATCGGCAGGTCGTACTGGACCGCGGTTGCAAGCTCGGGCGAGCTCATGACGAAGTCGCCGTCTCCCGTGAAGCAGACGACGACGCGCTCGGGGTGGATCAGCTGCGCGGCGACCGCGGCCGGCAGGCCGTAGCCCATCGAGCCGCTCCGCGGGCACGCCTGCGTGCCGAACTGGGTGAACTCGGCGAAGCGATGTGCCCAGACGGTGAAGTTGCCGGCGCCGCACGTCTGCACCGCGTCCCCGGGAAGCCGCGTGCGGAGGAACGCCATGATCTCACCGAGGTCGACGTCGCCCTCCATCGGCTCGTTGCGGAGGTTCTCCTCGTAGTCGGCTCGTGCGGCCGACGTCCACTCGCGCCAGCGCGGCTCGACGGGATCGAGCGCGCGCAGCGCTGCCGCCGCCTCGGAAAGCGTCGCCCGGATCGCGAGCGCGGGCTCGTATACGCGGCCGAGCTCGCCCACGTCGGGATGGACACGGATCAGGGTCTGTCGTGGACGCGGCGGCTCGACGAGCGTGTAGCGCCGTGTCGGCACCTCTCCGAGCCGGCCGCCGATCGCGAGCACGAGGTCGGCGTCGCGAAGGCGGCCCGCGATCGCCTCGTCCATCGCGACACCGAGCACGCCGACGTAGCTCGACGAGCGATTGTCGACGAAGTCCTGGCAGCGAAACGCACACGCGACCGGCAGAGCGTTCGCCTCGCAGAATGCCTGCACGTCGCGGCTCGTCTCGGCCGTCCAGCCCCCCTCACCGGCGACGACGAGTGGGCGCTCGGCGCCGGCGAGAAGCTCGCGAAGCCGATCGAGCTCACCGCCGCTCGGAGCCACCTGCTCGGGCTCGACGCGCGCGCCGTCGGCGACGTCGGCCTCCTCGGCGAGCACGTCCTCGGGCAGCGCGAGCACGACCGGCCCGGGCCTCCCCGAGAGCGCGAGCGAGTACGCCTCGGCCATGTGCTCGGGGATGCGCTCGGCGCTGTCGACCTCCCACGCCGCTTTCGCGATGCCACCGAAGACCTGCGCGTAGTCGAGCTCCTGCCACGCCTCACGCCCGCGAAATGCGCGAGGCACCTGACCGACGAGGAGGATCATCGGCGAGGAGTCCTGCTTCGCGGTGTGCACGCCGACCGCTGCCTGCGTCGCCCCAGGCCCGCGCGTGACGAGGCAGAGCCCGGGCCGTCCCGTCAGCTTTCCGTAAGCCTCCGCGGCGTTCGCGGCGCCTTGCTCGTGACGGCACGTGATCAGCCGGATCGGGGAGTCGTAGAGCGCGTCGAGCACGGGCAGGTAGCTCTCACCCGGGACGCAGAACGCGAGGTCGGCGCCGTTCAGCTCGAGCTGGTCGACGAGGATCCGGCCGCCGTTCCTCACAGCGCCACCTCGAGGAGGACGGTCGCACGCTGAAGGCGCGGCTTGACCTCGTCGGCCGGATCGACGTACGTGATGGTGCGGCGCCCCGCCCACTCGGCCGGAAGCAGCAGCACGCGGACGAACGCCGTGTCCTCGGTGGCGGAAGCGGTCGCGAGAACCGGATCGTCTGCTCCCTCGTGCCACGACTCCCCGGCCGAGTACGTGCGTGGATCGCCGTCCCCGCGGTCGATCGTGAGCGCACCGTGGAGGATCCGTCTCACTCCGCCGCCGGGATGCACATGCCGATACGCGATCCCGCCCGGCGGGAAGTCGACGCGGTCGCACCGCAGGACCCATCGCGCCGGTCTCGGGCTCGCCCTCGAGCTCCCAGACGATCGGCCGGCCCGTCGATGCGCGCGGCTCCGAAATGCGCCTCGTTGCGCTCGAGGTCGTACACGATCCGGCGTCCCGGCTCGGTCGCCACGCCGCCGGGATGCTCCGAGAGGACGAGGCTCAATGGAAGTACTGGCCGCCGTCGATGACCATCGTCTGGCCGGTGATGAAGTCGGCAGCCGGCGTGCAGAGGAAGACGACGGCTCCGACGACGTCCTCGGGCACCTGGTCGCGCTGGATCGTGCGTGACGCGACCGAGACGTCGCGCAGCTTCTCGACGACCTCGGGATGCGACTTCACGCCGTCGGACATCGTGAAGCCGGGCGCGACGCAGTTCACATGGATCGAGTCGCGGCCGAGCTCCTTCGCGAGCGCGCGCGTGAGCGCGACGATCGCGCCCTTCGACGTCACGTAGTGCAGGAGGAACGGGACGCCGCGAAACGGCGTGCCCGACGAGATGTTCACGATCTTCCCGCCGCCCGGCCTCGCGCATGACCGGGACGACCGCGCGGCACGTGAGGAACATCGACGCGACGTTCACCTCCATCACGCGGTTCCACTCCTCGAGCGGGATCTCGGTGAACGCGCGCATCTCGAGCGACGCGTAGAGACCGGCGTTGTTGACGAGCACGTCGATGCGGCCGTGACGCTCGAGCGTCTCCTCGACCAGCGCGGACACGTCCTCCTCGGACGCGACGTCCGCACGGATGCCGCCTTCGGGCGGGTTCAGGTCGGCGACGACGACCGTCGCGCCCGCCGCCTCGAGCCCGGAGACGATGGCCGCTCCGATCCCCTGCGCGCCGCCCGTGACGATCGCGACCTTGCCCTCGAGCGCGCTCACTGCAGCGGCGAGAAGGAGGTCGGGACGAGGATCCGGTTCTGCTGCGTGTGGAAGAGCGGCTGCACCTTCGCGAGGAACTCCTTCCAGCGCGGGTCGGCCTGCAGGCGCGCGCGGCGCTCCTCGCGGTCGGCGAACGAGTCGTACCGCCAGAGGGTCGAGTAGGTGGGGAGTGTGCCGATCTCGGTCGTGAATGCGCCGACGAGGCCGCCGAGGATCTCCTGCTGGATCGGGATCCCCTCCTCCTCGTAGAGCCGGAGCACCTCGGGGAGCTTCCCCGCGTACACGTGGTAGTCGCGTTGCTCGACGATCACTCACGCACCTCCGATGCCGCCGATCGCCCAGTACTTGAGCTCGAGCCACTCGTCGATCCCGTAGGACGAGCCCTCGCGGCCCATCCCCGACTCCTTGACGCCGCCGAACGGCGCAACTTCCGTCGAGATGAGCCCGGTGTTGATGCCGACGATCCCGTACTCGAGCGCCTCGGCCACGCGCGTGACGCGCCCGAGACCCTGCGAATAGAAGTACGCGGAGAGGCCGAACGGCGTGTCGTTCGCGACGCGGATCGCCTCGTCTTCGGTCGAGAAGCGTGCGATCCCGGCGACCGGCCCGAACGTTTCCTCGCAGCTCATCGTCGCGTCGGCGGGAACGCCGACGATCACGGACGGCTGGAAGAACTGCCCTTCGATCCGTTCGCCGCCGAGGACGACCTCGGCACCACGCGCCGCCGCATCCGCAACGTGGCGCTCCACCTTCTCGACCGCCGGCTCGTCGATGAGCGGGCCGACGTTGACGCCCTCCGCGAACCCGTCCGCCACCTTGAGCCCGCGCACGGCCTCCGTGAAGCGACGACAGAAAGTCGTCGTAGACGCCTTCCTGCACGAGCATCCGGTTCGCCGAGATGCACGTCTGCCCGGAGTTGCGGAACTTGCACGTGATCGCGCCGGCGACCGCCTCGTCGAGATCGGCATCGTCGAACACGATGAACGGCGCGTTGCCGCCGAGCTCGAGCGAGATCTTCTTGAGCCCCGGCGCGCACTGCGCCATGAGGATCTTCCCGACTTCGTTCGACCCGGTGAACCCGAGCTTGCGCACCGAGGGGTTCGAGGTCATCTCGCCGCCAATCGCGGGTGCGTCCTCGGCGGCTCCTGTCACGACCGAGAAGACACCGGCCGGAACGCCTGCTTCCTCTGCGAGCGCCGCGATCGCGAGCGCGGACAGCGGCGTCTGCTCGGCCGGCTTCAGCACCATCGTGCAGCCCGCCGCGAGCGCGGGTGCGGACTTGCGCGTCGGCATCGCCGCTGGGAAGTTCCACGGCGTGATCCCCGCTGTGACGCCGACCGGCTCCTTCGTGACGTGGATCCTCTTGTCCGGCCACGGTGTCGGGACCGTGTCGCCGTAGACGCGCTTCGCCTCCTCGCCGAACCACTCGTAGAACGAGGCGGCGTAGGCGACCTCGACGCGCGCCTCCGCGAGCGGCTTGCCCTGCTCCAGGACCATGAGCCGCGCGAGATCGTCCTCGTGCTCGAGCATCAGGTCGGCGAGGCGGCGCAGCACGCGAGCGCGGTCCTTGGCGGTGCGCGCCTTCCACGCCGGAAGCGCGGCTTCAGCCGCGGCGAGCGCACGTCGCGTCTCTGCCGCGCCCATCCGCGGCACCTCGGCGATCGACTCGCCGGTGGCGGGGTTGAGGACGGAGAACGTCTCGCCGGAGTCGGCGTCAACCCACGCTCCGTCCACGTACGCCTGCCGCCGGAGCAGCGGAACCTCGACTGCGGTCACGCGGGCAACGATAATCGAGCGATGGAGCCACAGTTCGTACGTCTCGACGCGGTGCGTGCGTTCGAGCTCGCGGCCGGCGTCTCTGGCCAGCCCCTGTTCGGCGCCGACGCGATGCTGAACCTCATTCGCTTCGAGCCCGGCTCGACCGTCCCCCTCCACAGCCACCCGCACGAACAGCTCGGGATCGTGCTCGAAGGCATGCAGGCGCTCGTCGTCGAGGGCGTTGCGCACGAGCTCGGCCCTTTCGAGGCGTACGTCTTGCCCGGCGGCGTCGAGCACTCGGCGTACTGCGGTCCCGAGGGCTCGCTGGTGCTGGACGTGTTCACGCCCGTCCGCGAGGACTACGCCGAGCGCTGGCACGCCGAAGGCGACTGAGGAGCCGCATCGACGGCGTGGAGGGTGACCGTTGGCCGCAGACCACGGCCACCCTCCTCGACGCCGTTACACGCCGGCGGGGACGCCGGCGAGCGCTTCCGTCACCGCCGCACAGGTGGTCACGGTCGAAACGTTCTGCAACGCGTAGTTGATCGACGCGTTGTGCCAGTCGGCGTTCATGGTCGAGCACCCGTCCTCGGGCACGACCATGAAGTAGCCCTTGTCCGCGCCCGTTCGAGACGTGTGCTCGACGGACATGTTCGTCCAGGCGCCGGTGACGATGATCGTGTCGAGTCCGAAGCCCTTGACCAGGCTCTCGAGACGCGTGCCTTCCCAGGCGTTCATGCGCATCTTCTCGACGATGAAGTCGCCGTCCTTCGGCTCGAGGCCCTCCGCAGGCGCGGCTCCCCACGAGCCGCGGACGAGACCGCCCGTGTCCTTCACGCCCTGGAAGAGGCCTGCATTGAGCTTCAGCCCCGGCGCGCCCTCCTCGACGATGTAATGGACGTGGATCACCGGAATTCCCTTGCTCCGACACGTGTCGGCGAGTGCGGCAATGTTGGCCACCACGTTCTGCTCCTTCGCATGCTCCGGAGCTCCAGTCTCGGCCCACGCGCCGCCGTCCATCATCACGTCGTTCTGCATGTCCTGGATGATCAGCGCGCAGCGCGAAGCGTCCAGAGTCAGCCCTTCGTCGTTCATCTATCGCCTCCTAACTCATGTAGGGCTCGCGTCGCGGCCCGACGATCGTCCGAATGGAATAGAGCGACGTGGAGCTCGGGATGTAGAGCGTGTGCCAGTCGTCGCCGCCCCAGGTCATGTTCCCGGTGTTCTCGGGGACGAGGATCGTGCCGAGGTGCTCTCCTGCCGGGGAGATGACCCACACGCCGCCCGGTCCCGTCACCCAGATGTTCCCGCGCTCGTCGCACTTCATCCCGTCCGGGATGCCCTCCTCGATGACGCCGGAGCCGACGCCCTCGAAGAACATGCGGCCGTTCGAGATGTTCCCGTCCGCGTCCGAGTCGTAGACCTTGATGTACGCCCCGGGCGTGTCGTTGATGTAGAAGAGCGTCTCGTCCGGGTTGAAGCAGATGCCGTTCGGCATCTCGAACTCGTCCCGCCCGACGATGAGCTCCGGGTCTCCTCCGCCCGCAGCGATGCGGTAGACGCCCTGGAAGCCGAGACGCCGCTTGCGCGGATGCCCGAAGCCGGGGAAGCGCCCGTACCAGGGGTCGGAGAAGTAGATCGCGCCCGACGAGTGCACGCAGACGTCGTTCGGGCTGTTGAGCTCCTCGCCCTCGAACTCCTGCGCGATGATCTCGCGCGACCCGTCGGGGCTCTCGCGGACGAGCGCCGAGGTCACGTGCTCGCAGACGAGCAGGTTGAGGTCGGCGTCGTACGTCATCCCGTTGCACTTGTTCGAGAAGTTCCTCACCTCGACGACGGTGCCGTCCGGCGTGTACTTGCGGCGGACGTCGCCCGGCATGTCGGAGAAGAGGAGGTACTGGTCCTTCGGGTGCCAGATCGGCCCTTCCGTGAACGTGAAGCCGGTCGCCACGCGCTCGACCTTCGAGCCTTCCTCGACGAGCTCGTAGATCGCTTCCGACTTCGCCTCGATCCCGAGGCCTGTCTCGGTGCTCGTCACCGTGCCCCCTTTCGTGGCGGAATGGTCGGGGCGACTCTAATACGCTCGCGATCCGCACGTGCGGGCGGTCACCGCGTCAGAACGCCGCCGACAACGGCAGAGTCTCGACTCGATCCCGTAGCGCGACCCGACCCGGCGCGACCACCTCGCCCCAGACGCCGAACGGCAGGGGCTCACCCGTCGGCACCCCGGCACGGTAGTCCGCGATTGCATCGAGAGTGGCGAGGTCGCGCACGCCGGTGTCGGGATCGCGCGTCGTGACCGCGCAGCGACCGACGTTGTCGCGCACCAGCACCACCGCGCCACCGACGCGCACCCTGGAGCCGATCCACGTGTCCTCCACGTGCGGGTCCTCCGTGTCGATCCCGATGGTCATGCGGAAGCGGCGACCGTCCACCGCCTCCGTCGCCCCCGACGCACGTCTCAGAGCTTCGAGCGAAGCGGTCGAGACGATCGAAGCCCCCGCGCTCTGGCCGCGGTCGTAGCCGTCCCCCTCACGCTCCGTCCGCGCGACCCGTACGGCCTTCCCGGCGAGTTCGGACAGCGCCTCAGCCCACGGGCCTTCGACGATCCGCCCGAGAACGGGGCGGCCGAAGAAGCTCGTCTCGATCCGGTCGCCGAGCTGCCTCGTCTCTCCCTCGACGATGGAGTCGTCCGAGAAGCGGAGGATGAGCCGCCCGTCCTCGACCGCCGGACGAACGGAAAGGAGCGCGGGCAGGCGCTTCGCATTGACGAGCGCACCCTCAGCGTCGACGAGGTAGAAGCGCCGGTCCCCCCGGACGCCCGCCGCCTCGAGCATCGATCTCGTCCACCGTCTGCAACCGCATCGACTTCACAGGCGTGACGGAAAGCCAGGCGACGTGGGTGATGGCTACTCCACCTCGACGTGGATGCGCTTCTTCGCGTCTTTCAGGAAGCCACCCTCGCGCTCACCCCGAACGGCGAGGATCTCGGCGAGGATCGACAGCGCCGTCTCCTCCTGCGTGTCGGCACCGACGTCGAGGCCGCACGGCCCCATGATCCGCTCGAGCTTGTCCTCCGAGACGCCCGCCTCGAGCAGCCGCTCGCGCCGCCGCTCCTGGTTGCGTCGCGAGCCGAGGGCGCCGATGTAGAACGCTTCGGTCTCGAGCGCACCGATGAGCGCCGGCTCGTCGAACTTGTCGTCGTGGGTCAGGACGACGATCGCAGTCTGGTGGTCGGGCCGCACCTGCTCAAAAGCCTCCTGCGGCCACTCGACGATGAGCTCGTCCGCCGAGGGGATCCGCTCGCGCGTCGCGAACTTCGCGCGCGCGTCCGCCACGATCGCATGCCAGCCGAGGAGCTTCGCGCCCTGGCACATCGCCTCCGCCGTATCCACCGCGCCGTAGACGAAGAGGCGAGGCGGCGGCCCATACCACTCGGCGAACACCTTCGAGCCGTCCTCGAGCTCGAGGAGCCGGTTGCGACCGCGCCGGATCAGCTCGGGGAATTGAGCAACCGCATCGTCGAGCCCTTCGCCGACCTGCTCCCCGGACTCGAACACGAGAACCTTGGTACCCGTCTCGTTGCCCTCGATCCCGGTGAAGAGCACTCCGCGCTCCTCGGACGCACGGAGCTCGGCAAGTCGGTGGATGAGCCCCACTTACTCGACTCGCTCGAGGAAGACGTCGATCTCGCCGCCGCACGGAAGGCCGACGCTCCACGCGAGCTCGTCCTCGATGCCGTACGAGAGGAGCTTCGGCTCGCCCGTGGCGAGCACTGTCTGAGCGTTCTCGAACACGTCGCTCTCGACGCAGCCGCCGGAGACGGAGCCACACATCTTCCCCGACTCGGAGATCGCGAGGCTGGCCCCGATCGGGCGCGGCGCCGAGCGCCGCGTCGCGACGACGGTGGCGACGACGACCTTCTCGCCGTCCTCCTTCCAGCGGTCGATCTCGGGCAGGATCTCTTTCACGCTGCGTGCCTCCTTTCGATGCCGGCCAGCACTGCGCCGAGCTCTTCGAGACTGCGGAGATTATGGCCGGGCAGGAACCGGTCAACGAACGGAAGCGCTGCGCGCATTCCGCCTGCAAGCGGCTGATACTCGGGATTGCCCTTCAGCGGGTTGACCCAGACGACCGCGAACGCCGCGCGCGCGAGCTTCGCCATCTCGCGCGCGACGAGGTCGGGATCGTCGCGCTCCCAGCCGTCGGAGACGATGACGACGACCGCACCACGGGAGAGCGCCCGCCGGCCGTAGACCGCGTTGAACTCGCCGATCGACGCGCCGATGCGTGTGCCGCTCCCCCAGTCGACCGCGCTCTCGTTCGCCCGAGCGAGCGCAGCTTCCGGGTCGCGCGTGGCCAGGTCGGGCGTGAGTCGCGTGAGCCGCGTACCGAACGCGAACGCCTCCACCCCGGCGCCCGTCCCGACGATCGCGTGCAGATAGAAGAGCAGCGCCCGCGCGTACGCATCCATCGAGCCGGAGATGTCGCAGAGGACGACGAGCTTCCGGGGCACGTTCTTCCGAGCCTTCCACGTCTGCTCGATCGGCTCGCCGCCCGTCCGCAGCGATGTGCGGCAAAGGCGTCGCATGTCGAGCACGTCGCCGCGCGGATCCGCTGAGCGCCGACGCGACATGCGGCGCGGCCGAGTGCGCGCGATCGCGGCCATGAGGCGGCGCACGCGCTCGAACTCCTCGGGCGTCATCTCGGCGAAGTCCTTCTCGCGGATGAGCTCGTGCCCGGAGGCGCCGAGCTCGTGCGGCGTCGACGACTCGTCCGCCTCGTCCTCGTCCGCCCCCGTCTCGAGCGTGTCGCGCACGACCCGATCCGCGAAGCGGCGCGTCTGCTTCTGGCGAACGAGCGGCGCGACCGGCCCGCGCAGGAACCACGCGACGAACGCGCGGTCGAAGAGCTCGAGCTCGTCGTGGCGCGAGACGAGCGTCTGCCGGAGGGTGAAGTAGACGTCCTCCTGACGCGTGAGGTCGACGGCGTCGAGTGCGCGAACGGCGTCGGAGACACGCCCCGGACCGACCTCGATCCCCACCTCCCGCAGCACCCGGCCGAAGGTGACGACGTGCCGCACGATCGCGGAGCCTTGCATGCCGCTCCTAGCGGCTCGCGCTCGCGCGGGCCTCTTCGATGAGGCCGACGAGCGTCTCGTCGCGCACCGTCTCGATGTCCTCGCGGTACTTCAACACCGAGCCGAGCGTCTGCTCGACGACCTCCGCGTCGATCTCCTCGCGCCCGAGGGCCGCGAGCGCCTGCGCCCAGTCGATGGTCTCGGCGACGCCGGGCGGCTTCGCGAGATCCAGACCACGCAGGCCGCGAACGAACGAGGCTGCCTCCTTGGCGAGCCGCTCGGGAATCCCCGGAACGCGCAGCATCACGATCTCGACCTCGCGCTCGATCGCCGGATGCCCGATCCAGTGGAAGAGGGTCCGCCGCTTCAACGCGTCGTGCAGCTCGCGCGTTCGGTTCGACGTCAGGATCACGGCCGGCTTCCGCCGCGCACGGATGGTTCCGAGCTCGGGAATCGTGATCTGGAAGTCGGAGAGCACTTCGAGCAGGAACGCCTCGAACTCCTCGTCCGCGCGGTCGATCTCGTCGATGAGGAGCACCACCGGCTCGTCGGAGTCGATCGCCTCCAGGAGCGGGCGGCGAATGAGGAACTCCGATCCGAAGAGCTCCTCCTCCGACACGGTGCCCTCCTGCGCCGCGCGGATGTGCAGCAGCTGGCGGGGGTAGTTCCACTCGTAGACGGCGTGCGAGACGTCGAGGCCCTCGTAGCACTGCAGCCGGATCAGCCGCGCGGAGAGCGCCGTCGCGAGCGCCTTCGCGGCCTCCGTCTTCCCCACTCCCGCCTCGCCCTCGAGCAGCACCGGCTTCTCGAGAGCGAGCCCAAGGAAGAGCGCCGTCGCGAGCCCGCGATCGGGAAGGTAGTCCGCGCCGCGGAGAGCCGCATCGAGCTCGTCGATCGTCCGGAAGGGCACGAACTCAGCGTAATGGAACGGGGTCTCCAGGCCGTGGTTGACGCTCGACCCGAGGTGCGATACGGATTCCACGAGCGCATGGCGCCGACGTACGAGATCAAGGTGCTCGACCTGATGGACGTCGACGTCCAGCGTGCGTTCCTCGTCCTCGCTCGCCAGCTCGGGAGCGTCGTCCGGGCGAAGACGTGGAGCTACCTGATACTCGGCGGCGACGACCCCGTCCTCGTGGACACGGGAGCGTCGAGCCCGGAGATCATGGGGCGGCTCGGGATGACGGGGTACGTCGAGGAGTGGCAGGGACTCGACGCGCAGCTCGAGCTGCACGGCCTGCAGCGCGACGACATCCGCTGGATCATGCACACGCACCACCACATCGACCACGCCGGCCAGGACGATCGCTTCCCGAACGCCACGGTAATCACGAACCGCCGCGAGCTCGAGTTCTCCGCCTCGGGGATCATGGGAGCGCAGTACCCGCCCGAGTACGTGAAGCACCACATCGACCGCCTGCACACGCCGGGTGCCATGCGGCTGCTCGACCTCGAGCTCTCCGGGCCGGTCGAGGTCCTCCCGGGAATCGTCTGCGAGTCGGCGGGGGCGCACACGGAGGGCTCGATGAACATCCTGGTCCCGACGAGCGAGGGAGTCGCCTGCATGTGCGGCGACATCGTCTACGACCTCCAGAACGCCGTGATCGACCCGCACCACGTGTCGCTCGACCGCGAGCCGCAGACCACCGGAAACCACGCCCTGACGAAGCGCCAGGAGAAAGCCGCGATCAAGAAGGCACTGAACAGCGGGACCTTCTTCCTCACCGGCCACGACTACCCGGCCCGCATCGAGCACGGGCGCGTCGTCGCTCGGCTCGTCGAGGGGAGCGTTCCCGGCCCCGAGGTGCCGGTCGAGCACCGGTTCACGAGCGAGACGCACGAGCCCGGGCACGGCCACGAGGAGTGGCTGCCGCCCGTCCGCGTGTAGCAGCACCGTTCCACACCGGTCCGCGCGCGGATTAGACTCGCCAGACTGATCTCGCGACCGAGAAGGGTGGGTAGATGGCTGTAGCGAGCATGGCTGTGGACGCCGCGACCGAGATCCTCATGCCGTCCTCCGAGGACGAGGCGATCGCGGCGTTCGGCGACGGCGTCGACGTCGTCGTCGTCGGAGGGGGGACGATCGTCGTGCCGGACATGACGTATCGGCGGTTGAGACCGTCGAAGGCGCTGATGCTGGGACGGGCCGGGATCTCCGGGATCACGAAGGACGGATCGCGCGTCACGATCGGGGCGACGACCCCGGTGCAGGACCTCACCGGGATGGCAGCCCCCGATCGGGCCGTGCGCGAGCAACGTCGCGGATCTCGAAATCCGCTCGCAGGGAACCGTCGGCGGGAACCTCTGCGCGGGCGAAGGCTCGGAGGCGCCCCGGGGCGACCTGCAGGGCGCGTTCCTCGCCGTCGGCGCGACTGCGCGCTCCGCCGCAGGCGGAGACGTCGCCGAGGAGCCACTCGAGGACTTCCTCGCCAAACGCGGCGAGCGACTCCTGCTGAGCGTGAGCTTCGACGAGCCGGCCGCGGGGGCGTTCGCCGGGCTCGACCGACCCCACACGCACGATTACACGGCACTCGCGGTGTCGGGTGCACGCGCGACGGACGGGACACTCCGCCTCGCGGCGACAGGAGCGGGTTCGTGGGGGGCTCGTCTCCCATCGGCCGAGGCTGCGGCCGAAGACCCGGCTGCCGCGGGCGAGGCCGCGCTCAAGGACGTCACGCCGCACGACGACGCCCTCGCCTCTGCCTGGTATCGCACGAAGGTGCTCCCGGTGCTCGTACGTCGCGTCCTCACCGAGCTGAAGGAGTCGGCATGAACCTCACGGTCAATGGCGTCGCGCACGAGGTCGACGGCTCCCCGCTCGCACCGCTCCTCGACGTCTTGCGCGACGGACTCGGCGTCACCGGGCCGAAGGCGGGCTGCCACCAGGGCGGCTGCGGGTCGTGCACCGTGCTCGTCGACGGCGAGCCGCGCCGCTCGTGCCTCCTCCCCGTCGGCTACGCCGAGGGAACACAGGTCACGACCGTCGAAGGGATGGGGCCGCCGGAGGACCTCTCGCCGGTTCAGCAGGCGTTCGTCCACTACTACGCCGCGCAATGCGGCTTCTGCACGTCGGGGATGCTGCTCGCCGCCCAGGCGTACATCGACCGTGGAGGAAGGGACGACCCCGAGGCGATCCAGCACGCGCTCGCCGGTCACGTCTGTCGCTGCACCGGCTACTCGAAGATCATCGACGCCGTGGCAGCCGCTGCGCGCGGCGACTCCTTCGACCTGACGACGACAGCCGTCGGGAAGCACACGACGATGTCGAATGGAGGTGGCGAATGAAGGTCGTCGGCGCACGGATCCCCCGCTACGACGGCGTCGCCCACGTCACGGGCAGGACGACGTACGTCGACGACGTGCGCGTCCCGGGAACGCTCTGGGCGAAGGCGTGCCGCTCCCCGCACCACAACGCGGCCATCACGAGCATGGATACGAGCAAGGCCGAGTCGATGCCCGGCGTGCACGCGGTGATCACCTGGAAGGACGTCCCCCTGCTCGAGTACGGGCACCTTTCCGCTCTGGGCATTCCGGCGGACGAGCCGCTGCTCGCGAAGGACGAGGTGCGCTACCTCGGACAGCCGATCGCGCTCGTCGCAGCTGAGAGCGAGGCACAGGCCGCTGCCGCGGTCGATGCGATCGAGGTCGGCTTCGAAGAACGGCCCGCGCTGCTCGACGTCCGCCAGGCGTTCGACGCGGGCGCCCCGAAGATCCATCACTGGGGCAACTGGTACCCGCACTTCGAGAACGAGATGGATCGTCGCCAGATCCGCAAGGGCGACATCGACTGGGCGTTCGAGAACGCGGACACGATCGTCCAGGGCGTCTATCGGCCCGCTGCGATCGAGCATGCGCCAGTCGAGACACAGGTCTGCCAGGTCGTCCCCGAGCCGGACGGCCGACTGACCATCTACTCCTGCACGCAGGCGCTGTACTTCTCACTCGGTGTCGTCGCAGCGCACCTGCAGCAGCCGCTGAACAGGTTCAAGCTCGTCGGCGGCACGACGGGCGGAGGCTTCGGCGGCAAGGTGGACACGGCCACCGAGACCATGACCTGCCTGCTCGTCATGAAGGCGAATCGCCCGGTGAAATGGCGCTGGACGCGCGAGGAGGAGTTCCTCTGCTCGTCGACTCGTGCTCCGTGGCACATGGAGCTGGCGACGGCGGTGACGAAGGACGGCTGGATCCTCGGCCAGAAGATGCTGACGCTGCACGACTCTGGCGCGTACGCCCGCTTCTCGCCGTACGGCCTGACGAAGCACAGCTTCCACCACACCGGCGCGTACTCGATCCCGAACCTCCACTTCGACGGATACGTCGTCTTCACGAACCGGACGCCGACGACGGCGATGCGAGGCTTCGGCGTCACGTCGGTCTCGTTCGCCGTGGAGACGCACCTGAACCGGATCGCGAACGAGCTGGGCATCGACCAGGTCGAGATCCGCATGAAGAACGCGAACCGCATCGGCGACACGTCACCGAACGGCATCGCCTACACCGATCCGTCGACCATCGACACGCTCAAGGCCATCGCCGACGCGATCGGCCACGAGCTGCCGGCGGACTACCGCACGATGACGAACGAGCCCAGGGCCGGCGAGCTGCTCCCCGAGCACCTCGTTTCTCAGGTCGGAAGCACGGAGGGTCACTGATGGCCAAGCACACCGGCCGCGGGATCGCGGCGATCGAGTACCCGACCGGGATGAACCAGAACGGCGATCCGTCGCAGTGCTGGATCAAGGTGAAGCCCGACGGACGCGTCGACGTGTTCGCGGGCACCGCCGACATCGGGAACGGGTCGAAGACGATCCAGTCGCAGATCGTCGCCGAGACGATCGGCGTTCCCTACGACTGGATCACGTACGACAACTCGAATACGGACTCCTCGCCGGTCTGCACGGGGACGTTCGCATCACGCGCCACCTTCGTCGCCGGCAAGGCAGCCGAGAAAGCGGCGCTCCAGGTGAAGCAGAAGATCCTCGAGATCGCCGGCAAGGAGATGGAGATCGACCCCGCCGATCTCGAAATCATCGACGGCGAGGTGATCGCGAAAGGCTCTCCCCAGACGAAGCTCGGCGTGGGCGACGTGGCCGCGGCCGCGACCTGGGGCCACGGCGAGCTCATCACCGGCACGGGCGCCCAGCTCAAGCCGTATGTGGCGATCGTCGACGCGGAGACGGGCGAGGTCGACCTCCCGCCCCACTCTGCGATCTCGTACGCGTCGTGTGCGGCGGAGGTCGAGGTCGACGACGAGACGGGCGAGGTGCGGGTCACGCGCCTGCAGCAGTGCTACGACGTCGGCCGTGCGCTGAACCCGTCGCTGGTCGAGGGCCAAATCGAGGGGGGCGCGATGATGGGCCTCGGGCTCGGCATCCTCGAGAACTGCTACCCGTACTACCCCTCGGTCGAGCACCGGGGCGGCTCGTTCGGCTCGTACCTCGCGCCGGGCATGGAGGACATGCCGCAGATCGACACGATCATGATCGAGAACCCCTCCGCCGACGGGCCGTACGGCGCGAAGGGCATCGGGGAGATGGCGAACAACCCGCAGCCGCCGGCGATCGCGGCGGCGGTGTACGACGCCGTCGGCGTGTGGGTCACGGAGCTGCCGATCACGCCGGAGCGCGTGCTCCGCGCCCTCGAGGCGAAGGCGGAGCCGACGCGCGAGGGCAAGAAAGTCGTGTTCGACGAGGAGCTCTCCGTGAATACCGTCTCGTCGGGCGGGATGCGGTTCGAGGTCCCGGCCTGACCTCACCCTTCAGGACGTGGAACGGCGTGGATCGCCACACCCTCTTCCCGGGGGTGGCGATCCACGCGATCGGCGGCGAGCAGGTGATGCTCTGCCACGTCACGTACGAGCCGGGCACGACGGTGCGCAGGCATTCGCATCCGACCGCCGAGCAGGTCATGTGGATCGTCGAGGGCGACGTGACGATGACGATCGGCGACGAGACGAAGACGCTCGGCGCCGGCGATGTCGTCGTCGTCAACCGCGGGCTCGAGCACGAGCTCTCCACCGAGGGCGGGATGACGTTCGTCGAAGCGCTCGCACCCGTGCTGCGCGACCACGTGCCGGATGCCGAGCGTGATCTCGTGCTCGGCGAGCAGGGCGACTCGCTGCACGCTGAAGCCTGAACGCTGAGCTGCCGTGTTGCTGGGTGAAACACCCTGATCAAACTGGGGCCGCTGTCCGTTCGGCGCAGACGGAGCTGACGAACTGCTTGCAATGTCCCCTGCCGTCGCCGAGCCGCCGCAGCCTACGACTGTTAGGGCAAGAGCCGCGATGAGCGCGGGGTCGCGCTCCCCCAGCCCGCGAGCCGAGCCTTCTGGACCAATCCATTCACGCCGGCGTCGTCCCTGCCTCGGCGAGATCGGGAACCAAGCGCCCGTCCTGCATACGGATGATTCGGTGCGCGCGCTGGGCGACACCCGTGTCGTGCGTGACGACGATCACCGTGCGCGCCACTCCCGACAGCGACATGAGAAGGTCGAGAATCTCCGCGCCGGTCGCCGTGTCCAGATTGCCGGTCGGCTCGTCGGCGAGCAGCACGTGCGGTGCATTGGCGAGTGCTCTGGCGATCGCCACCCGCTGCTGCTCGCCGCCGGAGAGTTTGCCCGGCACGTGATCCCCGCGTTCGCCGAGGCCGACTGATTCGAGCAGCCCCCGCACCATCTCGCGGCGCTCAGCAGCCTTCTGGACGGCCGGAGCAAGTGCGACCTCGACATTCTGAGCCGCGCTAAGCGTCGGAATCAGGTTGAACTGCTGAAAGACGAAGCCGATCGTGCGCAGGCGAAGAGACGAGAGCTCGCCATCACCCATCGCCGCCATGTCTCGGCCTTCGAAGCGAACGCTTCCGGTCGATGGGCGGTCGAGGCCGCCGAGGAGCTGTAGGAGCGTCGTCTTACCGGAACCGCTCGGCCCGACGATCGCGACCGCGTCGCCGGACTCGATCGTCAGGTCCAGTTCCTTGACCGCATGCACCTGCCCGCCCCCCAGGGCATAGCTCTTCGAGACGCTCTGCAACTCGTAGACGGGGACCCGGTCCTGCGCGGCCGAAGACTCGTTTCCGTTCTCGCTCACGATCGTCATCACCTCAGTCGATGTGTCGGAGGGCATCGGCGGGGCGCAGACGCGAGGCACGGAGGCTGCCGACCGCTCCTGCAATGAGCCCCCCGAGGACGGCGAGTCCAACCGCCGCCACGACGAGCGTGACGCTGACCGGCGCGCCGAGCGCGACCTCCGTCGCCTGCGCGGCCACCTGGCCCTGACCGAACGGTCCAGGCCCGCCGCCGCCGAAGAAGCCACCGGCCTGCTGGGCGCCGTTCGACACGGTCGCGGTGAGAGACGGAGAGAGCGCGGCGATCGCGGCGGCACCGGCGATGCCGAGACAGACCCCGATCGCGCCCCCGAGCAGACCCTGGAACAGGGATTCACCCGTCACTTGGCGGACGATCAGCCATTGCGACCAGCCGAGCGCCTTCAATGTCCCGAATTCACGGATTCGCTTCGCGACCGACGAGAGGGTGAGCAAGCTCGCAATCAAGAAGGCGGCGAGTAGAGCGACTATCGCAAGCGCGGACCCGAGTTTGGACGCCAGGTTCTTGGCGTCGACGAGCGTGCCGGAAACGCGCTTCGCGAGATCGGCTGCCGTCGTCACCGAGGCTCCGTCGACCGTGTTTTCGATCTGGGACGAGACTGCAGTCACGTCGTCGGAGCTTTCGGCCCGCACATAGATCGTGTTCACGCGGCCGTTGCGGTCGGAGAGCTGCTGCAATTGCGAGAGCTTCACGTACACATCCGAGGACTGGCCGCCGAGCGGCGTCTCTGCGATCCCGATCACGGTGAACGACTTGCCGCCGAGCTTGACGGTGTCACCGACCGAGAGCCCGTTACTCGAGGCGTAGCTCTCGTTGAGGATCGCCTGGCGCGCGGCGCCGGATCCGAAGTAGTGCCCCTTGACGATCTCTCCGGGGGTGACAGCGCCGAGTGCCTTCTGCGCCTGATCGACTCCGGAGACGCTGAGCGAGGTAGCGTTGATGTTCCGCGGAGGGCCACCGCCGCCGGAGCCCGGCCCGCCGAACTGGCCCGGCTGCTGCTGCTGCTCAGGCACGGTGCCTTCGATGTGAAGCGAGTTGAGCGTCAGACCGCCGGCAGCGCTCTCGACCCCGTCGATCTTCGAGATCTGCACGACATCAGTGGCCGGCATCGAGAGCTGCGCCGTCGAGACGAAGGTGTCGCGCGAGAACTTGTCGCCGGGGTTGCCTAGATTCTGGAGTCCAAAGCGCCCGCCGCCGTTCTCTCGCTGCAGCTGCTCCCGCTCCTTGTCCGACAGTCCCCCGAAAGGCCCGTTGCCCGAATCGGAAAACTCGATCGGTCTTGACACGGACATGTCCGTGCCGACACCGGTAAGTGGTTCGAGGATCTTCGCCTGCGCTTCGTCGAGACCGTTGGAGAGCGCGGTGACCGTGACGACCAGGCCGACGCCGATGCCGAGGCCTAGGGCAGTAAGGATTGTCCGCCCGAGCCGCCTGCGCAGCTCGGCGAACATGTAAGTGACGTAGAACATCGGGCCTAATCAGACTCGGACCTGATGAGCGTGACCTGAATGGCCGCTAAGAAGCGCCTAAGTTTCGACAGCGCAGTCTCGATCGCCTCCCGGCACCGTCTCGCGGGAGGTCGCTGTCGTGGGATCAAGCCCTGCGTGAGATTCTCAATCGACCCAGCAAGCAACAACTCGCCGGCCTGCGCAGGCGTGCTCTCTCTTGAGACGACGATGGAGCGATCATCACCATCGGCGCGTCCATCGACGAGGCCGAGGGCGGCGTGAGCCTAGAGGACCGGCTTGATATCGACGATAGGCGTGCCGTCGATCGCCTCTAGCGGGCCGACCGCGAGCTCGAGACCGTCGATCCCGTGCACCGTGACCTCGTGCAGGCCGAGCGGGTTCGGGCGATCCGACGAGCGCGTCGCGAAGACGCCCGCCAGCGGCCGCGACTCGTCGTCTCGCGGGTGCACCTGGAGGACGCTCCGATCCGCCTCGTGCAGCCACGTCACGAGAACGAGCCGATCGCCCGCGCGGATCCCCTGGAGCGCGTCCGCGACGGACGGCTCCAGGACGATCCACGCATCGGGCGCTCCCTCGCTGCCCTGGCGAGGGGCGTCCGCCCGGTCTCGGAGCGGAGAGCGGACGACGCCGATCGGCTTCAGCACGTAGCCGTCGTCCGCCACGGCTCCCGCTACCTCCGCTGCGCCACGCGCATCTGGTTGCCCGAAGGATCACGGAAGCCGGCATCGACGCCGTACGGCTGCTCGGTCGGCTCCTGCTGGAACTCGACGCCGCGATCCTTCAGCTCCTCGTACGTCGCCTGGACGTCGTCCGTGGCGAAGAAGAGTCCGGTCGCGACGCCCTTGGCGACGAGCGTCTTGATCGCGTCCTGCGTCTCGGCGTCGAAGACGGGCGGGCCGGGGATGGCCATCAGCGTGATGGCGATATCCTGCTGCCCGGGCACGCCCACCGAGAGCCAGCGGAAGTTCCCGAGCTCCGGGACGGTGACGTCCTCCCGTAGCTCGAGCCCGAGCTTCTCGGTGTAGAAGGCGAGTGCTTCGTCCTGGTCGTGAACCCACACCTGCGTGTTGGTCAGCTGCTTCAACATGGCGTCTCCTTCGTCGGATTACTCGGACGCCACGCTAGCCAGGTGCTTCTCCTCTGTCTTCTCGAAACGTGCTGTATCGGGACGCGGCGCCCAACCCATCAGGACGCAGGTCGGGACGTACACGCGGGTGAGCGCGGGCGGGTGAGCGGCGCGGTACTGCGTCGGGGTCATCCCGAACATCCGGCCGAAGCTCGTCGTGAACGAGCCGACGCTCCGCAGGCCCACGGTGAAGCAGATGTCCGCGACCGAGCGGTCGGTCATCCGCAGGAGCGCGGCCGCGCGCTCGAGCCGCCGATTGAGGAGGTACCGGTGCGGCGGCTCGCCGAACTCGCGGCTGAACTCGCGACTGAAGTGCGCGGGCGAGAGCTTCGCCGCGCGCGCGAGGGCTTTCACGTCGAGCGGCTCGCGGTAGCGCGCGTCGACGAGGTCCTTCGCGCGGAGAAGATGGCGAGCGGGATGCGCCGAGACCATGCGGCGAGTATTGCTGAGCCGTGAAGCAGCCCGGCTAGCCGGTCAATGGCTCGTCCGCCATCTCGAGCAGCCGCGTGACCGTCGTCCAGTTACGGGCGGTCGCCGTGACGCCCAGCCCCTTCCCGCTCATGAGCGCCGCCAGCTTCGACCGCCCAACGCCGTCGGGGTGCCAGGCGTAGAGCTCGCGACCGACGTGCGCGATCTGCTCCTTCCCGGAAGCGGCCGCCTCGAGCTTCCGCACGACCTCGGCAGCAGGCGCCTTCTCGAGGAAGGTCACCTGGTAGAGCTTCGGATTCGTCGCGAGCTTCGCGAATGGGTTGCGTTTTACTATCGCTGCGAGCTGGGCGCGCGTGCGCACGACGACCCTGATGTCGAGATCGAAGCGCTTCGCGATCAACCGCTCGACCTCGGCTCCGACCCCCTTCGCGGCGGCCGTGCTCGACAGCACGACATTGCCGCTCTGGACGTAGGTGCTCACCTTCTCGAAGCCCGACTCCTCGAGCGCCTCGCGGAGCTGCGGCATAGCGACCCGGTTCCGGCCGGCGAGGTTCACGCCTCGCAGGAGGACGATCAGCCGCGCCACGGCGACTCGCTCAGCCGGCGGTGATGTAGTCGTTCAGGAACTGGATCTGGAAGGTCTGCAGCTTCGACTTGAACTTGACGAGGTCGCCGATCGAAACGAGCCCGACGACCTTGCCGTCCTCGACGACGGGCACGTGCCGGATTCGACGGTCCGTCATCAGCGCCATGCATTCGTCGATCGTCGTCTCGGGCGTCGCGACGACGAGCGGTGCCGACATGATCTCCCCGACCGGCACCTGCTCCGTACGGTCTTCGAGGGTCACGCGGCGGAGGTAGTCGCGCTCGGTGACGATCCCGGTCACTTCGCCTTCCACGGTGACGAGCAGCGATCCGACGTTCATCGCGACCATCTGCTGGACGGCGTCGAGCACAGTCGCGTCCGCGTCGATCTCGAGCACGTCGCCGCCCTTCTCCTCGAGGATCTCGGCCAGCCTGTTCACGCTCATTGCTTACCCCGATTCGTGGGATTCACACCTGGGCGACGAGAAGTGCGACGTACCGGTCGAGGATAACGCGCCAGTCTCCGAACTTCGGCCGCACCGCCGCGTTCGCCACGGAGCGCGCTAGGGTCTTGACATGCCCGAGTTGAACGCCATCGGGATCGTCTCTTCCGACCTCGCGGCGTCGATCGCCTTCTACCGCCTGCTTGGCGTCGACTTCCCGGAAGACGGCGAAGGACACATCGAGGCGACCCTTCCGAGTGGCACGCGGTTCATGCTCGACGCCGAGGAGGTCGTCCAGAGCTTCCGGCCGGACTGGACGCGCGAGACCGGGAACCAGCTCGCGCTCGCGTTCGAGTGCTCGAGCCCGGCCGAGGTCGACGAGCTCCACGCCCGAGCCAGAGCCGCGGGCTTCAACGCCGAGAACGAGCCGTGGGATGCGTTCTGGGGTCAGCGCTATGCGCAGCTGCGCGACCCGGACGGCGTTCCCGTCGACCTGTTCGCGCCGCTTCCCTAGATGTAGCCGGCCTTCGTAGCCTGCGCCGCGGCGCCGGCTCGCGAGGACTGAGTGAGCTTGCGCAGGATGTTCGCGACGTGCCGGTGCACCGTGTGCTCGCTCAGCACGAGCGACCCGGCGATCTCTCGGTTCGAGAGGCCTGCGGCGACGAGACGCAGCACCTCGGCCTCACGGCGACTGAGCGGAGAGTCTCCGTTCGACGAATGCGCAGAGTCGTCGTCGAGGAACCCGGCGAGCGCGCGCTGGACCTCACGCTGGTCGTCGATGTGCGGCAGGTGCGAGTCACCGCTCAGCGCGATGAAGCGTGCGTTGGGAAGAAGCGCCGCGAGCTCGCGCCCTCTGCTGATGGGAACGGTCCGATCCCCACGGCGATGGAGCACGAGCGCCGGCATGGTCACGCTGGAGAGGAACGGGCGTGCGTCGCTGTTTAGCTCGAGATCGAGAAACGCCGCGGCGGTCTCGGCATCGGCACAGTGACGCTTGTACCGACTGAGCGCCGCGATCTCGTCGCCGCTCGCATGCGGGACGATCAGGCCGGCGAGCATCTGGGCCGCGAGCGCCCAGTTCACGCGGACGAAGTCCACGATCGACCGCCGCGTTGCTTCGGGCAGATCGTCTCGAGATACGAAGCTCCCGAAGAACACGATCTTCCGGATGAGCTCCGGCGCGCGAGCAGCGAGACTCGCCGTAACGACGGCCGAGCACGAGCACGCGAACACGGTCGCCGGCTCCGTCCCGCACGCGTCGATCACCGAGCGGAGCGTCCGCGTATCGAGGTCGATGGACGCAGGACCGGGCAGGACACGATCCGAGAGACCCGAGCCGAGCCGGTCGTAGCGCACGACGCGGTGGGTCTGCGCAAGCTCCTCGTAGAAGCTGCGTGCCCGCGGATCGTCCCACTCCTCCTCGAGGTGCGAGACCCACTTCGCGCCGAAGACGAGCGGCGGCCCCTCACCGACTGCCGCGTATGCGATGCGCTTGCCGTCGAGCTCGCAGAAACGGATGTCCTGCTCCATCACCCGTGAGTGTCATGGCCCGAACGGGCCATGTCAACAAGATGGCCCGTCGTCGGGAAGTCTCGGGCCATGCCTCGCGTTTACGCTCATTACATGCAGTCGCGCTACGTCAGAGGACTCACCGTCAGATCGCTGCAGGACGGCGACACCGAGACCGTGTCGGCGCTGTTCGCGCGACTCGGCGAGCGCTCGCGCGAACGCCGCTTCTGCGGCGCGAAGCCTCGCCTCTCGGAACTGGAGCTCGCGAACCTCGCACGCGTCGATCACGACCACCACGTCCTCGTCGGCTACATGGACGATGACGCCGAGCCCGTCGGGATCGCGCGCCTCGTCCGCACCGGCTCGACTGCGGAGATCGCATTCGCCGTCGCAGACGAGCACCAGAGCCATGGTGTCGGGTCCATCCTCGCGAGCGAGCTCGCAGCCGATGCGCGCGCTGCGGGCATCACGCACCTCATGGCCACGGTGTGCGGCGACAACCCGCGCATCCTCGCGCTCCTGCAGCGGCTCGGATCGCTCCATACTCGGTGGCGCGGGCGCGAGCGCGAGCTCGTCGTCGGGCTCTAGCCCGCGCGTACCATCGAGGGCGTGTCCACCGCCCTCGCCGAGATCGACCGCGACGAGCTTCATGCGCGGATGGAGCGAGGCGACGAGCTCGTTCTCGTCGATGCGCTCGGTCCCATCTCGTACGGGGCAGCTCACCTCCCGGGCGCGATCAACATCCCGCCAGACCGGGTCGACGCGGTCGCGGCGCGGAGGATCCCGAATCCAGACACCCTCGTGGTTGTCTACTGCGCCGGCCCCGACTGCGTGAGCTCCGTCGAGGTCGCCGAGCGACTCCTCGAGCTGGGCTACCAAAACGTCCTCCATTACGCAGGTGGGAAGCGGGACTGGACGGATGCCGGCCTCCCGCTCGAGCCAGCGAAGCCCAAGGGCGCTAGGCTGACTGCATGGAGTTGAGAGTCGGCGGCGTGGTTGCGTATCCCCCACACGGCGTGGGGCGTATCACGACGCGCGAGAAGCGGGTCGTGCTCGGTGTCGAAGAGGAGGTCATCGTCGTCGAGCTCGGGAACGAGCTGTCGGTGACGCTGCCTCTCTCACGCGCGCAGGAGCAGCTGCGCGCGCCCGCGAGCGAGGCCGACCTCAAGAAGGTGCAGAAGGCGCTCCGCGAGAACGGCGTGGTCAGCGACGAGATCTGGTCGAAGCGCGTGCAGTACGCGCAGGAGAAGCTCCGAAGCGGTGATCCGCTCGAGCTCGCCGAGATCGTGCGCGACGGCGTGCGGCGCGAGCAGGGCAAGACCGCGAACGGCACGCCGACGAAGCTCTCGACGAGCGAGCGAGCGCTCCACCTCAAGGCGCGCGAGCTTCTGTCCGGCGAGATCAGCGTGACGCGCGGACTCGACCAGGCGGAGGCGGACGCCTGGATCGACGAGCAGCTGGCGAAGGCGCCCGGCTAGATCTTCCGGCGCGGGGCCGGCGAGCCCCACTTCGAGCGGCTGCGACGGGAGGAGTACACGCGGCGCGGAGGCGCGACCGACATTCCTCCCGAGGCGAACTGCTCAGTGTGGCCGGCGAGGCGAGCGACGCGACTGACGTCCGCCTGCTGCTCGGGGAGCACGAACGTGACCCCGACGCCGCCACGTCCCGCGCGACCGGTTCTGCCGACGCGGTGGACGTAGCCGGAGTGCTCAGCCGGCGGATCGAAGTTGATCACGTGCGTGATGTCGACGAGGTCGAGCCCGCGAGCCGCGACGTCTGTCGCCACGAGCGTTGACGCCTTGCCCGTCTCGAACCGCTTCAGTGCCCGCTCCCGCTGTCCCTGGCTGAGATCGCCGTGGAACGCGACGGCGTCGACCTGGTGGAACGCGAGCTTCTTGACGAGGCGTTCCGCACCTCGCCGTGTCCTCACGAACACGAGCGCGACTCCGCGCTCTTCGCGAAGGAGCTCGGCAAGTGTCGACACCTTGTCCTCGGCGTTGACCGAGACAAAGCGATGCTCGACCTCCTCGCTCGCCTCGATGACGATGGGAGCAGCTTCGCAGCGAACGGGATCGCTCGTATACGCGTGAGCGAGCTCTCCGACACTCGCATCGAGCGTCGCGGAGAAGAACATGGTCTGGCGCGACGAAGGGATCCGTCGCACGATGCGGTCGACCTGCGGCTTGAAGCCCATGTCGAGCATCCGGTCTGCCTCGTCGAGGACGAGGATGCGAACGGCATCGAGCGTGATTGCCTTGCGCTCGAGCAGATCGTTGAGACGCCCCGGCGTCGCGACGACCACATGCGCGTTGCGAGCGCGCTTGGCCTGCGCGTGGATCGGGACGCCCCCGTAGACCGTCGCGACCTCGACGCCGCTCGGCGCGATCGAGGCGATCTCGAGCGCGACCTGCGAGGCGAGCTCGCGCGTCGGTACGAGAACGAGCGTCGATGGACGTCGATCGCCGACGTCCAGTCGCTCGACGATCGGAATGGCGAAGCTCAGCGTCTTGCCGGATCCGGTCGGAGCCTTGGCGAGGATGTCCCGTCCGGCGAGCGCGTCGCGAAGGACGTGCGCCTGGATCGGGAAGGGCGTGTTGATGTCACGCTCGGCGAGTAGGCCCACGATGCGCGTGGACACGCCGAGCTCGGAAAAGGACTGCTGCATTTCGATTCAACTCCTGTGTCTTGCTGGGGTCGAGATCCGTCTGCCTCGACCCATAGGAGGAACCGAAGAAGTCAAACCTCACGGGACGACGGCGCCGTCCGTAGTCGCAGGGTAGCAGTAGGGGTCATCGGCACCGGAGAGCCGCTCCTGGAGCCCGTGCACGTACACTGAGTCGACACCGGACGAATACCGACGGCGCCGCCCGCGCCCTCCCTATCCGTTCATGGCAGGAGGAGACGCGATGGCCGTATCGGCAGAGGAACGGTTGATCACCGAGCAGGAAGGCATCTCACATCGAGTCTCGCGGCGGGCGTCGAATCGCAAGACGTCCACGACGCAGCCGAAGGCCGACGGCCAGGGGCTCGTCGAGCTCGCGTGCGAGTGCACGAAAATCGACTGCGATCGCTTCGTGAAGGTGCCGCTCTACGTCTACCAGCGCATGATCGACGCCGATCAGTACCTCTTGCAGGCAGGGCATCACGCCTTCGCCCAGTACCGAACGATCGTGTCGGTCGGGCTGATGCGAATCGAAGAGAAGGCCTGACGGCCGCTTAGACCGTCGGCACGGGCTCTTCGTCGACGGCTTCCTGCTCCTCGCCCACCTCGTCATCCGGCTCATCCGGTTCGATCCAGGTGCCGTTCGCCTTCGCCTTGCGCACGGCGGCCTTCTCGCGCTTCTTCTCGAGCTTCCGCTCGCGCTTCTCCTTGACCGCGCGCTCGCGCGTGATCTTCGCCATTGTCTGCTGCCGCTTCGTGGTCATCAAACCTCCGTCTTCGTAGGTCGCGGATCCGCGTGGTAGGCAGCGGAACCGCCGGCTCGAGCTCGACGCCCGGAAGCGCCGTAGAGGCGAGACCGAAGGACGAACGCGCTCTCAAACGATAACCCCTCGGGTCGGACTTGGCGGAGTGGGAGAGCTCAGCTGCGGATCGGCGCGCGCAGCGGTGCATCGGACTGATCCTCGCCGGTGTACTGGAAGAGCTCGATCACATAGCCGTCGGGGTCGAGCATGAAGATCTGGTCGTAGCCGTCGCCGCGCGCCATCGGGCCGCCGATGAGCGTGATGCCGTGCTGGTCGAGCCGCTCGCGCGCAGAGGCGAGGTCGTCGATCTCGAGCGCGATGTGGTTGGCGAGACCGACGGACGCGCTCGGGCCGGGATCCGCGCCACCGGCGCTGCTCGTCGTGTCCGTCTCCACGAGAAGGTGCAGCTGGTCGTCTCCGACCTGGAACCACGCGCCCTCGAACACGAAGTTGCCCGGCCGCGGTACTTCCTCGAGGCCGAGCGCGCCACCGTAGAAGCCGCGCGAGCGCTCGAGATCGGCGACGATCAGGCCGCAGTGCTGAAGCCGTGTCGGCACGACTCGTACGCTAACGGGAAGGAGACACCATGCCGCTGATCAGGGTCGAGCTCTTCGACTACCGCATGAGTGACGAGACGAGCGCGGCGCTCATCGAGAAACTGACCGATGCGCTCGGCGAGGCGACGCACCCAGGGCTGAAGGAGCACACGTGGGTGATCGTCGAAGGCCACAACCCGAAGAACTGGGGTCTCGCCGGGCAAGCCCTGGCCCGTCGACCAGATGCCACCAGGCCCCGGTCTCGTCATAGGATCAACGGATCGAGCAAAGGGAGGCATCTGTGCCAGTTATCGAAGTCAAGCTCTACGACCGCCGTGTGACCGAGGAGTCCGTGCCGAAGATGATCGAGGCGCTGACGAACGCGCTGCACGAGACGAGCGGCGCCTCCGTGGAGCACATCCAGGTGATCATCGAGGGTGTCTCGCCCAAGCACTGGGGCATCGGGGGCCAGCAGCAGGAGTAGGGCGCCGCGCGGCGCCGGCTATGCGATCGAGGCGGTGGCGAACACGAGCTCGACCGGGCCGGCGCCGGGCTCGATCGCCTGCGTCTCGCGCGCGTGCAGGAGCGTCGTGCGCACGATGAGCTTCGCGCGAGCGAAGTTGTCGAGCTGCGTCGGGACGGGGCCGACCCGCTTGCCGAGCGCGTAGCCGGAGGCGTTCCGCCCCATGGCCCGGTACGACTCGAGCGTATACAGCGGCGACATCCCGAACAGCTCGAGATTGTCCAGGGGCTGGAGATCGGCGCGGTGGATGACCGCCGTGCCCTTCGACTGGATGCCAATCGCCACGCCTGAGCCGGAGAGCCGCGCGCCGTCGTGCGCGATGAAGGCGACATCGGCGACGCGGCGCACACGAACGAGCCGCGGCGTCCCTCCCGCTTCGCGCACTCCGTCGCACACGGCCTCGAGCACGTCGCCGTGGTCGAGATCGGCGATCGTCCGGCGGATCGAGTCGGCGAACGCAGGCCCGACTGCAACGACGACCTCGCTCGCGTCGTCGTCCGGCTGCGCGATCTCCCCTTCCACGACGATCGGCGCAGCGCCGTCGTCGTCGCCGAGCAGGTCGGCCGGAGCGACGACCTGTGGCAGGGACTGGAGCAGCTCCCAGCGCTCGCCCTCGAGGCGATAGCCGGATCCTGGACCTGAGTACTCGTTCGGATCGTTGATCGCCGAGCGGACGAGCCCGTCGGAATCGATCACGGCCGAGGTCTGGAGATAGTCGGCAGAGACGCGCTGGCGCTGCATCCCGAGCACGGCTTCCGCGACATCGGCAAACCCGGCGCTGTCGAGCACGAGCGCGACGTCGAGTCCCGAGACACCCCGCGTGAGCAGCTCGTCGGCCGCCTCGACGTCCGCAGCGCGGTCGCGATCGGGCATCTCGCGGGCGTCGTAGCCGGAGGTCGCGACGCCGACCTCCTCGTCCGAGATCGGCGGAAGGCCGAGCCCCGAGAACACGGCCTGAATCGCGCGCGCAGCCCGCTCGCGCACGCGCAGCAGCTCGTCCTCCGACACCGGTTCGATCCCGGCGTCCACCTGCCAGTCGCGCTGGATCGTGAGCCACTCGTCGAGGTCGTCGGCGTCGAAGTTCCCGCCGCCGAAGGTGTTGTCGTGGCGTGGCATGACCGAGTAGCCCGAGGTCACGAAGTCCGTTCCCGGAAGGAACTGGCCCATGAGCTTCGCGGTCTTGCGTATCTCCGAATGGGATGCGATCGCGTCGTTGCCCGAGGCCACCTCGAGGTCGAGCCACGCGGCGAGGACGTTCTCCCCGAGGATGGCGCGCGTCCCGCCGGGAACGGCGAGGACGAGCGCGACGCACGAGATCGACCCGTTCTGGACTCCCTGCGAACCCGCCGCACGTACGACGGCGAGGCAGCGCGCCTCCAGGTAGAGCATCGACATCCCCTGCGCGTAGCCCATCAGCGCTTCCGATCCCGTGCCCGATGTGAAACGCACCTTGACTCCGCGCGACGCGTAGGCGGCGCCGAGGAACGCCTTCGACCACGGCGTGTCGTCCCCGTCGACGAAGACCGGCTCCGTGCCGTAGACGGAGAGCGTCTCCGCGTAGGTGACGAGGCCGCGGATCGCGAGCTCGAGGTTGCGTCGCTCCTCGACGGCACACTGCGTCATCACGCCGGGCCTCCCGGTCTGCGAGCCGACGAGGAGCGCGATCGCGTTCAGCGGCGCGTACCGGGCGACACCGACCGTCGTCTCCAGCTCGGCGAAGCCGCGTCGCGCTGCCTCGGCCGCGTCGGCGGCGAGAAGCGCAGGGCTCTCTTTCAGGTTCGTGACATGCGCCTGATTCGCCGGGGCTCGCCGCGCGCGGAGCTTCTTCAGCGCGAGCATGAGCTCGACCGGGTCGAGGAGCCCGATGACGCGTGCGAGCTTTGCCGGAGTGAGGCCGCGCGAGAGCCGCACCAGCTCGGCGCGCGACACGTTCACGTCGACGAGCTTGCGTGCGACCGCGAGATCGTCGAGGGCCATTGCGTCGGCGGCAACATCGAGGTCGAGCCCATGCGCGACGACGAAGCGATCGATGACGTCGAACTCGGCCGCCGTCCGACCGTCCATCCGCGTGACGACTCCGCTCTCGACGACGAGCTCCGGCTCCGGGTCGTTCGGACCGTTCGCCGCGACGAGTCCCAGCTCCGGCATAGGCGAGACGAGCTGCTCGAGGTGCAGATCGCGCGTCGCGCGCGATGCGAAGCGGCGGCTAGCCATCCGCGAGGAGCTTCCGCTCCGCGTACGCGGCGGCGGCTTCGCGGACGAACGCTGCTGTCTGCGCGGCGTCGTACGTCTCGAGTTGGGCCGCACATGCTTCCAACTCGGCTGCCGTCGCGCGGCGCGGCCGAAGCGCCGTATAGACGTCGAGCAAGAGCTCATCGGGGACTGCAGCGAGCTCGGCGGCCCGCTCGAAGCTGTCGGCGAGCTGCGTGCGCCCCGCCGCGAGGGCGACTTCGGCCTGCAGACGCAACGTCTCGGGGGTCGCGCGAATCTCGTCGGCCCCGAGCGTGCCGGCGCGAATCGCGTCGAGCGTCACGTCGGCGAGCGGCACGCCGCCGGGCGTCGTCACGAGGTCGGGACGCCTCGTGCCGAGGGGGTAGTCGCGGATCGGGTCGAAGAGCACTCCGCGCAGACTCTAGGCTTCGCTGCTGACCATGGGCAACGGAGAACGGTTCTCGGGGAGAGTGGCGCTCGTCACGGGCGGATCGAGCGGTATCGGCGCCGCCGCCGCGCGTCGACTCCTCGACGAGGGCGCACAAGTCGCCTCGTTCGATCTCGACGCCGAGGCACCCGAAGGCGTGCTCGCCCTCGCGGGTGACGTGGCTCGGTCCTCCGACGTGGAGGCGGCAGTCGCACAGACTCACGCCCAACTCGGCCCGATCGACGTTCTCGTCTGCTCCGCGGGCGTACCGGGCGCGTCGCTTCCGACCGTGGACGTCACCGACGAGGAGTGGCGCCGCGTGATGGGCATCAACGCCGACGGCGTCTTCTACTGCAACCGAGCCGTTATCCCGAGCATGGTCGAGCGCGGCTACGGGCGCATCGTCAACGTCGCCTCGATCGCCGGGAAGGAAGGCAATCCCATGGCCGGTGCCTACTCAGCATCGAAGGCGGCCGTGATCGCGCATGACGAAGGCGATCGGGAAGGACATCGCGCGAACCGGCGTGATCGTCAACTGCGTCGCGCCGGCCGTGATCGAGACACCGATCCTCGACGGGATCACGGAGGAGCACATCGGCTACATGGTCGACCGCATCCCGATGGGGCGCATGGGCGAGCCGGAGGAGGTCGCGGCGCTCATCTGCTGGCTCGCGAGCGAGGAGTGCTCGTTCTCGACCGGAGCGACCTACGACATCTCCGGTGGCCGCGCCGTCTACTGATGACGCTCTACGTCCGGATGCGTGGGCCGAACGGTGTCGAGCAGGGCACTTTCGAGGATGGCCGTATCGTCACCGCGGATGGCGCAAGCATCACTCCGCTCGAGCCCGACTCGTTTCAGCTGCCAGAGCCGTACGAGCTGCTGACGCCGCTCGCCGCGCCGGAGATCTGGTGCGCCGGGGTCACCTACGAGCGGTCCCGGGACGCGCGCGTCGAGGAGAGCGCCGTCAAGGACGTGTACACGATGGTCTACGACGCGCCGCGACCTGAGCTGTTCATGAAGGATGCCGCGATGCGGCGAACCGTCGCGCCGGGACGGCCGATCGGAATTCGCAGCGACTCGAGCTGGAACGTCCCCGAGCCTGAGATCGGCGTCGTCCTCGGGACGAACGGACGCATCGCCGGCTACACGATCGGCAACGACGTCTCGTCGCGCGACATCGAGGGGGCGAACCCGCTCTACCTCCCGCAGGCGAAGATCTACGCCGGCGCATGCTCGTTCGGGCCGGCCGTCTTCGTGCCGGACGGGGCCGAGCCGCACTTCCACCTGACGCTCCGCGTCACCGACGAGTGGGGGCGCATCGTCTTCGAAGGCGAGTCGTTCACCTCGACGATGCGACGCAGCTTCACCGAGCTCGTCGAATGGCTGCTTATCGACAATCCCGTCCCGCCGGGGAGTGTCCTGCTGACCGGGACCGGCCTCGTTCCGCCGGACAGCTTTACGCTGCTCCCTGGCCACTTCGTCGAGATCCACGTCCCCGAGATCGGCACGCTCGTCAACCCCGTCGTCCGTGCCTCCGAGCTGATCGAAAAGGAGCCCGTCCAATGACCGAGACGCTGACCGGCGCGCCTGCACGCAATTACATCGGCGGCGAGTGGCGCGAGAGCTCCGCCGGGGAGACCTACGAGAAGCGAAGCCCGTGGCGGCCGTCGGTCGTTACCGGTGTCTTCCCGGCCTCGACCGCAGATGACGCGCGAGCCGCGATCGAGGCCGCGCATGAGGCCTTCCCGGCGTGGTCGTCCTTGCCCGCTGGACAGCGCGCCGCGTACTTCACGAAAGCCGCCGCCGCGATCGAGGCCCGCGCCGAGCAGGTCGCGCAGGACATGACGGCCGAGATGGGCAAGCCACTCCGCGAGGCGCGGATGGAGACATTGCGCGCGGCCGTGATCCTTCGCTACGCGGCGGGAGAGGCATGGCGGCCGATCGGTGAGATGTACGAGCCGTCGGTCGCAGATCAGCGCTTGTTCACCATCCGCCGAGCGCTGGGCGTCGTCGGGCTCATCACTCCCTGGAACTTTCCGATCGCGATCCCGGTCTGGAAGCTCGCGCCGGCGCTGATCTACGGCAACACACTCGTGCTCAAGCTCGGGTACGAGGCGCCGCGCACGGGCTGCATGTCGCCGAGTGCTTCGCCGAGGCGGGCCTCCCGCCGGGGGTCTTGAACGTCCTGACGGGAGCGGGCTCGAAGGTCGGCGCCGAGATCGTCTCGAACACGGGCGTGCGCGCGATCTCGTTCACCGGCTCGGTTCCGGTCGGCCGCTCGGTCCGCGACGAGGCGACCGCACGCGATTGCCGCGTCCAGCTCGAGCTCGGCGGCCACAACCCGCTGATCGTGACGGCCGCAGCCGAGCTCGACCGCGCCGTCGAAGCTGCCTACGCAGGCGCTTTCTGGTCGGCGGGCCAGAAGTGCACAGCGACCAGGCGCATCCTCGTCGAGGAGTCGGTGTACGACGTGTTCCGCGACAAGCTGCTCGCGCGCGTCGGCGGCCGGCAAGGTCGGCGACCCGGCCGATCCCGAGGTCGAGGTCGGCCCGGTCGTGAACGAGGGTGCGATGGAGGACATCCTCGGCGCGATCGATCGCGCGCGCGGCGAGGGCGGCACCGTTCTGGCGGGTGGCGAGCGCGCGGACGACGAGGGCTACCTGATCGCGCCGACCGTGCTCGAAGGGCTTGCGGACGACGCGGAGCTCTCCTGCGAAGAGGTCTTCGGCCCGGTGACGTCGCTCTACCGGTACGCGTCGTTCGACGAGGCGATCGAGCGCGCGAACGCCGTGCCCTTCGGGCTCTCCGCATCCATCTTCACGCGAGACCTTCGAGAGACGCAGCGCTTCACGAGCGAGATCCAGGCCGGAATCATCCACGTGAACTCGCAGACGGCAGGCGCCGACGTGCATGTGCCGTTCGGCGGCATCAAGGGCTCGGGTTGGGGGCCGCACGAGCAAGGGCGAGCCGCGATCGAGTTCTACACGGAGACCGTCACGGTCTACCAGGACGCGCCGCTTGCCTGAGGGTCACCGCACTCTGGTTACGGGCGCGCTCGGGTGCCTCGGTGCATGGACGCTCAAGGCGCTGCTGGACCTCGGGGAGGAGCCCGTCGGGTTCGACCTCGGCTCGGACGACGCGCGGCTGCGGCTCGTTCTGTCGGAGGATCAGCGCGCACGGGTCACGCTCGTCGAAGGTGACGTGACCGATGCAGCGGCTGTGGGCTCAGCTCTCGACGAGTACGAGATCACGAACGTCGTCCACCTCGCAGCACTGCAAGTGCCGTTCTGCCGTGCAGATCCCGAGCGCGGCGCCCGCGTGAACGTTCACGGCACCGTCGTCGTGCTCGAGGCGATCAAGGCAAGGCTCAACCGGATACGCAGCGCTCGCATACGCCAGCTCGACAGCCGTCTACAACGCCGCCGATCCCTCGCCGGCTCCCGAGACTGGCGGCACCGCGCCGTCGACGCTCTACGGCGTGTTCAAGCTCGCGAACGAGGGCACGGCTCGCGTCTACTGGAATGACGACGACGTCGCCTCGATCGGGATCCGGCCGTACGTCGTCTACGGACCGGGCCGCGACCAGGGGCTCACGTCCGGGCCGTCGCTCGCTATGGAGGCCGCCGCTCGCGGCGACGGTCACACGATCGCGTACGGCGGAACCGCGCAGTACGACTTCGCGCCCGATGTCGGCCGCGCCTTCGCGCTCGCTGCCCGAGCCGCAGCCGACGGTGCGCACGTCGCGAACTTCCCGGGCGTGCCGTCGACCATGCAGGAGGTCGTCGACGCGATCGAGGCCGCCGCGCCGGCCGCCGCAGGCAAGGTCTTCTGGGAGGAGGGGCAGCTGCCGTTCCCGGAGTCGCTCCAGGGCAACCTCCTCGAGCGTCTCGTCGGCCCGCTTCCGCCCACGCCTCTCGCCGATGGCGTGCGAGCGACGATCGAGCACTTCCGCGCCAGCGCCTGAAGAGCTCCCGCCCTTCGGGTCCACATTGGGCGTCAAGCGACAGCACGCTCGCCCAAGTGAGCGCCCTCTCGTAGGTCGACTTCCGAGAACCCGTGTGGCGATCATCTGGGAAGCTGCATCGGAGTGACCGGCAACGACCTATCACCTCTGCTGGCCGACACGGAGGTGCATTACCTCAGTTCTGAGCACGTTGGCGACGAGCTCAAGATCGTCATCGGTCACTGCGGCTCGTCCGAAGGTGCGGCGCGGGTCGTCTTCACGGGCGATGCCTGGGCGAATTTCGGAACCGCGGTCGAGACCATCCGGCTCCTGCAGTTCACGGAGGATTTGCCTCCGCTCTTGGTCGCCGCGGTCGGCTATCGCACCGTTGACATGGACGAGATCGAGTCCTTGCGCACTCGCGACTTCACTCCTACCGCTCACCCGACTTGGGCCACGGCGGGTGGCGCGAGTCAGTTCTTGGCGTTCCTGCGCGATGAGTTCAAGCCCTGGCTGCAAGAACGCTACGACGCCGACACTGATGATTCGATGTTCTTCGGGGACTCGTTGGGCGGTCTGTTTGCCACCTACGTACTCCTGAACGAGCCCACCACGTTTCGTCGCTACGGCATCGGAAGTCCGGCGCTCGACTGGGACGACCACTTGATTTTCTCGCGCGAGGCGGAGTACGCGCGAACGCACGACGACCTTCCTGCGAAGGCGTTCTTCTCAGTCGGCGCCTACGAGAACACGGCGGGCGATGAGCACCGCTTGGCCCAGCTCCCGCCCGAAAGGCGAGGAAATGCGGAACCCGAGAACTACGACTACGTCGCTGACACCGAGCGCATGGTCGCCACGCTGCGAAGTCGTGCCTATCCGAGCCTCGAGATCGAGTACGAGCTGCTGCCTCGTGAGTACCACGAGACCTCGCCGCCCTTGAACCTGTCCCGTTCTCTGCGCTACCTCTTCGACGCGCCTCGCTGACCTTCCCTCAAGGGACATTTCCGCACGCTCGGGCATGCGTCGGGTCTGTCACTCGACGGAGGCGCGGCCGACCTCGAGCCAGCGCCTTGCGATCTCTCCTGAGCTCTTGAAGGGAACATCGAGTTCCTGGAGCGTCCAGCGGAACCCGAAGAAATCGTCGAACTGAAGAAATCCTCTCCTGTGTGTTGGTGGAGCGCCGTCCTTCGGCAGTCTCGCTCGGACGGCGTCGATCTCGTCGGCCTCGAGCCCGAAACAGACCTCGTGCACGGTGCCGGCTGTCGCGTGCCCTGGAAGAGCGCCAGCACGAACTCGTCGCGACGAAGGGCGACCATGCCGACCTCTATTCCCGCTGCATCGGCGTCCTCCCAGCCCTTGCCTAGGGGTAGGGTGGCCCATTCGCCCGCAGCTAGCCTGCCCTCCCGAAACAGAAGGTCCATCCCGAAGAGCCGGCGGTAGGCGTTCTCTGCGGCGCGTAGGTCGGCGACGCAGAGCGCGATGTACTTGCAGAACACGGCACTGCCACTCCCTCGCTGTTGGCGGCTCGAGGATATTCGAGCGCCGGGTGGAGACCGTCGAACCAGTCAAGCGACATTCCCGCACAGTCGGGCATCCGCAGTCGCTACGCCTGATACGAGCTTCAGCTCTTGGAAGGATGGTCCGGTGCCTCGACTCCCGTCAGTTTTCCGTCGCCTCTTGAGGGAGGCGGCCTCTGCGCACCTGAAACAGAGTTGGACGCTGCGTGGCACCGGACTCGTCTTGCATGCGCCCGATGGGTGTTGGGGACAGATCGTCTTCTCGGGCTCATCTCGCGAACAGGCTGAGCCGCGCCCCTGGACTATCCCCGAGCACAAGGATGTCGTGGCGGAGTGGCCGATCTTGGAGATGGGGCTCACGGCGGGAACGTGCGCGCCGTACCTCATGCGGGTCGTCAACAAGCTCGATCCATCAAAGCTGCCCCCGCCTAACTTCGTAGCCGCTCATACGCAGGTCTGCTGGCACGCACCCGTGTGGTTCGCTCAAGCCGCTCGGGTGGCGCCGCCCCCGTTCGAGATCCCGGAGGGGATATTGATCGGGAACGAATACTGCATTGACGTGGACACGGCGGCGACCTGGCTACCCGGTGCACTCGCCAGGCTCGCAGCAGCTACCGAAGCACTTTCCTCCAGTCGGGCGATCTACGAGTGGTTGAGCACGCAGCACGGCTCTTCCCCGCTTCGCGACGCCTACCTGCTAGCGCGCCATCTCCGACTCGACAGTGACCTCGCGTCGTTGGAGGAGCGGGCGCGGAAAGCGGTACAGAAAGAACGTCGCAGGTCACCAAGGCGCGATTGGACGTCGGCCGACCGCCAGACCACCTACCCCCAAGACTGGTCGCACGAACGCTTCATGCGCTTCGTCGAGAGCACACCGCCATAACACACTGCACCACTCAGGTGACATTCCCGAACACTGGCGCAGGCGAGATTCGGTCGCAAGGTCCCGCGTCAGTCTGAGAGCAGCACCTCGTACAGGACTGGCCCAACGGCCCGCGCGAGGCGTGAGAAGCGGACATGCGCTCAGACAACTGATCCCTCAGGGGAATTCCCCGACACTGGCAAGGGCCGGCGCGAGCGACCTGAGTCGCTCGCGCCGCTTTGTCCCGAACCGATTAACGCTGGATCACATTGTGGACATCGAGGTATTCGATCGAGGGTGGCCCGTCTCCGAAGCCCGCCTCGGTGCGAGCCGCCATCACCTTCTCGCCCCACGCCTCAGCCTGCTCACGCGAGTCCCATACCTCGAAGACTCGAATCTTTCCGTCATCGCCGACCGCGGCCGCGTGAAACACGCCCCCAGCCGGTGGGGCGTCGCCGATACCGAGCTTCTCGCGCATCTGGTCGTACTCGCCGGGTGTGATCCCCGTCTTGACGAACCTTGCTGTCGCCACACCAACCTCCTCGCTAGACGCCTCGACATTACTCCAACGTGGCGCGTCGAACTCGCCCCGCTCAGATGTCATCGCCGAACACTGGCGCACAGCGGCGACCTATCCCCAGTTGCAGGACGAATCAGTCGCGCTCGAGAACGTGTGAAAGCCACTCCAGCGCGACCTGGTAGCGCTCGTTCGCGCGACCGCCGTGGTTGCCGGGGTTCTCTCTGTACTCGTGCGCGATGCCCGCTTCGTGGAGGTAGTGGCTGAGCAGGCGGTGACCCCAGTGGAGGTTGTAGTCGTCGGCGGAGCCTGCATCGAGCAGGATGCCGGACAGCTGCCTGAGGTTCTCGAGACGCTCGTGCACGTTGACAACCGGGTCGAAGGCGAGCCAGCGGTCCCAGACCTCCTGGATCAGTTCGCCACTGGGCCAGGCCACAGGCAGGTCGACGTAGAAGGGCGGGCGATCCGGATTAGGTGAATACGTCGCCGAGTAGTCGTAGACGAGCTGCGACCAGACGTTCCCCTCTATCGGGCCGTTGGGCTCCTCTGGCCAAATGCTGTCGAAGAACTTGTACGGCATGAACTTGTGGGTCATGTCGAGGAACGAGTCGCCCGAGAGCATGGCCAGCGCTCCGAAGACGTCCGGGTTGCGCGAGGCGACGTTCCAGGCGCCGAAGCCTCCGGACGAGAACCCGAACACGCCTCGGCTTCGCCCATCGGGGATGGTCCGATACGTGGCGTCGACAGCAGGGACGACGTCGTGCAGCACGTACTGCTCGAAGTTGCCGGTCACCGGTGAGTCCACCCACTGTCCGCAGCCGTAGCGCGAGTTGCCGTCAGGGATGGCCACGATCATCGGCGGCACCCCCAAGCGGCCGAACACCGGGTCGAGCACGTCTTCGATTGGCGGGTGCCACCGCTGTCCATCCGTGTCCGGTGTCAGCACTTGCGCGGCGGTCTCGCCGAACGCATGTAACAGGTAGGCCGTCGGATACAGTCGATCCGACTCCTCGTAGCCCGGTGGCAGATAGACGAACAGATCCCGTTCGCTCGGATCACCCAGCAGGTTTGCTGCTAGATGCGAGCTGTCGAGCCTCGAGTGAACGATCACGAGTCCTCCTGGCCGCGGTTTGCGAGGATCCTAAGGCGCTCGACCTCTAGACACCGGTCGGGGCGCTCAAGGGACATTCCCGCACGCTCGGGAGGCGGGAGTGATGTCCCGTCCGACGCTCGTCCGCTAGTCCGTTGGGGCAGCCGACACGTCGTTGACGTCTCCGTCGGGCGAGGAGTAGAGCAGCGATACGTGCGAGCCGTCCGTGTCCATCCTGTACAGGGCGAAGGGCGTGGACACTGGCGAGAATGTGTAACGAGTGAAGAGGATCGTTTTGCCGTCGGGTGACCATGACGGGGTGGAAGTCGGCAGCGCTGTCGTCCTTGGTGAGCTGCTCCAGATCGCTGCCATCGGAGTTGACGACGAAGATGTGCGAGTCACCGCTCCCCGGCTGAACCGTCCCTTTCCCGTCGTTGAACACGATCCGCGTGTCGTCTGGTGACCACCACGGGGTGCCCGGCACGCATCGTGTCCGGGGTGACTTCGTGCTCGCCTGTGCCGTCCACATTCACGGTCCAGACTGCGCTCAGTTCGGGCTCACCATTCCTGATGCGAAGGAAGACGAGCTGCTTTCCGTCGTGTGAGTACTGGGGTGATTCGTCGTACTCCTTGTCGGTATTCGGGTTGGTGGTCACCTTCGCGACCGATTCGTCGGCGAGCGACACGATTTGAATGTCACCGCCGATCTGCATCGCGAGATGGCTTCCATCCGGAGACCAGCTCGGGTAGTTACCGTTTGCCTCAAGTTTCGTGAGCCCCGTTCCGTCGGGGGCAATCGTGTACACGTGCGTGCTGTCTTCCTCGCCGGCCGTAAAGACGATCCTCGATGCGTCCGTGACCAGGCTGGAGACGAGACCTCCGTGTCGGTCAGCTGGCGGACATCGCTTCCGTCCTCCGCGGCTGTGTAGAGCGGCCCCGGTTCACCTCGAAACGCGAGGCGACCGTCTGCCGCCTCCTCGCTTCCCCCGCAGCCGGCGAGGAAGCCCGCGCCGATCGCCGCGGCGAACACGACCCATAGCTGCGCTCTGACGTTCCTAGTCCTGGTTCTGTGCACCGGCGGCGAGCGTAATGGAGGCCCTCGTCGCTCGCCCGCCTCCAGCGAAATTCCGGCACAGTCGCGCAGACCGACGACGCCTCGCCCGTAGGTTCGAAGGCCGCTAGCCAGCCTGCTCAATGATCTCGACGAGTTCGTCTAGCCGGTAGCCCTGCGAGCGGGCGAACTCGACAAGTTCCTTGGCGCGAGTCACGACTGCGCCACGCTCGGGCGTTCCGGCGACTGTGATGCCGCGGCCACGGCGGAACTCGAGCAGTCCTTCCTCGCGAAGGACTCGTAATGCCCGCAGCACTGTGTTCGTGTTGACGCCGAGGACTGCGGCAAGGTCTTCGCTGGGGGTAGTCGCTCTCCGGGCTTCGCCTCGCCTTCCGGATGAGCGGCGGATCTCAGCCGCGACCTGCTCATAGAGATCCGTTAGATCGCCGCGATCGATCTTGACAGCCAGCATGATGCTATTCATAGTAGCGCCACTGTGGCACGACTGCACGCATGACCGTATCGGCTCCTCCACGTCCGCCACGCCCGACCGATCCCGTCGATCGGGACGAGCTCGAAGCGCTCGTCGAGGCGCTGATCGAGGAAGCAAGGCAGCGAGCGCGTCGGAGGCGCCGCAAGTACGCAGGCGCTGCGCTGCTGTTGGCACTAGTCGGAGCCGCGATGTTCGCGGTCTTCGAACATGCGAGCGCTGGCGCAGCGGAGCAGCCGAGTGCTACCCCGAGCAATTCAGCGGTGTCCGCTCTTCCCGCCGGGACGATCGCAGTGACAGGATCCGCTAACGAAGAGCGCACGTTTCTCTGGACCAAGACGGGACTGCGCGACGTCGAGATCGACGGGCGAGCCTTTGGCTGGTCACCGGAAGGTTCGCGCTTGCTGACCAAGCGCGGTGCTGATCTCTATGTCGTTCGTTCGGACGGAACCGACGAAGTGCGGATCGCGACGGGTGACGGCTACAACGCAGTGTGGTCACGCGATGGCACGCGGATCGCGATCGAAGCTGGGCCAGGAACTAGGTCGGGCTACAACTCGATCTACAGCGTCGAGCCCGATGGCGCGAGATTGCTTCGCCTCCCCGGTCAAGCCGTCGAGGGCTCCTTCTTCTCAGGGAACCTCACGTGATCGCTAGACGGCAGGCAGATTCTCTTCGCTGGGCGCACCGCGAGCGACCGCCGGCTGTCGCTTTACCTCGTGCGCGCCAACGGTCAGGGTGTGCCGCGGCCGCTCCCGATCCCCGCGAAGTGACCGGCCAATGCAGCCCGCCTGGTCTCCGGATGGCTCGCAAATCGCATTCTCGGCGGGGGAGGCCTTTTCGCAGCCGAATCTGCGTGCCGGCATCTTCCTGTCCATCCGGACGAGACCGGCCTGCGCTGGATCGCTGGAGGTCATGGACCCGTCTGGTCTCCCGACAGCTCGAAGCCGCGTTCCGCGGTGACGGCAATCAGGTCGTCCACGACGACGGCACGCACCTCGCCTCGCTACCACCCGGCAGCTGGGGCAAACTGAGCTGGTCGCCAGATAGCAAGCGGGTCGCGTTCACCGGAGGCGCAAGCCACATGTCAAATGGAGACGTGTTCGTGGCTCGATCCAATGGAACGGTGTCGTCCGCCTCGTTCACAACCGCTCTCTCCGCTATGTCCTCCCCTCTGGCGGGGCGGGACGGCGTCGACCGAGACGGGCTGAGCTAGGTTAGCAGTGCGCCGGGTTGTCGCCCTCCTCGAGTCCTGGAGCCTGGTTGTACTCGTCTTCGCTGACGTGTCTGCCCCAAGAGACCGAGCTGCCCGTTTCGTCAGCGAGCTGCATGGCGATGTGCGTCATGAACCGAGTCGGCGTCGCCCCGTGCCAATGGTTCTCGCCGGGCTCGAAGAAGACGCAGTCGCCCGGACGGATGACCTCGATTGGCCCGCCTTCCCTCTGACAGAGTCCAACGCCCTGCGCGATCCAGATCGTCTGACCGTGCGGGTGCGTATGCCAAGCGGTGCGGGCGCCGGGCGTGAAGTGGACGCTGGCTGCACCGAGCGCGGAGAGATTCGACGGCACCGCGAGCCTGTCGATGAAGACAGACCCCGTGAACCAGTCCGCGGGACCCGGGGTTGTCTCGACCGTGTTGCGCGTGATCTTCATCGTCTCCCCCCGCTCGGTCCACTTGCGCGGACGGGCAGATTGATAGTCCAGTTCGGTGAATACCAAACGCCGCCTAGGCATGACGCCTTCATCCCTCGGGGCTCATCAAGCGCCAGTTCGCTCAAGGGACAGCCGCACGCTGTGGCACGCCGCGGATACGTCTTCGGTCGAGCCGCTGAAGGACGCGCTCGGCCCGCGGCCACGCCACACACGAGCCTATGATCGGAGCATGGCTGAGGCTCCCTCGCCGGAGGAGCTGGAGGCGCTGCACTGCTGGGAGCCCGCGGACCGCGTTCCCGGACGGCCGGCTATGACCGAGTTCCGCCGCAGGCTGCGCTTCCACCAGGCGCAGTGGCGCGAGGCGAACGGGCATCCTGTCGGCTCGCATCCGATCGTCACGCGCTCCGGGAAGCTGTCGCGCCTGGTCGGCAGCCGACTTCCGCTCGACTACGCCCGCGCGACCGGCGCGAGCTCCTCACCTCGGGAGCCCGCGACGCGGCCCGAGTGCGCACGTCCTTCGTCGAGCCGCACCAGAGCTTCGACCACCAGCGCTTCTGGGCCGATCTACTGTGGTCGCCAACGCTCGCCTTCAACCTGCTCGGCGACCTCGCCGCCGATCTCGACCTCGCCGACCGGGCCGTCCACACCTTGTGGCCTGAGGTGCCGGGAGTGGTGCGGGATGTCCGCTTCGCGCACTCCCCCGGCCGCTTAGATCGCACATACCTGAACAGCCTCCGGGAGTTCGACACGGCGTTCGTCCTCGAGCTCGCTGACGGGACGGACGGCGTTCTGGCCGTCGACATCAAGTTCCACGAGTGGGCCAAGCCCGAGACGCCGAAGCCGAGCAACCGCGCGCGAAACCTGGAGGTCGCCAACAGATCGCACATGTTCGTGCCCGGCGCCACCGACGCGTTGCTCGGAAGGTCGGAGCTGTGCCTAATGTGGCTCGAGCACCTGCTCCTGCTTTCGATGCTCCAGCACGCGAGCGGCGCGTGGACGTGGGGGCGGTACGTCGTCGTCCATCCGGCCGGAAACTCGGACGTCGCTGCTACATGCGACCACTACCGAGCCCTTCTCGTCGACGAGTCGACATTCTCGTCCGTGACGCTCGAGGAGGTGCTCGGCACCGGTGCGCTTCCGGCGTCGACTGTGGCCGCACTCCACGACAGGTACGTCACTCGCGACTGACCGGTCGGGCGAGCGCGCTCTAGCGGGCGCGGGCGCAGAGGCTCGGCGCCAGTCGTCGCTCCCTTTGTGCTCAAGCGACATTCCCGCACACTCGGGCACACGAGCAGAATGAAGGCAACGAGAGGGATCCACAAGTACCCAGTTCAGGTCGGCCAGGCGTCCACGAGCCGCTACGTCGCCGGCGAGATGTTGTGGTTGTGGTGAAAGACGTTGCCAGGGTCGTAGCGGCGCTTGACATCGGCAAGTCGCGCGAGGTTCGGGCCGTACGCGGAAGCAACAGCGCCCGCGTCGTCGTCGTCGAGGTAGTTGACGTAGCGGCGGCCTGAGGCGTGCGGCTCCAGCCGCGCAAACAGCAATTTCGTCCACGCGATGTTCTCGTCTGTCGCTGTCGGGTCGAGCCACTCGGCCGTGATCAGGAGGTCGAAGCCGTCCTGGCGGTGCGGCCAGGCGGTCTCGGTCTCGGCGATCCGGGTCACGGCGCCGTGGAAGTGCTCGAAGACCAAGCCGGTCATCGTCGAGGGGACGCTCTCGAAGCTCTCGACGCAGATGTCGATCACCTCGTCGCTGAGCTCGCTGAAGAAGGTCGACTTCCAGTAATTGCAGGCGCCCCTCGGGTAGGCGGCGTCGAGGATCGTGTTCATCACCGGATAGGGCATCGGCCCGACCTGAACGAGCGCCGGATCGCCGAACTCGAGCAACGGCTTGAGGTCCGCGTTCGCCTGATCCTCCGTACCGCAGTGGCAGACGACGACCGCGCCGAGCTTGACACCCGAGCCGTCCGGCGCGTGCACGACACCGGCGACGATCATCAGCTCGTCGGGCAGGTCACGGGTGAAGTCGCGCACGAAGCGAAGCAGGTCCCGTGCCGCCGGAAGCGGATGGGCGACGAGTCCTCCGACGACCTGCCGAAGCGGGTGCAGGCGGTACTCGAACGACGTCGCGACGCCGAAGTTGCCGCCGCCTCCTCGCAGCGCCCAGAACAGGTCGGGGTGCGAGCTTTCGCTCGCGGTGATCGACTCGCCGTCGGCAGTGACCAGATCGACCGAGATCAGGTTGTCGATCGCGACGCTGAACTTCGGCATGAGCCAGCCGATTCCGCCGCCGAGAGTGAGCCCGGCGATTCCGGTCGTCGAGATCACGCCGCCCGTGACGGCCAGCCCGTGCACGGCTGTCTCGCGGTTCAGCTCACCCCACAGAACGCCCCCTTGCGCGTGGACTCGCGCGGCGACCGGATCGACCCGGATCCCTTTCATCAGTGAGAGATCGATCATGAGCGCGTCGTCGATGACCGCACGACCGGCGACGTTGTGGCCGCCGCCGCGGACGCAGATATCGAGATCGGCTTCTCGCGCGAACCGGATCGCTTCGGCCACGTCAGCCGCGCCCTGACAGCGGGCGATCAGCGCCGGTCGCCTGTCGATGAGTCCGTTGTGAATGGAACGGGCTTCGTCGTAGCCGTCGTCGTCGGGCTGCAGCAGCGTGCCCGAGAATGCGCTCCTGAGCATCTCGAGTCGGTCTGAATCGACCTCGATCGCAGTTGCCATCGTTTCCTCCTCGTGGGCGGAGACTCGATGATAGGTCTCGTCGCCCCTGGCCATGCAATGCGCCCGCCCGGGCTCAAGCGACATTCCCGCACACTGGGGCAACCCAGCGTGCGCGTAGCGACATTCCGTATCACTCGCACACCACAGCGCGCCCTCACCGGAGGCGTCGCATCATGTTCGCCTTGCCTGCACGGAGCGAGCTCTACTCGGGGTCGTCCTCGGGCTCGGAGCGAGCGGCAAGCTCAGGCGGGATCTCGAAGAGGTTCCTCAGAACCTGGGTTGTGAACTGCAAAGCCCGCCGCGCCGTCTTCTCATCGACGTCGGATGCGTGCGCTCCTACGGCCTCGAGGACGCGGGTCGCGTCCTCGTAGTACTTGCGTAAGTCGTCGGGCAGGTGCTCGACGCGAACATCAGCACCGTCCTCGGGCACGACCTTCAGCAGCTGAGGCTGCGGGTCGTTCAGAGGGGTGTGCTCGATCACGATCGCACGACCACAGTGCGGGCACGAGATCACGGATCAGTCTCGCGAATCCCGCTAATAGATGTGGAGTTTGTCCAGGAGCGCAAGCGGGTCATCGACGCACTCGAACAGATCCTTGTTGTGCTTGATCATCTTGCTTTGCATGTAGACGCGAAGCCACTGCTTGTAGATGTACAGCTCATAGCGAGCGAACATCTCTCCGAGTGGCAGGTCACGCTGCGCGATGAGCTCGGCCAGGTACATCGCACACTCGAAGCCAAGCGAAATCGACTGAAAGTACGGAGAGCCAATTGCCGAATCGCCGGCGAGGAAGACCGGCGAGCTGGCGAACGGGTGATCGCTGGGCCCCGTCGCGAGCCACTGCCGGCTGGTCGCATTGCGGGCCCGGTACAGATCCAGGGGTATCCGGAGAATCTCGAGGTCGCCGAGCACCTCGCCGTGAGTTTCCTGCTTGATCTTGTCGATGAAACGGTCCATCGACTGGGCGACGTCGGGAAAGTTGCTGCGAAGCCACTCGCCGTCGAACCGGGATGGCATCGCCTCATAGTCCTCGGCGGTGATGTTGACGATGCCCGTCACGTGGCTGACGCTGCCGTCGGCGTGTGTGCGGTGGACCATCGGAATGAACTTGTAGTGCGCGTTCTCGATGTTCTTGTAGTACTTGCAGTACTCGTTGCAGTCGTACGTTTGGCCGTACAGGAACGTGATGACGAGCGCGTATTCGAGTCGGATGTTGAGCGTGTTCGTGCCTCCCTCCACCTCGTCGGAGCCTGTCGCCAGGTGATCCCGAAGCAGCGACTTGCTGCCGGTGCAGTCGATCAGGATGTCTCCCGGCTCGAGCATCGCCACCGCGTCCTCCGCCGATACGACGGCCGCGGTGCGCTGCACCGCATTCGACGTGCGCGTATCGATCAGATCGCTGAGGGAGTGCTCGATGGCGTTGAGCGGGCAGAACCCTAGTGCCCATCCGCGAAGAAGTGTCATCAGGTCCGAAGGAATCGACTGTCTGAACGCGAGGCCCTCGTCGAGCTCTGCCGGATCGAAGACCGCCTCGATGTTCTCTCCATCGATGTGATCGTCACGGTAGCTCTCGACGGAATCTGCTACGAGGTATGAGCCGAGCCGGACCATCCGGGTACGGGTGTAGTCGCGGCGCTTCTCGTAGAGGTGCACGGAGAACCCCTCCACCGGCTGGAGCAGTGCCGTGAGCAGTAGACCCACTGGGCCCGCGCCGAGGACATGTACTCGGCCCGACGAAGGCAGGGTCTCGAGGTTCGTGGAACCAGACTGCGGGGGCATGCGCCTCCTCGTTCGAGCCGCAGATCGGCGGCGCTCAGAGATGAGCCGGACCGCGCCTCCGATGCGACGCGGGCCGGCTGTAGTCTGACTAGACGCCGACCAGCGTGCCGGCTTCGACCTCGTCGAAGTAGGAGATCTCAACGGAGTCGGCACTAACGCCCGCCTGGCCCATTGCTTCCTTCAACTCAGGCATGGCGAAGAAAGCCTTCGCGGCCTCGCGCGAGTCGAATGTATGGGTGACGACGACGTCGTTGGGATTCTCGATCGAGCGCAGCACCTGGTGGCCGAGTACGCCGTGCTCGGCTTGAATCGGCGCGAAGCCGTCGTACGCCTTCTTCCAAGCGTCGAAGTCGGCAACGCGGTGTCGGACAAGAGAAATGGTGCTTGTCATGGTGCCCCCTTTCGGGGCTGGGTGCCCTGCTGCGAGATAACGGGCTTCAAGAGAAGCACCCAGCTAAGGCGATGCTCAAGTCTACTCCTCAGCAGCTGACGAGCTTCTAGCTGATGAGTGCGAGTGCCACGACCCGTCGCGAGACATTCCCGCACACTCGGGCAGGCGAGAGATCTGTCGCGTCAGCGAGCGACGACGCGACTACTGTTGGCGCTCGAGACGGAGTTCAGACTTGAAGGAGCTAGCAAGGGAGTGCATGCAAGACATAGGCATCGACCACGTCGTCCTTGCCCTTCATGCGCAGTCCACCCCGTTTTTCGACCACCGCTCCCGCGGGCAGTTGCAGGTACGTCTCCGAGCCGATCAGCACTCCACCGACGGGAGCCAGACTCTCGAGACGCGCGCCGGTATTGACCGTATCGCCTACGGAGGGGTAGGCGACATGGCCGTCGCTTCCTACCTCACGAACGATCACGCCGCCGCTGTTGACACCAACGCGCATGCGGGGCCAATCTGGATGTCGCGCGGCCAGGCCAGCAATCCTGCGTTGAAGTGCCAAGGCGGCACACGATGCTCGTTGCGCATGATCGGGCTGGTCTCCTCTGCCGTTGAACGTGGCCATGACGCCGTCTCCGGTGAACTTCTCGACATCTCCGCCGAACTGACGCGCGATCAGCGGCGCTGCGACGCCCCAGTACGCGTCGAGCACGGCCGCCGCCGTCGCCGATGAGCGCTCGGCGAAGCCTGTGAACCCGACGAGATCGGCAAAGAGGACGCTGATGTTCTGGTGGCGCTCCCGCGTCGTAGGTAGATAGAGCCGCCGGAACCGCTCATCGCGCCATTCGCGACGAGCGGCCAAACCGACGATCAGGTAGGCCGTGACGATCAGGCCGTGCCATTCCCACCAACTGGCATGCCACTTGCGCTCCCCGGTGACCGCAACGCCGATCATCGCCTCGGATAGCAACACGAAGCAGGCGACGACGGCCACTGGGAGCAGGTTTCGACTGTGACGGAAGATGCTCGAGTACCGGGCGGCACTGACCGCATACATGATCGTTCCGAGGACCGCGATCACGCTGAGAAGATGACTCGTCGCGGCTTCACTGTTCCGCCCACCCAGCGGCGGAAGATTCTCAACGGTCCAGAAGAACCACAGTCCCATGGCGACCAGCACGGCTAGCCGAAAGAACGTCCGCCTGCGAATGAGCACGGAACCGATTCCAGGACGGACGTCGACGAACGCCGACCCCAGTGCAAAGATCGCGCTCACCAGGAGTCCGACGGGAATCGCGACCTGGAACCCGGCGTGCTCCTCCGAGAAGAGGATGCTGGGCGTCCCAAGAGCGTGGAGCCAAAGGAAACCGCCAGTCGCCATGAAAGCGAGCGAGAGGAGCAATACGCGGGCATCGCCGCGCCGCTTGGCCGCCTCACCTGCCGCGTAGCCGAGGCCGAACGCGACAGCGCCTACGACGCCGAAGACCACGAAATGGAGCGGATAGTTCTCTATGTGAGGATCGAGCTGTGCCCGAAGCAGCAGCGAAACGAGTCCCACCAGGGGGAGCGCGGCGATGACGAGCGCCATCACGACGAGGGCACCCGTGCGTGCTCGCTGCTGAAGGTGAGCTCGGGGACTACCGACCTCATCAGCATGCTCCTGGACGTGCGGTCTCAGGCTCAGCGCCATTAGGTCGCTCTAACGTGACTGGGGTGCTGGTCCATTCCGAGTGTGGGTCTGTTGGATTTTCTATAGCCGGGGTGCAGGGAACATTCCTGAACACGCGGGCATACGAACGTGCTGCCTCTAGCACGCATTCATGGTCTGATGATCATCTTGGAGTGAACAAGGAAGCTGGTGCAGTGCTCCGACTCGGTCCCCTGGTGCGATGCGCGCTCGCCCCGTGGGACGAACGCACATCGCTGTAGCAGTCTGGGTTCCTGACTATCCCCCGTAGCCTGGATACCCCGGATACGGGTTCGGCGCAGGTGGTGCGGTGCTCCCGCTGGAAGCAGGAGATGCCGGCCGCCAAACGCCGACGTCCTTGAAGCCGTTGCCCTTGACGTCACCCGGCTTGCGGTCCTGGGTGAACGTGTAGAGGGGACGTCCACGGTAGGACACCTGGGCACGGCCGTCAGGACGCCTGACAGTCCCCAGGTGAAGCGCTCCGGTCGGGGTCGTGCCCTTCGCGACGACGAGCGGAGTCCACAAGGAGAGGCAGGACCCGGTGCAGATGAACCTTCCTCGTTGCTCGACGCTCAGTGAGTAGAGCGTCAAGCCGTTGCGGTTCACGAGCACCTTCTGGTGCAGCGTCGGGTTGTTGGCGGTCTTGACTACCAGCTGCTTCGACATGCTGCTCGCAGTGCCGGAGTGTGCGGCGAACACCGCAACCAGTGCGGCGGCAAAGACCACAGGAACCATCAGTTTGGCAATGGTTGCCGTCCGAGTCACTTCAGACCTCCTCGGAAGTGGTTGTTGGTATCCGGTACTACGCATCGACAGCCGTCGATGGATTGGTGGATTTGTTCATTTTGCGTTGGGGCTCAAGAGACATTCGCACTGGCGCAGGCGGGACCACTCGCCCATTCCAGGCTCCGTCGTTGGCTCGCCGTGAGCTAAGGACGTACATTCGGCTGCCGGGTGGTTCGTCGTGCCCGCCAGCGTCAGGAAAGGAAGCGGCCGTGCTCTTTCACGTCACGTGGGAGTTCATCGATACGAGCGAGGATGGCATTCGCAGGTCGCTCGGCGTCTTCTCGCAATGGCAGCCACCAGCGGGAGCCGAGTTCAAGGGTTTCTACGGCTTCGCCGATGGCGGAGGGGGTGTGGCGCTGATCGAGGCCGAGAGCGCTGCCGCGCTCGCCCGTACCACGGCCCCGTGGGCGCCGTGGTTGCGTTTCACGACGAATCCGATCGTGCCGATCGAGGAATCGTCCGCCATCGCCGGAGAGGCCGTCGCCTTCCGCGACTCGGTTAGCTGAAATGTGGGCGCGCGTAGCGAGGTTCGAGGGCGACCCGGCAGACGTTGCTGCAAGGCTGCAGAGACTTCGCTCTGCCCTTGACGCGGGGTCGTTTCCACCCGAGCTTGCAGACGCGAAGTTCCTGCTTCTCGTCGATCACGAGTCGGGAGAAATGCTCGGGGTGACGCTGTTCGACAGCGAGGAGGCAATGCGCAAAGGGGACGAGGCAATGAACGCGGGACCCGGCAACGCCGGGAGCCGCTCCTCGGTTGAGTTCTACGAGGTGCCTCTCCACACGCTCTAGCCATCTGCCGTTCTTGTTGAGGGTGTGCTGAGACCGTTCGCCGTCTTCGATGCATCACACGCTGCGCGCCGAGACCCGCGCGACCTCGCGAGCCTTTCGCCCAGGTCCCGTCGGGGGACATCCACGAGCGCTGGCACAGGCGGGGAGTCGGATCGTCAGAGACCAGTCGCTGAGAGCGGGCGGCCTCCCTGGGGGCGCGAGGCGGCGAAGAGGTATCGATTGACGCTAAAGAAATACCGCCCTAGCTGCTGAAGTTCTGCGAGGTCGTTGAGCCATTCGGTCGCCTCGTCTTCTGAGACGCCTCCGCGCCCGGGCACGAATGCGGCGATGAGCGGGGCGATGTTGTAGCTGAAGGTCGTGGCGTCGTACGCCGTGTTGAGTATCGGGACGATCCGGATTTCTCTGACCTCGAATCCGGCCGCGCGGAGGCGGGGTGCGAGCGTGCGCGGAAGGTAGGGGTCTGGCAGGTGCTCGTTCCACGCGGCCGCGATCCGAGCAGCGCGGCGGCGATCCGTGGCTGCCCAGACGAGCGAGTCCCAGTCGGTGTCGATGATCACGAGTCGTCCGCCGGGTCGCAGGACGCGGACTAGTTGCTGGAGCGCGGCGTCCGGCTCGGCGAGGTACTCAATGACCTGCGTCGAGACAGCGGCATCGAAGACCGCGTCTGCAAACGCAAGCGCGGTCGCGTCGCCCTCCAAGATGTCGACCCGGTCGCCGAGTCCGGCGGCCGCGATCCGCTTCGAGGCGATCGAGTTCATGTCGGAGCTGATGTCCACCGCGACGATCCGGCCGGTTACACCGACCTCCTGTGCGAGCTCACAGGCGAGGAAACCGGGGCCCGAACCGAGGTCCAGGATCGATTCGCCGGCTGATGCTCGAAGCGACCGTCGCAACTCTTCGCGCTGACCGATCATGTCGGTCGTCGCGTACGCCTGCTCGAGCTGCGCGGCTGCCTTGTTGTCGTACAGCATCCCGGCCATCACCGAATCCTCGGGGCGCGCCCGATTGAGCGCAAGGCCGCCGCTTGCAGGCGCGGGCTCAATGGTCGCTCCCGCATGACATTCCTGCACACTCGCGCAGGTTCAGTCCTACGGCGTGAGCAGTTTCCAGTGCCCCTCGGAGATGACCTCGACGGTACCGTCGACCACTTTGAAGGCGGTCTCGTCGTCGATCGCGTACGCCGGGCCTGACAAGCTGGCCGCCCATTCCTCTGCGGTGGCCATCGTGTTCCACGGCAGGTCAGGGTTATCGAGGTGCGGGAAAATCGAGAAGTCGACGATCCCTAGGGTGCGGTCGTCTGTCGCTGACGGCCACATCACGAAGTCGTCACCGATCCGGGGGGTCATCACCATGCTTCCGGCGCTCACCCCAACCCAGACCGTCTCGGGCAGCGTCGCCAGGAGGTCCGCCAGTCCGCTCTGCCGCATCCAGTGGCACAGGTACGTCGCATCGCCGCCCTCGACGAGCAGGACGTCCGTCTCTCGGACCAGCGGGACCCAGCGTTCCGCGTCGAGGCTCGGCAGCGCGGTGAGCTCCAGCACTCCCATGGACTTCCAGCCCAGTCCGACCGTGGGAGTGCCAGTCTCCTGCCCGCTGATGCACCGCCACGCCTGGCGAGGACCCGCCATGGGATGCCCGTACAACGCAGTGGGAATGCAGAGGGCGTCGCATTCGGCAATCGGCTTGCCCAGCAGCTCGACCAGTGCGTCGCGGATGCTCGCGTTCTTGATGCCAGCGGACGTAAGAAGAAGCTTCAAGTCGCCTCCCGAATTCGTTGGTGTAGGCGAGAACGTTCCCGGCGTTACGGATCCGTACGCAGTAGAGACCGGTAGCGCACCGAAAATTCATCGGCGCTTTGCGATCCGCGACAATGACCGCTTGGCGCTTCAACGGATGGACAACGTGGGCATCGTGGTGGAGTCGCTTGATGCCGCGATCTCGTTTTTCGCCGAGCTCGGCCTCGAACTCGAGGGGCGGGCGATGATCGAAGGAGACTGGTCAGGGCGCGTCACTGGACTGCGCGACCAGCGCGTCGAGATCGCCATGATGCGTATGCCGGACGGCCACGGCAGGATCGAACTCTCGCGCTTTCTCACGCCGCCTCCGGTCGCCGATCACCGGAACGCGCCGGTAAACGCCCTCGGCTACCTCCGCGTCATGTTCGCGGTGGACGACCTCGACGAAACGCTGGCCCGGCTCCGCGAGCACGGCGCTCAACTCGTCGACGAAGTGGTCCAGTACAAAGACGTGTATCGGCTCTGCTACCTCCGAGGCCCCGAGGGCATACTCATCGGGCTGGCCGAGCAAATCGGCTGACGCCAAGCGCGCGCTCGGGCGTCGTTCCGGAACCCTCGCGCATCCGAGCGCCTTCGCTCTCGCGCGTTGGGCTCCGGGTCTTCCGCGGTGCGCCCCGCGCCCCAGCAAAGAGCTATGCCCGGGCGTATCTGATGTGAGTCACCCCGGGCGCCTCGACCGACTCGACCTGCTCGAGCTTCACATCTCCCACGTTTTCGAACAGCCGAGCGCCGCCTCCGAGCAGGATCGGGACGACCGAAACGACGATCTCGTCGAGCAGACCCGCTGCGAGGTATTGCTGCGCGACGGACGCCCCGCCCCCGAGAGACACGTCCTTCTCTTCGGCTGCAGCTCGCGCCTGTTCGAGCGCCGACCCAATCCCGTCCGTGACGAAGTGGAACGTCGTTCCGCCCTGCATCTCCAGTGGCTCGCGCGGATGGCTAGTGAGGACGAAGACGGGATGGTGGTAGGGCGGATCGTCTCCCCACCAGCCCTTCCACGAGTCGTCCCACGGTCCCGGGCCGCCGCCGAACATGTTCCGGCCCATGATGGTCGCGCCGGCGCCGCCGAGGATGTCCTCGGCGAACGGTGTGCTCGCGTTGACCTCGCCGCCTTCCTCGCCGTGGCTCTCACGGAACGCCTTGAGCGGGACCAGCCAGTCGTGGAGATCCTCACCGCCGACCCCGAGCGGATGCTCTGGCGATTGGTCCGGGCCGGCGACGAAGCCGTCAATCGACATCGCGATGTTCAGCTTCAGCTTTCTCATCGATTCTCCCTCTGTCGACATGCTCGTAGGACCGCCCAGCGCGTCAAAAGTCATCGATCAAGACAGGAGCTTGACGAATCTGGCGACAACTCGGTCAACGAAACATGGCACCAAGCTGGGCGCGAAAACCCAGCCCGGACACTCGGCGATCCGGCATAGCGCGGCGCTCGCGCCCCCTGGTTCGGCGCTCGGATCTCAAAGGACGTTCCCGCACACTCGCGCAGCGGACCGTCCCCCTGGCAGCGAACGGGGTTCTATTCGTTTGCCGCGCCGATGAGTTCTCGGTGGCTTGTCAGTCTCTTCAGCGATACGGCTGCAGCGGCAATCGGACAGGGAGTCGTGAGATGACCGGAATGGATGCTGTGGAGAAGCAAATGTCCCCTGAAGTGAGGCCGGATCAGCGAGTGCCGTCGCCGCCCACAATCACGCCGCTGCTCGTGGCCGACCTGCTCGCCGAGGGCGAGCGGATGCCGGTCTACGTGCACGTCATCGACCATCCCGATGCGCGCGTGCTGGTCGACACCGGCATGACGGAGCTGCACGCGGCGGTGGCCGACCTCGATCCCCGCCTCCGGCCACTGAGCAAGCAGGAATTCGATCTCGCCGGCATCGACATCGTCGTCAACACACACCTGCACTTCGACCACTGCGGCGGCAATCACCTCTTCCCCGGACGGCCGATTTACGTTCAGCGGCAGGAGCTCGAGGACGCGCGCACGGAGGACGACTACACGATCCGCGAGTGGGTCGAGGCGCCCGGCGTGCGGTACGTGTCGGTCGACGGCGAGCTCGAGCTGCTTCCCGGGCTCCGACTCGTCCCGGCGCCGGGCCACACACGCGGCATGCAGGTGGTGGTCGTCGAGACTGGTGGGCGTCCGGTCGTCGTCGGCGGCGACGTGGCGGTTTGGTTCGGCGAGCTCGACGAGCCGCAAACCGATGGCCAGCTGCGTGTGCGCGCGCTCGACCCCGAGCTGGTCTGGCTCGCGCACGAGCACGAGCCCTGGCGGCCCCGCAACGTGTAGGGACGCCGCGGACAAGGGCGGCGGTTGCCTACGAGGCCCATAACGGAACAGTCGCCTACCTGTCAGGGAACATTCCCTAACACTGGCGCACGCGAGGGTTCTCTCCAACTACGGCACGCGTAGACTCCCTTCGGCAGCTGACCACAGCCGCTGAACGGAGAGTCGCATGAGCGAGTATGTGATCCGGGCGCTTGATGCCTCGACGTGGGATGCCTTCGCCCGCCTCGCTGAGAAGCACAACGGCATGGGCTTCGGCGGCTGCTGGTGCACGTGGTTCCATTCGCGTGTCGGCAGGCCCGAGGGCGAAATGGGCCGCCCGTGGAAGGAGCGTCTCGTTCGCGAGGGCGACGCTCATGCCGCCCTCGTATTCGACGGCGACGCTGCGGTGGCCTGGGCCCAGTACGGCTCTCCGGACCAGCTTCCGAACATCCACCATCGCAAGGAATACGAGGCGACGCGCGCGGACGAGTTGCCCGACTATCGCATCACGTGCATCTTCGTGGACAGGGACTATCGACGGAAGGGCGTCGCAGGCGTCGCGCTTCGTGGGGCCCTCGACCTGATCGCAGAGGCGGGCGGTGGGGTGGTGGAGGGGTATCCGCAGGATCTGCCGCAGGGCAAAAGGATTTCGTCCAAGTTCCTCTACAACGTCACTCGCGGTCTCTACGAGCAGACCGGGTTCAGCTACGACCGGCCCAAGGGCAAGAACCACTGCGTGATGCGCACAACCGTGTGACCCGTCGAAGGGTCTTCCGGCCCCGCGTCGGGGGTTACCGGCGACTACGACCGCTCTACGATGCCTGGGTCGACTCGTTCGCCGGCCACTTCGGGCCGGCGCCTCCTGACCTCACGGCGAGCGCACGGCGGCGGCCGGCCGAACGGCGGCGGTTGCGTGCCTCGTTGGCAACGATCGCGAGCAGCCACGGGCGGAAGGGCGCGCCACGTCGAAATCGCCTGAGTGCGTTGAACGCCTTCAAGAAGGCGTCATGGGCTGCCTCCTCCGCATCCGGTGTCGATCCAACAAGCAAGTAGGCGGTCCTGAACGCGATTCCCTGGTACATGCGTACGAGCTCCTCGTAGGCGGCAACGTCTCCCTGTTGAGCGCGGGTGACGAGTTCGCCGTCGTCTAGCGGCCGGCCCACCACAGCCTTCTACACCGCCAAGCGATCAAACGTTCCACTGGCGTCGCCTCCCGCCGCCAGGTCGGTCGGCCCGTGGGAAGGCTCACGGTCGTCGCGTCCCTACTCGCCGCGCACTGTCCGCTGAGTCACAATCGCTGGACCCATGCGGACACGCGCGTCACCTGCAGCTGCTGCGCTCCGCGATGTCATGGGGAACCCGTCCATCAGGCGGATCGAGCTGTCGTGGACGACAGGGACGGCAGCGGACTGGGCGTTCCTCGTCGTTCTGCTCGTCTTCGTGTACGACGCGAGTGGGACGCTCGCGGTCGGAATCCTCGGCGCCGTCCGGATAGTTCCAGCGATCCTGACGGCGCCGTTTGCACCGACACTCGTCGAGCGATACCGCGGCGACCGTGTTCTCACCGCGATCAACGTCGTCCGCTGTGCCGGAGCGGTGCTCACGGCAATCGTAATCGGCACCCACCTGCCGATCGAATTCGTGTACGTACTCGCGGCCGTCGTCGCGGGCGCGGGTGCGCTGCTCCGCCCAATCCAGAACGCAATGCTCCCCGCGTTCGCCCGGACACCGAGAGAACTGGTTGCGGCGAACGTCGCGTCGAGCATGGGCGAGGGCATTGGCACGTTCGTCGGCCCACTCCTCGCGAGCGTAATAGTTGCCTCGACCAGCTCGGTCGCCGCGAGTCTGCTCGTCGCCGTGACATTCGCGGGTGCGGCCGCAGCGGTGACGGGAATCCGTTTCGAGCGCGCAGCGGATGCGCGGGGTGGGGTTGGCGGAGATCGAGCCACGGGCTTCCGCTTCGCCGACGCACTTCGGGTTGTCCGCCGCTACCCCGGAGCGACGCTGGTCGCCGGCGACTTCGTCGTGCAGACCTTCGTTCGCGGTCTGCTCATCACGCTGATCGTGGTCTCTTCGATCGAGCTCCTCGGGTTGGGCGACGCCGGTGTTGGTCTACTGAGCGCTGCGCTCGGCCTCGGCGGCCTCATTGGTGCGCTCGGAGCGCTTGGCATCGATGGTGGGGCCGGACTCGCGCGCGTGTTCACGATCGCGCTTGCCGGATGGGGCCTGCCGCTGCTGCTCATCGGTGCGTGGCCCGCCGCGGCGCTCGCACTGGTTGCGCTCTTCGTCACCGGGGTGAGCAACGCCGTCCTCGACGTCTCGGGGTTCACGCTCGTCCAGCGCGGAGTGCGGAACGAGGATCGCGTGACGATGTTCGGAGTGATGGAGGGATCGTTCGGCGTCGGGCTCCTCGTCGGCAGCCTCGCCGGGCCGGCGCTCGTCGCGCTGCTCGGCGCGCGCGGCAGCCTCGTGGTCGCGGGCGCGATTCTGCCGATCCTTTCCCTGATCACATGGCGGCCGATCGCGAAGCGCACGCGCCGATCGCCGCTCGTGGACGCGCACATCGCCCTCCTTCGCCGCAACCCGCTCTTCGCGCCACTGCCGCTGACGGCACTCGACCGGCTGGCCGAGAGCCTCGTACCGGTCTCGTACGGGGAGAGCGAACTTGTCATGCGGGAAGGTGATCCTGGAGACCGGTACGTGCTGATCGAGCACGGTGAGGTTGACGTCAGCGCCGACGGCCGGTCCCTCGGCACGTGCGGGCCGGGAGATGGCGTCGGCGAGATCGCGCTCCTCCAACGAGTGCCACGGACGGCCACGGTCGTCGCGCGAACATATGTCGAGGGGTACGCGATCGACGCCGCAACGTTCCTCACAGCGGTCTCAGGCCCGGCCGCAGCCGCTGCGGCTGAGGCCGTTGCGTCGGGGCGGCTCGAACGCTCCAAAGCCGCGCGTTAATCTGAACGGTTATCGCGGCCAGGCGACTGACGACCCTCACGTCGCTGCGATCCAGGTCGAGCGCGAGGTGGTCCAAAACGGACGCCACAAGAGAGAAGAGAAGAGCCCCGCGAGCGGGGCTCTTCGTGTGCTTCGGGAGAGTCGAGTTGCTTCTTGGCTCTTGTTATCAAACGCCGCTACGGGCGGCTCCGGTCGTTTGGCGGCTCCTGTCGACGTGCTCAGGCTCGCAGAGCGCGGTGGCCGCCGCTTCGATTCACAAAGACGCGGTACAAGGCGAGCAGCAGGATCGAACCGATAATCGCCGTTAGCCAAGTAGAGATGTCGAAGAACTCGTCGAGCGGATGCGCTCCGAAGAGAGCCGCCGCCAGGAAACCACCCAAGAGCGCGCCGGCGACACCGATGATCGTCGTCACGATGTAACCGCCCGGGTCGCTTCCGGGCATGATCGCCTTCGCGATCAGGCCAGCGAGCAAACCGAGGATGATGAATGCGATGATGCCCATGACCGTCCTTTCGTTTGAATGACGATCTGATGGGTTCCCTGAAAGAGGCCCGACGAAACTCGAGCCGCTAGGTCACTGGCAACGATCTCTGAGCTCGCTGGCGCGATACCATCGCACCATCGCAAGGACTCTTGCTCAGCGCGTTCACAACCCACGGAATCGTGAGTGCGGATGCTCACCCGAGTGCTGGTGCCAACGAACTGCGATAGGGCGTGCGGTGCGCTGGTGGTTTCCTGGCCGCTACTTCGGTTTGAGTCATCACTCGGTGTCATCCGAGTGGAAGCGCGAGCAAGAACGCTCCCACTGAACGTCGTGAGACGCCCGCTTGTGGTCACTCGGAGGGCCACGATGGCCGCCTGGTTGAGGAAGACCCGAGGCGCCGACAGACGCGCGGCATGACCGGCGGCGTCGGCTCGTGGATCGAGCGCCGGGCCAGGATCCAGCCCGAGCACATCGCCCTGGCATGGGGCGAGGAGCGGATCACATACGACGAGCTCGCCGGCCGCATTCGGAGACTGGCCCACGCGTTCAGCTCGTTCGGTATCGGCCGAGGAGATCGGGTCGGGTGGCTGGGACCCAACCACCCGGCGTTCCTCGAGACCCTCTTCGCAGCCTCCTCCCTCGGCGCCGCGCTTGCCCCCGTCAACCATCGTCTGGACCAAGAGGCGATGGTCGCGCAGTTCGAGGACGCCTCCCCCACCATGCTCGTGACCACCGGGGCGGCTCCTCCAGGGCTGGCTCTTCCTCATTCGGTCCAAGCCGTGATCAACGTCGGGTCGACCCCCGGAGCAAGGGGCGACTTCGACGACCTCGTGGCGGGAGCCCCCGAAGATCCCATCAGGGACGTCGGGTCGCACGACGATGTCTGCCTGATCCCCTACACATCCGGCACGACGGGTCCATCGAAGGGCGTGATGCTGACCCATGGGAACGTGACGTGGAACGTCATCAACTTGTTGACCCGCGCGGACTTCCGAAACGACGACGTCACGCTCGCCGTCACCCCATTCTTCCGCACCGGGGGTACCGGGGTGAACGTCCTGCCCGTTCTGTTCATGGGCGGAACCGTGGTCGTCCCCGAGGCCATGGAGCCCGATCTCGTGCTTCGCCTCATGGAGCGGCACCGAGCCACTGTCGGGTTCGCCAACCCCGACCTGGTGGAGGCTCTGACCAGCTCGTCTCTGTGGCCGACGACGGATCTCTCCAGCCATGCGGTTCATCGTGACGGGTGGCGCCCCGGTCCCTGAGCGCCTGATCCGTGCATGCCTCGAGCGCGACCTAAACCTGGTACAGGGGTACGGGCTCTCGGAGGCGGGACCGCTCGTTCTGATCCTCGATCCCGCGAGCGCCCTTCGGAAGGTGGGCGGTGCCGGAAAGCCGGCCATGTTCGTCGACATCCGGATTGTCCACGCCGACGGCCACGACGTCATACCCGGAGAGACTGGCGAGCTCCTCGTGCGCGGCCCGAACGTGATGGCCGGCTACCTGAACCGGCCGGAGGCCACGCGGGCCGCCATCGACGACGACGGGTGGCTCCAAACGGGCGATGCGGTCCGCATGGACGAAGACGGCGACGTCTGGATCGTCGATCGTGTTCAGGCGGGGTTCCTGGTCGGCGGTCGGATCGTCTACCCGGGTGATGTCGAGCGCATCCTCCTGGATCACCCTGCGATCGCCGACGCCGCCGTGGCAGGGGCGCCGTCGCCGAACGGAGATACGGTCGTGGTCGCGTACGTCGTCCTGGCGCGGGGCGCTACGGCGGCGGAGGCGGAGATCCGAGCGTCCAGCGCCGAGCGGCTGCCTGCGGACGCTGTCCCGAGGTCCGTGATGTTCGTCGATCGCGTGCCCCGGAACTCCGTCGGCAAGCTGCTGCGCGCGGAGCTCGACGGACTGACTCGGGCCTCAGACGGCGGCTCCGGCCGGTAGCGCCCGCACTCGCACGCGACGCTGCCCCTCTAGCCCGTTCAACATTCCCGCACACTCGCGCACGTCGCAGACCTCTCGCCAGACGCAGGTGACTAGGATCGCGGGCCAGTGGGGGTCGCCGAGAACAAGGCGCTTGTCTTGCGCTTCTACGAGGAAGTCTGGGCGCTGGGCAATCTCGAATTCGCCCACGAGGTCTTCGCAGAGGAGTACGTCCGGCACGACCTGCGGCCGACCGAACCGCCCCCCGGCCCTGAGGGGCAAGCGAAGATCGCCGGAAACTTCCGCTCCTGCATTTCCAGATCTCGACTGGCGTGTCGACCTCTTGCTCGGCGATGGCGACCTCGTCGCAGCACGTTGGACCGCCGATGGCACGCACGCAGGCACGTGGGGCGAGGTCGCGGCGACGGGCAGGAGAGGTGCGGGGGTGAATCGGCGCCGGCAAGGTCGTCGAGATCTGGAATCACCGTGACGATCTCGGCCTGATGGAGCAGCTCGGGGCTTCTGTCATCGCCGGCGCGGTACCTTCAGCTTGAGCGACGCCTGATGGAGCAACTCGGGGCTTCTGTCATCGCCGGCGCGGTACCTTCAGCTTGAGCGAACCGGCCTAGCTGCGTCGGGTTCCGTCAAGTGACAGTCCCGCGCACTGGCCCAGGGCAGCGGGGCATCCCACCGGGCTAGGCTGGGCTTCGTGGTCGAACCGGCGTACACGGTCAAGGCTCTCGATGAGTCGACGTGGCCGGCGTTCGCTGCGTTGGTGGAACGCAACAACGGCATCTTCGGGGGCTGCTGGTGCATGGGGTTCCACGAAGACAACAAAGGCACGGTGCCCCCCAAGCGCGAGCGGAAGCTCGCTCGCGTGCGGGCAGGCACGGCCCATGCGGCGCTTGTCTTCGACGGGGACGACTGTGTGGGCTGGTGTCAGTTCGGTGCACCCGAGGAAGTGCCACGCATCAAGAACCGCGCGGCGTACGAAAAGGATCAGACGACCTCGCCGGACTGGCGGATCGCATGTTGCTACGTCGGCAAGGGACACCGGCGTCAGGGCGTGGCCACCGCGGCGCTCGCAGGCGCGGTCGATCTCATCGCGGGCCTAGGCGGGGGAACCGTCGAGGGATATCCGGAGGACGCCGGTTCGGTGCCCGCCGGCTTCCTCTACCACGGTGCTTTGTCGACCTACGACAAGCTCGGGTTCATTCGGGACCGCAAGATCGGCAAACACCGCTGGGTCGTGGCCAGGGTCGTCGAGCCGACTATGTGACGAGTCGCGTCAAGAGACATTCCCGCACACTTGGGGCAACGCGGCGTCCCGTCGCCTGGTTGTCGCCGCGGGGCTAGTTGGAGCGCCCGCGCTCTCTTCGAGGCGCGGGCGCCGGACTCTGATGACGTCAGTGGCCTGGAGGCGGGCCAGGAGGACCGAGGATCTCGATCCCGTTACGCGAGCCGATGGGAATGAGTCGAGCCATGTCGGGCGGAGACTCGAGCGGCGGCGGCAGCACCCGCTCGCCTGCAAGCTCGCCGACTTCGTGCAAGAAGCCCTCGAACAGGAAGGGCTGGAAGCCGATCAGGGCTCTCGCCCCGTCCGTTTCGGCGATGAACGTGTGCGGCACACCTTTGGGACCGAACGCGAACGAGCCTGCGGGAAGCGACAGCCGCTCGTCACCAACGTAGACCGTGAACTCCCCAGCGAGCACGTAGAACCACTCGTCCTCGTCGGGATGGACGTGCCAAGGCGAGCCCTCGCCGGCGCGCACGGTGACCTCGACCAATCCGTACTCGCCGTTCGTGGTCGCACCGCTGATCTTGACGATCTCGAGCATTCCGAGCAGCCAGTACGCCTCGCCCTCCTCAGGTCCCAACCGATAGCCGTGGGCCTTCGATTCCACTGAAATCGCCATCGCCACTCCCTTCCTCCGATTGATATGATCTGCAACTGTCTATGAGTGAACAGTTGCAGAGCGGACTATCTCATGAGGAACAACCTCTGTCAAGCCCCTCGCCCGAGCGGCTGCGAGCGTGGCGGTTGTACTTCGAAAGCGCCCTCGCGCTGCTCGACGTGCTCGACGCCAAAATGGAGCGCGACGCCGGGATCCCGATCCGTTGGTATGACCTCCTCGTCCACCTGGAAGACGAGCCGGGTGGACTTCGCATGAACGAGCTCGCCGAGCGAATCCTCTACAGCAAGAGCGGCTTCACGCGTGTCGTCGACCGCATGGAGGACGCGGGCCTCGTGCGTCGCGAGCGGCCCGAGAACGATCGGCGGTCGTTCCTGGTCGTTCTCACGGACGAGGGCCGCAAGACCCTGGAGGCAGCGCGCCGGCACCATCGCCTTGCGATCGAGGAGCACTTTTCGCAACACCTGTCCGATGCCGACGTCAAGGCGCTTACGCGGGCATTCGAGAAGGTCAGCACACACGCGCGACCCCTGCGCCCTGGGCGCATCCGCGGCTAGACCTTCCGCCGGATGCGGGTCAGCGCTTTGTCCACTGACCGGATCCGCTACTCCATGAGGCAGCCCCCAGGCCCGCAGTGTGGATCCTGCTTTCCCGGGGTTCCCGCCGAACGCCTTGCGGTTTGGCTTTACCTTGTGCTTCTATGCATGGTACTTCGAGCTATGGAGACGGCGTGCACATCGACAAGGACCTAGTCGCCGAGCTATGGAGACCGCGTGCACATCGACAAGGACCTAGTCGCGGCATCGGCGACACCGCTCGTGCTCGCAATCTTGGCCGATGGTGAAAGCTACGGCTACGCCATCCTCAAGAAGGTACGCGCGCTCTCCGGGGGCGAGCTCGAGTGGACCGACGGGATGCTCTACCCGCTACTCCATCGCCTCCGCCGGCTCGGCTACGTGACGACCGAGTGGCGAACGCCACCGGAAGCCCGTCGTCGCCAGTACTACATGATCACCGACGACGGGCGAGCAGCACTCGCCGACCAGCAGCGGCAGTGGGTTGCCGTCACCCGCGTGCTCAATGACGTCTGGTCAGGCTCAGAGGGGCCGCTGGCGGCAGTCGGGGAAGCGTGAGCGATGGAGAGCTTGGAGTCACAGATCGCGGAGTGGCGGGCGTACGTCGAAAGCGCACCGGCGGTCAACGGCCACGACGTCGACGAGCTCGAGGATCATCTCCGTCACGAGATCGCGGAGCTGACGCAGGCCGGCCTCACGCCTGACGAGGGGTTCCTGATCGCCGTGAAACGGATGGGCGACCTCGACACCCTGTCCCGGGAGTTCGCGCGCGAGCACAGCGGCCGACTGTGGAAACAGCTCGTCCTGGGAGCCGACGACGAGACGGCGCGCGCGTCGAGCGGCTGGCTCGAGGCTTTCGTCCTTGCTGCCGCCGCGGCCGTCACGATCCAGGTGGCACGCCTCGCCGCCGGATTCCCCGATGAGGAACCCACCTGGTTCGCGCGGGATCTCAGCCTGTTCGTGCTGCCGTTCCTCGCCGCGTACTTCGCCCGCGTACGGCAGCTCGACGTTCGTCACTGGGTGCTCGCCGCGACGCCGTTCGTGCTCGCCGCGCTGGTGGTGAACCTCTATCCGTACGACACGGACTCGGACACGGAGATGCTCGTCGCACTCCATCTACCCGTCGTGCTGTGGTTCGCGGTCGCCTACCCGTACATGGGTGGGACGATCCGATCGCACGATCGGCGCATGGACTTCGTCCGCTTCACGGGCGAATGGTTCATCTACTACGTGCTGATCGCGCTCGGGGGCGGCGTGCTCATGGCGTTGACCGCAGGAGTCCTCGAGCCCACCGGGGTCGACGTCGATCGGGTCGCACAGTGGGTGCTGCCCTCAGGAGCGGCGGGCGCCGTCGTCGTGGCGGCATGGCTTGTCGAGTCGAAGCAACGGGTCATCGAGAACATGGCGCCGGTGCTCACGATGCTCTTCACGCCGCTGTTCGCGGTGATGCTGGCTTGCTCCGCCGTCGTCTACGCCGTGACGGGGCTGGGCGGCGCGTTCGATCGTGACCTCCTCAGCGTCCTCGACGCTCTGCTGGTGGTCGTCCTCGCACTCGTCTTGTTCGGGATGTCCGCGCGCGAGCCGTCCAGCTTTCCGGGATGGATGGACTGGATCCAACTGGTCGCGATCATTAGTGCCCTGGTGCTCGACCTCATCGTGCTCGGCGCGATGATCGCTCGGATCGGCGACCTCGGATTCACTCCGAACCGATTGGCGGCGCTCGGACTCAACCTCGTCCTGCTAGTGAACCTGGTCGGAGCCGCCTGGCTGTCTGCACGGTTCCTCACCGGTCGCACGAGATTCCACCGGCTCGAGCGATGGCAGACGGCCTACCTTCCCGTCTTCGCCCTCTGGGCCGCCGTGGTCGTTGTGATCCTCCCACCGCTGTTCGCCTTTTCCTGAACGACGATCAATCTCTCAAGCGACGTGCGGGTCGGGCAGAACCGCGACTCCGGACGTAGTGTCTACCGAGTGACGCTGTCTTCGTCCGACGTCGCGGCCATTCGGAGCGCTGAGGCAGCTCTCGCCGATGCGTTCGAAGCGTCCGACCCGACGGCCTGGGTTGACTACTACACGGAGGATGCGATCTTCGTCGGACCCGGAATCCCGGCGATCGAGGGACGAGACGCGCTCCTTGTCGCCGCACCTGCGGTAGTAATCTCATCGATGGAGATCGTTGCCGACTCGACCCTCGGGGCGGGCGACTTCGCAGCGACGCAAGGACGTGCGAGCTGGGTGAGCGGGCCGAGGGGCTCGGATTCCCCACGGGTACGAAGGCGCTTTCTCATGGTCTGGCGCCGTGACGCCGACGGGCGCTGGCGCATCGCGCGTGAGTCGCTGAACGAAGACTTGTAACCGCCCGGGTCGACGCCGCCGCATAAGCGACATTCCCGCACACTCGCGCGCAGCCGGAGGAACGGTCGCCCGTAGAGCATCTACTCAGCTCGCCCAAGCGAGGCGCCCCAGTTCTCCGACTTCAAGCGACATTCCCGCACACTCGCGCAGCCGGACGACTCACTCCGTGGCGGCTGGGCGATGCTCGGACGCTCTGGCAGCGGATTCGAGATGGAGTCCCTTTCCCACGTCATATGCCTCTCGGATCCATCCGGCGAAATCTTCGTCGAGCTGATCGAGCGTTTCGACACGGAACTGGTGCACGAACAGGCGCTTCGTGTAGGGAGAGGCTGACCGGATCCGAGGATCCGTGAGCTGTCGTTGGAGGTCGAGGTACCCGTCCAGCCAGCGCTTCTTGGGCTTGGCCCCCGCGAATCCACGGCGTGTTCCCTTGAACGAGATCGCCGTCTTCGACACCGCCACCTCGAATTCGCCACACGCCTGGACGAGCTCGACGAACCGCTCATAGAGTCGAATGACTGCCGGGTCACAGCCACGGAGATGAGCCGCCGCCGTCCACTCTTCGACGCCCATGTCGCGCAAGTCTAGGACTGGCGGGCGTGTGGTCTACGCGTTAGTTGTGGCATGCGAGTTGAAGCCGGAACAGAGAAGATCGGCGCGCACGACCTTGCCGTCAGCGATGGTGCAAATGAGATGCTGCTCGACCACATACTCCTCGCCTTCCTCAACACCCGCGAACCGATACCAGACGTGCAAGCGGTCCCCGATCGCGTTGCTGTCTGAGTCCAGGAGATGCAGTTCGGTCGAGTCGCCGAACCAGTGTGAAATCAGCGACGCCGCTTCAACGGCACCAGTGCGCTCCCTGAGGCCGGGCGGGGTCAGCGCGCGAAACTCGATGTCTGGCACGAAGCAATCAGCGAGTGCCGCCTCATCCTGCGTGGCGACGGCCGCCACCAATCGCGCCCCGAGCTCATGAGGCATCGCGAAGAGCCTACGCGACACGGCGTGTCGCATCGTCCTCCCATCAAGGGACACTCCCGCACGCTCGGGCGCTCGAGGAACATCGTCCGAGAGAGCGTCGCGTCGATACCCGAGCGCTCGTGATCGCCACTGCCTAGCGGTGACCGACGATTCGTTAGCGTCCGCGCCGATGCTCTCCGTCGAGACCCGGACAGTCACCGGTCAGGTCACTGCGCTCGGCTCCGCAGGGGCGTTCACGCTCGTCGTCGACCGTCCTACGGAAGAGGGCGGGGGCGGGAGAGGCTTCAACGGTGGCCAGCTCCTCTACCTCGCTGTCGCAGGCTGTATCTCGAACGATCTCTTCCGTGAGGCGCCTCGGTTCGGCGTCGAGCTCGACTCGGTGCGCGTCACCGTTGACGGCGACTTTTCTGGTGACCCTGCCGTGTCGGATGCGATCACGTACGACGTCGAACTGAGCGGACGCGGTGACCTGGATGCCCTAGTCAGAGAGGTCGACCGCATCGCCGAGATACCCAACACCATCCGGCAGGGCGCGCCCGTCTCACTTCGCAAGATCTCGATCGTCTAGCTCAGGTCTTTCCTAGCGACATTCCCGCACACTCGCGCAGGAAGGCGCCACGTCGCCTGAGCCTCTGAATCTTGCGGCGCCGCTCAGGAGAGCACGCGCTCGAGCGCCGCGCGATCCGTCGGCTCGCCGTGTGCGGGCAGCACGAGCTCGACCGGCAGGTCGAGCAGCGGACGGAGCCGTTGGACGACATCGTCGCGCGTCACGTGCTTGCGACCGCCGAGCTGGATGTCCAGTCCGTCGCCGAAGTCGGAGAGCGAGTCGCCGGTGACGATCGCGTTGATCGACGGCAGCCAGAGGATGAGGTCGTTGTCCTCGCGGCCCGCGTACGCGGTGATACCGAACGGCCACGCTCCAGGACCGTGGAAGTGTCCTTCGCCTTCGCCCGCGCGCAGCCAGGCGAGATCTTCGCTCTCCATGCCGCGCACGCGGTCGGGGTCGATGCCGAACTTCTCGACCCAGTCCTGCCACGTGTCCGCGGGCGGCGTGTGCACCGGGAGGCCAAGCCGGCGGGCGTCGCGCTCGTGGTACGGCGCGGTCAGGACGACGGCGGTCGCGCGCTCACGTAGCTCGTCGGGAACGGAGAGCGGGTCGAACAACAGGAAGTCGTCGCCGAGCTCGATCGCGTACGACGAGACGAGCTCGGGCCACCACTCCTCCTCGTTCCAGCCGGGATGCGACGATTGCCAATGCCAGACACCCGGCCGCAGCTCACGCATGGGGACAGTCTGTCACGCTGGCTCTTGGTTCAAACAACCAGACGTCGGACGGCAACAAGTGGAACGCGCAGGCCGTCGAGATCGCGTCGACCGGGCAGCCGTGGCAGCTTCAGGCGTACGGCGTGTGCGCAAATGTGAGCTGAGCTACCGCTGATGTGCAGGTCCGGCGCCCGTCATCATGGTCGAGCGCCGGATCCTGCCCGTGAGGATCGGTCTCGCATGATCTCAAGGGACACTCCCGCCCACTCGGGCACGCCGCGGTTCTGTCGCCAACGACTGAACGCGTCTCGACGGTTGCGGAAACGCCGATCTATCGCGGATGATCGCGCGATGGTCAGCCGGCGACTCGACGGCATCCCAGGATTCGGCATCGACCGTGTAGCCGACGCTGCGGGATCGGATCCAGAAATCCTGCGCCTCGAGAACTACGACACCGAGATTCCACCGCACCCCGACGTCGTCGAGGTGACCCGCGCGGCGATCGGTCGCGACGACGCCAACTCGTATCTGCCGTTCTCCGGGCTCGATGAGATGAAGGAGGCCGTTGCAGACCTCATCGCCCGCCGAGGCGGTGCGCTCTACGACCCCTTCAGCGAGATCGTCATCACGGACGGCGACGGCTCGGCAATCCTCAACGCCATGTTCGTGCTGACTGATCCCGGGGACGAGGTGATCCTCACCGACCCGACCTACGCCGGGATGCTCCAACGTGTGCGCCTGGTCGGTGCAGTGCCGAAGCTCGTGCCACTGCGTGGCGAGGCGAGTGGCTGGCGGCTCGACGTCGAGGCGCTCAGGCGGAGCGTGTCGGATCGCACCCGGGTGCTCTTCCTCATGAACCCTGCGATCCCGAGCGGCTGGGTCGCGAGTGCGGACGAATGGAGCGCCATCACCACAATCTGCCGCGAGCGCGGGATCGTGCTCCTGTACTGGTCGCTGTGGGAGGCGATGGTCTTCGATGGACGTCCCGTCGTCGTCCCATCAGGACTCGATGGGATGCGTGATCTGACGGTCACAGCCGGTGCGGTCTCGCTTGAGCAGCGGATGATCGGGTGGCGGGTCGGCTGGATGGTCGCGCGCGCGGATCTCGCGACGAGTCTCGCGATGGTGCACATCTACAACGGCGTCGTGACGAGCGGATTCGGTCAGATGGGTGCCGCCGCCGCGCTTCGGATCGGAGATGACGACGTTCGAGCAGCGGTCGTCGAGTGGGAACGACGCCACGAGGAGCTCGTCCGCCAGTGCGACGGGCTGCCGCTCGTCCCCGCCCACGGGGGGTGGTCGGCCCTTTTCGACGCCGAGGCTTGCGAACTCGACCCCTCCGAGCTCTCTCGGAGACTGCTCGAGCACAAGGTCGCAGCGACTCCGATGACGGACGCGTGGGGAGGCCCAGTCGCGACGAGGTACCTGCGCCTCGTGTTCAGCAACGAGTCGGTGGAGCGGCTCGCGCTGCTGGGTGATCGTCTGCGAGCGGCCCTGCGTTAGCTCATCGGACTCCTATGCCGTCAAGGGACATTCCCGCACACTCGCCCACGAAGGCGTGACGTCTAATGGCCCAGAACGACGGAGGGGCCCGGCAAGCCGGGCCCCTCCGTCGAGTGCGGTGCAGTCGAGTTACGCGGCGACCAGAACGCGGTCGCTGCTGCGAGCAACGATCTTGCCGCTCGTGATCTTGGGCTCGTTGGGGAGAATCGTCTCGAGCTTCTCCTCGTGGATCCACGTTGTGACGAGCTTCGTCGACTCCACACTCTGCTCAGGCGTCTCGAAGAGACCGAGCGAGGTGAAGACGCCGTTGCCGGCATCGATCAGGTAGTAGCCCTTGAACCCGGGCAACTTATTGAGCTTCGGCATGAGGGTCTCGTTGACCTTGCTCGTGAGCTCGGTCGTGCGATTCTGCGTCCACACCGTCGTAACGGCGGATGATTGCGAACATGTGATGCTCCTTCGTTCCTATCAGGACAGGAGAGTCCGAACGAACTCCCTGCTGCGCTAGGTCGGGGGAGACAATCGAAGAGGAAGTGAAATCCTCGACGGCGTCAGAGACAACCAACGCGCTCACCCACCTTAGCTGCGATCTGCACCCGCTGTGTTGCGCAGCCCCGACGTGTCCGCTCTGGCACTTCTGTCTCGTTCACGTCCTACGACTGTAGGGCTGCCGGTCTCTAGGGCGGAGTAGGATGGTTGGACTGGCCCTGCTGCCAGGACCCCGGCCGAAGGCCCGCAATCTCCCGACGCGCTATGGCGCGCGAGACGTAGGAGCTCAGGCGAACAGGATTCGACACGCAGGGCCAGCACTTGGGTGCCTGTTGGCGGACGGCTCGGAGGACTCGGCAGCTCGATGGATGACTACGAGGTTGTCGCACAGGAGTTGAGCGACCTTGGCGAGAAGCTGCGCGCGATCGAAGAACGCCTGACCGAGGCCGAGAGAGTGAACGCGCGGCTTGAGGAGGCCGCTCTGACCACAGCCCGTGCCCTGGGCGAGGTCTCACGTCACTGGGACGCGGTGTACGACGCCATGCGCCGTGCAGACAAGCTCGACAAACAGATCTCGTCCGAGCGCGACCACAGTGCGGCGAGGGAGCGTCGCAACGAGTCGACGGACTAGAGGTCGTCGCAACAGGACGTACACGCCGTTCAAGGGATTGTCAGCGCGGCGCGTCCGCAGAGCGCGCGGATCTCAGCGGGTCGTCACGCCCGCTGGGGCGATGGGTTCGCGAGCTACCTCGCCGTCTCGTCGAGGATCGCCCATTCGCCACCCACTTCCCGCTGCAGGACCTTGCCACAGCCTGGACACCGCCGCGTTGTCGCTTCGCGGACCGGCACGTCGCCCGGAGCGCTGATCGCCGACTCCACGCGTGACCCGCAGTTCGGACAGGCGTCGTGCTCGCTGTCCACGTCTCGAGGGTCAGGCTCGTTCATCTGAACTAGGTGCTCGGAAGAAGATCGCCGGGCCAGTTCGGGTAGTGGCCATCCGCCGGCCACGACGAGAGGATCATGACGATCCGAGTACCGTCCACGCTGGAGACTTTGTGGCGTTCGTCGGGCTCGAAGGTGAGTAGCGTGCCGGATCCTGCCTCGACGACGTCGCCGCCCGCCTCGATACGCGCCGAGCCGTCGACGACCATCAGCCACGCCCGCTCCCGGACCTGGTGTTCGCCGAGTTCCTCACCAGGCGCGAGACGGATGATGATCGCCCGTGCCCCGTCGACAGTCTCGAGAGCCTCCGCGCGGCGGGTTCCCTCGGGCACCTCGATCTCCTTCACGGGCCACGACTGCACTGAGCGGGATTCTAGGCTCCGACGTCTTGGTGCCCTACGCCTCGCCGGGAGCTCGGTAGATGCAAACGTGTACTCCGACCCCGCTGGTCACCGCCGACACGAGTTCGAGCGCCCTCAGCTCGCCGTCGGCGGGGAAGATCGTCTTCCCACCGCCGAGGATCACGGGCATGACGATCAGCCGAAGCTCATCGACCAGCCCTTCGCTCAGCAGGGTGCGAACGAGGGTCGGGCTCCCCATCACCACGAGGTCGCCACCGTCTGCTTGGTGGAGCTCCCGGAGACGTGCGACCGCCTCCTCGCCGGGAATGCGTGTGGAGTTGTCCCAGGTCAGATCGTCGTCGCCCAGCGTCGTGGACACGACGTGCTTCGAGATGGCATTCATCCGATCGGCGAACGGGTCGCCGGCTCGCTCCGGCCACGCCGCGGCCATCGACTGCCACGTCCGACGGCCGAACAGCAGCGCGTCGGCGTTGGTCAACGCGTCGGCGAAGGCGCCTCCCACGACGTCCGGATCGAAGAACGGGTGCGTCCAGCCGCCGTGTGCGAAGCCGCCGTCGGTGTCCTCGTCAGGCCCGCCCGGCGCCTGCACGACGCCGTCCAGGCTGATGAACTCGATGACCACGATGCGCATGGCTCACTCCTCTTCCTCGCTCGGGTACAGGGATGTGACGATCGCCGCGCTTCGAAATCATCGCTGCTGTCTCCTCGCTGTCGTCAGCTCAGTGCAGAAGCGGCTTCAGCGCGTCGCGCGCGATGAGGAAGCCGCGCTTGACGAGCTCCTCCGTCGCCTCGAACGCACGATCCTCGTGCTCGATCGAGACCACGAAGTCGTAGCCCTCGCGGTAGAGCGCTGCGATGAAGCGATCCCAGCGCACCTCGCCGAGCCCGGGCAGGCGCGGAACCTGCCAGCCCATCCCGAGCGACGCAGTGCCGTGCCGGTAGAGGCCGTCGCGGTCGATCTCCATGTCCTTCGCGTGCACGTGGAAGATCTTCGACGCATAGTCGCGCACGACCCGCTCGTAGTCGATCATGAGCCACACGAGGTGCGACGGATCGAGGTTGAGCCCGAAGCTCGGGCTGTCGACGATCCCGAACATCTCGTCCCAGTGAGCCGGCGACGAGGCAAGGTTCGTTCCGCCCGGCCACTCGTCCCAGCTGAAGATCATCGGGCAGTTCTCGATCGCGATCTTCACGCCGCGCGACTCGGCGTAGTCGACCAGGCGCGGCCAGACCTTCCGGAACTCGCGGAAGTTGTCCGGAACGTTCTTGGTCTTGTCGCGCCCGACGAAGGTGCCGACGACGCCGATGTCGAGCTTCGCCGCCGCGTCGATCACCTTCTTGAGATGCGTATTCGCGGCCCGTCGTTCGGCGGAATCGGGGTGCAGGTTGTTCGGGTAGTACGCGAGCGACGAGATCTCGAGCCCGTGGCGATCGAGCACGTCGCGAACAGCGCCCACGTCGACGCGCGAGACATCGATGTGCGATGTCCCCGCGTACCGGCGACGCTCGCCTCCGGCCGCGGGCCAGCAGGCGACCTCGAGCATCTCGAAGCCCTCGCTCGCCGCCCAGGCGGCGACCTGCTTGAGCGATCGACGTGGAAACGGAGCGGTGAGCAGTCCGAGCTTCATGCGGGCACCTCCACCCAGCGGCGTTCGCGGTTCGAGAGCGCGACAGCATCCCAGAGGACATTCTCGGTCATCCCGCGACGACAGGATTCGTCAGCGACGCGAGACCCTCGATCTCGATCGTCACCTCGTCTCCCGGCTGGAGCAACCGCTGCGGATCGCGGAAGACCCCGACGCCCGCAGGTGTCCCGGTGAGGATGAGATCACCTGGCTCGAGCGTCGTCGTCTGCGACACGTACGCAATCACGTCGTCGATCCCGAAGATGAGATTCGCCGTCGTCGAGTCCTGCAGCGTCTCGCCGCTGACGATCGCGCGGATTGCGAGCGCATGCGGATCGGAGATCTCGTCGCGCGGCGTCATCTCACCGACGGGGCAGAACGTGTCGGGGGACTTCCCACGCGTCCACTGCCCGTCCGAGAACTGCAGGTCGCGCGCGCTGACGTCGTTCGCGCAGAGGTATCCGCGCACCGCCTCGAACGCGTTCTCCTTCGACACGCCCTTGACTCGCGAGCCGATCACGACGCCGAGCTCGGCCTCGTAGTCGGCCTTGGTCACGATCGGCGGGATGACGATCGCCTCACCCGGGCCGATCAGGGAGGACGGCCACTTCGCGAAGAGGAGCGGCTCTGCCGGAAGCTCCGCGCCCTGTTCCTCGGCGTGGTCGGAGTAGTTCAGACCGACGCAGACGATCTTTCCTGGGCGCTCGATCGGCAGCACGGGGAGAAACCTACTTCGGCCGCAACGATGGCGCTGCCGCAGGGACGGTTGGAGTCGAGCTGACCTTCGGCGCGCCGCTCTAGACTCGATCGTGTGAGCTTGCCCGCCTCCTTCGTCGCCGAGCTACGGGCGGCGCTCGGCGCCGCGCACGTCATCACCGAGCCGGAGCAGCTCCGCGTCTACGAGTGCGACGGGCTGACCGGGCACCGCGCCGTCCCCGAACTCGTCGTCCTACCCGGATCGACCGAGGAGGTCCAGGCGGTGCTTCGCGCATGTCATCGGGAGCGCGTGCCGTTCGTCGCGCGCGGAGCCGGCACCGGTCTCTCCGGCGGCGCGACACCGGTGGCAGGCGGAGTCGTCGTCTCGCTCGCGCGGATGAATCGGATCCTCGAGGTCGACCTCGAGAGCCAGCGCGTCGTCGTCGAGCCGGGCGTGGCGAACCTCGACGTCACGCGTGCCGTCGCCGCGGACGGCTTCTTCTATGCGCCGGATCCTTCCAGCCAGCAGGTGTGCACGATCGGCGGCAACGTCGCCGAGAACTCAGGCGGCGCGCACTGTCTCAAGTACGGATTCACGACGCACCACGTGACGGGGCTGACATTCGTCCTGCCGGATGGGGAGATCGTCGAGCTCGGCGGGAAGGCGCTCGATCCCGACGGGCCAGATCTGCTCGGCGTGATCGTCGGGTCCGAGGGCACGCTCGGCATTGCGACACGGATCACGCTCCGCCTCGTCCGAACTCCACAGTCCGTCCGGACGCTGCTCGCGGGCTTCCACACGATGGACGCGGCAGGCGCCGCCGTGTCGGACATCATCGCCGCGGGCGTGATGCCGTCCGCGATCGAGATGATGGACCGGCTGACGATCGAGGCCGCCGAGCACGCCGTGGCGCCCGGGTATCCAGCCGGCGCCGGCGCCGTCCTCCTCGTCGAGCTCGACGGCGTCGTCGAGCAGGTCGAGGACGACGCTGCCGAGATCGAGCGCATCTGCGTCGAATGCGACGCGTTCGAGATCCGCGCGGCGACGAGCGATGCGGATCGTGCGCTCCTCTGGAAGGGGCGCAAATCGGCGTTCGCAGCGATGGGCCGGATCGCGACTGACTACTACGTGCAGGACGGAGTCGTCCCGCGCACCCGCCTTCCCGAGGTTCTGCGCCAGATCGAGGAGCTCTCCGAGCAGCACGGCCTCCGCGTGGGCAATGTCTTCCACGCCGGCGACGGCAACCTCCATCCGCTGGTGCTCTACGACTCGGGCGCGGACGGCGAGACCGAGCGGGCGCGTGAGCTCGCCGAGGCGATCCTGGATGCCTGTCTCGACGCGGGCGGCTCGCTCACCGGCGAGCACGGCGTGGGGATGGACAAGGCGTGCTCGATGCCGCGCATGTTCTCCGAGCGCGATCTCCGCGTGTTCGAGCGGCTCCGGCGCGCGTTCGATCCGCTCGGCATCTGCAACCCCGGCAAGGTGATCCCGACGCCCAGGCTGTGCGGCGAGGTGCCCGGCCCGTACCGGATCCACGCATTGGAGAGGATCGGGGTTGCCGAGCGTCTCTAGCCTCGAGGAGGCATCCTCGCTTCTCGCGGCGGCGAACGCGGAAAGGCGCCGGCTCCGAATCGGCGACGACGTGCGCGCCGACGGGATGAACCGCATCCTCGAGCACGATCCGGGCGATCTCACATGCACGGTCGAGGCGGGAGTGCGGCTCTCCGAGCTTCGCGCGGCGCTGGCCGATGCAGGCCAGCGGCTGTCACTCGACCCACCGGGGGACCCGTCGATCGGCGCGCTGCTCGCCCGCAACGTCTCCGGCCCGCTGCGCCACCGCTTCGGCGCTCCGCGTGACCTCGTCCTCGGCACGACGCTCGTTCTCGCCGACGGCACGATCGCGAATGCCGGCGGCAAGGTCGTGAAGAACGTCGCGGGCTACGACCTCGCACGACTCGTCTGCGGATCCGAAGGACGGCTCGCCTTCATCGCGCGCGTCAGCTTCCGTCTGCACCCACTGCCGAAGGCGACGGGCACGATCGTTGTCGAGACGGAGGACGCGGCCTCCGTGGCCGACGCGCTTCTCGCATCGCAACTCCAGCCGAGCGCGCTCGATGTCCTCCACCCCGGTCGTGTGGCGGCGTTGTTCGAAGGATCCGAGCGTGCGGTGCAGGCGCAGGTTGCAACGGCCCAGAAGCTTGTCGGAAGCTCGGAGACTGACGCCATGGTCTGGGACGAGTCGCGGCAGCGCCAGGCTGACGCGCAAGGCCGGCTCCGCTTTGCGCCGGGCGAGCTTGCGGCGACTCTGGAGCGGCTCGACGACGCGATCGTCCGCCCTGCTTCCGGCGTTGCGTACGTCCCCGAGGTCGCGGCAGGGGAGCTCGACACATCGGCTTCCCACCTGTTCGATGCGATCCGCGGACAGCTCGATCCTCAGGGAGTCCTCGCCGCGTGATCCGCGAGTACGTCGACGACTGCGTCCACTGCGGGTTCTGCTTGCCGACGTGCCCGACGTACGTCCTCTGGAGCGAGGAGATGGACTCGCCGCGCGGGCGGATCCACCTCATGGACGCCCGACTCGACGGAACGATCGCGCTCAACCCCACAGTCACCCAGCACTTCGACCGCTGCCTCGGGTGCATGGCCTGCGTGTCGTCGTGCCCCTCGGGCGTTCGCTACGACCGACTCATCGAGAGCACGCGCGCGGCGGTCGAGGACTGAGGTCGACCGGCCGCTGGGCGATCGCTTCGTCCGCGGGCTGCTGTTCCGGCTTCTCCCCTACCCGGGCCGCATGCGCGCGGCGCTCACGCTGGCGCCGATCGGCCGAGCGCTGCCGATGCCAGGACGGCTCAGGCCGCTCGCCGAGGTCGCTCCCCGTTGGCGCGGACACGGGACCGTCGCGACCGTGACTCCCTCTTCCGGGCCACCACGCGCACGCGTCGGTCTGCTCACGGGCTGCGTCCAGCGCGCAGTGTTTCCCGACGTGAACGCCGCGACCGCGCGCGTGCTGGCGGCGGACGGGTACGAGGTCGTCGCTCCCCCGCAGGGCTGCTGCGGGGCACTCTCGGTGCACGCGGGCCGGGTCGACGAAGGGAAGGCGTTCGCCCGCGCACTCGTCAATGCATTCCAGAACGTCGACCTCGTCGTCGTGAACTCCTCGGGCTGCGGGTCGCACCTGAAGGAGCTCGGCTGGCTGCTCGGAGACGAGCGCGCGGAGTCGTTCTCAACGAAGGTCCGCGACGTGGGCGAGCTGCTCGGAAGCGACATGCCACGCGCGCGGCGCCACCCACTCCCGATGAAGGTCGCGCTGCAGGACTCGTGCCACCTCCGCCACGCACAGCGGCTCCCGCTCTCGTCGCTGTCGTCGCTCTCCCGCATCCCCGGGCTCGAGGTCGTCGAGCCGGCGGAGCAGGACCTCTGCTGTGGCTCGGCCGGGATCTACAACGTCGTGCAGGCGGACGCTGCGCGCGAGCTCGGCGACCGCAAGGCCGCGCACGTCTTGGCGACGGGCGCGCAGGCATACGCAAGCGCGAATCCCGGCTGCCTCGTCCAGGTGTCCCAGGGGCTGCGACGCCGGCGGCAGCTGCTGCCCGCGCTTCACCCCGTCGAGCTCATCGATGCCTCGATCCGAAATGTCGGGTCGGGTCGACTGCTCGCGAGCGCTCGCCGCTAGCCTCGTTCGCATGGCCGAGCGGAACGAGCTCCGAAACGTCGCGATCGTCGCGCACGTCGATCACGGCAAGACGACTCTCGTGGACGCCCTCCTGTGGGAGTCCGGTGCGTTTCGCGCGAACCAGGACGTCGCCGAGCGCGTGCTCGACACGATGGATCTCGAGCGCGAGAAGGGCATCACGATCCTCGCCAAGAACACGGCTGTCCGCTACGGCGGGACGAAGATCAACATCATCGACACCCCGGGTCACGCGGACTTCGGAGGCGAGGTCGAGCGAGGGCTGACGATGGTCGACGGCGTGCTTCTGCTCGTCGACGCGAGCGAGGGCCCGTTGCCGCAGACGCGCTTCGTGCTGCGCAAGACGCTCGAGGCCAAGCTCCCCGTGATCCTCGTCGTGAACAAGGTCGATCGTCCCGACGCGCGCATCGAGGCGGTCGTCAACGAGGTCTACGAGCTCTTCCTCGATCTCGATGCGGACGAGAGCCAGATCGAGTTTCCGATCGTCTACTGCAACGCCAGGGCGGGCCGAGCTTCGCTCGAGCCCGATCCCGACGCCCTCGAGCCTGATCTTCGCCCGCTGCTGGACTCGATCCTCGAGCACATCCCTGCGCCGATCTACGACGAGAGCCACCCTCTGCAGGCGCTCGTCACGAACCTCGATGCATCGCCGTATGTCGGCCGACTCGCGCTCTGCCGCATCGTCCAGGGAACGATCCTGCGTGGTCAGCCGATCGCCTGGTGCCGTGCGAACGGGACAATCGAACGAGCGAAGGTCACCGAGCTGTACGTGACCGAGGCTCTCGACCGGGTGGAGGCCACTCAGGCGGGGCCTGGAGAGATCATCGCCGTGGCGGGACTTCCGGACGTGACCATCGGCGAGACACTCGCGGATCCGGAGGACCCGCGGCCGCTTCCGGTGATCGGCGTCGACGAGCCCTCGCTATCGATGACGATCGGGATCAACACCTCCCCGCTCTCCGGCCTCTCCGGCGACAAGGTCACGGCAACACTGGTCGAGGCCCGGCTCCGTAGCGAGCTCGTGGGCAACGTCTCGCTCCGCGTCTTCCCGACGGAGTCACCGGACGCCTGGGAAGTACAGGGACGTGGCGAGCTGCAGCTGGCGGTCCTCGTGGAGCAGATGCGCCGTGAAGGCTTCGAGCTCACGGTCGGTAAGCCTCAGGTCGTGACGCGGGAGATCGACGGCAAGGTGCACGAGCCGGTCGAGCGCGTCTCGGTCGACGCGCCCGAGGAGTACCTCGGCGTCTTGACGCAGCTGTTCGCGCTCCGGAAGGGCCGAACGGAGGCGCTCGTCAATCACGGCAGCGGTTGGATTCGGATGGATGTCCTCGTTCCGGCGCGGGGCCTCATCGGCTTTCGCACGGAGTTTTTGACCGAGACCCGCGGTACGGGGATCCTGCATCACGTCTTCGAGCAATTCGAGCCCTGGTTCGGCGAGCTCCGCACGAGGCCGACCGGCGCGCTCGTCGCCGACCGCAGCGGAAAGACCACGTCGTACGCGATTTTGAACCTGCAGGAGCGTGGCTCGCTCTTCGTCGCCCCCGGGGTCGATGTCTATGAGGGGATGATCGTCGGGGAGAACGCGCGTCCCGACGACCTCGACGTGAACGCGACGAAGGAGAAGAAGCTCACCAACACGCGGGCAGCTTCAGCGGATACCACCGTTCGACTGATTCCCCCGCGGCCGCTCTCGCTCGACCTTGCGCTCGAATACATCCGCGAGGACGAGTGCGTCGAGGTGACGCCGAACGACATACGCATGCGAAAAGCCGAGCTGTCGGCGCAAAAGCGGCAGACCGCCGCGAACCGCAAGTCACGCGGCCTCGCGCCCGTTTAGCCGGTCGTCTACAGCGACCGGCCTGCAGCTCGTCGAGCCGGTCGACGCGAGCGAGTGACGGGAACAGCTTCCACCAGACGCCGGCGACGACGACCGTCACGATGCCGCCGAGCACGACCGCCGGAACGGCGCCGATCAAAGCCGCCGCGACTCCTGATTCGAACGCGCCGAGCTCGTTCGACGCGCTGATGAAGACCATCTCCACGGCATTGACGCGCCCGCGCAGCTCGTCGGGCGTGACGAGCGGCAGGATCGTCTGGCGCAGAACGACGCTCACCATGTCCAGCCCCGAGCCGACAGCGAGCGCGAGCATCGAGAGCCACATCGAGCGTGAGAGCCCGAAGACGACCATCGAGACGCCGAAGCCTGCGACGACGGCGAAGAGCATCGGGCCGGCCTTGCGGCGAATCGGGTAGCGGGCGATGGCCGAGGCCGTGATGAGAGAGCCGATAGCGGGGGCCGCGCGCAGGAGACCGAGACCCGTCGGCCCGACCTCGAGGATGTCCTTCGCGAAGATCGGGAGCAGCGCGACGGCTCCGCCGAAGAGCACGGCGAAGAGATCGAGCGAGATGGCGCCGAGCAGGACGTTCGTGCGCCGGATGAGCCGAACTCCCGCGAGCACCTCGTCGAGCCCGACCGCCGACTCCGCCGCCGGCTCGCGCCCGCTTCGCAGCGCCACCACGGAGACGAGCGCGACAAATGCGAGCATGATCGCCACCACGTAGACGAGCTCGGGCTGGATCGCGAAGAGAAGCCCGCCGACCGCCGGAGCTATGACGCCGGAGAGCTGGAACGCCATCGATCGCTGCGCGAGCGCGCTGACGAGGATCTCCGCGGGTACGAGCGACGGCGTGAGCGCGCGACCGGCGGGCGCGCCGATCGCGCTCCCGACGCCCTGCACGAACGCGAGCGCGAAGAACGGCCACACGTGCCCCGTGTCGACGATCGTCACCGCGAGCAGTCCGGAGAGGACGACGAGGTTGAGGAGCATCATCACGACGAGCAAGTAGCGCCGAGGAAAGCGATCCGCCAGCTGTCCCGCCGGTAGCGCGAGCAGCAGCAGCGGGAGGAACTCCGCCAGTCCCAACAGGCCGAGGTCGAGCGCGTTGCCGCGAATCGAGTAGACCTGCCACCCGATCGCGACGAACGACATCTGCAGCGCGAAGGCCTCGGCGACCATCGACACGAGGAAAAGCGAGAAGTCGCGGTGCCGGAGTGCGGATCGTCCGGAGGGACTCATCTGCGCAGGGCCGGAACTCCGCTAGCGCGGAGATTCCGACCGCGCGAAGATCCCTGAAGGCGGTCGCTTCGCGACCGCTGTGGCGTCCTTTCCATCAACGCGACCTACGCAGCCGCTGGGTCGTCAGTCGGCGCGTCGTCGACGCCGAACGCGACCTCGAGCTTCATGATCCGCGAGCCGTCGATCTCGACCACGGTGAGCATCAGGCCGTCGGTCCGCACCTCGTCGCCGACCTCGGGCGCACGGCCGAGCTCGCCGAACACGAGACCCGCCATCGTGTTGAAGTCCTCCTGCTCGAGCTCCGTGTGGAACTCCTCGTTGAAGTCGTCGATCGTGTACGTGCCGTCGATGCGGATGTGCGTCTCGTCGATCCGCTCGATGGACGTGTCCGGAAGGTCGAACTCGTCCTCGATGTCGCCGACGATCTCTTCGAGAATGTCCTCGAGCGTGACGATCCCGTCCATGTCGCCGTACTCGTCGATGACGATGGCCATGTGCTGCTTCTCGCGCCGGAAGTCGGCGAGGAGCGCGGCGAGGTCCTTCGTCTCCGGGACGACGTACGTGGGCCGGAGGATGGACTCGAGCTCGACCGACGCGATGCCGCGGTCGTGAATCGCGCCGAAGAGGTCGCGAACGTGGAGGATCCCGAGGATCTCGTCGAGCGATCCTCGATACACGGGGTAACGCGTGAACGGCGAGTCGACGACCGCCCGGAGGGCCTCCTCGGGAGGCATCTCGACGGCGATCGCCACCACGTCGGGTCGCGGCACCATCACGGCGGAGACCTCCTTCGAGGCGAAGTCGAAGACCTTGTAGAGCATCTCCTCCTCCGCCTCCTGGAGCTGACCGACGTCCTCGGCCGCGGCGACCGAGTGACGAATGTCCTCACGCGTGTACGCGAGCATCCCCGCGGGCGCCGGGTTGACGCGCAGCACGCGGAGCACCGCGTTCGCCGACACCTGCAGCAGCCACACGATCGGGTGCGCGACGCGGCCGAGGAAGTCGAGTGGGACGGCGAGCACGACAGCGAGCGCCTCGGCCTTTTGCAACGCCGCCGCCTTGGGCACGAGCTCGCCGAGCACGACCGAGAAGTAGGTCAGGATGGCGAAGGCGATGAGGAAGCTCACCGTCGCTGACAGGGGCGGCTCCATCAGATCCGAGATCAGCGGCTCGCCGATGGCACCGATGAGGATGGCGAAGATCGTGATCCCGAGCTGCGTCGAGCTAATGAAGCGGACAGGCTCGTCCATCAAGCGCAGCGCCGCGCGTGCGCCACGACTGCCGTTTCCGGCGCGCTCCTCCAGCCGCGCCCGGCGGGCTGTGATCAGGGCGTACTCGGCCGCCACGAAGACCGCGCTCCCCAATACGAGGATGAACACGACCAGGATGCGGAGGAGAACGCTCACGCCCCGTCAGGGGCGCCGGTACTCGGCGGGATTTCGTCGCCCACGATGATCAGGCGGCAGTATAGGTAACCGCCCCGTCGACCTCGTGGCGGTGCGCAGCGCCCTGCTGGACGAGTCGCTCGAGGTGCGAAAGCGTCTCGGCGATCGCGAAGCGGCGCCCCGCAGCGGGAAGGTCCGCTCCGAAGAGCGCGAACGAGAGCTGGTAGCCGGTCTGCGGCTCAGTCCCGAGCGCGGCGACCGTCTCCTCGAGGCGGAGCCGGTGATGTTCCTGCAGCTCGCGCGCGCGTCCGGCGGGATCATCGATCGGCTCCCCGTGACCGGGCAGCGCGATCCGCGGATCGAGCTCGATCGTGCGGTCGAGCGCAGCGAGGTAGTCCCCGAGAGGATCGGGCCGGCTCGCGGGCCAGAGCCCGACGGTCGGCGTGATGCGGCCGAGCAGATGATCCGCGGCAACGAGCACGCCGTCACGGACAAGGCAGAGCTGACCGTCCGCGTGACCCGGTGCGGCGATGAGCTCCCAGCCATCCACGTGCTCGCCGGCCTCGACGAGGATCGGGTCGCGCTGATAGCGGATGAACGGGCGGTAGACGGAGCTCTGGCCGACGAGCTCCTCGGTCACGTCGTCAGGCGCACCGTGGAGCTCGAACCAGTCGATGAGTCGCTCCGACCAGGCGGGATTTCCCCAGACGAGCTCGCACTGCGCGTAGTCGAGCGTGCCCTGGACGACGGGAGCGCCCGTCAGCTCGTGGAGATCGGCGGCTGCGCCGACGTGGTCGGGGTGGAAGTGCGTGACGAACACGGTCGCGACGCGCCCGCCCGCCTGGCGGAGCTCAGCCGCCCACGTCTCCTTCGCGTCGGGAAGACCCACGCCCGTGTCGACGAGCGTCCAGCCGTCGTCGCCGGGCAGGAGGTACGCGTGGACGTGCCCGGGTCGTGTCGGCAGCGTCAACGTGACGCGGCGGATCCCGTCGCCGAGCTCGTCCATCGCACGACTCTAGCCCGGCCGGTACGCGCTCCTTGTCGTGATCGAACGTATGTTCTATTCTCCCCGAGTGCGAGTCGACTACCGGATCGAGCCCTGCAAGTCGGCGTTGACCGCCGTCCGCGGGATGCCTTTCAAGTGGTCATTGAACCCGTACATGGGCTGCGTGCACCGGTGCACGTTCTGTTACGTCAGGCACTTCGAGCAGCGCGCAGATCGCCCGTCCGACGACCGGTACGGCCGGTCGATTCGCGTCAAGCCAAATGTCGCCGAGGTGCTCCGGCGCGAGCTCGCGCGCCCTTCCTGGAAACACGACGAAGTCGCGCTCGGCACCGCGACCGACCCGTACCAGCCTGCTGAAGCGCGGTTCCGGCTCACGCGCGCGTGCATCCGGGAGCTCGCTGCATCTGGAACGCCGCTCTCGATCGTCACGCGCGGCCCGCTCATCGTCCGCGACATCGACGTCCTCCAGGCGGCGGCGCGCGAAGTGCCGGTCAGCGTCTACGTCTCCCTCCCCACGCTCGACGAGCGCGTCTGGCGCACCACCGAGCCTGGCACGGCACCGCCTGCGAGCCGCCTGCGAGCGATCCGCGCGCTCGCGGACGCGGGCATCGAGGTCGGGGTCGGAATGGCTCCGATCCTGCCGGGGCTCTCCGACCGGCCCGAACAGCTCGAGGCAGTCGTGACCGCGGCGCGTGCGGCGGGAGCGCGCGGCATCTGGGCCGGCGTCGTCCACCTTCGCCCGGGTGTCCGCGAGCACTTCCTCGAAGCGCTCGCCCGCGACTGGCCGGAGCAGGTGGAGCACTACGAGGCACTCTTCGGAACGCGCGCGTACCTCCCGCGCCGCGGTCGCCGACGCGATCACCGATCCCGCCCGTCGCGCGAAGGCGTCGACGCGCTTCTCGAGCAGTCGCCGGCCGGTTCGTGCGCAGCCGCGGCAGCTCGCTCTCGCCATCTGACAGGAAGGATCATCCGAGGCCGCGCCGTAGTATCGCCTCGTGGCCGACGAGATCACGTGCCTCATCGCCGACGACCACGAGGTCGTCCGTGAGGGGCTTCGCCTCGCGCTGTCGCGCTCGCCTCGAATCCGAGTGATCGGCGAGGCGACGGACGGCGCGTCCGCCGTCGCGCTCGCGGAGAGACGCCGGCCGGACGTGGTGATCATGGATCTGCGCATGCCGGACATGGACGGCCTCGAGGCAACCGAGCAAGTGCTCCAGAAGGCGCCGAACACGGGCGTCCTCATCTTCACCGCGTACGGCGAGCGCTCGTTGCTCCAGCGTGGGCTCGAGTCGGGCGCGCGCGGCTACATCCTCAAGGAGGCGCCGCACGAGACGCTCCTGCGCGCGATCGAGAAGGTCGCAGCCGGTGAGACGTTCGTCGATCCCGGACTCATGGCCGAGTTCGTCGCCGGACAGGGACAGGCCGACATCCTCACCCCCCGTGAGCGGGAGATCCTCCAGCTGCTTGCGGACGGGATGTCCAACGCCGACGTCGCCACGAAACTCTTCATCAGCCAGGAGACGGTGAAGAGCCACGTGCGGCACATCCTCGCGAAGCTCGAAGCCGACACGCGCACGCAGGCGGTCGCGATCGCGCTCCGCGACGCGATGATCGATTGACGCTTGACGACACCGAGCGAGCGCTCCTCGCCGAGCGCATGCTCTCCGAGCAGGAGGAGCGCCGCCGTGTCGCCGAGCTGATCCACGACGGCCCTGTTCAGCAGCTGTCCGCGATCTCGCAGATGCTCGACGCAGGTCTGGCCGACCTCGAGAGCGGCGAGTCCGAGCGCGCGAGAGAGGTCTTTGCGAGAGGTCTCGAGCTGACACGCGATGCGGCCCGTGACCTCCGTCAGCTCTGCGACGACCTGGAGCCGCGCGTGCTTCAGCAGCTCGGGTTCGCTTCGGCTGCCGGCGCGCTCGTCCGGCGCCTCTCGTCACGTCACGACATCGAGATCGACCTCGATGTCGCGCTCGCCGACGAACTCGGCGAGAACGCCGCAGTCGCGCTGTACCAGATCCTCCGCGAGGCGACCGAGCAGGCGGTCAAGCGCGGGACGCTCTCTCGCATCGAGATCTCCGTCAGGCCGACGCAGGGAGGCGGCATCGAGCTCATCGTGGAGGACGACGGTCCGCCGGAGCGGCGCGCCGCAGTGCTCGAGGCGCTCGCCGAGCGCGCGGGGACGCTCAACGGCCGGTTCAGCTCGGAGGTGCGCCATCCCCGCGGGTTGACCATCCGGATCGACGTGCCTCCCGCCGCCGCGCATCGTTAGGATCGCGGCGTGGACGGGAACGGGAGGAGCGGCTTTCTCTTCTTCGTGTGGTCACCCGCCGGCTACACGCTCATCGAGCGAACCGGTGACCCGCCGCGGCCCGGCACCGAGGTCGAGGACGGCGAGCTGCGCTATCGAGTGACGAAGATCGCGTCGTCGCCGCTGCCAGGCGATCCGCGCCCGTGCGCGTACCTCTTGCCGGCCTGACCTACTCGAGAGGCTCGTTCTGGACGTTGTGCTCGGTGGCGTACGCGTCGGTCAGCGCGTTGATCTTCGCCGGATCCGGGAACGCATAGTTGATCTCGACGAAGGCGTTCCACTTGTCCGGCAGCGCATCCTCGGGAAAGATCGCCTCCACCGGGCACTCCGGTTCGCACGCCCCGCAATCGATGCACTCCTCCGGATCGATGATCAGGATCCGCTCGAACTCGTGGATGCAGTCGACCGGGCAGACATCGACGCACGAGCGGTCTTTGATGTCGATGCAGGGCTCGGCGATGATGTACGTCACGCGCGCGAGTCTAGCCAGGTGACCATCGGCGGCTACGGGGTGTCGATCGCGTCCGATCCGGTGAGCTCGCCGACCACTTCTGCGGCACGATCGACGAGCGCCGACTTCACGATCACCTGGTCGAACCCGGCCGTATGAGCGCGCTGCAGGCCTGCCTTGTCCGTGTGGTTCGTGTACCCGAGGATCGGGATGTCCGGCCAGGCGTCGACGACCTCGTCCGGCTCGACGCGGGCGATGTCGGCGATCACGACGTCCGGGGCATGGACGCTGTCGCTCGTCACCAGACGGTGCTCGGGAAGGAGCCCCTCCAGTTTCCCGCGGAAGAAGAGGTCGACCCCGACCAGCAGGATCGTCGCCACGCGCCCGACACTAGCACCCTCTGCGGACGCCGATAATCGACGCGATGAGCCTCGAACAAGGGTTGGAGCTGATCCGCGCGGGCGCGTACTTCGACGCCCACGAGGAGCTCGAAGACGAGTGGCGCGTCGCGCCCGGAAGACGAGCGCGACTTTCTTCAGGGGCTCGTCCACGTCGCGGTCGCGTGGCTGCACGCGGAGCGCGGAAATCGGCCCGGCTGCGAGCGCCAGCTCGCCAAGGCGGCGCGACGGCTCGATCGCTACGCGCCGGAGCATCGCGGTGTCGATGTCAGCGTCGTGCTCGCAGACGTCGCGACGGCGGGAGAGCTCGTGGCCGCCGGATCGCTCGATCTCCCCGCGCCGCGCGTCTGATCAGAAGGCAGGCTCGATCCCGAGCCACTCGAGGAAGCGATTCAGGTACACGCGCAGCACGTAGAACCGCTCGAAGAAGAGCAGGAGGCCGAGCGCAACCATGATCGCGCCCCCGCCGATCTGGATCGCGCGGTAGTGATCGCGGAGCCACCGAAACGCCGACATCGCACGCGTGAAGAGCGCCGCCGCGAGCACGAACGGGACGGCGAGCCCGAGCGAGTAGACGGCGAGGAGCGCAGCGCCCTGGAACACCGTGTCCGAGGAGCCGGCGAGCACGAGGATCGCGGCCAGCACAGGCCCGATACACGGCGCGGCGCACACGGCAAACGCGCCGCCGAGCAGCACCCGCGACCCGCGCCCTCGTGCTTCCTGCACGAGACCGGCTCCAACGAGGCGCTCCGGCCACGGCAATAGACCCATGAACGCGAGCCCGAACACCACCAGGACGAATCCCGCGATCCGCTCGAGCAGGAACTGGTCGCCGAGGATCCGTCCGCCCACCAGCGCCGCGCCGACTCCGAGCAGCACGAAGAACGCCGTGAAGCCGACGACGAACGGCACGCTGCCCGTGACGACCCGGCGCGCAGTTCCCGGCTGCCCGAGCCGATCGGCGTCGACTGCCGAGACTGCCGAGAGGTACGCGGGGACGAGCGGCAGCACGCACGGCGCGAGAAACGAGACCATCCCGGCGAGGAACGCGACCGGGATCGACGTCCAGCTCATGTTCTGTCCGCAAATCTCGTATCTGCGGAAGCAGATCCGAGATCGCGACGACCCCTAAAGCAGCCGCTGATGCGGCCGGGGATCGCTGAGGACGTTGAACGCGAGGGCGACATCAGCGGCTAGCTGTCGAACCGGGCGAGCTCCTCGTCCACGAGGCGCTCGAGCTGCGGATCGAGGTCAGCAGCGTCGTCGGGCTCTGCGCCGCGGCGCCTGCTCCACGATCGAATCAGAAGCCCCACGACCACGGCTCCACCGACGAGCGCCGTGAGCGGCAGCAGCCAGGCGAGCAAGCCGAACCCGCCTCCCGGCGGCTCCGCGAGGACCTTCGAGCCGAATTGGGCGACGAGCGCGTCCTTGATCTCGCTCTCGGAGTCGCCGGCGGCGATGCGGACGCGGATGAACGTCTTCATCTTCTGGGCGATCGGAGCGTTCGACTGGTCGAGCGTCGTCTCGCAGACGGGGCAGACGATCTCGGCCTCGAGGTCCGCCGCGTTCGGGGGAGCCGCTGTCGCAGACCCGGCGACGACAAGCGCACCGAGCACTGCGAGCAGCGCGACTCGCATCACGACAGCGCGTCCTCGATCGCCGAGTGCAGTTGGCCGCGCTCCTCCTCCCCGTTCACCGCCCCTGCGAATGCACGCACCACGCGCCCCTCTCGGTCGATGACGAACGTCTCGGGGAAGCCTGTCACGCCGTAGCCGTCGATCACGTCTCCTGGGCCGTCATACGCCAACGGAAACGTGAGCGCGAAGCGCTTCGCGAAGCGGCGCGCGTCGGCGCGGAAGTCCTTCGCGTCGAGCCCAACCACGACGACGCCGCGGTCGCGGTTCGCGCGCCAGACCTCCTCGAGGTAGGGAGCCTCGTCCTTGCACGGGATGCACCACGACGCCCAGACATTGAGGACGACCGCCTTCCCGCGCAACGACGACAGCTGGATCTCGCCGTCCTGGTCGAGACGCTCGAGGGTGAAGTCGGGCGCCGACGGCAACTCGCCCGCGTTCGCCTTCTTCGACAGGTCGCCGCCCTCGTCGTGCAGAAGCGACCACGCGAGGAGGATGAAGAGGAGCGCGACGAGGCCGATGGCCACGCCCTGGGCCACGAGCCGGGTACGAGACCTCACGACTACTTGTCGATGATGAAGACCGGCGTGCCGACCTTCACGTGCTGGAAGAGCCATTCGGCGTCCGGAATCCGCATGCGGATGCAGCCGTGCGACGCCGAGTAGCCGATCGACGCCGCGTCCGGCGTGCCGTGGATGCCGACGTATGGCTCCGAAAGACCCATCCAGCGCGTCCCGAGCGGGTTGCCGGGACCGGGTGGAACCGGCTCGGAGTCCTTCGCCCACGGAGAAGGCGGTGGGTACCACCATGGGTTCCGCTGCAAATTGGCGATCTCGAACGTGCCGAGCGGCGTCGGATACTCGGCGCGGCCGGTCGCGACGCCGAACCAGCGCACGTACTTGGCCTCGTCGAAGAAGAGCAGGCGGTTCGAGCCGCGGAGGATGACGACTGCCTCGTCGAGGTCGGCCGACTTGACCTTCGGCTTCGTGATGTCGTACGGCAGCCGGATCGGCGCGCGGCTGTTCGTGGCGAGCGCTGTCCTGATGGATCGTCCGGTCGCGAGAAGCTTGAGGCGACGCCCCTCCTGAGACTCGATCGCGCGCGGCTTCACGCCGTCGAGCGCGATACGCGCGTCGCGCGCCTTCCGGTCGATCCCGTGTCCGAGGCGCTCCACGTACGTGCGGACGCGAGCCTGCGATACGTCGACGTCGAGCGGGACGATCGCGCCGGGGCGGGCGAGGTGCGCGCGGCGGATCGCCTTCGGCACGTTGGCCTTCGCGCCGAGACCCGTCGGCGCGAGCTCGATCGTGCGCGTCTCGTCCACGACGAGCGCGAGCGGGCGCGCGTATGCCCTCGTGACAGCCTTGCCCGCCTGATACGGCATGAGCCCGCCGACCCTGACGCCGCCGACGGTGACGCCGAAGGCGATCGGTGCGGGTCGCGACGGCGGCGGCGGAGGTGGAATCGGGGGCTCCGTGGGCGGAGGCTGCGTGGTGGTAGTCGGTGGCGGCTCGGTCGTCTGACCCGGAGAGCTCGTTCCGGCGCCCGCGGTCGCGGCCAGACCGAACGCGGCGGCGAGTCCGAGAAGTGCGCAGGCGACGAAGAGCGCTGCGCCGATGGTGCGAGCCGACGCTTTCACGTTTCCAGTGTAGACACGAACATCGGCGTGAATATGCGCGGATCGTTCGTCACAACCGCGTCTACGCCGGCAGCGTCGACCCGCGCGAGATCCTCGGGGCGGTCGACCGTCCAGGCGACGACGGCCGCGCCCCTCGCGTGCGCCGCGCGGACGCACGCGCTCGTGATGACCGAGTGATGGATGACGACCGCGTCCGCTCGCGTGTAAGCGAGCAGCGGACGTACCACCGATGGCGTGATGCGCCGCAGCGCGCCGAGCCCAACGCGAGCCGCACTCGTGCCGCGACCCGCGTCGGAGATCCCGAGGACGCTCCGCGGAATCGTGATTCCGGTCCGGATGTCGCTGTCCGCCTCGGCGATCGCGCGAGCGGTCGCCAGGTAGTACGAGCTCACGAACGTCCTGCCCGCGAGGCCGTGCCGCCGCACGGCAGCGACGACGTCCCGCTCGCGGCGCGTCAGCTTGAGATCGAGGTGAACGCCCGTATCGGGCGCCTCTTCCACGAAGAAGCGCAGCGCGTCGTCGAGCGTCGGCGTCTCGGGCACCATCTCTTCGTACGAGTGCGAGACGACGAGCTCGCCGCTCGGGACGAGCGAGGACGTCGAACTCGACGAGGTCGACACCGACCTCCACCGCAGCCCGAAACGAGCTCAGCGTGTTCTCAGGGGCCAGCGTCGCCGCGCCCCTGTGCCCGATGCGCAGCGGCCGCCCTCCGCGTCGCTCGATGGAGATCACGGCGTCGGCCTCGTCGGCAGGTAGTCCTCCTCGAGCCGGCCGCCCTGGGCGGCGTACGAGACGATCATCCGGTCGGTGAGCCACTCGACCGGCGCGCGGTCGTCGGTCCATGGCCGGCTGGAGACGCCGACGGGTCGCGCATCGCGCGCGAGCAGCGCGCGAAGCGACGCGAGCTCGCGCGGCCCGTCCGCGAGCCTGCGTCGGAATTCGGCTGCGGCGAGCGGCTCGGTGAATCCGAGCACGAAGGTGTTGAAGCGAAGCGCGGGCCACTCGAGGACCTCCGGGAAATCGGCGGCGAGCGTGCCTCCTACGCCGGCGACAAGCCGCTTGTCGTCGGGGACCGCCGCGACGTTGAGCGCGACGATCCCGCCCGGCGTCAGGTGATCGCGGACGAGACGGAAGAACTCGCGGGTCGCGAGGTAGAACGGGACATACGGCTGCCGATACGCGTCGACGACGATGAGGTCGTAGAGCTCGTCCGTCGAGCGCAGGAACGGTCGGGCGTCGACCTCATGCACCACGAGCCGAGGGTTGTCGCCCATGCCGAAGTACCGAAAGCCGATCCGACTAACGGCGGGATCGAGCTCGACGCCGTCGACCTGCGCCTGGGGGTAGTACACCCCGAGCGCGCGCGCGGTCGTCCCCCCGGCGTTGCCGAGAATCGCGACACGCTCGAGCGGACGGCCGAGGAGAGGAGGCAGGGCGAGATACGCGTCCCACTCCCCACCCGTCAGGACGGAGTCGGCCCGCCAGACGGAGTGGATTGCGACCCCCTCGTTCAGGTGCAGGACGCGCCGGCCGTCGGGCCGTTCGACGACGCCGATGTACTGGTAGGGAGATGTTTCCTCGTGGATCAAGCCCGCCTCGGCTTTGATCGCGCCCGGCGACACGACGAGCAGCCCCGCAATCAGCGCAGTGGCGAGGAGGTAGCGCGCTCCCAACATGAAGCAGGACGTCGCGGCGACAAGCACGGCGATCACGAGGAACGTGCGCTGGGTCCCGATCGCCGGGATGAGGACGAGCGCCGGAAGGAAGGTTCCGACCAGTGAGCCCGCGGTCGACAGCGCGTACAGCCGCCCTGCCACCGCACCGGCCGTCGCGATCGACGAGACGGCGAGCCTGATCGCGAATGGCGAGACCATCCCGAGGAGGACGACGGGCGGGGCGCAGAGCAGCAACACGGCGAGGAAGCTCCCGATCACCGCGCCCGCTGACGCAGTGTCGAGGCCTTGGACCGTGAAGTCGAGGAACGGCTTCGCGGCGAACGGGATCACCGCGATGAACACGGCGGCGGCGAGCACGATCGCTCCGAGCAGCCTCGGCTCGGGCCGACGATCCGCCAGACGCCCACCGAGCCAGTAGCCGAGCGCGAGCGCGCCGAGGACGATCCCGATGAGGTTCGCCCAGACGATCGTGGACGAGCCGAAGTAGGGCGCGAGCAAGCGGGATGCGGTGATCTCGGTGGCGAGCGCGCCGATCCCGGCGCCGAACACAAGCGCGCCGAGCGCGAACCCCCCGGGCCTCTCCCCGGCCGCGATGTCGGTCATCTACAGGCCGAAGACGCGCTCGATCTCACCGAGCGTTCGCGCCGCGAGCACGGCCGCAACCACGACGACGAGCGCGAGAACGAGCCAGAAGCGGACACCCGCCCAGCGCTTCTCACGATGCCTGCGAGCTCTCGCCGCCCGCTTGGCGCGGTGGTGCAGATACGAGCGCGGGATCGCGTCCGGATCGAGTGGGGGCTCGTCCTCGACGAGTGGCGGTTGCTGGATCGACCGAGCTGGACGGGCCACGAGTGAATTCTAGGAACCGGATTCCGTCACGTGAAGCCTGTCCCGTCGGTAGGAGGTCATATGCTTCACGCGATGGAGCGCCCGAGAGGACGTGGACGCATGTCGTTGCCGGGTTCCGGGGAGCTCTCCGGCATGGGCGGACGCCTCACGTTCCTCTTCGGATTGCTCCTGGCCGTCTCTGCGCTGACCGGGTGGTACTCGGGCGACGGCAACGGCACGACGGTGTCCGTGATCGGCTGGCACACCGGCACGATCGGGAAGATCGTGCTGTTCCTCGGTCTCGCGGCCGTCGTCCTCGTCGTCGTGCGCGAGGCGGGCGTGAGCATGCCCGCGTCGGTGCCCGAGAGCCTCGTCTCGATCGGCATCGGCTCGATCGCCACGATCCTCGTCCTGGTTCGCATCGTCTCGATCCCCGACAGCTTCTTCTTCGCGAGCCGCGGGATCGGCATCTGGATCAGCCTCGCCTGCGCCGTCGGGATCATCCTCGCCGGGCTGCTCGAAGCATCCGACGAGCTGTAGATGCCTGACCGGAAATTGGCGCACGGTCGGGGGCAGCTACGACCAAGCCGGGCGTCGCACGTACGAGTCACGCAGGCTGAAGCCTGCGTGACTCGCGGGTGCCGATCCCGCGCCGCGTCGTAGCTGTCAGCCGGCTCGCGTGAATTTCCGGTCAGGCATCTAGTCAGGGAGTCGTGACCGTGACGGTCACCGTGCTGGGCGGCGCGTCTTGTGGAAGAGGCGTGAGCGTGCGGACGATCGTCTCGGGGCCACTTGGCTTCGGCCGCTCGTCGAGCGTCCGCGCAAATGCGATTCCGAGCAGAAACACCAGCACGGCGCCGATCACGATCAGCGCAGCACGGAGCATCGGGCGCCGACGTCTTTCACGCCCGTGGCCCGTCTCGCGACTCGGTCGCTCGAGCATCGTCACGGTGCGTAGTCCACGGCCCCACGCGCGTAGACGTGGAAGGCCGCGCCCTCGACCAACGCCAGCGTGCGGGGCCATCCCGGGGCGCCCTGTTCCGACAGCACGTCGTGCGCCCAGCCATCGGCGCTCGAGTACGCGTCGGCGAGCTCGCGGAGCGTGAACGTGCCGCCGACTCGTCGCCGGAGCTCCGTCGTGATCACGTCGAGCTGAGACCGCAGGCGCTCCTCGAGCACCGGGTCACGCGCCATGGCGGCGACGTCGCGGTATGCGAGCTCCCACTCCAGTCGTGCGCTCTCGACGTCTGCCGACACGAGGCGGCAGATTAGTGAAGGTCCGTACAGCAGCGTTCGCGCGGCCACGGATCGACGACTTCCTCGAGCATGCGCTCTCCGAGCTCGTAGCCCGGCCGAGCGAGGGCGTACGCAATGTGCGCGTGGAGGCACTTCAAATGCGCCGGCGAACGCGAGCCGCCGATCCCGAGGTCGAGCGACGCTCCACCATCCGTGCCGCGCGAGTGGCCGGCGAGCTCGCGTCGGATACCGCGTTGCTCGCTCGTGGCCCGCTCCAGTGAGTCCCGCAGCGCCTCGTCCGCAGCCGCCGTGTCGCTCCAGCGCTCGACACCGCCTGCCGCTTCGAGGCGCGCGATCGCCGAGACCAGGTGCGGGCAGGTGACGTAGTACGTCGTCGGAAAGGGGTCGCCTTTGGGGTCGTACGGTTCCTGCTCCGTCACCGCCGGCAGACCGAAAGGGCAGCGGACGACGACTCTTCCGAAGGCGCGCGGAGGCCGCCCGAGCTGCCGTTCGACGACAGCGCGATCGTCCATGAGCCAAGCCTACGGCCGAATGCCGTCGCCCGAGCTGCGAGCCTTGCGCCAGGCCGGGATGCCCTTCACCACGAACAGGCGCTCGCCCGGCTTCACGTAGCCGATTCGCCGCGCTTCACGCTCGATCGAGTCGACGTTCGTGGAGTTCACGAGCCGCAGCTCGAGCTCCGCCTTCACGAGGCGAAGCGTCTCGACGTCCGCACGGCTCGTCGCGAGGTCGTTGCGCGTCTCGAGATACGAGGCGATCGGCCGGTAGTAGAGGTAGACGCAGACGCCGACGATCGCGACCGCCCAGAGCAGCCGAAGACGGCGACGCCCGCTGCGCAGCTGTCTCGTCCGCCGTCCCGACGAAGCCTTCTCCTTGGCCCTCCCTGCCACGACGCCAGGTTCGGCGCGCGGTCGCGCAGCCCTCCCCGGCTAGGCGACGTCGACCTTGATCACGTTCGTCGAGCCGGGGATGTTCACGGCGGTGCCGGCGGTGAGGACGACGCGGTCTCCGGGCTCCACGATCCCGGCGTCGCGCGCAGCCGAGATGGAGCGTCCCCACAGCTCCTCGACGTCGGTGACCTCGTCGATCTCGAGCGGCGTCACACCCCACTCGATCGCCATGTGCTGGAGCGATGCGGAGACGTGGGTCAGCGCAACGACCGGCCTGCGCGGACGCAGGCGTGCGACGGCAGACGCGGTGCGACCGGTGAATGTCGGCACGAGGATCGCCTTCGCTCCCAGCGCCTCGGCCAGGTCGCAGGCCGCATTCGACATCGCACGACCCACGGTCGGGTCCTCGAGCGCGGACGGGAGCTGGTGCCGGTATCCGAGGCTCGGCTCGACCGCACGCGCGATGCGCGTCATCGTCGCGACCGCTTCCACTGGATACTCGCCGACGGCGGTCTCCGCCGAGAGCATGAGCGCGGACGTTCCGTCGAGGATTGCGTTGGCGACGTCGGAGGCCTCGGCTCGCGTCGGCTCCGGACGATGGATCATCGTCTCGAGCATCTGCGTCGCGGTGATCGCCGGCTTTCCGCGGTCGAGCGCCTCGAGAATGATCTGCTTCTGCAGGAGCGGGACCTCGGCCGCTCCGATCTCGACGCCGAGATCGCCGCGGGCGATCATCACGGCGTCCGCGACGTCGAGGATCGCCTCGAGCTGCGTGACCGCCTCCTTCAACTCGATCTTGGCGATCACCCATGCCTGCGATCCGGCGTCCTCGATCCGCGACTTGAGCGCCGCGACGTCGAGGTACGTGCGGACGAACGACAGCGCCACGTAGTCGACCCCGAGCCCGAGCGCGAACTCGAGATCCCGGAGATCCTTCTCGGTCAGCGAGGGGACGGGAAGAGGGACACCAGGGACGTTCACGCCCTTGTGCGGCTCGACGACGCCGCCGGTCACGACTTCGCACACGGCTCGCGCCCCGTCCATCCGGTCGACGCGCAGCCGGACGTGGCCGTCGTCGATGAGGATCTCGTCACCGGCCTCGAGCACCGAACCGAGGACGTCAGGCGCGACGGGGAGGTCGTTCGCGCCGCAGATGGTCCTGACCTGCGACGACGACGGACGTGCCCGTCTCGAGCTCGGCGGGTGCCTCGAGCTCGCCGATCCGGATCTTCGGGCCCTGGAGGTCGGCGATCAGCGCGAGCGGGCGACCCGCCTGCGCCTGGACGGCGCGAGTACGACGAGCGCTGGCCTCGTGCTCGGCTTGCGCCCCGTGCGAGAAGTTGAGCCGGACGCCGTCCATCCCCGCATCGACGAGGGACGCGAGTGTCGCCTCGTCGCTCGACACGGGGCCGATCGTGGCGACGATCTTCGTCCGGCGATCCGAAAGCACTCGCCCAGGCTAGCGCCCGCGGAACACGGCCCAGCCCGGATACACCGCTTCGTCACCGAGCTCCTCCTCGATCCGCAGGAGCTGGTTGTACTTCGCGACACGGTCCGTGCGCGACGGCGCACCGGTCTTGATCTGGCCGGCATTCACGGCGACGGCGAGGTCGGCGATCGTCGTGTCCTCGGTCTCACCCGAGCGGTGGGAGATCACCGTCGCGTAGCCGGCGCTTCGCGCGAGCTCGATGACGTCGAGCGTCTCGGTGAGCGTGCCGATCTGGTTGACCTTGACGAGGATCGCGTTCGCGACGCCCTCGTCGATGCCGCGGCGGAGAAAGTCGACGTTCGTGACGAACAGGTCGTCGCCCACCAGCTGGACGCGATCGCCGATCGCCTCGGTGAGATCGCGCCAGTCGCCCCAGGCGTTCTCGTCGAGCCCATCCTCGATCGAGACGAGCGGGAATCGGTCTGCAAGTGAACGGTAGTAGTCGATCATCGCCGAGGGTTCGAGCGTGCGGCCCTCGCCGGGAAGGTGATATGCCCCGTCGCGATAGACCTCGCTCGCGGCCGGGTCGAGCGCGATCGCGACGCGCTCACGGTGCCCCGCTCGATCGGCTGCGTCGAGAACGGCCTCGATCGCCGCAGCGGTCGACTCGAGATCCGGCGCGAAGCCGCCCTCGTCGCCGACGCCGGTCGCATGACCGCGCTCGTGCAGCACGGCCTTGAGCGCGTGGAAGACCTCTGCGCCGATACGGAGCGCCTCGGAGAAGGTCTCAGCGCCACCGGGGACGAGCATGAACTCCTGGAGATCGAGGCGATTCTGGGCATGCGCCCCGCCGTTGACGACGTTCAGCAGCGGCACCGGCAGCGTCCTCGCGCCGTCCCCGCCGAGCCAGCGATACAGCGGAGCGCCAGCTTCTGCGGCGGCCGCCTTCGCGAAGGCAAGCGAGCAGCCGAGGATCGCGTTCGCACCAAGCCTGCTCTTGTTGGGCGTTCCGTCCAGGTCGATCAGCAGGTCGTCGAGCGCGCGCTGATCGTCCGCGGCGAAGCCGGCGAGCGCGCTCGCGATCTCACCGTTGACGTTCGCGACCGCTTTCAGCACGCCCTTGCCGAGGTATGCCGCGGGATCGCCGTCGCGCAGCTCGACGGCCTCGTGCTGGCCGGTCGACGCCCCGGACGGGACGGCCGCGCGTCCGAAGGCGGCCGACGCGAGCCGCACGTCGACCTCCAGTGTCGGATTGCCCCGCGAGTCGAGGAGCTGGCGTGCGTGCACCTGGGCGATCGCGCTCACGCGAGCCTCTCCTTCGCCCGCTCGTAGTACGCATCCTGTGCGTCGAGATCCAGGCGTCGCCAGTCGTCGCCGGCGTCGCCGGCGAGGTCGGCGGCGAGCTCGACGCGGCTCGTGAAGCGCCGCGTGGTCGCGCGCAAAGCGAGCTCGGGATCGACGTTCAGCCTCCGCGCGACGTTGACGACCGTGAAGAGCAGATCGCCGAGCTCGTGATCGACGTCGGCGTCGGGCTCGGTCTCGGGAGCCGGGATGCCGGCCCGAGCGATCGCCTCCTCGAGCTCGCCGAGCTCCTCGCGCACCTTGTCCAGCGGCCCTGTGAGATCGGGCCAGTCGTAGCCGACGGTCGCAGCCCTGCGCTGCACCTTGCGCGCCTGGAGCAGCGCGGGAAGCGCGTCGGGAACGTCGTGGAAGATCCCCTCGCGACCCTCCTGCTCGGTCTTGATCTCCTCCCAGCGCTCCTTGACTCGACCCGGTGTCCGCGCCTCGGCGTCACCGAACACGTGCGGATGGCGCCGGACGAGCTTCGCGTGCACCTCGCGGGCCACCGCCTCGAGGTCGCCTTCACCGCGCTCCTCGAGCAGCAGCGCGAGGAAGTAGACCTGGAAGAGCAGGTCGCCGAGCTCACCGCGAAGCGCCTCGGCGTCACCGGCCAGCGCGGCATCGGCGACTTCGTACGCCTCCTCGACCGTGTGCGGAACGATCGTGCGCTCCGTCTGCTCGCTGTCCCAGGGGCACTCTCGGCGTAGGTGCCGGGTCAGCTCCTGGAGGTCGAGAAGCGCCTCCGCGAGACTCATCGGCCGAGACCCTACTGGGTCGTGGTGGGTTCCTCCGGAAGCTGCGGCGGCTCGTAGCCTGCCGCGTAGCTGACCTTGCCTTGTAGTCGGCCTTCAGGTCCTCGACCCACTTCTGCATCTCCTGGTTGCGCTTCTCCTGCAGGAGCGTGGTGCGGATCGACGCTCTGACCTTGTCGATGGGCGTCGCGGTCGCCTTCCGGACGTCGGAGACGGCCTCGATCACGTGGTAGCCGTACGACGTCTTCACCGGCTTCGAGAGCTCGCCGGTCTTGAGATCGAACGAGACCTTGTCGAACTCGGGAACGGTCTGGCCGCGCGAGATCGTCAGCTTCCCGCCCGAGTCCTTGCTGCCCGGATCGGCGGAGATCTGCTTGGCGAGCGTCGCGAAGTCGGCGCCTCCCTTCAGCTGCGCGTACACCTCGTCGGCCTTCGCCTTGCTGGCCTCGAAGTCGACCGAGCCGTCCTTGTTCTTCTCGGCGATCAGGATGTGCCTCACGTCGCGCGACTCGGGCGACCCGTACTGCGACTGGTTCGTGGTGTAGTACTCGAGAATCTCCTGATCGGACACCTCGACGTCCTTCGTCACCGCCTCGAAGATCTTCGTGGACAGCGCGGAAGATGCGTAAGCCGTCCTGCGCCACTCGGCTCGTGGCACGCCGGTCGCTTTCAGCGCCTTCTCGTAGTCTGCGCGCTTGCCGCCGAAGTTGGTCTTGATCAGCTGATCCTCGACCTTGTCGATGTCCTTCTCGGTCACCTTCACACCGAGGTCGTCGGCAGCCTGCTGGAACTGTGCGATCTCAACGAGAAGCGCCACGTTGCGGGACTGGAAGTTCTGGTATTCGGGCGTCCCGGCTTTCGGGAACGCCTGCTTGCTCCGCTCGTAGCTCTTCTTGGTCAACGACATGTACTCGTCGAGCTGCTCCTTCGAGATGTCGGTGCCGTCGACGACGGCGACCGAGTCCGCAGGGACGCTGTCGGAGCCGCCACCGCACGCCGTCGCGGCGATCGCGACGGTGGCGAGGAGGAGCGCGAGAGTGAGTCGTGCGGCGGTCATCAGAGCTCGTTTCTTATAGCCAAGGGGGTGTTAGGCAGGGGTTGCGGACTGTTCAGAAGCTGGGAGGTCACTGCGCGTTGGACCATGAGAAAGGCCGCAGCTATGCGGCCAGACGGGCCTGGACGATAGCATCGGGCAGCTCCAGCGCATCCTTGAGCGACTCGACGCGCAGCGAGACCTCGCGCTTCTGCGTCGAGTAGATGAGTGTCGGCGCGACCCCCACCAGCGAGCGCACCTCGGCCGAGCCAAGCGCGAGCGGGCCGACGGTGACGCGGCCACCGCGGAACACGAGATAGTCGGCGCCGAGTCTGGCGAGCTTCAGCTTCGCCTCCTGGATCGCGAACAGGTTCTCGACCGGCTCGGGTAGCGGCCCGTAGCGATCCTCGGTCGCGGAGACGAGCTCGCGCAGCTCGTCCTCGTCCTCCGAGAGCGCGATGCGCCGGTGGAGGTCGATCTTCAGCGCCTCCGCCGCGACGTACGCAGCCGGGACGTAGGCGTCGACCCGCGCGTCCACGCGCACCGGGCGAGCTGCCGTGCGCCTTCGCCCCATGAGCTCGGCGACCGCCTCGTCGAGCATCTCGACGTACAGCTCGAACCCGAGCGCGGCGACGTGACCGGATTGCTCCGGCCCGAGCAGGTCGCCGGCGCCGCGAATCTCGAGGTCGCGCATCGCGATCTGGAAGCCCGAGCCGAGCTCCGTGTGATCGGCGAGCGTCGACAGGCGGGCTCGGGCCTCCGGGGTGAGCTCGGACGCGTCCGGGTAGAAGAGATAGGCGTGGGCGAGGACGTCAGAGCGGCCGACGCGACCGCGAATCTGGTACAGCTGAGCGAGCCCGAGCGCGTCGGCCCGCTCGACGACGAGGGTGTTCGCCTGGGGGATGTCGATGCCCGACTCGATGATCGTCGTCGAGACGAGGACGTCCGCGTCGCCGGCGAGGAAGGCGTGCATGCGCTCCTCGAGCTCCTTCTCCGACATCTGACCGTGCGCGACCAGGAAGCGGAGGCCGGGGCAGAGCTCCTCGAGCTTCTGACGGGCCTCGTCGATCGACTCGACGCGGTTGTGGAGATAGAACGCCTGCCCGCCGCGCGCATGCTCTCGCTCGAGCGCCATCTTGATCAGCTCTTCGTCGTACTCCCCGACGGTGGTTCGGACCGGCCGGCGTCCTGATGGAGGCGTCTCGATGATCGAGATGTCACGCAGCCCCGAGAGCGACATGTGGAGCGTGCGGGGAATCGGGGTTGCGGAAAGAGCGAGGACGTCGACCTCGAGCCGAAGCGAGCGGAGCAGCTCCTTCTGCGCGACGCCGAAGCGCTGCTCCTCGTCGAGGACGACGAGGCCGAGGTTCTTCGGGATGACGTCGCGCGAGAGGACACGGTGCGTGCCCACGAGCACGTCGACCTTCCCCTCCTGGAACTCGGCCAGGACGCGCGTTTGGTCTGCCCGACTTCGAAAGCGCGAGACCATCTCGACGCGGACAGGGAAGTCGCGGTAGCGCTCACGGAAGGTGTTCCAGTGCTGTTCCGCGAGGATCGTCGTGGGACAGAGCACGAGTGTCTGCCGGTCGTTGAGCGCGACCGCGAACGCCGCCCGCACGGCGACCTCGGTCTTGCCGAAGCCGACGTCGCCGCACACCAGCCGATCCATCGGCCTCCCGGCCTCGAGGTCCTCCTTCACGGCCTCGATCGCCTGCAGCTGGTCGTCCGTCTCGCGGTACGGGAACGAGCTCTCCAGGCGCTCGAACCAGTCGCTCGTCAGATCGAGGGCCTGTCCCACCGCCTGGCGGCGTTGCGCGTAGAGCGCGAGGAGCTCCCCTGCGAGCTCCCGAACGGACGCGCGCGCGCGGCTCTTGAGGTTCTGCCAGGCCTTGCCACCGAGCTTCGAGAGCGACGGCGACTTCGCGTCTGCGCCGATATAGCGCGAGACCTTCGCGATCTGCTCGTGCGGGACGTAGAGCCGATCTTCGCCTTTGAACGCGAGGAAGAGATAGTCACGTGTGACCCCAGCGACGTCCTTCGTCTCGAAGCCGAGCAGACGCCCGACGCCGTGATCCTCGTGCACGACGTAGTCGCCGACACGGAGGTCGGCGAACGACTGGAGGGCGCGGCCGAGCCGCGTGTCGACTCTCGGGGGGCGCTTGCGGAAGACCTGCGTGTCCGGAAGCAGCGCGACTCCGAGGTCTCGCCATACGAAGCCGCGCCGAGCCGGGCTGACGACGAAGGCGAGCGACGGCTCGGCCGGCAAGGCGTCGACGTGGTCCCGAACGATCGGCTCGACCTTCCGCAGGAGTCGCTGGGTCCGTAGTGCCTCGCCCTGGTGCGGGAACGTCACGATCACGCGGCGTCCCTGCCGGACCATCGAGGCGAGCTCGTTCTCGGCTTCGGCGAGGCCGCGGGCGGCGATGGCCGGTCGCTGCGCCTCGAAGACGTGCGGTTGCGAGCGCGGAAGCGCGTCGAGCCGCGCAGCACCCTCGACGGCGGGCGCGTCGAGTCCCTCCTCTCGCCACACACCGACGACGTCGTCGAGCTGCCAGACGAGATCGGGCGGCCGGTCGAGCAGCGGGACGAGGTCGCTGTCGTCCTCGGCGAGCACAGCGAGCTCCGGGTCGCCGTAGGCCCGCTCGCGCGCCGGGAAGACCACGGACTCGTCGACCGAGTGGAGCGCGCGCTGCGTGAACGGCGAGAACGCCCGGATCTGCTCGATGTCGTCTCCGAAGAACTCCACGCGCAGCGGCTCGCGGCCGGTGCTCGGGAAGATGTCGACGAGGCCGCCGCGCACCGCGATCTGCCCACGCTCCTCCACCCGCTCGACGCGTTCGTAGCCGGCGAGCGCCAGAGACTCGACGAGCGCATCGAGGCCGGCGCCGTCCGAGCGAGCGAGGTTGACCACGTCGGGTCGCGTCTCCCGGGGCGGAATGCCCTCGGCGAGCGCGCGCGCCGAGACGCAGACGAGCCCGCCTCGTTCGACTACTTGGAGCGCGCGAGCGCGCTCCCCGACCAGATGGGCGGGCGGCTCGAGGCCGGATCCTGCGTGAACGCCGCGGCTCGGGAGCAGTGCGACGTCTGCCGGATCGACGTACCAGCCGACCGCCTCGGCGAGATCACGCGCTTCCTCGTCCTCGGCGAGGAGGCACACGAGCGGGCGGCCGAGCGTGCGGTGGAGCGTGGCGAGGAGAAGCGCGAGGACCGGCTCGGACACGCGCGCGTTCGCCGGGAAGTCGTCTGCGAATGCGCGAAAGCGTTCGCTCTCGGCGAGAGCGTCGACGAGCCCCGAGAGCGGTGAATGGGCTGGGTCCATGCGGCTGGCGGGAATTGCGTCCCGCGGGGTGATCGTAGCGCCGTCATTCCCGCGCCGTCCCCCACCCATCACCCCGTGGCCCGCGACGACGTGCGCGAAGCGGGCGACCGCGGTGCGCTAGCTCCGTTCGTTGAAGCGGCGCTGTGCTTCCTCGAGACCTTCGGCGACGACGACCTCGACCGCATCGGCCGCCCGCGCGACGATCCCGTCCCGATCCTCGTGCGCCTCGAACGGCGAGAGCACGAAATCCGCCACATCGCGCGGATCGCCTCGGCCGGGCCGTCCGACACCGACACGCAGGCGCACGAAGTCGGGCGTACCGAGCACCTGCGCGATCGAGCGAAGCCCGTTGTGCCCCGCAAGGCCGCCACCCGCGCGTGCCTGCAAGCGGCCGAACTCGAGATCGACGTCGTCGTGCACGACGAGCACATCCGCCGGCTCGACCTTGTAGAAGCGCGCGGCCGCGGCGATCGAGCGTCCCGAGTCGTTCATGTACGTCTCCGGCTCGAGGAGCGCCAGCCGGTGATCTTCGATCCGAACGTCCGCGATGCGGCCGTTGAACTTGGATCGAAAGGACGCCGCGTGCCGCCTCCCGAGCTCGTCGACGACCATCCAGCCGACGTTGTGCCGGTCACGCTCGTGGCGCGGGCCAGGGTTGCCGAGGCCTGCGACGAGCAACTCGAGCGTCGAGGCTGACTCGCCCCGACGGAAGAGGCGCACTGACTACTCCTCGGGCTCGGAGCTCTCGTCGGCGTCCGCCGACTCGGCAGCATCCCCTTCGGCTTCGCCTTCCTCGGCCTCCGCCGCCTCGGCGGCTTCGGCGGCCTCGGCCTCTTCGAGCTCCGTGAATCCGCGCGGCACCGACACGGTCGCGATCACCGTCTCCTGCGGATCGTCGAGCAGCGTCACGTTCTCGATCGCCGCGACGTCGGCCAGACGGAGGACGTCGCCGATGTCCATGTGCGAGACGTCGACGTCGATGTGCTCCGGGACGTCAGCCGGCAACGCTTCGACCTGAACCTCACGCGCAACCAGTGAGAGCATCCCGCCCAGCTTGACGCCAGCCGGCTCGCCGATCAGGTGCACGACGACGGTCGCGTGGATGGGCTGGTCGAGCCGCACCTCGCGAAGATCGATGTGCGAGATGGTTCCGCGAATCGGGTCCTGCTGGTACTCGGCGAGGATCGAGGGATGCACGGTCGTCTGCCCCTCGATCACGACGTCGAGGATCGCGTGCAGCCCCGATGTCCCTGTCATCGCCGCACGCAGCTCTCGCTCCGGAACGACGATCGCGCGCGAGTGGCCCTTTCCGTAGAGAACGCCAGGGATGAGCCCCTGCGAGCGCAGGCGCCGGGTGTGGCGCGAGCCGATCTCCTCGCGCTCGCGTACTTCGAGCTTCAGCCTGTCTCCGGACACGGCGGCGGATTGTAGCGACGGCGGCGAGCCGGGCCGGCGTTGACCTCAGAACAGCTGGTTTTCGCCGCCGAAGATCGCCGAGACGGAGTCGTCGGCGAAGACATTCATGATCGTCGCTGCGAGCAGTCCCGACACAGTCAAGACGGTCAGGTTGTCCGGCTGCTGTCGCGCGTCGATAGGCACCGTGTCGGTCACGACGATGCCGGCGATGTCGTCTGCAGCCCCGAGCCGCTCGAGGCCCTCGTCGTTGAGCAGCGCATGCGTCACGTAGATCCATACCTCGCGGGCACCCTGCTCGCGTAGCGCACGTGCGCCTGCGATCAGCGTCCCGCCGGTCGTCGTGACGTCATCTCCGACGATGCAGACCTTGTCGCGCACACTGCCAGTCACCTCGGTCATGGACACCTCGTCCTGACCGATACGCGTCTTGTTCATGATGGCGAAGTCGGCGTCGAGCATGTGCGCGAAGCGCACGGCGTACTTCGCTCGCCCGGCGTCGGGCGCCACCGAGACGACGCCTTCGCCCGAAAAGCCGAGGTCACGGAAGTGGCGAGCGAAGAGCTGCTGCGCGGTCATGTGGTCGACCGGGATCGTGAAGAAGCCCTGAATCTGGCCCGCATGCAAGTCCATCGTCAGCACGCGGTCCGCTCCCGCACTCTGGATCATGTCGGCGAGGAGACGGCTCGAGATCGGCTCACGCGGCTTCGCCTTGCGGTCCTGCCTCGAGTATGGGAACCAAGGAATCACGGCCGTGATGCGCTTCGCGGACGCGAGCTTGGCCGCCTGGATCATGAAGAGCAGCTCCATGATGTTCTGGTCGACTGGCCGACAACCGGTCTGAACGAGGAAGACGTCGGCGCCGCGAATCGACTCGCAGTAGCGACAGTAGGTTTCACCGTTCGCGAAGGTCGTGAGCTCGATCTCGCCGAGCTCGACCCCAAGCTGCTCGGCGATTCGCGATGCGAGCGCCGGATGCGACCGCCCCGCGAACACCATCAGCCGCTTCTGCGGCGTGAGGGGAATGGCGTGGCCCGTCGTCATCGCCACGTCCGGGACGTTGGCCGTTTCGAGCCCCGGAAGCGTCTGCTCAATCGTTCCGCTTTCCACCGCGCCCTTCCTTGTTCACCTGTTTCGCCCGGGCGATCGCCAGGGCGCCCGCAGGTACATCCTCTGTGATCACGGAGCCGGCTGCAATCCATGCGTCGTCGCCGATCGACACCGGGGCGACGAATGCATTGTCGACCCCCGTCCTGACGTTACGACCGATGGTCGTCCGCTCCTTCACACGAGTGTGCTCCTGGTTGGCCGTGATGTTCCCGGCCGCGATGTTCGTGTCCGGCCCGACATCGGCGTCGCCCAGGTACGTGAGATGGGGCACCTTCGTCCGTTCGCCGATGTGGGAGTTCTTCAGCTCCACGAAGGTACCGGCTTTCGCGCCTGCGCCCAGAACCGTTCCCGGGCGGAGGTAGCAGAACGGCCCGACGAGCGCGTCCTCGCCCACGGTCGATTCGACGACGACCGCGTGCGGGCCGACCTCGGCGCGCGCTCCGATCCTCGACGCACCGCGGATCACGGTGAACGGATGGACGACGGCATCCACCTCGAGGGTCGCTTCCGCGTCGATCCACGTGCTCTCGGGATCGACGATCGTGACGCCTGCGAGCATGTGCGCCTCGTTGATGCGATCGCGCAGCGCTGCCGCTGCCGCGGCGAGCTCGACCCGCGTGTTCACACCCTCCGTCTCCACCGGATTCCCTCCCTTGTGCACTGCAACGCGCTCACCATCCTGGACGAGAATGGCGACCGAGTCGGTCAGGTAGAGCTCTCCCTGGGCGTTGTGCGGCTTCAGCCGGTCGAGCACCGGCCACAAGGTATCTGCCCGGAAGACGTAGATCGACGAGTTGACCTCGCGCACTCGGCGTTGCTCGTCCGTTGCGTCAGGATGCTCGACGATCGCGGCGAGCCCGCCTGCCGGTGAACGCAGCACACGGCCGTACTGCTTCGGGTCGTCGGGCTCGAAGGACAGCACTGTCGCCGCGACGCGCTCGCGGCGATGTGCCTCCACGAGCTCACGGAGGATGTGCGAGGTGAGGAGTGGCGTGTCGCCGGAAAGAACCAGGACGTCGTCGGCTCTGCCTTCGAGGACCGGCCGCGCACAGCGAACGGCGTCTCCCGTGCCGCGAGGCTCTTCTTGCACCGCGACTTCGAGCCCGTCGAACGCCGCGGCGTTCGCAGGCGCAGCGATGACGACGAGCGGATCGACTCCGAGCTCTCGAGAAGACGTGATCACCCAATCGACCATGCGCCGCCCGAGGATCCGGTGAAGGTGCTTCGGAACGTCGGAACGCATTCGCGTTCCGAGACCAGCCGCCATCACGACGGCTCCGAGTGTCCTCTCATCGCTCGACGGCACTGAGGCTGGGGCGCCAGGATTCGAACCTGGGATCACGGGACCAAAACCCGTTGCCTTACCACTTGGCCACGCCCCAGAGCGAGCGTCATCTTGCCAGTCGTGGCAGATCGTCAGCGACGAGCGGCCGCGTGACCAGCGTGCGGCCCGCGCGTTGGAGCAACCCTGCCGCCGAATCGGCGTCGGCCTCGGACTCGAAGAGCCCGTACACCGTCGGGCCTGCTCCCGAGACATCCGCGCGGAATGCGCCGGCTTTGATCAATTCCCGTGAGAGCGACGACGACGCGAGGTCGTTCGCGGGAAGCCTTGCCAGCTCCCGAGGCGTCCTCGTCGCCGCGAGCGCCAGTCGCAGGCTGTCGGCTCGCTCCTCGAAGCCGTCGGCTCCGCCACGCTCGTCGAATGCGGCGTAGACCTTGCCGGTCGACTCCTTCGCGTCGCCATCGGGCATGACGAGCACGACCCAGTAGTCGGACGGCAGCTCGACCGGCGTGAGCTCCGTGCCGTCGCCCGCCGCGAGCTGCGCGTCGACGTGCAGGAAGAACGGGACGTCAGCACCGATCCCCGCTGCGATGCGATGGAGCTCGTCGGACGAGCGGGGCGCATCCAAAGTGGCATTGGCAAGCTGCAAGGCGGTCGCGGCGTCGCTGCTCCCACCGCCGAGTCCGGCGGCGACCGGAATCCGCTTCTCGATCCGAACACGCCAGCGCGGGGCGACACCAGCGACGTCGGCAAGCGCGAGAAGGGCTTCGCGGACGATCGTGTCGTCGGCGAACCCGTCGACGACCAGGGCGTCCGCCGGCTCGACCTCGATCTCGTCGTGGAGGTCGATTCGCTGCAGCAGGGTGACCACTTCGTGCTTGCCGTCGGCCCGTAGCGGTCCGACGACGAGCGCGAGGTTGATCTTGGCGAACGCTCGTCCCCGGCTCACGCGAGCAACTCCGCGAGCTGGACGAACTCCCGCGGCTCGAGCTCCTCGGCGCGCGCGTTCACCGGATGTCCCATCGCGCTCAGCGCTTCCGCGACCCTCGTCCGCGGGGCTAGTCCCGCGAGTGCGATCGAGTTCGCGGCGGTCTTCCGGCGATGCGCGAAAGCCGCCTCGACCGCGGGTCGCACATCCGAGATAGGCGCGACGACGTCACGCTCGAAGGCCACGAGCGCGGAGTCGACTCGTGGCGGCGGACGGAACACCGACGGCGAAACGGCATGGAAGCCCACCTTCCGGGCGGAGAGCTGCACGAGCACCGAGACCGCGCCGTACGCCTTCGTCCTCGGCTCGGCGAAGAAGCGGTCGGCCACCTCGCGCTGCACCATCACGCACCAGCGCTGCAATGACCGTGCGTGCTCGAGGGACTCGACCACGAGCGGAGTCGCGACGTTGTACGGGAGGTTGGCGACGAGCTTGGTGGGTTCGGGCTCGAGCTCGTCGATCGCGAGCTGGAGCGCGTCTCCCCAGATCAGACGAACGTTCGAGTACGCGCCGAGCGCGGCGCGCAGCTCCGGCTCGAGAGAGCGATCGAGCTCGATCGAGTGGACGAGCCGTGCTCGCTCGGCGAGACGGCGCGTGAGGATGCCGAGACCTGGGCCGACCTCGAGCACGACGTCCGTCGAGCCGAGATCGCTGAGTCGCTCGATCACACCGAGGATGTTCTCGTCGACGAGGAAGTGCTGGCCGAGCGCCTTCTTGGGCGCGACGGTCATGCCAACCCGAATGCTGCGGCGGCATTCGCGTGTGTCTGGGCGGCGACGGCCTCGACTGTGGCGCCCCGTGCCTCGGCGAGGACACGGACCGTATGCACCACGTTGGCGGGCTCGTTCCGCGCGCCGCGCATCGGTTGGGGCGCGAGGTACGGGCTATCGGTCTCGACGAGGATCCTGTCCGCCGGAACCGCGCCGGCGGCCTCGCGCAGGGCGACCGCATTCGGAAACGTCACGTTGCCGGCAAACGAGACGTAGTAGCCACGCTCGACTGCGGTCATGACAAGGCCGGGCGACGAGAAGCAGTGGAGGACCACCGTGCCGGTAAACGGAGCAAGAGCAGCGGCAGTCTCGTCGTCCGCTTCGCGATTGTGGACGACGACTGGGAGGCCGAGCTCGTCGGCGAGAGCGAGCTGCGCGTCGAAGAGGCGCCGCTGTTGCTCGGGAGTCGCGAAGCGACGGACCGTGTCGAGGCCGGTCTCGCCCACCGCGACCGCCTTCGGATGAGCCAGGAGCTCGCGAAGCTCGGCGAGGCGCTCGGCCTCGGGTTGCCCGGCCTGATGCGGGTCGATCCCGAGCGCGGCATGCACGCCCTCGTGACGCTCGGCGATCGCGAGCGCCGCCCGACTCGACTCGATACCGGTGCCGATCGTGACGATTCGGGTGACGCCGGCTGCCTCTGCGCGCTCGATCAGGGCAGCAGCGGGCTCGTCGCACGCGTCGAGATGCGCGTGCGAGTCGGTCACGCCGCTGTAGCGGCCTCCATCCGCGCGAGCTCGTCTGCGACCACCTGCTCGGAGTCGAGCTTGGCGAAGAGCGGCGCCGGCTCCCTGAGGGTCTGTCCCGGTGGGAGGGCGCTCGACTCCCATCGGCCCGTCCAACTGGAGTAGTCGCCGGTCAGCACCTCGTGCTTCGCGCCGTCGTCTTCGACCACCGTGCGGAACTCCAGCGCTCCGGCGATGACGTCGTCGTAGCCGAGTGTGTCGTGAAGGCGTTGCGCCGAGAACGGAAGGAAGGGCGCAAGCAAGACCTTCAGATTGTCAACGGCGCGGAGGGCGACGTAGAGGATCGTGCCGGCCCGCTCCCGGTTCGAGTCCAGCTTGGCCCAGGGCGCCTGCTCGGCGACGTATTGGTTGCCGAGCGCCGCCAGCCGCATTGCCTCTTGTAGCGCGCTTCGGAAGCGTGCGGCTTCGATCAACGCGCCGACGGAGTCGAATCCGCTCTCGACCTCACGGAGCAGTGCCTCGTCGTCGGGCGTGAGCGTTCCCGGCGTTGGAACGGCGCCGAAATTCTTGTAGGCGCTCTGGAGCGTTCGATTGACGAGGTTGCCCCACGTCGCGACGAACTCGTCGTTGTTCCGCCGAACGAACTCGGCCCACGTGAAGTCCGTGTCCTGTGTTTCGGGGCCGGCGATCGTGAGGAAGTAGCGAAGCGCGTCGGGGTCGTAGCGATCGAGGAAGTCACGGACGAGGATCTGCACGCCGCGACTCGAGCTGAACTTCTTCCCTTCCATCGTCAGGAACTCGCTCGAGGCGACGTTGTCCGGGAGCTTCAGGGGTCGCCACGTCCCGCACCGTACGTCCCACCGCTTCCGTACCCGAGCAACATGCTCGGCCAGATCACGGTGTGGAAGACGATGTTGTCCTTCCCCATGAAGTACGTGTGCTCGGCATCGGCGTCCTGCCACCACTCGCGCCACGCGTCGGGAGTTCCACGCTGCTCGGCCCATTCGATCGATGCCGACAGGTAGCCGATGACCGCGTCGAACCACACGTAGATCCGCTTGTCGTCGCGTTCCTCGTAACCCGCGACCGGAATCGGAACACCCCAGTCGAGATCGCGCGTGATCGGACGGGGCTTGAGCTCCTTCACGAAGTTGAGCGAGAAGCGGCGGACGTTCTGCCTCCAACCGTCCTTCCCGCTGATCCATTCGGTGAGCTGCTCCTTGAACGCCGGCAGATCGAGGAAGAGATGCTTCGTCTTCCGGAAGACGGGCGGCGTGCCGTCGATCTTGGACCGCGGGTCGATCAGGTCGATCGGGTCGAGTTGGTTCCCGCAGTTGTCGCACTGGTCGCCGCGTGCGTCGTGAAAGCCGCAGATCGGGCACGTGCCCTCGATGTACCGATCGGGAAGCGTGTGTCCGGTCGAGGCGGAGAACGCCCCGAGCGTCTCGCGCTCGAGCACGAAGCCCTTCTCGTACAGCGTTCGAAACAGATCCTGCGTGACGCGATAGTGGTTCCTCGTCGTCGTCCGCGTGAAGAGGTCGTACGAGAGCCCGAGCGCGAGAAGGTCCTCCCGAATGAACGCGTTGAAACGGTCGGCAGTCTCACGCGGCGACTCGCCGGCCGCGTCCGCCGCGACCATGACGGGCGTGCCGTGCTCGTCCGTCCCGCTGACCATGAGGACGTCGTTTCCGCGGAGTCGGTGATAGCGGGCGAAGGTGTCGGACGGGACGCCGAAGCCCGCCACATGGCCGATGTGTCGGAGACCGCTCGCATACGGCCATGCGACTGCAACCAGGATCTTCCTCGGTTTCAGTCTCGACCCGCTCACGGGTGCCAATGATAGGGAGTCGCCTTCTGGCCACCTGGGCACACAGGGCCGTGCCGCCGAGAAGGGTGATGGCGAGCAGCGCGACCAGCAGGAGTCGGTTCGGAACGCCCGCACCACGGTCGTCGGGCGCGTCGTCGACGGGGCTCAGGTATGGATCGAGCGACGCGCTCTGACCGCAGCGGATCAGCGGCTGTCGGCGTCCCTTTCCGACCGTCTCCTCCTGGGACCAGCGTGCTCCGCGCGCGCCACGCCCCCGCCTCGACGGCAACCGCCTTCTCGACCATTGCGCGGCCGCTGCGCGAGCGGTCTGACGATCGGAGCTGAGGCTCGCGCTGGGTCGGTGGTTCGCCAGCTTGGCGCGTCGCGCTCTGCTGTCCGTGTTCGCTCGCCGCTTTGATCGGCTCAGACGAGCCGATCAGCAGCCCGCCAGACGACGCGCGCGGTGCGGCGACCGGACCGGGCGCCGTCGCGGCAGTCGAGTGGCTGGGGTGCGGTAACGGGCTCGGCGGGAGGTGCAGCGGGAGCGGTCGGAGGCGCCGGAGCCGGAGGGCTCGCAGCCACCGGCGGCGCGGGCGTGGGCTGCGGAAGGGGTGCGGGCGGCGCCTCGGGTGCCGGGGGAGGGCCGGCAGCACTTCGAGGCGGGAGCAGTTCGAGTGGGTCGACGTAGCTCTCGCTCGTGCCGACCCGGATACCGAGGTGAATGTACGGGAGGTCGTGCTCCGCCTCGCCGGACGGGCCGGGCTCTGCGACGACATCGCCCTCGACCACACTGGCACCGCGCCGGACGCGGAGGGCTCCCAGATGGGTGAGGGACGTCTTGTAGTCGCCCGTCGCGATCGTCACGGTGAGTCCGTTCGTCGGCACCCGTCCTGCAAATGTGACCTCACCGGAAACCGGCGCTCGTATCGCAGACGAGGCACCGAGGGCGATGTCGATGCCTCGATGCTGCCCAGCGGCGTAGGTGTCGCCGCTGACCGAGAACCCGCGCAGCACGGCGCCGTCGACGGGCCACGCCCACGCCATTGCAGACGGCCCCGAGACAAGCGCCAAGACGAGCGCGAAGCCGAGGCACACCACCCATCTCGTTGTCCGCCGAGCGAACATCCGTCGACCGTAGCGTGAGCTCGCGCCGGGGGCAATGCACTTTGACTGTCTTGTTACAGAGAGCCGCGGTAGAGCGCGTTCCGCGCCACACCGGTCAGCCCGGAGACGACCTCGGCGGCGGTTCGCCTCGCCGCGCCGGCCTCGACGAGCGCGGCGACTGCCGCGCGTGCCGCGTCCTCGTCCACTGCCTCGCGAAACGTTCCGCCCGGTGGCCCGAGCACGAGCGTGATCTCGCCGCGCGGCGGCTCGGCGAAGCGCTCCGCGAGCTCCTCGAGCGAGCCGCGCACGACTTCCTCGAAGCGCTTCGTGAGCTCGCGGCACACGGCGCCCGACCGTCCCGGCAGCTCCGCCGCGAGCACGCCGAGCGACGCCGGGAGCCGCCGGGGCGACTCGAAGGCGACGACGGCGCCAGGCCACGAGCGCAGCTCGCCGGCGAGCGCTCGGAGCTCTCCCGCCCGCCGAGGGAGGTACCCGACGAACTGGTAGCGATCAGCGCCGATTCCGCTCACCACCAACGCGGTTTCAACGGCCGAGGCGCCAGGAAGCACCGTCACGTCGATGCCCTCCGCAGACGCCGCCGCGATCAGGCGAGCGCCGGGATCGTTGACGCCGGGAAGCCCCGCGTCCGAGACCAGCGCAACGCGCTCGCCGGCCCGCAGTCGCTCGAGAACGCCAGCCGCCCGTGCCGCCTCGTTGTGCCGGTGGTAGCTCGAGAGTCGCGCCGTGATCCCGTGCCGCTCGAGCAGAATGCGCGTGCGCCGCGTGTCCTCGCAGAGGACGAGATCCGCGACACCGAGCTCCTCGAGCACGCGCAACGTGACATCGGCCAGATTGCCGATCGGCGTGGCGCACACGGCGAGCGGCATCAGCCGAGCCGGTCGAGCGCTTCGACACCGCCGAGGTCGGCCGCGAACAGGCCGATGACGACGGAAGGCCTCACGGCGGGGCTACCATAGCGCCCCCGATGGCCGAGGGAGACAAGCCCTACCGGCTGTATCGCGGCGGCCGCAAGAAGGGCAGAGTCCCACTCGGAAGCGCGACGCGCCAGACGACGCAGCCAGCACGTGCGCCCGGATCGGGCGGACGGCGCCGGCGTCGTTGGGGCCTCTGGATCGCCCTCGCCGTCGTCGGCCTCTTGCTCCTCGCTCTCGTGTGGGGAATCCTCGGCTACCGGTCTTTCGCGAGCGGCGTGGACAAGGCCAACGGCCGTCTTCCGCGCAGCGCGAAAGCCCAGCTCGCGAAACGCGACCGCTCCCTGCTCTCCGAGCCGACCACGATCCTCGTGATCGGGACCGACGGCGGGCGCGCGGCAGGGCGCGAGGACGCGAACCGCTCGGACTCGCTGATGCTCGTCCACCTCGACCCAGGCACACACCGGGTCTCGTACCTCTCGATCCCGCGAGATCTCCGCGTGGAGATACCGGGTTACGGATCGTCGAAGATCAATGCCGCGAACCAGCTCGGCGGCCCGGCGCTGACGCTCGCGACCGTCAAGGCGCTCACCGGCCTTCCGATCGACCACGTCGTCGTCGTCGACTTCGACGGGTTCAAGGAACTGATCGACGCGATCGGTGGCATCGACGTGAACGTGCCGAAGCCGATCCTCTCGAACCGCTTCGACTGCCCGTACAAGCCCGCGCGCTGCGCGAAGTGGGAGGGCTGGCGCTTCGCCAAGGGGAAGCAGCACATGGACGGACGGCGCGCGCTCGTCTACTCGCGGATCCGGACGAATCAGCTCGACCCGTCGGACACGGACATCACGCGTGGCAACCGGCAGCAGATCGTCGCCGATGCCGTGGGCGACGAGATCGCGAGCCTCGGCACGTTCCTCCGCCTGCCATTCATGGGAGACACGCTGGCCGCGCCGCTCGCGACCGACCTCTCGGCCTGGGAGCTGGCACAGCTCGGCTGGGTGCGGTTCCGCTCGTCGAGTTCGCTGCGCTGTCGACTGGGCGGCGAGCCGAGCTCGCTCGGCGGCGAATCGGTCCTGCTGGGCTCCGAGGACAACGTCGCGGTGATCTCCATGTGGCTCGGACGCTCGGCTCCCCTGCCGCCCCCGAAGGGGACGCTCTACGGCGCCGGCTGCACCCGCCGTTAGCTAGGTCGTGTCCGACGCGGGCTTCGGCTTCGCGTCGGTCGCCGGCTTCTCCGCCGGCTTGTCCGACGACTTCTCGCTCGAGGACGACTCGCTGTCCTTGGCGGCCTTCGACTTCCGCGACCCGTAGTCGGTCGAGTAGAAGCCCGAGCCCTTGAAGTGCACCGCGACCGGGAAGAGGAGCTTCTCGACCGGACCGGCGCCGCACGTCACGCACGTCTCGGCGGGCGGATCGGACATCCGCTGGAACATCTCGAACGTGTGCCCGTTCGGGCAGCGGTATTCGTAGATCGGCACGGTGGGCGCGAAATCTAGCGCTGCGGCGCGGTCGGCCGGCTCTCGTCGCGCTCGCGCTCGAGCAGCTCGAGGTAGCACGGCGAGCTCTCGAACGCCGCGAGCCCGCGCGGTCGGCTGCGGCGGCGCTGGGCGCGACGGCGACGGTTCAGCGCCGCAGCTGCCGCGGATGCACCGACGAGCCCACCCAGGAGAAAGGTGCGAAGCCCGCCCCGCCGCTCGCCGCCGTCCATGTCCTGATCTTACGATCACTTTCGCGATGCTCGTCTGCACCCTCGGAGACCTGACCCTCGACGTCATCGTCCGCCTGGGCGGACCGATCGCTGCACGCGGCGATACCGACGCCGAGATCCGTGTCGGCCCAGGAGGCCAGGCGGCCAACGTTGCGGCCTGGGTCGCAACCCTCGGAGAGCAGGCGCGATTCATCGGACAGACGGGCGCGGACGACGCGGGCGATCTCGCCCGGACGAAGCTCGCCGCCTATGGCGTCGAGATCTTGGGGCCCGTCGCGGGTCGAAACGGGACGATCTGCTCGCTGGTGTCACCAGAAGGCGAGCGCACCATGGCGTCCGACCGCGGCGCAGCGCACCGAGCTCCGCGGCGCCGATCTGGACGCCGAGTGGCTCGCCTGCGATCACCTTCACGTCTCGGGCTACGCGCTCATGCTCGAGCCCGTGCGGAGTGCCGCGCTCCGTGCCGCCGAGCTCGCACGCGCCGGAGGCGCACGGATCAGCGTCGATCTCGCCTCCTGGAGCGCGATCCGATCGAGCGGCGAGGCCGAGTTCAGCGAGGCCGTTCGCGCCATGAGCCCCGACGTCGTGTTCGCCAACGAGGACGAGGAGCGCGTCGTCGGTCGCCCATTCGACGCCGTCTGGATCCTCAAGCGCGGTGCGCGCGGCTGCTCGTTCGACGGCGACGAGCGACCTGCGCTTCCCGTCGACGAGGTCCTCGACACGACGGGCGCGGGCGACGCGCTGGCGGCCGGCTGGATCGTCGGCGGCCCTGGCGTCGCCCTCGAAGCGGCCGCGCGCTGCGTCCAGCAGATCGGTGCGATGCCGATAGCGTCCGCTGCGTGAACGAGCTCATCCGGCTCTCGGACGAGGTTCGCGCTGCGCTCGACGACGGGCGGGCGGTGGTCGCGCTCGAGACCACCATCGTCGCGCACGGGTTCCCGGCGCCGCACGGCGTGGAGGTCGGGCTCGCCATGGAGCGCGCAGTCCGGGAGGCGGGCGCGATCCCGGCCACGATCGGCGTCCTCGACGGACGCGTCCGCGTCGGTCTCGGCGACGACGAGCTCGAGCGCTTCGACTCCGATGCGAGGAAGCTCGGCCCGCGCGACCTCGCGGCGTGTGCGGTCGCGGGCGACGTGGGCGCCACCACGGTGGGCGGTGTGCTCACCGTGGCGCGGATGGTCGGCATCCGGTTCATGGGCACGGGCGGCATCGGCGGCGTGCATCGCGGATATCCGACGCCGCCCGACGTGTCCGCCGACCTCGTCGCGCTCGTCTCGTCTCCCGTTCTCGTCACGTGCTCGGGCGCGAAGTCGATTCTCGACATCCCCGCGACGATGGAACACCTCGAGACGCTCGGGATCCCGGTTCTCGGCTACCGCACGGACACGCTGCCGCTCTTCTACGAGGCGAGCGGCGGGCCGCCGGTCTCACAGCGCGTCGACGACGTCGAGACAGCCGCGCGAATGGCGGCCGCGCACTGGCAGCTCGGAGCCTGCGGGCTTCTGCTCACGAACCCGCCGCCGGAGAGCATCGAGGTCGATGATCTGATCGAGGAGGCGGTCTCGGAAGCAGCGAGTCAGGGCGTATCGGGACAGGCGGTGACCCCCTTCGTCCTCGCCCGGCTCCACGAGCGCTCGGGCGGTCGCACGCGGGAGGTCAACCGCGCGCTCGCCGTCGCGAACGCCCGGCTGGCAGGCGACGTGTCGGTAGCGTTCGCCGCCCTGTGAGCCTCTACGACGCCGTTCGCGACCTTCCGCTCCGCATCGACGGGTACTCGCTCGAGGGCCTGCAGCTGCAGGCCAGCCCCGAGTTCCTGCGCAAGACGACCGTCGTGCACCTCCACGGCGCCGGCGAGGAGGGAATCGGCGAGGACGTCACCTACGACGCCGCCGAGCACGACCGGCTGCAGGAGCGCGGACCGTCGCTTTCCCTCGCCGGCGAGTGGACGCTCCACACGTTCTCTCAGCACCTTGCGACGCAGCCGCTCTTCGAGCCACTCCCGGAGCGCCTCGTCTACCTCGACTACCGCACGTGGGCGTTCGAGTGTGCTGCGCTCGATCTGGCGCTTCGGCAGGCAGGAATCGCGCTCGGCGACGCGGTCGGAAGGGAGCCACGCGAGATCACGTTCGTCGTCTCGATGAGCCTCGGCGAGCCGCCGTCGACGGAGCGCTTCGAGGCATGGCTCGACCTCTACCCCGGTCTACGGTTCAAGCTCGACGCGAACGCCGAGTGGACGGACGCGCTCGTCTCCCAGCTCGCGGCAACCGAGCGCCGTCGACTCGATCGACTTCAAGGGTCACTACCAGGGCACGACCGTCGACACGCCGCCCGATGCCGACCTCTACCGCCGCGTCGCCGAAGGGCTGCCCGAGGCGTGGTTGGAGGACCCGGCGCTCACCGACGAGACGACCCCCGTGCTCGAGCCGCACCGCGACCGCGTCACCTGGGACGCGCCCGATCCACTCCGTGGAGGACATCGAGTCACTCCTGTGGCCGCCGAAGACCGTGAACGTGAAGCCGTCGCGCTTCGGCTCCATCGAGCGCCTGTTCGCCGCGTACGACTACTGCGAGGAGCACGGAATCGGCGCCTACGGCGGCGGCCAGTGGGAGCTCGGGCCCGGCCGCGGGCACATCCAGCTTCTTGCTGCGCACTTCCATCCGGAAACGCCGAACGACGTCGCGCCGCGCGAGTTCAATCTCGATCCCAGGCCTGGGTTGCCCGAAAGCCCACTCCGAGTCGAGCCGCGCCCGACCGGCTTCCTCGCCCTGTAGCGCGCTACTCCAGACTCGACAGGAAGTCGTCGACCGCGATCAGCGGAAGCGACTCGAGCTTCGCGCTGCCACGCGCTCCGAGCGCGATCGAGACCTTCGCGATCGTGAGGTCGTCGGGCGCCTCGACGATGTTCACGAAGTCGTACTCGCCGAGGGCGGCCCATTGATGGAGGACCTTCGCCCCCATCTCCTCGACGTCGCGATTCACCTCGGCGAGCCGCGCCGGGTTCGCGTGCAGCGTCTGAACGCCCTTCTCGGTCAGCGTCGTGAGCATCAGGTAGGTCGGCATCTCACTCCTTTGGTCGATCGCCCCGCGAGCGTAACCGAGCCTCCTGGTCGACGTAGAGAAGCGCGCTGCCGAGGAAGACGACCGGGGAGACGACGAGCGATGCGAGCGCCGCCGCGATCATCCGCGTGTTGTCCGCGTACTCGCGGAGGACGAAGTACAGGCTGAACTGCGAGATGATCACGACGAGCGCGAGCGTCGCGAGGCCCCCGGCGACGTGCACGAAGTCGGCGCGTGCCAGCTGCAACCCACGGCGGAGCCCGTCACGCACGCCTCGCTTCTCGACGAGCACGGCCGGGACGGCAAGCCCGAACACCGCGAGCCAGATGACTCCGGGAAGGATGAAGACGGCGACGAGGAGCGGCACGGGCAGGAACACGACGACGGCGACGAGGTATGCCACGACCCCGTGTCTCGACCGGACGTCGACACCCGTGACGAGCCCGATCGCGAGCACGTAGCTGAGCGAGATCAGCAGAGCGGTGAGCGGGAGGAGCGCGACGCTTCCGTCACCCGACGGGCGCGCCCACACGAGCGCGTTCGCGACGACGACGGGGACGCCGAGAGCGAGGGCGCGCCAGAACTGCGCTGCGTACGCGCGAATCGCCTCGCCGACGAGCTGGCCGACCGTGCGCTGGGCCGGCGGAAGGGGCGGCGGCAACGGTCGCTCCGTCCGCTCCGCCCTCGCACGCCGCGCCATGCGCGGAGGCTACTCAGCGACCGCTTCGAGCACGCGCGGGAGCGCGTCGGCGAGGGATTCGAGCGCGCGCCCGATCCGCCAGCGCGATCGGTCGCCCTCGGAGATCTCGTTCGAGATCGCCCGGATCTCGACCGCCGGAATTCCCGCCTGTGCGCACGCCCTCAGCACGCCGAACCCCTCCATGGCCTCGACTCGGAACGCACCGGACGTGGCTCCGCCCACCGATCCGCTGGTTCCGATCGGTAGCACGAGCGCATCCGGCAGTGCCGCCCGCACCTTCTCGAGCAGCTCGGCATCGGGCTCGACTCGGTCGACCACCGGGATCTCGGCGGAGATGTCGCAGTAGACGGACTCGCTGCCGATCACGAGGCCACCGGGCGTGATTCCCCGGCCGCCTGCGATCCCGACGTGCACGACCGCGACGGGCGGGCGCAGCGCGAGCTCTCGTGCCGTCGCCGCCGCAGCCTCGACGGGGCCGACGCCGCATGCGAACCCGTGGTGGTCGCAGAGCTCGATGTCCGTCGCGGCGATGAGGAGCACTCCTTGCTTCTCGCCCACGCTTCGATCCTATGACGCGACGAGCTCGAAGACGGGATGCCGTGAGGCCTCCGCCAGCCACTCGTCGTTCGCCGAGGCGAGCGTGACGGTGAAGAACGGCCGCGTGACCCGGCCCAGGCGGTAGTACTCCCGCAGGACGGGTACAGCCGCGTCGGCGTCGAGCTCGAAGACGCTCAGGCGCTCGTTCCGTCGGCCTCGTCGCAGCTCGACCCAGCCCGCGGCTCGTGCGTTCTTCACCCAGTTGCGGTCGCCGTACGGCGCAACGAGCCAGCGGCGATCTCCGTCCTCCACGATCGACACCGGGGTCGACCACAACTTCCCGCTCGTCCGTCCGGGAACCGTCAACACGTACGTTCGCGACCCGGCGAGTCCGAGCCGCGCGAGAGGGCGAACGAGCGCGTTGAGCGCACGCCTCCACGCGCTCTTCCGATAGGGCTTGGTCGCCGCCGGCATCCGTGAGACGGTACTGCCGGACCGTGGCTAGACGGCTGCAGGCTCGGCGACCGACCGCCCGAAGGTCAGCTCGCCTTCGCGCGCGTCGACGCGCACCGCATCGCCCTCACCGAACCGCCCCTCGAGCAGCTCGAGCGCAAGCGGATTCTCGACGAGGCGCTGGATCGCGCGCTTCAGCGGCCGTGCGCCATACGCAGGATCCCAGCCCTCCTCGGCAAGCAGTTCCTTCGCAGCGTCGGTGACCTCGAGCTCGATCCGACGCTCGGCCAAGCGCTCGCGGAGTCTCGCCAGCTGCAGCTCGACGATCTCCGCCAGCTGCTCTCGCGTCAGCGCCTCGAACGAGACGACCTCGTCCACGCGATTCAGGAACTCCGGCCGGAAGCGATCGCGCAGCTCGTTCTGCGAGCGAATGTTCGAGGTCATGATGATCACGGTGTTGCGAAAGTCGACCGTACGGCCCTGGCCGTCGGTGAGGCGTCCGTCGTCGAGCAGTTGCAGCAGCACGTCGAAGACCTCGGCGTGCGCCTTCTCGATCTCGTCGAGGAGGACGACGGTGTACGGCCGGCGGCGCACGGCCTCGGTCAGCTGCCCGCCCTCCTCGTAGCCGACGTAGCCGGGCGGCGCGCCCAGGAGCCGGGCGACCGTGTGGCGCTCCTGGTACTCCGACATGTCGAGGCGTACCATCGCGCGCTCGTCGTCGAACATGAACTCCGCGAGCGCGCGCGCCAGCTCGGTCTTCCCGACGCCGGTCGGGCCGAGGAAGATGAACGAGCCGATCGGGCGATCCGGGTCTTGCAGGCCGGAGCGCGCGCGCCGGAGCGCGTTCGCGACGGCCTCGACCGCCTGGTCCTGCCCGACGACGCGCTGATGCAGCCGCTCCTCCATGTGGATGAGCTTCTCGACCTCGCCCTCGAGCAGTCGCGAGACCGGAATGCCCGTCCACGTCGAGACGACGGCCGCGATGTCGTCCTCGTCGACCTCCTCCTTCACCATCGGCGTCTCGGTTCGCTGCTCGCGCTCCTCGAGCTCCGCCTCGAGCTCGGGGAGGATCCCGTACTGGATCTCCGCGACGCGCGCCAGGTTCCCGGCGCGTTCCTCGCGTTCTGCCTCCATGCGCAGCTCGTCGATCTGCCGCTTGATGTCGGCGACGCGCTGCAGCGCGTCCTTCTCGCGCGACCAGCGCGCAGCGAGCTCGTCACGCACCGCCTTTGCATCGGCGAGCTCGCGCTCGAGCGGCTCGCGGACGCTCGCGGCCTCGTTCGCCATCGCGGCCAGCTCGATCTCCAGCTGGCGCACGCGGCGGTCCGCCTCGTCGAGCTCGACCGGCGAGGAGTCGATCTCCATACGCAGGCGCGACGCGGACTCGTCGACGAGGTCGATCGCCTTGTCCGGAAGGAACCTGTCGGTGATGTACCGATCGGAGAGAACGGCTGCGGCGACGAGAGCGGAGTCCCTGATTTCGACGCCGTGGTGGGCCTCGTAGCGTTCCTTCAGACCGCGCAGGATGGCGATGGTGTCCGACACCGAGGGCTGTCCGACGAAGACAGGTTGAAAGCGCCGCTCGAGCGCTGCGTCCTTCTCGATGTGCTTGCGGTACTCGTCGAGCGTCGTCGCGCCGACCGCGCGCAGCTCGCCGCGGGCCAGCATCGGCTTCAGGAGGTTGGCCGCGTCGACGGCGCCCTCTGCTGCGCCGGCGCCGACGATCGTGTGCAGCTCGTCGATGAAGAGGACGATCTCGCCGGCCGCGTTCTCGATCTCTGCGAGGACAGCCTTGAGCCGCTCCTCGAACTCACCCCGGTACTTCGCCCCGGCGAGGAGCGCGCCGACGTCGAGCGCCCACACGCGCTTGCCCTTCAGCCCCTCGGGAACGTCGCCCGCGACGATGCGCTGGGCGAGGCCCTCGGCGATCGCCGTCTTTCCCACGCCGGGCTCGCCGATCAGGACCGGGTTGTTCTTCGTCCGGCGCGACAGCACCTGCATGACGCGGCGGATCTCCTCGTCGCGGCCGATGACCGGGTCGAGCTTGCCCGACTCCGCGAGCGCGGTCAGATCCCGCCCGTACTTCTCGAGCGCCTGGTACGAGCCCTCCGGATCCTGCGACGTGACCTTCTGCCCGCCGCGCACGCCGGCGAGCGCCTCCAGGAGCGCGTCGCGCGGGATCACGTCGAGGGCGAGCAGGAGATGCTCGACCGATACGAACTCGTCTCCGAGCGTGCGCATCTCGTCGAACGCGGCGTCGAGCACGCGACTGAGACGCGCAGAGGCTTGCGGCTGGCCGCCGCCCGTCACCGTCGGAAGCTGGCGCAGGCGCGCCTCCGCTTCGGCACGCAGGTCTCCGGAGCCATACCCGGCGCGGTCGACGAGCGTGCGCGGAAGCTCCTGATCGAGGAGACCCATCGTAAGGTGATCCGGCGTGAGCTCCGGGTTTCCGGCGCGGCGCGCGAGCTCTTGCGCGGCCGCGACGGCCTCCTGGCTCTTGAGTGTCAGCTTCTGAAAGTCCATGTCATCTCCTCGAGGCCGGGTGCTTCGCCGGCCGGTACAGCACGACTTCCCGCTTGTACGAGCGGTGAACCTCCGCGATCTCGGCGCGCAGCTCGCGCTCGAGCCGATCCATGCGAGCCCGCGCCTTGTTCAGCTCGTCCTGCAGCCTGAGCACGTGCTCGACGCCGGCGAGGTTCAGCCCGAGCTCCGTCGTCAGGCGCTGAATCAGACGCAGCCGCTCGACGTCTGCATCGGAGTAGAGACGCGTCCCGCCGGGCGTCCGACCGGGTCGAACGAGCCCTTTCGTCTCGTACATGCGCAGGGTCTGCGGATGCATTCCGACGAGGTCGGCGGCGACCGAGATCATGTAGCGCGGCCGATCCGGCATCAGCGCTGTAGCCCTTCCCAGCCGAAGAGTCGCGCCACGCCGTACGCCGCGACGGCGACGCCGAGCGGCACGCCGATGATCTGCGGCCAGCCTCCGTCGCCGATCCCGAGCTCCACAGCGTTGAAGAGGACGTACAGGCTCGCGAGCACGATCACGGCAGTCCAGCGGTTGCGGGTCGGCGCGGTCACTGGGCGAACACCTCGCGCGGCTGCTCACGCGACACCTTCTGGTAGCCCTCGAGCGCTTCCTTCTCGGCTTTCGAGAGCTTCTTGGGCACGGTGACCTTGACTCTCGCGAGCAGGTCGCCGCGCCCGTTCCCCTTGAGATGAGGCACGCCGCGGCCCTTGACGCGGAGGAGCTTCCCACTCTCGGTGCCGCTCGGCACCTTGAGCGAGACCGGTCCCTCGGGAGTCGGGATCTCGACCGATGCGCCGAGCGCCGCCTCGGCGTACGTCACCGGCACGTCGAGCAGGAGGTCGGACCCGCGTCGCTCGTACAGCGGAGACGGCTCGACGTCGACGACGACGAAGAGATCGCCCGCCGGCCCCGCGTTGTGTCCCGCCTCGCCCTTGCCCTTCAGGCGAACTCGAGTGCCGGGCTTCGCTCCGGCCGGGATCTTCACGGCGTAGCGCTTCGTGACGCGCTCGCGCCCACTCCCACGGCAGTGCTTGCACGGGCTCTCGACGATCGTGCCGTTGCCACGGCAGCGCGGGCACGGCTGCGAGAACGCGAAGAGGCCCTGCGAGTCGGAGACCACGCCGCGCCCTCCGCACTGGGGGCACGTGATCGGCGCCGTTCCGGGCTCGGCGCCGGTGCCGTGGCAGACGGTGCATGCGGTCTCCACCTCGACGGGGACCCGCACCTGCACGCCCTTCAGCGAGTCCTCGAACGAGATCCGCACGTGGGTCTCGAGATCGTTCCCGCGGATCGGCTGCCGGCTTGCGGCACGCCTGCCACCGCCTCCGAACATGCCGCCGAGAAGATCGCCGAGGTTGCCCAGGTCGAACTCCTCGAAGCGCATGCCGCCCATGTCCGCTCCGCCGGGGAACCCACGCCCATCGGCGGTGCCGAACGTGTCATAGGCCTTGCGCTTCTCCGGATCGGAGAGGACGTCGTACGCGCCCTGCACCTCCTTGAAGCGCTCCTCGGCTGCGTCATCGCCTGGATTGCGGTCCGGGTGGTACTGGCCGGCGAGCTTCCGGTAGGCCTTCTTGACGTCGTCGTCCGACGCGTTCTTCGCAACGCCGAGAACTTCGTATGGGTTACGCGTCATTCGGCGACGATCACCCGCGCGGGCCGCACAACCCGGTCGCCGAAGCGGTAGCCGCGCTGTACGACCTCGAGGATGGATCCCGAATCGCTCGCGTCACTCGGCTGCGTGAGCAAAGCCTCGTGGACGTGCGGATCGAACGGCCCATCAGTGTCGATCTCGGCGAGACCTTCCTTCGCGAGAGAGGCCCGCAACGACTTCTCGACGAGCTTCACGCCCTCGACGAGTTGCGCCTCCTCGTGCCGCTCGGCAGCCTCAAGGGCCCGCTCCAGGTCGTCGAGGACGGGGAGAAGCTCGCGCACGAGCCGCTCGTGCGCATGCGCGACGAGACGCTCCTGCTCGCGAACAGAGCGCTTCCGATAGTTCTCGAAGTCGGCCTGGACGCGCTGGACGAGGTCGAGGTACTCGTCCCGCTCGGCCGTGACGGCCGCGAGCGGGTCGTCGGGAGCCGGAGCCTCTCGGGCTCCGGCTCCTCGACCTGCGTGTCGGTGAGCTCGTCGCTCACGACTTGGCCGCTTCCTCTTCGTCGATGACCTCGAAGTCGGCGTCCTCGACGACCTCGTCGTCGGACGCGCTGCCGCCGTTGCCGGACGGCTGGGCGCTCGCCTGGGCCGCCGAAGCCTGCGCGTAGATCGCGTCGGCCAGGCCTCGCGATGCCTCTTCGAGCGCCGCCGTCTTCGCCTGGATGTCGGCGAGGTCGGCGCCTTCGACGGCCTGCCGGAGCTCCATCACGCGCCCTTCGATCGTCGCCGCGTCAGCCTCGGGCAGCTTGTCGCGATGCTCGGAGAGCGTGCGCTCGGTCTGGTACGCGAGCTGCTCGCCCGCGTTGCGCGCGTCGGCGAGCTCGCGCAGGCGATGAGCCTCGCCCGCGTGCGACTCGGCGTCGGAGATCATCCGGTCGACTTCGTCCTCACTCAGCCCGGACCCGCCTTCGATGCGGATCTGCTGCTCGTTCCCCGTGCCGTGATCCTTCGCCGACACGTTGATGATCCCGTTCGCGTCGATGTCGAACGAGACCTCGATCTGCGGCATCCCGCGCATCGCCGGCGGGATGCCGACGAGCTGGAACTTGCCGAGCGTCTTGTTGAACGAGACCATCTCGGACTCGCCCTGCGCGACGTGGATCTCCACCGACGGCTGGTTGTCCTCGGCCGTCGTGAAGGTCTCCGACTTGCGCGTCGGGATCGTCGTGTTGCGTTCGATGAGCCTCGTGAACACGCCGCCCTTCGTCTCGATGCCCAGCGACAGCGGGGTGACGTCGAGCAGGAGCACGTCCTTGACCTCGCCCTTGAGCACGCCGGCCTGGATCGCGGCGCCGACGGCGACGACCTCGTCCGGGTTCACGCCCTTGTGCGGGTCCTTGCCGATCAGCTCCTTCACCTTCGCCTGCACGGCGGGCATGCGGGTCATGCCGCCGACGAGCACCACGTGCTCGATGTCGGCCGCCGTGAGACCTGCGTCCGCGAGCGCCTGCTTCGTCGGAGCGACCGTCCGCTCGAGCAGGTCGTGCGCGAGCTCGTCGAGCTTCGCGCGGGTCAGCTGGAGGTCGAGGTGCTTGGGTCCTTCGGGCGTCGCCGTGATGAACGGCAGGTTGATCTGCGTCGTCATCGTCGAGGAGAGCTCGACCTTCGCCTTCTCACCGGCCTCGTAGAGCCGCTGGAGCGCCATCGGATCGGCGCCGAGGTCGATGCCCTGGTCGCGCTTGAACTCCGCGATCATCCAGTCGACGACCGCCTTGTCGAAGTTGTCGCCGCCGAGGTGATTGTCACCGTTCGTCGCCTTGACGTGGTAGACGCCCTCACCGAGCTCGAGCACGGAGACGTCGAACGTCCCGCCCCCGAGGTCGAAGACGAGGATCGTGTGCTCGGTGCCTTCCTTGTCGAGCCCGTACGCGAGTGCCGCAGCCGTCGGCTCGTTGATGATCCGCAGGACGTTGAGCCCGGCGATCTTGCCGGCGTCCTTCGTCGCCTCGCGCTGCGCGTTGTTGAAGTACGCCGGAACGGTGACGACCGCGTCCGTGACCGGCTCGCCGAGGTAGGCCTCGGCGTCCGACTTCAGCTTCTGGAGGATCATCGCCGAGATCTCCGGCGGCGCGTACTCCGTCCCCTCGGCCGTCACGCGGGCGTCGTCGTTCGCGCCCTTCACGACCTCGTAGGGGACGATCTTCATCTCCTCGGAGACCTCGTCGAACTTGCGGCCCATGAACCGCTTGATCGAGAAGATCGTGTTCTGGGGATTCGTGACCTGCTGGCGCTTGGCGGGTGCGCCGACGAGCCGCTGGCCGTCACGCCCGAAGGCGACGACGGACGGCGTGGTGCGCCCGCCCTCGGCGTTCGGGATGACGGTGGGCTCGGATCCCTCGAGGACGGCCATGCACGAGTTCGTCGTCCCGAGGTCGATGCCGATGGTCTTTGCCATGTGCTGTTGCTCCTTGTTTGAGTCGATTGACAGCGAAAACCTTAGTCGCACCGTAGCAGATCATGCCTAGAGGAGTCCGCCTCGCGTGCGGAGAACAAGGTTCCGCATGCAGATCATCTCCGAGCGCACGCTGAGGCGCATCGACCGCGCCGTCGAGAACGGCAAGATCATCCCGTTTCTCGCGCTGGCGACACTCGCAATCGCCCTGATCGCCGGCGTCGCCGCGAACTTCCTCGCACCCGCCGGCTTCGACAGCCTCGGCGATGCGCTCTGGTGGGCCGCGCAGACCGTGACGACGGTCGGCTACGGAGACGTGGTGCCGGAGTCGACCGGCGGCCGCTTCATCGGCGTCTTCGTGATGGTCTTCGGCGTGGCGTCGGTGTCACTGATAACCGCCCTCGTCACGTCGTCGTTCATCACGTACCAGCAGCGGCGAACGGGTGGCGAGCTCGAGCGCTACCAGGAGATTCGAGACGCACTCGAGCGCATCGAGCAGCGGCTCGACTCAATGGATCGAACCTAATAGTTCAGGCCGATCAACACGCCGCCGCAGACGACGAGAGCGGCGCCGGCGACGAGACGCACGCCGACGCGCTCCGACGCGCCGAGAACGACCGCCGACAGCGCGACTCCCCAGAGCGACTCGGTGGCGACGAGCGGTGAGACGACGGTCACGAGACCGTGGTAGTAGGCCTCGAAGAGACAGACGTACGAGAGGCCGAACAGCACTCCCGCGGGAGCGAACAGCCGGGCGTCGCGCCGACGTAGCGGCGCGCGACCGAGGAGCACGAAGGCCGCCATCATCGCCGCGCCTGCCGTCAGCGTCGCGCTCGCCGCGACCCCGGGCGTGACGTCGGTGTCCACGGCGAGCCAGCGAACGAAGTTGTCTCGCACCGCGAAGACGATCGTCGCCGTCAACGCGAGACCGAGCCCGAGGAGTCGAACGTGCTCGGGTCGATCACGCTCGCTGGCGAGAAGGACGCCGCCCGCCACGATCAGCACCGCGCCGACGGCGAGCGCTGTCTCGAGCGGCTCGTCGAGGACGACGACGGCGATCACGACGGAGAAGAGCGGCGCCGTGCCGATCACGACCGACGTCCGCGACGCACCCGCCTCGCGCACAGCGAACGTGAACAGGAACTGCGAGACGCCCGGGCTCAGCAGACCCGCGAGCAGGAACGGCCACACTCCGGCGAGAGGGCCGCCTTGGGCCAGAGCGAACGGGAGCGTCACCGCCAGCGCCGTGAGAACGGTGAAGAGCGCGCCGCCCTCGGCCAGCGCGCCTCCGCGGAACGCGACGCGCATCGCCACGGTGGTGGCGCCGAACAGGAACGCCGAGGAGAGCGCAAGGAGAACCGCGCTCATCGACTGCCGGGAGAGACGGTCAGGCTCGCGAGCCGGCGCAGCGTCGCCGCAGCTGCGGGCTCCGCGACGAGGATCGCCGACATCATCACGGCGCAGCCCAGCCATCCCGCCCAGCCGAGGATCTCGTCCGCGAGGAGCACTCCGGCGAGCGCGGCGAAAGGGGCTTCGAGCGTGAACACGAGCGCGGCGCGTGCAGCCGTCGTGCGGCCTTGCACCCACGTGGCGATGAGGTAGCCGAGAGCACCGGCGAAGATGCCGGTCACGAGGAGAGCGCCCCAGACCGTCGCTCCGCGAGGCACCTCCAGGTCGCCGAGCGCAATCGCGATGACGGTGAAGCCGATGAACGACGTCGCCATCTGCAGGAACGTCAGCGCCCGCGGGTCGTAGCGCGGCGCGAAGCGCTCCATCGACGTGATCTGAAATGCCTGAAACACGGCGTTGGCGAGAACGAGCGCGTTGCCGAGCGCGGATCCGCCCGGCACGCCGCTCAGGAGCAAGAGCCCGACTACAGCCAGCACGACACCGGCCCAGAGCGCGCGCGGGACCGGCGTGCCGAAGAGGGCGAGCGCAAGGAGCGGCGTGAGTACGACGTAGAGGCCGGTGATGAAGCCGGTGCTGGCAACGGTGGTGAGCTCGAGCCCGGCCGTCTGGAAGCCATACGCAGCCGCCAGCAGCGCGCCGACGCCGATTCCTGCGGCGTACCCGGATCGAGGGAGTGTGCGCAGCGAGCCCCAGGCGAACGGAGCGAGGACGACGGTCGAGATCGCAAACCGCACCGCGAGGAAGGCGAACAGGGGATACAGCTCGATCGCGTCCTGAACCTGGACGAACGTGACGCCCCAGATCGCCGTGACGCCGACGAGCGCGAGTAGTGGGATCTGCCGGTGCAAGGGCCGGATTCTCTACGCTCCTTCCGGATGAGCGTCACCGACACCCTCGGACGGCCCGTGCGCGATTTGCGGATCTCCGTCACGGATCGCTGCAACTTCCGGTGCGTCTACTGCATGCCGCAGGAGGTCTTCGGACGCGACTACCGCTTCCTGCCGCGTCGTGAGCTGCTGACGTTCGAGGAGATCGAGCAGGTGGCGCGCGTGTTCGTCGAGCTCGGCGTGCACAAGCTCCGGATCACGGGCGGCGAGCCGCTCCTCCGTCGCGATCTCGAAGTGCTCGTCGCACGGCTCGCCGCGCTCGGCGACGACCTCGACGTCACGCTGACGACGAACGCCGCGCTCCTGGCGCAGAAGGCGCAGGCGCTCGCCGATGCAGGACTGTCGCGCATCACCGTCAGCCTCGACTCGCTCGACGACGAGGTGTTCCGCGCGATGAACGACGTCGACTTCCCGGTCGCGCGCGTGCTCGCCGGAATCGACGCCGCCGCCGAGGCGGGACTCCCGGTCAAGGTCAACGTCGTGGTGAAACGCGGACTCAACGAGTCGTCGATCCTCGACATCGCCCGCCGCTTCCGCGGGACAGGCCATGCCGTTCGCTTCATCGAGTTCATGGACGTCGGCGCGACGAACGGCTGGCGGATGGACGACGTCGTACCTGCCGCCGAGATCGTCGCCGCGATCGGCGCCGAGTTCCCGCTCGAGCCGGTGGAGGCCGCGTACCGGGGCGAGGTCGCCGAGCGCTACCGCTACCTCGACGGCGCGGGGGAGATCGGCGTCATCGCCTCGGTGACCCAGCCGTTCTGCGGCGACTGCACGCGTGCGCGGATCTCGGCCGACGGCAAGCTCTACACATGCCTCTTCGCCGTCCGCGGCCACGACCTGAGGGCGCTCCTGCGCTCGGACTCGGCGGACGAGCTCGAGGAGACCATCCGCGCCGTTTGGACGCGTCGCGCCGATCGCTACTCCGAGATCCGAACAGCCGGCACCTCGAACTTGCGCAAGGTCGAGATGTCGTACATCGGCGGGTAGAGCCGAGCTACGCGGTGGGCTCCGTCGCGGCCGACACCGCGATCGGCCGCTCCTTCGCGAAGAGCCCGCGGCCGGGCTCGAGCGTCGTTCCTCCGGAGCGCAGAATCACCGCCACCGACACGAGAACGGCCGCGCCCGCGACGACCATCTGCACGGTGATGGCCTCGCCGAGAATCAGGGCGCCGAGCGCCACCGCGACGATCGGGTTGACATATGCATAGGTGGAGACGAGCGAGATCGGCGCAGAGCGAAGCAGCCACACGTAGGCGGTGAAGCCGACGAAGCTCCCGACGACGATCAGGTAGGCGAGGGCGAGGATCGCGTCCGTCGTCCACGTCGCCTCGCCGATCTCTCCTGACACGGTCGAGTAGCCGGCGAGGAGGATCCCGCCGCACAGCGACGCCAGTCCCGCGGACACGAGCGGGCGCTTCGGAAGCGGAGCGCCCCGCGAGTAGAGGGAGCCGACCGCCCAGCACATGGCGCTCACGACGATCACGAGCGCACCGAGACGATCGACCGACGCGCTGCCGAACGGGTCGAACAGGAACGCGAGACCTGCGAAGCCGACCGCGATGCCCACGTATGCCGTCGCAGGCAGCCGGCGACCGAAGCCGATTCGATCGAACAGCGCCATCCAGATCGGAATCGTCCCGACGAGCAAGGCGGCGACACCCGCCGGCACCGTCTGCTGCGCCCACGCAAGCGCGCCATGCCCCGTGACGAACAGCAGTCCTCCGAAGATGAAGCCTGCGACGATCTGCCGGCGCCCGATGCGATCGCCGCTGCGGTCGCCACGCGGGAGCGCGAACACGAGCAGCACCGTGCCGGCGATCAGGTGCCGAACGGACATGGCGAGAAACGGCGGAAGGTCGCGGATCGCGATTGCAAGGGCGATGAACGTCGACCCCCAGACGAGGTACACCGTCACGAGGGCGAGCCAGACCCGCACGCCGTATCTCGCCGCCATCACGAGATCCTGCTCACCGACGTCGCTCGGCTCAAGTCGCGTTGGTCGCAGCATCATCACTCCTGCTGATCGGACTGCTCACGTATCGAGGTCGCGTGACCGCGTCCGGGCCGGTTAGAATCGTCAGGTCGTGTCGAGCTTCGTCGCGGAGACATCCCGGCGCCTGCCACGCGGCTGGGCGCATCTGGCCTTCCAGTTCGTCATCTGGATGGGCTTCTACGTGGCGTACCAGGTCGCGCGCGGCGCGGCCGATCGCAGCGTCGCGCACGCCTTCCAGAACGGCGAGTGGGTCCTGCGGAAGGAGAGCGGGATCGGAGCTCTCTTCGAGCCGGCCGTTCAGCGCGTCGTCGATACGTCCTCGATTCTCGTCACGCTCACGTCGTACACGTACTGGCTCTCGCAGTTCGCGGTCGTCGGCGCCACGCTGCTGTGGATCTACTTCCGCCACCACGAGCGCTTCGCCGGGTTCCGAAACTGGATCATCGCTGCGAACCTCATCGGGCTCGTCGGCTACGTCCTGATGCCGACTGCACCGCCGCGGATGTTCCCGGAGTGGGGCTTCGTCGACACGCTCGGCCAGTTCTCGTCGATCAACCACGACAGCGGCCTCATCGCATTCGCCGCCAACCCGTACGCCGCGATGCCGAGCCTGCACTCGATGGATGCGCTGATCGTCGCGATCGTGATGTTCGGCGTCGTGCGATCGAAGCTTGCGAAGGCCCTCTGGCTCGCGTGGCCCATCTGGGTCGGGTTCGCGGTCATCTCGACCGGAAACCACTACTGGCTCGACGTCGTCGCGGGCTTCGTGCTCGCGATCGTGACCGGATTTGTGCTCAGCCGGACTCGCTTGCTCCGCCCGCGGCCCGCGTGACGGATCAGGAACCCGCGCCCGAGCCGCGGGTCAGCCAGCTCGACCGCGTCAAGCAGGAGTACACGCAGGCCGCCCGGGAGATCCTCCAGCGCTCCATGCGCGGGGTCGCGAAGACGAAGCTGACCCCGGACATGCTGACGCTCGCAGGCGTCTCGCTTTGCCTGGCAGGCGCCGTGCTCGTCGGTTTCGAGGAGCGAAACGAGAAGCTCTTCTTCTGGCTCGGCGGCTTTCTGTTCGTGGTGGGCTCCGTCGCCGACATCCTCGACGGCGCGTTGGCTCGGGCCGCGAGCAAGGGAACGGTCTTCGGCGCGTTCCTCGACTCGACGTTCGACCGGCTGGGCGAGGCCGCCATGCTGACTGCCATCGGGCTCGTCTTCATGCGCGACGGGAACGAGATCGCGCTCGTCGCGACGTTCGCCGCCGTGATCGGATCGTTCCTCGTCTCGTACACGCGCGCGAAGGCCGAGGCGCTCGGCCTCCGCGCCGACGTCGGCTTCGGCTCGCGCGTCGAGCGCGTCGCCCTCATCTCCGTCGGCCTGTTCCTCGCACCGTGGGGCTTGCTGCAGTGGCCGATCTATGTCCTCGCCGCGCTCGCGTGGATCACGGTCGTCCAGCGGATGCTCTTCGTGCGGCGCCAGTTGCGGGAGCTTGCCGAGGCGTGATACTTTGCTAGCAGTTTGACTGCTAGCACTTCTCAGAAGCGCGCAGGCATCCTCGTCAGGATGCCTCCTCCATTGAAGGGGTCTCTGGTGCGTGAGACCGCTCGCCGCGGCTCCAACGTCAACGACGTCGCCGTCGGCATCCTCGCTGACGCGTTCGTCGTCGCGTACACGCCGACCGGTCGCCGCCGCAAAGTGCTAGCAGGCTCCAGCCCCGTCCTCCTGCTTCGCGTACCTCAGGAGCTGAAGGAGGCGATCCATGCGGAGGCGTCGCGTCGCGGCTCCAACGCGAATGACGTCATCCTCGCCGCGCTGGCCGACGGGCTCGGCGTCCCCACTCAGAGCAATCGCAAGGGAAAGGAACTCATGCCATCGACCAATGGCTCGAAGAACGGCGCACGCGCGAAGGACAAGGTGCGCGTCGCGATCATCGGCGTAGGGAACTGCGCCAACTCGCTCCTGCAGGGAGTCGAGTACTACAAGGACTCGAAACCCGACGACGCGGTTCCGGGTCTCATGCACGTCGACCTCGGTGGCTACCACATCTCGGACATCGAGTTCACCGCGGCGTTCGACGTCGTCAAGGGCAAGGTCGGGGTCGACCTCGCAGACGCCATCTGGGCGCATCCCAACGACACGATCAAGTTCTCGGACGTACCGAAGACTGGCGTGAAGGTCTCGCGTGGCATGACGCACGACGGCATCGGCAAGTACCTCTCGCAGGTCGTCGAGAAGGCACCCGGTCAGACGGACGACGTGGTGAGGATCCTGAAGGAGACCGGCACCGACGTCGTCGTCAACTACCTCCCGGTCGGCTCCGAGGCCGCGACGAAGTGGTACGCGGAGCAGATCCTCGAGGCCGGCGTCGCGATGGTGAACTGCATGCCCGTCTTCATCGCACGCGAGCGGTACTGGCAGAAGCGCTTCGAGGAGGCCGGGTGCCCGATCATCGGCGACGACATCAAGTCGCAGGTCGGCGCGACGATCACGCACCGCGTGCTGACGACGCTCTTCGGCGACCGCGGCGTCCACCTCGACAAGACGATGCAGCTCAACGTCGGCGGCAACTCCGACTTCCTCAACATGCTCGAGCGTGAGCGGCTCGAATCGAAGAAGATCTCGAAGACGAACGCAGTCACGTCGATGCTCGACTACGACATCGGCGACAGGAACGTCCACGTCGGGCCGTCGGACTACGTCCCGTGGCTCACCGACCGCAAGTGGGCGTACATCCGCATGGAGGGCTCGTCGTTCGGGGATGTGCCGCTCAACGTCGAGCTCAAGCTCGAGGTGTGGGACTCGCCGAACTCGGCCGGCATCGTCATCGACGCCGTCCGGCTCGCAAAGCTCGCGCTGAACAACGGCATCTCGGGCTCGCTCGAGGCGCCCAGCGCGTACCTCATGAAGTCACCGCCGAAGCAGCTCCGCGACGACGAGGCGCGCGAGGACATCGAGCGCTTCATCGTCCGCAACGCGGTCTCGGCCAAGAAGGCGGCAGCGAAGGCGTGACCCGACGCCGGCTCGTCCGGACGTTCTGGATCAGCGCGGCGGCGGCGCTCGTCGTCGCCGCGCTGATCGCTCTGGCCGCAGTCGTACGGGGTGACTTCTCCGATACCGACGGCCGCATTCTCATCACGCTGGCGGCGCTTCTCTATGCCGGCGGGACCTCGCTGGCGGGCCTTGCACTCGTCGACCGAGGCAGTGCGCGCATCCTTGGCTGGATCGTCACCGCCGTCGGCCCGGCCGGGCTCGCGGTGGTGCTCTGGGCGATCTGGTCGTTCGTGTTCGAGGGCGAGAACGAGCCGGCGAGCAAGCTCGGCTGGTCGTCGGTTCTGGTGCTGCTGGCGGCGCTCGTCTCCTCGACAGCGCTCCTGCTCGCACGTCGCGAGGCTCTCGTTCGCCTGGCCTGGGGTGCTGGCGCTCTCGCGGGATCGGCCGCGATCGTCTCGATCGCAGGCATCTGGGCCGAGCCCGATGACGAAGCGTTCATCAAGATCGTCGCGATCCTCTGGATACTCACGGGACTTGCCTACTTCCTCGTCCCGATCCTGCAGCGCATGACGTCGACCGGCAGCCAGGAGACGTCCCGGGTCCTCGCAGAACTGGACGGCATCGAGCTCGTCGCGATGCGCTCGTCGGACGGCATCGAGTTGCGCCTCGAGCGCGGCGAGCGGCTCGCGCTACGACGGCGCGTCTAGCTCAGGCGTGGCGCCGAGTCGTCGACCTGCCAAGGTGCGCGTTGTAACTTGCGAAAGGTGAGTCTCCGCATCTGCTTCGTCACGCCGTTCGCGTGGTCGCAGCCGCACGAGGTCAACGCGCACGTAGACGGTGCAGCGAAAGCGCTCCGCGAGCGCGGCCATGCGGTGACGGTCCTGGCGCCGTCGTCTCGCGCGCGCGACCTCCTGGCTGGGCGCCGAGCGCTCCAGCGCGGCGACGATGCAGAGGTCATCGCCGTCGGCCCGTCGATCCCACTCTCGCGACGGACGAACATGGGCGTGCCGGTCGCCGTGCGAGCAAACCTCCGCCTCGCGCTGGCCAAGGGCCGCTTCGACGTCGTGCACGGGTTCGAGCCGGGACTCCCCAGCCTGTCCTACCTCGCGCTGGACTCGACGCACGCGCTCACAGCGGCGACGTTCTTCTCGGTCGACCGGCTCGGATATCCCGCGAGACGCTCCCGCCGCGACCGCCTTCGAGCGCGCGTCGACGCGCTTCTCGCAACCTCGCAGGAGACCGCGGAGGCGGCGAGCGACCGCTTCGAGGGCGAGTACACCATCGTTCCGCTCGGCCTCGACCTCGGCGCGTTCACCCCGACGCCGAAGCGAGACGTGATCGCCATCGAGCTCGAGGTTGCCGGTCGCGCGACGACGCGCGCTCTGCTTCGGCTCCTGGCGGAGCTCCCGGGCTGGGAAGCCACGCTCATGCACACGAAGCCCCTCGGCTTCCGCCCCGCGATCCCGCGATCGGTGCGTGGCCGTGTCCGCGTGCGCGCCGCACGAACGCTTCAGCAACGACTCGACGCACTCGGACCTGCCGCGATCTTCGTTCCTGCGCCGGGAGGTGAGGACCGCCTGGCGCTCGAAGCCGCCGCGAGCGGCGCAGCGGTCGTGGGCGGCCACGACGAGGACACGGTCGCCGGCGTCGCGCGACTCGCTCGCGATACCGAACAGCGCTCGCTCGAGGCGCAGGCAGCGAGGAGCCGCGCCGAGACACAGAGCTTCGACGCGGTTGCGGATGAGCTCGACGAGATCTACACCCGACTGACGCGGAAGCGCCGTGCTCGGCCCCGGGCCGACGTCGATCCGCTTGCCGACCGCGACTGGATCACGATCGACCTCCACATGCACACCGACTGGTCGCACGACTGCTCGATCCCCGCGGAGGAGCTCGTCGACCACGCCGAGGCGATCGGGCTCGGTGGTATCGCGGTCACCGATCACAACGTGTTCGGCGGCGCGCTCGAGGCAGTCGAGATCGCCCGCAGCCGCGAACTGATCGTCGTTCCGGGCGAGGAGGTGAAGACGGACGACCAGGGCGAGGTCATCGGCCTCTTCCTGGAGGAGGAGATCCCGCGCGGCATGACCTTCGCCGACACGATCGCCGCGATCCGCGAGCAGGGCGGCCTCGTCTACCTCCCGCACCCATTCGATCGCATGCACTCCATCCCGGATCCGGCGACCGTGCATCGCCACCTCGCCGAGATCGACGTGCTCGAGGTCTACAACGCGAGGCTTCTGCGCGATTCGTTCAACGACGAGGCGTTGCGCTTCGCGCGGAAGTACCGGCTGCTCCAGGGCGCAGGCTCGGACGCACACGTTCTCCAGGGGGTTGGAACCGGAGCCGTCCAGATGCGCCGATTCGACGGGCCGGAGGAGTTCCTGCTCTCGCTGCGCACAGCCGAGATCCTGCGACGCCCCAAGTCGCTCGCGTACCTGCAATCCCTCAAGTGGATGGCCCAGGTCAAGGAAAGGGTCCTCTGAAGGAGAAGGGTGCTTCCGACTCCGTGCCCGCGTCCGTGCCCACCGACGAGATCTACGAGCGGTATCTGCGCAAGGCGATCTCCGAGATCAACGAGCTCGGGGACGAGCTGGCGCGCGCCGGAGACGAGCTGCGCATTCCTGTCGTCGGCTCGGGTCACCCACTCGCCGACGTCATGCTCCTGAAGTTCTCTCCGCAGCCGGCGGAGATCCAGGAGGGCGTCGCGTTCTTCGGCCGCTCCGGACAGGCCGTGCTCAAGTCGTTGCAGCGGCTTCACGTCGACCCGTTGGCCGTATACGGCACGAACTGCCTGAAGTTCGGGACCGAGGACCCCGCCGACGCGGCGGACTGGCTCGCTCGCGAGCTCCACATCGTCCAGCCGAAGCTCGTCGTAGCGATGGGCGAGCGCTGCGTCGCGTTCGTGGACGATCTCGCGTTCCCGCTGTCGGACCGGATCGATCCCCAGGCTGCCGGAGCGATCCAGCGATACACGCCGACGATCGAGGCGCTCGTCACCCCCGACATCGACGAGGCGCTCGACGAGGCGCCCGCGAAGACGGCCTTCTGGAACGCCTTCAAGGCGCTCGGCCCATGGTGGGCGGAGCAGCCGTCCAGTATTCGAGCCGCTGGCGGTCCGCGCCGCGGCTGCCCTCGGCGCGAGCTCCTCGTCGTCCTCGCCGTGTACGGCGCGATCGCCGGTCGCCTCCCCGGTCTGCCGTCCGGAATCGACATCGCGTTCCATGCCGTCGTCGTCTTCCCGGCGTTCGCGGCCGCCATCTGGCTCGCACTCCCGCTCGCTCGGCTGCGGTCGCTGCGGCTCATCGGGCTCGCGGTTACAGCCGGAGTCCTCGCCGTCGCTCTCACGCTTGTCGGAGCCGAAGCGACCGCCAACGTCGCCAAGCTGGCGTGCTTCGCGCTCGCGGGCTTCTGGTTCCTCACGCTCTTCGAGGAGCTCTGGTGGATCGCGCTCGTCGCGGTGCTCGTCCCGTGGGTGGACATCTGGTCCGTCGCCGCCGGTCCGACGGAGTACGTCGTCGAGGAGCGACCCGGGATCTTCGAGCAGGTCTCGATCGCCTTCCCGACACCCGGCGATACGGCAACCGTGAATCTCGGCCCGCCGGACGTCGTGTTCTTCTCGCTGTTCCTCGCCGCGGCCGACCGCTTCCGACTTCGCGTCGCCGCAACGTGGGTCGGGATGAGCGCATGCCTCGCCGCGACACTCGTCCTCGTCTGGTCCTGGGACGGCATTGCAGGCCTTCCGGCGCTACCCGCCATCTGCCTCGGCTTCCTCGTCCCGAACGCCGACCTGCTCTGGCGCGATGTCCGCCGTGCGCGCGCGGGCTCTACGGAGCCAGGCTGAGCAAGGAGACGGACTCGACGTGCGGCGTGTGCGGGAACATGTCGACGGGCCGGCAGCGCTCGAGGACGTAGCCGTACTCGTCACGGAGCACCTGGAGATCCGAGGCGAGCGTGGTCGGATTGCACGAGACGTAGACGATCCGTGAGGCGCCGAGCGCCCCCGTTCGCCGGAGCGCCTTCCCGGCGAGACCCGCTCGCGGGGGATCGACGATCACGACGTCCGGATGCCCCGCCTCCTCCCGAAGCTCCTCGATCGACTGACCGACGTTCCCGGCGAAGAACCGCGCGTTGTCGATGCCGTTGAGCTCGGCGTTCTCGATCGCACATGCGACGGCTTCCTCGGAGATCTCGACCCCCCAGACCGCACCCGCGCTTCTCGCGAGCGCGAGTCCGATCGTTCCCGTGCCGCAGTAGAGGTCGAACACGTTCTCTTCCCCCGACAGGCCTGCGTACTCGCGCGCGAGCTCGTAGAGCCGCTCGGCCATCTCCGTGTTCGTCTGGAGGAATGCCGACGGCCGAACGCGGAACCGCAGCCCGAGGAGCTCCTCCTCGATCGCGTCCGTGCCCCACAGCAGCTTGGTCGGGAGGTTCGTCTGCTCGGCCGGCGTGTCGTTGATCGCCCAGTGGATCGAGCGGACTTCCGGGAATCGTCGCAGCACGTCCACGAAGTAGCCCGCCTCGAAGCGCTCGCCGGGAGCCGTCACGAGAACCACGAGCGCCTGCCCCGTGTTCCGCCCTTCCCGCACGACGAGATGGCGGAGATACCCGGATCCGTTCTCCTGGTCGTAGGCCTCGAGCTGCTCCTCGCGCGCCCACGCGCGAACGGCAAGCCGGATCGCGTTGCCGACGTCGGTCGTCAGCAGGCATTCCTCGATCCCGATGACCTCGTCCCACCGGCCGGCGCGGTGGAAGCCGAGATCGACCCCGTCCTCGCCCGACGTGAAGGAGTACTCGAGCTTGTTGCGGTACGCGAACTGCGACGCGGCCGGCACGATCGGATCGAGCGGCGGCTCGGCGAAACGCCCGATGCGCACGAGGGCGTCGCGCACTTGCCGTTCCTTCTCGGCGAGCTGCACGCTGTACGCGAGGTCCTGAAAGCGGCAACCGCCGCAGACGCCGAAGTGCCGGCAAGGCGCGGCGACACGCGAGTCGCTGGAGTGGACGAGCTCCGTGACGATTCCCTCGGCGAAGCCGCGCTTCACCTTCGTGATCCGCGCGCGGACGTCGTCTCCCGGCACGCCACCCCGGACGAAGACGACGAATCCATCGTGACGCGCGACGCCACTCCCGCCAAAGGCGAGCGAGTCGATCCGGAGCTCGAGCTCCTCTCCCTTCCGAACGGGCGCAGCCACGGCACCCAGCGTAGCGGCGGTCTAGGTGATGTCCCGCCTGTTCGTCCGCACCACCGCGAGCACAGTCGCCACGCCGGCCCAAGCAATGGTCACACCGACCGAGCGTGCCCACGAGAGACCTTCTCCGGTGGAGTCGACGGTCCCGCCAAGCGATGCGGCCGGGAGATACTCGGCCACTCCGTCCAGGTCGAGAAGGCCCAGGATCACCCAGCAGATCGGCTCGAGCACGAACATCCAGACGAGCGCGCCGACCAACGCGGCGACCTGAGAGTGGACGGCGCCGCCTATCGCGGCCCCGAAGATCCCGGCGAGCGTGGCGACGAGAAGTGCGCGGCCGAAGCCGTCGAGCCCTTCGCCGAACGCGAGAGGCACGTCGAGGATGCCGAGCCAGATGACCGCCGTCACGACGATCACGACCAGCATTCCGAGCATCAGAGCAGCACCCACTGCCGCCCCCGCCAGGAGCTTGACTGCGATGAAACGGGGGCGCCTGGGCGTCGCGAGCAGCGAGCGGGCAATCGTCCCGTGACGGAACTCGTTCGTCACCAGGACGATCCCAATGAGCAGCGCAAGGATCGAGGCAGGCAGAGCGCCATCCAGCAGGATCCGAAACTGGAACTCCGGGTCGAGCCGATCTCCGCTCTCGGTGCCGCCGATGTTCCCGGCCGTGACCAGCCCGGCGAAGAGCAGCCCCAGGGCCCAGAAGCCCCACGTGAACCGCAGCGTGGTGAGCTTGAGGAGCTCTGCCGCGAACAACCGGCTCACGCGCCACGCTCCCCGGGCTCGCCGGTCAGCTCGAGGAAGACCTCCTCGAGCGTCGCCCGCTGCGCCATCAGCTCGTGCAGAACAACGCCGTGCGCGGCGGCGATCTCGCCGACACGTTCCGGCTCCGCACTGACAGCCAGCCGCCCGTCGCCCTGGGCGTGGACTTCGACTCCGGCGTCGGCCAGCAGAGACCCGAGCCTCGCCGCATCAGGGGACCTGACGATCGTTGCCCCCGCCGCCATGGACTCGACGTCCGCCATCGCCGCGTGTCGCACGAGACGGCCCCGATGGATGATCACGACCTCGTGGACGGTCTGTGCAACCTCCGCGAGCACGTGACTCGAGACCAGGATCGTCCGCCCCTCGCCCGCGAGTGAGCGGAGGAAATCGCGGAGCCAGCGGACGCCCTGCGGATCGAGGCCATTCGCAGGCTCATCGAGCACGAGCACCTCGGGATCGCCCAGAAGCGCCGCGGCGAGACCGAGCCGCTGCCGCATGCCGAGCGAGTAGCCCTTCACACGCCGCCTGCCGGCACCTCCCAGCTCGACGAGGTCGAGCACCTCGTCGGCCCGTGACCTCGGGATCTGTCCCGCCACCGCGAGCACGCGAAGGTGATTTCGACCCGACCTGCCCGGGTGCGCGTCGAAGGTCTCGAGGAGCGCTCCTACTTGCTTGACGGGCCAGTCGAGCGCGCGGTACGGCACGCCGAGGACCGCCGTGCTCCCCGCGGTCGGATGCACGAGGCCGAGAATCGCCCGCATGGTCGTCGACTTTCCGGCTCCGTTCGGGCCGAGGAAGCCGGTGACTGTCCCCGGTGAGACCGTGAATGAGAGATCGTCGACCGCGAGAGTCGAGCCGTACCGTTTCGTGAGACCTTCGACCTCGATCACTGACTACGCCATGACGCTCACGTAGACGGTTCGGTCGCGCGGCCCGTCGAACTCGCAGAAGAAGATCCCCTGCCACGTGCCGAGCGCCAACGACCCGTCGTCGCGCAGCGGCACCACGACGCTCGATCCCATGAGTGCCGCGCGCACGTGCGTCGGCGCGTTCTCCTCACCAGGCTCGATGTGCTCCCACGGCCAGCCGTCCTCGACCATGCGCTCGAGAGCTGCCTCGAAGTCCCGCGCGACTGCCGGATCGGCGTGCTCGTTGATCGTCACGCCTGCGGTCGTGTGCGGCACGTAGACGAGGACTGCGGAGCCTCGCTCGTCGCCGACCGCTCCGCGAACCTCACCGGTGATGTCGAGGACATGGCTCCGCCGCGCGGTCCGCAGGCGGATCTCTCGCACGCCGAGCCCCTAGAGTGCGCCGCCGGCAGCAGGCGGAGCGCCCGCCTCGAGCGGATTCGCGCCGCCCGCCGCGCGGCTCAGATGCTCCTCGACGCTCAGCAGGTCGTTCTTCCCCCGCTCGACGACTGCGAGCAGCTCGGTCATCGACGCGACCTCCTCGCGTTGCTCCTGGAGGAACCAGTGGAGGAACTGCTCTCCGACGAGCTCGCCCTCTTCGCGCGCAAGCTTGACCAGCTCGACGATCTGCTCCGTGACGCGCTTCTCCTGCGCGAGGGCGAGAGCGACCGGCGCGACGACGTCGGAGAAATCGGTCTGGGGTGCGTCGACCCCCGGCGTCTGGACGGTCGCGTCGGCATCGAGGAGGTACTGCACCATGATCATCGCGTGGTTCCGCTCCTCGACCGCTTGGCGGTAGAAGTGCGCGGCGAGCTGCGGCAGGTTCTCGGCGTCGTAGTGCACCGCGATCGCGATGTACTGCTGCGACGCGGCGAATTCGTACCCGATCTGACCGTTCAGGGCCTCTGCGAAGGTCGGCATGACGCGACTCTAGCGTGCGCGGCTCTAGCATCTGCGCCTTGGCGGGCGTACCGAACGATCTCAAGGGCCGGAGCTTCACGCGTGTCGCAGACTGGTCGCGCGACGAGCTGCAGACGCTCCTCGACCTCGCAGACGAGCTGAAGGCGGAGCGCGCGCGACGTCCGGAGCTGCGCGTTCTCCCGGGAAGGACGATCGGCCTGATCTTCCACAAGCCGTCGACGCGGACGAGGGTCGCGTTCGAGGTCGGAATCGCAGAGCTGGGCGGCATGGCGCTCTTCCTCCCGGCCGCCGAGCTGCAGCTGGCCCGCGGGGAGTCGTACCGCGATACGGCGCTCGTGCTCTCGCGCTTCCTGTCGGCCCTGATGATCCGCACCTTCGACCAGGCGGAAGTCGAGGAGTTCGCCGAGCACGCGTCGATCCCCGTCATCAACGGGTTGACCGACGACACCCATCCGCTCCAGGCTCTCGCCGACGCCATGACCCTGCGAGAACGCTTCGGCCGGCTGGCCGGGCTCCGCATCGCCTACGTCGGCGACGGCAACAACGTGTGCCACTCGCTCATGCGCATCGCCGCGCGGCTCGGGATGGACTTCGTCGCAGCGACGCCGGCGGGGTACGAGCCACGCGCCGAGTTCCTCGCAGCAGCAGCGGAGGATGCACGAGCGAACGGCGCGACGGTCACGCTCGTGACGGATCCACACGAAGCCGCTAGAGGCGCGCATGCCCTCTACACCGATGTCTGGGTCTCGATGGGTCAGGACGCCGAGCGCGAACAGCGCCTCCGTGACCTCGAGCCGTACCGGATCGACGATTCGCTGCTCGCGCTCGCCGATCGCGATGTGGTGGCGATGCACTGCCTCCCGGCCCACGTCGGCGAGGAGATCACCGCCGACGTGCTGTACGGGCCGCGCTGCCTCGCGTGGGAGCAGGCCGAGAACCGGCTGCACACGCAGAAGTCGCTGATGGCGCTCGTCATCCGGTGACGTTCGAGGACAACGTGAAGGCGGCGCTCGACGAGCTGCCGCCCGAGCTCGCCGCGGCCCTCACGAACATCGCCGTCGTCGTCGAGGACGAGAACCCGGACGACCCCGACCTGCTCGGCCTCTACCACGGCGTGCCACTTCCTGAGCGGGGCGACATGGCGGGCCTAGCGCCCGACACGATCTCGATCTACCGCATCCCGCTCGAGGAGTCGTTTCCGGATCCCGCTGAGCTCAGGAGCGAGATCCGCATCACCGTGCTGCACGAGCTCGCGCACTACTTCGGCCTGGACGAGAATCGGCTCGCCGAGCTCGGATATGAGTGAGGGAATGCGATTCGGGGTATACGCGTTGCAACACGCGATGACACCCGATCAGCTACATATCGAGATCGAGCGCATCTCGGAGGAGCGCCAGGAGCTGTGGCAGCACCTCTCCGAGGGGCTCGACACGTCCGTTCAGGGCCAGATCAAGGAGCTCGACGAACGTCTGCAGCAGCTCTGGCAGACGCTTCGCGTCGAGAAGGCCCGGCTCCGCTTCGGCGAGCGCGAGGAGATCGTCCGCCGCGCTCGCGCGGAAGAGCGCCTCGAGCGCGCCGCGTAGCCCGAAGCAGGAGAACGAGCGGCCCGCGCATATCATCGACGCGTGGCCTTGTTCGGCAAGCAGAAGAACGAGCCGGTCTCGATCGAGACCGAGCACGAGCGCCTGCGCGCGATCCGCATCGCCGCCGAGCAGGAGCTGGGGCGACTTCGACTCGAGCTGACGGAGCGCGTCGCGGCCGTCGAGGCACGCGAGCGCGAGCTCGCGGACGCCATCGGCCGCGTCGGTCGCAACTCGGGTCGGGCGTCGAAGCCAGACGACACCGCCGTCGAGCACGCGCAGGTGGGGCTCGCAGCGCACGCGCAGGAGCTCAATCGCCGCGAGCGCGACCTGGGGGCACGCGAGAGCGCGCTTCTGAAGATGGAGTCGGATCTCGCTCGCCGGGCAGCCAGCGCCGCCGAGACGCCCGAGGAGCGCCTAAAACACATCGAGGAGCGCCTCGGTGCGTTGCACGAGGCGGAGAAGGCGTTCGCACGAACGCAGGCGGAGCTGGCAGCGCGCAGCGCCGATCTCGCGAGTCGCGAGACAGCGCTCGCCGAGAAGGTGCTGTCCGGCCCGGTCGACGTCGGCCCGGTCATCCCGAGTCGCGCCGAGATGGACGAGCTCGACGAGCGCCTGCGGCGGCTCGAGCGCGAGACGCGCGACGCGACGAAGGAGCACGGCTTCGGCGACAGCCTCCGCGCTCTCGAGCACCGGGGCCTCCGCGGCGGCTCGCCCGGCCAATGACGTCTTTAGACTGAGGGTTCCTGGGGCGTTAGCTCAGCTGGGAGAGCGCCGGCTTTGCAAGCCGGAGGTC